>NZ_JAAMQI010000019.1 GCF_013523165.1 Pseudomonas entomophila
TTCACCGCTTCCGGTCGAGACCGGAGCACTTCCCGCTTCGTCCTGATTCACGCAACCTGTTGATTAACAAGGCGTTTATCGTTCCGTCTGCGTTGGAAGTGGTGCGCATTATAAGGGGATCTGAAAGTCCGTCAACCCTTTGTTTCAAATAAAGTTCAAATACTTACACACGGCCTGAAACCGCTCAGATCACCCGGGCTTCACGCAACGCGGCGATCTGCGCCTCATCCATCCCCAGCACGTCCTTCAATAGGCTTACCGTATGCTCCCCTAATAAAGGCGGCGCATGACGGTACTCCACGGGCGTCCCCGACAAGCGCAATGGGCTGGCCACCTGGGGCACACGACCCGCCAGTGGATGGGGCAGCTCGAACGCCAGGCCACGGGCGATCACCTGGGGATCCTGGAACGTTTGCGCGACATCGTTGACCGGCCCGCAAGGCACACCGACCGCCTCCAACGCGCTGACCCACTGCGCCGTCGTCTTGAACACGGTGGCCTGTCGAATCAGCGGGACGAGCTCGGCCCGATGCGTCACGCGCGCTCGGTTGCTGGCAAAGCGTGGATCCTGCGCCCATTGCGGCTGCCCGGCCACTTCGGCGAAGCGCTGGAACTGCGCATCGTTGCCCACCGTAAGGATGATGTCGCCATCGGCCGTGGGAAAGTCCTGGTAAGGCACGATGTTCGGGTGTGCATTGCCCAGCCGCTTGGGCGCCACCCCCGTGGTCAGGTAGTTCATCGCCTGGTTGGCCAGGCAGGCGACCTGCACGTCCAGCAGGGCCATGTCGATGCGCTGACCGACGCCTGCCCGGTCGCGATGGGCAAGGGCCGCCAGGATCGCCACGCTGGCATAGAGCCCCGTGAGGATATCGGTCAACGCCACACCCACCTTGACCGGCCCGGCGCCGGCTTCGGGTTCCGGCTTGCCGGTCAGGCTCATCAGCCCACCCAGCCCCTGGACCATGAAGTCATAGCCGGCGCGCCCGGCGTAGGGCCCTGTCTGGCCGAATCCCGTGATCGAGCAATACACCAGCCGCGGATTGAGCGCCGAGAGGCTGTCGTAATCCAGGCCATAGGCCGCCAGCCCACCCACCTTGAAGTTCTCGATGACGACATCCGAGACCGCTGCCAGCTCCCGGACCAGGCGCTGACCTTCAGGCTGAGTGAAATCGATGGTGACCGACTGCTTGTTACGGTTGGCCGCCAGGTAATAGGCCGCCTCGCTGGTATCGTGGCCGTTGCCATCCTTCAGGAAGGGTGGCCCCCAGGCCCGAGTGTCGTCGCCGCTGCCCGGCCGCTCGACCTTGATGACCTCGGCCCCCAGGTCGGCCAGGATCTGCCCCGACCACGGCCCGGCCAGCACACGCGACAGGTCCAGCACACGCAGATGCGACAGCGCTCCCATGGCTCGCCCCTTTCTCTCTATTAATAGAACGCCTGGATACCGGTCTGTGCCCGGCCCAGAATGAGCGCATGGACGTCATGGGTCCCTTCGTAGGTGTTGACGACCTCGAGGTTGACCAGATGGCGTGCCACGCCGAACTCATCGGAGATCCCATTGCCGCCGAGCATGTCGCGGGCCAGGCGTGCGATCTCCAGGGCCTTGCCACAGGAATTGCGCTTGAGCAGGGACGTGATCTCCACGGCCGCGCTGCCTTCGTCCTTCATCCGCCCCAGGCGCAGGCAACCCTGCAGGCCCAGGGTGATCTCGGTCTGCATGTCCGCCAGCTTCTTCTGCACCAGCTGGTTGGCGGCCAGGGGTCGCCCGAACTGCTTCCGGTCGAGGGTGTATTGGCGCGCCGTGTGCCAGCAGGCCTCGGCCGCGCCCAGCGCCCCCCACGAGATGCCATAGCGCGCCGAGTTGAGGCAGGTAAAAGGCCCCTTCAAGCCACGCACCTCGGGGAAGAGGTTGTCTTCAGGCACGAAGACGTTGTCCATGACGATCTCGCCGGTGATCGAGGCGCGCAACCCGACCTTGCCATGAATGGCCGGCGCGCTGAGCCCTTCCCAGCCTTTCTCGAGCACGAACCCACGAATGTCGCCCTCATCGTCCTTGGCCCAGACCACGAACACGTCGGCGATCGGGCTGTTGGTGATCCACATCTTGCTGCCCGACAGCCGATAGCCGCCCGGGACCCGCTTGGCACGTGTCAGCATGCCGGCCGGATCGGACCCATGATCAGGTTCGGTCAGCCCGAAACAACCGATCCACTCGCCACTGGCCAGCTTCGGCAGATAGCGCTGTTTCTGCGATTCACTGCCGAACGCATGGATAGGCACCATGACCAGCGACGACTGCACGCTCATCATCGAGCGATAACCCGAGTCGATCCGCTCCACCTCACGGGCGATCAAGCCATAGCAGACATAGTTCAGGCCGCTGCCGCCATATTGCTCGGGAATGGTCGCACCCAGCAGCCCGACCTCGCCCATTTCACGGAAGATCGCAGGGTCGGTGCGTTCATGCCGGAAGGCCTCGAGCACGCGCGGCGCCAGCTTGTCCTGGGCGAAGGCCTCCGCGCTGTCGCGCACCATGCGCTCTTCTTCAGTGAGTTGCTGGTCGAGCAACAGCGGGTCGCTCCAATGGAACTGCGCCTTCGTCGTCATGAACACCTACCTCGCGGTCATTCAAGGGAATCTGTGTTCAGCCTAGGCATGGCCTGCTCCAAGGGCAAACGAGGATTGCGCACGCAGCTGTGCAATGACCTCACTCCATATAGACGGTCAGACGAGGCTTCCAGGCCTGCGAAGTGAGATTTTCGTATGCGACGCAAGATTCCGAGCACCACCGCCTTGATCTGCTTCGAAGCGGCTGCGCGCCACCAGAGCTTCACCCGCGCCGCCGAAGAGCTGGCCCTGACCCAAGGCGCCGTGTGCCGCCAGATCGGCGGCCTGGAAGCCTTCCTCAACGTCGAACTGTTCTACCGCACCCACCGTGGTGTGCGGCTGACCGAGGCAGGCCTGTCCTATAGCCGCCGGATCGCCACGCAGCTGGATGCGGTGGAACGAGACACCCTGTCGGTCATGCGCCAGCAGGGGGCCAATGTCATCGAACTGGCCGTGGTGCCGACCTTCGGCACGCAATGGCTGCTCCCCCGGCTGAAGGACTTCCAGCAACGGTTCCCCGAGGTGACCGTCAACCTGACCAACCGCACACGGCCTTTTCTGTTCGCCGACACGACGTTCGACGCTGCCATCTATTTCGGCGAAGGTGAATGGCCCGGTACCCAGGTCGATCGGTTGATGGGCGAGAGCCCGGTCCCGGTGTGCTGCCCGTCGCTGCTCGAGGGTCATCACACGCTTGGCGCACGCCAGATCGGCGAGCTGCCGCTGCTGCAGCAGACCACGCGCCCCTATGCCTGGCGACAGTGGTTCGACAGCCAGCAGGTGAGCGTGGCACTGGACATGACAGGGCCGCGCTATGAGCTATTCTCGATGCTGGCCCAGGCGGCCATGCATGCCATGGGGATCGCGCTGATCCCGCCTTTCCTGATCCAGCGCGAGCTCGAGGAGGGCCGGTTGGTGATCGCCAACCCGCATGCCCTGACCAGTAGCAAGGCGTATTACCTGGTCGTGCCCGAGCGCAAGACCGAGTCGGCGTCCCTGCGCGCGTTTCAGGCCTGGCTGATCGAGCAGGCACAACGCTATGCCGCGCACGAAAAGCACCAGTAAACAATTTTAAACACTCTTGGAAAGGCCTCGATTCGCTTTTGAGATACGTCATCACTCGTCATACAACTGCATAAAGTCCCCGTTTCCCTAGTGCTTTCGGTCATTTGCGACGCCCACGTTTGCAATCGCGCACCGGCCCTCGTACTTGCGTTTTTTTCTTTTACTCTGCGTAACGCCCGGCCTGTCCGGGCGGCCAAGTCGTGACTGCGATACACAACTACAAAGGCTCAGCGCAGGAGAGAGGACGTGCACATTGGTGTTCCGTTGGAGACGCAAGCAGGCGAAGCGCGGGTTGCCGCCACGCCGGAAACCATCAAGAAGCTGGTCGCTCAGGGCCATCGGATCACTGTCCAGCGTGGTGCCGGCCTCAGGGCCAGCGTGCCGGACGGCGCCTATGAAGCTGCTGGGGCCACATTGGGCAGCGCTGCCGACGCCCTGGGCGCCGAGCTGATCCTCAAGGTGGCCGCCCCGGACGCTCAGGAGTTGCAGCAGATCAAGCCCGGTGCCGTGCTGGTCGGGATGCTCAACCCGTTCGACGCCGCGCGGATCGCCCAATTCGCCGCCCATGGCATCACCGCTTTCGCCCTGGAGGCCGCGCCCAGGACCTCCCGTGCGCAAAGCCTCGATGTGCTGTCCTCCCAGGCCAACATCGCCGGCTACAAGGCCGTCCTGCTGGCCGCCTCGCACTACGCACGCTTCATGCCCATGCTGATGACGGCAGCGGGCACCGTGAAAGCGGCGCGCGTGCTGATCCTGGGGGCGGGTGTGGCCGGGTTGCAGGCGATCGCCACGGCCAAGCGCCTGGGGGCGGTGATCGAGGCCTCGGACGTGCGTCCGGCGGTCAAGGAGCAGATCGAATCGCTGGGCGCCAAATTCATCGACGTCCCTTACGAGACCGACGAAGAGCGCGCCTGCGCCGAGGGTGTCGGTGGGTACGCGCGGCCCATGCCCGCCAGCTGGATGCAGCGTCAGGCCCTGGCCGTGCACGAGCGCGCCAAGCAGGCCGACATCGTCATCACCACGGCGCTGATCCCTGGCCGCAAGGCACCGACGCTGCTCAGCGCCGAGACGGTCGCGCAGATGAAGCCAGGCTCGGTGATCGTCGACCTGGCTGCGGCCCAAGGCGGCAACTGCCCACTGACCGTGGCTGACCAGGTGGTGGTCGAGCAGGGCGTGATCATCGTCGGGCCGACCAACCTGCCTGCCCAGCTCGCGGCCGATGCGTCGGCCTTGTACGCCCGCAACCTGCTGGATTTCCTCAAGCTGGTGTGCACCGCGGACGCCACGCTTTCGATCGACCTTGAAGACGACATCGTCGCCGCCTGCCTGATGTGCCGCGACGGCCACGTCAGCCGTGCGGCCGCCTGAGGAGCCAGAACCATGCAAGACATGCTGATTTCAGACGGGTTGTACAACCTGATCATCTTCGTGCTGGCGATCTACGTGGGCTACCACGTGGTGTGGAACGTCACGCCCGCCCTGCACACCCCCTTGATGGCCGTGACCAACGCCATCTCGGCCATCGTGATCGTCGGCGCCATGCTGGCGGCGGCCCTCACGGTGACGCCGGCCGGCAAGGTGATGGGCACGCTGGCCGTGGCCCTGGCCGCGGTCAACGTGTTCGGCGGCTTCCTGGTGACGCGCCGCATGCTGGAGATGTTCAAGAAGAAAGCCAAGACCGAGGAGCGCAAGCAACCATGAGCATGAACCTGGTCACACTGCTCTACCTGGTCGCCTCGATCTGCTTCATCCAGGCGCTCAAGGGCCTGTCGCACCCGACCACGTCGCGGCGCGGCAACCTGTTCGGCATGGTCGGCATGGCCCTGGCCATCCTCACCACGGTCGGGCTGGTCTACAAGCTCGGCGCACAGATGAGTTCGGTAGGCATCGGCTACGTGGTCCTGGGCCTGCTGGTGGGCGGCACGGCTGGCTCGATCATGGCCAAACGCGTGGAAATGACCAAGATGCCCGAACTGGTCGCCTTCATGCACAGCATGATCGGCCTGGCGGCAGTGTTCATCGCCATCGCCGCAGTGCTCGAACCCCAGTCGCTGGGGATCGTCGCAGGCATCGCGGACCCGATCCCCACCGGCAACCGCCTCGAACTGTTCCTGGGGGCGGCCATTGGCGCCATCACCTTCTCCGGCTCGGTGATCGCCTTCGGCAAGCTCTCGGGCAAATACCGTTTCCGCCTGTTCCAGGGTGCGCCGGTGCAGTTCGTCGGCCAGCACAAACTCAACCTGATCCTGGGCCTGATCACCGTGGCCCTGGGCCTGCTGTTCACCTTCACCGGTCATTACAGCGCGTTCACGCTGATGCTGGTCCTGGCGTTCGTGATGGGTGTGCTGATCATCATCCCGATCGGCGGCGCCGACATGCCGGTCGTGGTGTCGATGCTCAACAGCTACTCGGGCTGGGCCGCGGCAGGGATCGGCTTCTCGCTGAACAACTCCATGCTGATCATCGCCGGCTCGCTGGTGGGCTCCAGCGGGGCGATCCTGTCCTACATCATGTGCAAGGCCATGAACCGCTCGTTCTTCAACGTCATCCTCGGGGGCTTTGGCGGCGACGTCGAGAGTGGAGGGGCGACCGGCGCCCAGGAACAGCGCCCGACCCGCTCCGGCTCGGCCGACGACGCCACCTTCCTGCTCAGCAATGCCGACAGCGTCATCATCGTGCCCGGTTACGGCCTGGCCGTGGCGCGGGCCCAGCATGCCTTGAAGGAGCTGACCGAAAAGCTGACCCACCAGGGGGTCACGGTCAAGTACGCGATCCACCCGGTGGCCGGGCGCATGCCGGGGCACATGAACGTCCTGCTGGCCGAGGCCGAAGTGCCTTACGACCAGGTGTTCGAGATGGAGGACATCAACGCCGAGTTCGGCCAGGCCGACGTGGTCCTGGTGCTGGGGGCCAACGACGTGGTCAACCCGGCGGCGAAGAACGATCCCAAGTCGCCGATCGCCGGCATGCCGATCCTCGAGGCGTACAAGGCCAAGACCATCATCGTCAACAAGCGCTCGATGGCCAGCGGCTATGCCGGCCTGGACAACGAACTGTTCTACCTGGACAAGACCATGATGGTGTTCGGCGACGCCAAGAAGGTGCTGGAGGACATGGTCAAGGCCGTGGAGTGAACCCAGGCGAACGCCGCGCTCGCTGCACCGCCGTGTGCCCGGACTTGTCCAGGCATGCGGGGGCGCACGGGGTGCGGCATTCGACCTTGGTCGCGGGACGGGGCAGGGCGAAATCACTAGACTGCGCATCTAGCTTGAGCAGCCCGAGATAACCACCATGTACCGTGATCGTATCCGCTTGCCCTCCCTGCATGACAAAGTCATGAGCGCGGCCGACGCCGCCAGCCTGATCCAGAACGGCATGACCGTCGGCATGAGCGGCTTCACCCGCGCTGGCGAAGCCAAGGCCGTGCCGCGCGCCCTGGCCGAACGGGCGCGTCAGTCGCCGTTGAAGATCAGCCTGATGACCGGCGCCAGCCTGGGCAACGACCTGGACAAGCAGCTGACCGAGGCCGGTGTCCTGGCCCGGCGCATGCCGTTCCAGGTGGACAGCACGCTGCGCAGGGCCATCAACAACGGCCAGGTGATGTTCATCGACCAGCATCTGTCCGAGACGGTGGAGCAACTGCGCAACCAGCAGCTCACCCTGCCGGACATCGCAGTCATCGAAGCCGTGGCGATCACCGAGCACGGGCACATCGTGCCGACCACCTCGGTGGGCAACTCGGCCAGCTTCGCCATCTTCGCCAAGCAGGTCATCGTCGAGATCAACCTGTCGCACAACGCCAACCTCGAAGGCTTGCACGACATCTATATCCCGACCTACCGGCCGACCCGCACGCCGATCCCGCTGGTGAAAGTCGACGACCGCATCGGCAGCACCGCGATCGCCATCGATCCGGCCAAGATCGCCGGCATCGTCATCAGCGAACAGCCCGACTCGCCGTCGACGGTCCTGCCCCCGGACAGCGACACCCAGGCCATCGCCGATCACCTGATCGACTTCTTCAAGCGTGAAGTGCAGGGCGGTCGCATGACCAATCGCCTCGGCCCGCTGCAGGCCGGCATCGGCAGCATCGCCAATGCGGTGATGTGTGGCCTGATCGAGTCGCCGTTCGAAGACCTGACCATGTACTCCGAAGTGTTGCAGGACTCCACCTTCGACCTGATCGATGCCGGCAAGCTGAGCTTCGCCTCGGGCAGCTCGATCACCCTGTCCGAACGACGCAACGCCGATGTCTTCGGCAACCTCGAGCGCTACAAGGACAAGCTGGTGCTGCGCCCGCAGGAAATCTCCAACCACCCGGAGGTGGTGCGTCGGCTTGGCATCATCGGTATCAACACGGCGCTGGAGTTCGACCTGTACGGCAACGTCAACTCCACCCACGTCTGCGGCACGCGGATGATGAACGGCATCGGCGGCTCGGGCGACTTCGCCCGCAACGCCCACCTGGCGATCTTCGTCACCAAGTCGATCGCCAAAGGCGGCGCGATTTCCAGCGTGGTGCCAATGGTCAGCCACGTGGACCACACCGAGCACGATGTCGACATCCTGGTCACCGAACAGGGCCTGGCCGATCTGCGTGGGCTGGCGCCTCGGGAGCGGGCGCGGGCGATCATCGACAACTGTGTGCACCCCGACTACCGTGCGGCGCTGAACGACTACTTCGAGCGCGCCTGTGCACGCGGTGGGCATACACCTCACCTGCTGCGCGAAGCGCTGGCCTGGCACGACAACCTGGAAATCACAGGACGAATGCTGGCCGTGTGAGGGGTATCGAAGCCTGACCAGCCGTCATGCGACGACGAGAGGGTCAGGCTTTACCAGGATCAGGTCACCTTGTTTCTACACAGTTCACGGTCGCCCTCACTGTTCTGGCAAGAACTGTTCTACTGTTATGCTGATTCTGTGGTTTTCCGTCCCCTTCCAGACCTTTTCTGCCAAAAAAGCACTGTTATGGTGCGGACCAGTACAGTTGTGCGAATTATCAGTGCAACAGTCGCTTTCAACAGTTAACTGAGGCACTGCAATACTGCTGAACTGTATCTACTGTAGTGGACGGCAGAGGAGGATCATTGGCATCAGTTGAAATCACTTACTCGATGCCGCCACAAGCGGAAGGATGACTCATCATGGAACGTACCCTCAGTTCCGGCCTGGTTTTCGAAACCAACACTCAAGAATCCAAAGCGTCGCTGCCCCTGCGCGTCGCCTCCAACCTGCTGCTGTGGCAGCGTCGCGTTTCCAGCCGCCGTCAATTGGCTCGACTGGACGCCCGCCTGCTGGCCGATGCCGGTATCAGCGAAGCCCAGCGCCAGCAAGAGCTGAGCAAGCCGTTCTGGCGCTAAGCAGGTCGCTGACTCGATCAGCGCCTTTCAAGAAACCCGTCGTGGACACCACGACGGGTTTTTTTTGGTCTGCAAGAAAACGGTGGGAACAAGGGACCATAACAGTTTCTTAAAACTGATTTTTGTCTGGTACAGTTGCCGACACTACGCCTGACTATCGGTCCAACTCCCGTGATAGTCTTGCTCTACTTTGGCTACCGGAATGACGGCGATTGTCCTACAGTCCGCTCTAGACCTTCATCATCCGTTTTCTCTTTAGGAGTTGTTCCATGCCTCGTCTTTCTCTGCTCGGCGGCGTTGCGCTCTTGACCCTGGCCGGTATGGCCCAGGCCTCCAGCTTCGTCGTCACGACCGACTCGCTGGTACGCGGCATCGCTGCCTCGACCGATGCGACCTCCGATGCCTCGTCTTCGCTGCGTGACAACAAGATCGTCGAAGCCGCTCGCGACGATGCCGCCAGCTTCGTCGGCAGCCAAGGTGCGATCCGCGGCGCCAAGCTGGAAAGCGCGTTCGCCTACCTGCGTCAGCAAGCGCCGACGCTGCAGGCAAGCGATGCCCAACTGGCCCAGGCCATTCTGGCGCATTGAAGCCTGCCGTACCGTCGCGTCCCCAGCGCGACGCCCTGTTCCCGTTCGAGATCCGTGTGAAGCGTTCCATGCGTCAGGTCCTACCCTTGCTACTGCTCTGTGCCTGCATCGACAGGGCACAGGCCTTCGACACCACGACCCAGGGCCTGGTGATCTCGGGCTATGCGACGACCCAGGTCACCACCGGGCCGTTCGACAGCAAGCTCGTGCGCCAGGCGCGCGACGATGCCGCCGTGTTCGTGGCGACCGATGGCCAGGTACAAGGCGTACGCTTGCGCGCTGCGCTCGATCATCTGCACCGCGCCTTGCCTGCGCAGACCCACGATGACCTTGAACTGGCACGGGCAATTCTCGTCCAATGACCATTCCTCGACTCCCTGTACTTTCCGGAGATGCTCCATGCGTAAACCGCTGATCGCCGCCGCTCTCGGCTTCCTGCTGCTGGCCGACGTGGCCCAGGCCCAGACCCTGGTGGCCACCAGCAACATCATCGTGCGCGCCTTTGGCCGCTCGATCGACTTCACCTCGGACACCACCACCTCGATCCGCGATTCCAAGGTCGTACGCGAAGCGCGTGACGACGCCGCCAGTTTCGTCGCCAGCCGCGGCGATATCCGGGGGGCGCAGCTCGAAGCCGCGTTCAATACCCTGCGCCAGCGTGTACCTGAAGCGCGCGACGCCAGCGATCAGGTCCTGGCCGAAGCCATCCTGTCCCTGTGAGGCGGCTGCGTGCCTGGCTGCTCGGCTGCGCCCTGACGCTGCTCGGCACGCCCGTCCTGGCTGACCTGCAATTACAGTTGCAGGCACAGGACCTCGACGCCCCACAACGCCAGGCGACCCAGGTGCTGCTCGACGAGGCCCTGGCAAAACTGCCGCCGTCGTTCAAGCAGCGCCTGGACCGCACGGTCCAGGTCAGCTGGGCCTCGGGCATGCGCCACGATGCCTACGGCCAGGCCTCGCCCAATGCCGTCCTGACCCTCAACGCTCGGCTGTTGCCTGGCCTGGTCGATGGCAGTGCGGCCACGACACCCACGGGCCGTACCCATGGCACGGTGCGCCAGGAGCTGCTGGCCACGGTCCTGCACGAGCTGACCCACGTCTACGACCGCGCGCGGCTCTGGCCAGCGTCCGAGCGCCGTGTGATCAACCGGTGCCGGCGCCAGCACGAGACCCTCGGCGCCGTCGGCCTGCCCCAGGACTGCCGCGGCCAGACCGAACGGCGTTTCACCCTGAGCGACGACCCGCGCCTGCTCGACCTCGCAGGCTGGCCCCAGTACGTGGGCCGGCGCGGCGAACGCGAGCGACACAACGGCCAGGTGGCACGCAGCCCGGACAGTTACGAACTGGACAGCTCCAAGGAATTCATCGCGGTCAACATGGAGTACTTCCTGCTCGACCCGAGCTACGGCTGTCGGCGCCCGGCCATGAATGCCTACCTTGCCGAGCGTTTTGGCTGGACGCCGGTCCAGTCGGCCTGTCCCAAGGGCTTGCCCTTCCTCAACGCAGGCAATGACTTCGCCCGCGAGCCGCTGGGCGAGATCGACCCGGAACGGGTCTACGCCGTCGACTATCTGCTCGCCGAGGCCAACCAGAACTGGGTCAGCCGCTGGGGGCACAGCATGTTGCGCCTGGTCATCTGCGCGCCAGGGCGACCTCGCGGGCCGGACTGCCGTCTCGACCTGGACCAGCACCTGGTGCTGTCCTACCGCGCCTTCGTCAACGATGTCCAATTGTCGAGCTGGGACGGGCTCACCGGTGCGTACCCCTCGCGTCTGTTCGTGCTGCCCCTGGGCCAGGTCATCGACGAGTACACCAAGACCGAGCTGCGCAGCCTGGCCTCGGTACCGCTCGCCCTGGACCGGCCTGCGCTGGAGAACCTGATCCGCCAGGCCGCCGAGATGCACTGGAGCTACGACGGCAGCTACTACTTCATTTCCAACAACTGCGCGGTCGAGACGCTCAAGCTGCTGCGCAGCGGGACCGGCGACCCCCGCCTCAACGACCTGGACAGCATCATGCCCAACGGGCTGCTCGAGGTGCTCGAGAGCCGCGGGCTGGCCGATACTCGTGTGCTGGATGATCCGCGCGAGGCGCTGCGCCTGGGGTATCGGTTCGACTCGTACCGCGACCGTTACCAGGCCATGTTCAAGGTGCTCAAGCAGCAATTGCCGGTGCCCCAGGCCACGGTCGAAGACTGGTTGGCGCTGGCGCCTGAGGCGCGTCGGCCCTGGTTCGCGCAAGCGGACCTGCGCACCAGCGCGGCCTTGCTGCTGCTGGAACAGGCCAGCTTGCGCCGTCAATTGCTGCTGGCCCAGGATGAGGTCAAGCAGCGCTACCTCAATGCCCAGGCCCTCAAGGACGGCACCATCGACAAGGCCAACGACGCCTTGCAGCAGATCCTTGCCAACAGCGGCTTCCTCAGCCGCCCGGCGGAGCTGCTGCCGAACACCGGCTATGGGTTGCCTCAAGAGGACGAGCGGAGCGCCTTGCAGACGGTGAGTCGCGAGCGTCAGGCGCAGTTGAATCGACTCAGCACCCACCTGGACACGGAAATTCGCGCCCTGCTCGAGCCGGCGCGGGCCGCCGCCATCGTGGCTGTGGAAGGTAACGTGAAGCAGATCGGTGAGCACCTGCGGGCGCTGCACAAGGCGGCGGGAGGGCTGGAGCTGCCTTGACGGAATGACGTGGTGGATCCAGTGGGATTTCTCAAACGACTGCAGCCGATGTGCCCCGGCAGGCTGCGTGGGTCCTGTGGGAGATTCCACGGTTTCTGCCAAGTGCAAATGTGGGCCCTGGCGGGCCCAATCGCGGCCGGTCCGGCGCCCCGGCAGGGGCCGCTCCTACACCCGTAGCCACATCGCGATGGGTCAAAGTATTGCGGTCCTTGTGGGAGCTGGCTTGCCAGCGATAGGGCCTGAGCATCCACCACAGCATCGGCAAACCAGTTCCTGACCTGCAGGCCATGCGGTGAGGCTGCTGCCGCCATCGCGAGCAAGCCCGCTCCCACAACGGGGGTTAGGTAGATTCGACCGGGGCATCCGACCGGTCGGGGCTGGATCTGCAGAGCCCATGACAATCGGGAAAACGCGGAACAGTCATCCCTGATTCACCCTTCCAGCCTCGACCCGATCTACTCGATCCGCCCCAGGTTCTCGGCCACATGGTCTTCCACCACGTCACCGCCGAGCGTCTCGCCGTGCTCGCCAGGCAGATGCTCGTCCAGGTGCAGCCACGATAACCGGCTGTCGACCCAGATATGCCCTCGCGGCCTGACCTGCTCTGGCGCGTCGAGCGTGCCCACCGTGACATCCACGGTGTCCGGGCTACGCTGCGTGAGCAACGCCACCTGGGCACCGCATTCGCCGCAGAAACACCGAACGCAGCTCGACGGTGCCGCGTAACGACGCGGCGTGCCCTGCAGCCAATGAAAGCCCGAGCGCGGCACGGTCAGCCAGGTCACCACGGGCGCCCCACTGGCCCTGCGGCAGATCGAGCAATGGCAATGGGCGACATCCGACAGATCGCCCTCGACCCGGTAACGCAACGCGCCGCAATGGCACCCTCCCTCCAGCACGTTCGACATACGTCCTCCGATCAGCTTTCGTGAAGCGAAAGCTCGGTGAAAGCTTTCGGCAATAGGATTAGGACACCACCGGCACAAGACCGGTCGGCCAGCGTCCAGGAAAATCCTGGCGCGGCTCAAATCAACAACAACAAATGGTGATTCCGATGTCCTTCCGTGCCCGCCTGCACCCTGCGTTCCGTCCGCCTCTCCTCGCGCAGCGCCCCGTTCGCTGATCCGCCCCGAATCGTCCTGACTTTCGTCGCGCCACGCCTGGAGTGCCGCCATGCTGACCTTCCTCGGCTTTGCCATGGTCATCACCTTCATGTACCTGATCATGACCAAGCGCCTGTCGGCCTTGATCGCGCTGATCCTGGTACCGATCCTGTTCGCCCTGTTCGGTGGCTTCTCCGCCGACATCGGGCCGATGATGCTGCAAGGCATCAGCAAACTGGCGCCCACGGGCGTGATGCTGATGTTCGCCATCCTGTATTTCGCCCTGATGATCGACTCCGGCCTGTTCGACCCGGCCGTGCGCAAGATCCTCAAGCTGGTCAAGGGTGACCCGCTCAAGGTGTCGGTCGGCACCGCCGTGCTGGCCCTGGTGGTCTCGCTGGACGGCGACGGCGCCACCACCTACATGATCTGCTGCGCCGCCATGCTGCCGATGTACAGCCGCCTGGGCATGAGCCCGCGCATCATGGCCGGCCTGATCATCCTGGCCGGGGGCGTGATGAACATGACCCCCTGGGGCGGGCCGACCGCCCGCGCCGCCAGTGCCCTGCACGTCGACCCCTCCGACATCTTCGTGCCGATGATCCCGGCCATGGCCTTTGGCGTGCTGGCGATCCTCGGCATCGCCTACGCCTACGGCAAGCGCGAACGCGCACGCCTGGGCGAGCTGAGCCTGCCGACCGACGACACCGATCACAGCCAGATCAGCGTCTCGCAGTTCCCGGAAGCCCGTCGTCCCAAGCTGCTGTGGTTCAACGCCGCCCTGACGCTGGTGCTGATGGTGGCGCTGATCACCGGTCTGCTGCCGCTGCCGGTGCTGTTCATGATTGCCTTCAGCATCGCCATGATCGTCAACTACCCGTGCCTGCAACAGCAGAAGGACCGGATCGCCGCCCATGCCGGCAGCGTCCTGGCGGTCACGGGTCTGATCTTCGCGGCGGGGATCTTCACCGGCATCCTGTCGGGGACCGGCATGGTCGACGCCATGTCCAAGAGCCTGCTGGCGGTCATCCCGGATGCCCTCGGGCCATACCTGGCGGTGATCACCGCGATCGTCAGCATGCCGTTCACCTTCTTCATGTCCAACGACGCGTTCTACTACGGTGTGCTGCCGGTGCTCTCCGAGGCCGCCGCGCACTACGGCATCAGCCCG
The DNA here is from genome assembly GCF_013523165.1 of Pseudomonas entomophila. Lineage (GTDB taxonomy): Bacteria > Pseudomonadota > Gammaproteobacteria > Pseudomonadales > Pseudomonadaceae > Aquipseudomonas > Aquipseudomonas entomophila_A. Next base: position 14,572 of record NZ_JAAMQI010000019.1, read on the forward strand.
GTGGAAATGGCCCGCGCCTCGATCGTCGGCCAGCCCGTGCACCTGCTCAGCCCTCTGGTGCCTTCCACCTACCTGCTGGTGGCCCTGGCCGGCATCGAGTTCGGCGACCACCAGCGCTTCACCCTCAAGTGGGCAGTGCTGGTCTGCCTGTGCATAATGTTCGCCGCGTTGCTGATGGGGATCTTCCCGCTGTTCAGCAGTCTGTAGTACAACGACCTCACACCGCACGCCCCGTCCTCTCGGGGCGTTGCCCCCATCGCCCGAAGGAATTGACATGGAATGGCTGACCAGCCCAGAAATCTGGGTTGCCTTTTTCACGCTGACTGCGCTCGAGATCGTGCTCGGGATCGACAACATCATCATGATCTCGATCCTGGTCAGCCGCATGCCCAAGCACATGCAGCCCCGCACGCGCATCTTCGGCCTGGCGCTGGCCATGGTCACGCGCATCCTGCTGCTGCTCTCGATCACCTGGGTCATGCGCCTGACCGCCGACCTGTTCGTGGTCCTGGGCCAGGGCATTTCCGGACGTGACCTGATCCTGTTCTTCGGCGGCCTGTTCCTGTTGTGGAAAAGCTCCCAGGAAATCTTCCACGGCCTGGAAGGCGAGGAAGAGGCGTCCGAGGAACCCAAGGGTGGCGGGGGCAAGTTCTTCTACACCATCGTGCAGATCGCCATCATCGACATCGTGTTCTCGCTGGATTCGGTGATCACGGCAGTCGGCATGGTCTCCCACGTGCCGGTGATGATCGCCGCGATCATCGTTGCCGTGCTGGTGATGATGCTGTGTGCCGGCACCATCGCCGACTTCATCGACAAGCACCCCTCGCTGAAGATGCTGGCGCTGTCCTTCCTGATCGTCGTGGGCACGGTACTGATCGCCGAAGCCTTTGACGTGCACGTGCCCAAGGGCTACGTGTACTTCGCCATGGCCTTCTCGCTGGCCGTGGAGGCCATCAACATCCGCATGCGCACCTCGTTGGCACGCAAGAAGGGCGAGGCCGCCGAGGCGGTCAAGCTCAAGGATACCGTCGGCCACTGAGGCCAGACCCGCTCGTCGAACAAGGCCGCCTCGTGCGGCCTTGTCCGTTTCTGCGCCTCCCTGCGCCTCGATCGGGCGTGTGCGCTGGCAACCTGACCGGGCAGCGACTACAGCTTAAACCAGTACTCTGCAATCGCTGGCCACCGGGCCGAACGTCACTGGAGGACCTGGCCATGCTGACCTTGCTCGACCTGTTGTCTGCCGTCACCTTGCTGGTCTGGGGGACGCACATCGTGCGCACGGGCATCCTGCGGGTCTACGGCTCGAGCCTGCGCCGCGTGCTGGGCCAGAACATGCGCCGGCGGCCCCTGGCCTTCCTGGCCGGGATCGGCGTGACCGCACTGGTGCAGAGCAGCAACGCCACGGCGATGCTCGTCACCTCGTTCGTCGGCCAAGGCCTGATGAGCATGACGCCGGCCCTGGCGATCATGCTCGGTGCCGATGTCGGCACGGCGCTGATGGCCAGGGTGCTGACCTTCGACCTGTCGTGGCTGTCGCCGCTGCTGATCTTCCTGGGGGTGATCTTCTTCCTGTCGCGCAAGCAGACCCAGGCCGGGCAGCTGGGGCGGGTCGGCATCGGGCTGGGCCTGATCATCCTGGCGCTGCAACTGATCGTCCAGGCCGCGGCGCCCATTACCCAGTCCCAGGGCGTGCAGGTGCTGTTCGCGTCATTGACCGGCGACATCCTGCTGGACGCGCTGGTCGGCGCCCTGTTCGCGCTGGTGTCCTACTCCAGCCTGGCGGCGGTGCTGCTGACCGCCACCCTGGCCGGTGCCGAGCTGATAGGCCTGCCGGTGGCCATCGGTCTGGTGATCGGGGCCAACATCGGCAGCGGCCTGCTGGCCTTTCTCACCGCCACCTTGCAGAACGCCGCCGGCCGTCGGGTCGCGCTCGGCAGCCTGCTGTACAAGCTGATCGGCCTGCTGTTGGTGATCCCCGTGCTGCACCCCCTGGTGGACTGGATGCAGACCTTGAACCTGCGTCCCCAGGAACTGGTGATCGGTTTCCACCTGCTCTACAACACCCTGCGCTGCGTCCTGCTGTTGCCCACGGTCGGGCTGATGGCCACGCTGTGCGAGGCCTGGCTGCCCGATCGGCGTGAGCCGGTCAGCGCCGCGCAGCCGCGCCACCTGGACCCGACTGCGCTGGACACGCCCAGCCTGGCCCTGGCCAACTCGGTACGCGAGACCCTGCGCCTGGGCGACCTGGTCGACAGCCTGCTCGACGTCCTGCGCCAGGCTCTGCAGGGCGATGGCACCCCCTTGCCCCGGCAGGCGCGGCAGCTCAGCGAGGAAGTCGACGTGCTGTACAACGCCATCAAGCACTACTTGGCCCGGATGCCGCGCGAGGACCTGCCCGAGCAGGACAGCCGGCGCTGGGCCGAGGTGATCGAGCTGGCGATCAACCTCAAGCTGGCCAGCGACCTGATCGAGCGCATGCTGCGCAAGATCCAGCAGCAAAAGACCGCCCAGCGCCGCGCGTTCTCCGACGTCGGCCTGGCGGAACTGACCACCTTGCAGCAGCCCTTGCAGGCCAATCTGCGGCTGGGCCTGTCGGTCCTGCTCAGCGCCGACCCCGACAGCGCACGCCAACTGCTGCGCGAAAAGCGCCGGTTCCGGGCGCAGGAGCGGCGCCTGGCGCATGCCCATGTCAGCCGCCTGCAACGCCGCGTCGTGCAAAGTATCGAGACCAGTTCGCTGCACCTGGAACTGATCGCCGACATGAAGCGGTTGAACTCTTTGTTTTGCAGCAGTGCCTATGTGGTACTGGGTGGCTCGGACACGGGCGGGCTGATGCTCGACACCGTACCGGACGAAACCCGCCTGCCTTGAACGCGTCTGCGACGCAGACTGGCCTGGAAGCTTGCCCATGCGTTGCCTGATGTTCGTTGTACTGTTGCTGTGCACATTCCCCAGTGTCGCCCTCGATCGCTCACGCGTGGAAGGTTACCTGTTGCCCAACGGCCTGCAGGTGCTGCTCAAGTCGGGTTACGAACGCGACCATGTGTCCATCCGCCTGGTGGTGGGGGTCGGGCTGGACGACTTCGACTGTGATCAGCGAGAACTGCCCCACTTGCTTGAGCACCTGCTGTTCAGTGGCCTGGACGGGCAGGACGAAGGCGGGCTGGAGGCGCGCATGCAGGCCTTGGGCGGCGAGTGGAACGCCTTCACCAGCAGCGCCGACACCACCTTCGTCATCGAGGCCCCGGCGCGCAACCAGCGCAAGGTGCTGGACCTGCTGCTGGAGATCGTTCGCGACACACGCCTGGACGAGAAAGACCTGGCGACCGCCAAGCGGATCATCGAGCGCGAGGACGGTGGCCATTACGGGCACCTGCAGCGCTGGCTGGATCGCCAGGACATCGGGCACCCCGCCAGCGACCAGCTGGCCACCGAACTGGGCCTGAAATGCAGCGAACGCTCCGACGTCCAGGCCATGACCCTGAAACAGGTCGAGGATCTGCGCAACCGCTGGTATGCCGCCAACAACATGAGCCTGATCGTGGTCGGTGGCCTCGACAAGCTGCTGCCAGCCTACCTGGAGCGCACGTATGGCGAGCTACCGGCCACGGAGCCTGAGGACCGACGCGCGCTGGACAGCATCACCGAACAGGCCGAACCGCGTCGCGAGCTGGTACGCGGTTGGGTCGGCGACAACGTCAAGCTGCACTGGTTGTTCATCGAGCCGGTGCTCGACACCGCCCATGACCAGACACTGGAACTGGTGTCGCGCTACCTCGACTGGGCCCTGTACGACCAGTTGCGGCTCAAGCAGGGCCTGTCCTACGGTCCCTCGGTAAAACGCCAGAGCTTTGGTGACAGCGGCATGCTCAGCCTCAACGCTGACCTCGAGCGTGATGACGTGGACGAGGCCGTCGAAGCGCTGCAGGGCCTGTTCGAGCGCCTGCGCAGCGAGGGCCTGGACCCGAAGACCTTCGAGCGCATCCGACAAGCCGCAATCGCCCGTGAAAGCTGGACCACCCAGGGCAACCCGGCCCTGGCCGACTATTATTGGGGGGCGCTCAACGGCTATGCCGATGGCCGCGTCGCAGACCCGGTCAGCACGCTGCGCGAGGTGACCCTGGACGACGCCAATGCCGCGCTCAAGGCCCTGCTGAACGAGCCGGGCTACGTGCGCATCGAGGCGCCGCTGCTGGGTGACGACGGGCTGTACGGCGTGCTGGCACTGCTGGTTGCGCTGGTACTGGCCTCGGTCTGGCTGCGTCGACGTCGGCGCCGCCGCCGCCAGCGCGCCCCGCATGCACGTCCCAGTGGCGCTACACGGCGACGTTGAATCGACGGTATGCTGTGAGGGGTTTCCTATGCAGTCCTCATCGATGTCACATCTCTCTCTCTGGCTGCACCGCCTGATCGATCTGCTCAAGCGCTACCCGGGCGTCATTGCCCTGGGCGGCTTCCTGTCCGGCATCGGCAGCTTTATCCTGGTCGACCGCCAGGCCAGCCTGGCCAGCTGGATCGCCGTGGTGATGCTGGTCAGCTGGGTCTGGCTGATGCTGGAAAACACCCTGACCCGGCTGTTTGCGCGCGCCTTCAAGCGTGAGATCCCACAGCCGCTGCTGCGCTACGCGACGCAGATGATCCACCAGGAAAGCCTGTTCTTCGTCCTGCCGTTCTTCTTCGTCACCACCACGTGGAACAGTGGCCAGCTGGTATTCACCGGGCTGTTGGCGGCGGCTGGCCTGATCTCGATCATCGACCCGCTCTACTACAAATGGCTGGCGCCACGGCGCTGGCTGTTCATGGCGCTGCACACCCTGACGCTGTTCGCCGCGCTGCTGACGGCGCTGCCGATCATCCTGCACCTGACCACCGCCGAGAGTTTCAAGCTGGCGCTGGGCGCGGCCATGCTGCTGTCGTTCCCGAGCCTGGCCAGCAGCTTCCCGATCACCTGCTGGCGCCGTGCGCTGGCCGTGCTGGGGCTGACCCTGGCGGTCGGTGCAGGGGGGTGGCTGCTGCGTTCCTGGGTACCGCCAGCCACCTTGTGGATGACCGATGTCGCCGTGAGCACCCAGGTGCAGGGCCGCGAGCCTGGCGACTCGCTCAAGCAGGTCGACGTGGACCAGCTGCGACGCAACGGGCTGTATGCGTACACCGCCATCAACGCCCCACGCGGTCTCGACGAGCGCATCTACCATGTCTGGCAGCTCAACGGGCAGGAAGTCGATCGCATCGCCCTGGACATCCATGGGGGCCGCAAGGAAGGCTACCGGGCCTGGACCCACAAGCAGAACTTCCCACCCGACCCCACCGGGCGCTGGCAGGTGAGGGTGCTGACCGAGGACGGCCAGGTCATCGGCGTGCTGCGCTTCAAGGTCACCCAGGGCGCCCAGCGCTCGTGACAGGTGCTGCCTGCGCCCTGCACCTGCACGTGCGGGGCGGTGCCGGGTGTCAGGCGAAGAACCAGTAGCAGACCAGGATCGCTGCGACCACGCCGGAGAACTCGGCCAGCAGGGCGCAGCCGACGGCGTGCCGGACACGCTGGATGCCCACCGCGCCGAAGTACACAGCCAACACGTAGAACGTGGTTTCGGTGCTGCCCTGGATGGTCGCCGCCACCAGGGCAGGGAAACTGTCCACACCCTTGGCCTGCATGGTCTCGATCAGCAGGGCGCGCGCTGCGCTGCCGGAGAAGGGCTTGACCAGTGCCGTGGGCAAGCCGTCGACGAAGCGCGTGTCCAGCCCCATCCACAGCACGGCGTGACGGATGCCATCCAGGGCCAGGTCCAGGGCGCCCGAGGCACGCAGCACGCCCACGGCACAGAGCATGGCCACCAGGTACGGCAACAGGCTCCTGGCCACGTCGAAGCCTTCCTTGGCACCCTCCACGAACGCCTCGTACACCTTCACCCGGCGCAGCGCGCCGACGATCAGGAACAGCATGATCACGCCGAACAGCGTCAGGTTGCCGAGAATGGACGACAGGCTGGCCAGGGCAGCGCTCGACAGCGTGGCAAGGACGGCCATGAACCCGCCCAGCAACAGGGCGCCGGGCACCAGGTAGGCCAGCACCACGGGGTCCCATAGCCGCAACCGCTGCATGACGGCGACCGACAGCACGCCCACCATGCTGGAGACGCTGGTGGCCAGCAGGATCGGCAGGAACACCAGCGTCGGGTCAGGCGCACCTTGCTGGGCGCGGTACATGAAAATGGTGACCGGCAGCAGGGTCAGCGACGAGGCATTGAGCACCAGGAACAGGATCTGCGCGTTGCTGGCAGTGGTCGTGCTGGGGTTGAGTTCCTGCAGCGCCCGCATGGCTTTCAGCCCGATGGGTGTGGCGGCATTGTCCAGGCCCAGGCCATTGGCGGCGAAGTTCAAGGTGATCAGCCCCAGCGCAGGATGGCCTGGCGGCACGTCCGGCATGAGCCGTGCGAACAGGGGCCCGAGTACCTTGGCCAGCCATTCGACGATCCCGGCCTGCTCGGCGATCTTCAGGAATCCCAGCCACAGGGTAAGGGTGCCGAACAGCAGCACCATGACGTCCACCGACAGCTTGGCCATGGCGAAGATGCTTTCGACCATCGCCGCGAAGATGCCCGGGTTGCCGGCGAACAGCCACTGGGCCATGGCCGAGACGGCCGCCACCAGGAAAAAGCCAAGCCAGAGGCCGTTGAGCATGCGTGCCACCCTTTGTGAAATGCGGGCGATGATAACGCATTGCGGCGTCGGGCTTCAGTGAGGGAAGGCGATGGCCTGACGAGAGACAGCGCTCGTCAGGCCTAGAGACGGCTCACCCGCAGGCGAGCCGGGGGATGGCCTCAACGATTGAGGGGTTTGCCGACCGCAGCCGACGACGCCTGCTTGTTGAGGTGCGGCAGGGAGTTCCAGTAGGCCTCGCCCTTGGCCGCATCGTACATGCCCTCCCAACGTGCGATCACCAGCGCCGCCAGGGCGTTGCCGACCACGTTCAGCGCCGTACGGGCCATGTCCATGATCCGGTCGACACCGGCGATGAAGGCCAGGCCTTCCAGAGGGATGCCGACGCTGCCCAAGGTGGCCAGCAGCACCACGAACGAAACGCCCGGCACACCAGCGATGCCCTTGGAGGTGACCATCAGCGTCAGCACCAGCAGCAACTGCTGGCTGATCGACAGGTCGATGCCGTACAGCTGCGCGATGAACAGGGCCGCGATGCTCTGGTACAGGGTCGAGCCGTCGAGGTTGAACGAGTAACCGGTCGGTACCACGAAGCTGCAGATGGACTTGGGCGCGCCGTAGGCCTCCATCTTCTCGATCACCCGCGGCAGGACCGTTTCCGAGCTCGAGGTGGAGTAGGCCAGGATCAGCTCGTCCTTCATGATGCGCATGATCTTCAGGATCGAGAAGCCGAACAGACGGGCGATCAGGCCCAGCACCATGAAGGCGAAGAAGGCGATGGCGAAGTACACCAGCAGCACCAGCTTGGCCAACGGCAGCAGCGAGGAGAAGCCGAAGTTGGCGACCGTCACGGCAATCAGGGCGAACACGCCGATCGGCGCGTAGTTCATGATCATGTGAGTGACCTTGAACATGGTTTCCGAGACGCCCTGGAACGTACGCACCAGCGGCTCGCGCAGATCTGCCTGCAGGCTCGACAGCCCAAGGCCGAACAGCACCGAGAAGAAGATGATCGGCAGCATCTCGCCACGCATCAGGGCGGCGAAGATGTTCGAAGGGATCAGGTTGAGCAGGGTTTCGACGAAGGCATGCTCATGCTGCACCTCCGCTGCGGTCGCCTGGTACTTGGAGATGTCCACGGTGCCCAAGGTGCTCATGTCGATCCCGGCACCGGGGTGGAACAGGTTGGCCAGAAGCAGACCGACCACGATGGCGATGGTGGTCACGACCTCGAAGTACAGGATGGTCTTCAGACCGATGCTGCCCAGCTTCTTGGCATCGCCGACCCCGGCGATACCGACGATTAGCGAGGAAATCACGATCGGTACGACGATCATCTTGATCAGGCGGATGAAGATGTCACCTGCCGGTTGAAGCACGTTGCTGATCCACCATGCCTTTTCTGCACTGAAATGGTTCAGCAAGGCACCGACGGCCACACCGAGGAGCAGGCCGATGAGAATCTGCCAAGCGAGGCTTAGTTTTGCCTTCTTCATGTCTTCACCTTCTTGTTTGCACATCATGGATATCTGGCCGAAAGCCGCTGCTTAGAGCGGTTCCTGCGCAAAATCGCTGCGCCCGAGCCGGTACATCCGCTGAGCGGTCGGCAGACCTGGCACGGGCACCGGGAACCTGGCCCGGTGAAAAAGTCGGCAACTATTGCGATGACGGCCACCCCCGTCTAATGCCGTAAACGAGTGGGCCATGCCGAATCGGCATGAGGCAGGGACGGCTTTGACGTGACCTTGAGCGTGACCGAAACGTACGTTCGGATTGCCGAACAGTCGTATGGCGCCATTTTTGGCAGGCGGAGGAAGAGGGATAGAGGCGACACGATTGGCGTGTTCGACAATCCGAATACAGAAAGGCGAAAGCAGCCGTCTGAAGGAGAGGGCATAAAAAAGTGGATGTACGGTGGTGCGGACAGGAGGGGTGATCGATGATCGAAGTGGCGCTTCGGAAGCCAGACCGATCGGCGTCAAATGGCATGATGCCGATCGGTCTGATGCTTCCGATGCCGCTTCGCCTGACCCGGCCCCATGACAGGAGGCACTCCCTGTACCCCTAGGCCACTCTGACACCCGTGGTCAAAGCAGCCCGGCCCCTTGGTCATGCGCTGCGCCCTCATCGGGACAGCGCACCATAGAAGCTGCGATCCTGAAAAGGTTCAGCTTCCGTTGATGACTGGACGCAACCGGTGATCAGTACCAGGCCGGATCGCGTTTCAACTGCTCCTGGAGCAGCTGCTTCATGCCGTCGTCCGGGTCGCCCAGCCAGGTATAGGTGGCGTGGCGGGTTGGCGACTTGTCCTGTGGCAGGCCTTCGGGCACTTCGACCAGCATCCCGTAGGCATCATCCTTGTCCCAGCTGAACGCCACGATCAACCGCTTGTAGGTGCAGTTGCCCTCGGATTCGCAGACCGGGCCGACCAGGTACTTGTCCCCATCCTCGGTGACCGCTGACATTTGCTGGGGCGAGCTGCCACTGAGGTTGATGACCCAGTCGGGCAGACGCTCCTGCTTGCGGACGACCTTGGCCCAGGTCTCACGGTACTCCTGATCCGAGCCAAGCAGCTGGTTGGCCCGGACTTGGCCATCATTGGCCGCCATGACCGCGCTGCTGCCGCCCAGGACGAGGGCAGCAGCCAAGGCTCGGCAAAGCAATGCCTTCATTGCGACTATCTCCTGCCACGGCCGAAGAAGAACGACGCCACGAACAGCACCAGGAACACGATGAAGAGAATCTTCGCGATACCCGTAGCGGCGCCAGCGATACCACCGAAGCCCAGGACGGCCGCGACGATGGCGATGATCAGGAAGGTAATGGCCCAGCTCAGCATGATGTATCTCCTTATTTACGCTTTGTGAATCCTGAGGCTGGATCAGAAGACCCAACTGTCTTGGTGAACGACACTATCGGTGGTTGCAGAAGACGCCTGCGAGACGGGCAGATGCTCCGGTGCGCTGACCGGCATGCTTGCCCGAGTGGCCTGGATGTGCGCGATCAGTGCGGTTTGCGCCGCGACTTGATCGGCCATACGGGCCGACTGCCAGGTGTGGTACAGCTGACCGATCAACAGGGTGACCATCAACGCGAACGTGACGAGCAGTACCTGGCGCAGGGGCAGGGAGAGAGTCGTTTCGCGGTGAGTGGTCTGGGCGTTCATGCCGGTGCTCCTGTTGTACGTATTCTGCGGTTCGTGCAGATAACAGTGCAGTCAGCATGCCAGTCTTGAATTGACTTAAAAATCCTTATAAATCAATGATTTAAATAATAGGTAAATGACCGTGTAGGACGTATCCTGCACGATCATCGAAATAGTTCCGTGCGATTTGCACGATCAGCCTTCGACCTTGGTCGCCACCTTGAGCAGATCGGGGTCTACGCCCCGCACACCGAGGATCTGGCGAGCGATCTCGACGGCGATCGACTTCTGCTGGGCGCTCACGACCTCGCCAGACAGGCGCACCATGCCCTCTGCGCTGGCCACTTTGATCTTCAACACGTCCAGGTTGCGGCTAAAGCGGAAGCTTTCCTGGATCTTGTCGACGATCCATTCATCGTTCGGCTGAGCCTGCTTGGAGGCTTGGGCAGGCGTGGCGCGCGCCTCGGCCATGGCCACGCTGTCCAGGCTGATCAGGTTGTTCACCAGGTACACGCCCTCGGTGCTGCGCGCCAGGACACCGGCCAGGGCTTTGGCCTCTGGGTTATCGACCTTGCCACGCAGCGTCACGACGCCATCCTGGGCCTGCACCTCGACTGCGGCTTGCTGCGTCAACGTGCTCCAGGCCAGTCGGGAACGCACGATGGCGGTCAGCGTGGCGTCTTCCAGACGCTGGGCGTAGGCCTTCAGCCCCAATGGCTGCTCGACCAGTTGCGGGTTCACGTGCAGCTGGTTGTCCACCTGCTCGATGCCTCGCGTGGCCTGTGCCACGTCCTGCGCCAGCTGGCGCTGCACATCGTTCTCCACATCGCCCGTCAGCGTTGCGGCCTGACCATCGACATGGGCCTTGATGGCGAACGTATTGAGCACACGGTTGAGCGACAACGCTGTCTGTACGGCACCCTCCAGCCGTGCATCCTGAGCGGTCTCGGCCTGGGCCGCCGGGAGCAGCCAGGCCTGGCCCAGCAGGCAGAGTCCGATCCAGGCAGCGTTTCGGTGAACGGTCGACATGTCTCATCTCCTTCAAGGCATTTAAGGCATTAGGAAAAGCGGTTCGCAATGACCATGCCAGTCCTTATTCGAAAGAAAACTCATATAATTCAATGAGTTAACCCATGCGACATAAAGCAGCTAGCATGCATTCAGCAAAATCAATCAGAATTGACCATGCAACTTGCCCGATTTTTCCGACACTAACCGAGATAATTCCCAAAGGAGCGTAGGAAATGGAGTCAGCCCAAGACAGTCAGGGCCGTATTCTGCTTGTGGATGATGAGTCAGCCATCCTGCGGACCTTCCGTTATTGCCTGGAAGACGAGGGCTATAGTGTAGCGACGGCCAACAGCGCCGCCCAAGCCGACACGCTGCTGCAACGTCAAGTCTTCGACCTGTGCTTCCTGGACTTGCGCCTGGGCGAGGACAATGGCCTGGACGTACTGGCCCAGATGCGCATCCAGGCCCCCTGGATGCGGGTGGTGATCGTCACCGCCCATTCGGCCATCGACACCGCCGTGGATGCGATCCAGGCCGGCGCGGCCGATTACCTGGTCAAGCCCTGCAGCCCGGACCAACTGCGTCTGGCCACCGCCAAGCAGCTGGAAGTGCGTCAGCTGTCGGCACGCCTGGAAGCGCTGGAAGGCGAAGTGCGCAAGCCCAAGGATGGCCTGGATTCCCACAGCCCGGCGATGATGGCCGTGCTCGAGACCGCGCGTCAGGTGGCCACCACCGATGCCAACATTCTCATCCTGGGCGAGTCCGGGACCGGCAAGGGCGAACTGGCCCGGGCCATCCATGGCTGGAGCAAGCGGGCACGCAAGGCCTGCGTCACCATCAATTGCCCGTCCCTGACCGCCGAACTGATGGAAAGCGAACTGTTCGGCCACAGCCGTGGCGCCTTCACCGGTGCCAGCGAGAGCACCTTGGGCCGGGTGAATCAGGCCGACGGCGGCACCTTGTTCCTCGACGAGATCGGCGACTTCCCGCTGACGCTGCAGCCCAAGCTGCTGCGTTTCATTCAGGACAAGGAATACGAGCGCGTCGGCGACCCGGTGACGCGTCGTGCCGATGTGCGGATCCTGGCGGCGACCAACCTGAACCTCGAGGAGATGGTGCGCGAAGGCAAGTTCCGCGAGGACTTGCTGTACCGCCTGAACGTCATCACCTTGCACCTGCCGCCCCTGCGCGAGCGTAGCGAAGACATCCTGACCCTGGCCGATCGTTTCCTGGCGCGCTTCGTCAAGGAATACTCGCGTCCGGCCCGCGGCTTCACCGAAGAAGCCCGTACAGCGCTGCTCAACTATCGCTGGCCAGGCAACATCCGCGAGCTGCGCAACGTGATCGAACGCGCCAGCATCATTTGTGGCCAGGAGCGGGTAGAGATCGCCCACCTGGGTATGGGCGAGCAGCCCGCAGGCAACGCACCGCGCGTCGGCGCCTCCATGAGCCTGGACGAGCTGGAACGGGCTCACATCGGCGCCGTGCTGGCCACCAGTGACACGCTGGAGCAGGCCGCGCGTACCCTGGGGATCGATGCCTCCACCCTGTACCGCAAACGCAAGCAGTACCACTTATGAAATGGGCAATGAAGCTGCGTACGCGGCTCTTTCTCAGCATTTCCGCGCTGGTGAGCGTGGCGTTGCTGGGCTTGTTGCTCGGGCTGGTGAGCGTCCTCCAGATGGCCTCGATGCAGCAGGAGCAGGTGCGCGAGACCACGCAATCGCTCGCGCTGGGCTTGAAGCTGCGGCAGAACCTCGGGGACCAGCTGGCCCTGATCCTGAAAGCCGACTCTGACCGCGAACGCCTGTCGGACCTGCAGAACGAATTCCAGACCGTACTGGACGACAGCGCCGACCTGGCCAGCGCCAAGGCCGGCTTCGGCAAGACACGCACGACCTACCAGCGCTTCCTGCAGGCCTACCGCGAGTCTGCGCAACCGTGGCGCGACATGAGCCCCGAGGCCCCTCTGGGCGCAGCATTCAATGCCATTCGGACTGACCTGATCGATGCGCACCAACGCGCTCTGGCCTACATCGACCAAAGTGGCGAACAGGCCCGCGACCGTGCGTTCCTGGTCGGCGGCCTCCTGGGCATCATGGGGCTGGCCGTCCTGGTACTGGGCTTCATCACCGCGCACAACATGGCGCGCCGGTTCGGCCAACCGATCGAGGCGCTGGCCAAGGCCGCCGACCAGGTGGGCGAGGGTAACTTCGACGTCACCCTGCCGGTGACCCAGGGCCAGGAACTCGGCCTGCTGACCAAGCGCTTCGGGCTCATGGCCGATGCCTTGCGCAAACACCAGGCGACCAACGTCGACGAGCTGCTGGCCGGGCAACAACGCTTGCAGGCCGTGCTCGACAGCATCGACGACGGCCTGCTGATCATCGACCGTCAGGGGCGACTGGAACACCTCAACCCCGTCGGCCAGCGCCAGCTCGGCTGGGACAACAGCCGGGTCGGCGTCAGCCTGGCCGAAGCGCTGCAGCGGCCTGAACTCGAGCAGCAGCTGCGTCAGGTATTGCGCGGTGGCAGCCTCGACCGTCCGCCCGAAGACCTGAGCCTGGAGGTCGACGATGAATCGCGCCTGCTGACCTACAGCCTCACGCCCGTCAGCCACCCCCAGGGGCCGATCCTGGGCGCGGTCATGGTCCTGCACGACGTCACCGAGCAGCGCGCCTTCGAGCGGGTGCGCAGCGAGTTCGTGCTACGTGCATCCCATGAGCTGCGCACGCCGATCACCGGCATGCACATGGCCTTCGGCCTGCTGCGCGAACGGTTGAAATTCCCGGCCGAGGCACGCGAGAACGATTTGCTCGACACCATCGGCGAGGAAATGCAGCGCCTGACCCAGCTGATCAATGACCTGCTGAACTTCTCGCGCTACCAGAGCGGCCTGCAGAAACTCGAGCTGGCCCCGTGCATGGTCGAGGACCTGCTCGAGCGCGCCATGGATCGATTCGCGGTCCAGGCCCAGGCCAAGCACATCGAACTGGTCCAGGAACTGGAGCACCCTTTGCCACGCCTTCAGGCAGACGTCGCCCAGCTCGACCGCGTTCTGGACAACCTGTTGCACAACGCCATCCGTCACACCGCCCAGGGTGGTCGCATCTGCTTGCAGGCGCGGCGCCATGCCGAACGCGTGATCATCAGCGTGGAGGACAATGGCGAGGGTATCGCCTATGGGCAGCAGGGACGCATCTTCGAGCCGTTCGTCCAGGTCGGCCGCAAGAAAGGCGGGGCAGGGCTCGGCCTGGCCCTGTGCAAGGAAATCGTCCAGCTGCACGGCGGCCGCATGGGGGTTTTCTCCCGACCCGGCCAAGGCACCCAGTTCTACATGGCATTGCCGGCATAGCCATCGGTCGCGACACGGTCAGCGCAGGGTCAGCGTCCGGCGCTGGCCATCGCTGACCATCTGGATGAACTGGCGGGCCGTCAGGGGCCGGGCAAACAGCCACCCCTGACCATACTCCACGCCTTCGCTGCTGAGCAGCTCGGCCTGATCCTCGTATTCGACCCCCTCGGCGATGACTTGCAACTGCAGAGCATGGGCCATGCGTACGATGTGAGGCGCCACGCCACTGCTGGCGGCGTCATGACCCAGCGCATCGATGAAGGCCTTGTCGATCTTCAGGCAATCGACCGGCAAGGTCTGCAGGTAGGCCAGGCTGCAATAGCCTGTACCGAAGTCGTCGATCAACACCTTGTGGCCCATGCTGCGCAAGGCCTGAAGGTGGTCACGCGCTACGTCCACGTCCACCAGGCCACGCTCGGTCACCTCGAAGGCGATCTGCCGTGCAGCGACGCGATGCAGGGCCAGCAACCGGGTCGCTACCTCTCCGATGCGCGGCGCCGTGACGTCGCAGGCCGCCAGGTTGATCGAGATGTACAACTGTGCGTGCGTGCGCAGCAAGGCGCCCAGCTGCTCGAGCACGCGTTGCAGCACGAAATCGGTCAACGGTCGGATCTGCCCGGTGTCTTCGGCCAGGGGGATGAACAGGTCCGGGCTGGTCAGGGAGCCATCGGGACGACGCCAGCGCACCAAGGCCTCGGCGCCCACGCATCGGCGACTGGCCAGCGTGAAGATGGGCTGGTAGAGCACCTGCAGCTCCCCCCGGCGCAGGGCGCCTTGCAACTCGGCGCTCATCGAGCGGCGCTGCAACGCCAGCTGCCAGACCAGCCAGCCGATGCAGCAGGCGGCCAGCAGACTGCCGGCCACCACCAGCCAGAGCAGCCTGCCCAGCTCCAGCGGCGCGGAAGTGCGCGGCACGATGAGCGCCAGCTGGTACTCGGGCGACTTGGTCGGCATGCGGTAGATGAGGCGATCTGGCAGCTCGATCAGGGCCTGCGTCGAGGTCTCGGGCCATTGGGCGCGTGGCGGCCAGGGCTGCACAGGCCCCAGGACCGGAATCGCCCGCGCCCCGTGGTCGAGCAGCACCAGCACGCTGCCGCCCGCCGGCAGGTCGACGACGTCGGTCAGGTGCCCGCGAGAGGTCGATACCAGAAAGCGTCCGCGTCCCAGCATCAGGACCGCCAGGTTGTCATCGGGCTCGGTGGAGGTGTTGAGCCAGATGCTGTAGACCGGCCCATCGATGTCCGGTGCCCGCAACGGCACCTCCCAACGGGCGCCTTCGCGTATCGAGCACACGGTGGCGCCGTCGACGTAGGCGGCTTCGTAGACGAAGCGGTAACGAAAACCTACCTGACGCAGGGCCGCCAGCATCGCATCGTCGCAACGCCTCGACGGGAGCGACTGCAACTGGTCCACACCTTGGCGCAACTGCCCGAACACTTGCTCGAGACGCTCCAGGAAGCGCTCGCCCCGGGCGTTCATCGAGGCGATCTCCTGTTGTTTCACCTGGTGCATGGCCAGGGTCAGGCTGATCGCCAGCAGCAAGCTTGCACTGAATACGGTCGCGACCACGGCCAACAGCCGAGGTCGCTGCAACAGGTAGGCAAAAACAGGAGCGAGGGCTGACATCCGCGGTATCCGGTCGAGTGTCCATGATCAGGGCAACTGTCCGGCAAGTCAGTCTCTCGAAAGAGCGCTTCAATGCATGCTGTTCAGCACTTGCAGGATAGCTGCGGTTTGCGCATCCGCCACGCCATCGTAACGCTGGGGCCGGAAGTGCATCTGGAAGGCCGTGAGCGTCGTGCGGGTGGCCGGGTCCCAGACGCCGGTCGGCTCGATGGCGTAGCCGGCACGTGCCAGCTGTTGCTGATACCAGCCGATGCTCGGTGGGTTCGCGGCATAGTAGGCCTGCTGCCGGGCCACGGCAGTGGCGTCCGGCCAGAGTCCCAGGCCGGCCTCGGCCAACCGCTGCCAGGGGAACAGCGGGCCTGGGTCCTGCTTGCGCCCCGGGGCGATGTCGCTGTGGCCAATGATGTTGCGCGGCGAGATGCCGTGACGCTTGACGATGTCCTTGACCAGGGCGATCACCGCCTGCACCTGGGCCTCGCTGTAGGGGTACCAACGGCGACCGGTAGGGGTGTCGGTGAAGCCTGGGTTGACGATCTCGATCCCGATCGAGCTGGCGTTCAACCAGGTCCGCCCCTGCCATTGGCTTTCCCCGGCATGCCAGGCCCGGCGGTTTTCGTCCACCAATTGATAGACCGTGCCTGCGCCATCGCCGATCAGGTAATGGCTGCTGACCTCGCCATGCGTCAGCAACGCCAGCGAACGCTCCAGCGAAGCATTGGTGTAATGCAGGATGACGAACTGAACGCGGCTGTCCTGGTTGGCCGAGACATGACTGCGGTCGATGCGCAACCCCGAGGAGCACCCCGCGAGCAACAGCAACAGGGCGGCGAGCAAGCATTTTTTCATAGGACGGACACGCGCATCGGGTCAGGAAGATCGCGCCAGTATAACGAGCTGACCGGCCAACGCACGTGGCGCGCGACAGGGCGCGCCTGCTCGACAGGAACACATCCGGCAGGCCTTCAATGATCGGTTTCGACCCGGTTGCGCCCTTGGGCCTTGGCCCGGTACAACGCCTGGTCGGCCCGCTTGAGCACCGCCTCGGCCTGATCGCCGGCCCGGAAGGCACTCACGCCGATCGAGACGCTCACGGTCACCCGCTCGCCCTTGAAATGGAACGGGCAGGCTTCCACGGCGGCACGCAAGTCGTCGCTCGACGCGCGACCGGCCGCCAGCGGGCTACCCGGCAGCAGCAGCACGAACTCCTCGCCTCCGAAGCGCGCGATGAAATCTCGGCCCTTCAGGCGTGTGCGCAGTACATGGGTGACGATCTTCAGGACCTTGTCGCCGGCCAGGTGCCCATAGCTGTCATTGATCCGCTTGAAGTGGTCCAGGTCGAGGATCGCCAGGCACAGGGGCTCACCGGATACCTGCCAGGTCTGTACCTCGTGCTCGAGGCGCTCGCTCCAGGCCGCCCGGTTGGGCAGCCCGGTGAGCGGGTCGATCAGGGCTTTCTGGCGTTGCTCTTCGAGGTGGCCGCGCACGTCCAGCGCTTCCTGCTCCATCGCCGCCACGCGTTCGGCCAACCCTTGCAAACGACCGGCCAGCGCCTGTTCGCGCTGATCCCGCGTGCGGCAGTGTTCGTCCAGCGTGGTCAGCAGGCCTTCCAGGCGGTTGTCCAGGATCGAGCGCAGACTCGCCAGGTCAGCCACGTCCTGGACACTGCTCTGCAGGCCGCCGACCTGCGCGCGCAGTTGGTGATCGAGTTGACGCGAGGCCGAGCGTTGGTCGGCATGGCCACTGCTGGCATCCTGCAGATGGCTCTGAAAGCTCTCCAGGCGCCCGTTGAGCTGCTGCAGATAAGCCTCGAACTCATGCTGCCCGCTGTCGTTGATCGCCAGCATCAGCACGGCCAGGTCGTCCAGCACGGGGATCAGCTCGTACCAGTTCAGGCCACCGGCGACCCGTTCGCGCATGGCCAGCGCCTGGGTCTTGTGTCGCTCTGGCAATGTAAGATCGTCGAGCAGGCCGAGTAGCGTCTGCTCGATGTGCGCCGCCACGCTGCTGTAAGGAGGCTCTACGGCATAGGGCAGGGCATAGGGACCGTCGTCCAGCGATTCGTCCAATGCGCCGTCGTCGTCGATCGACGATGGCTGCGCCGAGGGCAGGACGGGTGGTGGAGTCGCGATCGAGGCAGGCGGTGCGGACAGGGCCTCCGGCAGCGCGGACACAGCGGGTGTGTCGTCTGTCACAGGCGGCACGAGCACAGGCCGCACGTCGCTCGTCACAGGCGGCGCCAACACGGGTGTGTCTGCAGGCGGCGGGTCGATCGGGGCAGGTACCGCGTCAGGTACAGGCGACGGTGCAGGTAACGGTTCAGGCGCGGGTACTGGCACTACCGGAGCGACAGGCGCGGTGGCCGGTGCATCGGCGTCACGAGACCCGAACAGCCGTTGCAGCAGGCCAGGCCCCGTGGGCGGCGCCTCTGCACGCAAGGCCTGCAGGGCCCGCCCTTGCAGGTTGCTCAGTTCGCTCAGCAGCAGGGGCATCTCCCGGGCTTGACCGACGCGCTCATCGAGTTGCTTGGCGAACTTCTTCAGCGGCTTGCCGACGTCGCTAGGCAAGGGCAGGTGCTGCAGTTGCTGCACCAGGGCCGAGAGGGCCGTGCTGACCTGACCCAGGCGCGTCTCACGGCGCTGCTCGGAATCGAGCACGGCCTTTTCCAGGCGAGGAATGAGCCCGGCGAGCGCGGCGTCGAGGTTGTCGCCGCGAATGACCTCGCGCATCTCCTTCATGCACGCATCGACCGCCTTGTCGCTGCCTTCGGCCGCCAGCGTGCTGCGCACCAGGCCGCGGCGCAGCAGGTCGAGACGCGCCTCCCAACGCCGTTCGAGCGCTTCCTGCTGCTCGAGGCTCTCCAGGTATTTGTCTTTCCAGCGCTGGGCGTCGTCGGTCATGCCTGGATCCGCATCGGGGTGGGGGCTGTCAGCTCACGACCGGCAGCGTATCCAGAGTCAATGCGTCAGGCAAACGAATCTCCACCGCCACCGGCAAGTGGTCGGAAATGGGTTGAGACAGGACCTCGACCCGTTCCAGCGTCAGGGTCGGGCTGAGCAGGATATGGTCCAGGCAGCGCTGGGGTCGCCAGCTGGGGAACGTGGCCTCGACCTGTGGTGCGATCAGCCCCAGATCACGCAGGGGCGAGTGCTCGAGCAGGTCATTGGCGTGGGTGTTCATGTCCCCCATGAGCACCTGATGACGATAGCCACCGATCAGCTCGCGGATGTAGGCCAGCTGCAGGGCGCGGGTCTTGGCTCCCAGGGCCAGGTGCATCATGACCACCACCAGCGCATCCGCGCCCTCGCCGAAGCGCACCAGAATCGCACCGCGACCGGCCGGCCCGGGCAACGGATGGTCTTCGAGCGCATGGGGCCTGAGGCGGCTCAACACGCCATTGCTGTGTTGGGCGAAACGCCCGAGGTTGCGGTTGAGCTGCTGGTACCAGTAGGGGAAGGCACCGAGGTGCGCCAGGTGCTCCACCTGATTGACGTAGCCCGAGCGCAGGCTGCCTCCGTCGACCTCCTGCAAGGCGACCAGGTCGAAGTCGCCGATCAGCGCGCCGATCTTCTGCAGGTTGCCGGCACGACCGGTGTGCGGCAGCAGGTGCTGCCAGCTGCGGGTCAGGTAGTGCCGGTAGCGTTCGGTACTGATCCCTACCTGGATGTTGAAGCTCAGCAGCCTGAGCCGCCCATCGGCGGGCAACTGGGCGCCTTGCAGATGGGCTGGGTTGACCTGCGGCTGATGCAGGCCGACGCCTCGCGTGGTCTTCAAGCGGGCCATGGTCAGCGCCGCTACTTGGCGGCGCGCTCCTTGGCGATCAGCTGGTCGGCGACCTGCAGGACGCCTTCAGGCCCACCGGCGGTGCCGAGGTCGAAGCGGTACTTGCCATCGACGACCATGCTCGGCACGCCCGTGATCTCGTACTTCTTCGCCAGCTCCTTGGCCTGGTTGACCTGGCCCTTGATGGCGAAGGAGTTGAAGGTGGCCAGGAACTTGTCCTTGTCCACGCCCTGGGTCGCCAGGAACTCGGCCATTTCGTCAGGCTTGGTCAGGCGCTTGCGCTGGTTCTGGATGGCATCGAACACCGCAGCGTGGACCTTCGCCTCCACCCCCATGGCTTCGAGGGTCAGGAACATCTGCCCGTGGGCGTCCCAGGGACCGCCGAACATGGCGGGTACGCGCTTGAAGACGACGTCCTTGGGCAGTTTTTCGACCCAGGGGTTGAGGGTCGGCTCGAAGTGGTAGCAATGCGGGCAGCCGTACCAGAACAGTTCGACGACCTCGATCTTGCCAGGTACCGAGACAGGAACCGGATTGCTCAGCTCGATGTATTGCTCGCCGGCGACAGGCTCCGCGGCCTGGACGGCGGCTACTCCGAAAGCGCTGGCGGCGACCAGCGCGGCGCTGAGAAACAGTTTACGCATGCTTTGCTCCTGAGGCAGTCATTGGCCGCTTGGCGACCTTGCTGAATAGTCTGAGACCCATGGTAAGAGGTCGAGTTCTCGAGTGTAACGTTTACGGTCATGAAAAAGGGTGAACGATGCCGGGGGCGACCGGAGAACCGCAGGGGCTGGAACGCTCGCCTGAGCGCCGTCGGGCAACGGCCCCCTTGTTAACCCGGCCCCATTAACCTTGTGTTAACGGCGGCTCACTGCAAGCCCTGGATGTAGCTGGACAGGGCCTCGCTGTCTGCCTCGCTCAGCCGCTGGGCAATGGTGCGCATGATGGCGGCATCGCCTTCGTCCGTGCGCTGGCCTTCACGAAATGCCCGCAGCTGCTTGCTCACGTAGGCGGCATGCTGGCCGGCCACTCGAGGAAAGCCTGCCGAGGGCAGCCCTGCACCATCGGGCGCATGGCAACCGATGCAGGCGGGCAGGCCCGTGCCCGGATCGCCCCCGTTGAACAGCGCACGGCCACGCTCGACCAGGACGGGATCGGCAACGCCTGTGGTCGGCGTCTGGCTGGCGTACCAGGCAGCGAGGTCGGCCAGGTCCTGATCGCTCGAGGAGGCCAGCAGGCCGGTCATTTCCGGCACGGGCCGCACCCCCGTGCGGATGTCGTGAAGCTGCTCGAGCAGGTAGCGCTCGCCTTGGCCTGCGAGCTTGGGAAAGATCGGCACCAGGCTGTTGCCATCAGGGTTGTGGCACGCACCGCACACGGCGCTCTTGGCCTGCCCCGCTGCCGCCACCCCGCGCAGCGGCTCGGCCTGGAGGGTGCCCTGGCCACACAGCATCAGCAGCAGGCCTGCCATCAGGCGCACGGGCTTGCGCAGGCGCGCCTGGCCAAGGCATGACGTGGCGTGACGCGGGCCCGCTTGGTCTGGGGAATCGTGCAATGCCTTGGAATCCTGTGTAGCCTGCGCGAACGGCAGCTCGTTGTCGCCGCCCCCGCGGCCTGGCGCGCGCGGCTAGTGTCGGTGCAACGCGCACACGAAAACCGCCTCACTATATACTTCCGGCATTCAAACGGAAACGCACCGCTTGCCGCGCCCAGGCCCGGCAACGCCCCTATCGGAAAACCCATGCACGTCAAGAATCCCATCCTCGGTCTCTGCCAGCAGGCTCGTTTCGCCATCAGCGCTGCCAAGGTCGAGCAGTGCCCCGACGACCAGGGCTACGAAGTCGCCTTCGCCGGCCGCTCGAACGCCGGCAAGTCCAGCGCCCTGAACACGTTGACCCACGCCAACCTGGCGCGTACGTCCAAGACGCCGGGGCGCACCCAGTTGCTGAACTTCTTCGCCCTGGACGACGAGCGCCGCCTGGTCGACCTGCCCGGTTATGGCTACGCCAAGGTGCCGATTCCCCTCAAGCAGCACTGGCAGCGCCACCTGGAAGCCTACCTGGGCAGCCGCGAGTGCCTGCGTGGCGTGATCCTGATGATGGACGTGCGCCATCCGATGACCGACTTCGACAAGATGATGCTCGACTGGGCCAAGGCCAGTCAGATGCCGATGCACATCCTGCTGACCAAGGCCGACAAGCTCACCTTCGGCGCCGCGAAGAACACGCTGCTCAAGGTACAGGCGGAGATCCGCAAGGGCTGGGGCCAGGGCGTGACCATCCAGCTGTTTTCGGCGCCCAAGCGCCAGGGGCTGGAAGAGGCCTACGGCGTCCTGGCTGGCTGGATGGAACTGGAAGACAAGCCAGCGGCCGAATAACCCGCTGCGCCTGCCGAGCCGTCGTGGGTGGGTCGATGACTGGCCCGGATCGCCGGACGGCAGGCAAAAAAAACCCCGGACTTCATGGGGGAGGGGGAAGTTCGGGGTCCAAGTTCGGACCGCTAGGGCGGGGTCCGAATATCTGCCAACACTTAACACAACATAGGAGCATCGAACGGCTTGCTCAGCCATTCAGGGACTCTGAGTCGCGTTTCACCCCTTAAGTTCCCCTGCCTGTGAAAATGCTTTTCATCCGCGCGTTCATGCCCACCCCCACGGGACCACGCGCCCGGCCCTGACACGATCGCCAGGCACCGGGCACACGTGATGTCAGTGTGCTTCGTCCCAGTTGGAGCCGGTACCGACCTCCACCAGCAACGGCACGTCGAGCTGCGCGGCGCCACTCATGTGGACACGGATTTCCCGGCTGACCTGTTCGACCAGGTCCTCGCGCACCTCCAGCACCAGTTCGTCGTGCACCTGGAGAATGACGCGCGCGTCCAGCCCGCTGTCTTCCAGCCAGTGGTCCACCGCGACCATGGCGCGCTTGATGATGTCGGCCGCGGTGCCCTGCATGGGCGCGTTGATCGCGGTGCGTTCGGCGCCCTTGCGCAGCGAAGGGTTCTTGGCATTGATGTCCGGCAGGTACAGGCGACGGCCGAAGAGGGTCTCGACGAAGCCTTGCTCGGCGGCCTGCTTGCGGGTGCGGTCCATGTAGGCCAGCACACCTGGGTAGCGCGTGAAATAACGGTCGATGTAGTCCTGGGATTGCTTGCGATCGACACCGATCTGACGTGCCAGGCCGAACGAACTCATGCCATAGATCAGCCCGAAGTTGATCGCCTTGGCGCTGCGCCGCTGATCGTGGGTCACCTGCTCGAGTTCGACGCCGAACACCTCGGCCGCCGTGGCACGGTGCACGTCCAGGTCATTGCGAAACGCATGCAGCAGCCCTTCGTCCTTGGCCAGGTGCGCCATGATGCGCAACTCGATCTGCGAATAGTCGGCGGCCAGAAGACGGTAGCCCGGGCTGGCGACGAACGCCTGGCGGATACGGCGGCCCTCGGCGGTCCGGATGGGAATGTTCTGCAGGTTCGGATCGCTCGACGACAATCGCCCGGTCGCGGCCACGGCCTGGTGGTACGAGGTGTGGATACGCTGGGTACGTGGGTTGATCTGCTCGGGCAGGCGATCGGTGTAGGTGCTCTTGAGCTTGCTCAAGGTACGGTACTGCGTCAGGACCTTGGGCAGCGGGTAGTTCTGCTCGGCCAGTTCGGTCAGCACCGCCTCGGCCGTGGAGGCCTGCCCCTTGGCGGTCTTGCTCAGCACCGGCATGCCGAGCTTTTCGTAGAGAATCGCCCCCAGCTGCTTGGGTGAGCCGAGGTTGAACGTCTCGCCGGCGAGGTCGAAGGCTTCGCGCTCCAGCTCGGCCATCTTCAGGCCCAGCTCCTGACTCTGCACCGCCAGCGGCGCAGGGTCGACCAGCGCGCCCTGGCGTTCGATCTTGGCCAGCACCTGCACCAGGGGCATCTCGATGTCCATCAGCACCGGCTCCAGGCTCGGCGTCTTCGCCATCCGCGTCTGGAAGACCTGGTGCAGGCGCAGGGTGATGTCGGCGTCTTCCGCGGCATAGGGCCCGGCCTTGTCCAGCGGGATCTGGTTGAAGGTCAGCTGTTTGGCGCCACGGCCGGCGATGTCTTCGAAGGCGATGGTCTTGTGGCCCAGGTACTTGAGCGCCAGGCTGTCCATGTCGTGCCGGGTGGCCGTGGAGTCCAGCACGTACGATTCGAGCATGGTGTCGTAGGCGACGCCGCGCAGCTGGATACCCTGCGCCGGGTCACCGCCCAGTGCGCAGTTGGCGAGGATGTTGATGTCGTACTTGGCGTTCTGCGCGACCTTGGCCTTGGCCGGGTCTTCCAGCAAAGGCTGGAGCGCGCGCAGGACCGTGTCACGGTCGAGCTGGGCCGGGGCGTCGGGGTAGTCATGGGTCAGCGGCACATAGGCCGCCTCGTGCGGCTCGACCGCGAACGACACGCCCACCAGTCGCGCCTGTTGGGCGTCCACGCTGGTGGTCTCGGTGTCGAAGGCGAACAGCGGGGCCTGGCGCAGTTTTTCCAGCCAGGCGTCGAAGCGTGCCTGGTCGAGCACGGTCTCGTAGTTCGGCTCGACCAGGGCCTGCGGCGCTTCGGCAGGCTCCAGCGCCGTGCCGGCCTGCGCGGCTTCACGCTGCAGATCGGCGATCCAGCCCTTGAACTCCATCTCGGTGTACAGCGCCAGCAACGCGTCGCGGTCAGGCTCGACGCACACCAGCGCATCGACCTCGATGTCCAGCGGCACGTCGATCTTGATGGTCGCCAGTTCGTAGGACATGAACGCCGCGTCGCGGTGCTCCTCGAGTTTGGCAGGCAACCCCTTGGCGCCACGGATGGGCAGCGCGGGCACCTTGTCGAGGTTGTCGTAGAGATCACGCAGCCCACCGCCGATACCGGTCAACAGGCCCACGGCCGTTTTTTCGCCCACCCCCGGCACGCCTGGGATGTTGTCGACCTTGTCGCCCATCAGCGCCAGGAAATCGATGATGTGCTCGGGGCCGACGCCGAACTTCTCGCGCACGCCGTCGATGTCGAGCACGCTGCCGGTCATGGTGTTGACCAGGGTGATGTGGCCATCGACCAGTTGTGCCATGTCCTTGTCGCCGGTCGAGATGATCACCGGGCGACCCGCTGCGGCACTGCTGCGCGCCAGGGTGCCGATCACGTCGTCGGCCTCCACGCCCTCCACGCACAACAAGGGATAGCCCGAGGCACGCACGCTGGCGTGCAGGGGCTCGACCTGCAGGCGCAGGTCGTCCGGCATCTTCGGCCGATTGGCCTTGTACTCGGCGAACAGGGTGTCGCGGAACGTACCGCCTTTGGCGTCGAAGACCACGGCGAACAGGCTGTCCGGGTACTGCCGGCGCAGGCTCTTGAGCATGTTCAGCACGCCCTTGACCGCACCGGTGGGCAGGCCCTTGGAGGTGGTCAGCGGTGGCAGCGCGTGGAAGGCCCGGTACAGATAGGACGAACCGTCCACCAGGACGAGAGGGGGTAGGCTCATGAGCAGAATCAACCTTTTCGACGGGTCCGGCGCTAGAATGGCCAGAATCATTGACAACAAAGGGACAAGGTTATCATGCGCTCATTCAATCGCCTGTTATTGCTCGGTCTGCTGGTCACCCTGCCAGTCGTCGCCCAGGCGGCGGACGATGCGCCCTCGGCCGACCCCGAGGTGACCATTCGCACGGAAGGCGACCGCACCATCCAGGAGTACCGGGAGAACGGTTTCCTGTACGCCATCAAGGTCACGCCCAAGCATGGCAAGCCCTATTTCCTGGTACGCGCCGACGGCACCGACGCCAACTTCATCCGCTCCGACCAACCCGACATGCTGATCCCCGCCTGGAAGATCTTCGAGTGGTAAAGTGAGGCGCTTTCACATCAACTCGGCGCCGTCGAACAGAGGCGCCCCCATGAGCTTTCTTTCATCATGTCCGTCTTCACGCCCCTGACCCGGCCGCAACTGGAAACCTTCCTGGCACCCTATGGCCTGGGCCGCCTGCTCGATTTCCAGGGCATCGCCGCCGGTACCGAGAACAGCAATTTCTTCATCAGCCTGGAACAGGGGGAGTTCGTGCTGACGCTGGTCGAGCGCGGCCCGGTCGAGGACCTGCCGTTCTTCATCGACCTGCTGGACGTGCTGCACGAAGCCGACATGCCGGTGCCCTATGCCTTGCGCGACGGTGCCGGCAACGCGTTGCGCGAGGTCGCTGGCAAACCGGCGCTGCTGCAGCCGCGCCTGTGCGGCAAGCACATCAAGACGCCCAACACCCAGCATTGCGCCCAGGTGGGCACGCTGCTGGCGCACATCCACCTCGCTACCCGCGAGCGCATGCTCGAACGCAAGACCGATCGGGGACTGGCCTGGATGCTCGAAGCCGGTGCCGACCTGCTGCCGCGCCTGGACGCCGGTCAGCGTCGGTTGCTGCAGGCCACGCTCGACGAGATCGTCGCGCATCGCGCGCAGATCCTCGCCTTGCCCCAGGCCAACCTGCATGCCGACCTGTTCCGCGACAACGTGATGTTCGAGGGGACTCACCTG
Source organism: Pseudomonas entomophila (assembly GCF_013523165.1). Classification (GTDB taxonomy): domain Bacteria; phylum Pseudomonadota; class Gammaproteobacteria; order Pseudomonadales; family Pseudomonadaceae; genus Aquipseudomonas; species Aquipseudomonas entomophila_A. The sequence continues at coordinate 40,663 of NZ_JAAMQI010000019.1, forward strand.
ACGGGTGTGATCGACTTCTACAACGCCTGTTCCGGGCCGATGCTGTATGACATTGCCATCACCTTGAACGATTGGTGCTGCACGGCGGATGGCCGCCTCGACCTGCCACGCGCTCAGGGCCTGCTCGGTGCCTATGCGGCCCTGCGGCCCTTCACCGCCGCAGAGGCCGAACTGTGGCCCGTCATGCTGCGCGTGGCCTGCGTACGGTTCTGGCTGTCACGCCTGATCGCGGCCGAGTCATTCGCCGGCATGGACGTGATGATCCACGACCCGTCGGAGTTCGAGGTGCGCCTGGCGCAACGGCAAGAGGTCGTGGTGAGGTTGCCATTCGCGCTGTAAGACATCGCTCACGCCGATGCAGGCGATGACGGGTCGGACGTCATCGCGGGCAAGCCCGCTCCCACAAGCTGCTTGCGCAGCCATGCCTACACTGGCGGCTGCAGAGATCTGGGTGGGAGCTGGCTTGCCAGCGATAGGGCCCTGTCAGGCGCCGGATCGGCTGCGATGAGGTCCGCAGAGCCCGTCCAGGCAGTCGCCTCTCGCTGTCAGCCAATTTGATGGATCAGTCGCACCAGCTTACGGCTTGAAGGGCGCGACTCTCTGCTTCCCACTCTTTCAAAGCGATTCCAGGCATCCCGCCAGCCCGGTCCCCAGGTTCTCCAGCAGTCGCTCGTAGCCCATGGCATCCACCGGGTCGGTGCCACCGAGCGCATCGAGCTCCGCCAGGCGCACCGGCAGGCCTGCCGTCAGGGTCTCGGCCAGGCGAGGGCGCATGGGCGGCTCGCTGAACACGCAGGTCTTGCCTACCGCTTGCAGACGCTGGCGCATCGCAGCCACGTGTTGAGCACCGGGTTGGACCTCCGAAGCCACGCTGAACACGCCCGTGTGCTTGAGGCCGTAAGCCGCCTCGAAATAGTCGAATGCTTCGTGGAAGACGAAGTACGGCTTGTCGGCCACCTTCGCCACACGGGCCTGGATGCGGCGATCCAGCGCGTCCAGGCGTTCGACGAACGCCGCCAGGTTCGCCTGGTAGCGTGCCGCATGGGCAGGGTCGACCTGCGCCAGGTCGGCAGCCATCTTCGCGGCGATCACGCGTGCATTGGCGGACGAGAGCCACAGGTGAGCATCCAGGCTGCCCGGCCGGTGGTCATGGTCGTGTTCGTCGTGGCCGTGTGCAGCATCATGGTCATGCCCATCATGATCGCCCTCGTGCGAATGGCTGTCCTCCCCGAAATGGCGCAGCGTCAGGCCAGGCAGTGACTGCACGGCGACAGTGGTCTTGCTGCGGCTGTCCAGTACCCGTGGCAGAAAGCCCTCCATGTCAGGGCCGATCCAGTACAGCAGGTCGGCCTCGCCCACCCGGCGCATGTCCGAAGGACGCAACGCATAGTGATGGGGAGACGCACCCGGCGGCAGCAGCACATCGGGTGTACCCACCCCGTCCTGTACGGCGGCGGCGATCTGCTGCAAGGGCTTGATGCTTGTCAGGACGCGTACGTCGGCTTGAGCGTTCAGGGCCGTGAACGACCCGAGGAAAGCGACGAAGAGAACCAGTAATCGGGACATGGTGCATACTCGAAAGGGCCAAAAACGGGTAACATAATAACGTCTCTGCCTGGAATCGTCGCTCCCCATGTCCATCACGCCGCTGGCCCATCGTCCCCACGACCACTCCCACTGCGTCCATAGCGCGCTGTCCGAAGCCGATGCCATCTGCACACGCCAAGGCCTGCGGTTGACCGCGCTGCGCCGCCGTGTGCTGGAGCTGGTCTGGCAGAGCCACAAGCCGTTGGGCGCCTATGACATCCTCGCAGTGCTGAGCGAACAGGATGGTCGTCGTGCAGCGCCGCCAACGGTCTACCGCGCCTTGGACTTCCTGCTGGACAATGGCCTGGTGCACCGCATCGCCTCGCTCAATGCCTTCATCGGCTGCAGCCATCCGGAACATCCCCACCAGGGCCAGTTCCTGATCTGCCGGATGTGCCACATCGCCCTGGAGCTGGAGCAGGAAAGCATCAGCGGCGCCATCGTCAGCAGCGCCAAGGCCGTGGGGTTCACGGTCGAAGGGCAGACGGTGGAAGTGGTCGGCGTCTGCGCCAGTTGTCGGAGCGCAGCATGAGCGAGGCGCTCATCCGTCTCGACCAGGTCGGTGTCACGTTCGCAGGCGAGGTGGTGCTCGACGCCATCGACCTGAGCGTCGCGCCGGGTCAGATCGTCACCTTGATCGGCCCCAATGGCGCTGGCAAGACCACCTTGGTGCGCAGCGTGCTCGGCCTGCTCAAGCCGCACCGCGGCACGGTCTGGCGCCGGCCACGCCTGCGCGTGGGCTACATGCCGCAAAAGATCCAGGTAGACCCGACACTGCCGCTGTCGGTGCTGCGCTTCCTGCGCCTGGTACCGGGTGTGGACCGGGCCGCCGCGCTGGAGGCCTTGCGCGAGGTCGGGGCTCAACAGACCATCGACAGCCCGATCCAGACGGTGTCCGGCGGTGAAATGCAGCGTGTGCTGCTGGCCCGGGCGCTGCTGCGCAAGCCGGAACTGCTGGTGCTCGACGAGCCGGTACAGGGCGTCGATGTGGCCGGTCAATCCGAGCTGTACAGCCTGATCACCCGGCTGCGTGATCGCCATGGCTGCGGCGTGCTGATGGTCTCCCATGACCTGCACCTGGTGATGAGCACGACCGATCAGGTGGTCTGCCTGAACCGGCACGTCTGTTGTTCGGGCCATCCCGAGCAGGTCAGCGGCGACCCGGCCTTCGTCGAGCTGTTCGGCCATCACGCGCCCAGCCTGGCCGTCTACCACCATCACCACGACCACAGCCATGACCTGCATGGTTCGGTCATCACGCCTGCGCCCCACGTTCATGGAGATCATTGCAAGCATGGCTGATTTTCTACTGTATGCCCTGCTTGCCGGGCTGGCCCTGGCCGTGGTGGCCGGCCCGCTGGGTTCGTTCGTGGTCTGGCGGCGCATGGCCTATTTCGGCGACACCTTGTCCCATGCCGCGCTGCTCGGCGTGGCGCTGGGCTTCGCGCTGGACGTCAGCCCTACGCTGGCGGTGACCATCGGTTGCCTGCTGCTGGCACTGGCCCTGGTCACCTTGCAGCAGCGCCAGCCGCTGGCGTCCGATACGCTGCTGGGCATCCTGGCCCCCAGCACGCTGTCGCTGGGCCTGGTCACCCTGAGCCTCATGCACGATGTGCGCATCGACCTGATGGCTTACCTGTTCGGCGATCTGCTGGCCATCAGCCCGACCGACCTGGGCTGGATCCTGGGTGGCAGTGCGCTGGTACTGGCGCTGCTGGTCGCGCTGTGGCGTCCGTTGCTGGCCGTCACGGTGCACGAGGAACTGGCCAGGGTCGAAGGGCTGCCGGTCGCCGGGTTGCGCCTGGCCCTGATGCTGCTGATCGCGGTGGTGATCGCGGTGGCCATGAAGATCGTCGGTGTGCTGCTGATCACCTCGCTGCTGATCATTCCGGCCGCCACGGCGCAGCGCCATGCCCGTTCGCCCGAGCAGATGGCCTTTGGGGCCAGTGTGCTGGGCATCGTCGCGGTCTGTGGCGGGCTGGCGATGTCCTGGTTCAAGGACACCCCGGCCGGGCCGTCGATCGTGGTCTGTGCGGCAGTGCTATTCTTGGTGAGCCTGGCCCTGCCCAAGCGATGAATAGGGTGCGCGCGGCGCACCCTGCAACCTTTCGTCCGCGCCTGTGTCAACAAGACCTGTTCCCGAGCGTGTGTACCTGGGTGTAGACTTGCTCGCTTTTTTGCGCAATCAGAGAGTCGCAGGAATGAAGCCGTTCGCTACCCGTTATCTGCTCCTTGCCGTCTTTTCCCTGCTACTGGCGGCGTGTTCCCATGCGCCGGTCGAGCCTGCGTCCGCACCACCGCAGGCGGATCCCTGGCAGCAACTGCAGGACAGCATCACCCGCAACGAGCTGGCCACGGCGGAAGACCAGTTGAGCACCCTGCAAGCGCAGGCGGCCGATGACGAACGCCTGGAGTCCTTCCAACGGCAACTGGCCGAAGCCTACCTGCAACGCAGCCAGATCGTCCTGCAGAAGGGCGACGTCAACGCGGCCGCCACGGCCCTGGCCCGTGCGCGCACGTTGATGCCGCAGGCGCCGGCGCTGACCGGCGGTACCAACGGTGCCCTGGTGCATGCACGCAAGGCCGAGCTGGAAAAGGCCGAAGCCGCCTTGAAGGCCGCCGAATCCAAGCCCCAGGCCCGGGTGATCGACCCGACCGCCCCCAGTACTGTGATCGCGCTGGAAACCACCGACATCCAGGCCATGCGCCGCCAGCTCGATGCGATCGCTGCCGACGTGGTGAATTACCAGTGCGAAGTGGTGTTCCAGGTGCCGCGCAAGCAGGATGCACCTTGGCTCAAGACCTTGCTGCGCAAGCGCGTGGCGCAGATCGACCCTGACTTTGCACTGCGTCAGCGGCACGAAATTCAGCGTGCGTTGCCGGCGCAGGTGGTGTTGGTACCGCACCAGCAGTAAGGACGCCTGAACGGGCCCTATCGCTGGCAAGCCAGCTCCCACCAGGGCCAGTACAACCTGCCAGAAAGCACAGGCTACACACCCTCCTGTGGGAGCAGGCTTGCCCGCAATGCAGGCGGCGCCTGAACGGGCCCTGTCGCTGGCAAGCCCACCAAAGCCATTACAGCCCGCCAGAAAGCACAGGCTACACACCCTCCTGTGGGAGCGGGCTTGCCCGCAATGCAGGCGACGCTTGAACGGGCCCTGTCGCTGGCAAGCCCACCCCCCACCAGAACCAGTACAGCCTGCCAATCAACGAACGCGCTCCTCACAAACGAACAATGGCCGCCCGAAGGCGGCCACTGCACGAATACCCTGTCGAAGCGCCGAACCGCTCAACGCGATCGGCGCTTCGTCGGTTACGCTGGGATGGCTTCGGCTGCCGCCTCACGCGCCCAGACGCGGTGCTCCAGCAGCACCTTGACGAATGCATCCACGGTTTTCTGGTCGTCGCCCAGCAACAGGCCCTTGTCCTGCTGCAGACCCAGGCTGTCGAGCAGATCCTTGGCGCCGCTGGCCAGCCCCATCGGCTTGAGGTGCTTGTATGCCTCCAGCAGGTAGTGCTTGGCCAGACCGCTACCCGCCAGGGCCTTGATCGCCGCATCACCGGCCGGCACCCACAGGCCGTCGATCATCACCGACGGCATGCCTTCCATCGACGCATCCACCGGCAGCTGTTTGCCTTCGGCCGTCTTCACCGGCGCCGAGGAGGGGCCGAGCAACAGCACACGGGCGCTCTGGGCCTCGAAAGCCTTGACCAGGCGATCGACGCTGGCGCCTTCCACGCCATTGGCCACCAGGATGCCGATCTTGCGGCCCTTGATGCCGACGGAGCCGGGGTGGTTCATCTGGCTCAGGGCCGGCGAGGTGGTCAGGCTCGGTTGCTTGACGTCCACGGTGCCTTGGGTCGGCGCCGGCAGACCCAGGTTCTCGGCCACGGCAGCGGCCAGGTCGAGGTCGATGTTGGCGAGGATCTCGTTGACCTGACGTGCACGGATGTATTCGCGCTCCACCTTGCCCAGTTCGAAGCTGTAGGCCTTGATGATGTGCTGCTGCTCGTTCGGGCTCATGCTCTTGTAGAACAGGCGCGCCTGGGAGAAGTGGTCGCTGAACGAGTCGCTGCGCTCGCGGACCTTGCGTGCGTCGATGCGCTCCTGGTACGTCTCGAAGCCACCGTCGCGTGCGGCCGGCGGGGTTTCCTTCGGCCAGCCGCCGTCGATCGAGTTCGGCTCGTAGGCCGCACGGCCCTTGTCGATGGTCATGCGGTGCATGCCGTCGCGCTGGCCATTGTGGTTGGGCGAGACCGGGCGGTTGATCGGGATCTCGTGGAAGTTCGGGCCGCCCAGGCGGCTGATCTGGGTATCGGTGTAGGAGAACAGACGCCCTTGCAGCAGCGGGTCGTTGGTGAAGTCGATACCAGGCACGATGTGGCCGGGGCAGAAGGCGATCTGCTCGATCTCGGCGAAGAAGTTGTCCGGGTTGCGGTTGAGCACCATCTTGCCCAGGGGCGTTACCGGTACCAGCTCTTCAGGGATGATCTTGGTCGGGTCCAGCAGGTCGAAGTCGAACTTGTGCTCGTCGGCTTCCGGCACGATCTGCACGCCCAGCTCCCACTCGGGGTAATCGCCCGTCTCGATCGCTTCCCACAGGTCGCGGCGGTGGTAGTCGGTGTCCTTGCCGGCCAGCTTCTGGGCTTCGTCCCACAGCACCGAATGCACGCCCTGCTTGGGCTTCCAGTGGAACTTGACGAAGGTGGCCACGCCGTCGGCGTTGATCAGGCGGAAGGTGTGCACGCCGAAGCCTTCCATCATCCGCAGGCTACGCGGAATGGCGCGGTCGGACATGGCCCAGACGACCATGTGGGCCGACTCCGGCACCAGCGAGACGAAGTCCCAGAACGTGTCGTGGGCCGAGCCCCCGGTCGGGATCTCGTTGTGCGGTTCGGGTTTGACCGCGTGCACGAAGTCCGGGAACTTCAGCGCGTCCTGGATGAAAAACACCGGCATGTTGTTGCCGACCAGGTCGAAGTTGCCTTCGTCGGTGTAGAACTTGACGGCGAAGCCACGCACGTCGCGCACGGTGTCGCCGGAACCACGCGGCCCCTGCACGGTGGAGAAACGCACGAAGACCGGCGTAGTCTTCTCGGGGTCTTGCAGGAAGCCGGCCTTGGTCAGCTCGGCATGGTTACCGTAGCTCTGGAAGTAGCCGTGGGCGCCGGTGCCACGGGCATGGACGATACGCTCCGGGATCCGCTCGTGGTCGAAGTGGGTGATCTTCTCGCGCATGATGAAGTCTTCGAGCAGCGACGGCCCGCGCGCACCGGCCTTGAGCGTGTTCTGGTTGTCGGAGACCTTCACGCCCTGGTTGGTACGCAGTGCCTGGCCAGTGGCATCGCTACGGAACGCTTCGAGCGTCTGCAGTTTCTCATTGGTGTTGGCACGATCCGGCGTCTGTGTGCCGGCGAGCTCGCTGTGCTTGGGTGTATCCGTGTGCTTACTGGCCATTTTCGGCTCTCCCCATCGGTATTCAGGCCGCCCATTCGGACGTTGTCCAGCTAGTGACTGATGGGGCCGGGCAAGCGTTCCGTCGGACATGCCAACCGTCGCGTGATGCCCACGCCTGGGGTTCAGCCTCAAATAAATGCTAAGACCGTCTGACGGAAAAGGCTAAAATGCGCCACCCGGCCTACCGCCGACCTCCATTCATGCGCCCCACAAGGTTCGCTAAGTGATTGAGTTTCAAGATGTTCACAAGACCTACCGCGTTGGCGGCAGGGACATTCCGGCGCTTCAGCCGACCCAGCTGGTCATCGAGGATGGCCAGGTCTATGGCCTGATCGGCCACTCCGGCGCGGGCAAGAGCACGCTGCTGCGCCTGATCAACCGCCTCGAGGCGCCGACCGGCGGCCGCATCATCGTCGATGGCGAGGATGTCACCGCCTTCGATGCCAACCAGCTGCGGCGCTTCCGCCAGCAGGTCGGCATGATCTTCCAGCACTTCAACCTGCTGGCCTCCAAGACCGTCGCCGACAACGTGGCCTTGCCACTGACGCTGGCGGGCGAGCTGTCACGTGGCGAGATCGACCAGCGCGTGAACGAGCTGCTGGCCCGGGTCGGCCTGGCCGACCACGCCCGCAAGTACCCCGCGCAACTGTCCGGCGGCCAGAAGCAGCGCGTGGGCATCGCCCGTGCCTTGGCCACCCGGCCCAAGATCCTGCTGTGCGACGAGGCGACCAGCGCGCTCGACCCGCAGACCACGGCCTCGGTGTTGCAGCTGCTGGCCGAGATCAACCGCGAGCTGAAGCTGACCATCGTGCTCATCACCCACGAGATGGACGTGATCCGCCGGGTCTGCGACCGCGTGGCGGTGATGGACGCCGGGCGCATCGTCGAGCAGGGCGCCGTGGCCGATGTGTTCCTGCACCCGACCCACCCGACCACCCGCCGTTTCGTGCAGGAAGACGAGCAGGTCGACGAAGGCGAGCAACGCGATGACTTCGAGCACGTGCCCGGGCGCATCATCCGCCTGACTTTCCAGGGCGAGGCCACCTACGCGCCGCTGCTGGGCACCGTCGCCCGTGAAACCGGGGTCGACTACAGCATCCTGGCAGGACGCATCGACCGCATCAAAGACGTTCCCTATGGGCAGTTGACGCTGGCCGTGACCGGTGGCGACATGGACGCGGCGTTCGACCGCTTCACGGCCGCCGACGTGCATATGGAGGTACTGCGTTGATGGACGCTCTGAATTTCTTCGCCAACGTCGACTGGGCCGAGATCTGGCTGGCCACGGTCGACACCTTGATCATGCTGTTCGGCTCGCTGCTGTTCACCGTGCTGCTGGGCCTGCCGCTGGGTGTGCTGCTCTTCCTGTGCGGCCCGCGGCAGATGTTCGAACAGAAAGGCGTCTACGCGCTGCTGTCGCTGGTGGTCAACGTGCTGCGCTCGTTGCCGTTCATCATCCTGCTGATCGTGATGATCCCGTTCACCGTGCTCATCACCGGCACCTCGCTGGGGGTGGCCGGGGCCATTCCACCACTGGTGGTCGGCGCCACCCCGTTCTTCGCCCGACTGGTCGAGACGGCACTGCGTGAAGTGGACCGCGGCATCATCGAAGCGACCCAGGCGATGGGCGCGACGACGCGCCAGATCATCACCCATGCGCTGCTTCCGGAAGCGCGCCCTGGGATCTTCGCCGCGATCACCGTCACCGCCATCACCCTGGTCTCCTACACCGCCATGGCGGGTGTGGTCGGTGCCGGTGGCCTGGGCGACCTGGCCATTCGCTTCGGTTACCAGCGGTTCCAGACCGATGTCATGGTCGTCACCGTGGTCCTGCTGCTGATCCTGGTGCAGGTGCTGCAGAGCATCGGTGACAGGCTGGTCGTGCATTTTTCTCGCAAGTGAACCCAACCCGGTCGGTCGAGAGCCAAAAGGCTCTCTCTAAGGAGTGTCAATGAAAAAGCTGCTTGCTATCGCCGCCGCGGTCGCGGCCTTCTCGGCCCAGGCCGAGACCCTCACGGTCGCCGCTACCCCGGTACCGCATGCCGAGATCCTCAAGTTCGTCCAGCCACAGCTGGCCAAAGAGGGCGTGGAGCTGAAGGTCAAGGAGTTCACCGACTACATCCAGCCGAACGTGCAGGTGGCGGAAAAGCGCCTGGACGCCAACTTCTTCCAGCACCAGCCGTACCTGGATGAGTTCAACAAGGCCAAGGGCACCAATCTGGTCAGCGTCGCCAGCGTGCACCTGGAGCCTCTCGGCGCCTACTCGGACAAGGTCAAGAGCCTGGACGCACTGCCGTCCGGCGCCACCGTGGTGATTCCCAACGACGCCACCAACGGTGGGCGCGCCTTGCTGCTGCTGGACAAGGCGGGCGTGATCACCCTCAAGGACCACGGCAACATCCTGTCCACCGTCAAGGACATCGCCGAGAACCCCAAGCACCTCAAGTTCCGCGAACTGGAAGCGGCGACCATTCCACGCGTGCTGACCCAGGTCGACCTGGCGCTGATCAACACCAACTATGCACTGGAAGCCAAGCTCGATCCGAAGAAGGACGCACTCGTCATCGAAGGCAATGACTCGCCCTACGTGAACATCCTGGTCGCGCGCCCTGACAACAAGGACAGCGACGCCATGAAGAAGCTGGTCGATGCCCTGCATTCACCCGAAATGAAGCAGTTCATCAACGAGAAGTACAAAGGCGCCGTGGTCCCCGCCTTCTGACCGCGCGGCACGACGCCCGTCGTGCCCATTCGCCACGGTCCCCGAGTCGTCCGTCGAAGGCGGCTCGGTCTACGCCGATCACTCGCCCTCTACCAGCCCTGGCAAGCGCGCTACCAGCTTGTCCGTATCGAAAGGTGCGCGCACGAACCCGCGCTGGCGCCCATCCGGGCCGATGATCGCCAGGTTGCCGCTGTGATCCACGGTATAGCCAGGCGTGCGGGTGTCAGCCGGTATGAACGGGATGCTCAGCGCCTGGGACAGGGTGCGGGTGTCCTCGATCGAGCCGCGCACGCCGAGAAAATCCTTGTCGAAGTACGCCAGGTATTGCTTGAGCTGCGCCGTGGTATCGCGTGCCGGATCGACGCTGACCAGTACGATCCGCAAGCGATCGACGGTGTGCTGCGGCAGCTGGTGCTTGATCTGTCGAAGCTGGGCCAGGGTGGTCGGGCAGATGTCGGGGCAGTAGGTGTAGCCGAAGAACACCAACGACCACGTGCCTTTCAACTGATCCAGCGCGACCGACCGCCCCTGCTGATCGGTCATCTGCAAGGGCGGTAGGCCACGGCTTTGTGGCAACAGGATGATCCCGGCACGCGCGAGCTCGGTGCTGCTGGCCTGACCGGCGCCACCGGTCAAACGGACGGCGAATACACAGACGATCAGCGCCAACAGGCCGAAGAGGGTGAAGACGGTTTTCTGGGTGCGGGTCATGGCGGGGGCCTGGAAGGAGAGTGAGCTGCAAACTGCAAGGGTGAGGATTCGGACCCGCTCATGCAACCGGCGTTTTCGCTTGCGCCGCCTCCATGAAACCTGCCTGGATCAGGGCACTCTATCGACACACGCTCTGTCATATGCCTGTTGGCGTCATAAATATGACAATCTATAACAATTCCATCTTAGCTTTCCCGTCCAGCGAGCTAATTTAGTGTCTTCCCTGTGTAATACCTGCCCGGAGTCCCCATGAACATCGCCGCATTGCGCGAGCAGATCACCCTTGCCCACCAACACGAAGACCGTACTGGCCAGCTTCGTCTGCGCCTGGGGCAGCAAGTGCCCCACCTGCACCGCGCCATTCAACTCCCTGCACAGGATGCCTCAGGGACACTGGAACGCTTCGTCAGCGCCTACATCGAGCAGGTGCCGGAGCTGCTGCAAGCCGCCCATGCCGTGTCACGCGAGGCGGGTATCGAGGCGCAGATCAAGCCTGTGCTGAAGATCGCCGAGGCCTATTTTCTCCAGCCGCCCGACTGCATCGATGGCCAGGCCGGCCTCGACGGGCTGCTCGATGAAGCCTACCTTGCCCACCGTCTGGTCGAGGAAGTGAACGACCTGTACATCCGGCACTTTCAGCAGCCGCTGATTCCCCTCGACACCACCGTGGCGAACCTCATCGCGCATCAACTGATCGGCGAGACGTTCGCCAACCGACTCGACGAAGTGGTGCACCATTCCGTGGACCAGTTGCTCGACGACGACAGCTTCGCCCTGGACACTGTCGAGCGCTACCGTGCCGCCCTGAACAACCCGGCCACGGGCGCTGCCTGGCAGCGCTGGCCTTGCCTGTCGCGACAGCTGGACGTCGACCTGACCCTCGGCACGCTGCACTGAGCCTCTCCCCGTCAGGGTGTTCCGGGAAGAGGCTCCTGCTGACGCCGGGTCGACCCGGGTTGTTAGCGTCTGGTGGCCATCGTGCGATGGCCTTTTCAACCAGACAGGAAGACACCCATGGCAATCCGTTGGAACCGTCTCTTCACCGACCTGCTGCGCGGCAGTCGCTCCACCCTGTGGGGCAACTGGGCGCTGAATCCGATCATCCAGCCCGGCGCGGTCGGCCTCGTCGACCCGACCACCGGTGAGTTCACGCTGGTCAAGGATGCACTGCCGAACGTCGATACCCTGACCGTCGCGCAAAGTCGCAAATGGAACATCAGCTCCAAGGACGTGCGCCGCCGTGAAACCAAAGCCACGGTCAGCGGCACGGTGGTGGACCCCGCCACAGGCGTGCAGGTCAAGCCCGACACGGCCGTGGAATGGCGCTTCGAGAACGAAGCCTCCATCGCCTCGGAGTTCGCCATTCACTCCGAGCAACGCCTGAGCGACCTGGGGCTGATCGAACAGCACTACGCCTGGCTGCACGAGCAGGCCAAGCGAGTGGGCATGGCCACCGACCAGGGCATTTCCGAGGGCTTCGGGGTGGTGACCAACGTCATCTATGCCAGCAGCGGGATCAATGCCGGCGCCAAGAAGAAGGGTGCCACGTTCTCGCTGTCCGGCACGGCCAGCGGCTTGAACGTCTTGCTGGGTGACCAGGGTATCGTCGGCACGGGCAAGGCCAGCTTCATCCTGACCCATGACAGCTCGGCCGTGGAAACCCATACGCTGCCGGCCAAGAGTGGTGAAATCGCCACACAGCCGATCCCGATCGCCTATGGCTTTGCCTCGTTCGCAGGTAGCCGATTGCTGATGCCCAACTGGATCGCCAAGCTGGGCAGCCTGAAACTGCACGTGGACAGCAAGGCCAGCTCGGGCACGACCTACATCGCCAAGGTCAATGTCAGCTACGACACCCCCAAAGGCCGCGAGGAAAGAGCCGCCACCGTGCTGGGCGGCAGCTCGGCCAACTTCAACGACATCCCGCTCTCGGCCACTCGGTTGAAGGTGGTCGTCGAGTTCGTCAACCTGGGGGCCAACGAAATTCACGTGCGGGAGTGGAACACGCCATTGACGCAGTGGGTCGGCGGCACCCGAACGATGAACCTGACCGGTACGTGGCCCGCCTCGCCCAAGGTGACGGTGGTCGAGGAAGACTGACGCCTGCAGCCAGGCTTGGCGCCCTGGGGGTGAACCCAGGGCGCCAGACCCGCTCAGCCATCGAGGCGCATCAGACCCGCACGGCCGTGCGCAAGCGTCCCTCGGTTCGTCGTTTCAGACCGCGCTGCTCGATCAACAGCCGGGTGCCCATCGCCTGGTTGGCACGCCCCCAGTCCTCGAGCAGTTCCAGGCAGGCATGGTCGATGTAGGTCAGGTGGGTCAGGGGTACGTGCAGGGTCGTGCCTGCCGGCACGCTTTCCAGGACCTGGGTCAGTGCAGGCACCTTGAGGAAGGTGGCCGCGCCGCTCAGTCGCAGCTCCTTGTGCCCGGTCTCGGGCAGGTCCACCAGGTTGATCTTCAAGCGTGCCGCCTTGAACGCCAGCTTGAGCAAGGTCAAGGCAAAGCCCAGCAACACGCCCGTCAGCAGATCGCTGAAGACGATGGCCAAAGCGGTCGCGGCATAGATCAGCACCGGCGAGCGACCATAGCGCTGCAAGCCTCGCAAGGCCTTGAAGTCCACCAGCTTGACGCCGGTGTACACCAGCACACCTGCCAGGCTGGCCACCGGGATCTGCTGCAGCACGCTGCTCAGCACGACGACGAACGCCAACAACCATACCCCATGCAGAATCGCCGACGCTCGCGTCCTGGCACCCGCTTGCACGTTCGCCGAGCTGCGCACGATCACCCCGGTCATCGGCAGGGCGCCCAATACGCCGCACAGCATGTTGCCGATGCCCTGCGCCGACAGCTCACGGTCGAAGTCCGACCGCGGCCCGCTGTGCATGCGGTCCACGGCGGCCGCCGACAGCAGGGTCTCGGCACTGGCGATGAAAGCGAGCGCCACGGCCGCCATCAGCAGACTGGGGTCAGCGAGCCTGAACAGATCGTCCAGGCGTAGCCAGTCGATGGCCTGAGACAGGTCAGTGGGCACCTCGACGCGGTTGACCGGCAGCGCCAGCAGCAGACTGATCACGGTCATCGACGCCACGCCCAGCAAGGCGCCGGGAACGAAGCGCAGGCGCTGCGGCCGCCAGCGTTCCCACCCCCACATCAGGGCGATGGTGCCCAGGCCGAGCAGACCGGCCTGCCAGGCGCCGCTGCCGTGCTCCACGGGCAGCGCCGTGGCCAGCGTGGACGGGAAGCCCAACAGGTTCTGCATGCCGGAGGGTTGGGGCGCCGTGTCGAACATCACGTGCACCTGGGAGAGCACGATCAGCACACCGATCCCGGCCAGCATGCCGTAGACCACGGCCGGAGCCGTGACCCTGAACCAGCACCCCAGGCGCAGTCGACCGGCCAGCAATTGCAGCAGGCCCGCCAACAGCAGGATCGGCCCCAGCATGGCGATTCCGTGCTGGCGCACCAGCTCGAAGACCAGCACCGCCAACCCGGCGGCCGGGCCGCTCACCTGCAACGGCGACCCTGCCATGAAGCCTACGACGATGCCACCGATGATCCCGGTGATCAGCCCCTTGGCCGGTGGCATGCCCGAGGCGATGGCGATGCCCATGCACAAGGGCAGGGCGACCAGAAAGACCACTATCGACGCCAACAGCTCACGCGGCAGGGCCGCTTTCATCTGTGTCATGTTCACCGTGTTGCTCCTTTCTCGGTTTTCTCGACCCTTCCAGCGGTCATGGGCACGGGCTTCCGAACGGCGCGCAGGCGTCGACCGCCAAGGTCGTCGGCAGGCTGTTCGAAGGGTTCAGGGCAGCGAAGACCCGGCCGCCCAAGAGGGCGGCCGGTCAGCAGAAGAGGTTCAGCGTGTCAGGCGCGCTCAGTAGCGCCCTCTTGGCGTGGCGCAAGGCACGGTGTCACCTTCGCCCAACGGCAGGAAGCTGTCGGTGGTGGCATCGTAGGCCTCGATGCGACTGGTCTCGATGTCGTAGATCCAGCCGTGGATGTACAGCTGTCCGGCAGCCAGACGGGAGGCGACCGAAGGGTGGGTGCGCAGGTGATGCAACTGAGCGATGACGTTTTCCTTGGTGAGCACCTGCATGCTCTCGTGCTCGGTGCCGCAGGAGCAGTTGTCCTCGACCACGGTTCGAGCCACTTCGGCATGACGCAACCAGGCCTTGACGGTCGGCATCTTCTCCAGCGACTGCGGGTTGAGCACCGCACGCATGGCACCGCAGTCGGAGTGACCACAGATGATGATGTGGTGAACACCCAGTGCCATCACGGCGTATTCGATCGCCGTGGAAACACCGCCGTTCATCTGGCCATAAGGGGGAACGACGTTACCCACGTTGCGGGTGACGAACAGGTCGCCGGGCGAGCTCTGGGTGATCAGTTCAGGCACGATGCGCGAATCGGCGCAGGTGATGAACATGGCGCGCGGCTTCTGGGCGGTGGCGAGCTTCTTGAACAGCGCCTCCTGCTCCGGGAACACTTCGTGGTGGAAGCGCAGGAAGCCGTCGACGATCTGCTTCAGGGCGGCATCGGCGCTCTCGACCGGTACGGTCGGAGCCGGCTTGGATGGGTCCTTGACGGGCATGATTCATCCTCTTGACGATAGGTGGGCAAGTCCATTTTACCGGTGATGTATGCAGGCCATGCAGATCTTGGATGACACGTTCACGGCAAAAATCACAGTCGCTTTGGACTGATTTCCTACGCTACCGAGGAAAACTTAACTGAAACTGAATTCAGGTGCTCTAGCACAAGTCTTCCAGCGCGAAGAGGCGGGCTCTGAACAGTAGCAAAAAAACATCAATGACCAAAGAGCCATGACGGCACTGATGCCGCTCGCGGACGCTGCACGGTTGGATAAGCCATGGGCCATGCCACGGTCGTTGCGCGAGGTTGACGCGACCATGGCCCACCCTTGAGACCCTGTCCCTGTGCAGCCTCAAGGCGTGGGCCACGCTCGCTTCAGCGCCGCCGATCAGGCCAGTCCATGCCAACGCAAGTACGCCTGCGAACTTGGCGGACGCCCCAGAAACGCTTCCATGCCTTCGTACAGCGGGCGCGAGGTTCCCGGTTCGAACAAGGCTTCCTGCAGTGCGCGTCCGGTTGCCCGATCCAGCAAGCCGCGGGACTCGAAGCGGGTGAACAGGTCCAAGGCGTGGACATCCGACCACAGGTAGGCGTAGTAGCCTGCATCGTACCCCATGACCAAGTGTTCGAACGCGTGGGCCGGATGCTCGAACTCGGCCAGGGGCCAGTGTCCGCATCGCTCTCGGGCGTCGCCAAGACGTTGCTCGAGGCTTCTCCCATCGTTCGGTGTGGCATGCAGGTCGATATCGAACAACGCCAGGCTCAGGTGGTGCGCGGTCTCCTCCACGCTCTGCTGGCGCAACGCGTGCAGGTACGCCTCGATGTGAGCCTGGGCAAGCCGGTGTCCGTCCTGCTGGTGCGAAGAGATCGCCACCAGATAGTCCGCGTCCCACACCCAGCGCTCGAACAGTTTGCCGAACAATTCGACGCCATCGGTGCCGAGCTCGGTGACATTGGACAGGACATGGTTGTTCGTACGGACCAGGAGATGGTGCAGGGCATGGCCGAACTCATGGAACAACTTGCGCAGCGACAGGTGATCCAGCAGGGGCTGGCTACCGTCCAGCGCTTGCGGTATATCGCAGAACACCGCCACTGAAGCGACGTGGTAAATGCCCTCGGCATCGACACGACGATTACGGATGTAAGTGGTGAACACCGAGTCTGCCTGCTTGCCAGCGTGTTGCACCGCATCGAGGTAGAGCAGGCCGATGAGGGCATGGTCCTGCCACACCTCGAACACCTGCACGCTGGGCGCCCAGGTGGGGAGTGGCCGAGGCTGCAGCACCACCCCGAACAACTGCTGTATCAACTGCTGGAGGGCCTGCACGACGGCGTTCAGTGGGAAGTAGTCGCGCAAGGCTTCGGTGGACAGGCCGGCAGGGAAGAGCGCCTGCACGTAGGCGACGTCCCAAGGCTGTATCGCCGCCAGGCCCACGGTAGCCCCTCGGCGCTCGATCGCCGCATGCCACTGCAACATGGCCGGCCGGACGTGATCGGCCAAATCCTGGAGAAAAGCGCGCACTTGGTCGACCGACCCCGCGCTCTTGTCCTTCAGGCTCTGCTCCAAGTGACTGGCGAAACCGAGCAGGTGGGCTTTCTGCTCACGCAGGCGTGCCAGCTGCTGCAACAAGGCGCCGTTGTCCCGTTGCGGATCGAGGCTGACACCACGGAGATGGTAGGCCCGATACACACGCTCCCGGAGTTCACGGTCCTTGGCATGCCTGAGCACCGCATCGGTCGCCACGCTTTCGCAAGGGACCAACCAGCCAGGTTCACCAGCCTCGCGCGCTCGTGCAGCCAGCTCCTCACAGATACGTTGTGGAATGCCGTCCAGGCTGGACGCCTCGGTGATGCTCAACCCAGGCCGATTGATGTTTTCGCTGAACGCCAGGCCGGCGGTTTGGATCTGTGCCTGGATATCGGCCAGGCGCGCCCTGTCGCTGGGCGCGAGCAGCACGCCGCTGGAGGAGAACTTCTTCAGGTGCCAGAGCAAGGTGGCCCGTTTCTGGGCATCGAGCTGCTGGCCTATCGTGCTCTGCGCCAGACGGGCATACAGGGCCTGCAGTGCGGCGTTGGCGAATTTATGATCGAAACGCGCTGTGGTCTTGGCAAGGAAACCGAGGATCGCCTGCGCCCAGTCCGGGCCCCTGCCCAGCAGCGGTGAGGCGCCATAGAGCACGCCCAACAGCTGGGCATCCAGCCCGTCCACGGCCAGGACCAGATCGTCCCAGGTGGGCAAGGCCTGCTGATCGACGATGATGTGTTCGATGCCGCGTTCATGCGCTTGCAGCACATGATCGAAGGCTTCGCGCATGTTCTCCAGGGTGATTGCAGTGTAATCGATGGGCACTGCACTGGGTTGCAATAGAGGGTTGTCCATGAAGCATCGTCTCGCTCGAAATGAAGAGCAGGCGAGCTTGCAGGCGCGGGGCAAGGGCGATGTGCTAACGATCTACCGCCCAGGCGCCGGACCGGGCGCGAGGCCCGGACGGCACGCTGACGTCATTCGGCCGGTTTCTTGAGCTTCGGATTGGGAAAGAACTGCACGGTCTGCACTGCCTGGGCCTTGACCGACGCCTTGGGCGACAGGTGGTTGACCCGGGTCCCCAGCTCCTTGGGCACCGACAACCCTTGCTCATTGAGTGTGTCGGAAAAACCGCACGCCACGCACTCGCGGTGCGGCACGCCATCCTCGTCCCACATCTTCAGCTTGTCGGCTTCACTGCACGCCGGGCAGACTGCCCCGGCGATGAAGCGCTTCTTGGTCTTGTTCACGGTCACCTCGCTCACGCTGCGGCGTCTTCGCTCAGGCCGCTGTGGCGCAGCAGCGCGTCGATGGAAGGTTCACGGCCACGGAAATCGACGAACAGCACCATCGGTTCACGCGAACCGCCGCGGGCCAGGATGGCTTCGCGGAAGGCCCGACCGGTGTCGGCGTTCAGCACACCGTCCTCTTCGAAACGCGAGAAGGCGTCGGCCGACAGCACTTCGGCCCACTTGTAGCTGTAGTACCCCGCCGCGTAGCCACCGGCGAAGATGTGCGCGAAGCTGTTGGGGAAGCGATTGTAGGCCGGGGGCCGCATCACCGACACCTCGTCGCGCACGCCCTCGAGCACCTCCAGCACGCTGCGACCATCGCCATGGCTGGCATGCAGCTCGAAGTCGAACAGCGAGAACTCCAGCTGGCGCACCATCATCAGGCCGGACTGGAAGTTCTTCGCCGCCAGCATCTTCTCCAGCAGGTCCTGCGGCAATGCTTCACCGGTCTGGTAGTGGCCGGAGATCAGCGCCAGGCCCTCGGGCTCCCAGCACCAGTTTTCCATGAACTGGCTCGGCAGCTCGACGGCGTCCCAGGCCACGCCATTGATGCCCGACACGCCCGCGTGCTCGATGCGGGTCAGCAAGTGATGCAAGCCATGACCGAATTCGTGGAACAGGGTGGTCACTTCATCGTGCGTCAGCAGCGCGGGCTGGCCTGGCGAGGCTGGCGTGAAGTTGCACACCAGGTTGGCCACCGGGCTCTGCAGCTCGCCAGCGGCCGTGCGGCGACGATCACGCGCGCCATCCATCCAGGCACCGCCACGCTTGTTGGCGCGGGCATAGAGGTCGAAGAAGAAACGCCCGACGTGCTGGCCGTGCTCGGTGATCTCGAACAGGCGTACCTCGGGGTGCCAGCGGTCGAAACCGTCGAGTTCCTTGATCTCGATGCCATACAGGCGCTGCACGATGGCGAACAGACCCGACAGCACCTTGTCGATCGGGAAGTAGGCGCGTAGGGCTTCCTGCGACACACTGTAGCGCTGCTCGCGCAGCTTCTCGCCAAAGTAGCCGACGTCCCAGCTGCTCACGTCCGCGCAGCCTTGTTCCTGGGCATAGGCCTTCAGTTCAGCCAGGTCCTGGGCCGCGAACGGCTTGCTGCGCTGGGCCAGGTCACGCAGGAAGCTCAGCACCTGATCGCTGGACTCGGCCATCTTGGTGGCCAGGCTCAGTTCGGCGAAGTTGGCGTACCCCAGCAGCTCGGCCAGTTCCTGGCGCAGGTCGAGGATCTGGCGCATGACCGGCCCATTGTCGAACTGCCCGGCGTTGGGGCCCTGGTCCGAGGCCCGGGTGCTGTAGGCCGCATAGACTTCTTCGCGCAGGGCGCGGTTGGCGGCGTACGTCATCACGGCGTAGTAGCTGGGGAATTCCAGGGTGATCAGCCAGCCATCCAGGTCTTTGGCCTGGGCGGCCGCGGCCATCTGGCCCTTGGCCGAATCGGTCAGGCCGTCGAGCAGCGTCTCGTCGGTGACGTGCTTGGTCCAGGCCTGGGTGGCATCGAGCAGCTGGTTGGAAAAGCGGCTGCCCAGTTCGCTGAGCGTACTCTGCACCTCGGCGTAGCGTTGCTGCTTGTCGACTGGCAGGTCGATACCCGACAGGCGGAAATCACGCAGGGCATGCTCGAGGGTAGTCGTCTGCGCCACGTCGAAACCTGCGGCCTCGGGGCTGTTGGCCAGCGCCTGGTAGGCATCGAACAGGGCGCGGTTCTGCCCCAGTTCGGTGGAGTAGGCACTCAACGCCGGCAGGCAGGACTCGTAGGCTTCGCGCAGCTCGGCGCTGTTGCACACGGCATTGAGGTGGCTCACCGGGCTCCAGGCCGCGCCAAGCCGGTCGTTGAGTTCATCCATGGCCAGGACCAGGCCGGCCCAGGTCGGATGCTGGCCTTGCGTCTCGAGGATCCGGGCGATGGCGGCGCGGTTGTCGGCCAGGATCTGCTCGATCGCCGGCAGCACGTGTTCGGCACGGATCGCCGAGAAGGGCGGCAGGTCGTAGGACTGCAGGAGCGGGTTGTTCGCACTCACGTTGGGATACCTTGGCAGGAGAAACACGGGACCATCTTAATTACAATCGACCCTGACCGCAGCAGGCGGCCACCTATCAGGCTTCAAGAGGGGCACTATACATGGCCATCCGGACCTTCCGGCAGCACACTCCCCAGTTGGGACCCCGCGCGTTCGTCGACAGTTCGGCCATCGTCCTGGGCGACGTGGCGATCGGCGAAGACAGCTCGGTCTGGCCACTGACCGTGGTCCGCGGCGACATGCACCGCATCCGCATCGGTGCGCGCACCAGCGTCCAGGACGGCAGCGTGCTGCACATCACCCACGCCGGCCCGTTCAACCCTGAGGGCTTCCCGCTGCTGATCGGCGACGAGGTGACCATCGGCCACAAGGTCATGCTGCACGGCTGCACCCTGGGCAATCGCATCCTGGTCGGCATGGGCAGCACGGTCATGGACGGCGCGGTGGTCGAGGACGAGGTGATCATCGGCGCAGGCAGCCTGGTGCCGCCGGGCAAGCGCCTGGAGAGCGGCTACCTGTATGTCGGCAGCCCGGTACGCCAGGCGCGGCCCTTGACCGACAAGGAGCGCGCCTTCTTCAGCTACAGCGCCAACAACTACGTCACGCTCAAGGACCAGCACCTGGCCGAAGGCTACGACTCGCTCTAATCCCCGGACCCGAGACTTCAATGCACCAGCACACCCTCCTGTTCGACCTCGACGGCACGCTCACCGACCCGCGCCTGGGCATCACTCGATCCATCCAGCATGCGCTGGCCAAGCTCGGCATCGACGAGCCCGACCTGACCCGGCTCGAACCCTTCATCGGGCCGCCCCTGCTGCAGGCGTTCATGCAGTTCTACGGGTTCGACGAGGCCACGGCCTGGGACGCGGTGAATCACTACCGTGAGCGCTTCAGGGTCACCGGCCTGTACGAGAACCAGGTCTTCGAGGGCGTGCCTGCGTTGCTCTCGACCCTGGCCGGGCAGGGCCGCACGCTGTACATCGCCACGTCCAAGCCCTGGGTGTTCGCCCGCGAGATCGCCCGGCACTTCGCCTTCGACCAGCACTTCAAGGTGATCTACGGCAGCGAGCTGGACGGCACACGCACCGACAAGGTCGAGCTGATCCGCCATCTGCTCGAAGCGGAGCGCCTGGACCCGGCCCAGACCTTGATGATCGGCGACCGCAAGCACGACCTGATCGGCGCACGCCGCAATGGCCTGCAAGCGGTGGCGGTCGGCTACGGCTTCGGCAGCCGCGACGAGCTGCTGGCCGAGTCGCCGGACTTCCATTTCGACACGCTGGCGCAACTGCATGCGGCATTTCTGCACGGTCATGGTGCTTAGCGGTTCGAGCGCCTTGCCCAGACCACCGTCGCGGCCTCAAGGCGTGGCACTGGCAGCCAAGGCGGCCAAGGCCTGGTGCCGCGCCGCGGCCGGCAAGCGCCCAAGGGCCTCCACCCGCTGATGAAACCGCGCCCAGTCGCCCGGCACCTGGCGGTACAGCGCGTCGAAAGCCGGAACCCAACGGTCGTAAAGCCCGAAGGGCAGGAGCGTGGCGTTGTTCAGCGGGCCTTCGATCCAGGCGTCGTAACGCCCCACGCCACCCCATCGGGTGTCACGAAGCTGACGGTAGTCGCGGCGCAGCCGCTCGAATTCGGCCTGCTTGCCCCGACGCTTGGCCTCGGCGTCCAGCGAGCTGTCGTACAAAGCCTGAAGGCGCTCGCGGCTGGCCAGCACCAACTGCACGAAGGCTTCACGCTGACCTCGCTCGCCCTCGGGCACAGGGGCCAGGCCCCGTACGCGACGCCACTGCCGGCTGCCTTCCTGCTCGACGAAGGTGGCATAGGACTCGTTGAATTCAGTGTCGTCCTTCACGTAGACGCGCTGGTGCGACAGTTCGTGGAAGATCAGCGTGGCCAGGCGTTCATCGCCCCACCCGGTCATGGTCGACAGGATCGGGTCGTCGAACCAGCCCAGCGTCGAGTAGGCTTCGACGCCGCCCACGTACACGTCCAACCCTTGCTGGCGCATCAGCGCGGCGCTGCCGCGGGCACCGCTCTGGCTGTAGTAGCCTCGATAGGCCACGCAACCGGCGATCGGGAAGCAATGGGTGACCGGCTGCAGGGACAGGGCCGGGGTGGCGAACACGTTCCAGACCACGAACCGACGGCCCAGGTCGGCATAGACCCGATAGCTGCCATTATCCGGCAGCTTCAGGTGGTCGCTGGCGAAGACGCGCGCCTGTTCGGCCTGCACCAGGCGCTGGCGCAGGGACGGATCGGTCGCGGGGTCGTCGATCACCTGCGTGGTCGGCGTTCGGGCACGCAGCAGCTGCCACTGGCCCTGGGCCAACTGCCCGTAGTACGACGCGCTGGAGCAACCGGCGATCAGCCCGCAGATCAACAGGGGAACAAAGCGGGCAAAAATGCGGTCGAGTGCCGCGAGGCTCGAACGCAGCAGAACGGGTCGGCACATCGGGGCGATTCCTCTCGCTCAACCACCGGTGCCGCCAGACTACTTGCCCAGGAGACGTTTCGCCAATGCGTACAAGGTTCACCATCGCAGCCCTCATGCTGCTTGCTGGCTGTTCCACCTTGCCCGAGCCAGACCCGAGTCAGGCGTGGGTGGACCTGGCCCCCGAACAGAACACCGCGCTGCATGCACTGGAAGTGGACGATCACGCCTGGGACGACAAGCGCTACTTCGAAGTCCCACCGGGCCAGCACGAACTCACCGTGCGCTACCAGTTTCCCGTCGCGCCAAGCAACATCGGGCCGGATGCAGCGTCGCTCTGGCGCGACTGCCAGCTCAATCTCACCTTCAAGGATTTCGATGCCGGCCAGCGCTATCGCCTGCAGGCCGGCAGCATCGGTTTCCGCCCCTGGGTCAAGCTGTACGACCAGCAGCAGAACCTGCTGGGTCAGGGGGCACCTGCTGGTTGTCAGCGCAGTTGATCGCACGGCGCGCTATGCTGTGACCTACTCGCAACAGCCAGCAGGATGAAAACCATGCGCTCGTATATGATGCTTGCCGCCCTCGGCGTACTGAGCGGGTGCGCCAGCCCCTTGCCGCCCAAGGATCCCGGCCAGGCCTGGGTCGAGCTGCGCACGCTCGTTCCCGGCAAGCTGGTGATGGCCGACCGGCTGGATGGCGAGCGCCTGGAAGATGGGCGCTACTTTCAGGTCACACCCGGACGCCACGAACTGGTGGTGCGCTTCGACTATGAAGTCTATTCCGGCGGGTTCTCCACCGATCCGACCGACCGGACCTGCTACCTCACCCTGCGCTACGAGGGGTTCGAGGCGGGCAGACGCTATCGGCTCGAAGCCCGCGCGCCGGCCATGCAGCCGACCGCGGCGCTCTACGACGAGCAGCGCCGGGTGCTGGTGGACGAGCCAAGCAACGTGTTCTGCATTCCGTGAAAAGGCGGACAGGTCAGGTGTCGTTGCGCTGGTAGATGATTTTGCGGGTACCGTTCTCGCAGCTGCCCACCACCATGTTGGGATCATGGACCTCGTCGTTGGGCACGACTTCCAGCGTGTAGGAAGTCACACCGCTGGCCTGGATCTTGGCCTCGATCTCGACCTTGAGTTCTTCGCAGGGCTTGGGGGCTGCCAGGGCAGCTGTCGCCAGCAGGGACGCGGCGACAGCCAGAAGGGGACGGATCATGGAGCGGTTCCTCGACAAGGGCCCAATGGCCGGTGGATGAATCAAGAATACACCGCTCCTGACCTGCGGATCACTGCTGCAGCGTGGCGTCCAGGCTGATCTTGGCGTTCAGGACCTTGGAGACGGGGCAGCCTTCCTTGGCCTTGTTGGCCAGTTCCTGGAATTTCTGCTCGTCGACACCCGGCACCTTGGCCTGGAGCACCAGGTGCACCGCGGTGATGGCAAAGCCGTCCGACTGTTTGTCCAGGGTCACTTCGGCCTTGGTGTCGATGCTGTCCGGCGTGAAGCCGGCTTCGCCGAGGATCATCGAGAAGGCCATCGAGAAGCAGCCGGCATGGGCGGCACCGATCAACTCTTCCGGGTTGGTGCCTGGCGTGTCTTCGAAACGGGTGTTGAAGCCATAGGCATTGTCTTTGAGCGCACCACTTTGCGTGGAGATGTATCCCTTGCCATCCTTCAGACCGCCTTGCCAGTGTGCCGATGCTGTCTTTTTCATGATGCCCTCCAGGACATTGAGGTTGGGTACGTAAGGCTTGAGAAAACACACCCCCAGGCAAGTTCCAACCGATCGGCGGGCCATTGATTCTCATCGATCCGCCCATACAGAGAGAGGAAGGCCCGATGGCCACCCCTTTCCTGGAGACCCTCATGACGCACGTGCGCGACCTCAAGATTTCTGTGCTGGACCTGGTGCCGGTACGGGCCGACCAAGGCACGGCCCAAGCGCTGCACAACTCGCTCGACCTGGCCAGGCACGCCGAGCGGCTGGGTTACAACCGTTTCTGGATCGCCGAGCACCACAACATGGATGGCATCGCCAGCTCGGCCACGGCCGTGCTGCTGGGCTACCTGGCTGCAGGCACGTCGACCCTTCGCGTCGGGGCAGGGGGCATCATGCTGCCGAACCATGCGCCCCTGGTGATCGCCGAGCAGTTCGGCACCCTGGCCAGCCTCTACCCAGGCCGCATAGACCTGGGCCTGGGTCGAGCGCCGGGTTCCGACCAGCTGACCGCACGCGCGCTGCGCCGTGAGCGCTCGGGCAGTGCCGACGACTTTCCCGACGACGTCGAGGAGCTGAGCCGCTACCTGGGCCCGCGCACGCCTGACCAGCGGGTGATCGCCGTGCCGGGCTACGACACCGACGTGCCGATCTGGCTGCTGGGGTCGAGCCTGTTCAGCGCGCAGTTGGCCGGCATGCGCGGCCTGCCCTATGCCTTCGCTTCGCATTTCGCACCGCGTTACATGCACGAGGCGATCCGTATCTACCGCGATCACTTCCAGCCTTCCACGGTGCTGGACAAGCCTTACGTGATGCTGGGCGTACCGATGGTGGTCGCCGACACCGATGCACGTGCCGACTACCTCGCCACCTCGGTGTACCGCCGGATCCTGGCGCTGATCCGTGGCCAGAGCCTGATGCAGCAGCCGCCTGTGGAGAGCATGGACGGCCTGTGGCTGCCCCATGAGCGTGATGCGGTGTCGAGCTTCCTGGGCCTGGCGATGATCGGCAGCCCACAGAAAGTGCGCGCCAAGGTCGAGGTGCTGCTGGAGCAGACGGGGGCCGACGAACTGATCTTCACCTGCGACCTGTACGAGCACGCGGACCGGCTGCAGTCTTACGCCCTGTTGGCGCAAGCGCTGCAAGAGGCATGAGGGTGGACGGCGCCAGGGAAAGGCGTCATTCGATGTCGAGGGGAGGCTGTGGCGTTTGCTGCAGGGGAGGGCGCAGGCTGCCCGTCTTGCCGCCAGGCATGGGCCCCTGGTCTCCAGAGGCTCGCCCGGCAAGGGTGTGCGTCACGTTCGTGTGGTGAGACCTGACTCAGCCTTCACGACGGTAGACGATGTCCTTGGTCCCACCTTCGCACGACCCGACGACCTTCCCGCCACCTGTGCCCTTGTCCACGACCTCCAGCACGTAGTTGCTGACGTTCTTGGCATCGAGCTTGGCCTCGATTTCCTGCTGCAGCTCGGCGCAGGGTTTGCCCGCTGCCAGTGCGGTGCCTGCCACGGCCATGAGCCCTACCGCCATCACCAGTTTTTTCATCGACCACGTTCCTTTCGTCAATCACTGCGAACCAGGGCATCGGCGATGCCCCGACACTTCAAAACGCTGGGTAACACCGGCACGGCGGCCGCGATCAGCTGGCGATGATGCGGAAGCCGACCTTCAGCGAGACCTGGAAGTGGCCGACCTTGCCGTCCTGAATGTGGCCACGGGTTTCGGTCACTTCGAACCATTCCATGTTCTCGATGGACTTGCCAGCTTCGTCCAGGGCGTGATGGATGGCGTCTTCGATGCTGGTGGTGGACGAACCGACCAGTTCGACGAGCTTGTAGGTGTGATGGTCCGACATGAGCGTTCTCCTAGGGTGACGTCAGCGATGGTCCGGCGCCCGGACCTTGTCTAGCTGCGAGCCTTGATCCAGGCAGAAAGTTCGATCGCACTTTCCCCTGCCCATGCAGTCGCATTCCTGTACAGCTCATCCCACTGCGAAGGAGATACACCATGGCTAATCACTCGTTGCGCAAGAACTCGCTGGAAAGCATGGAAGCGGAAATCGAAAGCCTGCTCAAGTCCCTGGAAGGTCTCAAGAACGACGCTTCCGAAGAGTCGACCAAGAGCCTCAAGGCCATTCGCGAAAACGCCGAGAAAGCCCTGAAGCATTCGCGCAGCCTGCTGGGCGATGCCTACAGCGAAGTCAAGGCACGTACCCGCCAGACCGGTATCGCCACCCGTGACTACGCCCAGGAAAACCCATGGACCACCGCCGGTGTGGCCGTGGGCGCCATTGGCCTGATCGCCGCCCTGATGCTGTGCAAGCGCGGCTAATCGACCCGTCGCTCCAGTTCGGCGCGTAGCCACTGTGCCAGACGCTCGGCGCGCTGGTCATTCGTGCGCCGAGGCACCCAGAGCGACAAGGCTGCCGTGGTCGGTGTGAACCCCCACGGCGCGACCAGCCTGCCGGCGCGCAGGTCGTCCGCGACCAGAGGCTCCGGGGCGATCGCCACACCCAGCCCTGCCAACGCCGCCTCCAGCAGATAATACAAATGCTCGAAATCCTGACCGAACTTCAATCGGGCCGGGTCGAGGTGCTGTTGCCGTGCCCAGATCGGCCAGGCCTGAGGCCGAGAGCTGGTTTGCAACAGCCGTTCTTCGAGCAAGCGTTCGGGCGCGACCTGACGCACGTCTTCGAACCCCTTCAGGTAAGGGCTCATGACCGGGCCGATGCGCTCTGGCGCCAGCACATGCACCTGCATGTCCGACGGCCAGGGTGGTTCAGCGAATGCCAGCCAGGCGTCCAGGCCCGTTCGCCGAGGATCGGCATCGCCGTCACCTGCCGACAGGTGCAGCCGCACATCAGGCAACTCCGCTTGCAGGCGCCCTAGCCGTGGAATGAACCAGCGCGCCAGCAGACTGCCCGAGCACCCCAGCACGAAGGGCGCCTGGTCCTGCGCCTGCCCCAGTTCGGCACAGACCTGACGCAGACGGCCGAACGCCTCGCTGCTGACCTCGAGCAGACGCCCACCGGCATCCGTGAGTTTGAGGCCGCGCCCTTCCTTGCGAAACAGCGCAACGCCCAGGTGCTCCTCCAGCAGCTTGATCTGTCGGCTCACCGCCCCGTGGGTCACGTGCAGGGATTCTGCCGCCTGGCTCACGCTATTGAGCCGGGCGGCAGCCTCGAAGGCCTTGAGCGCATTGAGCGGGGGAAGATCATGGGCCATGGTCGTGTGAGTTTTCCTGACAGGTGGGCAAGATCTTATCGGTTTTCACTGCGCGTTGCGCTGGTTACAGTAGCAGCCATTGCCCTTGTCACGCTGGAGAACGCCATGACCCAGACTCACTACCGCGCCGGCCCCGATGCGAACGGCCTGTTCGGCTCGTTCGGCGGCCGCTATGTCGCCGAAACCCTGATGCCCCTGGTGCTGGACCTGGCGCGCGAATACGAGGCGGCCAAGGCCGATCCGGCCTTTCTCGAGGCGCTGGCCTACTTCCAGCGCGACTACATCGGGCGCCCCAACCCGCTGTACTTCGCCGAGCGCCTGACCGAGCACTGCGGCGGTGCCAAGATCTACTTCAAGCGCGAAGAGCTCAACCACACCGGCGCGCACAAGGTGAACAACTGCATCGGCCAGGTACTGCTGGCCAAGCGCATGGGCAAGAAGCGCCTGATCGCCGAAACCGGCGCCGGCATGCACGGCGTGGCGACCGCCACCGTTGCGGCACGCTTCGGCTTGCCCTGCGTGATCTACATGGGCGCCACCGACATCGAACGCCAGCAGGCCAACGTGTTCCGCATGAAGCTGCTGGGTGCCGAAATCGTACCGGTCACGGCGGGCACCGGCACGCTCAAGGACGCGATGAACGAGGCCCTGCGCGACTGGGTCACCAACGTCGAGGACACCTTCTACCTCATCGGCACCGTCGCCGGCCCGCACCCTTACCCAGCCATGGTGCGTGACTTCCAGTCGATCATCGGCAAGGAAACCCGCGCGCAGCTGCAGGAAAAGGAAGGCCGTCTGCCCGATAGCCTGATCGCCTGCGTGGGCGGCGGCTCCAATGCCATGGGTCTGTTCCATGAATTCCTCGACGACCCGAGCGTGCGCATCATCGGCGTGGAAGCCGGTGGTCATGGCGTGACCACCGACAAGCATGCTGCGAGCCTCAACGGCGGCGTGCCGGGCGTATTGCATGGCAACCGCACCTACCTGCTGCAGGACGATGATGGGCAGATCACCGATGCCCACTCGATCTCCGCGGGCCTGGACTATCCGGGCATCGGCCCCGAACATGCGCACCTGCATGAAGTGAAGCGCGTCGAGTACGTCAGCATCACCGACGACGAGGCCCTGGCAGCGTTCCACACGTGCTGCCGACTCGAAGGCATCATTCCAGCCCTGGAGAGCGCCCACGCCGTGGCTGAGGCCCTGCGTATCGCGCCTTCGCTGCCCAAGGACCACCTGATGGTCATCTGCCTGTCCGGGCGCGGCGACAAGGACATGCACACCGTGATGAACCACATGGCTGCCCAGGAGACACTGGTATGAGCCGCCTCGAACACCGTTTTGCCGAACTGAACGCCGAAGGCCGCGCGGCCCTGGTCACCTTCATCACCGCAGGCGACCCGGGCTACGACGCCTCGCTGGCGATCCTCAAGGGCCTGCCGAAAGCGGGCGCGGACGTGATCGAGCTGGGCATGCCCTTCACCGATCCGATGGCCGATGGCGTGGCCATCCAGCTGGCGACCCTGCGTGCCCTGGAAGCCGGCCAGACCCTGGCCAAGACGTTGCAGATGGTGCGCGACTTCCGCATCGACGATCAGACCACGCCGATCGTGCTGATGGGGTATTACAACCCGATCCACCGCTTCGGTGTGGAGCGCTTCATCGGCGATGCACGCGAAGCGGGCGTCGATGGATTGATCATCGTCGACCTGCCCCCGGAGCACGATGCCGAGCTGGCCGATCCGGCCCATGCCGCCGGGATCGACTTCATCCGTCTGACCACGCCGACCACCGACGACGCCCGTCTGCCTCGCGTGCTGGCGCGCAGTTCCGGGTTCGTCTACTACGTGTCGGTCGCAGGCGTGACCGGGGCCGGTTCGGCCACCACCGACCAGGTCACCCAGGCTATCGAGCGCCTGCGTCGGCACACCGACCTGCCGATCAGCGTCGGCTTCGGGATTCGTACCCCGGAGCAGGCTGCCGCCATCGCTCGGCTGGCGGACGGCGTCGTCGTCGGGTCTGCGCTGATCGACAAGGTGGCGCAGGCAGCGTCGGCAGAACATGCGGTAAAGGACGTACTGGGACTTTGCGCCGAGCTGGCCGAAGGTGTCAGGCAAGCGCGCAAACGTTGATCGACGTGTCGCACAGGGCGTGCTTCAGGTGCGTCCTGAGCGCGCTGTGTGCCGCGCTCAAGGGCTTTTCGTCCCGCTCACTACCAGCGGCCTGTCATTTTTGCCAGTTTCTGCAACTCGTTGCTTGTCGGCATGCTATCGACTCCGCCTGACCCAGAGATCGACGACATGCGCACCCTGGTCCTTGCAGCTTGCTTCAGCGCTTTCACCTTCGCGGGCCAGGCCAATGCCATGACCTGCCCGGAACCTTCCCAAATCACGCAGGCAGAGCAGGCGGACAAGATCGTCTATACAGCACCTGGCAATTGGGAAGGTGACACTCCCATGGGACAACCGGAAGCACTTGCGAGCTTTCGCTTCACCGGCAGCAAAATGACCTCGACCAGTGTGATCTGTCGCTACGAGGCCGATAACGACGGTGGTACCCGTTTGGCCCTGCCCGAACCCAAGAAAGCAGTGGGTGCTCATTGGATGAACATGGAATGCAAGTCCGGTTCGGTCTACGACTGTCTCTTTGAATAGCGACGTCGATACCTGCCAGGCAGCTCGAACTGCCTAGCCTTCTGCTTCACGCCTTCGCATCATCCGCCGAACAGCGCCAGGTTCAACGGCCTGACGGCGCCCATCCAGATGGCATGGTCACGATGATCGGCCAGCTCGTCGCCGGTCAGCGGGTGCAGGAACACCACCAGCCCGTTGCGATTGAGTGCCAGCCAGGGCAGCACCACACCCACGAATTCCGGCTCGAAAGCCAACTGACAGCTCCAGTCAGGGTGCGGGCCGACTGGCCGCTGGTGAAATCGACCCAAGGTGACGGGAAACAGCGTGGCCGCCTCCTCGCACAAGGTGCGGGCCTGTTCGAAGGTCTGGGCGTCGAAGTAGACATGGGCGTGATAGCCCTGGATTCTTTGCACGAAGGCTCCTGAGGAAATGGGCAGTCCGTGCGTCGGACTGTACGGGGGTCTGGTGAAAAGACGGGGCGGGCTCACAGCCCGTCATGGCCTGTGGATAACCTCTAACGCCTCTACAGATTGAATACAGGCAATGGCGCCTGTTCCATTTTTATCATGGGTCGAGTCGCGTGACGTGCCCGGCCCGCACAGGAACGCCCATCGCCCCTTGAAAATAAACTTGCCTCGCACCGTCCAATTTACCACCCTCGCTTGAACCCCCTCGTCAGGACTCGCCCGATCATGCGCCGTCTCACTCGCTTGGTGCCTTTCATGGCCTGGCTGCCGCACCTGACCTGGCGCGACCTGCGCCAGGACGTTCTGGTCGGCCTCAGCGGCGCCATCCTGGCGCTACCCCAGTCCATCGCCTACGCCCTGATCGCCGGGCTGCCTGCGGAGTATGGATTGTTCGCAGCCATGGTCCCGGTGCTGATCGCCTGCCTCTGGGGCTCGTCCTGGCATCTGATCAGCGGGCCCACGGCGGCCATTTCGATCGTGCTCTACGCCAGCATCAGCCCCCTGGCCGTTCCGGGCAGTACCGACTACGTGACCCTGGTGCTGCTGCTGACCTTCGTGGCCGGGCTGTTCCAGCTCATCCTCGGTTTGCTGCGGTTCGGCACCTTGGTGGATTTCGTTTCGCACGCAGTAGTGCTCGGTTTCAGCCTGGGCGCAGCGGTGGTCATCGCCCTGGGCCAGGTGCCCAACCTGCTCGGCCTGGACCTGCCCAGCCAGGCCACGGCCCTGGGAACGGCACAGGCGCTGCTGGCCCATGTGGGCGAAGTGGATGGACCCGCCATGACACTAGGCCTGGCGACGCTGCTGCTGGGTGCAGGCTTCAAGCGCTGGCGCCCTCGCTGGCCAGGGTTGTTGATCAGCCTGACCGTGGTCAGCCTGATGGCCTGGTCGCTGCCGGGGCTGTTCGGCGACGTGGCACGCGTACCGGCTTTCGTCGGCCAGCTACCCCCGTTGAGCCCGCTGCCGCTGCTGGATGCCGAAACGATCCTGCGTCTGCTGCCCAGCGCCGTGGCCGTGGGCATGCTGGGGCTGGTCACCAGCCTGTCGATCGCCCGCTCGCTCGCGGCACGGTCGGAGCAGCTGATCGACGCGGACCAGGAAATCCGTGCCCAGGGCTTGTCCAACCTGATCGGCTCGCTCTGCTCGGGGTACCTGTCGTCCGGCTCTTTCACCCGCTCCGGCCTGAACCTGGAGGCGGGCGCTCGCTCGCCCCTGGCCGGCGTCTGTTCGGCGTTGTGGCTGGGGGTGTTTGCCCTGACCAGTGCACGCCTGATCGCCTGGTTGCCGGTCCCCGCCATGGCGGGCGGCATCCTGCTGATCTGCTGGGGGTTGATGGACCGGCCGGCCATCGCCGCGCTGTTCCGGGTCAGCCGCGCCGAGTTCCTGGTGATGGTACTGACCGCCTGCGCCACCTTGCTGCTGGAGCTGCAGACGGCCATCTATGCCGGTGTATTGGCCTCGCTGTTCTTCTACCTCAAGCGCACGTCCCGTCCTCGGGTACAGCACAGCCGCGAGGAGGACACCGACGTGCTCAGAATCGGCGGCTCGATCTTCTTCGGCGCGGCTCACCACCTGCAGGTGCGCCTGCAGCGCTGCCAAGGGCCTCACGTGATCGTCGACGCGCCGCAGATCAACTTCATCGACTATTCGGGTGTGGACATGCTGCACCGCGAGGCACGGCGGCTGACGCGCCGCGGCGGCAGCCTGACCCTGCGGCGTGCACGTGCGCAGGTGATCACGGACATCCAGAAGCTGGAAGGGGCAGCGCACTGCCCGATCCGCTTCACCGAGCCGGCGGGCCCCCTCGGCGGCTAGTTCTGGGTCAACTGGCGGCGCAGGTGCGCCAGGACCGGGGCGGTGTCCGGACGCACACCTCGCCAGCCTTCGAAGGCTTCCGCGGCCTGCTCGGCAAGCATGCCCAGCCCGTCGAGCACCTGGGCGGCGCCCAGGCGCGTGGCCCATTGGCAGAAAGGCGTCGGTTCGCGCCCGTACATCATGTCGTAGCACACCGTGCGGCCTGGCTCGACCAGGCTGTCGGCCAACGGTGGCAGCTCGCCCGCCAGACTGGCGGAGGTGGCATTGACGATCAGGTCCACGGGCTCGACGAAGGCCGTGAAGCCA
The DNA here is from genome assembly GCF_013523165.1 of Pseudomonas entomophila. GTDB lineage: Bacteria > Pseudomonadota > Gammaproteobacteria > Pseudomonadales > Pseudomonadaceae > Aquipseudomonas > Aquipseudomonas entomophila_A. The sequence goes on from NZ_JAAMQI010000019.1 coordinate 73,177, forward strand.
CTGCCGATCACCGGCCCGAGGTCGGCGAACTCACGTGCCAGGTGCTCGGCCTTTTCCACGGTGCGGTTGGCCACCAGCACTGCCTTCGGGCCCTGCGCCAGCAACGGCTCGAGCACCCCACGCACGGCGCCGCCTGCGCCCAGGATCAGGATGCGCTTGCCCGCCAGCGTGACGCCCGCGTTGACCGTCAGATCACGGACCAGCCCGGCGCCGTCGGTGTTGTCGCCCTGCAGCGTGCCATCGGCCAGCCGGGTCAACGTGTTCACGGCCCCGGCGCGCCGCGCTCGCGCCGTCAGGCGATCGCACAGGTGCAGGGCTTCTTCCTTGAACGGCACGGTGACGTTGGCCCCCTGGCCTTGCTTGAAGAAGCCCAGCGCACAGGCGCTGAAGCCCTCGATGGGGGCCAGCAGGGTGGTGTACTCCAGGTCCTGGCCGGTCTGCTGGGCGAACAGCCGGTGGATCGCCGGCGACTTGCTGTGGCCGATCGGGTTGCCGAAGACGACGTACTGGTCCATGTCTGCTCCTGAGTTATCCACAGCGGTCATTGTCCCAACCAGTCACGATCGGTCAGGAAGTAATCGGTCAGACGGGCTTCTTCACTGCCCGGTGTCGGTTTCCAGTCATAGCCCCAGCGTACTTGCGGCGGCAACGACATGAGGATCGATTCGGTACGCCCGCCCGATTGCAGGCCGAACAGCGTACCGCGGTCGTAGACCAGGTTGAATTCCACGTAGCGGCCCCGACGGTATTCCTGGAACTCGCGTTGCTGGGCGGTATGGGCCATGGCCTTGCGACGCTGCACGATGGGCAGGTAGGCCTCCAGGTAGGCGTCGCCGATGGCGCGGATGAAGGCGAAGCAGGTGTCGAAGTCCCATTCGTTCAGGTCGTCGAAGAACAGCCCGCCGATGCCACGCGGCTCGCCTCGGTGCTTGAGGTGGAAATACCGGTCGCACCAGGCCTTGTAACGCGGATAGACCTCGCTGCCGAAGGGTGCACAGGCGCGCTCGGCAACCCGGTGCCAGTGCACGCAGTCTTCCTCGTTGCCGTAGTAGGGCGTCAGGTCGAAACCGCCTCCGAACCACCAGACCGCTTCCTCGCCGTCCTTCTCGGCGATGAAGAAACGCACGTTGGCGTGCGAGGTCGGCACGTGAGGGTTGTAGGGGTGGATGACCAGCGAGACGCCCAGGGCCTCGAAGCCGCGCCCGGCCAGCTCCGGCCGGTGCGCGCTGGCCGACGGCGGCAGGCTGGTGCCGAAGACGTGGGAGAAGTTCACGCCGCCTTTCTCGATCAGTGCACCTTCGCCGATGACCCGGGTCCGCCCGCCCCCACCGGCTTCGCGCACCCAGGCGTCCTCGACGAAACGGGCCGTGCCGTCCTCGCGCTCCAGGGCAGTGCAGATACGGTCTTGCAGGTCGAGCAGGTAGGCCTTCACGGCCTCGGTACGGCTGGTCATCGGGTCACCCGGTGGCGGCAGGAAGGAAATCGCGCCTAGCATAGCATCGGCTGCCGGCACCCCGCAGTTGACGGCGGTCGAGCAAAGGCGCCAGATAGCAGGTCTTCCCTGATCCCGACAACAGGAGTGCGAAATGGCCCGACGTATAGAGTTCAGCCAGCATGGTGGCCCGGAAGTCCTGCAGCTGGTGACCTTCGAGCCCAAGGCGCCAGGCCCGAACCAGGTCCAGGTGCGCAACAAGGCCATCGGCCTGAACTTCATCGACACCTACTTCCGCAGTGGCCTGTACCCGCCGCCTGCACTGCCGTCGGGCCTGGGCACCGAGGGCGCCGGCGTGGTCGAGGCGGTCGGCGAGGGCGTCACCCGGTTCAAGGTGGGCGATCGCGTGGCCTATGCCGGCGGCCCGCTGGGCGCCTACAGCGACGTGCACACGCTGCCGGAAGCCAACCTGGTCAGTCTGCCTGAAGCGATCAGCTTCGAGCAGGCTGCGGCGGTGATGCTCAAGGGCCTGACCGTGCAGTACCTGTTCAAGCAGACCTATGCCGTGCAGCCTGATGACTACGTGCTGTTCCATGCCGCCGCCGGCGGCGTCGGTTCGTTGGCCTGCCAGTGGGCCAAGGCCCTGGGCGCCAGGCTGATCGGTACCGTCGGCTCGGCGGAAAAGGCCGAGCGCGCCAAGGCCCTGGGCGCGTGGGCGACCATCGACTACCGCCACGAGGACGTTGCCAAGCGGGTGCTGGAACTGACCGACGGCCGCAAGTGCCCGGTGGTCTACGACGGTGTCGGCGCCGACACCTGGCTGACCTCGCTGGACTGTCTGCAACCCCGTGGCCTGATGGTCAGCTTCGGCAACGCCTCAGGCGCGGTGAGCGGCGTCAACCTGGGCATCCTGGCGCAGAAGGGCTCGCTGTATGTGACCCGTCCGACCCTGGCCACCTACACCAGCACCGCCGAGCAGACCCAGGCCATGGCCGATGACCTGTTCGCGATGATCGCCAGCGGCACGCTGACGGTGGACGTGCAGCAGCGCTATGCACTGAGCGAGGCGGCCGAAGCGCACAAAGCGTTGTCGGGCCGTGAGACGGTGGGGTCCACGGTATTGCTGCCTGAGGCATGAGTGTGCCGTGCTGACACGAAGCGGCGGCCGGACACCGTTCGTGCCCCTCCGCCACGCGACCGGCTCAGCCCGGTCGCCTGACCTCGCCGCTGACCAGGTCGCGGATCACGCTCGGGTTCCGGCGCCCTCCCAGGGCACCGCCCAGCACATGGTCCAGCTCGCCGTGGAAGTACTGCTCCACGCGCAACCGGGTCCGGGCCGCCGGGCGTCCTCCCGGGTTGGCCGAGGTGGAAATCAACGGCCCGACCAGGGCGCACAGCTCGCGGACCTGAGGATGATCGCTGACGCGCAAGGCCACGGTGTCGTGTTCGCCGGTCACCCATTCCGGTAGCAGGTCCTGGTGCGGCACCAGCCAGGTGTTGGGCCCTGGCCAGGTGCTGCTCATGCGGTCGATCCAGTCTTGCGGAAAGTCCTCGAACAGGAAGTCGAACTGACGAATGGTGTCGGCCACCAGAATCAGCCCCTTATCCACAGGCCGCGACTTGAGCGCGAGCAGGCGATAGACCGCGTCTTCGTTCCACGGATCGCAGCCCAGCCCCCAGACGGCCTCCGTCGGATACGCGATCACCGCGCCTGCCCGGACCTCACGCGCGGCTTGCTGCACACGCCAACTGCTGACCATTGTCCTGCCTCCCATGAAGATCGATGTGCAGTGTACTTAGCCCGACCGGGCAAACCAACGCCCGGCTTCGTTGCTGACGCGTCCCTCGAGCTCCAGCTCCGTCAGACTGGCCAAGACGTGGGCCAGCGGCTGCCCACTGCTCAGTGCCAGACCTTCGCTGGTCTGCGGGGCCGCCTGCAACAGCGCGAGCAAGGGGTGGGCATCGTCCCTCGCTGGCGGCTCACAGGCAGCGGCAGGTACGTGCTGCCAACCACGCAGGCTATCGAGGATGTGCTCGACGCTTTCCACCAGCAGCGCGCCGTCACGAATCAGCTGATGGCAGCCCTTGGAGCCGACGTGATGGATGGAACCGGGTATCGCATAGACGTCGCGCCCCTGCTCGGCCGCCAGGCGGGCGGTGATCAGCGAGCCGCTGGCCAGGCTGGCCTCCACTACCAGCACCCCGAGCGAAAGGCCGCTGATGATGCGGTTGCGCCGTGGGAAGTTCGCCGCCAGAGGGCCGGCATCCAGCGGGAACTCGGACACCACCGCGCTTCCGTTGTCGATCATGGCCTGTGCCAGGGTCCGGTGGCGCTGTGGATAAAGTTTTTGAAGCCCTGTGCCCAACACGCCGATCGTGCGCCCGCCAGCCTTCAGCGCAGCCTGGTGGGCAGCACCGTCGATGCCCAGGGCAAGCCCGCTGGTCACGCAGAAACCTGCCTTGGCCAGGCAGCGGGCGAACGCGCCGGCGGTGTCCAGGGCCGGCGGCGAAGCACGGCGGCTACCGATGATGGCCAATTGGGGTTGCTCCAGCAACGTCGGGTCTCCCGCCACGAACAACAAGGGCGGTGGCGCATCGATCTCGGCCAGCAGGGCGGGATAGCCGGCACTGTCCCACATCAGCAAATGCTGGCCCGGACGCTCTAGCCAGGCCATGGCAGCCGTTGCACCGTCGCGTACGCAAGGGCTGCGACGCGCCTCGCTGGAGGCCGCCGGCAGGCCCAAGGCGCGCCAGGCGCTGGCGGGTGCAGCGAGTGCGGCCGAGGCGCTGCCGAACGCTTGGATCAGCGCCTGGAAGCGCCGGGGTCCGATCTCGGGCAGGCGTTGCAGGCGCAGACGGGCGTGCAGTTCATCGGGCGGGCAGGGTGGGGTGACGAGGGTGGACATGGGGATCATCCTTGATCTGACACGAGCCATCCACCCTGAACAATCTGTGGATAACTCTGTTGATAATAGGCGCGCAACCTGTCCATCGATGAGATCGACAAGGTGCCGTCCATACCCTAGCCGAGCTTTGCCAGGTGCCGAATGGCGCGATTCCCTTTATTATGTGTGTTCAGTTTTCAACCGAACGCACAGTACGTCACAGACTATGGCTATCTTGAACATCCTCGAATTCCCGGACCCGCGCCTGCGCACCCTCGCCAAACCGGTGAAGGAAGTCGACGACGCCTTGCGCCAGCTGATCGACGACATGTTTGAAACCATGTACGAAGCGCCTGGCATCGGCCTGGCAGCCACCCAGGTCGATGTCCACCTGCGCGTGGTGGTCATGGACCTGAGCGAAGATCGCAGCGAGCCGCGGGTGTTCATCAACCCTGAGATCGAAGAGCTGACCCACGACATGGGCCAGTACCAGGAAGGGTGCCTGTCGGTGCCTGGCTACTACGAAAACGTCGATCGCCCGCTGCAGGTCAAGGTCAAGGCGCTCGACCGCGACGGCAAGCCCTACGAGCTGGTCGCCGAGGGCCTGCTCGCAGTGTGCATCCAGCACGAGTGCGATCACCTCAACGGCAAGCTGTTCGTCGACTACCTGTCGCAGCTCAAGCGCGACCGGATCAAGAAGAAGCTGGAAAAGCAGCACCGTCAGCAGGCTTGATCCTTCCCATTTCAAAGGCTTGCTCCGGCAAGCCTTTTTCTTTTGCGAGCGAGAACCCCCATGCGCATCGTCTTTGCAGGCACCCCTGAGTTTGCCGCCGAACACCTCAAGGCCCTGCTCGACAGCCCCCATGACGTGGTGGCTGTGTACACCCAGCCCGATCGTCCTGCCGGCCGCGGCCAGAAGCTCATGCCCAGCCCGGTCAAGCAGTTGGCCGCGCTGCACGGTATTGCGGTCCTGCAACCGCCGACCCTGCGCGCGCCCGAGGCCCAGGCCGAACTGGCCGCGCTGGCGCCGGACCTGATGGTGGTGGTCGCCTATGGCCTGATCCTGCCCCAGGCGGTGCTGGACATCCCGCGCCTGGGCTGCATCAACAGCCATGCCTCGCTGCTGCCTCGCTGGCGCGGCGCCGCGCCCATCCAGCGTGCGGTGCAGGCCGGCGATGCCGAAAGCGGTGTCACCGTGATGCGCATGGAGGCCGGGCTCGACACCGGGCCCATGCTGCTCAAGGTCGGTACGCCGATCAGCGCCCAGGACACCGGTGGCAGCCTGCACGATCGCCTGGCGAGCCTGGGGCCGGTCGCCGTGCTGCAGGCGGTGGCCGGGTTGGCGGACGGTTCGCTGTCCGGGGAGGTCCAGGACGATGCCCTGGCAACGTATGCGCACAAGCTGAACAAGGACGAGGCCCGCCTGGACTGGACCCGTCCGGCCGTCGAGCTGGAGCGCCTGGTACGTGCCTTCAACCCTTGGCCGATCTGCCACAGCACGCTGGAAGGCGCGGCGATCAAGGTGCTGGGCGCCGAGTTATCCACAGAGCAGGGCCAGCCGGGTGAAATCCTGTCGGCCAGCAAGGACGGCCTGGTGGTCGCCTGTGGCGAAGGGTCGCTGCGCCTGACCCGCGTGCAACTGCCCGGTGGCAAGGCCTTGAGCTTCGCCGATGTGTTCAACAGCCGTCGGGAGCAGTTCGCCCACGGCAAGGTGTTCGGCCAATGAACCCGCGGCTGGCCGCCGCCCGGGCCCTGGCTGCCGTGCTCAGCGGCAAGGCCTCCCTGAACAGCGCCCTGCCCGCGCAACTGGACAAGGTCGACGCACGCGATCGCGGCCTGACCCAGGACCTGGCGTTCGGTACCGCACGCTGGCAGCCACGGCTGGACCTGCTGGCGGCGCAGCTGCTGCAAAAGCCGTTCAAGAGCGCCGACAGCGACGTGCACGCCTTGCTGCTGGTGGGGCTCTATCAGTTGCTCTACACCCGCATCCCGGCTCACGCCGCGATCGGTGAGACGGTCGGGTGCGCCGACAAGCTCAAGAAGCCTTGGGCCAAGAGCCTGCTCAATGCCGTGTTGCGCCGTGCACAACGTGAAGGTGAAGCCCTGCTGACCGGGATGGAACGTGACCCGGTGGCGCGGACCGCCCATCCCCGTTGGCTGCAGAAGGCCTTCAAGGCCTTCTGGCCTGCCGACTGGGAGGCGCTCTGCGCGGCCAACAACGCTCATCCGCCGATGATCCTGCGGGTCAACCGCCGTCATCACACACGCGACGCCTACCTGGCCCTGCTGGCACAGGCCGGCCTCCAGGCCAGTGCCTGCACGTACAGCGGTGATGGCATCGTCCTGGCCGTGGCCTGTGACGTACGGACCCTGCCGGGCTTCGCCGAGGGGTGGATCAGCGTCCAGGACGAAGCGGCGCAGCTGGCCGCCGACCTGCTCGACCTGGCCCCCGGCCAGCGGGTGCTCGATGCCTGCTGCGCACCGGGTGGCAAGACCTGCCACCTGCTCGAGGCACAGCCCGATCTGGCCGGCGTGGTGGCGGTGGACCTGGAAGCCAAGCGCCTGGTCAGGGTGCGCGAGAACCTCGATCGCCTGGGCCTGGATGCGCAATTGATCGCCTGCGATGCCCGGGAAACCCCGACGTGGTGGGATGGCAAGGCGTTCCAGCGGATCCTGCTCGACGCCCCCTGTTCGGCGACCGGCGTGATTCGCCGCCATCCCGACATCAAGCTGACCCGACAAGCCGAGGACATCCCTGCCCTGGCCGCATTGCAAGGCGAGCTGCTCGATGCGCTCTGGCCGACTCTGGAGGTCGGTGGCATGCTGCTCTACGCCACGTGCTCGAGCCTGCCGACCGAGAACACCGAGGTCATCGAGGCCTTCCTGGCACGCACGCCAGGTGCCCGCGAACTGGACCTGGCGACCGACGCGGGCCTGCGTCAGCCCCACGGTCGGCAATTGCTGCCCCAGCAAGGCGGTCACGATGGGTTCTACTATGCCAAGCTGATCAAGATCGCCGCGTCACGCGGACCGGACCACTGACAGGACTTCCCGGATGAAGATCATCATCCTCGGCGCCGGCCAGGTCGGCGGCACACTCGCCGAACACCTGGCCAGCGAGGCCAACGACATCACCGTCGTCGATACCGACGGCGACCGCCTGCGCGACCTGGGCGATCGTCTGGACATCCGGACCGTGCAGGGCAGGGGGTCGTTGCCGACCGTCCTGCGCCAGGCGGGTGCCGACGATGCCGACATGCTGGTGGCCGTGACCAACAGCGACGAAACCAACATGGTCGCCTGCCAGGTCGCCTACACCCTGTTCCACACGCCGACCAAGATTGCGCGGGTGCGCGAATCGTCGTACCTGACGCGCAAGGAGCTGTTCGACAACGAGGCCATCCCGGTCGATGTGCTGATCAGCCCCGAGCAGGTGGTGACCAACTACATCCGGCGCCTGATCGAACACCCGGGCGCGCTGCAGGTGATCGACTTCGCCAAGGGCAAGGCGCAACTGGTGGCGGTCAAGGCCTACTACGGCGGCCCGCTGGTGGGCCAGCAATTGCGCCAGATCCGCGCGCACATGCCCAACGTGGACACCCGGGTCGCGGCGATCTTCCGTCGCGACCGGCCGATCAAGCCCCAGGGCGATACGGTCATCGAGGCTGACGACGAGGTGTTCTTCATCGCCGCCCGCCACGACATCCGTGCAGTGATGGGCGAACTGCGACGGCTGGACGAGACCAACAAGCGCGTAGTGATCGCCGGTGGCGGGCAGATTGGCGAGCGCCTGGCCGAAGCCATCGAAAGCCGCTACCAGGTCAAGATCATCGAAAAGAGTCTGGCCCGCTGCCGCCAGCTGTCCGACAACCTGGAAAGCACCGTGGTGCTGCAGGGCAGCGCCTCGGACCGGGACCTGATGGTGGAGGAGGGTATTGCCCAGGCCGACATCTTCCTGGCGCTGACCAACGACGACGAGGCCAACATCATGTCCTCGCTGCTCGCCAAACGCCTGGGCACGCGCCGGGTCATGGCCCTGATCAACAACCCGGCCTATGTCGACCTCGTCCAGGGCGGCGAGATCGACATCGCCATCAGCCCGCAGCTGGCGACCATCGGTACCCTGCTGGCCCATGTCCGGCGCGGCGACATCGTCAGCGTGCACTCGCTGCGCCGAGGCGCTGCCGAAGCCATCGAGGCCATCGCCCATGGCGATACCCGCTCGAGCAAGGTGGTCGGCAAGGCCATCGCCGACATCCAGCTTCCCGAAGGCACGACCATCGGCGCGATCATCCGCCATGATCAGGTACTCATCGCCCATGGCGACACGGTGATCGAGACCGGTGACCATGTGATCCTGTTCGTTGTGGATAAAAAGTACATCCGTGAGGTGGAAAAGTTGTTCCACGTCGGGCTGAGTTTCTTCTAGGAGGCCCCATGCGCGAATCGTTGGAAAAGATGCTGGCCAAGGGTGTGGATAACGCGCTGCTGCGCTTCGGGCTGGGCAAGGCCTGGCTGGACGAGGGCAACGCGACCGAGGCCACCCTTCACCTGAGCCGCTGCGTTGCGCTCGACCCCACGTACTCGGCGGCCTGGAAACTGTTGGGCAAGGCCTGTCAGGCAGCGGGCGATACGACCGGCGCCCGCCAGGCGTGGAGCAGTGGCTTGGCGGCCGCGCAGCGAAAGGGTGACAAACAGGCCGAGAAGGAGATGACGGTGTTTCTGCGCAAACTGGACAAGGCCGGGCAGGGCGCGGCACCGGCGGAAGACGACGGGCCTGCGTGAGCAGGTCGTGCTTCGCGCTGACCCATGCTCCAGTGCATTGGCGGTGTCATGGGCCCTGAGGACCAAGCCTTTCAACACCTTTGGAAGCCTCAAGCAGAGGCATTGTTGCATCCACAGGTTCACCAGCCTGATACAGGCAAGCCCGCTCTCATAGAACATAAGTTAAATTTTTGATTTTAAAGGAATTAATTATAGAGCTTGTGGACTCTACGGGCCCAATCGCGGCACAGGGGCCGCTTGTATGGTAGGACTTGAAGGGAGGAGGAGGGACTAGATCCGCTTCTGACTGTTCGCGCAGTACAGACCGTGGGAGATTTCGCCCCTCCTCCCTTCACCC
>NZ_JAAMQI010000001.1 GCF_013523165.1 Pseudomonas entomophila
CGTCCAGCACCATTTCAGCAGCTTGAACTTTGTGTTCTTTCGAATAAGAATTGCGCACTGATTTTGCCTCCAATTGGACGCCATTATAGCGTCCGAAGAAGGTGTCCAAAATCATTAAGCCAGTTCACCCCTGTGCCGCGATCGGGCCCGAAGGGGCCGTAAAAGCCAGCCCCGCCGCGCCCCAGGATCACCGCGATCCGGCAGCCAGCGAACCCTCTAGACCTTCAGCACCAACTTGCCGAAGTTCTCACCCTTGAACAGCTTCTGCAACGTGTCGGGGAAGGTCTCCAGCCCTTCGACCACATGCTCCTTGCTCTTGACCTCACCGCTGTCCAGCCAGCCGGCCATCTCGCGCGCCGCCTTGGGGTACTCGCCCAGGTGGTCGGTGACGATGAAGCCTTCCATGCGCGCTCGGTTGACCAGCAGTGCCAGGTAGTTGGCCGGGCCCTTCACGCCATCCTGGCTGTTGTACTGGCTGATCGCCCCACAGATCACCACGCGCGCCTTGAAGTTGAGCCGCGCCAGCACGGCATCGAGGATGTCGCCGCCGACGTTGTCGAAGTACACGTCGACACCCTGGGGGCATTCACGCTCCAGCCCGGCCTTGACGTCTTCGGCCTTGTAGTCGATCACGCCATCGAAGCCCAGGGTCTTGAGGTAGTCGCCTTTCTCCTGGCCTCCGGCGATGCCGATCACCCGGCAGCCCTTGAGCTTGGCGATCTGCCCGGCGATGCTGCCGACGGCCCCGGCCGCGCCGGAAATGACCACCGTATCGCCCGCCTTGGGCTGGCCGACCTCGAGCAGTGCGAAGTAGGCGGTCATGCCGGTCATGCCCAGCGCCGACAGGTAGCGCGGCAGCGGCGCCAGCGAAGGGTCGATGCGTTGCAAGCCCTTGGCGTCACCGGTGTAGTAGTCCTGCATGCCCAGCACGCCACTGACCGTGTCGCCGACCTTGAAGTCGGGATGGCGCGACGCCGTGACCTCACCGACGCCCAAGGCACGCATGACCTCGCCCAGGCCCACGGGCGGCACGTAGGATTTGCCCTCGTTCATCCAGCCGCGCATGGCCGGGTCGAGCGACAGGTACAGGTTCTTGACCACGACGTGCCCTTCGCCCGGCTCGGCGACGGGGACCGTCTCGAAGGTGAAATCGTCTCGGCGTACCTCGCCTTGCGGACGCTTGGCGAGCAGGAAACGGCGGTTGGTGGCGGTCATGGGGACTCCTTGGGGAAGGGGGAGGGGAGCTGCATGTGGCTGACTGTGAACTGAGCATGGAGGCGACAGCAGCGCGCCAGATCGGCTGCGCTGCTTGCAGCGTATGGCGCCTCCCTTATTCGGCGATCTGCAGCTTGCGCGCCTGGGTATAGACGTAACGCACCTTCTCGTACTCGAACGGCGAGTTCAGCTGGCCGTAGCGGAAACTGGTGGTGTAGCGGCGATCCACGACGCGCAGGGCAAAAAGCTCCGGGTGGTCGGTGGTGGACCGGGGGATGCCGAGGTAGTTCACCGATTGCTCGCCTGCGTAGTCCACCACCAGCCCGGCGGTGTCGCGCAGGTTCGACGGGCCCAGGATCGGCAGCATGATGTAGGGGCCTTCCGGCACGCCATAGAAGCCCAGTGTCTGGCCGAAGTCTTCGCTCTGGCGCGGCAGGCCCATGCGCGTGGCCGGATCCCACAGACCGCCCACACCGATCACGGTATTGAACAGCAGGCGTGCGGTGATCTGCCCGGCACGTTCGGCCTTGAGCTGCAACACGCTGTTGAACAGGTTGGGCACGTCGCCCAGGTTGTTGAAGAAGTTGCTCACCCCAGTACGCACGAAGCCAGGGGTGACGCGCTTGTAGCCGTCGATCACCGGCAGGAACACCCATTGGTCGAACCGGTAGTTGAAGTGGTACACGCGGCGGTTGAACGATTCGAACGGGTCCGGCACGGTCAGTGCGTCGAAGGTCGAGCGCTCGAACTCGCGCTGGTCCAGGCCGGGGTTGAATTTGAGCGCCTGCAACGGGTTGGTGAAACCGTCGCTCTGCGCGCCATGGGTGTCGAGCACGTCGGCCTCGAGCACGCTGGTGCGCGGCGCGGTTTCCTGGGCCATGACGGGGGCAGCGGCCAGCAGGGCCGTGACGAGCAGCAGTCGATTAACCACGGAAGAACTCCAGCATGGCGTCGCTGTTGACGCGGTAGTTGAGGTTGCCGCAATGGCCGCCATGGGGGTAGAGCGTCAACCGGTCGCCGAAGACCTGGCGCAGGAAGCCGATGTCGCCCGGGCCGAGAATGACGTCGTCGGCGTTGTGCATCACGGCGATCTTCGAGCTGTGGCTCAGGTAGTCGCGCAGGGCGTACAGGCTGACCTGATCGACCAGTTGCAACAGGCTGCCGCCGTCGCTGCGTGCACGCCACATGGGGATCACCTGCTCGGTGAGGTAGCACTCGAAGTCGCATTGCAGTGCGCGCTTGAAGAACGGCGTCAGGCTGCTGCCTTCGGTGATCGGGTACTTGGGCGGCGTGATCAGCCCACGGCGGTTGATCAGGTCCGAGGTAAAGGCGATATCGGCCGCCGAGAAGCGGAACGAGGTGCCGATCAGCATCGCCATCTGTTCGTTGGACAGGTGCTGGCGCGACTCCTGGAAGTCGTACAGCAGGGCTTCGTTGAGGTCGACGTAGCCTTTCTGACGGAAGTACATCGTCAGCTTGTGCAGCATCAGTTCGTAGAAGTTGGTGCGGCTGTCGATGCCCTTGACGCTCGTCTGCACCAGCTTGTCCAGGTTCGACACCGAGGTCTGCAGGTTGACCGGTGGGTTGAGCAGCAGCACGCGCTTGAAGTTGAAGCTGCGCCGGGTTTCGTCCAGGTGGCTGACGAACGCCGCATCGAGCGCGCCGAGGCTGTAGCCGGTGAGGTAGAACTCGCTCACTGGCAGGCGCGGATGCTGGGCACGCACCGACTGCATGACGCGGTACATGTCCTCGGCATCTTCCTGGCTGATGCCGGGGGTGGCCGAGCGCGAGGCAGCGCTCATGAAGTCCCAGCTGGTCGGCGAGGACAGCTGTACCACGTGGTAGCCGGCCTGGTAGAACAGTTTCTTCAGGTATTCGTTGATGCTGCTCGAATACGGCGCGCCGGTGCCGGCGATGATGAAGATCAGCGGGGCCTGGTGGTCCTGGCGGGCCAGGCGGTAGGTGAGCTTCTTCACGGGCCAGAAGTTGTCCGGCAGGGTGAAGGCGCGCTCGGGGCGCAGGGTGAGGCTATAGTCGTCCTGGTCGATGTCCTCGTCGTGCGGCAGCGTCGGGCGCTGGTCGGGCGGCGTGGTGGCGATGGTCGCCTCGAAGGGGTTGGTCAGCGGGTAGCCGTAGGTGGCGGCGTCGATGTCCCGCGCCGTGGCGACCGCGCTCAGGAACAGGCCGCCCAGCAAGGCTGCAAGGCGTAAGGATCGAAGCATGAATTCCCCCAGGGACGGCAGTGGTGCGATATGCAGGCTAAGACTATGGTGGCCCTGGCAAAGTTGCCGAGGGCGGCCTATTTATCTGCGCGAAATAGTGCCGTGCCAACGACCGTACGACAAGCGTGTGAAACAGGGTGACACAGCATCATCGGGTTGAATGACGCGATCCGCTGGCGGTTGGCGTTCGGCCATGACCGAGGTGGGTCCTGAACGATCGAAAAGGAGCCTGTATGGAGCGCTGGCCTACATGGGTAGGAATGATGATGACGCTGGGCGCTTGCCTGCTCGGCAGTTACGCCGTGCGGTACGGCCTGATGGAGGACGCACGCTGGGTTGGCCGCTGTGCAGGCGAGGATGCTCCCTGGATGTGCGAGGTGCGTGCAGGCTTGGGGTTGATGATCCATCACCAGGCGTTGGCCTGGGTGGCATTCGGGTTGGCCCTGCTGGCTCAGGTGCTGCGAGGTGGAGGAGGGAAAGGGGTAGGGTTCGTCGCAGTGCTGCTGGGCATCCCGGCGATGGTGCTGTACACCGCCAGCCTGGCGGTGTTCGCGATCGTGCTGGGGGCGTTGCGGGTCGTGCGGCGGGAGTGAGGAGGGCATACCGCCAGGCAAGCCATTGAACGAAGCTCATGCAAGAGCCCGCATGCCTTCATCGGCCCGTGACTGCCACCCCCGCCAGATCGCACCGACCATCAGCACACTGACCCCTGCCCAACCCAGCGCCTGGGCATTGCCCAGCCCTTCCTGATACAGCTGCGGCACGATACCAAGACCCACGATCCATCCCAACAACGCCAGCTCAGGCCGCGATGCCGGAACGGGCCTGAACAGGTACACCACCGCCGGCAACAGCAACGCTGCAGTAGGGAAGCTGCGGTAGCGAGGGTCGAATACCAGGGCCAGGGTACTGACCGCGGCGGCGAACCCGGCCGCCAGCAACAGCCAACCCGCATGCGCCTGCAGCCAGGCATAGGCCCGTGCACGCCAGCCCGTGCGCTGGCCCAGCGCCAGGGCGGCATGGGCCAGCACGGCCAGGTTCAACCCGGCCAGCAGGCCGGCCCAGCCCCATTCGCTGGCGAAACGTGCATGGCTGTGGGTCAGCTCGCCCCACAGCCCCAGGCCCACGGCTGCCACGGCGGCCAACGACGGTAGCCACAGCGCGGTACGCCGATCGCGAGGCCGTCCCGCCAGCCCCAGCGTGAGCACCACGACGCTGACGCTGACCCACCACCACAGCCGCCACAGCGGCACGTCGCTCACCGGTCCTTCCAGGATGCCCTTGTCCTGCCGATCGGCGTCGTACAGCCCCCAGTACCCGCCCACGGCGCCCTCGCTGGCCCGCTTCCAGGGTTGGTCGAAGGCTTCGATCAGGTTGTACTGCCACCCTTCGATCTCTGCCTGGGCGACGAAGCCACGGACGAAGCGCGCTTCGTTGACGCGGCTCGGCACGGCGGTTTCCCGCTGCCGGCCTTCGCTGGGCCAGCCGGTCTCGCCGATCAGGATGTTCTTGGGCGCAAAGCGCTGCCCGAACACCCGGCGCACGTCGGCGACATGGGCCAAGGCGTCTTCGAGGCCGCGCGGGTCGTCCTCCCAGTAGGGCAGCAGGTGCAGGGTCAGAAAGTCCACGGCCGGCGCGATACCGGGATGCTGTAGCCAGAATTCCCACACGTCGGCATAGGTCACCGGCACCTGGACCTCGCGCTTGACCCGCTCGATCAACTCGACCAGGCGCGCTTCGGTCACCTCCTTTCGCAGCAGCGTCTCGTTGCCGACGATCACCGCCGTGACCACGTCCGGGTTGGCATTGGCCGCTGCGATGAGCATCGCCACTTCCCGGTCGGTGTCCACCGGATTGGCGTTGACCCAGGCCCCGAGCATGATCTTCAGGCCATGGCGACGCGCCAGTGCCGGAAGGCTTTCGAGCCCGGTCATGGAGTAGGTGCGGATGCATTGGAAACGCCGCGCCAGCAAGGCCAGGTCGGCGTCCAGGCGCGCCGGGCGCAGGACGAAAGGTTGGTCGAACGGCGACTGGTCCTTGTCGAACGGCGTGTAGGAGGCACATTGCAGGCGGTGCGCCGCGCTGGCGGCATCCGGCAGGTGCACGGGTTTGCCGAGCGCATGCCAGAACCCGCCCAGGGCGAGCAGGACGCCCAGGCTGGCCAGCAGGCAGATGAACCAGGGGTGGCGAATGAGAGCGGGCATCGCGTCGATCCATCGTCAGGTGCGAACGGTTAGCTAGGCATCACTGCGGGGGATCGTCAAGTGGCGTCATGCAAGGATCGCGCTGAGCCGCCGGCGCCGATGGCGTGGATAGCCATGCGCGGTCGCCCAGTGCTCGTTGGAGGTCGCATGCAGACCCGGACGTCAGGGGGCACAGGCCGATGATGCTGTCTCCAAGACCTGAAAGAGGCATGCCGTGATGAAGCTGCGACGTTTTCTGGGGGTGGGTACCGCACTGGTTCTGGCCATGGGCGCTGGGCAGGCCATGGCCGAGTCCAAGCAAGTCAGTATCGGTTACGTGGATGGTTGGGCGGACAGCGTGGCGACCACCCATGTGGCCGCCGAAGTCATCAAACAGAAGCTGGGCTACGGGGTGGACCTCAAGCCCGTGGCCACGGGCATCATGTGGCAGGGCGTGGCCACCGGCAAGCTCGACGCCATGCTCTCGGCCTGGCTGCCCGTGACCCACGGCGAATACTGGGCCAAGAACAAGGACAAGGTGGTCGACTACGGCGCCAACTTCAAGGAAGCGCGCATCGGTCTGATCGTGCCGGAGTACGTCAAGGCCAGCAGCATCGCCGACCTCAAGACCGACCAGACCTTCAAACAGAAGATCGTCGGCATCGACGCCGGGTCCGGGGTCATGCTCAAGACCGACCAGGCGATCAAGGACTATGACCTGACCGGGTACAAGCTGCAGGCCAGCTCGGGCGCCGCGATGACGTCCGAATTGGGCCGCGCCTATGCCAAGCAGCAGTCGATCGTGGTCACTGGCTGGGTGCCGCACTGGATGTTCGCCAAGTGGAAGCTGAAGTTCCTGGACGATCCGAAGGGCGTGTATGGCGCTGCCGAGACCGTCAACAGCATCGGCAGCAAGGACCTCGAAGGCAAGGCGCCGGAAGTGGCGCAGTTCCTGCGCAAGTTCTCCTGGCAGTCCAAGGACGAGATCGGCGAGGTGATGCTGGCGATCCAGGAAGGCGCCAAGCCTGAAGCGGCGGCGAAGGACTGGGTAGCCAAGCACCCTGAGCGGGTGAAGGAGTGGGTCGGGCAGTGATGCGCGCCATGGGTGACTGATCCTGTGAGGATCGGCTACTGAATCGAAGCATGACCTTGCGGCCCCTCTGGGGCCGCATCGCCGACACGCCCCCAGTCTTCATTCCAAGCAGCCGGCATCAGCGCGGTGACTGTGCCACCCTGTGGGGGAAACTGTCTTATAGGCGGCGTCGTGTCGCTAAACCTGTTCGGGTCAACTGCCGCAATCAGATTGCTGGCTTTACGGCCCCTGCGGGCCCGATCGCGGCACAGGGGCAGCTCCTACAGGACCGCAGCGCTGATTTGCCAGGGCACCACCTACCCATGTAGGAGCGGCCCCTGTGCCGCGATCGGGCCCGCAGGGGCCGTAAAACCAGCCACTCAACCCCTCCAGGCATACCTCCCACCCACAGAAAAACCTCTCACCCGGGAACGCACAGGCACCTCCCTTCGACCCCCCTCATTGTTACCCCTCCTGCAACCCACCCTTACCTATAAGACTAAGGTCGTCTGGTTGAGCGCCAACGGCAGCCTAAAGTGAAGGTGGGTTCTACCTACTCCGTGCTGCTAGGACAAAAACAATGAACGACAGCATTTACCTTTCGATACAGAACAGCCCACGGTTCAAGGAGCTGGTCGCCAAGCGCGAACGCTTCGCGTGGATTCTCTCGGCCATCATGCTCGGCCTCTACTGTGCCTTCATCCTGTTGATCGCCTACGGTCCCCAGGTGCTCGGCACGCGCATCGCCGCCGACTCGTCGATCACCTGGGGTATCCCGCTGGGTGTCGGCCTGATCCTGTCGGCCTTCGTCCTGACTGCCATCTACGTGCGCCGCGCCAATGGCGAGTTCGATGAGCTGAACAAGGCGATCCTGAAGGAGGCGCAGCCATGAGCCGTTCTTTCAACAGCCTGGCCGTGCTGGCCATCGGGGCCTTCGCGCCTGCGGCCTGGGCCGCCGACGCACTGACCGGCGACGTGCAGAAGCAGCCGCTGAACGTGTCGGCGATCGTCATGTTCCTGGCCTTCGTCGGCTTCACCCTGTGCATCACCTACTGGGCCTCCAAGCGCAACAAGTCGGCCTCCGACTACTACGCTGCGGGCGGTCGCATCACAGGCTTCCAGAACGGCCTGGCGATCGCGGGCGACTACATGTCGGCGGCCTCCTTCCTGGGCATTTCCGCGCTGGTGTTCACGTCGGGCTACGATGGGCTGATCTACTCGATCGGCTTCTTGGTCGGCTGGCCGATCATCCTCTTCCTGATCGCCGAACGCCTGCGCAACCTGGGCAAGTACACCTTCGCCGACGTGGCGTCGTACCGCCTAGGCCAGACGCAGATCCGTACCCTGTCGGCCTCCGGCTCGCTGGTGGTGGTCGCGTTCTACCTGATCGCGCAGATGGTCGGTGCCGGCAAGCTGATCCAGCTGCTGTTCGGCCTCGACTACCATGTGGCGGTCATCCTGGTGGGCATCCTGATGTGCCTGTACGTGCTGTTCGGCGGCATGCTGGCCACCACCTGGGTGCAGATCATCAAGGCGGTGCTGCTGCTGTCGGGCGCCACCTTCATGGCGCTGATGGTCATGAAGCACGTCAACTTCGACTTCAACGCGCTGTTCTCCCAGGCGATCGACGTACACCCCAAGGGTGAGGCGATCATGAGCCCGGGCGGCCTGGTCAAGGACCCGATCTCGGCGTTCTCCCTCGGCCTGGCGCTGATGTTCGGCACTGCCGGCCTGCCACACATCCTGATGCGCTTCTTCACCGTCAGCGATGCCAAGGAAGCGCGCAAGAGCGTGCTGTACGCCACCGGGTTCATCGGCTACTTCTACATCCTGACCTTCATCATCGGCTTCGGCGCGATCCTGCTGGTCAGCACCAACCCGGCCTTCAAGGACGCCGCTGGCGCCCTGATCGGTGGCAACAACATGGCTGCGGTTCACCTGGCCGATGCGGTCGGCGGCAGCGTGTTCCTGGGCTTCATCTCGGCCGTGGCCTTCGCCACCATCCTGGCGGTGGTCGCCGGCCTGACCCTGGCCGGTGCCTCGGCGGTGTCCCATGACCTGTATGCCAGCGTGTGGCGCAAGGGCAAGGCCAACGACCGTGACGAGATCCGCGTGTCGAAGATCACCACCGTGGCCTTGGGCATCCTGGCGATTGGCCTGGGCATCCTGTTCGAAAGCCAGAACATCGCCTTCATGGTGGGCCTGGCGTTCTCCATCGCGGCCAGCTGCAACTTCCCGGTGCTGTTGCTCTCGATGTACTGGAAGCGCCTGACCACCCGTGGCGCGATGATCGGCGGCTGGCTCGGCCTGATCAGCGCAGTGACGCTGATGGTGCTCGGCCCGACCATCTGGGTGCAGATTCTCGGTCACGCCACACCGGTCTATCCGTACGAGTACCCTGCGCTGTTCTCGATGCTGATCGCCTTCGTCGGGATCTGGTTCTTCTCGGTCACTGACAAGTCAGCAGCGGCGGAGAAGGAACGCGCGCTGTTCTACCCGCAGTTCGTCCGTTCGCAAACGGGCCTGGGGGCCTCGGGCGCCGTCTCGCACTGATTGCCCACTGTCCTGCATGAAGCCGCCTTCGGGCGGCTTCATGCGTTCTGGGAGCACCTCCGCCCACCTTGGGAAATTTCCGAGATACGCTCGGAACGGTCCTGTTCTGCTGTCATACGGCACTGGCGAATAATCCTCCTTCCTGTCGGCATCGGCCGACTTGACATCGTACCTGCAACGTCCGCAGGTCATAAAAGGAGATGACTCATGAAATCGCTCTTCAAGGCCCTTCCCTTGGTTCTGTTGGCAGCAGGCGCGGCACAGGCGGCTGATCCGATCGAGAAGCAAGTGTTGGTGACCGCCGTGGTGCCGACGGCCGCCTTCTACGTCGAACCGGTTGGCAGCGATTGGATGAACGATCCTCAGGAGCTGCCTTGGAACCCGGTCAAATCGACCTTCGGCGAGATCCGTCACCAGTTGCAGGCCAAGAGCACCATCGGCCCGATCACCGGCTACCTGCTCAACTCGCCCGTGATCACCAGCGGCCTGGATGCCATCGACCTCAGCGTCAAGGTGGGCAGCACCGAACTGGCCACCACCCCCAGCGAGATCCTCACGGGGGCCCAGGCGCTCCCAGGCACCGTCATGGATTTCGTCGTCACCGCCAAGACCCCTGCCGGGGGTGCGTACACGCCAGGTAACTATCAAGGCCTGGTGAGCATGATGTTCGAAACCGCCGCGCCCTGATCTGCCTCGTCGTTCCTTCCTTCACCCTCTCGCCCGCCCTGCCGGTGACCCCGTCACCGGTCAGGGTGGGGCATTGCTTCCAGGCAGGGTCATGAGCCGATTCATTCGAATGACAACAACCTGCGCCTGGCTTGTCGCTGCATTCGGCGTGTGCGCCGAACCGGCGCCGGCACGATCGCCGTCGGTGCTGACAGCGGTGGCCCAGGCGCAGGGCTTGCCTCGCGAATTCGAGGCGCATTTTTTCGACGTGCCGTTGGCCGTGCGGGTCGAGCTCGACGGGCGCTACCTTGGCGACGCCATGGTCGTGCTCAGCCGCAATGAGCATGTCCAATTGCTGGACTTCACCGATACCCAGGAAAGCCGCGAACCGGATGCCGTGCGACGGCGCTGGCAGGCCCGGCTCGCCGACGGCCGCCCCCTGGGCGATTGCCAGGTCGACTGCGTGGACGGCCTGCGCGCGATTCACTACAGCCTGGTCAACTCTCAATTGTCGCTATTGACCGCCGACGCCGAAAAGACTGGCCCGGCGGCGATCTACCACACCCTGCCGGAGCAGGGCAGCTATGGCCTGCTGCTGCGCAACCAGCTCAACCTGGTCGGCGGTGGCGAGCAGACCAGCGGGCGCTATGCCTTGCAAGGCCAGGGCAGCATCGGTCGCTGGACGACCCTGGCCGACGCACAGTTCGACCGTGGCAGCGATCAGCGCGAGGGGGCGCGCTATCGTCTCGACCAGCTCTACACCGAGCGCCTGGTGGACCAGCATTTCTATCGCCTGGGCTATTTCACGCCCAGTGCCCAAGGCCTGGTACGCCAGCCACGGTTGCTGGGCAACAGTGCCGACACGACCCTGGGCCTGATGTTCGGCAGCAGTGACAGCCTGTTGATCGAAAGCGGCCAGCCCAGCACCACGCCGGTCTACGTCACGCCCAATCGCCACGGCATCGCCGAGATCTATCGCAATGGGGTGCTGATCAACAGCCAGCCGGTGCAGCCGGGGCTGCAGACGCTCGACACCCGTGTGCTGCCCGGGGGCATCTATGAAATCGAAGTGCGCCTGATGGAGGATGGGCAGGAGACCTCGCGCACTGAAGCGTTCATCTACAAGCCTTCCAACTGGAACAACAGCGAGAGCCGCTGGCGCTACAACCTGTTTCTTGGCCAGCAGACCAGTGCCCTGAGCAACTGGAACGATGACCACGATGGCAGTTTGAGCAGTGGCGCGATGGTCAACTACCTGCTGCACCCGCGCGCCGTCGTCGGTGCGTCGGTCCAGCAGGTCGATGATGCCCTGCAGTACGCCACCTCGCTCGACTGGGACGTCAAGGATCGCCTGAAGCTGTACGGCAACGTCAATCAGACCGAGGGGCTGGGCCACGGCTATGACCTGCAGACCCTCTACAACCATGAGTCGGGTTCGCTCGTGTTCAGCCACAGCCGTTCCTGGACGCAGTCCAGCCAGTCGCTTCGTGGGCCATTGGCACGCCAGCAGGTGCTGAGCCAGACCTCGTTGTCGCTCACTCAGCGCCTGAATGCACGCAGTACGGCCACGCTGCGCTTGGCTCACAGCACGGGGGCTACCCAGGGTTTGGGCGTGGACCTGGGCTGGACGCAGTTCGGCAAGCTGGCGGGCTCGGATGCCAACTGGCGATTCTCGGTGTTCGATCGTCCTGGCACCCTCAGCAGCGGGCAGGCCCGCAATCGTGGGGTCAACCTGAGCCTGAGCATGAGCCTGGGCAGCCCCGGGCGACGTATCGCCGCGACCCTGGGTAGCCGCACGTCGCGGGACGGAGGGCGTGACCAGAATGCTTCGGTCAGCTACCAGCATGATGTCGATCGAGGCGCGCTCCGCACCCTCGGCGCCACCGCCACGCTGGATCGCTATGGCGCCGGCATCGGCGGCAATGCCCAGTTCGAAAGCCGTGAGCTCAACGGCGATGTCTACGCGCAACGCTCGTCCTACAACGGTGAGGTCAGCGCCGGTCTGAACCTGCAGAGCGTCTTCGCCCTGGGTGCCGGCACGTTCGCCGCCAGTGGTCAGTTCATGGCCCACGACGCAGGGCTGATCGTCGATGTGGAGTCGGACGTCGAAGGGCTCATGCTGCGCGCCGACGACTTTCAGGGGCTCAGCGCCGTCCTGCGCCCAGGGCGCAACGTCCTGCCGGTGTCGGCCTACAGGCCGGGCCAGGTGCAGATCGACTTCCAGGACCGGCACGCGCCCGCCGCCGTGATCCAGCCCAATAGCCTGGACTACCACCTCAATCGCGGTGGCATCGAGTACCGGCAGTTGCGGGTGATGCGCACCGTGACGGTGCTGGGACGGCTGCTGGACGCGCACGGCAGAGGCCTGAGCGGTGCACAGGTCATCAACCACGCCAGCCGTGGCGTGACCGAAGTCGACGGCTATTTCGCCGTGGAAATGAGCGAGTCGAACCCCGTGCTCGAAGTACGTCTGGACGGGCGAGCCGCCTGCCTGTTGAGCCTCGACCCGAACCGATTGAATCGTGAACATGACGTGCTGATGGCTGGTGACCAGCGCTGCGAGCCTGAAAGCCTGGCCACGGTCGCGACACGTGCCCCTGACGATCGATCGTGATTACGGGGAAGGCGTGCGCGTGCCGGCGTCGCACCGATACGCGGTAGGAAATTTCTCAAAACATTGTAGGAGGCGTCTTTAAGTGGGCGCTTCGCAAGCGATACCCACGCAGAGGGGGTAATACTGAATGGCCATTATCGGAAGAAACAGATTCAGGATGAACAAGCGTGTGTACGGTGTGTTCTTGGCCCTGCTGATGTGCCCCTTGCCGCTGCAGGCGGCGCCGGAGCTCAACATCGGCGGCCTGTACGACTACATCGAGGGCGACAGGAGCACGTTGCTCAAGCGGATCCGCAACGGTGGCGATACCACGGCCTTCGTCAAGGTCAGCGTGGCGGAGCTGGTCTACGACGCCCAGGGCAAGGCCAGCGAGGTCAGCCTGGAAGGGCTGGCCATGGATGCACGCGCTCTGGTGGTCAGCCCGGCCCGGCTGATCGTGCCGGCGCGCGGCTTGCAGTCGGTGCGTCTGCTGTATCGCGGCACGCGTGAGCGCGAGCGCTATTTCCGGGTGCGGTTCATCCCGGTGCTGCCGGAGGTCGACGATGGCTTCGCGGTCGATCAAGCCGAAGCCGACGCCTACCGCGACAGCCTCAGGGCCGGCGTCAATCTGCTGGCAGGCTATGGTTCGCTGCTGTTCGTGCGGCCTGATGCCCCCCGCTATCAGACGGACCTCGACTATGTCGATGGCAAGCTGAAAGTCAGCAACCACGGCAACAGTACCGTGGCCCTCGATCATTTTCGCGTCTGTCAGTCCGCGGACCAGGCCTGCGGACCGGCGACCAAGCACCACCTGTTGCCAGGACGGACCCGACTGTTCGAGGACGAGGGCGGTCATGTGTTCCAGTTCGAGCTGCAGGAGGGAGAACGGCATGAACACAAGGTGGTGGGCGCATGAAGGGCATGACGCACACGGGAAGCGCAGGCTGGCTGTCGCGGATACTGGCGGGCGCGGTACTCGTCGTGTTGACGTCCGTGGCGGGAGCTAGCGAAGTGACCCTGACCGCCCAGTATCGGGGGGGCGGGACGGGGCAGTTCGAAAACACGACCCCGCCCGCGCAGAACTGCAGGTTGTTCGGATCGCTCTGCATCAAGGGCCAGACGGTGGACATCCCGCTCACTTATGGCAAGCAGGTCACCAAGGCGACCGGCAATGTGCGCGATCAGTTGTACGTGCAAACGCCCCGACGTCGAGAGGTCGATGTCTACGACCAGGACACGGGTGATCCTCACAGGCTGTCGTTCGAAATAAGCGGGCTGATGCTCGACGTCATCTCGAACGACTACTCGCATAATCCGCTTACCAACGGCATGCCCAACGGTGGCTGTACATTGTTAGGGGGGATCGGTTATCAGTCGCAGCGTCGTGCGATCAGGGGGCTTCGCATTACCAGCGTCGCTTCGCCCTCAGGCTGCTGGCAGGTCAATGTATTCGCGCCCAACACCCATGTGGAGCCTGTGCAGGTGTCGCGGATTGCCATCGCCTACAACCTGGCCATGCCCCCGACCTACCGCATGAAGCCAGGTCTGTACCGCGGTACTACCATCTTCACGGTGGGGCCGGGCGGCGATTTCGACTTTGGTGATCAGGTGCATGACTTGAGCGACAACACGTTGACCATCCATTTCGAGCTGGAGGTGGAGCACGCGTTCATCTTCGATTTTCCGCCCGGTTCCGAACGGGCCGTGCTGGAGCCGGTAGGCGGCTGGAAGGCATGGCTGAATGGTGGCCGAGTGCCGCAGCGGCTTTACCGCGACCTGCCGATGCGGGTGTGGTCCACAGGGCCGTTGAAGGTTTACAAGCTGTGCGAGTACGACGTCGGCCTGGACTGCGGGATCCGCAATGACCTGGGCGAAGACGTGCCGGTGCGTGTGTCGCTCAGCCTGCCATCGGGCATCCGTTATCAAGGCGGGCCGGTCACGCGCCTGACACTGCCAACCGGGCGCGCTGCGGCGCTTCGGTTCGACTCGGTGATCCCTACCATCAACCGCCCGGGCGAACTGCATTTCGAAGTCACTCAAGCGGACGTGCAGCCCATGCTTGGCCGGGCAGGCAAGACCTACAAAGGCAAAGCCACCGTCGTGTTCGACGCCGAACTCTAGCGCTAGGCAATGAGGAAGGATCCATGTACACAGCACTGGTGGTCGACGACCACCCTTTCATCCGGACCAGCGTGCGCCTGCAGCTGCAGCATGACCACATCAAGGTGATCGGCGAGACCGACAGCGGTGTCGATGCCCTGCGGCTGATCCGTGAGCATGCGCCGAACCTGGTGATTCTCGACATCTCGCTGCCAGGGCTCGACGGCATGCAGGTCTTGCAGCGCATCACTGCGCTGGAGCACCCGCCGCGGGTGCTGATGCTGACCTCGCAGATGGCCGACACCTTTTCGCTGCGCTGCATGAAGGCAGGGGCCGCCGGGTTCATCTGCAAGACCGACGACCTGGGCGAGCTGAGCCGGGCCGTGCTGGCAATCCGCTCGGGCTTCACCTATTTCCCGGAGGTGTCGCTCAGTTCGGTGTGCCGGCAAGACATGCAGACCAGCGAGAAGGCGTGTCTGGCCAGCCTCAGCGACCGCGAGCTGATCATCCTGCAGTACCTGGCGCGGGGCTTGAGCAACAAGGCGATCGGTGAACTCATGCTGCTGAGCAACAAGACCGTCAGCACCTACAAGTCGCGCCTGATCGAAAAGCTCGGCGTGCGATCGTTGATCGACCTGGCGGACCTCGCCAGGCGCAATGGCCTGGTGTGATCATCACCCTGGCACGCCTCGCCATGATCCTCTGGATGCTGGCAGGGCTGTGGCTGCCACTGGCGCGGGCGGACGAAACCAAGGCTCACCTGCAAGGGCGCGCCGTGCTCGGGCGCACGCTGCCCCCGCCGGACGAGGCGCAACTGCGCTGGCTGTGGAGCCGGCGTGCGCTCAGCCTAGGCGTGGTCCAGGCCGACGAGCCGCCGCTGGGCGTGATCGGCCCGAGTCGCGCCTACGAAGGCATCACCGCGGACTACGCGGGGCTGCTGTCCGACTACCTGCGACTGCCGATCGAGGTACTGACCTTCGACTCGCTGGCCGAAGCGACGGTGGCACTGCGCACCGGCCAGGTCGATCTGCTCGGGGGTGTCACCGCGCAGCAGGCTGCGCAGGCGGGTCTTGTGCTGTCGCGTGCCTACGCCGAGGACATGCCGCGTCAGGCGGTGCGCGACAATACTCGGGTTGGTTGCCAGGCCGAGGGCGTCGTGCGTGTGGCCATGCGCGACGGTTACCGGGACAGTGAACAGCTGCGCACGCAGTACCCGCAGGCGCAGGTGCAGCCGTATGCGTCCACGCGTCAGGCAATGGGCGCCGTCGCGTTCGGCCAGGCCGACGTGTTCGTGGGCAGCGCCCTGGAAAGCCACTACCTGGTCGGGCGTGCGCAGATGGGCAATCTGGTGCTGCGCGAATGCCCAGGTGGCTTGCGTCAATCGATCGGCTTTGCCTTCGCGGCGCAGCAGACGACCTTGGCCGGCTTGGTCGACAACGTGTTGAGCCCGCTCACGGAACAGGAGCACGCACGTATCCATCAGCGCTGGATGCCATTCGTCGAGCAACTGGCCGAGCACACCCCGACGGTCCTGTCGTTGACACCGGCCGAGCAACGTTGGCTGCAGAACAGGCCGCGACTGCGCGTGCTGCTCGACGAGCAGATGCTGCCGTTGAGCTATCGTGATGCTGAAGGGCATTTCCGGGGGCTGAGCGTCGATGTGCTCGAACGCATCGGGCGCGCCACAGGCCTGACGTTCGAGTTCTCCAGTGGCGGCACCGTCGAGCAGATGATCGAGCAGTTGCGTCAGGGGCGTGCCGACCTGATCGGTGCACTGACGCCCAGCGCTGCGCGCGAGCAATACCTGACCTTCAGCCGCGCCTACCTGACCTCGGCGCGAGTACTGGTCACCGCAGCCGACGACACGGCGCCCGTCAGCCTGGACCAGTTGCAGGGGCAGCGGGTCGCCACGTTGGCCAGTGGCTTTCCCAGCCGCTACCTGCGCGAGCATTACCCGGGCATCACACACGTGGATGTGCAAGGGCCGCAGGAGGCGGTGCTCAAGGTCAGCGAGAACCAGGTGGAGGCGGCCGTGCTGCCGTTGGTGTGCGTGCGCTCGCTCTCGACACGCCTGCCCAGGGGCCGCTTTCGCATCAGCGCCAGCCTGGCCTTGCCACCGGCGCACTTCGCCTTGGCGACCCGCCAGGGTGACACGCAATTGAGCGCCATCCTCGACAAGGCCTTGTCCAGCCTCGCGCCCCAGGAACTCGACGCCATGGCGCGTCGCTGGCAGGGCGAGCCGATCGTCGGCGACAATTTCTGGCACCGGCACCGGCAGCAGGTCTTGCAAGGCTTCACAGCCATCCTCTTGCTACTGGTGCTGGCCCTGGCCTGGGTGCGCTACCTGCGCCGCCTGATCCGCATCCGCGCCCAGGCCGAACGCGCCTTGGCCGACCAGCTGGAGTTCATGCGCGTGATGATCGACGGGACGCCTCATCCCCTCTACGTCTGCGATCGGGACGGGCGCCTGATCACGTGCAACAGTTGCTACCTGGAGACCTTGGGCGTGGGCCGGGACGAGGTGGTCGGCCAGTTGCTCGGTTGCCTGCCGCACCTGGCCTGGCAACGCGGCTGGCGTGAGGTGCTGTGCTCGGGGCAGGCGCAGGTCGAGGATCGGCAGGTCCGGCTGGCCGATGGCCGCGAGCGCATCTTCTATCACTGGATGCTGCCATGCCGCAGCGACCATGCCGGCGCCAGCGTGATCGCTGGCTGGATCGACGTCACCGAGCGCTACCAGTTGCAGGCCGACCTGCAGCGGGCCAAAGAGGAGGCCGAGCAGGCCAACCAGGCCAAGACGCACTTTCTGGCCACCATGAGCCATGAGATCCGTACGCCCATGAACGCCGTGCTCGGCACCTTGGAGCTGGCGTTGCGCAAGGCTGAGCAGGGCATCCTCGACCGGGTTTCCATCGAGGTGGCCTCCGAGGCGGCGCGTGGATTGCTGGCGCTGATCGGCGACATCCTCGATGTGACGCGCATCGAGTCCGGGCACCTGGAGATCAACCGGGAAGCCGTGCCCCTGGCCCGTCACACCGGCAGCGTGGTGCAGCTGTTCCAGCCACAGGCCCGGGCCAAGGGCTTGCACCTGAGCCTGGAACTGGAAGGCGAGGTCGAGCGTGAGGTGCTGATCGACCCGTTGCGGTTCAAACAGGTGCTCGCCAACCTGGTCAGCAATGCCATCAAGTTCACCCAGCACGGCACGGTGCGGGTGAGCCTGCGATTGATGCCGCGCGAGGATGCGCTGTTGGCCCTGAGCCTGACGGTCGAGGACACCGGCATCGGTATCCCGCAAGCGGACCTTGCCCGGCTGGGCGAACCGTTCTGGCAAGCCTGCAACCACCGGCAGTCCAGTGGACGTGGCGCGGGACTCGGGTTGTCCATCAGCCAGACGCTCTGCCAATTGATGGGCGCCAGCATGGCCTTGCACAGTGACTTGGGCGTGGGAACACGCATCGAGATCGAGATGGCCGTCGAGCCTGCCTCCAAGGCGGCGTCCGGCCCCGCGGCGCCTGCCGAGCCACCAGGGGCGCCGCCAGCGAACGCACGACCGGGCCTGCGGGTGCTGGTGGTCGACGACTATCCGGCCAATCGTCTGCTGCTGGTTCACCAACTGGCGTACCTGGGGCATCAGGCCAGCATGGCCGAGCAGGGTATCCAGGGCCTGCGCCAGTGGATCGCCGGGCGTTTCGACCTGGTCATCAGCGATTGCAGCATGCCGGGCATGGATGGCTACGCGCTGTGCCGCGCGATCCGCCTTCACGAACAACGGCATGGCTGGCCGCGTTGCCGGGTGGTGGGCATCACGGCCAATGCCGTGGCCGATGAACGCCGGCGTTGCCTGGCGGCCGGCATGGACGACTGCCTGTTCAAGCCACTGAGCCTCAAGGCATTGGCCGCCGTGCTCGACGCTATCCACTCTGATGATCGCCAGCCCGCGAACGCCCACGAGGGGGCCATCGATGCCGACCTGGGCAGTTTGCGCCGGTTGACCGGCAACGACCCCGATGCCTTCAAAGGCTTGCTGCGCGATCTGCTCGACAGCAACCGCCAGGACCTGGCCGAGCTCAAGCGCCTGGCCGAGTGCGGCGACCTGCCCGCATTGGCCAGGTTGGCACACCGCATCAAGGGCGGCGCGCGCCTGGTGCGTGCCAGCGCGCTGGTCAAGGCCTGTGAACAGGTCGAACGCAGTTGCCTGGGAAAACCGGTGTCCCTGGACGTGCTGAACGTGCGCGTCGACGCCATTCGGCAGGCGATGCAGGCGCTCGAGGACGAGTTGCGGGGGCGGCGTGAGCACGTGCGGACGGGGCCGCCGGACGCCCGCGCACGTGAGATCGGTGGGCAGGATGCGCGCCATGGAGGCTGACGATGACGACTGAAGGTCTACGTGTTCTGGTGCTCGAACCTCATGGTTTCCGGCGTGCGGTCGCCGTGCGGACCTTCGAGCGTCTGGGCTGCGCCGACGTCCTGCAAGCCACCGTGGCCAGCGATGCGCTGGCCGTGCTGCGACGCATCGGCGGTGTCGACGTGGTCGCGTGCGATGTGCGCGACGACAGCGACCGAGACATGGATGGTCTCGAGTTCATCCACTGGGTCGGTCACCACCGATTGGCCAAGGGCGTGCTGGTCAGTGGTTGCCTGGGGCCGAGCCTGCGGCGTGGCCTGCAAGGCATGGTCGAACAACTGGGCATGCAGTTTTTCGGCGACATCGAGCCCCCGTTGCCGCTCGATCCGTTGCGCCAGTGGTTGAATGCACCGTCACTGGTGGCGCCGGCGTTACCCCTGCCCGAACGTCTCTGGCCCGATGAAGATCAGGTGCGTCGAGCCCTGCAGGACGGTCAGTTCGTCGCTTGCTATTTCCCGATCTTCCAGTTGGCGACCGGGCGCATCGAAGCGGTCGAGCTGGTGACTCGGTGGCACCATCCGCTGCTGGGCATCCTGGCACCTGACCTCTTCTTGCCGGTGGTGGAGCGGTGCGGGTTGTTCGACGACGTCTGGATGGCCATGCTCGAGCAGGGGTTGAGGCTGTACCAAGTGCTCAAGACCGAAGGGCGTTCATTGCACCTGTCGATGCGCCTGCATACCGCCCAGTTGAATGATCGTCGGTTCTGCCTGCGGGTGTGTGCGCTGGTGCGTCGGTATGGGTGTCGACAGGGCCATCTATGCCTGGACCTGGCTGGCCGCGGGTTGTATCGATTGACCGTGGTCGAGCAGGAGAACCTGCTGCGCCTGCGTCTGATCGGGTGCGAGCTGGGGCTGGCGGGGTTTGGCAGTGACAAGGGCAGCAGTCAACTGCTTTGCCAGTTGCCGTTCACGCAGATCCGGTTGGACGAGCAGTTCATCGAGGGCTTGCCCCATGAAGTGCGCTGTCGTGCGGTGGTGCATCATTGCCTGCGGCTGGCCGCCGAATTGCGTCAGCGCCTGACGGCGGTCGGGGTGAACACGGCCGAGCAGCATCTGGCCTTGTTGACCCTGGGGTGCGAAAGCGCCCAGGGCCTTTACCTGGCACCGCCGCTCGATCGCGAGGAGTTGCTCAGGCGAGTGCGCTGCGATCAGCGCCTCGACCCTGGCTGCGATTGAGCAGGCGGCTCAGGCGTGGGTCATATGCGTCCGAGCAGCAACAACACCAGCAGCACGACCAGAATCACGCCGATGATGCCGGACGGGCCGTAGCCCCAGCTGCGCGAATGCGGGAATACCGGTAAACCGCCCACCAACAGCAGAATCAGGATGATGATGAGGATCGTGGTCATGTCGAAGTCCTTGTGATGTCCAGGGGAAGCGGTACGAGGCCGCTTACTCTTCCGACTGCCGTCGTGATGGGAAGATTCCATCGGAGTGCGTGCGAGAAAATGGCGCGCCAACGACTGATGGGGGTCGTCGCAGGTTGTCTGACCCAGGCGCGCACCTCGGCATCGCCCGTGACCCTCAGGTATGCTGCGCAGCGAATGTTCTGCAAGGGCGCATCATGGTCAATTATTGCTGGTTCCTGCTGGCGGCGATTTTCGAAATCGCGGGCTGCTATGCCTTCTACCTGTGGTTGCGCCTGGGCAAGAGCGCCTGGTGGGTCGTACCGGCGCTGTTCAGCCTGACCTGTTTCGCACTGGTGCTGACGCGGGTCGAGGCTGCCTATGCCGGGCGGGCCTACGCCGCCTATGGAGGGATCTACATCGTCAGCTCGTTGGGTTGGCTGGCGCTGGTCGAGCGCGCGCGGCCGTTGGCCAGCGACTGGTGGGGCGCCTTGCTGTGCGTGATCGGCGCCAGCCTGATCGTGCTCGGCCCGCGCTTTCAGGCGTCCTGAATCCAGGCCTTTCAACGTCTTTGGCTGACACGATGTGGGCTCCATCGCTGACCGGGCAGAGCGTTTCACACCCTCTGTGGGAGCGGGCTTGCCCGCGATGCAGGCGGTGATCGGCCGGACGCCATCGCGGGCAAGCCCGCCCTGATAGAACATGAGTTAAATTGTTGATTTTAAAGGAATTAATTACAGAGCTTTGTGGGCCCTGCGGGCCCAATCGCGGCACAGGGGCCGCTCCTACACCCACCGCAGTGGCACAGGCAATCGCGGTCCCATGTATGCGGCCCCTGCCGGGGCGCCGGACCGGCCGCGATGGGCCGCAAAGCGGCCCCAGAAATCGATCAGCAACACAGCATCTGAGCACTGCCAGCTATCGCCATGTTCTCTGCGCGACAGCGCGGCGCCAAGGCGGCGGGCGGACTCCCACAGGATGGACTGTGCGTGCCCGTATCGAGCCGGTTGATCTATGGATACGACAACGACCCTGTCGTGGCGCTTTTCCGAGGATGTCGAAAAGCCTGGCCTCCTGAGCCTTATTCCAACAGCTCCTTGGGCACGTCGTGACGGGCCAGCAGTTGGCATTGCTGGCTTTCCGGGTCGAAGAGGATGAACGCCTGGCTCTTGGCCAGCGCTTGCCTGACCCGCAGCACTCGCGTCTGCAGCGGCGTGTCGTCGCCATTGTCGGTTCCGTCGCGGGTGACGAAGTCCTCGATCAGGCGGGTCAGGGTGTCGGCTTCGAGCTGGTCGTAGGGAATGAGCATGAGAAGATCGTCCGGTTCAGGTCAGACGATAGTACGTCAAATGTAGGAAGAAGAGGGGGCTCGACGCTGCCCCCTTCCTGTGCGGTCAGTGCGAATCGGCCTTGTGGCCCAGCAGGCTGTCCACGGCCGGTACGCGTGTCTCGCTTTCCATCTGCGTGTCGTGTTCCAGTTGGTGACTGAACTGTTCGAGGGACGCGGTGGATGGATGCGAGTCGCTGGCGAACACCGGCGGGCTCATCAGGTACGCCCCCAGCAGACGGCTCAAGGCGGCCAGGCTGTCGATGTGCGTGCGCTCGTACCCATGCGTGGCATCGCAGCCGAACGCCACCAGGGCCGTCCGGATGTCGTGGCCCGCCGTCACCGCCGAGTGGGCGTCGCTGTAGTAGTAGCGGAACAGGTCACGGCGCACCGGCACCTCGTGTTCGCCTGCCAGCTTCAGCAGGTGGCGGGACAGGTGATAGTCGTAAGGGCCCGAGGAGTCCTGCATGGCCACGCTGACGGCATGTTCGCTGGACGCCTGGCCCGGCGCCACGGGCGCGATGTCGATGCCGACGAACTCGCTGACGTCCCAGGGCAGGGCGCCCGCTGCGCCGGAGCCGGTCTCTTCGGTGATGGTGAACAGCGGATGGCAGTCGATCAGCGGCTGCTGACCACTTTCCACCACGGCCTTGAGCGCGGCCAACAGCGCTGCGACGCCGGCCTTGTCGTCCAGGTGACGGGCGCTGATGTGGCCGCTTTCGGTGAACTCGGGCAAGGGGTCGAAGGCCACGAAGTCGCCCACGCCCACCCCCAGGGACTCGCAGTCGGCGCGGGTGGCGCAGTAGGCGTCCAGGCGCACTTCGACATGGTCCCAGCTGATGGGCATCTGGTCGATGGCGGTGTTGAAGGCGTGACCACTGGCCATCAGGGGCAGCACGCTGCCACGGAACACGCCGGCGTCGGTGAAGACGCTGACGCGACTGCCTTCGGCGAAGCGGCTCGACCAGCAGCCGACGGGGGCCAGGGCCAGGCGACCATTGTCCATGAGTTGACGCACGCTGGCGCCGATGGTGTCCAGGTGCGCGGAGACGGCGCGGTCCGGGGAGCTCTGCCGGCCCTTGAGGGTGGCGCGGATGGTGCCACGCCGGGTCAGCTCGTAGGGAATGCCGAGTTCTTCCAGGCGCTCGGCGACATAGCGCACGATGGTGTCGGTAAAGCCGGTCGGGCTGGGGATGGCGAGCATCTCCAGCAGCACCTTGCGCAGGTAGTCCAGGTCGGGTTCCAAGGTCGGGTCAGGCATGCACGCTCCTTCGGGTCAGGTGATCGAACGACTGTGCGGGAACAGCAAGTCAACGAAACGTTCGGCGGTGGGTTGCGGTTCATGGTTGGCCAGGCCAGCGCGTTCGTTGGCTTCGATGAACACGTAGTCAGGCTGGTCGGCAGCGCGGACCATCAGGTCCAGGCCGACCACGGGAATGTCCAGGGCGCGGGCCGCACGGGTGGCTGCCTCGGCGAGCACCGGGTGCAGCCGCTCGGTGACGTCCTCGAGTACGCCACCGGTGTGCAGGTTGGCGGTGCGCCGTACGTTCAGGCGTTGGCCGTTGGCCAGGACGTGGTCGTAGTCCAGGCCGGCGTCGCGCAAGGTGCGTTCGGTTTCCTCGTCCATCGGAATGCGGCTCTCGCCTCCGGTGGCCGCCTGGCGACGTCGGCTCTGTGCTTCGATCAGGGCCTTGATGGTGTGAGTGCCGTCGCCGATCACCTGGGCTGGATGGCGCACGGCGGCGGCCACCACGTCATGACCGATGACCACGATGCGCAGGTCCAGGCCCGGGTGGTAGCTTTCCAGCAGCACGCGGCTGTCGAAGCGTCGGGCCTGTTCGATGGCCTGGGTCAGCTCGTCCACGCGCGTGATGTTGACGGCGACGCCTTGGCCTTGTTCGCCATCGACCGGCTTGACCACGATCGCGCCATGCTGTTCGAGGAATGCCAGGTCCTCCTCGGGATCGCCTGCCAACTGCTGCGCCGGCACGTTCAGGCCGACCCCATGCAGGGCCTGGCGGGTCAGGCGCTTGTCCTGGCACAGGGTCATGCTCACGGCGCTGGTCAGGTCGCTCAGCGACTCGCGGCAGCGCACGCGACGCCCGCCCAGGCTCAAGGTGAACAGGCCCGCCTCAGCGTCGTCGACCTGCACCTCGATACCACGGCGGAACGCCTCGTCGACGATGATGCGGGCATAGGGGTTGAGCTTGGCCTCCGGGCCTGGGCCGAGGAACAAGGGCTGGTTGATGCCGTTCTTGCGCTTGACCGCGAAGGTCGGCAGGTTGCGGAACCCCAGCTTGGTATAGAGGCGCTTGGCCTGGCGGTTGTCGTGCAGCACCGACAGGTCCAGGTAGGCCAGGCCGCGGCTCATGAAGTGCTCGACCAGATGGCGCACCAGCACCTCGCCCACGCCCGGCCGCGTGCAGTGCGGGTCCACGGCCAGGCACCAGAGGCTGCAGCCGTGCTCGGGGTCGTCGAAGGCCTTGCTGTGGTTCAGGCCCATGACGCTGCCGATGATCGCCTGGGTGTCCTCGTCTTCGGCCAGCCAGTACACCGGGCCACCCTGATGGCGAGGCGTCAGCCGCTCCGGGTCGATCGGCAGCATGCCGCGTGCCTGGTACAAGGTGTTGATCGCCTGCCAGTCGCTGTCGACTTGCGCGCGGCGAATGCGGAAGCCGCGAAACACGCGCTGGGCCGGCCGGTAGTCGGTGAACCACAGGCGCAGGGTATCGGACGGGTCCAGGAACAGTTGCTGGGGCGAATAGGCCAGTACCTGCTGCGGCGCGGCAACGTACAGCGCGATGTCGCGCTCACCCGGTTGCTCATCGAGCAGGGCCTGCGCCAGGTTGGCCGGGCTCGGATACGTGTGCCCGATCAGCAGCCGCCCCCAGCCACAATGCACGGCGCGCGGATGGTGATGGGGCTCGCTGCCGTCCTCGGCCAGCCGCGCCTGCAGGCGTTCATAGGACGGAGTCTGGCCGCGGAGCAGGCGTTGGCCGTAGGACGTTTCGTGGGGTTTCATCGATCAGAGTCCTTGCTCGCTGAGCCACAGGTTCAGCGCCGCCAGTTGCCAGAGCTTGGAGCCGCGCAACGGCGTGAGCTGGCCCTGGGGGTTGCTCAGCAGGGTGTCGAGCATGGCCGGTTCGAACAGGCCGCGGTCCTGGCTCGGGTCGGTCAGCAGATCGCGTACCCAGCCCAGTGTGGCACCTTCGAGGTGCTTGAGGCCGGGAACCGGGAAATAGCCTTTCTTGCGGTCGATGACCTCGTGAGGGATCACGCGACGTGCCGCTTCCTTGAGGACCTGCTTGCCGCCGTCGGGCAGCTTGAAGCGTGCCGGAATGCGCGCCGACAGCTCCGCCAGCCGGTAGTCGAGAAACGGCGTACGCGCTTCCAGGCCCCAGGCCATGGTCATGTTGTCCACACGCTTGACCGGGTCGTCGACCAGCATCACCGTGCTATCCAGGCGCAAGGCCTTGTCCACGGCCGCGTCGGCGCCGGGCTTGGCGAAGTGTTCGCGGACGAAGTCGCCGGCGGCGTCATAGTCGAGTGCCCAGGGCGCCTTGACCGTCTGCCGGTACTCGTCGTAGCTGCGATCGAAGAAGGCTGCGCGGTAGGCGGCATAGGGGTCGGCAGCGCCATCGACCTGCGGATACCAATGATAGCCGGCGAACAGTTCGTCGGCCCCCTGGCCGCTCTGCACGCCCTTGCAGTGCTTGGCCACCTCACGCGAGAGCAGGTAGAAGGCAATGCAGTCATGGCTGACCATCGGCTCGCTCATCGCACGGAACGCGGCCGGCAACTGGTCGATGATTTCGTGTTCGGCAATGCGCAGCTGGTGGTGCCGGGTGCCGTAGTGGCGGGCGATCAGGTCCGAATACTGGAACTCGTCGCCCCGCTCGCCACCGGCATCCTCGAACCCGATGGAGAAGGTCGACAGGTCGTCCACGCCGACGTCACGCAGCAAGCCGACCAGCAGGCTGGAGTCGACACCGCCGGACAGCAGCACGCCGACGTCGATCGCTGCGCGCTGGCGGATGGCCACGGCATCGCGGGTCGCATCGAGCACGCGGTCGGTCCAGTCTTCCAAGGTCAGGTGCTGCTCATCGGCGTTGGGGCCATAGTTCAGCGACCACCAGGTCTTCTGCTCGACCTGGCCATGGGCGTCGATGCGCATCCAGGTGGCCGGTTCGAGCTTCTGCACGTTGGCCAGCAGCGTGCGTGGCGCCGGCACCACGGCGTGGAAGTTCAGGTAGTGGTTCAGCGCCACCGGGTCGAGCATCGGGTCGATGTCGCCGCCCTTGAGCAGCGCCGGCAGGCTGGAGGCGAAGCGCAGGCGCTCACCGTTACGCGACAGGTACAAGGGCTTGACGCCCAGGCGGTCACGGGCCAGGAACAGGCGCTGGGTGTCGCGCTCCCACACGGCGAAGGCGAACATGCCGTTGAGCTTGGGCAACAGCGCCTCGCCCCAGGCGTGGTAGCCCTTGAGCAGCACTTCGGTGTCACCGTCGGAGTGGAAGGCGTAGCCCAGGGCCTGCAGCTCTTCGCGCAGCTCAGGGAAGTTGTAGATGGCGCCGTTGAACGCCAGTGCCAGGCCCAAGTGGCCATCGGTCATCGGCTGCGCCGACCCGTCGGACAAGTCCATGATCTTCAGGCGCCGATGGCCGAGCGCGACGGGCCCTTGGCTATGGAACCCCCAGGCATCCGGGCCACGTGGCGCCAGGTGATGGGTGATCCGCTCCACGGCAGCGAGGTCCGCCGGACGTGGGGCTTGGTTGAAGGGGGTGAAGCGCAACTCGCCAGCTAATCCGCACATAAGTCCTTACCGGTTTTTCCGTTGGGGAAGGTGCTCCAACGTGGAGCACTCAGGTAGTGACCTGAAGCGGTTGCCGAGAGTTTTAGAGCGTTTGGTTATATAGACAGATGGTGAGGCCCTGACTGGCCTGCAGGCGTTCGTCGTGGCGCGGTGGTGAAGCGGGACTTACCGACGGGTTTTCTGACGCAGGATGTAGACCGTGACGCCGATCGCACTGATCAGCATGAACACCCGTGCCCACGGCACGGGCACCAGGTAGCATGACAGGGCGATGCTCGCCCACATCAGGCCGATGGCCCAGGCCTTGCCTTTGAGTGGAATGCCTTCGCCGTCCAGGTAACCCCGGATCCAGGGCCCCAGGCGAGGGTGTTCGATCAGCCAGGTGTGAAAACGCGGCGAGCTTCGGGCGAAGCAGGCCGCGGCCAGTAGCAGGAACGGGGTGGTGGGCAGCAGCGGCAGTGCGATGCCGATCACCCCCAGCGCGACGCTGAGCCAGCCCAGGGCCAGCAGCAGGTAGCGCGTCACGGATCAGTGGTGGCGGGGTTTGAGCAGGGCAGGCTTCTCGTCCGGTGCTTGCAGCAGCAGGAACAGTGCGGTCAGTGCTTCGGGGATCTGCACGATCATGTCGTCCTGCAGGCTCGGCGTACGGGCGATGTCCTCGAACTCCGGCTGCTCGTCGAACAGGCCCGAGCCGACCATGATCGGCAGCAGCATCTCGCTGACTTCTTCCTCGGCGTTCTCGAACCAGGCTTCCTCGCGCAGGAACACGCCTTCCATGAAGCCGATACACCAGCCGCGCAGGTCGGAATCGTCCGGCTCGTCGCCCAGGTCCAGGTCGCAGGGCAGCTCGAACTCTTCGTCGCTGGCCAGCTGGCGTGCGATGTGCGCCTTGAGCGACGCCAGGGTGGTCTCGATTTCGGTCCGCTGCGCCTCGCTGGTGTAGCGTGGCTGCTCGGCGAACAGCGCGTCGATCCATTCACGTTCCGGCACGTCTTCGGCGCAGATCGACAGCGCGGTCAGGTAGCCGTGGGCGGCGACGTAGTCCAGCGCTTCTTCGTGCAGCTCGTCGGCGTCGAGGAAGGCTTGCAGGCGGGTCAGTTGCTCGGCGAAGGACATTACAGGGCTACCTTGGGAATAAACGATAACGAATTCTAGCACCTTGCAGTCGCTGCGGGGCAAAGGGAACGCCTGTCAGCGAAACGCCTGTCGGAACCTGTGCTGGGGTATACTCGGCGGTTTTCCACCGATGCGGGCGGTCTTGCTCGCTCGGCAAAAGCCGCTTACGGATTCGTGGGTGTGCCAGGCCGGTTTTTCCGTCAGCCTGTGCCCCGCAGGATCAAGCGATTCGTGGAGTTCCCAATGCTCGAACAGGCCCAGCGCGTCCTCAAGGACGTCTTCGGTTACGACAGTTTCCGTGGTCGACAGGCTGCGATCATCGAATGCGTGGCCAGCGGCGGCGACGCCCTGGTGCTGATGCCCACCGGGGGTGGCAAGTCCCTGTGCTTCCAGGTTCCAGGCCTGTTGCGGCCTGGCCTGACGGTGGTGGTGTCGCCGCTGATCGCGCTGATGGACGACCAGGTGGCCACCCTGGACGAGCTGGGCGTCGCGGCGGCCGCGCTCAACTCGACCCTGAACAACGACCAGCAGCGTGAGCTGGCGGCGCGTTTGCGTCGGGGTGAAATCAAAATGCTGTACCTGGCGCCGGAGCGCCTGGTGCAACCGCGCATGCTGGATTTTCTGAGCTCGCTGCACATTTCGCTGTTCGCCATCGACGAGGCGCACTGCGTGTCGCAGTGGGGGCATGACTTCCGGCCGGAGTACCTGCAGCTCGGTCAACTGGCCGAGCTGTTCCCGAACGTGCCGCGTATCGCCCTGACAGCGACTGCCGATATGCGTACCCGCGAAGAGATCGTCCAGCGGCTGCACCTGCAAGGCGCCGAGCGGTTCCTGTCGAGCTTCGACCGGCCGAACATCTTCTACCGCATCGTGCCCAAGGAGCAGCCCCGCAAGCAGCTGCTGGCGTTCCTGGGCGAGCGCCGCGGCAATGCCGGCATCGTCTATTGCCTGTCGCGCAAGAAGGTCGATGAAACGGCGGCGTTCCTCTGTGACCAGGGGTTCCCGGCGCTGCCGTACCATGCGGGGCTGGCCGCCGAGACGCGTGCGACCAACCAGCGGCGCTTCCTCAACGAGGAAGGCCTGATCATGGTCGCCACCATCGCCTTCGGCATGGGTATCGACAAGCCCAACGTGCGCTTCGTCGCGCACCTGGACCTGCCCAAGTCCCTGGAAGCCTACTACCAGGAAACCGGTCGTGCCGGCCGCGACGGCCTGCCTGCCGACGCTTGGATGGCCTACGGCTTGCAAGACATGGTCATGCTCAAGCAGATGCTCCAGAACTCCGAGGGTGACGAGCGCCACAAGCGCATCGAGCAGCACAAGCTCG
Source organism: Pseudomonas entomophila (assembly GCF_013523165.1). GTDB lineage: Bacteria > Pseudomonadota > Gammaproteobacteria > Pseudomonadales > Pseudomonadaceae > Aquipseudomonas > Aquipseudomonas entomophila_A. The sequence continues at coordinate 28,935 of NZ_JAAMQI010000001.1, forward strand.
ACGCCATGCTCGCCCTGTGCGAAGAGAGCGGCTGTCGGCGCCAGGCGCTGCTGGCGTACTTCGACGAGCGTCTCGAGCAGCCGTGCGGGCACTGCGACAACTGCGTCGATCCGGTGCAGACCTGGGATGCCACCGAGCCGGCGCGCCAGGCACTGTCGGCGATCTACCGCACCGGCCAGCGCTATGGGGTCGGGCACCTGATCGACGTCTTGTTGGGCAAGAGCACCGACAAGGTGCGCAACTTCGGCCATGAGAAGCTGGCCGTGTTCGGGGTGGGCAAGGCCACCAGCGAGCACGAGTGGCGTTCGCTGTTCCGGCAACTGGTGGCCCGTGGCTTGGTGGACATCGACATCGAAGGCTACGGCGGCCTGCGCCTGTCGGACAGCTGCCGACCCCTGTTGCGCGGCGAGGTGACGCTGCAGCTGCGTCGCGACCTCAAGCCGCAGACCGTGGCCAAGAGCGGCGGCGGCAGCCCGGCCAGCCAGCTGGTGCGCGGCGAGGAGCGCGAACAGTGGGAGGCGTTGCGCAGCCTGCGGCGCAAACTGGCCGAAGAGCATGGTGTGCCGCCGTACGTCATCTTCCCGGATTCGACCCTGCTCGAGATGCTGCGCAGCCAGCCCACCAGCCTGGCCGAGATGGGCCGGGTCAGCGGGGTAGGGGCGCGCAAGCTGGAGCGTTATGGCCAGGCGTTCCTCGAGGTGCTCAACGGTGCGGGTGGCAGCGACGACGCGTCGAAGGGGGTCATCGACCTGCGCCACGAACTGGTGAGCCTGGCCCGCGCAGGCATGACGCCGCTGCAGATCGCCGGTCAACTCAACTGCAGCGAGAAGAACGTCTACAGCCTGCTGGCCGAATCGCTGGGGCGCCAGGAGCTGAGCCTGGAGCAGGCGCTGGACGTGCCCGAGGACCTGCTCAGCGAGCTGCAGGATGCGTTTCTCGACGGCGAAGGCGAGCTGCCGCCAGTCTCGAGCGTGGCCGCCCAGTTCGCCGGGCGCGTGCCGGAGGGGGTGCTGCATTGTGTGCGTGCGGCACTGGCGGCTGAGTTCGAACTGTAGGTCGTCTTTCATGCAGGGCGGTGATTGTTCCACCGCCATCGCGGGCAAGCCCGCTCCCACACGTAGAGGTGTGATCGCCATGCTGAGGTGTACTCGGGGTGGGAGCGGGCTTGCCCGCGATGGCGGCAGGGCAATCACCGCCTGGCTCAAAGGCATGCCTCAGTGTGAGGCGCGTCATCGAACGCCTCTGTCTACAGCACAAAGCGCGTATTCCTACAGAGCGGGCCTTGCAGGCGGACCAAGGCCATGGTTAGCTGCCTAATAATTAGTTTCGATGACCGAGTGACCTATGCCACTGACCAACAACCAACACCGCTTCGGCATGCAACTGGCCCAGATGTCGCGTGGCTGGCGCGCCGAGCTGGATCGTCGGCTGGCCGGACTCAATCTGTCCCAGGCCCGGTGGCTGGTGCTGCTGCACCTGGCCCGGTTCGAAGAGGCACCGACCCAGCGTGCCTTGGCGCAGAGCGTGGGCGTCGAAGGGCCGACCCTGGCGCGATTGCTGGACAGCCTGGAGGCTCAAGGGCTGGTGCAGCGGCAAGCGGTCGCCGAAGACCGTCGAGCCAAGAAGATCCAGCTGTGCGCACCTGCCAAGCCGTTGATCGAGCAGATCGAGACCATCGCCAATACCCTGCGGGCCGAATTGTTCGAGGGCGTCAGCGAGGCGGATCTGGAGGTGTGCATGCGTGTGCATGCCAAGATTCTCGACAACCTCGAGCGTTCCTGACGCCTTGAAGGCGTCGTCACCCGGCCAGCAAGAGAACACTCCCGATGAACCTGCGCAAACCTGAGGTCGTCATCACCTACTGCACCCAGTGCCAGTGGCTGCTACGTGCCGCCTGGCTGGCCCAGGAGCTGCTGTCGACGTTCGCCGACGAACTGGGCCGCGTCGCCCTGGAGCCTGCCAGCGGCGGTACCTTTCGCATCACCTGCGACGGTGTGCAGGTCTGGGAGCGCAAGGTCGATGGCGGCTTTCCCGAGGCCAAGGTACTCAAGCAGCGCATTCGCGACCGGATCGACCCCAGGCGCGATCTGGGACACAACGACCGCTAAGGCATCGACCCTCAGTCGTACAACGCCTTCTTCTTCCAGTTCTCGTCCTCGTCGGTCTTGAGCCCCTGGGTCAACTGGTTGTCTTCGTCCTCGGTCGGCTCCAGCTGGTCCAACGTCTGGGCGTCGGCGCGCGCCAACAGTTTTTCAAGGTACGTCAGCTGCTCTTTGTAAGTCGCAGGGTCAGGCTGCTTGCGCAGGTACTGCACCCCGCGCTCGAAAGCCAGGCGCGCCTGGCCTGGCTCACCCTTGGCCAGGCACTGCTGGCCCAGGTTGTTGAAGAACTCGATGTGCAGCAGCACCAGTACATGCTGGATGTGCTTGACCCAGTACTTGCCTTCCTCCCGCGTCAGCACGTTCTCGTGGGTGGCGCGCACCACGTGATGGTGCAGTACCTCGAGCAGCACCCGGATGTCCTTGGCCTTGGCCTCGGTGCCGATCGGGCTGGGCGGGTTGTTCACCGGGATCTTCTCGCCAAGCGCAACGAGCTGTTCGAGTTCGGCGATGCGTGTTTTGAGCTGGACGTCGCGTTTGTCCATGGCCAGCAGGCGCTGGTCCAAATCGAGCTCGATCCGGGCCAGCAGCAGCTTCAGCGCAGGGCTCATGAACTGCCCAGGGAACGTCTCGCTGATATCGCCACAGCGCCGCTGACGCTCGTTGAGGTCGATCTTCAGGCGTGCGCGGTCGAGCCGGGTGTTTTCCACCAGGTTGTTGAGGTAGCCGATGACGATCAGCAGGGCGATGCCCGCCACGACCAGCAGGGTGATCAGAAATGGTGTCACCGGTAACGCCTCTGTCAGATTTTGCCTGGTTGGAGTGTAGTGAGTTCATGCGGCAGCGAATAGCGTCCCTATGAAAGAGAAGGGCGTCTTCGACGTTTGTGCAGCGTTCTGGGCCGTTGGCAGGTGCGACCGTGGGACTAGGCAATGGGGGCGAAGTGATTGATTTGAATAAATTTATACAAAGGGCTTGACGCCCCTGTGCAGCCTCCCTAGAATGCGCGCCACTTGCAGCGCAAAGCATAACGCCACGCAATGCAGGAAGTGAATGTTGTAGCGTGTCCCCTTCGTCTAGTGGCCTAGGACACCGCCCTTTCACGGCGGTAACAGGGGTTCGAGTCCCCTAGGGGACGCCATTGCGGGAATAGCTCAGTTGGTAGAGCACGACCTTGCCAAGGTCGGGGTCGCGAGTTCGAGTCTCGTTTCCCGCTCCAGTTTCTCCGGCAGCGCCTGATGGCGGGGCAGGAAAAGAAAATCCAGGCCGAATCGTGAGGTTCAGGTCGGGTGCACTGAAAAGTGTCGTGTGTCCCCTTCGTCTAGTGGCCTAGGACACCGCCCTTTCACGGCGGTAACAGGGGTTCGAGTCCCCTAGGGGACGCCATTTGCGGGAATAGCTCAGTTGGTAGAGCACGACCTTGCCAAGGTCGGGGTCGCGAGTTCGAGTCTCGTTTCCCGCTCCAGTTCAACACTGTGGCGTCTATGCGGTACAGGGTGGTGAAGGTCGTCAAGACGCTTCACGCCAAACGTGGTAACGCTTCACCATGCGGGAATAGCTCAGTTGGTAGAGCACGACCTTGCCAAGGTCGGGGTCGCGAGTTCGAGTCTCGTTTCCCGCTCCAAACAGAAACGAAGAAAGAGACGAAAGTCTCTTTCTTCGTTTTCGCATGCCTGAAACTAGGTCCCGGCGTGGCAAACGAGCTGCCAGGCCGGGTCGTCTTATTGATACGTCACGGTGAAATTCAATGCGCCGTTTGCCTGACCGGGTGTGACTGACTGCGCGGTCTGGTAATAGCGTGCCTGGAACTTCAAGTGCGTTTCACCCGGTACCAGTGGCGTCACCGGCACCTCATCGTCGAGCCGAACCGGGGTCAGGCCGTCTTCGTGCAATACCTGGATGCCCAGGCCACTCGCCCCCGAACCACTGGACAGGCTGAACAAACCCAGGTCGGGATCCAGGGTGGTAGAGCCTTGTGCGGCTTCCATGTGTATGTGGGCCCTGGCGCTGCTGCCTGATGGATCGTCATCGCAGTCGTTCAGGCGAATCTCGAACGTGACCGGGGCCGTGGTGTGGCCGGGGCCGCTGAAATCCTTCACGTCATGAGTGCCCAATGCCACCGGGTCTGGATTGACGGCATCGGCCTTGAGCGAGCACTGCGCGGCGGTGACCGTGCCGTGCAGGTGATAGCGCAACACCGAGCCGATCGTGTCGTAGCTGCCACTGAACAGTTGCACGCCATTGAACGCATGCGGCCCAGGTGCGATCGGCCCGGTCTTGATCAGCGTGATGAAAGCACGCAGGTTGCTCATCTGGATGCCCATCGGTCCGGTGCGATGGTTGGCGTATCCCTGCCAGGGCACCGAGTGCCAGGTGCTGGCATTCCACCAATTCTGTGGGTTACCGCCTTTGCCCGTGTATGGCCAGTCCAGGCGTACGTGGATGCCCACGCCATCCACCCCGGTTTCCAGGACGCGACCGGTCAGGTCTTCGCCGGCGACGGGGGGGAGCGGGTTGGTGACGATCGGTTGAGTATTGAGTACTTGCGCAGTGAGGTATTCGGTGCCATTGACGTTATTGCACGCCAGTATCAATCCTGCCTCGTTCGGCAGGTTGTAACGTACATCGGCCTGTCCGATCACGCTGCCGATCGGCGCGTCGCGTGGCACCCACACAGGCTGCAGGCGCAAGTTGTGCACCAGCTCGCCCGACACGCCATTCATCCACTCGCAGATGGCCATCGCCTCACCACTGTTGAGCAGGACAAGGGTTGCCGGGATCATTGTGGTACGGGCTAATCGCTTCATGTTCAGATCCGTGGGTTGTCTTGAGGGGGAAGTGGGCATTGCAGCGTCTGCAGGCGATAACCCTGCTCGAGGCGCATGTCGGCAGGGGTGATGTGCACCTGACAGGTGTGTTGGCCCCAGCGCAGGTGTAGCCACTGAGCCTTGTCGTCGGTGGCGACCAGGGCCTGGCCGGCCTGACCGACCACAGCCACGGTCTGGCCTTTTGAGTCAGTGACCTGGGCGCCGAACGGCCATGGCTTGTCGTCGCTCTGTTGCAGCGTGAGGATCAGGCGTGTGACCTTGCGCGCGGCGAAGCGAACTTTGACGATCGCGCCGCGGCGAGGTACTACCTGAGCGCTGCCATTGTCGATCTGTATCTGTGGGTCGAGATTGGCGGTCTGCAACTGCAGGGAGTTGTTGCGGTAGGGCCGCAGGTGCGGCGTGGTCATGAAGCCGCCGCTGTCGGTGGCGCCGCCCGGTGCGTTCTGCATGCCCAGTCCGGGTATGCCGGGCACTTCGATCAGGGCATTGGTCTCACCCAACTGGCTGGCAAAGGTCAGGCCCGCGTCGTGCAGCAACACGCTGCCGCTGGCGTTGGCCGACAACGAGTGGTAGTTGCTGCCTTGGGTGTAGCCGACACCAATGTTGGCACGAGACCCTTGATAGCCAAACGACAGTGCGCCCGAAGTCTGCTGCCGGGCATCGCGGTTGGCCGACACCGAGTACCGCAAGCGGTGGTCCAGGGCGCCCCCGCTGAGGCTGGCCCGTTGACTCTGGCGTCCGTTGCTGCTCTGGGTTCCAACGGTGAGCGTGGAGCCGCTGAACCAGTCCAGTGGCAGGGTCATGCTCAGGCCGAACAGTCGATCCTGACGGTTGCCGGTGGCCAGTGATTGCGAGGCGAACAGGTTCAGTCTGACATCGCGGTACTGAGTATTGAACTGCAACTGGTATTGTCGACGCTCAAGGTTCGTGCGCCAGTAGTCGTCCTGGGACAAGGTGAAGCTCAGCGAACTGCGGTTGCCCAGACGTTGGTAGAGCGACGCTTCAAGGCGGCTGCGCCGGTTGCCCAGGTAGTCCGAGTAGGCGTGCCGTTCACGCACGGCTTCGTCATAGTCGCGATAACCTTCGCTCGAGTAGCGGTACCCGGCAAAACGCAAGTTGGTGCCGGTGTCGAACGCCTTGCCGTAGCGTACCGAATAGCTCTGGCCTTGCACCTCCCCTAGCCGTTGGCCCAGATCGGCGCCCGCCTGGGTCACATCCAGCGACATGGCGCCCAGTAGCCCGAGGTCACGGGCGATGCCGATCAGCCCGGCACGGTAGTAGTCGCCACCTTGCACACCGCCGTAGAGGGTGCCCCAGCTGCCGCCGCGGGCCAGGCTCGCCTGCCACAGCAGGGGTGTGTCCAGGTGTTCGGCACCGTTGTAGCGGCCCAGCGTGGCGCTATAGCGCCATACCCCTTCGCGCAACAGGTTGGCCAGGCTGGAGTAGGGCTGCAGAAATCGTCGCACCTGGCCGTTGGCCTCGGTCAATACCACCTCCAGCTCACCGCTGCCACCGCCCACGCCCAGGTCATCGATGACATAAGGGCCTGGCGCGACGAACGTGGTGTACACGGGGTAACCGTTGAGCAGCACCTCCAGCTTGGCCCGGGTCTGCGCCACCCCGCGAATCACTGGCGCGTAGTGTTGCATCACGTCGGGCAGCATGCCCATGTCGGAGGCGACCTGCATGCCCTTGAAGGGCAAGCTGCGAAAGACCTCGCCATGGCTGAAGGTTTCGCCGAGGGTAAGGTTGCCGCGGTTGTCAGGAAGGTCACGCTGCAGGTAGGTGTTGCTACGGGTCCAGCTGCGATCGCCCTGACCATCCACACGCAGGGCCTGGCTGCTGCGCAAGCGCCAGGTGCCAAGGTTGACGCCGCTGTTGAGTAGTAGGTCGTGGCTGGACTGGCTGCTGCCCTGACGGTTGAGGGTCTGGGTGGCGACCTGATAGTTGACGAAGGCCGCATCGATACCTGCATCCCATTGCTCGGGCGGTACACTGCCTTCTATACCGCGACGCAGGGCGAACTGTGGCACCGACAGGGCCAGCTGCAGCTTACCGGGATCGAATTCGGCGCTGGCATCGGGCAAGTGTTCGGCCAGGTTCTGGCAGGGTAGGGTATCGTCCAAGGGTCGATTCAGGGCTTGCTCGCGCAGTCCCAGTTCGCGCAGCAGGCTTGCAGGCAGACAGGCTTGCAGGCCTTGCCCGTCCGCGCCGGGCAGTACCTCGATCTCACGCTCGCCCAGGCGTGCAAGATTGACGGTGACCTGAACGTGGTAACGCCCGGGCGTCAGCGGGGCTTGGCTGACCAGAGCCTGTAGGGCGCGTTGTCCGGCGTCGGCCATCTCACTGGGCGTCTGACGCAGGAACGCGGCGTTGAACTCCGGTGCTGAGGTGGCCAGCGCCGGTCGGTAGGCGCACAGCAGCAGGCTGGTGCCACCTAGCGCCAGCAGCGGTGCAAGGCGGCTGCGCGAGGATGCGCGTGTGCATCGAGGGGGATGGAGCATCGGGGAGCATTCCTGTCGACGATGGCCCGCCTGACCATGAGGCAGCGGGTCGGGGCATGGAAGGCGCGGCTGGCGGGTGAGGCGACAGCGGGCGCAGGGCCCGAACGATAGGGTTTAAAGGGGGTGGGGGCTGTAGGGGATGTCTATGATTGGCGGGGGATAGTTGGAAACGCAGAGCCATCGTAAGAAGCAGGGTCCCGGAGGACCCTGCAGAACGCTTTCGCGAAATCTGGTGAAGCTTCATGCTGTCTGATGGGGGAGTTAACCTCCGAGGCTTGCCAGTTCTTCGGCGGTCAAGCCTATCGCGCCATTATGCTTGTTATCACGGAGCTCAAAACCAGAGTTTTCTTCCGTTTTTGCTACCAGCACCCGATGTCGCAGTCTATTCCTTGCATCTTTAATTACGTTTGGATCTAAATCTTTGAGGCCACTCCCTGCGGACGGTGCGATAGGCGCTTTCGGCGCAGGCTTCACTACCGGCGCCGTAGCATCCGCCGAGAGGGGGCGCGATTGACCAGGGCCAGGTAGGGGTGGGGCTGGGGGTGCGACAACGTTGTTCCGCACGGGTTTAGGCGGAGGTGCAGGGGGCACTTGCGTACCCGCATCCACCCTTTCAGGGCCGTTCATACTCGCAACGCTTCCACGAGGCGTCGTGCCCATCCCGATCTCGGCGGTCCCTGCCCTGGCATTGGCCTTCGCCTTCCTGGCTGCATGAATCCTGTTGCCGATCGCACTCAGGCTGGCAAGGGCGCCCCCGATGCCAGAGCCGAGGAGTCCGTACATGGTCAATGTTGGATCATCACTCAAGGTACCGGCCACTGCCACTGCCAGGCCACCGATCGCCAGGGCGTTGCCCACCACGGCGAGCGCAATACCTATACCCGCTGGAGGGAAGATGAAGGTGAAGGCCAGCCCGGTGATCACCCCGATGCCGGCGAACAGCACGTTCGCCCACTTATCCATGAAACCGGCCTTGGGTTGCTTGATCGGGTCCTGGTACCCCGGCAAAGGGTCGTTCAAGGCCTCGCCGTAGTGACCGGTGGGGTCCTGCCAGTTGACCGGATTGCCCAGTACATAGACGTAAGGGTTGATCCCGGACACCTCCGGTGCCAACGAATCGGGGCTATGAAAACGCATCAGCCCAGGGTTGTAAGCCCGGTAGCCACGACCCAGCAGATACCAGCCGGCGGGTTGCTGGTCGAATGCCGGCTCGCACGCTTCGCCATTGAACGCCAGCAGACTGCGCAGCTGTTCGTCCTTGGCACGCTCCCCGTAGACGCTATAGCTGCTGGTATGCAGGCCGTCAGCCGCATATTCGCCAAGCACGCTGTTGGCGGCATCCGTGAGCAGCAGACGACTGTCGTTCGGTTGTCCCTCGGTCTGCATGGCCAGTGCCGTCTCACCGTCGTACAGGTACTGGTTGAGCATGCCGTCTTCAAGCGTGGCGCTCAGGCGGTAACCCTGATAGCGGCGTTGGACCTCGGCAGCGTTGCCGTGGCGCACGCCCAGCAGATGATCGTGGCCATCGTAGCGGTAGCGGGCCAGCACATGCTGATCATCCTGGCTGCGCACTTCACTGAGCCGACCCAGATCATCGTAATGCAGCTGGCGGCCCCATTCGTCATTGCGCATGTTGCCGTCGGCGTCGTAACTGAAGGTCTGGTCGGCCGGATAGTCGGTTTGCAGGCTGTGCGTTACTCGTTCGAGCTGGAAGTTGTCGTCAGACTTATAGGTAAAACGCGCATCGTCCCTCTGGTTATCGGTGAAGTTGGTCTGGCAACGGGTCACGTTGTCCAGGGCGTCGAAGCGGAACAGCTGACGTTTAATGGCGCGCCCGGCGGCGTTGGTGGGCAACTGGGTGCCGTCGTATTCGACGCTTTCCAGCCGGTCGAGGTCATCATACTGGAAGGTTTCCTCCAGCAGCAGCTGCCCGTCCTGGCATCGGACGCGCTGGTGCAACTGGTCATCGTCGCGCCAGACCAGGGTCAGCGTCTGTGTCGTGCCATCGTCCAAGGTCAAGGTACGATCGGTTTCACGGCCGAAACAATCGTACTGTCGCAAGCAGGTCAAGGTGCGCTGGCTGTGCTTGTCGAGCGTGACGGTCTTGAAGACCCGACCATCGGTGTCATACTCGAAGTCGGCTTGCAGGTCGCCCTGCACGGTCTGTTTCACACGGCCCAGGGAATCATAGGTGTGCTGAGTGGAAGCGCCAGCGTCACTGATGCGCGACAATGCACGGCCTTGCAACGAATGCCGATGTTCGGTGAAGTGCTCATCCTCGTAGTTGCCGTCCACACCCTGGGTCGCCCAGGCTTCGCGCCGCAGGTAGCCTTGGTCGGTGTAATGATACCGGCGCTTGCCTTCGGCATTGGTGGCGGCAGTAATGGCGGCGTCCGGGCGTTCGTAGTCGAAGTTGGACGGGTCTAGGCTCGCGACACCGCTCTGGTTCGTGGTGACGATGCCGGTGGGGGCGGTGGACACCTCGGGCTGATAGCTGTACGTGCGTGTACGACCGCTGGCACGCTGGTGCTGATGCACCAACGTCTGCTCACCCTGGTAGGTATAGGATTCGGTGCGTGGACCAACGGTCAGCGTTTTCATGCGCGCCAGCCCGTCGAAGGTGCGGGTGCAGACGATACGAGGTGATTCTCCAACGCCCGCCTGCAACGCCAGGCGGGTCACCAGCTCGTCAGTGCAGAAATCAGCGAAGTGGCGGACCAGCGTACTCGCGTCGGGACGCTCGTGGTGCGTCATGCGGCCCCACGCGTCGTAGGTGAACCGTGTGGTGCGTACCAGTGGCGCCTTGAGGTCATGCTCGTCCAGCGGGTCACGCAGGTGACTGACTTCGCGCACGCAGCGGCCAAGGCCATCATAGAAGTACTGCTGCCTGCCTGCCTCCTGGCCGTCCTCGGCGTTGCGTTGCCGGTACTCAGGTTTGCCAAAGCGGTTCAGCTCGGTCACCTGCCATTGACGCTTGACGGATGTTTCGTCATCCGGGCGTTCCTGCCAGGTGTTGACGATATCGCCCTCTTTGCCAAACGGTGAACGTTCGCGGCGTTCGATGACGCCATCGGGGCGAATGGTCGTGCAGCGGTCACCCCAGTCGTCATATTCGAAGGTGCTGGTCAGTTCGAGACCTGTGTCGTCGAGCTGGTCATGAGTGGTCTGGCTAAGCTGTCGACCCAGACTGTCGTACTGGTAAGTCTGCACGGTGTGCGTGACACGTTTGGATTGGCGCTGGTCGTCTTCTTCGGTCACTTCACGGGTTTCACGCACGCTGCGCCCGGCACCATCGAGCCATTGGGTGCTGACCACGCCCTGCACATCGGTTTCGCTCTGACTGGCTTGCGTACCTTTGACGCTGAGCTGGTAGGCATAGGTCCGTGTCGCGCTCAGTTCCGGTTTGTCGGGTGCAACGGTCTGACGGACCGGGCGGCGCAAGGCGTCGTAGTGCTTATGGGTGTACACGCCATTGGCATCCTGTTGGCGCATGGTCAGCCCGCAATAGCGGGAGACCGCACTGTGCAAGGTGCGTTGCGCCAGGTCGTGGCCCTGCGTGGTCTGGCGGACTTGTAGCAGGCTCTCGTGGCCGCTTTCATCCTGGATCCGGCTGTAGACGAACCGGGTGGTGGTGGTGCGGTCCTTGAGTGGATCACCGCCGTGTTTCAGCGTCTGACGCTGATGGTCCAGGCGCATGTGCAGCAACGGATTGTCCGGCGTGTCGAGATACGTCATCTCGCTAAGCTGCAGCAGGGTGCCGGTTTCGTCGGTGGCATCGCTCAGCTGCAGCGTACGCTGATGCTTGACTACCGCTTCCCCGAACGTTTTTCGAGCACCGGTGACGGGGTCGATGGCGCGGTAGCGGTAGTGACTGCGCAGGATCACTGCCTGGCCTTCTTCCGACTCGGCAGGGTAGCTGGTCTTGTACTTGATACGGCGTTTGAAGCCCTGTGGGTCGGGTGGGCAGGCTATCTCCTCGGCGTCCCCTGTCTGCTCGATTTCGCCCTCGATGGCATAGTAGGTGTACTCGGTGTATCTGCCGTCGGGCTCGACTTCCTTGAGCAGGTTGCCATGCACGTCAAAGCTGGTGGTCTTGGTCTCCTGGCGAGGCCAGGTGGCGCTGCCTTCGAGCTTCCATTGCACGGTGACCTGGTGAGGCAACTGGAAGAAGGGCGGCTGCCGGTCGAATGTCAGCCCAGGCTTTTCATGGTAAACGGTGCTGGTTTCCTGGACATGGCCATTCTGCGTCTCGGTTTCGCGCAACATTAGATGGAAACGGTTGTAGCGCCGGGTCACCGTGCGTAGAACCTTGCCATCGCCGGGAAGACCTGCATCCTTGTCCTTGAGCCACAGGCTGGCAGTGGACCCGTATTCATAGTCGCTGCCCGTGAACCGGTACAGGTTGTCCTGCCCATCGTCGCGCCATACCACGCCGCTGGCACCGTGGCCAAGGAAGTTGTTGTCGGTATAGGTATAGGTGGTGACCATCGCGGGTTGGTCGAAGCCTGGATCCAGCTGGTGGCGCTTGACCCGCGGCATGGGTGGGCGGGCATCGTCTGGGAAGCGATGACCATTGTCACCTTGCCAGTATTCAAGGGTTTCAGTCGCGCCCAAGGGCGTCTTGACCTGCTTGAGCAGTGCCAGGTTCTGCCCGTCGGTATAGGCGAGGTGCTCATATTCGAACTGCCAGCAGGCGCTTTCGGCTGTCGGTAGGAACACGTTGGTGACCAGACGCAAGGTGGGGCTGCCAAGGTTTTTCAGCTGCATACGATAGGTGGCCCGGGATGGGTCGCCCGTGGGTGCATCAGGGAACAGCTCGAACGAGACGGTGCCACTGTCATAGCTCACCTTCAGCAGTGTGGTGGCATTGACGTCGGTGATACCGGTCAGGCAGAGATTGCCGTTGAGGTCGTATGCGTAGGTCAGACTGATCCAATGCCCCGAGGCCGCTTCGATGCGTACTGGCAGGGCAATTTGGCGATGGGCGGGGCCCATGAGTTCGAGAAACTCGACCAGACCCGTCTTGTATTCCACGCGCCAGCAGGTGCTGCTTTCCTGGTGAAGATGGAAACTTTCCACCTTGCGTTCGGCAATCCCAAGACCGGTGCCATCGCCCATGTCACTGCCAGTGACCTTGTAGGTCTCGCCATTCTGCAGGCTAAGCAGGTTGCTAGCGGGTTGGTACTGGCTGAGGTTCAAGTTCCAGCCATGGCCAAAGCCTGCGTCGATGTGATTCATGGGGTTGAACCTCAGGCGCAAAGGCAGTGCAGGACCTTGTTGGTCGTTGCCGACCAGTTCCGGCAATTCGATGCCCAAGGTGTACTGGCCGGTACGCGGGTCGACGCTGTTTTGCACGAAGCTGGTGAAGTTGAAGGCGTTGGACTGTGCGGTTGACGTGATCGACATGTCAGTTTGCTCCTTTCGCGGCAAGCGGGCGCAGGGTCGCGCAGAGGAAACGTGTCTCGCCTTTTTCGTCATTCTTGTGCGCGCGGCCGATCATGGCTTGATTCGGACCGCATGTTTCATAGGTTCTAGAATATTCCTTGAACTCATCGGACCAGGTGCCGGGCTCTACGAGAACGTCCTGCCCACTGGGGGATGACACACTCGAGCACTGATACTTCGTATTGCCATTTTCATCGCCACTGTGCCAGCGTGCAGTCATCACGGTATTGAGGGGGCAGGTGAAATAGATATAACGCTTGTCATTGGCGGTGACCTGGGCGCCTTCTGTCTTATCAAGGCCGGACTCGCGAAATGTAGGCGACCAGTGTGGCGAATGTGTTGTGTACCCGTCCACACGGCTGCAGGTATAATTCGTGCCTGCTTTTTCGTCACCGGCATGATAGCGTGCAGTAATGAAATAGTTGCTGGAACAGGCGCGCTCAGGGGGGGCGTCCCGTTCGGATTCTTTTGGGGTATCATAATGACTGGAAAACGTCGGTGCATCGAGGGGTGCCGGCGTGTCGATATCCGGCGATGCCGAAATACGTATGCACGAGGTGGCATCACGCATGGTGTTAGCCGCAGCGACCTTCTTGTCGATCACTTTGAGGCCTCGAAATATCGTCTTGTTCTTCGCAAAGGCTTGTAGTTCTTCGAACGAATAGACGCGCTCGTCGCCCGTGTTGCGGGCAATGGTCTTGAGGCGTACCCAGTATTCGTCCTCCTTGGCCAGGTCCGTGCGACAGTCCCGGTTGGACGTCAGAAGGATCTCCATGGCCGAGGGCAGGTCGTTGAAACGGATTTTTCGAACGCCTTCCGGAAAGCAGGCGTAGGCTGGACTGTTCACCGAATACTGGTAAGTCAATCCCGAGCCGGCTTCAGGGGTAGAGAAGCTACACGTGCCATTGTTCTTGTTCTGTAAAGTCAAGTTTCCGGGCGATGCCTGAGCACCGATACAACTGGCCGCCACTGCAATGCCGAGTGCTAGCCGTCCTGGTCTGTAAATGGACATGGTGGTTCATTCTCCTATACATGCTCGGCGGACACGGATGTCACGCCATCGTGTTCATCGTTCTCAGGAAAGATTAATCCGATCGCCTGTGGCAAGCACCTGATAGAAATAACAGTCCAGCTGAAACGACCACCCCCCGCGCGCAAAGAGTGCCACATGCGCAGCCCATTGCGTTGTGCTCGCGGTTGACCTGTCAATTCTACCAGTTGGTGCATGTTCCACATCGGCCTATAACTGTTGTCCAGTCTTATTAAGCAACGGTCAACTTCATGAACGACTCAACGGCAAGAACGTTATCCACCTCGGCGCGGCTCGCTGCCCCGATCATCGAATCTCTCAATGGCTATGACGAGATTGACCTTGAACGTCTGGCGGATCAGTCTCTGGTGACGTTCATCCAGTACGACGGTATCCAACTGGGCGATCGGCTGCGTCTCAATTGGCGAGGTGCCAGTGCCACGGGTGAGCCGTTGGATGACGTGAGCACGGAGATGGAAGTCGAGACGCCTGACTTCGATCCGGTCAGCAAGCGGTTGAAAGTCAACATTCCAAATGCCTTCTTGGTCGGAGCCGATCAGGGGTATGCGTTCTATTCCTATGAGCGCCTCACTGGCGTACCCGAAGAATCGCTACGTACGTTCTGTTTCGTCGGTGTGCGTCGCCATCGCATGGAGCACATGCCGGTGGCGCAGGCGTTGAGCGGACATGCTTTGCATATCGATCCTGCAACGTTGGGCAGCGCAGGATGCCGGTTCCTGGCGCCGGCGTATCAGGCCATGCAGGCAGATGATCAGGTCACCCTGCATTTCAGCGGTTACTTTGAAGATGGCGAATTCGATAGAGAGCTCGTGTTCGACTATCTGGTAACCGATCAGAACGTTGGCCGAAACATCCGCTGGACAGTGCCGAGGGGGGAGTTCAACTGGCTCGAGGGGGGCCATGCCGACGTCTTCTATCGCATAGCGTTCGTCGACGGCTGCTTCCTCGAAAGCGCGCCGCAGACCTACCGCATCGGACCGCCTCCTGCCGACCCGGCATTGCTTGCGGCGCCTTTCATCCTCGGGCATGCGGGCGGTCCTCTGGACCCAGCAGATTTCCCCGAGGGTCTGACCATTCGCATACCGCCCTATAAAGACTTGCATACGGCCGACTGGACGCTGCTGCAGGTCAACGACGAGCCAGGCAGCGCTGCACTGCGTGCCGATCTCACTACCCTGGCCAGTGGCATCCAGGGAATCTGTCTGGGAGCGGATGCGCTGGACGACCAGACGCAGCTGAGGCTGAGGTACCAGGTGGCACGTGAGGGCCTGGGATTGGTTTCCCAGGAGCTGGACCTTGAAGTGCTGCGGCCTAGGGAGCTTTCGAGCGTGCAGATCGACAATGCGGAGTCGGAGTCGCCGGAACCCAACATGGTGTTGGATGCGGACCTCGCGACAACCGGTGCGTATGTGGATGTACCCGACCCTGGGCTGCGTTCGGGCGAGTGTCTGCAGTTGCACTGGCAAGGGCGCTCCAGCGCAGGCCGCCATGTGCATACGCTGCCGGAGGGCAGCAAGCCGCCTTTCCGCTTCGCCGTCCCCGCCTCGGTCGTGGCCGCCAACATGGAGGCCACCGCTGATAAGACCGAAGACAAGCGTTTCCCGGTGTTCTACCGCCTGGTACGCGATGCAGGTGGCTACCAAGAGTCGCCGTTGGTGCAATTACGTATTTTGCCATTGCTCCGGTCACGCTACCCGACCATCCAATGTGACAAGGCCTTGGGTGGCACCTTGTCGCTGGCGGCCGTACCAGCAAACGGAGCTACGTTGATCTTGCGAGACTGGGTATTCATGGCGGCGGGGCAGAGAGTCCGTGTCATCTTCAGGGGGGTTAAAGCCAATCACCAGCAACTGGTGACCACGTTGCGGGACGCGGATGTGACGGCGGATGAAGTTCAGCAAGAAAACGTGGTCGTGATGCTCAGCAGAGAGGTGTTGAGCAGTCAGGGCCAAGGGTTTGATTTCACCATTGAAGTGAGAGTCAATTTTGAAAACGAAACATCAGACGACACCTGGTTCGACTTCCCGTCGCTGGTGTTGACGCTGCAGGCTTGACCTCTGGTTTTAGGAGAACAGTGATGAAACAGTTGGTCGGTGAAGGTAATGCCGTCGCACGTGTGTCGAAAGATGAGTTGATTAAATACCTGGAGGAAAATCCTAATCTGTTAGGGTGGGACGCGATCCTTGCCTATGACAGAAACAAAACGAACATTGTGTTGTTGCAGGAGTACATCGGGCGTTTCAATAGTGCCTCCTGGCTAGAGCCAATGAGTTTCGAAGCGTCGTCCACACCGTCGGTCGTGGAGCGTGTGATCGATTATCAGCTCGATGCGCCGCGGTTATCGTTCGAAAATGCCGATCTCGAGTCGTCTCGCGCTGACTTGAAAATGCGCGTTGTCGGTGGCAAGCAATTGACCATCGAGAACCCGAACAACCCTAAACAATTCCAAATCACGCGGCTTAAAATGGCAGACGCCCTGAATGGGCCCGTCTTGCACATGCGCATACGTTTGGAAGAAGTCAACATCACTGTCAATGAAAGTCGTATCGGTCTTGATCTCAGCAAGGGAACAGAATTTTATCTCACCTACGCTGATACAGCCGAAGAAGACACCCTTGGCGGCCTGAAGTTCAAGGAAAAGTTCGATCAGTTGAGCAGCGACAAGAAAACCTTCGAGATCAGCCGACTCAAACGTACAGACAGTGTGATAAAGCCCACGCGTGTCGTGGTACGTACTCAGCCTTCTCCTGATACGCACCTGTTTGGCACAACCGCCGGCGACGGTGCGGTGCTGTGCTTTGTCGGCATGGACGGATTTGACGAAGCGCAGACCTCTCTGCCAAGCCGTAGGTTTCAATACCTGTTGCCAGAAAACGTTGGCGACTACAGCGCTAACTTGATCCTCAAGAACGCGTATGTGCTTGCACAGTATATCCGTGTCTTGACGGCATCGTTCCCCGGCTTTGAGAGCGCCCTGGTGTTCGAGTATGACGAGGGTATACTGAGCAGTACAAATGGCTATGTCATAGAGGACGGTTTTAGGCTCGATATTGCAACTGATTATAAGTTTAGTTATTTTAAAAATCAGGTCGCGTTCTCAGAATTTGACTGGGTAGGCGGGAACATGGAAGGGAATGCGAAGCTCAGTATAGAGCAGGGTAAGATGATCGTGAATTGGCAAGGTACCTCATCCACATTAAGCGATATCTTGTATCAACCAGATGATCATATATCCGCTGAATCAGTTGAAAGGTTTAGGTCGGTCTGTAAGTTCTCAGCAAAGACTGAGCTTGAATTTTGTATTCTCGAGTCGGGCCGAGTGGGTTTACAGGCGCTCAACACGGATGTGTCTACAACCGTGACCTTCGAAGACGGGTGGACCGGAAAATACCTGTTCCCTGTGCTAGCGGTCGATGGGTTCGGGCACGTCAAGCGTGCATTTGATGAACTGGTAAAGGCACAGTTTTCTAAATTCCAGGCCATAGGATTCGAACTTGACCTGTTTTTATTGAATAACGTGTTGTTCAGAGGTGACCAGAGCTTCAAACCCACCTCGGTGGGTGCACAGGGCGCCCTGATGACCCTGGGCCAATTGGCGCCCGATTCGACACGTTTCCAAGTAGCGCCCGTCGAGACCGTCGTAGCGGCAGGCGGCAAAACCTACCCCTTCAAAACCGACCCAGCGGGTGTGGAAGTGACCTGGGCAGTCAAGAGCTTGCCAGGTGAAACCGGCAATCCTGGCACCATTGATGCGACGTCGGGAGTCTATACCTCGCCTCCGGCATCGGCGCTGGTAAGCAAGCACACGCGTGTGATTGTCACTGCCACGGCAAAATCCGGCTCGGCATCAAGCCAAGCCTTAGTGGGCATCGTGAGCCGAGACCTCGGTCTGGACCCGCTGGTGATGATGGTCAACCGCGGCATCAATGGTTACAAGGTTCGCGCTACTCCGCTGGATCCGACCGATACCTTGACCTTCAGCATGTCGGCAAACGCCTTGGGCAAGGTAATCGACGACCCGAACGCCGACCCTGACGTGCCCTACTCCAAGCTCTACGTGCCCCCCGCCGCAACGGCGCAAGCCATGCCCGGGCCTGCGGCGATCGCTCCCGAGTGGCTCGAATATCGTAAAAGCAAGGCCTGGCGTGCCGAGGAGGACATTGACCAACTGCTGGCGGTTGAGCAAGTGCAGGCCGTGGGGAGCAAAGGCAGTCGTCAGGAAGTCCAGGTGCTGCTGCCGCTCGAGAACCTGACCAATTGGTTCACCTACGAGGGCAAAGGCGCCGGTGTGCAACTGACTTTCTGGGCAAGTGGCAAGAAAGGGGACTACCTCGTCGATCCTGACGACACTACGTGGTACCTGATCAAAGGCTCTGGGACGTTCGAGAACGGGCTCTACATCCCTGACTCAGACTCTGAAGAAGCTTATGCCGTGGTAGCGGCGGTGGAATATGACTTAAGAAACTGGTACTGGGCGATGGCCATTCTGCCCGTCCCATTCGTAACTGCCAGCAGTTTCATCAGCATGACCAAAGAGGTAAGACCATGACCGTCAACTCTAAGACCGCCCTGTTACAGCGTTTGGCCCAAGGTGGAGTGATGCACGACTGGGGGGCGATCGTGGCGATCGGCCGCTCGCAACTCAATCGTCTGCTTGAGCAGGAGTTTCTGGCGGCATTCGACGATCAGCGGTTCATCCTGCCTTTCAGTGACACATTTTCCGTGGATGAAACCAGTACCGAGCGCATGACATTGTCCAACGTCGTGCTCGGTCCACCCCAGCTGTCGTTCGAAAACGCATCGATGGCCAATGCCAGTGCCACGCTCAGCATGCCGATCCTGACCGGCAGCGTGGTCTCCAAGCTGCATTTCGCCGGGCGTCCGCCGAGGCTTAATTACAGCATGAACCTGCATGAAAACATGGGTTACCGAGTAAGCATGACCCTGCCGCTCGAGGTACGGACCCAAAGTATTACCAACCAAGGACGGCTGGTCGTGGACTTGGCCAAGGCCGAGCAGCCGATCTGCAATTTGGGGGGGACTCCCTACGCCGACCTGGTGATAGGCGATCGTTTCGGCAAGCGGATCCTCGAGCATCCTTCGTATCGGCAAACCTCAGTGGCCCTCAGCCTCGATTTCAGTGCCTTCGGGCCGCTGTCCCCGAAAACGTTCGCCGTGCGTACCCAGCCTCATCCAGAAGCCACGCTCAAGGGGGCTGTGCATGAGGGTGATGGTGCTCTGGTGCTATTTTGCCAACTCAACGTCGGCAGTAGGCCAGGCAGCTTGCCGAGCAACCCGGCAGCGTTTCCTTATCTGATTCCTGATGACCTCGACGCACGAGGCGCTTCACCCTTCAGTGCCACCGTCCTGCTCAACAGTGAGCTCAAGGGGTTGCTCGATGGCTACCAGGTCAATCTGTTCGATCAGGTGCGCATGCCCAATGCGTTTCAGATCGATGCTCTGGAGCAGCATGACCCGCTGGACCGGGCTGTGTTCGGCCGCGTTGGCCCCTCCGTGCGCTCCCTCATGGTCGAGCCTTTGCGCAGCCAGGTCACGGCGGGCCAGGCACGGCAGTTCGTGCTGCTGGGGGCGACCCGGCAGACGGCTGACCCGCAGCAGTGGAGCGCCGAACACATACAGTATTCCACAGGCACGTCTGACATCAGCAGCCAGGGACGCTATACCGCATCGTCCAAGGGCACGCTGCGCCAGGCGCAGCAGGTAGTCGTGGTTTCCAACCAACATCAGGGGCCTGCGGGGCCGCAGCTGCGCAATGCCCTGATCGTCGAGTCTGACGAGTCGTTGACGATTTCACCGCGAGTGACCGGTTGGGCCGAGGGAAATGCCGCTGTAGACCTGCTAAGTTCGCCGACGGTCACCTGGTCGCTGGCCGATGACGAGCCCCAACTTGGCATATTGGAGGACCTGGGGGGAGGGCTTGCGAAGTTTGAGCCATTCGTGCCCGAAGGCTATAAGCCGGAAGTGCTTTTTCAGCGTGTCATCGCGCGCGAGGGCAATGTCGAGGCAGAGGCAGTCGTCATGATCCTCGCCTGGGCGCCTACCCTGACGCTCGATCCCGACTATGTGAGCGAACTGCAGGCCAGTGAGCCTGTGCAGTTTCGGATAAAGGATGACGTCGTTACCCTCAAGGATGGGCGCACACTGAAACTGCCCATGCCTAACGCCACGCTTTGGAAGGTCTTCGGCGAGGGGACCATCACCCAGGACGGGCTCTTCACCCCACCCCCTCAGCGCGGCAGTATCGCAAGCCTGATCATGGCGGAAGTCGATGGCAAGGCCAGCGGTTACGCGCTCGTCGAGTTGGCCGAGCGCTCGACGGTGCCCCCCACCTGGAGTAGTCTGAACACGTTCAGCCTTGAGGCAGTAGGTACGAGCGAATGCCTGGCCAACGGCATGCAACAGATAGAGGTGCTGGTCACGATCGAAACCCAAACGGTGAACCTGCTGGAGATCCCTATAAGCCCGACTGAACTGTCGACGCTGAAGTTCTACGACCAGATCAGCAACGTCCAGCTGCCGTTCGTGGAAGCGAACGCCGAGGGGGTGCTGCCCGGCCCGGGCGTGGCACCCTGGCATGTCAACCTTGCGCGTAACCCGTTCAGGTACCGTGGCTCGCCTACGCCAGGCAGGTTGATGAAGGGCGAGGGTGCCATCCGCCGCAAACTGTTCTATTTGCACAGCACCGTTGCAGGGGGCACCGAATTGTACGCCAAATTCACCAAAGATACTGGCGGGGAATGGGACTCGCGGGACATGAGTACCGTACTCAAGGTGCGAAGCCTGGCCGCACCGAGCTTTGCGATCAGTGAATACGAGCTCAAGCGTGAGCGCGTGTTCAATGATCCGCCACCGCCCGCGCCGCAGCCGGGATATCCCGTGGAAGAGTTCGCGTTCTGCGATGAGAGCATCGACTACTGGACGTTGTCCTGTACCCACCTGGGGGTGCCCGTGAATTTTCGCACCTGCACGTTGAGTGCGGCATCGGCAGTGCGTTGGGAAAGCGAGCAGGTGAATGAAACCTACTTCAGCTACCTGGCCTATGCCTTCAACCCCCCAGGCGAAGAGGCTCCCACTGAATTAACCATCGACGGGCGCCTGCTGGCGATGGCTGAGGAGCTGAAGTACGAAGGCCTGAGAAAGGACTTCGTCGACCACAAAGTGCCCGGCAAAGGCCAGTTGCTGATCAGCCTGCATCGGCTACCCAATATGCCCTACTGGCACGACAAGATGGCCAAGGGCAGCCTGCACAAGCAATACCGGAGTGCGTTGGATGAGCCCCTGCAGATCGAGCTGTTCGACGAAGACGGCAACCGGCATCGCCTTCGCGTGGATTTCGAAGGGCGTTCGGTCATGGACAATCGCAATACCCTCGTACTCAACGTAGGCGCCTAAGGAGGCCACTGATGAACGATAAAAACTTCGTGCATTCCAATGCCTTCAACTTCATGAGCTTCATGCAGAACAGTGTCGATCCGCGTACAGGCCAGTACGCTCTTGGCGTGGTGCTGCCGGAGCTGACAGGCAATCACCTGAGTGGCCCAGCGCTACCGTTGCGCCTGAGCTTCAACCCGATGAGCCAGCAGGATGCAGGCTTTGGCCATGGATGGAGCTTGAATCTCACCCAGTATGTACCAGCAAGCAACATGCTCGACCTGCACACCGGTGAGCGCTACAAAGTGACCGGGTCTGATCAGGGTGATGGCACCGGCCTGGGTATCGACGAACGCAAGCTGTTGACGTTCCAATTGCATCAGGACAGTACCAACAGTTGGCGGGTCGTGCACAAATCGGGCTTGGTGGAATTTCTGCGGTTGCAAGGGACGGGCGAAAATGCCGTGGCGCTGCCAGTGCGTGTCGAAGCGGCTACCGGACACTGGATCAGTCTTTCCTATGGCCACAGCCACTATGGCGTGCCCTGTCTGACGCGAGTCGAGGATGGCACCGGGCTGCCCCTGCTGGCAGTGAGCTATGCCAGCGGCGAGGTGTATCTGGATCTGCATCCGCAGGCGCAAGGACAGGGCAGACCGCTGGCGCGCTATGGATTGAAGCTCGAAAATCGGGGGTCGCCAGCCCTGCGGGTCGTGTACATGGTAGAACTGCCCTATGACCAGGATGCTGCTTCGCCGAACAAGGGCAGCTGGCGCTTCGAATACAACCAGGTCGAACAGGCATCAGGGCGTCGCCTGGCGTTGCTGAAAACAGTGTACAACCCGGTCGGTGGCACCGAGCACATCGAGCATGAGCATGGTACTAATCTCGGACATAAGTTTCCTGGGGATGCGCACCCGCCGTTGCCCAGAGTCAAGCGTCATGTGCTCAATCCCGGTGCCGGACAACCGGCCATGCTGACCACCTATGCCTATTCGGATCGCAACTTTCTGGGCTGGGGTGCCGCGGGTGTGGGCTGGGTCGACAATGGCCTGGACAACCTCTACATGTTTACCGGCAGTGACTACGAGTACCATACGGTGACGAGCCACTACCTGAACGCCGATGAGCAAGCGCCAGGGCAAGTGGTGCGCCTTGAAACCAGCTATTACAACCGCTTTCACCTCCTGACCCGACACGTCACCCTGCAGAATGGCCACGAGCAGGAGGTGGTCACGGTCTACCACGAAAGGCCTGGCCAGCGCTTTTCCGTGCAGCCTCGGTACTTCCAGATGCCCGCCAGCACCACGCGCCGCTGGCGACTGGGCACAGGGTCGACCTGGCCGCGCGAGGAAGTCGACAGGACCACGTTCGACGACTTCGGCAATCCGCTGGAAGAGGCGTTGGCCAATGGGACTCGCACGCGGTATCGCTATTTCCCCGCAGCGGGGGAGGGTGGCGATTGCCCGCCTGATCCTCACGGTTTCGTCCGCAGTCTGCGTGACCAGACCGTGATCCCGGGCGCGGGCGACAACGACCAGCCAGCGGCCGCGATCCTGCGGACCCGGTATACCTATGTAGGTCTGCAGGCACTGGACGGTGCGCAGGACACGGCAGGCATGTTGCAGGCCAAGGACGAAACGCTTCTGGCGCTTGCCAGTGAGGAAAGCGAGACCGGGCAGGTTCATCGTTTCACCGCCTACGACTACTTTGTCGCCAGTGACGACCCGCTGCGTCATGGGCGCGTCAGGCAGCAGGTCGCGACCCAGGGCGGCGAATCCACCACGACCGCCTACCAGTACGACATGTCCGCAGTCATCGGTGACCATGTGCTGCAAACCGTGCAGACGCTGCTTGGTTTCGATCATGGCGAAGCGCTGGAAGATGGAACCTTGCGAGACAGTCGCAAGGTGATTACCTTGCGGCATGATACGTTGATCAATCAGCCGTTGCTCAACCGTGATGACAACGACGTGGAGATCGCTTATACCTATGACGCTCTGCGTCGGGTGGTCGAAGAGACCGTCTCGCCTAATGACGCCTCCTTCAAGGCGTCTCGACGCTACACGTATAGCCTCGTGACGATCGCCGGCCAGCAGGCTCAGCAGACCAGCGAAGATGTCAAGGGCGTGGTCACACGCACATGGGTCGACGGTTTGAGCCGTGCGGTCGCAGTGGAACGCTACGATGCGGACAACCCTGACGAACTGCGTGCTCCGGCATTTCGTGCCAGTAACGCCATGGCATACGACGGGCTGGGCAATCTGGTCGAGGAAACCGAATATGACTGGTTGGATTACGACCCTGTCAACATTGATGCACGATCGACACAACGGGCTGATCGACCCGTGCATGCGACCTCGGCGGAGACCGGGTACACCACCTGTTATCTGTATGATGACTGGGGTCAGTCGTATTGCCAGATAACCCCGGATGGCGTCAAGCACTTCGAGCAGACCGACCCGCAGGGTGATGAACACTGGCGCTTCGGGCCAATGCAGACGGTCTGGCGTGAATCAGCCGATGGTGAGTTGCGCGATGCCGGCAGCGGCGAGCTGCTGCAGCCAGGCGGCCTTGGTCGTACCGGCAAGACGGTCACCCGTTTCAACTTGTTCGAAAAGCCTGTGCAGGTCGAGCGTTTCAGTATCGACCGCTCGTCCATGGCAAGCGTTTCCTACAGCGTGCAGCACTACCACTACGATGGCCTCGGGCGTTTGACGACCGAAGTCGATGCGCGCAAGGCTACCCAGCAGTCCACGTACGATGTGTTCGACCGATTGGTGGACCAGAGGCTGGCGGACGGAAGCGTGGTGCACCGTGATTATGCTGCGCATAGCCATGAGGACCTGCCGGTGTTGATCAAGGTCGGCAGCAAGGTACTGGGTAAGCAGCGCTTCGACGGCCTGGATCGCATGATCGAGGCCACGACTGGCGGGAGAGTGCGCAAGCTGTTTTACAGCCCAGGGCAAAGCCAGCCGCATAAAGTCATCACGCCTGCCGGGGAAACCATCGAATACCGCTACAACCTTCAGCTCAGCGAGCAACCCGTGCACCGCAAGGTCGTCAATCCCGGCAGCGCCGCCCGCACCCAGAATCTGGAAACCACCTTCAGCTTCGATCCGAAGAATGCGCGTTTAGTCGACTGTGCCGAGCAAGGGCAGGCCCTGCAGCGAACGTATTTCAGCTTTGGGGCGGTGAAGTCGGAGACCCGTGGCCTTGAGGCCGACGAGTACACCATGCACTACCAGATGAGCCTGCGTGAGCGAGACCTGAGCTACACCGACGTGCTGGGCCAGACTCAGCACTATACGTACAATGCGGCGGGCGATCTGCATGAAACCAGGCTCGGGGATCTGAGCGCCAGCTTCCATTACGATACCTTGGGTCGGCAAATCAAGGTGCACACTCAGGACGGGGCGCAGTACCTCACCACGACCCTGGCCTATGACGAGTTCGATCGTGAAATCCTGCGCACGTTCGACATCAACGGCACCGTGCAAACCTTGGCGCAGACCTATGACGTGCGGGATGCGTTGGTCAGCCGCACCCTGGCTGAAGGGCAGACGAACCTGCGCGCGGAAACCTACCAGTACGATGACCGCGCTCGGTTGGAAAAGTACACCAGCGAGGGCGAGTTGTCCCCGATCGACCCATTCGGCAAGGTTATTCAGGAGCAGCTGTTCCGCATGGACGAACTGGACAATATCATCCAGGTTCGGACGGCGTTCCCAGAGGGGCGCAATACGGCCCGTTACCTGTTCGGCAATGCCGCCGACCCTGCGCAATTGACCGGAATCGAGAACGACCATGCCGATTATCAATCCGGCAATGTGACGTTGACCTACGACGATAATGGGAACCTGATCAAGGATGAAAAGCAGCGTGCCTTGAGCTACGACCCTCTTGGCAGGCTGATCGAAGTCAACGTGCCTGCGACGCAGGATGAGCTGGCGCAATCCTGCACATACGGTTACGACCCTGTGGACCGTCTGGCCAGCCAGAGCAGTTGATACACCAGGCAGCTGAAGTGAATCGGCCCGTGCATGCATGGGCCTTTTTCAGGGTGCGCCATGCCATGGAGCACTGCGCGTGACGCAGCCCGCCTGGCTGCAGTGGGCGTCAGCTGCTCGATCGCTCGTATCAACGTTCAAGCGGTCAGCGAACTGATAGAAATGCCAGTTGTGGCGCTGTCAGGTTATGAGCACGCTGGTGCTCAACCGTAAGCGACACGTTCTGGTTCGTCTCTGTCTGAGCCACCGAGCGGGCCGCATCGAACACCTCTGAAGGATGAAAGCGATCAGAGGTCCAACTGACCCGGGAACCTCAGCGCCATGAATGATTTCAACGACAAGCAGGTATACCGCAAGGCCATCCGCCGTGCCGCCCACGTTCAGGCCTTGGCGCCACTCGAGGCACCACGGATCGATGATACATTGTTGGCAGACAAGACAGACATGACCGTTTGGTCCAGGTACCTGCTGGACGACAAGCTGACGTTCAGGCTGAGTATCGCGTCTTGGCCGAATCTGGCGCCCCCAGTACCGGGCCTGGTAGACACGCTGACCGTCAGGCATGTGCAGAGCAACAAGGTGGTCTTCAGTGGGGAGTACAACCAGAACAATGCCAGCGAGTTTCCGTTGCAGCTCGATTTTTCCAGGTCGCAACTCGATGAATGGGGGGAGGGCAATAACACCTTCAACTACGAAGTGCGCAGCTACAACAATGCATCCAGTGTGTCGGACGACCTGGCGCTGAAGTTCGATCGCTTCCCCCCTTATCGAAACACCACACCGGCGAAATTCCCTTCCATTGCCGACGTTACCGACAGCAACATTGGGGCGGTGAAGTTGCAGTTGCCCCCTTATGCCGATCGGGCAGACGGCGACAAGGTGTATTGGTTCTGGCTCAACGAGCTACCTGACGACCCCAGCGCGGTGCCACCGACTGGCATGGCACCGGTCGAGGCGACCTTGCCGCAAATGCTCACCGTGCCTGCCGACACCATTCGCGCCCTGGGCGACGGAGGGGTTTATGTGCTGTACGCGCTGGAGGACAAGGCCGGTAACGTCAGCCGTCTTTCCGAGTATACGGAAATCGGCGTGGCCATTGGGTCCCTGCCAAGTAACCTGAAGGCGCCGTTGGTCCCGACTGTGACGGCAGGCCTGGTCACGCAGCAGGATGTGTTCAATGGTGTCCAAGTCCATGTACCGTCCTTCGACAACTACAAACCAACCGACCAGGTTCGCGCCATCTGGGGCGGTGCGGCTCAACCGTGGCGTGAGCTGGGAAATGCCGGTGTGTTTCCGCAGGTCTTCGACATTTCTGGCAGAACCGTCTGGAACAGCTACGGTGCTGCCAGCACGGGGGAGGTAACGGTCGACGTCGCGTATGAGGTGCGTCGGGGCACGGTTCCCCAAGGCAGGAGTGCCATTCAGGTCAGTGTCAATCTGGAGCGGATTGGTCCAGTCGATCCGGGACCCGATCCTGATCCGGACTGGCCTGACCCGGTCAACCCCCGTCTGCCGGCACCAAAGGTCTACGGGGAAACGTCCGATACGCTCAACAAACTGTTGCCCAAGGACGAGTATCAGGACGCCAGACTGGTACTGCTGGTCGATGGTTCGTTGCGCGAAGACGATGTTCTCACCTTCTATTGGAACGACGTGCATCTCGATACGCTCGATTACTTGCTTGCCGCCGCTGACATCGGACAAGTGCTGGAACGCGTGGTGCCCTGGGCTGCGATCAAGGCGCAAGGCAACGGCGACATTCCTGTGCATTACCGAGTCGGTCGCCCGGGTAACCCGAACATCGTGCTGTCCAGAAACGTGCCGGTGGCGGTGTCGGCCATCGGTATCCATCCAGACAAGC
Source organism: Pseudomonas entomophila (assembly GCF_013523165.1). Lineage (GTDB taxonomy): Bacteria > Pseudomonadota > Gammaproteobacteria > Pseudomonadales > Pseudomonadaceae > Aquipseudomonas > Aquipseudomonas entomophila_A. The sequence goes on from NZ_JAAMQI010000001.1 coordinate 56,122, forward strand.
CTGAGTTTCTGGGCGGCAACACCGAAGCGCCCGTCGGTTGGCTGACGTGCGCCGCGCTGTATGATGATGCAGCGCCCAGCCCCCTTGACCCCGCCATCCGTGTACAGGTGCCCGATCTGGCGCAATATGGGCTTGCCGTTGGCAGCACGGTCACCCTCAAGTGGACTGCCGTACACGGCTTTACGGACGAGACCCCCATACCGGGGGTCGACCTCAGTGAGGACGTCGTGCTGACGGCGGCCAACCTCAATGGTTTCGTGTGGCGGGTCCAACCCTATGACCAGCACATCTTGCCCATCTATGAGTTCGATCAGAGTGTCCCACCCACGCTTGATGGGCGCGGGCGGGTGCATTACTCATTCACCTTAGCGAACAAGGTGTATACCTCGGATGTGGAGGAGCAGATCGTATCCATGCATGACGTCATCGGCGCCTGTCCATTGAGGCCCTGAGGGTTGTAGAAAAGCCGAACAGAATTGTCGGCTTTTCCTACATCGTTTGGCGGTTTTTCTGGGTAATTTCGCGGGTCTTCGACCCGGTGGGTCATTCCATGTCTCCTTTGTCACAGGGATTTTCATGACCAGCACTCACGCCTTGACCTTCACGTCGCTGACACGCGTGCTTCGCGCATCGATGCTGATGTTCTGCACTACGCCCGTTTGGGCGCTTACTCCGGTGGATCAGGAGGAAACCATCGGTCCAACCGACCCACTAGACAGCTACGAGGTCAACGCTGGCGGGCGGCTCAATGCCACGGGTGCCAGTACGCTCGGTATTTCGATAAACCCGGGTGGTGAGCTGAACATGCAGAGTAGTACGGTCGATGGCGGGCGAGCCGAAGGAGTGGCGACTACGGCATCGACTGCGTTCATCGCTGACAGTAGCGTACGCTCCAACACCACTGCCCTGCGCTTGCTGCGCCGGGACGCTGCCGGTTCGACGGTGACGGTGAACGGTAGCCAGATCACAGGGGGTGCCGGGGGGGCATCGCTCAGCGCCCATTCGACCTTGAGCCTGCAGAACAGCACCCTGGTTGGCACCGGGACGTCGGCTGCCGCACTGCTCTTCGGCAGCAGCACCTTGAACGCTCAGGGCAGCACGATGATTGGCGCCAGCGATGGCCTGCAAGTGTTCGTCGATACAGCGTTTCCCGAAGCGACCCGAATCAACCTCGTCGACACGCATGTCGAGGGTCTGGACGGCGCCGCGATCCTGGTGGGCAATCCCTTCTTGGGGCAGGCCCAAGCCGACATTCTGGTAGGCCCGGGTGCGACCCTGAAAGGCAGCGACGGCACATTGCTGGAGGTCGTGAACGACTCGACGGCGAACTTCACGGCGGATGGCGCGCAACTGAACGGCGATATCAGCGCTGAGCTGGGCTCCTCGGCCACCGTGACGCTCACCAATCAGGCGCACCTTGCCGGGCGCCTGCAAAACGTCGATAGCCTTACCCTGGCCAACCAGGGACGCTGGACCCTGATCGAAGACAGTCAGATCGGCAAGCTGAACATGAGCGCAGGCGAAGTGCGTTTTGGCGAGGCCAATCAGTACCAGCGTCTGACGCTAGGTGAACTGTCGGGCAGCGGTACGTTCATCATGGATACCAATTTCGCCACTGGAGAGACCGACGTACTCGACGTCACCGGTACTGCAACCGGCAATCACGGCCTGCTAGTCGGCAGCAGCGGTGCCGAACCCACCACGTCGGAAGCTGTGCAACTGGTGCATGCCGGAGGTGGGGATGCAACGTTCGCGCTACTGGGTGGCCCGGTCGACGTCGGGACGTTCTCCTACGCTCTGGTGCAGCGCGGCAGTGACTGGTTTCTGGAAGGCGTCAGTGACACGATCTCCCCAGGCACTGCCTCGGCCCTGGTCTTGTTCAACACGGCACCCACCGTGTGGTATGGCGAGTTGGCCACGCTGCGTGGCCGACTTGGCGAACTCCGACTGGATCCGCGTAGAACAGGCGCCTGGGGCCGTGCCTATGGCAACCAGTACAACGTCGACGGTCAGGCCGGTTACCGGCAGACGCAGCAAGGTTTCTCGCTCGGCGCCGACACGCCGTTGCCATGGGGCGACGGACAATGGATGGCCGGTGTGCTGGCAGGCCACAGCAATTCCGATCTGAACCTGACCCGTGGTGGCTCGGCCGAGGTCAAGAGCTACTACCTGGGAGTGTATGCAACCTGGCTGAGCGCAAGCAGCGGCTACTACCTCGACAGCATGGTCAAGCTCAACCGCTTCGACAACGATTCAGAGGTGACGCTCAGCGACGGTCAACGCGCCAAGGGCAGTTATGACAACATCGGCGTGGGTGCCTCCGTGGAGTTCGGTCGTCATCTGTCGCTGGGCAACGGCTACTTCGTCGAACCCTACACCCAGTGGTCGGCCGCTACCATCGCGGGCAAGGACTATCGCCTGGACAACGGCCTCGAGGTCCGCGGCGACGACACGCGCTCGTTGCTCGGCAAGGCCGGGGCTACCCTGGGACGGACGTTCGACCTGGGCGCAGGACGGTTCGTACAGCCGTATCTACGTCTCGCCTATGCTCACGAATTCGCCGACAACAATCAGGTCAAGGTCAACGACACTCGCTTTGACAATGATCTGGCGGGCTCGCGTGCCGAGGCCGGTGCCGGCGTCTCGGTTGCGCTGGATGAGCGCCTGCAACTGCATGCCGATTTCGACTACAGCCACGGTGAACGCATCGAGCAGCCTTGGGGTGCCAACGTGGGCCTGAGCTATCGGTGGTAAGAGTGGTTGGGCGCGCGACAGCTCGCCTTCCTACCCGTCTTGGAGGAACGTTTCATGGCGACTGCTCCGCGTCACATCGATCTGCTGGCACCTCCTCATGCACCGGTAGCCCTGGCCGATATTCCAGGCGGGCAACCGGGTCTGCTGCCCGTTGCAGCGCTGGCCATGCCGTTGCGTATCGAGGTGCCGCCATGGCCGATTTCGATGCCCTCTCCGGCAACACCGGAAACGTTGAGCCTGTTCTGGAATGGCAACTTCATCGCTGGCAAGACCTTCGATGCACCTATCGCGGCGAGTGACTGCTTCATCGACGTCCCCCTTGATCATTTGCTCAAGGAAGGCGAGATACACGTCACCTATCAGGTGCGTATCTATAACAGCGCCGTGAGCGACTCCTCGGCGCTTACACTGACCATCGATCGTACGGTGCCCGTGCTGGGGGGCAACCGGGGACGCTTGTCGTTTGTCGAATTGGATGGGCAGGATGTCACCGATGCATTTCTCAAGGGGCATGGCAACAAGCTGCAAGGACAGGTTCCAGCCTACCAGCAGGTTCGTGCCGGTGACACGATCATCTACTATTGGGACGATGAGCCGCTGGATGACACGTGCGTCGGCGAGCAGACCTTGAGTGAGCAGGACGCAGGCTTGCCGGTGACCATCGACTATGACGGCGACATGATTCGTCAGCGAGGCGACGGTACGCGCTATGCGCAATACCGAATACGTGACCGGGCCGGCAACGAGAGCCAGGCGGCGGTACCCAAAGCGCTCGTGATCGATGCACAACCGGTACCGCGCGTGCTGCCTTGGGTCGAGGTGCCACTGGCGATGGGCGGCGGTGACACCTTGACTTTGGAGCTGATCGCGCTCGAGGCGCCGTTGCAGGTTCACATCCCCAGCGAGGCAGTGATTGGCCTGAACGAACCCTTCACAGTGAGCTGGGGTGTAGGACAGGTTGGCGCACAGGACGTCCCGGGGGTTCCGGGGATCAGGCGCTACGCTATTGCCGAACGCAATGTTGCAGCCATGAGCGGCAAGGTCGTGGTGGTGCGTTACCTCGTCGAAACCCGCGAGGGGCTGCTGCAGTCGGCGGTGCGGCGGGTCAAGGTCAACCCCTTGCCACGTTCGAGCCTGCCTACTCCGCAGTTGTCGGGGGCGACGGGCACTACCCTGCGTCTGAGCCAACAGACGCAAGACCCCGCCATCACGTTGGCGGCGTGGAAGCTGATCAGCACCGACCAAAGGATCAGGATCGACGTCTCCGGCGTGTCTGCCGCCGGGGCGCAAAGCTTCTCGGTCATGCGTAACCATGCCGTTAGCCAGGAAGAGCTTGCCTTGGGCATCGGGTCAAGGCGCGATGCCTTGGTGCCGCTGTCGTTTCTGCGTGGCTTGGTGGTGGGGCAGAACATCAGCGTCGAGGTGAAAGCCAGTTTCGACGCCGGCCGTACATGGCCGGAGCTGCCGAACTTCCAACCGCTGAATATCACTTTGCTGGCATGAGCGCCAAGGGCTGCTGCACCAATGCGGTGGCTGCGCCATAGTCGTTGAGGGTGTTGAAGGTGACGTACAGCCCTGGTTGCGGGCGAATGTTGGCAAGCCGGTAGCGCTGCTCGCTGAACGGCATGGCCATGGCCCGGGCATCGGGCTTCTCCGACTGTCCGGCACCACTGACCTGCAGCCGGTCGAAGGTGTAGTGGAAAGGCGTGGGGTTGTTCACGACCAGATGCAGGCCGTCTTCATGCTGGCGCAACGACCAGCTCAAGCGCTTGAGTTGGCTGTCGGGTGCATCCTTGAGCTGGCTTGGTCGATAGAACAGCTTGATGCGGGTGCGCATGGCGATGTTGAGGCTGTTGCGCACCTCGGTCTGCTGGGGGATTTCCTGGACGTTGAAAAAGAACAGCGATTCGCGGTCCTGTGGCAGCGTCGTGGGCAGGGCATTGATCTGTACCATCTGCTCTTTGCCGGCATCCAGTCGGAACAGCACGGGCGTCGGCATCAGTGGTACCGCCGTAAGGGTATCGTCCTCAAGGGTATTGACCCAGGTCTGCACGGCGAAGGGCCGGTTGGTAGGGTTGGCGACCAGTACGGATGAACTGCGTGAATCGCTGTCGTGGACGATGCGGGTCGCATTGAGGGTCAGTGCCGCTTCTGCCGCTGGCAGTGCGAGGGCCAGCGCCAGCGCAGGCAGGGCTTGGTAAAGGTATCGTGAGGCGGAGGAAAGCATGGGCATCGATTCGCAGGTTGGGCTAGGACCAGGCCGCATGCCGCGCAGCCTGGCGCGGCATCACTTGATGTCGAAGACGAACGGTACTGTGGCATTGACCGGACCTGGGCTGACCGAATCGGCCGTCGAGCGCAGATTGGCCTTAAATACCATGGTCTTGGAAGCGTTCAGGTCGTATTCCTTGGAGTTGGCACCATAGGCAATCAGGGTGTCGGAGCTGTCCTTGATCGCCAGCGCCACGCCCTTGGCACTGCCAGAACGCAGGGCATGCAGCTCGTTGTTCTGACCCGCCGCGCCATCCATACCGGCGAATGACACATAGCCTTTTTTGCCGGTGGTGTCACAGCCGGTGCCGTCAGTGATTTTTATGCCGAAGGAGACTGGCGCGCTTTCCTCGCCTATGGCAGTGAACTGGGTCGCTTTGCCTTCAGGCAATACAACCGGGTTCAGCACTGCGCCATTGCCCGGATCGGTGATTTCGATTGAACAGGTATTGCCGTTCACTTTGCCTGAGAACAGGATGGTGCCGGTATCGGGTAGTGCGTGCGCAGCACTGGCAGCGGTCATTAGGGATAGGGTAATGAGGGATCGTTTCATGGTGAATGTCCGTATGTCGGTCGATGCAGGCCAGCCTTTGCAAGGCTGACCTTCTGGTATCCCCCTGGGGCGGGTGTGTGCCTGCCTCGGGACGAAGCGCAGATTAGGCAGCGTGCCGTCATACGTCTGTAAGGTGAATCGACTTGTGCTGGGGAGAAAGGACAGGACTGAAGGCGATGCCTTGCACGCCGTCTTCGAGGTCAGTGGCGCGAGTCGTCCACAGGCCCTGACAGCAATCGCTTTTCCTGATGCCAATCGAAGGGTTCGTCGTTCTGGTGCGCCTCGTGACGCCGCTCTTCCAGTTGCTGGTACACGTCCAGCTCCTCGTCAGGCATGAAGTGCAAGCAGTCGCCGCCAAAGAACCACAAGAGATCGCGGGGCACCAGGTGTGCGATCTGCGGATAACGCTGGATCACCTGGCACATCAAGTCCTGGCCCAGGTACTGGCTTTCCAGCGGATCCTGCGGCAGTTGAGCCAACAGCTCGTCGAAGCGTTCGAGGAACAGGGCGTGGCTTTCATCCGGCACCTGCTCGGCCTCGCCCAACGCCACCAGAATGGTGCGCAGGTGCTGGAGCAGTTGCAGGTGGTAGACCAGATGTGAATTGGCCATGGGAAGGTCCTCGGTTGGCTGAAACGGAGGCGGAGTATACGCCTGATCGCCCGCCTCTGGGGCTTCAGTCGATCTCGATCAGGGCCGAGGGCTCGATGGACAGGCGTACGTGGCACCCCGCGGCATGCAGGTCGGCCGCCGTGCGATTGAGCACATCGACACGCAGCTCGACGTCCTCGACGGCGACACGGTAACGGATGACGTTGCCGAGCAGGCTGTGCCCCAGAATGCGCCCTGTGAGCGTGCCCTGTGCGTCCAAGCGGATGGCCTCCGGGCGGATGGCCAGGCGTCTGGCGATGGGACGGCGCAGCAGTTGGCTGGCGCTCGGCCCATCGAGCAGGTTGTAGTGCCCGATGAAACCGACCGCGAAGGCATCCACCGGGGCGGTGTACAACGTTTCGGCATCGCCGCTCTGGACGATGCGGCCCTCGTTCATCAGCACGATCCGATCGGACAGCGTCAGGGCCTCTTCCTGGTCATGGGTGACGAATAGAGTGGTCAAACCCAGTTCGCGTTGGATCGTTCGGATCTGCTCGCGCAGATGCCGACGAATGCGGGCATCCAGGGCCGACAACGGTTCGTCGAGCAGCAGCAGCCGGGGGCGGGTCACCAGTGAGCGGGCCAGCGCGACGCGCTGACATTGCCCACCGGAGAGCTGGTGCGGATAGCGCGTGGCGTAGTCCGTCAGCTCGACCAGTTCCAGCATCTCGCGTACTCGTGCCAGCCGCTCTGCAGGTGCCGTCTTCTGCATGCGCAGACCGAAGCCGACGTTCTGTTCCACGGTCATGTTGGGGAACAGCGCGTACTGCTGAAACACCATGCCGATGCCACGGCGTTGCGGGCTGAGCGGCACGATGTCCTGACCCTCGAGCAGGATCTGGCCACCGTCCACCGGGGTCAGCCCGGCAATGCAACGCAACAGGGTCGATTTGCCGCAGCCGGAGGGGCCGAGCAAGGTGACGAACTCGCCCCGTTCGACCTCGCAGTCGATGGCCTGGAACACCGGCGTGCCCGCATAGCGTTTATGCAAGTAACGCACACTGAGAAAACTCATGTCAGGCGTTGTCCTTGTTCAAGCGATGGGCGACCCAGGTCAGCACCAGCACGAACGCGAAGTAGGAGATTACCAGCGCGCTGTTGAAGTGACCGCTGCTGTTGCGCATGTTGTTGAGGTAGACCTGCAAGGTCTCGTAGCGCGTACCGACCAGCAGGTTGGCGAAGACGAATTCGCCGAACAGGAACGAGAACGACAGCAGCAGCGCCACCAGCAGACCCTTGCGCAGGTTGGGCAGCACCACCAGCAGCGCCGCCTGCCAAGGGCTGGCGCCGAGCAGCTGGGCGGCGTCCATCAGGTCGTGCAAGTGGATCGCCCTCAGGTTGTTGGTGATCGCCCGGTACATGAAGGGCAGGGCGATGGTGAAGTAGCAGCCGATCAGGATCCAGGGCGTGCCGACCATCGCCATCGGGCCGCTGCCGTAGAGCTGCAGCAAGCCGACCGACGACACCACCGGCGGCACGGCGAACGGCAGCAGGATCACCACGTTCATCCACGCGTCCCACCGTGGGAAGTGATAGTGCACCACGAACAGCAACGGCAGGATCAGCGCCACCGACAGCAGCAACGCGCCGACGCAGATCAGCAGCGACCGGCCGAACGCCGCCAGGAAGCGCGGCTCGCTCCACAGGGCGATGTACCACTTGAAGGTCAGCCCACTGGGCAGCAGGCTGGCCGACCAGCTGGTGGCCAGGGAGTAGAGCAGGGTGCCTGCCAGGGGCAGCAGCAGGATCAGGAACAGCAGATACACCACCCCGTGGTGGTACATCCGCTGGGCACGTAAACCCTCGCATGAACGATCAGCGCGCATGGTAGCTCCGCTTCAGCAGCCAATGATGCACCACGGCGACGAGTGTCATCAGGCCGACCAGGATCATGGCCAAGGCACTGGCCAGGTTGGGGTCGAGGGTGATGTCACCCGCCACCAGCGCGGCGATGCGGATCGGCACCATGTTGAAGTTGCCGGTGGTCAGAGCGTAGACCGTGGCATAGGCACCCAGGGCATTGGCCAGCAGAATCACGAAGGTGCCCAGCAGTGCTGGCGCCAGGACCGGTAAACCGATGTGCCGCCAATACTGTCCTGGGCTGGCGCCCAGCAACGCTGCGGATTCGCGCCAGTCTTCGCGAAGCGCGTCGAACGCCGGGTAGAGCAACAGCACGCCGAGCGGAATCTGGAAGTAGCTGTAGACCAGGATCAGGCCGCTCTTGGAGTACAGGTTGAAGCCCTCGATCAGGCCGGCCTGCTTGAGCAGCAAGGTCAGCGCGCCGTTGAAGCCGAGCAGGATGATGAAGGCGAAGGCCAGCGGCACCCCGCTGAAGTTGCTGGTCATGTTGGCGAAGGCGCTGACGATGTCACGCAGCCGTGAGTCCACGCGGGTCAGGGAGTAGCTGCCGAGCAAGGCGACGACGATGCCGATCAGGCTTGACCAGAAGGCGATTTCCAGGCTGTGCCCGATGGCTTGCCGGTGAAATTTCGAAGTGGCGATGCGCACGAAGTTGTCCAGGCCCCAGCCGTCGTCGGTCTGCACGCTGTGCACCATGACCCACGCCAGCGGGGCGATCTGAAAGACCAGCAGGCACAGGACGAAGGGCGCCACGCACAGCAACGCCCAGCCACGCGTGCGCGTGTTCATGACACGGCCTGCCACTGACGAGCCTCGACCATGTCCGCGCCTCGGCTCACTGCATTTCCACGATGACCTGATCCTGCCAGAGCTGCGGCAGTTTCTTGGCCGTCACCTCCCAGGCCTCGACGTTCTTGATCGGCTGGGCTGCGCGGTATTGCTCGTTGGGCAACAGTTTGGCCTGCACCTCGGGTGCCAGCTTCAAGTATTCGGCGCGGATCGGCCGGGCATGGCCGACGGCCAGGTTGGTCTGGCCCGCATCGCTGAAGATGTACTCACGGGTGAGCTTGGCGGCATTCGGGTGCTTGGCGTACTTGTTGATGATCGTGGTATAACCGGACATCACCGAGCCATCGGCGGGAATGACCACCTCGAAGCGTTTGGGGTCGATCTGCTCCCGGTAGCTCAGGCCATTGAAGTCCCAGACCACGCCCACTTCGACCTCGCCTTTCTCCAGGGTCTGGATGGTCGGGTTGGCCATGGACAGGCGACCTTGCTGGGCCAGTGTGGTGAACAGCTGAAGCCCAGGTGCGACGTTGCGTTCGTCGCCCTTGTAGGCAATGGCGGCAGCGAGCACGCCATTGGCGGCCTGGGCGGCCGTGCCGACGTCACCGATGGCGACCTTGTAGCTGCCGTGTTCCAGATCGTGCCATTGGGTCGGACGGTCCTTTTCCTTGACCAGGTCCTTGTTGATGATGAAGGCGATGGTCCCGGTGTAGGCCAGCGCCCAGTGCCCGTCCTGATCCTTGGCCCACTGGGGAATCTGCTCCCAGGTCGTGGGCTTGTAGGGCTGGGTGACGCCCTTGGCGACCGCGATGGGGCCGAAGGAGGCACCGACGTCGCCGATGTCGGCGCTGGCGTTGTCTTTTTCAGCGTCGAACTTGGCGACCTCCTGGGCAGAACTCATGTCGGTGTCGCTGTGCACGAGGCCATAGCGGCTGGCCAGGTCGGCCCAGGTGCCTTTCCAGTTGGCCCAGGCGTCCGGCATCCCGACGCTGTTCACCGCGCCTTCCTTGCGCGCGGCGTCCTCCAGCGCCTTGAGGTCGTCGTCGGCTGCCTGTGCCATCGTGCACAGGGCCAGGGCGGAGCCAAGCAGTGATGCCATGAACAGCTGTTTCATCCAGAACTCCTTGCGTGGGATCGCTGGCCTGCGACAGGCCTGGGCGGGAACGTCGACGGCAGCGGCCATGCTGACGGGGGTTCATGACCGTCTGATGTCCGTCGTGTGACAGCGCGCTGAAGCTACAGCGTAGTTCAGATCTGCCTGGGTGCAGGGGGCGCAGGACGCCGATACGGTGGGGGTTCCCACCGTACCCTGTGCAGGCCTGGGCTACTCGGCAGGCGCAGTGTCGGCAGGGGCGCCGCCAGCAGGTTGCAGCGGCCCACCGCCACTGGCGTTCACCACCTGCACCGACAGCCGAGGTGTGGCCAGGTCCAGGCCAGCCTCGTCGAGCTTGCGCTTGAGCGCCAGGTTGAAGGCACGCGACACTTCCCATTGCTTGATCGGCGCGGTCTTGAAGCGTGCCCGCAAGATGGCCGACCCCGACTCGAAGCTCTCCACGCCTTGCAGCTCCAGAGGCGACCAGATGTTGCGGCGCATCAAGGGGTCGGCGCGCAGCTTCTGCGCGACGTCGCGGATCAGGCCGATGGCCTGGTCGATGTCCATGGTGTGCGGAATGGCCACGCGGAAGATGGCATAGCCGAACTCGCGCGAGTAGTTCTTGATGCTCTTGATCTCGCTGAACGGGATGGTGTGCACGATGCCGTCGATGTCGCGCAGACGCACGGTGCGAATGGTCAAGCCTTCGACCGTGCCCAGGTGCCCGCCCAGTTCGACGTAGTCGTCGATCGCCAGCGAGTCCTCGATGATGATGAACAGGCCCGTGATCAGGTCGGCCACCAGCGACTGGGCGCCGAAGCCCACGGCCAGGCCGATGACACCGGCACCGGCGAGCAGGGGCGTGACGTTCATGCCCATGTTGGCCAGGGCCACGATCAGCGCGATGATGAAGATGGTGATGAACAGCACGTTGCGCACCAGCGGCATCATGGTCTGCGCCCGGGCGTTGGCCAGGCCGCGACGCGAGCGCACCAGGGCATGGTGCACGGCACTATCGGCCAGGATCCACACCAGCCAGGCGATGATCAGTGTGGTAGCCAGGCCCATGACCCGCAGGCTGACCTCATGCCCGTCGCCTTCGGCGAAGCGGATCATCGACAGGCCCCAGACCCGCAGGCCGATCTCCAGAAATACCAGCCAGATGAACAGGTGCAGCAAGGCATAGCCGAAGCTCTTCAATCGCTCGACATAGACCTGCTGGCGCCGGTGGGTGCGCCATGGGTTGACCGCATGCCGACGGACCAGGCCGTTGAGCACCATGCACACCACCACCAGCACCGTGCACATCAGCGACTGGCGCAGCGCGGTGCTGGTGTCGCCCGCCGAAACGAAGGTGGCGAACAGCGAGATCGCGACCAGTGCCAGTGCCGGCACGTACCAGAAGCTGCCCAGGACGCCGATGGTGTCGCTCAGGGTGCGCCGCGTCAGGCGTCGCGACAGCGGCTGGTTGCGGATCAGGTGGGCGATGGGCCGACGGAAGCGCAGGATGAACAGGCCCGTGCACACCGCAGCTACGATGTTGGTGACGGTGGCCAGGGTGTGCGCCAGGTGCACGCCCAGGGCTGCAGTCAGGCGCGGATCGCTCATGGCCTCGCCGAAGGCCGCGAAGCTGCCGATCAGCCAGAGCGGGTTGAAGGCGCGGTGGCGCAGGATGTCCAGCGCACGGTGGCGGTGCGGTCCATCGAGCAGGGAGAAGGCGATCACGCAGATGGCCGAGAAGCAGGTGCCGACTACCAGGGCATAGGCCAGTACCATGGCCATGGATTTGCCCAGCGACGAGGGCAGGGCGAAGCTCAGGTAGACGGTGAAGATCAGCGCCACCAGCCAGGGCCCGAGCTTGCGCACGGCAAACCGCAGCAGGTCCCAGGGGCGTGGATGCTGTGGCAGTTCCTCGGGCAGCCCGAAGCGCACCTGCAGGCGGTGGCCAAGCCAGTTGAAGGCCATGGCCAGCAGGCTCCAGACCGCGATGATGGCCGCGAAGCCGAAGAGGATCATCGGCCATTCCTGCATCGGCACGGCCAGCGTCGACAGCTCCTGCCTGGCCTGATCGAGTTCCAGTGACCAGCGCAGGAACGGGCTGGACTCGCCGCTGAACTGCTTTTCGATGTCGTGCAGGGTGCCGCCGATCAGCCCGAGCACGCCTTGCGCCTCGGCCGGCTGGGCCTGGCGCGTGCTGTCGCGCAGCTTCTTCAGATCCGCCAGCAGTTTGCCGCGCTGCTGGTCGTTTTCCAACGTGGTGATGACCTCGTCGAGCGACTTGCCCAACGGTTCGGAGGCTTGTTCCTGATGAGACGAACCCGATCCCAGCAGGCTGGGCAATCCGGCCGCCTGAACGGGCGCGATGAAGGCGAACAGGCACAACAGATAAAGACAACGCAGGAGAACAGGCACCGTACACTCTACCTCGGGACAGACGATGCCCGAGTGTAGAGGATTTCAGGCCAGTTTCTCGAGGATCTTCCAGCACATGATCGCAAAGATGCTCAGCGTACCCAGCCACATCATCAGCACGCCCAGGTCACGTTCACGCAGGCTGAAGCCCACGGTCAGCAATGACAGACCCGCGATGACGGGAATCAGCATCGAATGCAAGGCGGACATGGCAGGCTCCTTCTGCGAAGACACAAGATCGACAGGAAAAGTGTAGCCAAGGCAAGGAGCAGGGCATTGAGGTAGGACAAGGGATGTCCCCCTATCCATGCCACGGTGGAATGGGGTGTCACGGACCTTGTGGGAGCGGGCTTACCCGCGATGGCGTCCGGTCCGTCACCGCCAGCATCGCAGGCAAGCCTGGTCTCACAAAAAAATGCATCGCGCTGTCAGGCCAGTCAGGCCGTCCAGGCTGTACGTCGCCACCTCTGCCTTACGGCAACTCCGCACTCCGATAGAACGCCGTCAGCACTTTCACCAGGTGCGCCAGATCATGGCTGCCGCACAGCTCGCGGATCGAATGCATGGCGAAGGTCGGCAGGCCGATGTCCACCGTCCGCACGCCCAAGTGGCCGGCAGTGATCGGACCGATGGTCGAACCACACCCCATGTCGCTGCGCACCACGAAGCTCTGCACCGGCACTTCCTCGGCCATGCACAGGTGGCGGAAGAACCCGGCCGTCTCGCTGTTGGTGGCGTAGCGCTGGTTGCTGTTGACCTTGATCACCGGCCCGGCGTTGAGCTTGGGGCCGTGGTTGCCATCGTGCTTGTCGGCGTAGTTGGGGTGCACGCCGTGGGCGTTGTCGGCCGAGATCAGCAGCGAGCGCTGGATGCAGCGCACGTACTCGTCGTGCCCCGGCAGCAGGCGTTGGAGGGTCTGCTCGAGCATCGGCCCATCGGCACCGCAGGCCGAGCAGGAGCCGACCTCCTCATGGTCGGTGCAGACCAGCACACAGGTCTCGTCACTGTCGGCGGCCAGCAGGGCCTGAACCCCGGCGAAGCAGGACAACAGGTTGTCCAGGCGCGCGCCCGCGATGAACTCGCCATGCAGACCGATCTGCGCGGCCTCCTGGGTGTCGTAGAAGCTGAGTTCGTAATCGAGCACCACGTCGGCATTGAGCTCGTGTTCGCGGGCCAACTGCTCGGTCAGCAGCGCCCGGAAGTCGACGCGCTCATCGCCGGCCACCTGCGCCAGGATCGGTGGCAGCTCGTGCTGGGCATTGATCGGCCACCCCTCGTTGGCCGTGCGGTTGAGGTGAATGGCCAGGTTGGGAATGACGGCGATCGGCAGCTTGAAGTCGACCAGCTGGCTCTCGACCTTGCCATCACGGCGGAAGGTCACGCGGCCTGCCAACGACAGGTCGCGGTCGAACCACGGCGCCAGCAGGGCGCCGCCGTAGACTTCCACCCCCAGCTGCAGGAAGCCGTGACGTTGCAGTTCAGGCTGCGGCTTGACGCGCAGGCACGGGCTGTCGGTATGGGCGCCCACCAGGCGCATGCCGCTTTCGAGCGGCGATTGCTTGCCCAGTTGCAGGGCGATGATCGAGGAGTCATTGCGCGTGACGTAGTAGCGACCGCCTGGCACCGTGGTCCAGCGCTCACGTTCGTCGAGGCGCCTGTAGCCGGCCGCCTCCAGACGCTGGGCAATCGACGCGGTGGCGTGAAACGGCGTCGGTGACGCCTTGAGGAAATCGATCAGGCCTCGATTGAGGGTGTCGCGCATAAGGTACTCCAGACCAGCGGCAAGCGTTGAGCTGCAAGCTTCGGGCAACGGCGGAGCAGTTGCAAGCGGCAAGCCACGCGCTACGCGCCACAAGCCATTCTGCAGGGCTTCGGCTCGGTGCCTGGTGCCTGGAACGTAGCGGTGCAACCCTCGCCATCACCGACAGCTCGCAGCGTATGGCGCGTACCTTCAGAAAGGCGCAGGGCAGGTAAAGCGCAGGCGCTCGCCTGACACCGGGTGGGTGAACGCCAGCATGCTGGCGTGCAGGCACAGGCGCTCATGGGCGGCCAGGGCCTCGGGGTTGGCATAGAGACGGTCGCCCAGCAGCGGGTGACCGATCGACAGCATGTGCACGCGCAACTGGTGCGAACGGCCGGTGACCGGTGTCAGTTCGACGCGGCAATGGTCGGTGTGCCGTTCGAGCACGCGCCAGAAGGTCAGGGCACGCTTGCCCAGTTCGTGGTCGACCACGTGGCGCGGCTTGGTCGGTGGGTCGTAGCGCAAGGGCAGGTCGATGCTGCCGCTGTCGCGGTCCGGCTGGCCCCAGCACAGGGCGGTGTAGGCTTTTTCGGTTTCGCGATCGTGGAATTGCCGGGACAGCTCGCGATGGCTGTCGGCGTCGCGGGCCAGCAGGATGATGCCCGAGGTCTCCCAGTCGAGCCGGTGCACGATCAGCGCGTCCGGGTAGCCGTTTTCCTGCAGGCGGGTGATCAGGCAGTCCTTGTTGTCGTCGGCGCGGCCGGGCACCGACAGCAGCAGCGTCGGCTTGTTGACCACCAGCACGGCGGCATCTTGATGAAGGATCTGGACGTTCGACAACGGCATTGCGGGTTCTCTGCAAAACGCGACGGCGACGGCAGGCGCGGCAGTCGAGCTGCCGGCCTGGCCGTCGCCGTGCACGTGACCCGGGGCGATCAACGCTCCGGGAGGGTGATGTTCAACTCGAGGATCGAGCAGTTGCCTTGGTCTTCCAGGGCGACCTGCACATCGTCGTTGCCAATGTTCACATACTTGCGGATCACCTCGACCAGTTCCTTCTGCAAGGCGGGGAGGTAGTCCGGGGTGCTGCGCTGTCCGCGCTCGTGCGCCACGATGATCTGTAGACGCTCTTTCGCCACCGACGCGCTGCTCTGTTTCTGTCTGCCACGAAAGAAGTCAAAAAGGTTCATGGTTTATTTGCTCCCGAAAATGCGCTCGAAGAATCCCTTCTTCTGTACGTCGATGAAGCGCATCGGCTTCTCTTTGCCCAGCAGGCGGTCGACGGCGTCGCTGTAGGCCTGGCCGGCATCGCTCTGGTCGTCGAGGATGACCGGGATGCCCTGGTTGGAGGCCTTGAGCACCGCCTGGGATTCGGGGATCACGCCCTTGAGCTTGATCGAAAGGATCTCCTCGACGTCGGCGATGCTGAGCATCTCGCCTTTTTCGACGCGCTCGGGGTGGTAACGGGTGATGAGCAGGTGT
Source organism: Pseudomonas entomophila (assembly GCF_013523165.1). GTDB lineage: Bacteria > Pseudomonadota > Gammaproteobacteria > Pseudomonadales > Pseudomonadaceae > Aquipseudomonas > Aquipseudomonas entomophila_A. The sequence goes on from NZ_JAAMQI010000001.1 coordinate 71,724, forward strand.
TCCTTGATCGGCTCTTCGCCGCTCTCGGCGCGGCGCGATTTGCTGGCCAGAATACCCAGCATGCGGTCGGAGTCGCGTACCGACGAGACTTCCGGGTTGGTCACCACGATGGCTTCGTCGGCGAAGTACATGGCCAGGTGCGCGCCCTTCTCGATGCCGGCGGGCGAGTCGCAGACCACATACTCGAAGCTTTCCTTCAGCTCGTTCAAGACCTTCTCGACGCCTTCCTGGGTCAGTGCGTCCTTGTCGCGGGTCTGGCTGGCCGCCAGCACGAACAGGTTCTCCAGACGCTTGTCCTTGATCAGGGCCTGCTGCAGGTTGGCCTCGCCGTTGACCACGTTGACGAAGTCATACACCACGCGACGCTCGCAGCCCATGATCAGGTCCAGGTTGCGCAGGCCGACGTCGAAGTCGACGATGACTGTCTTGTGACCGCGCAACGCGAGACCGGTGCCAATGGCGGCGCTGGTGGTGGTTTTGCCCACGCCCCCCTTGCCGGAAGTAACGACGAGAATCTTGGCCAAGGTGTTTCACCCCTAGATGAACGGGACAGCAGTCCCTGCAAATACACAAAAACGGCAACATGAAAAGAAGTTGCACTAAAAATGACGGCAAGTATCCGTCAAAGGCGGGTGATGTTCAACACATCGCCAGACAGGCTGACCTGGACGCCAGCCCCCCAGAGCGGGTCGCGGCGCAGCTCTTCGCACACGCGGTATTGACCTGCGATGGACAGCAGTTCGGCGGTCATCTGCTGGCAGAAGATCCGCGCGCGGGTATTGCCCTTGACGCCTGCCAGGGCGCGGCCCCGCATTGCGCCGTACACATGGATGTTGCCATCGGCAAGAAGTTCCGCACCCGGACTGACCGAGGACGTCACGATCAGGTCGCCGCCCTGGGCGTAGATCTGCTGGCCACCGCGCACGGGGGAGCTGACGATGCGCGTCGGGCGCACCTCTGGCTCGCTGGGCGGAGGCGGTGGCGGAGCAGGCTCGGGTTTCTTGACTTCCGGTTCGGGTTCGAGCGGTCGTTCCCGAGCGCCCGAAGGCGGCAGGACAGGCAGGTCGATGGCGATCGCCGCGGCGATGTCCTCGATCCGGCTGGCGCGGATGGCCAGGGTACGCAGGCCGTGATGACGGCAGATACGCATCAGGGTGGGCAGGTCCACGGTGCCGCAGGCACCGGGCAATTTGTCCAGCGCCAACACCAGAGGCGTGTTGCTGAAGAAATTCGGGGCCTGTGCGACCTTCGCCGCCAACTGCCGGTCGAGCGCGTCGAGATCGTTGTGGGCGAGCTCCAGCACAGTGATGGCAAGCATGCTGCCCTTGAGCTGGAACACGGGTGCGGCGTCGGGTGTCTGGTTTGGGCTCATGGTCTGCATAGACGGCTTGTTACGAAAAAAGTGCCCTGACTTATAACGAGAACGCCCGCTGGCCGCAACTCGCACCGATCCGTTGTAGAATGCCCGGCCTTTGTCTGACCGGATGCTTCAATGGAACGCCCGCGTTTTCGTCTTCAGTTCTTTCATCCGCGCTTCTGGGGGCTCTGGCTGGGCCTGGGGCTGCTCTGGCTGATCGTGCAACTGCCTTATCGTGCCTTGCTGGGGCTGGGCCGGATGCTGGGCGCGGTGATGTACCGCGTCGCCGGTCAGCGTCGGCGCATCGCGGCGCGCAACCTGGAGCTGTGCTTTCCCGAGCTGTCCGGGGCGCAGCGCACACGGCTGCTCAAGGAAAACTTCGCCTCCACGGGCATCGCTTTCTTCGAAATGGCCATGAGCTGGTGGTGGCCCAGGGCCCGGCTGGCGCGCCTGGCCCACATCGAAGGGCTGGAGCACCTGCGTGACGCCCAGCGCGACGGGCAGGGCGCGATCCTGATGGCCGTGCATTTCACCACTCTGGAAATCGGCGCGGCGCTGTTGGGCCAGGCGCACACCATCGACGGCATGTACCGCGAGCACGGTAATGCACTGTTCGACTATATCCAGCGGCGTGGGCGTGAGCGACACAACCGCGATGCCCTGGCAGTGGAGCGTGACGACGTGCGGGGCATGCTCAAGCTGCTGCGCAACGGGCGTGCCATCTGGTATGCGCCGGACCAGGACTACGGGACCAAGCAGAGCGTGTTCGTGCCGCTGTTCGGCATTCCGGCCGCCACGGTGACCGCCACCACCAAGTTCGCGCGCCTGGGCAGGGCACGGGTGATCCCGTTCACCCAGCGCCGGCTCGAGGATGGCAGCGGTTATCGGCTGGTGGTGCACCCGCCGCTGGAAGGCTTCCCGGGGGCGAGCGAGGAAGACGACTGCCTGCGCATCAACCAGTGGGTCGAGGCGGTGCTGCGCGAGTGCCCCGAGCAGTACCTGTGGGCGCACCGACGCTTCAAGTCGCGGCCCGAAGGCGCGCCCCGGTTGTATGAGCGCAAGGGCTGAGAGGGCCGTTGACAGGCAGTGCGCGGCTGTCGCTGGCAGGGGGAAGCACCAGCCACCTCAGCGCCTCGTCAACCGCCAGCCCGCCTCAGGCCAGGTTCTTCTGCAAGCTGGCACGCAATTCGAGCAGGTCTTCCTGCAACTGACGCAAGCGCTCCTGGCTACGCCCGCTGGCACCCAGGATATCGTTCGGCACGTGGCGCGCGTCCTCGCGCAGCTGGCGACCTTTGTCGGTCAGTTGCACCTGCACCACCCGTTCGTCTTCACGGCTGCGATTGCGCTTGAGCAAGCCTTCGCTTTCCAGGCGTTTGAGCAGCGGCGTCAGCGAGCCTGGGTCGGTCAACAATCGTTGGCTGATTTCGCCCACGGTCATGCCATCGTGCTCCCACAGCACCAGCATCGCCAGGTACTGCGGGTAGGTCAGGCCCAATGTCTGTAACAGTGGTTTGTACACCTTGGTCATCAGCAACGAGGTGGAATGCAAGGCGAAACAGACCTGGCTGTCCAGCAACAGCTCATCGCTGGGGGATCGGATGTCGGCGTTCATGCATGTCCTTCACTGCTAGGTGGATATCAATCTGGCATGCGCGCAATGCGTTAGGTTCATTGTCGATGCAGCCCACTGCGCAAGGCCTGGTCCCAGGGTGGGATCGGGCTGAAGCGGTGCTTGAGAAATTCGAGCAGCAATCGGCTGCGAGAGTTCGTTTCATGTTCGAGGCGCAGCGCATAGATGCCGCTGGCCTCCGGTGCCGGCAGGCCGTGATCGCAGAACAACGGCACCAGTTCGCCGCGCATGAGGTGCTCGCTGGTCAGCCAGGTGGGCAGGTGCGCGATGCCCAGCCCTGCCAGCGCACCACAGAGCAGGGCCTCGGCATTGTTGGCCGTCAGGCGCAAGCGGCGAGGGCGATACAGGCGAGTGCTGTCGCCCTCTGTGAAGCGCCAGGCGAAGGGCGGTGCCGGGCCGTCCCAGTCCAGGCCGTCATGTTCGGGCAGCTCGGCCGGCGTGGAGGGAATGCCACGCCGGGCCAGGTAGGCCGGGCTGGCGCAGGCGATCCGCACCATCGCGGCCAGAGGCGTGGCGACCCGTCGCGTGTCGGCCAATGGGCCCGCTCGCAGTACCAGATCGAACTCGCCCAGCAGGCTGCCCTGCAGGTCGACGAAACTGTCGATCAACTGCAAGTGCACATCCAGGCCTGGGTAGGCGACCAGAAAATCGGCGATGGCCGGCGCCAGGTGGCGGCGGCCCAGCGCAGCCGGTGCATTGATGCGGATCAGCCCTTCGGGCGACTCGCTCAACGACACCGCCTCGGCACGGGCCAGGCGCAGTTCGTGGAGGATGCGCCGCGCACGCTCGGCGAACGCGCGGCCCGAAGGCGTCGCTTCGACTCGGTGCGTGCTGCGAACGAACAAGCGGCTGCCGAGGGCATTTTCCAGGCTGTCCATGCGCCGGGCCACAGCGGAAGGCGTCAGGTGATGACGCCGTGCGGCGGCCGAGAAGCTGCCGGTCTCCAGCACGTCCAGGAACAGGCTGAACTGTGCGGACAGCATGTCAGGCGTCATGCGCAGACCTCCTTGCTTATGTGAAATGTGCAAAGCCATTGTGCGGGCTTGTGCGTTTCCGTGCAAAGCGGGAGCCGTTAGCATGGCGCCATACTGCGCAACGACAGAAGTGAGTCGGGATGGAAATGGTGATGTTCGTGGCCTTGGGCGCTGCCCTGGGTACTATGGGAGGCCTGTTCGGCATCGGTGGCGGGCTGGTCGCCATTCCGGCGCTGGCCGTTCTGTTCGGGCTCGACCAGCAGATGGCGCAGGGCACGGCCCTGGTGATGGTGGTGCCGAACGTCATGCTCGCCCTGTGGCGCTACCATCAGCGCAACCGCATCGAATGGCGCCACGCCTTGCCACTGTCGGTGTGCAGCCTGCTGTTCGCCTGGCTGGGCTCGATCTGGGCGGTAGGGCTGGACGCCCACATCATGCGCCTGGGGTTCGTCGGCTTCCTGGTGGTCCTGGCGCTCTGGAACGGGATACGTCTCTTCATGCGCAGGGCCGTGGCAAGCGATCGCCTGCGTCATGCCTGGCCCTGGTTGGGGGTACTGGGCGCGTTCGCCGGCAGCATGGGCGGCCTGTTCGGCGTGGGTGGCGCCGTGGTGGCGACGCCGGTACTGACCAGCGTCTTCGGCGCCACGCAAGTGGTCGCTCAGGGCCTGTCCCTGGCCCTGGCCGTGCCCAGCACGTCCATCACCCTGCTGACCTACGGCGTGCACCACAGCGTCGACTGGAGCATCGGCCTGCCGTTGGCCGTAGGCGGTCTGCTGAGCATCAGCTGGGGTGTCAAGCTCGCCCACGCCCTGCCCGAGAAAGTCCTGCGCGGCCTGTTCTGCGGGTTCCTCGTGGTGTGCGCGGTGTTGCTGGCGTTCGAGCTGTGAGCGGCAGGTCGTCAGCTGCAGGCTGAGCGGTATCGCAGGGGCGCATGGCCTCAGGGTCCAGCCCTGAGACCGTTCAGGCGATCGCTTGCAGCTTGCAGCTCATGACGTGCGACTGAACCCTACCGCTTGAGGCTGCTCTTCAACGTATCGGCGATCATGAACGCCAGTTCCAGCGACTGGTCGGCGTTCAGGCGCGGGTCGCAGTGGGTGTGGTAGCGATCCGACAAGCCCGCCTCGGTGATCGGTCGGGCGCCGCCGATGCATTCGGTCACGTTTTGCCCGGTCATCTCGATGTGGATACCGCCGGCATGGGTGCCTTCGGCACGGTGAACGTCGAAGAAGTGCCGGACTTCCGCCAGGATCTGCGCGAAGTCGCGGGTCTTGTAGCCGCTGCTGGCCTTGATGGTGTTGCCGTGCATCGGGTCGCAGCTCCACAGTACCTGGCGGCCTTCGCGGGCGACCGTCTGCAGCAGCCGAGGGAAATGCTCGGCCACCTTGTCTGCGCCCATGCGCACGATGAGGTTGAGACGACCCGGATCGTTGTCGGGGTTGAGCACATCGATCAGCCGGAGCAGCTCCTGCGGGTCCATGCTCGGGCCCACCTTGACCCCGATGGGGTTGTGCACGCCACGCAGGAACTCCACATGCGCGCCATCGAGCTGGCGGGTGCGGTCGCCGATCCACAGCATGTGCGCCGAGCAGTCGTAGGGGTCGCCGGTCAGGCTGTCGTGGCGCACGAAGGCCTGCTCGTAGTTGAGCAGCAATGCTTCGTGGGCGGTGAAGAAGCTGGTCTCGCGCAATTGCGGCGCGCTGTCCAGGCCGCAGGCGCGCATGAAGGCCAGCGTTTCGTCGATGCGATCAGCCAACTGGTGGTACTTGTTGGCCAGGGCCGAGTTGGCGATGAAGTCCAGGTTCCAGCGGTGCACCTGGTGCAGGTCGGCGAACCCGCCCTGAGCGAAGGCGCGCAACAGGTTCAGGCTGGCGGTGGCCTGGTGGTAGGCCTGCAACAGACGCTCAGGGTCCGGCACCCGGCTGACCGGGTCGAAGCCGATGCCGTTGACGATGTCGCCGCGGTAGGCCGGCAGGGTCACCCCGTCGAGAGTCTCGTCGTTGGCCGAGCGCGGTTTGGCGAACTGGCCGGCCATGCGACCGACCTTGACCACCGGCAGGCCGGCGGCGAAGGTCATGACGATCGCCATCTGCAACAGCACCTTGAAGGTGTCGCGGATCTTCGCGGCGGAAAACTCCGCAAAGCTCTCGGCGCAGTCGCCGCCTTGCAGCAGGAAGGCTCGGCCCTGGGTCACTTCGGCGAACTGGCGGCGCAGCTCGCGCGCTTCACCTGCGAACACCAGCGGCGGGTAGCTGGCCAAGGCCTGTTCGACACGCCCCAGGTGGGCGGCATCGGGGTAGATCGGCTGCTGCTGGATTGGCAGGGCACGCCAGCTGTCGGGGCTCCACGGTCTGTTCATCAGGGCACTCGTGCAAGGGAAAAGGGCGATGGCCCATGGTAGCAGGTGCGCGCTGGGTTGTTGCGCCCTCGGCATTGGCGGACAATGCCCGCTTTTGCGCACGTGGATGGGGCAATGACGAACGAGCGGCAAGAGCGGCTGCTGGAGCGGGTCGAGGATGCCTTCGGCGTCATCAGCGTGCTCGAGGTGGACGAATACCGGTTTCTGGAGTTCGGCGATGCCATCGAGCAGAGCTGTGTGTTCACTGCCGATCCGGCCTGGCTCGAGTACGACTACACACGGGCCATGCTGTTGGCTGCCTTGTGCCATGAAGCACCGGACAGCGCACTGTTCCTGGGGCTGGGCGCCGGTACCCTGACCCAGGCCTGCCTGAAGTTCCTGCCACTGGAGGATGTCGAGGCCATCGAGCTGCGCCCCGACGTGCCTCGCCTGGCCATGCAGTACCTGGGGCTGGACGACGATCCGCGCCTGTATGTACGCATCGGCGACGCCATGACCTTGCTGGCGGATGCCGAGTGCGCGGACCTGATCTTCGTCGACCTGTACACCGACCACGGCCCCGGCGTCGCGCACTTGGCCTGGAATTTCCTGCAGGACTGCCAGCGCAAGCTCAACCCGGGCGGTTGGCTGGTCATCAACCAGTGGGCCAACGACGAGGGCAAGCCGCTGGGGGCTGCCTTGCTCAGGGGGCTCTACCACCGGCATTACTGGGAGCTGCCGGTCAAGGAGGGCAACGTGGTGGTGATCGTGCCTGCCGACCTCGATCAGGCACTCGACCTGCCCAGCCTGCGCCAGCGCGCCCAGGCCCTGGCCCCCCGCCTGGGGTACAGCCTCGAACCGCTGATCCAGGTACTGCGTCCGGCCACGTGAAGGCGCTGGCATAAACGATTCAGCCGCCAGGCATGCCTGGCTGGCGACTTGACCGTTCGGTAAAAAAAAATCTACAGTGAATCGCCGATTCGGGTATAGTACGCGCCGGTCTTTCAGCGGGCCCCCGTTGCAGGTGGTGCAAATCCTCCGAATTCAGCTACGGCTGCGCGTCCGCTCGTCGGACTTTCCCAAGATGTTCCCTTTTCAATCGTCTTCGCAAATCCCCGCCGCCAGAGCTGCCTGGGTGACCTTAGGGTCTTTCAAGGCATGTGCAGCTCTGGAGCATGGGTCTTTGCGGATGCACCTCTAGAGGCATACCCATGACCCAGGAAACCGGCGGATTCGCCGCTCTCGATCTCAATCCCAACATCGTTGCCGCCGTACTGGCCACCGGCTATGAAGAGCCGTCCGCCATTCAGCAGCAGTCGATCCCGATCATTCTCGCCGGTCATGACATGATCGGCCAGGCGCAGACCGGCACCGGCAAGACCGCTGCCTTCGCACTGCCCATCCTGAATCGTATCGACACGAGCAAGCGCGAACCGCAAGCCCTGATCCTGGCGCCAACCCGTGAGTTGGCGCTGCAAGTAGCTACAGCCTTCGAAACCTACGCCAAGCAGATGCCGGGCGTGAACGTGGTGGCCGTGTACGGCGGCGCACCGATGGGCCCGCAGCTGCGTGCCATCCGCAACGGCGCCCAGATCGTCGTCGCCACCCCGGGTCGCCTGTGCGACCACCTGCGCCGTGACGAGAAGGTCCTGTCGACCGTGCGTCACCTGGTCCTCGACGAAGCCGACGAGATGCTCAAGCTCGGCTTCATGGACGACCTGGAAGTGATCTTCGCCGCCCTGCCGGAAACCCGTCAGACCGTCCTGTTCTCGGCCACGCTGCCGTCGTCGATCCGTTCGATCGCCGAGCGTCACCTGCGCGAGCCGAAGCACGTCAAGATCCAGAGCAAGACCCAGACCGTCACCGCGATCGACCAGGCGCACCTGATGGTGCACGCCGACCAGAAGATCCCGGCCGTGCTGCGTCTGCTGGAAGTCGAAGAGTTCGACGCGCTGATCGCCTTCGTGCGCACCAAGCAAGCCACCCTGGACCTGGCCAGCGCGCTGGAAGCCAAGGGCTACAAGGCCGCGGCCCTGAACGGCGACATCGCCCAGAACCAGCGTGAGCGCGTCATCGACTCGCTCAAGGACGGTCGCCTGGACATCGTCGTCGCCACCGACGTCGCTGCCCGGGGTCTGGATGTTCCGCGCATCACCCACGTCTTCAACGTCGACATGCCGTACGACCCCGAGTCCTACGTGCACCGTATCGGCCGTACTGGTCGTGCCGGTCGCGAAGGCCGTGCCCTGCTGCTGGTCACCCCGCGCGAGCGTCGCATGCTGCAGGTGATCGAGCGCGTCACCGGTCAGAAAGTCGCCGAAGCCCGTCTGCCCAACGCGCAAGCCGTGCTGGACGCCCGCATCAAGAAGCTGACCAACAGCCTCGCGCCGCTGGTGGCCGATTCCGAAGCCAGCCACGGTGAGCTGCTCGACCGCCTGACCGCCGACCTGGGCTGCAGCCCACGTGCCCTGGCCGCGGCCCTGCTGCGCAAGGCCACCAATGGTCAGGCACTGGACCTGGCCAGCGTCGAGCGTGACCAGCCGCTGGTCCCGTCGCACACCCCGCGCGAGCGTACCGGTGAGCGCAGCGACCGTGGCGAGCGTGGTGACCGCGAGCGCCGTGCGCCGCTGCCACTGGCCGAAGGCCGTGTCCGTTGCCGTACCGCCCTGGGTGCCCGTGACGGCATCGCTGCCAAGAACCTGCTGGGCGCGATCCTCAACGAGGGTGGCCTGGCCCGTGATGCGATCGGTCGCATCCAGGTGCGCGACAGCTTCAGCCTGGTCGAGCTGCCGGAAGACGGCCTCGAGAAGCTGCTGACCAAGCTCAAGGACACCCGTGTCGCTGGCAAGCAGCTCAAGCTGCGTCGCTATCGCGAAGATTGATGCGTAGGTGATGTCGAAAACCCCGGTGCGATCCTGATCGCACCGGGGTTTTTTTATGGCGGGCGTTCAGGCAGGGCACGCTCGACCGCATACAGTCAGGGCACTAGCTGACAGGTGGATACAACCCTGTGTGGGAGCGGGCTTGCCCGCGATGCAGGCGGTGACGGATCGAGCGCTATCGCGGACAAGCCCGCTCACAAGCTGCGTGCGCAGCCATACCTGCACCGACGGCTGCAGAGGTCTGGGTGGGAGCTGGCTTGCCAGCGATAGGGCCCTGTCAGGCGCCGCCTGCGTCGCGGGTAAGCGCACACATCAGCCCATGCGGTCGGGCATGGGCCGAATAGAAAAAGACAGTTGCTCCCACAGGGCCCGTGACAGCCAGTCTCACCGAGGCGCGGTCATGGGTGAGCGGCAGCTCGGCAGGCGGATGCTCATGGGTACGAAACCGCAGGCAAAAAAAGAGGCGACCGAAGTCGCCCCTGTAGGGTAACGCTGAACTCAGCCGCGACGGCGCAGCGCTTCGATGCGCTCTTCGAGCGGGGGGTGGCTCATCAGCAAGCCGGCCAGGCCGTGCTTGAGGCCGCCATTGATGCCGAAGGCCTTGAGGGTGTCGGGCATCTGTGCGGGCAGGCCCTGCTCCGAACGCAGGCGTTGCAGGGCGCTGATCATGGCGCCGGTGCCGGCCAGGCGTGCACCGGCGTCGTCGGCGCGGTACTCGCGACGGCGCGAGAACCACATCACGATGATACTGGCGAGGATGCCCAGGACCAGTTCGGCGACGATGGTCGCCACGTAGTAGGCGATGCCCTGGCCTTCTTCGTTCTTGAAGATCACCTTGTCGACGAAGTTGCCGATGATCCGGGCGAAGAACATCACGAAGGTGTTGACCACCCCCTGCACCAGCGCCAGCGTGACCATGTCGCCATTGGCGACGTGGCCGATCTCGTGCGCGAGCACCGCGCGCACTTCGTCGGGCGAGAAGCGTTCGAGCAGGCCCTGGCTGACTGCGACCAGCGCGTCGTTGCGGTTCCAGCCGGTGGCGAAGGCGTTGGCCTCGTAGGCCGGGAAGATACCGACCTCGGGCATCTTGATGCCCGCTTCGCGCGACAGCTCCTCGACGGTCTGCAGCAGCCACTGCTCATGACGCGTGCGGGGCTGGGTGATGATCTGGGTGCCGGTGCTCATCTTGGCCATCCACTTGGAGATGAGCAGCGAGATGATCGAGCCGGCAAAGCCGAACACGGCACAGAAGACCAGCAGTTGGCCAAGGTCGAGGTCGACCCCGTTGGCGGCCATGAACCCGTCGAAGCCGAACAGGCTCAAGGTAATGCTTGCAACCAGCACCACCGCAAGGTTGGTGGCTACAAACAACAAGATGCGCATCATGGTTGTCACGTTCTCCTGACGGATGAAATGTTGCTCACTGCCGGGGTATATAAGGCGCAAGGCGTCCGGATTCAACCGGGGGACTATTTCAAACTGTGTAGGGCGGGGGCTGACAGAGGTATCAGCACGTGTTGTAGGACGTGTCTGAGTTCAAGGCGGGGCGCGGCAATCGTGGCATCCGGTCTCGAGGGCCCACCCGCTCACGGGCGGAGGGCCCCGCATCGCTTTTATTGGCGGTAGGTGCGCAGGAACTGGCCGATCCGCCCGATGGCCTGCTCCAGGTCGTCCACGCGTGGCAGGGTCACCACGCGGAAATGGTCGGGCCATGGCCAGTTGAAGGCCGTGCCCTGAACCACCAGCAAGCGCTCGGACAGCAGCAGGTCGAGCACGAACTTCTCGTCGTTGAGGATCGGGCAGACCTTGGGGTCGATCCGTGGGAAGGCGTACAGCGCACCCATGGGCTTGACGCAGCTGACGCCCGGGATGTCGTTGAGCAGCTCCCAGGTGCGGTTGCGCTGTTCGAGCAGGCGGCCAGGCGGCAGCACTAGGTCGTTGATGCTCTGGTAGCCGCCGAGCGCCGTCTGGATCGCGTGCTGGGCCGGTACGTTGGCGCACAGGCGCATGTTGGCCAGCATGTCGATGCCTTCGATGTAGCTCTGGGCGTGGTGCTTGGGCCCGGAAATGATCAGCCAGCCGGAACGGAAGCCCGCCACCCGATAGGATTTCGACAGGCCGTTGAAGGTCAGGCAGAGCAGGTCCGGGGCCAGGGAGGCCGTGCTGATGTGCACGGCCTCGTCGTACAGGATCTTGTCGTAGATTTCGTCGGAGAACACCACCAGGTCGTGCTGGCGGGCCAGCTCGAGCATGCCCAGCAGCAGTTCGCGCGAGTAGACCGCGCCGGTCGGGTTGTTCGGGTTGATGATCACCAGGGCCTTGGTGTTCGGGGTGATCTTGGCCTTGATGTCGTCCAGGTCCGGGAACCAGTCGGCCTGCTCGTCGCACAGGTAGTGCACCGGCTTGCCACCGGCCAGGCTCACGGCGGCGGTCCACAGGGGGTAGTCCGGCGCCGGGATCAGGACTTCGTCACCGTTGTTCAGCAGGGCCTGCATGGACATGACGATCAGCTCGGAGACGCCGTTGCCCAGGTAGATGTCCTCGATGCCGACGCCGTCGATGTCCTTCTGCTGGCAGTACTGCATCACCGCCTTGCGGGCGCTGAACAGGCCCTTGGAATCGCTGTAGCCCTGAGCCGTGGGCAGGTTGCGGATCACGTCCTGGAGGATCTCCTCGGGCGCCTCGAAGCCAAAGGGTGCCGGGTTGCCGATGTTCAGCTTGAGGATGCGGTGGCCTTCCTCTTCCAGGCGTTTGGCGTGCTTGAGCACCGGGCCGCGAATGTCGTAGCAGACATTGGCGAGCTTGTTCGATTTGCTGAACTGCATGTTGGAATCCCGAGTGGAGAGGTCGCAGCGGCCCGCCGACGAATAGACCGAAAAAAGGCGGAGCGTGTGTGACTGGCTGATGTCAGACACAGAGCGCACTAATATACGTGCCCCCCGCGCCAGCGAAAAGACGGCGCGACGCAAATTCAAGCCTGCCGAGGTGCTGTATGCAGAAGATCGAAAAGACATTGGAAGAGTGGCGCGCGATGCTCGACCCCGCGCAGTACGAGGTCTGCCGCCTGAAGGGGACCGAGCGGCCCTTCACCGGCAAGTACAACGACGAAAAGCGTGCGGGCACCTACCAGTGCATCTGCTGCGGCGCGCCACTGTTCGACGCCTCGACCAAGTTCGACTCCGGCTGTGGCTGGCCGAGCTTCTACGCGCCGATCGGCCAGGAAGCCATGATCGAGATGCGCGACATCTCCCACGGCATGATCCGTACCGAGGTCACCTGCGCACGCTGCGACGCCCACCTGGGCCACGTGTTCCCGGACGGCCCGCCACCGACCGGCCTGCGCTATTGCATCAACTCGGTCTGCCTGGAGTTCAAGCCTCGTGACTGAACGCAGACTGGGGGTGCGTGACGAACTGCTGGGCATCGCCTGCATGACCTTGAACGGTGAGCAGAAGTGCCTGGCCGACTTTGCGGCCAAGGCCGTGCTGGTGGTAAACACCGCCAGCCAGTGTGGCTTCACGCCGCAGTACGAAGGGCTCGAGGCGCTATGGCAGAGCTATCAGGCACGTGGGCTGGTGATCGCCGGCTTCCCGTGCAACCAGTTCGGCCAGCAGGAGCCCGGCGACTCGCGCTCGATCGCGCAGTTTTGCCAGCGCACCTTCGGCGTGAGCTTCCCGATGTTCCGCAAGGTCGAGGTCAACGGGCCGCGCGCGCATCCGCTGTTCGTTGCCCTCAAGCGCCGTGCACCCGGCCTGATGGGCACCGAGTCGATCAAGTGGAACTTCACCAAGTTCCTGCTCGACCCGGCGACGGGGCAGGTGACGCGCTTCGGGCCGTTGACCAAGCCCAAGGCGCTGGAGGCGGCGATCGAGGCGGTGCTCACCGGGCAGGTGGCACCAGCCAACGCTCGATCAGCGTGAGCAGGTTCTCGCGCCGGAACGGCTTGGCCAGGTAGTCGTTCATGCCGGCGGCCAGGCAGCGGTCACGCTCGTCCGGCATGGCGTTGGCGGTCAGCGCGATGATCGGCAGGTCCGCCCAGCGGGGTATCTGGCGGATCCGGCGGCTGGCTTCGTAACCGTCCATCACGGGCATGTTGCAGTCCATCAGCACCATGTCGAACCGCTGCTGTTCGAGCAGTTGCAAGGCTTCGGCGCCATGGGTGGCCACCTGGACCCGGCAACCCAGGCGCGTCAGCATGCCCTGCGCGACCATCTGATTGACCGGGTTGTCCTCGACCAGCAGGATGCTCGCGCAAGGGCCCTCGGCACTGGGGGTCTGGCCTGGCAAGGCGTGGCCGGCCTCGCTTCCGGGCAATGCACGGCGCAACGTCTGGTACAGGGTCGAACGCCCGACCGGGCGCGCCAATTGCTGCAGCGGCGCGAGACGAGCGCGCTGAGGGCCGCGCAGGAACTCGCCGTACGCGGTGATCAGCAGGATCGGCGCCGCGAACCTCGGACGCAGCGTCTCGAGCAGGGCGCGGTCGTTGAGGATCAGCACGTCTGCCGACGGCGGCACCCTGTCGTCGAAACGATCGCTCCGGGCATAGTCCAGGCCCCAGGCGGGCAAGGTCGCCGCCAACCACTCGGCCAGCCCGCTGCTGGGGTCGCACACGGCGACCACGCGACCCTTCAGGCGCCCCGGCACCACTGCTTCGGTCTGTACCGGCAAGGGCAGTTCGATGCTGAAGCGGCTGCCAAAGCCTGTACGCGACTCGATGTGCAGGTGGCCCTGCATCGCGCTGCACAGGTTGCGCGCCAGGGTCAGGCCCAGGCCGGTGCCGCCATACTGCCGCGTGATGCCATCGCCTGCTTGCACGAACGGCAGGAAGATCCGTTCCTGGGCCTGCTCGGGGATGCCGATGCCGGTGTCGCACACCTCGAGCCGCACGCGCCCGTCCTCATGACTCAAGCGCACGTCGACCCGCCCGAACCGGGTGAACTTGAGCGCATTGGCCAGCAGGTTGCTGACGATCTGCCGCACGCGGGTGGGGTCGCCCAATACGGCGCTGGGGAAGTCCGGCGTCACCAGGCAGGTGAGTTCCACGCTGGCAGCGGCATTCTGCGACAGCAGGCTGGCGGTGTCTTCGACCAGCGTGCCCATGTCGAAAGGAATGCATTCGAGCGTGAGCTGGCCGGCATCGAACTTCGACAGGTCGAGGATATCGTTGAGCAACTCCACCAGCACTTTGCCCGACTCGTGGGCGATGGACAGCTGCTGGCGCTGCTCGCCTGGGTCGGGGCTGTCCAGCGCCAGCGCGATCATGCCGAGCATGCCATTGAGGGGCGTGCGGATCTCATGACTCATGTTGGCCAGGAACGCCGCACGGGCCTGCGCCATGTCCAGAGCCTGGCCACGCGCCTGTTCCAGTTCCAGGTTGGACTGGCTCAGGCGGGCATTGCTGGCTTCCAGTGCCTGGGTACGGGCCGAAACGATGTGTTCGAGTTCGCCCAGGTAGTCGGTCAAGCGGTTCTCGGCCGCACGCCGCTGCTGAATCTCGGTGGCCATGCTGACGAACTGGCGGTTGGCGACCTTGACCAGCACGCCGATCTCGTCGGTCTCGTGGCCGGGCGGGTAGGTCAGCTTGGCCTGGTCAGGCTGGCGCAGGTCGGCCCGGCTCAGGGCATTGATGACTCGCACCAGCGGCTGGGTGAGCATGGTGTAGAACAGCGCCAGCAGGATCACGGTCAGCACCAGGCTGCGCGCGAAGCCATTGACCAGCGTGACGCCGGCGCGGTTCAGGAAGCGGCTGCCGAAGGCGAACGTGTCCACATCCAGGCGCAACGTACCCAGGTGGTCGCCGGGCATGTGCGTCAGGTACAGCGGGTCGGCGAACTGACGGTAGGCGCCGAACAGAAAGTCGCTGATCGGTCGATAGGGGCTTTGCAGGCGATCGCGCTGCTCGTCGGCCAGCACCGTGTCGGTGTTGTCGATCAGGCGTGCGCGCAACACGGCGGGGGAGCGCAGCAGCCCTGCCGCCAGCTCATGGGCCAGCTCGGTGTCGATGTTGTAGGCGATGCGCGAGGCCGGGTTGTGGCTGATTTGCAGCAGCGCGTCTATTTCACGGTTGATGGAGGCGTCTTCGCTGGCATAATCGATGCCGATCTGGATGAGACTGAGCAAGGTTCCGAGAACGAAGCCGGCAAGGACCGTCAGACGGGCCTGCTTGTAGGACAGACGATGGGTGAACTTGATATCCATGGGTTCCCGAACCAGTTGTACGTTCCTTGCGCTGCGCAAGCATAGCCGACTCGGCGTGTTTCGAGCCGTCCATCCCCGCCGTTGATCTGACATGAGGAGTGGTCATGGACCCCCGCTTGAGTGCTTTTCTGGAGCGTGCCGAAACGGTACTGGCGCGCCTCGAACCCCTGCTGCCCGCGCCGCGTCCCAGCATCGACTGGCATCACTGCCTGGCCGCACGCTGGCAGCGCGATGCGCGCAGCGGCTACCTGCTGCCCCTGGAGGTCAGCCTGGACATCCGCCTGAGCGACCTGATCGGGGTCGACAAGCAACGTGAACAGCTGGGCCGCAATACCCACCAGTTCATCGAAGGCCTGCCGGCCAACCATGCGCTGCTCTGGGGCTCGCGCGGTACGGGCAAGTCCTCGCTGGTGCGCGCCTTGCTGGCCGAGCACGCCGGCGCCGGGCTGCGCCTGATCGAGATCGAGCGCGACCACCTGGCCGACCTGCCACGGGTGGTCGAACAGCTGCAGCAGCTTCCCCAGCGTTTCATCCTGTTCTGCGACGACCTCTCGTTCGAAGCGGGCGAGGGCGATTACCGGGTGCTCAAGAGCGTGCTCGACGGTTCGCTGGAGCAGGCCCCCGACAATGTGCTGCTGTACGCCACCTCGAACCGTCGCCACCTGGTGCCCGAGAAGCAGAGTGACAACGAGCACTGGAAGATGATCGACGGCGAACTGCACCCCAACGAGGCGGTGGAAGACAAGATCGCCCTGTCGGACCGGTTTGGCCTGTGGCTCTCCTTCTACCCCTTCAGCCAGGCCCACTACCTGGACGTGGTCGAGCACTGGATCGACCAGCTGGCCCGAGCGGCCGGCCTGACCTGGCAGCGCGACGAAGCGCTGGAAACCGAGGCCGTGCGCTGGGCGACCGGTCGCGGCAACCGTAATGGCCGCTGTGCCTACCAGTTCGCCCGCTACTGGGTCGGGCTGCACTTGCTGGAGCAACACCCATGATCGATCTCGATGCCAGTGGCAAAGGCCTGGACGGCTACGACCTGCTGGTCGCGCAGGTGCGCGCCCTGTTCGCCGACGAACGCGACTTCATCGCCAATGCCGCCCAGCTGTCGGCGTTTCTCTACCATCAGGTGGATGATCTCAATTGGGCCGGCTTCTACCTGGTGCGTGACGAGCAGCTGGTGCTCGGCCCGTTCCAGGGGCAGGTCGCCTGTGTGCGCATCCCGTTCGGCAAAGGGGTCTGCGGCGCGGCGGCCGCCACGCAGCAGACCCAGCGCGTCGAAGACGTCCATGCCTTCCCGGGGCACATCGCCTGCGACAGCGCCTCCAACAGCGAACTGGTGATCCCGTTGGTCAAGGACGGTCGCCTGATCGGCGTGCTGGACCTGGACAGCCCACGCCTGGCGCGTTTTGGCGTCGAGGACCAGCACGGCCTGGAGCGGTTGGCCGCGGCGTTTCTCGAGCTGACCGACTGCTGAGTGCCCGTCGGGTCCTGGCAGGGGCAGGGTGACGCCTGGCCCCTGTCAGGCATGAGGTGCCTGCGCTCTTGCGCTCAATGCCGCCAGAACGCAGGCATGCACAGCACCAGCACGGTGATGATCTCCAGACGTCCGAGCAGCATCCCGCCGGCCAGGATCCACTTGGCCGCATCTGGCAGGGTCGAGAAGTTGCCCGCCGGGCCAATGACTTCGCCCAACCCCGGCCCGACCCCTGACACGGTGCTCGCCGCACCCGTCAGCGCCGTCATCCAGTCCAGGCCCAGCAACGACAGCGACAGCGCGATCAGGCAGATGGTGATGGCGAAGAAGAACGAGAACGTCAGGATCGAGCGCACGATTTCTTCGTCGAGCCGATGACCGTTGTACTTCTGCTTGATCACGGCGCGCGGGTGGATCAACTGGTTGAGGTTGGCCTTGAGCAGGATGTAGGCCACCTGGAAGCGGAAGATCTTGATCCCGCCGGCGGTGGAGCCGGAGCAGCCGCCGATGAAGCCCAGGTAGAAGAAGAACATCAGCGAGAAGTTGCCCCACAGGCTGTAGTCGCCCAGGGCGAAGCCCGTGGTGGTGACCACCGAGGTGACGTTCAGCGCCACGTGGCGAAAGGCGTCCGTCCAAGGCAGGTCGGTGGTCAGCCAGTACCAGGTGCCCAGCACGATCCAGGTGGCGACCAGCAGCACCAGCAGGCCCTGCACCTGCTGGTCGCGGACCAGCGCGCCACGATTGCCGCGCAGGGCGGCCACGTACAAGGTGAAGGGCAGGCTGCCCAGGATCATCACCACCACCGCGACCCAGTGCACCGCCGGGATGTCCCATTTGGCCAGGGACAGGTCGGAGGTGGAGAAGCCCCCGGTGGAGATGGCCGACATGGCATGATTGATGGCATCGAACAGGCTCATGCCCGCCCACCAGAACGCCAGGCTGCCGAGCACGGTAATACCCACGTAGACCAGCACGATGGACTTGGCGACCATGTGCGAGCGCGGCATGACCTTCTCGGAGCGGTCGGACGACTCGGTCTGGAACAGGCGCATGCCCCCGATGCGCAGCAGGGGCAGGATCGCCACGGCCATGGCGATGAAGCCGATGCCGCCGAGCCAGTGCAGCATCGATCGCCACATCAGGATCCCCGGTGACATGTCGTCCAGCCCGCTGAGGACGGTGGAGCCGGTGGCCGTGATCCCCGACATGCTTTCGAAGAAGGCGTTGGTGTAGCTGATGTGCTGGGTGAAGAGGAACGGCAGTGCGGCGAACACGCACACCACCACCCAGCTGCAGACCGTGAGCAGGTACATGTCCCGAGGCCGCAGGTGCACCTGCTCCGGCCGACCTTGCGCGAGCATCGCCAGGCCGGCTGCGAGGGTGATCAGGCTGGCCCAGCCGAAGGACGGCAGGTCGTCGGTACGGTCGAAGATCAGCAGGGTGGCCATGGGCACGAGCATGCTCACGGCCAGGGTCACCAGGAAGATGCCGATGATGAACGCGATGATCCGGAGGGTCGGCAACGCCATGGCTGGGGCTCTGAGTCGAAACGGAGGGGCGCCATTTTCGGGGCAGCGGGGGCGAGCTGCAAGTGGGATGTTCGAAGGCGAGCTGCAGGCCACACGCTGCAAGCGGACAGTGGTGCGGTGGGTCAGGTGCCAACAGGACACCGAGGCGGCGCTGACGCTCTGACTTGCAGCACGCAGCTTGCAGCTTGCAGCTTGCAGCTTGAGAATGCCCCTCATCTATCCATGACCAGGAGAAAGCCGATGGAGGCTCTCGATGCATTGCTCAATCGCGTGTCTGTGGCGCGTCTGACCGAACCGGCGCCCAATACTGCACAACGTGAAGCGCTGTTTCAGGCCGCCTTGCGCGCGCCGGATCACGGCCAGCTGCGGCCTTGGCGCTTCTTGACCATCGAAGGAACGGCGCGCGAGCGGCTGGGCGAGCTGTATGCCGAGGCCGTGCAGCTCAAGGGCGATGCCAGCCAGGCGGCCCTGGACAAGGCCCGCGCCATGCCGCTGCGGGCCCCGATGATCATCGTGGTGATCGCCTGCCTGAAGGAACACCCCAAGGTGCCTCTCGTCGAGCAACGGCTGGCGGCCGGCTGCGCGGCCCATGGCATCCTGCTTGCCGCCCATGCGCAAGGGATAGGGGCATTGTGGCGTACCGGCGACATGGCGTTCGATGCCCACGTGGCCAAGGGCCTGGGTCTGCAGGACCACGAAGAGCTGCTGGGCTACCTGTACGTCGGCACGCCCGCGAACGAGCCACGTACCGCGCCAGTGCTGGCGACCGAAGATTTCGTCGCTTCGTGGGGGTGACTCCCAGGTGGTGGTGACAAGGCGGCGCAGTCTGCGCTGTGCGGTACACCCTGCGCCACAGCGATCGCGGGTCCATGGGCCCTGCAGGTCAGGCCTTTCAACGTCTTTGCCCAGCGCGATGTGGACCCCATCGCTGATCTGGCAGAGCGGCTCAAGCCCGTTCTCATAAACATAGAGTAAATTATTGATTTAAAAGTAATTAATTATAGGGCTTTGTGGGCCCTGCGGGCCCAATCGCGGCACAGGGGCCGCTCCCACAGGGGACCGCGACTGCCTGCGATGCCGTGGTGCGGCTACGGTGTAGGAGCGGCCCCTGCCGGAGCGCCGGACCGGCCGCGATGGACCGCAAAGCGGTCCCAGAAATCGATCAGCGACACGGCATCTGAGCACTGCCAGCTATCGCCAGGTTCTCTGCGCGACAGCGCGGCGCCAAGGCGGCGGGCGGACTCCCACAGGATGGACTGCGTTTGCCTGTATCAAGCCGATCAGTCTGTGGATACAACGATGGCCCTGTCGTGGGGCTTTTTCCAAAGAGGTTGAAAGGCCTGGCCCTGCGGGCCCACGAAGCCATCCATGCGTTCTTTCCATCACCCCCCGGTCAACCCGCCACTACCGGCTCGGCCGGCAGCACCAACCGTGCCTCGAAGCCGCCCTGTGCATGGTTCGACAGCTCGAGCACCCCACCATGGCGCTCCACCGCCTTGCGCGCGATGGCCAGCCCCAGCCCATGACCGGCAGCCGTCTGGCCCGGTGCCCGGTAGAAGGGTTCACCCAGCTGGGCCAGGTGTTCCGGCGCGATACCTGGCCCGTGGTCACGCACACTGATCACGACGCCACGCGCATCCTGCGCGGCCAGCAGCTCGATGAGCTTGCCTTGGGGATTGAAGCGCAAGGCATTGCGCACCAGATTGTCCACCGCGCGTTCGATCAGTGTCGGCCAGCCCTGCAGGCTTACGCCCGGTTCGACCTCACAGCGGATGGTCTGCTCCGGAACAGCCAGTTGAGCGTCCTTGCACACGCCGCCCAGCAACACGGGCAGATCGACCGGTTCAGGATGCGCCTGCTCGGCATCGACACGCGCCAGTTCGAGAATTTCGCTGATCAGGCCCTCCAGTCGGTCGCATTCGCGCGTCAGGCGTGGCCAGAGCGCTGCGCGTTGTGCCGGTTCGGCGCGCTCGGCCAGGGCCAGTGCCACGCGCAGACGGGCCAGAGGGGAGCGAAGCTCGTGCGACACATCACGCAGCAATTGCCGTTGGCTGCCGATCAAGCTCTGTAGCCGCGCGCCCATCTTGTTGAAGTCGGTGGCCAGGACACCGAATTCATCACGTCGATCAGCCAGCCGCGCCAGGCTGTTCTGCTGATAGCTGGTCTGGCCCAGGTCATGCACCGCACCGCGCAGACGGCTCAAGGGGCGCGTGATCGACAGCGTCACCAGCAGGCTGAACAACGTCAGCACCACCAGCGCGATGCCCAGGGCGCTCAGTGGCCAGAGCAGGCTGTCACGGTGCCAGGCGTCGAGCTCAGGATGGGGGATGCGATAGATCAGCAGGTAGGTCTGGCCGCTGTGTGGGCTGGTGTACTCCTCGGTCAGCCGGCGCCAGGGCAGGGGGCGTTCATCGTTGGTCTGCCGTGCCTCGAAGTCCGCCGCGCGCCGCGGGAACGTCCCGGGCACCACCGCCTGGCCACTTTCGTCCAGTACCTGCACGTCGACTTTGTAGCGCTGCTTGCGCTGCTCGAGGAAACGTTGCGCAGGCGCCAGGCCCTCTTGCTCGTAATGCTGCGCCCATTGGCTGGCCAGGGTGTTCAAGCCGGGGTGACGACTGAGGATCCAGGCATCCTGGTTGAGCATGTGGCCCAGCAGTATCGACAGCCCCGCGACCAGGGTGATGGCCAGCCAGAAACTGGCCAGGATTCGCCAGAACAATGAGCGCACGCTCACACCTCCCCTACGAAAAAAAGCCCGACCCACCAAAGGCGGGTCGGGCGGTCAACGACAGCTTACTGGGCCTTCTTGGCTTTTTCAGCTTTCCAGGTCTGGAATTCCTGCCACTCGGCCTTGCGGGCGGCGCGTTCCTTTTCCATGTCGTCGAACTTCTTCTGCTGTTCTGGCTTGAGCAGCGCGCGGATGGCGGTCTGGCTCTTCTCGCGGTTGGCCTTGATGTCGTCCTGCATGGCCTTCTTGTCCGCAGCGGACAGCTTGTCCAGGTAGCGGTCGGTGATGTCGTGACGTGCCTTCATCTGGTCGCGCATCAGGGTATCCACCTGGTGACGCTGTTCCGGCGTCAGGTCGAGCTGGGCGAACGGCGCGCCACCACGGTGAGGCGGGCCGTCATGACGCGGGCCGCCTTCTGGCATGGCCATGGCCACGGTCGGCAGCGCGGCGGCGAACAGCAGGGCGGTCAGGGTCTTGCGCATGGTGTCTCTCCTCTCATGGGCCGGTGATTACCGGATGAGCCCAGTCTAGGGAAGACAAGGTCAAGGGCGGTCAGGGGTCGGTAAAGGATTGGTAAAGCAAGGGGGCGATAGAGGCCGACCAGGCGATACCTGCATCGCGGGCAAGCCCGCACACAGGGGGCTGCGCTTGATCATGAGATCGAGCTGGCGCTAGGACGCGCAACAGTCTTGACGAGACGCCGGGCCGGTCGTGGTCGGGCTTGAAGGGCTGATGCAGTCGGCCAGGCGGGCCTCAACTGGCTGTCTGGCATCAGCCAGGATGTGAGCCTTTCACGCCTCTCGCCTCCCAGCGCTTGCCGCTCAGAGGCTGTAGTAGTACCCCCGGCTGCGCAAGGCGACGATCCGCGGGCGGCCGTCGGCATGGGGGCCGACCTTTCTGCGCAGGTTGCTGACGTGCATGTCCAGGCTGCGGTCGTACAGCGTCAGCTTGCGTCCCAGGGCCAGTTGCGCCAGTTCCTGCTTGTCCAGGGGCTCGCCCGGCTGGCGCAGCAGAGCCTCGAGGATTCGGCTTTCCGACAGGGTCAGGGTCATCTCCCGGCCCTCGATCGCCACGACGCCGCGTGCCGGGCTGAAGGCCAGGTCGCCGATCGCCAGCTGCGTCGTCGGGGTGCCCGGGTGGCTGCGGCGCAGCACGGCCCGCAGACGTGCCGTCAGTTCACGAGGATCGCAGGGTTTGGCCAGGTAGTCGTCGGCGCCCAGCTCCAGGCCCAGGATGCGGTCCAGAGGTTCGCCCCGCGCCGAAAGCATGAGGACCGGCAGCTCGGCATGCTCGGTACGCAGCTGCTTGAGCAGTTCCAGGCCGCTGCCATCAGGCAACATGACGTCCAGCACCACGGCTGCAGGCGGCTGCTCGGCCAGGGCCTGACGCGCGCTGTGCCCGTCATGGCAGGCGCGCACGTCGAAGCCTTCCTGGCTCAGCCAGCTGCTCAGCAGCTCGCAGAGCTCCTGGTCATCGTCAATCAGTAACAGCTCACTCATGACTCACTCGAGACGAAGGGCGGCCAAAGGCAGCCGCCACGGGTAATCAGGGCAGGACGTGCTTGAAGGGCTTGACCACGACCTGATCGTAGACACCCGCCGCCACGTAGGGGTCGGCGTCGGCCCAGGCCTGGGCCGCGGTCAGCGAGTCGAACTCGGCGACGACCAGGCTGCCGGTGAAGCCGGCCGGGCCCGGGTCGTTGCTGTCGATGGCCGGGTGCGGCCCGGCCAGCACCAGGCGACCTTCGGTCTTGAGCTGCTGCAGGCGCTCGAGGTGGGCAGGGCGCGTGGCCAGGCGCTTGTCCAGGGAACCTTCGGTGTCGCGAGCGATGATGGCGTAGAGCATGTCAATCCTTGTGCTGGGTGGAGGAAGGCGGAGTGGGCGTCTCGTTGTCGCGCAGGTGGCGCGACAGGTAGAGCCCCTGGGCGACCATGAACAGGACGGTCAGGCCCAGGCTGCCGAAGACCTTGAAGTCGACCCAGAAACGTTCGAAGGTGAAGGCCACGAACAGGTTGGCCGCGCCGCAGAACACGAAGAACACCACCCAGGCCAGGTTCAGCCGCACCCAGATCGGGTTCGGCAGGTTCAGGGCATGACCCATGAAGCGCTTGACCAGCACACGATCGCCGACGAAGTGACTGCCCAGAAACGCCAGGGCGAACAGCCAGTTGACCACCGGCGCCTTCCACTTGAGGAAGGTTTCGCTGTGGAAGGCCAGGGTCAGCCCGCCGAACACCAGACAGGCGACGAGCGTCAGCCACTGGCCTTTCTCGAGCCTGCGCTGGCGCAGGAACAGCACGCCATATACCACCACGGAGCTGAGGATCAGCACCTTGGTCGCGCTGTAGATGCCGCCGAGTTCGAAGGCATGACCGCCGACGTCGACCAGACGAGGGTCGAGCTTGTAGACGATGAAGAACAGCAGCAGCGGTATGAAATCGATGAATTGTTTCACGGTGGCAGCCAGAAGCGAGAGGTGGCGGCATAATAACAAACATCGAATACGACGAAAGCGTTCCCCTATGAATGTTGATCTGCACTGCCACAGCACGGCATCCGACGGCGCGCTCACGCCCACGGCGTTGGTCGCGCGGGCGCACGCGCACGGCGTGCACACGCTGGCGCTCACCGACCACGACACCCTCGACGGCCTGGTCGAGGCCCGCGAGGCCTGCCAGGCCCGGGGCATGCGCTGGGTCAGCGGCGTGGAACTGTCCTGCACCTGGGGTGGCGCGACCATCCATGTGCTGGGCTACGACTTCGCCCTGGATGCGCCGCCACTGCTCGAGGCGGTGCAGGCGCTGCACAAGGGGCGCTGGCTGCGCGCCGAAGAGATCGACCGACGGCTGGCAGCCAAGGGCATGCCCGGTGCCCTGGAGGGCGCACGTGCCCTGCAGCAGGCGCTGGGCGACAGCGACAACGCCCCGGCTCGGCCGCACTTCGCCGAGTTCCTGGTCCAGGCCGGGCACGTCAAGGACCGCGGCGAGGCCTTTCGCAAGTGGCTGGGGGCCGGCAAGCTGGGCGACGTCAAGCTGCATTGGCCGACCCTGGATGAAACCGTCCAGACCCTGCGCCGGTCCAACGCATGGGTCAGCCTGGCGCACCCGATGCATTACGACCTGACGCGCAGCAAGCGTCGTCGCCTGATCGCCGACTATCTGCAGGCCGGCGGTCAGGCATTGGAAGTGGTCAACGGGATGATGCCGGCCGAGCAGGTCGGCACGCTGTCCATTCTCACCCGCGAGTTCGGTCTGCTGGCAAGCGCTGGCAGCGACTTCCACGGCCCCGGCGCCTGGGGCGAGATCGGCGCCTATCGGCCAGTGCCCGAGGACCTGCCACCGTTGTGGCGTCGATTCCGACATGAACAGCCAACTGCGCTATGAACAGGACAACGACGTGAGCCAATTTTTCCAGATCCATCCGGAAAACCCTCAGCCGCGGTTGATCCGCCAGGCTGTGGACATCATCCGCAAGGGCGGGGTGGTGGTGTACCCGACCGATTCGGCCTACGCCCTGGGTTGCCAGATCGGCGACAAGGCGGCGATCGAGCGGGTCCGGCGCCTGCGCCAGCTCGACAAGAACCACAATTTCACCCTGATGTGTTGCGACATGTCCCAGCTGGGCCTGTACGCCAAGGTCGACACGCGCCTGTTCCGCCTGCTCAAGGCCCATGTGCCAGGCCCCTACACCTTCATCCTCAACGGCACCCGCGAAGTGCCGCGCCTGCTGTTGCACGAGAAGCGCCGTACCATCGGCCTGCGGGTGCCGGACCATGCGATCACCCTGGCGCTGCTGGCCGAGCTGGGCGAGCCGCTGATGAGCGTGAGCCTGATCCTGCCGGGCGATGACGAGCCCATGACCGATCCCTACGAGATCCGGCAGCGTCTGGAACACCACGTCGACCTGATCATCGATGGCGGTTTCGGCGACCTGAAAGCCTCCACCGTGATCAGCCTGGTCGACGACGAGCCGGAAGTGCTCCGGGTGGGCTGTGGCGATCCCGAACCGTTCCTGGCGCCTGCATGACCGAGGTGCCTGATCGCGAGAGCGAAACGCAGCACCTGGCACGCCCGGCGCCCTCGCCGCTGGTCTATGGCCAGGCGCTGACCGAGCTGCCCGTCGACCTGTACATCCCGCCGGATGCGCTGGAAATCTTCCTGGACGCCTTCGAGGGACCGCTCGACCTGCTGCTGTACCTGATTCGCAAGCAGAACATCGATATCCTCGACATCCCGGTGGCCGAGATCACGCGCCAGTACATGGGCTACGTCGAGCTGATGAAGAGCGTGCGCCTGGAGCTGGCCGCCGAGTACCTGGTCATGGCCGCCATGCTCGCCGAAATCAAGTCGCGCATGCTGTTGCCCCGGGCAGTCGTGGCCGAAGAGGAAGAGGGGGATCCGCGCGCCGAACTGATCCGCCGCCTGCAGGAGTACGAACGTTTCAAGACGGCGGCCGAAGACCTCGACCGCCTGAGCCGGGTAGGGCGCGACATCGTCGTGCCACGTCTGGAGGCACCCCAGGCCAAGGTGCGCAAGGTGCTGCCCCAGGTGTTGCTGGAGGAGGTGCTGCTGTCGATGGCCGAGGTCATACGCCGCAACGACCTGTTCGAAAGCCACCAGATCAGTCGCGAGACCCTGTCCACCCGCGAACGCATGACCGAAGTGCTCGAACGCCTCAGGGGCCAGGGCTTCGTCCCCTTCGCCACGCTGTTCGGCGCTGCCGAGGGCAAGCTGGGCGTGGTGGTGACGTTCATGGCGGTGCTCGAGCTGGTAAAGGAATCCCTGGTCGAACTCGTGCAGAATGAACCCTTCGCCCCCATCCACGTGCGCGTGCGCGCCGAGTGATCCACGAGCCAAGCCTTGCCCCATGAACCTCAATGAACCACGCGACCTGGCGTCGCTGATCGAAGCCTTCCTGCTCGCCTCGGGCAAGCCGCAATCGCTCGAACGGCTGTACGAACTGTTCGAGGAGGCCGAGCGACCTGCGCCGGCCGTCTTCAAGAAAGCCCTGGACGTGCTGGGCAAGTCCTGCGCAGGCCGGGCGTTCGAACTCAAGGAAGTGGCGTCCGGCTACCGCCTGCAGATTCGCGAGACGTACGGCCCCTGGGTCGGTCGCCTCTGGGAAGAGCGCCCGCAGCGCTATTCACGGGCCTTGCTCGAGACGCTGGCGCTGATCGCCTACCGCCAGCCGGTGACCCGGGGCGAGATCGAAGAGGTGCGCGGTGTGGCGGTGAACAGCAACATCACCCGCACGCTGCTCGAGCGCGAGTGGATCCGGGTGGTCGGGCACCGTGACGTGCCAGGTCGTCCGGCCATGTTCGCCACCACCAAGGCGTTTCTCGACCACTTCAACCTCAAGAGCCTCGACGAGCTGCCGGCATTGGCCGAGTTGCGCGAGATGGAGCCTGAGCCGGCCTTCGACGATGACGACGCCCCGGTGCCGATCCACCTGCAGGCGCTGGCCGATGCCAGCCTCGGGGACGAGCCCCAGGCCGAGGAGGACGCGCCGGAAGAAACCAGCTTCCGCTCGTTGCTGGTGGAGCTCGATGCCATGGAAGACGGGCTGAAGACCGACTTCGACGACCTGCCGCTTCCCGAGGAGGGTGA
This sequence comes from Pseudomonas entomophila, assembly GCF_013523165.1. GTDB lineage: Bacteria > Pseudomonadota > Gammaproteobacteria > Pseudomonadales > Pseudomonadaceae > Aquipseudomonas > Aquipseudomonas entomophila_A. The sequence goes on from NZ_JAAMQI010000001.1 coordinate 98,437, forward strand.
CGAAGAGGCGAGCGAGTCGGCGGCGGTCGAGGCCTTGGACGCCGAGCAGACCTCACCGCGCGACTAGCCCTGCCGCCATCGGGCGGAAAGTGCAGGGGTGTGCCCGAAAAGTGATCGGTCGGGTCGTGCATGCCTGTCAGGAAGGGCGTATGATGCGCGCCCGCTCGACGCGTTCGACGTCGACACTGGTTTGACTGCATACACCGGGAGGTGCCCAGAATGAGTGACAACGACCTGCAAGAAACCCCATTGACCCCACCCGCTGGCGAGAAGCTGCAAAAGGTGCTGGCGCGCATCGGCGTCGGTTCGCGGCGTGACGTCGAGGCCTGGATCGGCCAAGGCCGGATCAAGGTCAACGGCGTGGTGGCCACCCTCGGCCAGCGCGTCGACCTGCATGACGCCATCGCCGTGGATGGCAAGCTGATCAAGCGTGAAGAGTCCGCCGAATCGGTTCGTCGGGTCATCATGTACAACAAGCCCGATGGCGAGATCTGCACCCGCGACGACCCGGAAGGGCGCCCGACCGTGTTCGATCGCCTGCCGCGCCCCAAAGAGGGCCGCTGGATCAACATCGGCCGTCTGGACATCAACACCACCGGCTTGCTGCTGTTCACCACCGATGGCGAACTGGCCAACCGCCTGATGCACCCGTCCTACGAGATGGACCGCGAGTACGCGGTGCGTGTCCGGGGCGAGGTCGATGACGACATGGTCCAGCGCCTCACCGACGGCGTCATGCTCGAGGACGGGCCGGCCAAGTTCACCGACATCCAGAAGGCGCCGGGTGGCGAAGGCTTCAACCACTGGTTCCACTGCGTGGTGATGGAAGGCCGCAACCGGGAAGTTCGTCGCCTTTGGGAATCCCAGGGCGTGGTGGTCAGCCGCCTCAAGCGCGTGCGCTTCGGCCCGGTATTCCTCAATTCGGACCTGCCGATGGGGCGCTGGCGCGAAATGACCCAGGGCGAGATCGACATCCTCGCTGCCGAAGTCGGGTTGCAGCCGGTGGCGTTGCCGGCACTGAACCTCAAGGCCAAGGACAAGCTCGAGCGTCTGCAGCGCAAGTCCACCCGGCCCATGGGGCGCAACGAGCGCGTGCGTTCCCTGCGCCCGGCCCAGGACGCCAGCCCGACGGCCGAACGTCCGGCGCGCCAGCCGCGCGAGGATGCACCGCGCAAGGGCGGCCGTGGCAGCAGCACCGTGGCCGAGCGACCGAGCGACATGCGCAAGCGTCCGGGTCGTCCGGACGGTAGTCGCACCGACGGCGGCAAGCCTTCGGGCGGTGGTCGCGGCGACGGTGGCAAGCCTTCGGGTGGTGGTCGCGGCAAGCCGCGCGGCTGAGTCATGCCGGGCAGTCGGGGCCACGTCGTGGCCCCCTCGCGGGCAAGCCCCCACAGGGGACTGCGGCTGCCTGTACCACAGTGGTGGGTGTAGGAGCGGTCCCTGCCGGGGCGCCGGACCGGCCGCGATTAGGCCTGAAAGGCTCACCTTTGTCACTTGGCAGAAGCCATAGAATCTCCCACAGGGTAAGTGCACGTTCCTGCCTGTGGGCAGGCTGCATGGGCCTTTGTGGGAGCGGGCTTGCCCGCGATAGCGTCCTGTCCCTCGCCGCGCCTTGAACCGCCAGCTCCTGTGGCAAAAGCACCTTTCCTGCGCCAGATGCCTCCCCTGGCGAGCGCAATCTCGACGAAATGTCTGATTTTCATCGAGAAAATGCCTGCCGCGTTGACGCTCTCGGTAACCTGGGGGTATACAATGCGCCGCGTTTTACCTGTGACCTCCCTCGCATATCGCGCTTTCCCGTCACCCTCGTCTTCGTGTCGCCCGGCCTTGGCCTGGGCCAGTCGACAGGCCCGGGAACCCAAGGTGCCTCACCTTGCCCATTCCGCCACGCCCTGCGCGCGGTGGGTCCGATTTCGTCACAGCTAGCAACAGGCAGGTGACCTCGTTCATGAGTGGACCACACACATCCTCCGGCGAATTCAAGCGTGGCTTGAAGAATCGCCACATCCAGCTCATCGCCCTGGGCGGCGCCATCGGCACGGGCCTGTTTCTCGGCTCGGCCGGGGTGATGAAGTCCGCCGGGCCGTCGATGATCCTCGGTTATGCACTGTGCGGTTTTATCGCGTTCATGATCATGCGCCAACTGGGCGAAATGATCGTCGAGGAGCCGGTGGCCGGTTCCTTCAGCCATTTCGCCCACCAGTACTGGGGCGGTTTCGCCGGCTTCCTGTCGGGCTGGAACTGCTGGGTGCTGTACATCCTGGTGGGCATGTCCGAGCTGTCCGCCGTCGGCAAGTACGTGCACTACTGGTGGCCGGAGATCCCGACCTGGGTGACGGCCGCGGCGTTCTTCGTGCTGATCAATGCGATCAACCTGACCAACGTCAAGGTCTTCGGCGAGACCGAATTCTGGTTCGCCATCATCAAGGTCATGGCCATCGTCGGCATGATCGCCCTGGGCAGCTACCTGCTGGTCAGCGGCAACGGCGGGCCCGATGCCTCGGTCAGCAACCTGTGGAGCCACGGCGGGTTCTTCCCCAACGGGGTCAGCGGGCTGGTGATGGCCTTGGCGATCATCATGTTCTCGTTCGGTGGGCTGGAGATGCTCGGCTTCACGGCGGCTGAAGCCGATCAGCCCAAGACGGTGATCCCCAAGGCGATCAACCAGGTCATCTACCGGATCCTGATCTTCTACATCGGCGCCCTGGTGATCCTGTTGTCGCTGACGCCATGGGACGGCCTGGTCAAGAGCATCGACGCCGCCGGTGGCAGCTATGGCAGCAGCCCGTTCGTGCAGGTGTTCTCGCTGCTGGGCAGCAACGTGGCGGCGCACCTGCTCAACTTCGTCGTGCTCACGGCCGCGCTGTCGGTGTACAACAGCGGCACCTACTGCAACGCACGCATGCTCTACGGCATGGCCGAGCAGGGTGACGCCCCGGCCAGTCTGGCCCGGGTCGACCGGCGCGGTGTACCCGTGCGCGCGATCCTGGTGTCAGCCGCCGTCACGGTGGTGGCGGTGCTGCTCAATTACCTGATGCCGCAGGATGCCCTGGAGCTGCTGATGTCGCTGGTGGTCGCCACGCTGGTGATCAACTGGGCGATGATCAGCTACTCGCACCTGAAATTCCGCCAGCACCTGAACCGCACCGGCCAGACGCCGTTGTTCAAGGCACTGTGGTACCCCTACGGCAACTACCTGTGCCTGGCCTTCGTGGTGCTCATCCTGGGGATCATGCTGCAGATTCCGGGCATCAACGTGTCGGTCTACGCAATCCCGGTGTGGCTGGCAGTGATGTTCGGGCTGTACTGGCTCAAGACGCGCCGCTGACGAGCAGGGGCCCTGGCCCCTTCAGATCTGCTCCAGCAACCAGCCTCGAAACGCCCGCAACGACGGCAACCCCTCGTTGCGCGGCGGATAGATCAGGTAATAGCTGCGCTGGCTGGCGAATGCCGCGCCGGCGCTGATCAGTTCCCCACTGGTCAGTTCGTCCTCCACCAGGACCCTTGGCACCAACCCCACGCCGATCCCGGCGCGCACCGCCTGGATCAAGTGCGACGTCAGTTCGAAACTCGGCCCCAGGCGCATACTCCGGTGGGGCAGGGCATGGTGCGAGAACCATTCGCCCCAGGCATGAGGGTTGTTGGCCACGTTGAGCAGCAGATGCTCACTGATGCGTGCCGGCGTCCAGGCCTCTCCGGCTGCCTGCGCCGAGGGCGGCAGGATCACCACCAATTCCTCGGCCTGCAGGCGGTGGCAGACCAGCCCTGGCAGGTCATGGTAGGCGACGCCGATCGCCGCATCGATCTCGCTGGTCTCGAAGTCGATCGTCTCGATGCGTGAGTGAATGTGCACCAGCATGCCGGGGTGCGCTGCGTAGAACGCATGCAGCCGGGGCAGCAGCCATTTCGAGCCGAAGGTGGGCAGGGTGGCCAGCCGCAGCGTGCCGACGCCCGATTGGTAGGCCAGGGCCTGCAAGGTGGCGCTGCGAATACGTCCGAGCGCCTCGTTCAATTCACGCTGGTACAGGCGCCCGACGTCCGTCAGCTGCACGTGACGGCCTTCGCGCCGGAACAGCGTCAAGCCCAACTGATGCTCCAGGGCCTGCACCTGGCGACTGACCGCGCTCTGGGTCAGTGACAGTTCCACGGCAGCACGGGTGAAGCTTTCATGCCGTGCGGCCGCCTCGAAGGCCAGCAGCAGTGACATGGACGGTGTCAGGTGGCGGTAATTCATTCATGAAAGTCATCGATAGCGGCAGGATTATCCGTTTGCCCCGGCCGCGAAACTACAGGAACATGGGCCCATTCGTCACTTCGCCTGGCTTGATCCATGCCGATGCGACACCAACGAGAGCAGGCGCCCCTACGTTGCCGTCTGCCACGTCACCGTGAATTCGCCGATAAAGAGGCCGTCCGTCGATGATCGCCCCATTGCAGCCCCAGACCTCCGCCGCCCGTTACACGGACTTCCTCGATGCCCTGCGTGGCAGTGGCTTCCGTGGGCAGATCAGCGCCGACTACGGCACCCGCACGGTGCTCGCCACCGACAACTCGATCTACCAGCGCCTGCCCCAGGCCGCCGTGTTCCCGGTGGATGCCGACGACGTCGCACGCATCGCCACGCTCATGGGCGAGGCCCGCTTTCGCCAGGTGGTGCTCACACCCCGGGGCGGTGGCACGGGCACCAATGGCCAGTCGCTGACCGACGGCATCGTCGTCGACCTGTCGCGGCACATGAACGCGATCCTCGAAATCGACGTCGAGCAACGCTGGGTCCGTGTCCAGGCCGGTGTGGTCAAGGACCAGCTCAACGCTGCGCTCAAGCCCCATGGCCTGTTCTTCGCGCCCGAGCTGTCCACTTCCAACCGCGCCACGATCGGCGGCATGATCAACACCGATGCCAGCGGTCAGGGCAGTTGCACCTACGGCAAGACCCGCGACCATGTGCTGGAGCTGCACAGCGTGCTGCTCGGCGGCGAGCGGTTGCACAGCCTGCCGATCGACGACGCCGCGCTCGACCAGGCCTGCGCCGCACCCGGGCGTGTGGGCGAGGTGTACCGCACGGCTCGCGACATCCAGCAGCATCAGGCCGAACTGATCGAACGCACCTTCCCGCCGCTCAACCGCTGCCTGACCGGCTACGACCTGGCGCACCTGCGCGATGAGCAGGGGCGCTTCAACCTCAACAGCGTGCTGTGCGGCGCTGAAGGCTCGCTCGGCTACGTGGTCGAGGCCAAGCTCAACGTCCTGCCGATCCCGCGCTATGCAGTGCTGGTCAACGTGCGGTACGCCAGCTTCATGGAGGCCCTGCGCGATGCCAATGCCCTGATGGCGCTCAAGCCGCTGTCGATCGAGACGGTCGATTCCAAGGTGCTGAAGCTGGCGATGCAGGACATCGTCTGGGACAGCGTGGCCGAGTATTTCCCCGCCGATGCCGAGCGTCCGACCCTGGGGATCAACCTGGTGGAGTTCTGTGGCGACTCGCCCGAGGAGGTCAACGCCCGGGTGCTGGCGTTCATCGAGCACCTGCAGGCCGACACCCGCGTCGAGCGGCTCGGCCATACCCTGGCCGAGGGCGCGGCGGCCGTGAGCCGGGTCTATGCCATGCGCAAGCGCTCGGTGGGGCTGCTGGGCAACGTCGAGGGCGAAGTCCGGCCCCAGCCGTTCGTGGAAGACACCGCCGTGCCGCCAGAGCGCCTGGCCGACTACATCGCCGAGTTCCGTGCCCTGCTCGATGGCCATGGCCTGGCCTATGGCATGTTCGGCCACGTCGATGCGGGGGTCCTGCACGTGCGCCCCGCGCTGGACATGAAAGATCCGGCTCAGGCGGCACTGGTCAAGCCGATTTCCGATGCGGTGGCCGAATTGACCCAGCGCTATGGCGGTCTGCTCTGGGGCGAGCACGGCAAGGGGCTGCGCTCGGAGTACGTGCCTGAGTACTTCGGCGAGCTGTACCCGGCACTGCAGCGACTCAAGGGTGCGTTCGACCCGTACAACCAGCTCAACCCCGGCAAGATCTGCACACCGCCCGACAGCGCCACCGGCCTGACGCGGGTCGATGAAGTGACCTTGCGCGGCGAGCTGGACCGCACCATCGACGAGCGGGTCTGGCAGAGCTTCGGCAGTGCGGTGCACTGCAACGGCAATGGCGCCTGCTACAACTACGACCCCGACGATGCCATGTGCCCGTCCTGGAAGGCCACCCGCGAGCGGCGCCATTCGCCCAAGGGGCGTGCCTCGCTGATCCGCGAGTGGCTGCGCCTGCAAGGCGCTGCCGACATCGATGTGCTGGCCACTGAACGCACGCCGATGGCCTGGCTCAAGGGCCTGCCGGCCCGGCTGCGCAACAGCCGGGCGCACCGTCAGGGGCAGGCGGACTTCTCCCACGAGGTGTACGACGCCATGGCCGGTTGCCTGGCGTGCAAGTCCTGCGCCGGGCAGTGCCCGATCAAGGTCAACGTGCCGGATTTTCGTTCGCGCTTTCTCGAGCTGTACCACGGTCGCTACCAGCGCCCGCTGCGCGACTACCTGATCGGTTCGCTGGAGTTCACCTTGCCGCACCTGGCCCATGCGCCAGGGCTGTACAACGCGGTGATGGGGTCACGCTGGGTCAGCCGGTTGCTGGCGGACCAGGTCGGCATGGTCGACAGCCCGTTGATCAGCCGCTTTGACCTGCAGCGCACGTTGACGCGCTGCCGGGTCGGCACCGCCAGCGTACCGGCCTTGCGCGAGCTGACGCCTGCCCAGCGTGAACGCAGCCTCGTGCTGGTGCAGGATGCCTTCACGCGCTATTTCGAGACGCCGCTGCTGGCCGCATTCATCGATCTGGCGTACCAGCTGGGATACCGCGTGTTCCTGGCACCCTACAGCGCCAACGGCAAGCCTCTGCACGTGCAGGGGTTCCTCGGTGCCTTCGCCAAGGCCGCCATCCGCAACGCCGGCCAGCTCAAGGCGCTCGCGGACTGTGGCGTGCCGCTGGTGGGGCTGGACCCGGCGATGACCCTGGTGTATCGCCAGGAATACCTCAAGGTCCCTGGCCTGGAGGATGGGCCCAAGGTGCTGTTGCCGCAGGAGTGGTTGATCGAGGCACTGCCTGCGCGTTCGGCTGCGGCTGCGGGATCGTTCCGGCTGATGGCGCATTGCACCGAGAAGACCAACGTACCGGCCAGTACGCGCCAGTGGGAGCAGGTGTTCCAGCGTCTGGGGTTGACCTTGGTGACCGAGGCGACCGGCTGCTGTGGGATGTCGGGCACCTATGGCCACGAAGCCCGTAACCAGCAGACTTCACGGACGATCTTCGAGCAGTCCTGGGCGACCAAGCTGGACAAGGCGGGCGAACCATTGGCGACCGGGTATTCATGCCGTAGCCAGGTGAAGCGGCTGGCAGAGCGCCGCCTGCGGCATCCGTTGGAGGTGGTGCTGGAGCACGTCGCGCGGTAGGGCGGCGGGCCTGCCCGCGATACAGGCGGTGGCCGATCGAGTGCTATCGCTGGCAAGCCCCACCAGGACCGTTACAGCCTGCCAAGAAAGCGGAGGCTGCACCGCTTGTGGGAGCGGGCTTGTCCGCGGTGAAGGCATGGCAGGCACCACTGCTCTTGAGCCTGGATTGGCTCATGGTGCTGGGGTTTGAACACTTTTCTCTGGAAGTGATCTCCGTCAGCCCTGATCGCCCTCGGCAGTGCACTCATCTTCCTGCTCGGCACTCGATGCCGGCTCTGGCGCGGTGTCCAGGGGCGTTTCCGGGGTCAGGCGGGGGAAGGGGAAGTTAGGGATCTCATGCATCGTGTCGTTCCTCGCGAAGGGAAGGGAAGCCTGCGCCTGGCGCAGCGCGAACAAGTCTGGCCAGGGTACAGGAACGCGGATGACAGTTTGACAACAGTTCGCCCCCTCCGCGTTCGATCAACGACCCGTTTCGCCTCAGGCCTTGAGACCTTCGGCCTGCCGGGCGACCACGTCGGTGCGGGCGGCCATGACGAAATCGTTGCGGTGCAGGCCTTTGATCGAGTGGCTCCACCAGGTGACCGTGACCTTGCCCCATTCGGTCAGCAGGCCGGGGTGATGGCCTTCTTCTTCGGCAATCGCCCCCACGGCATTGGTGAACGCCAAGGCATGTCGGAAATTGCCGAAGCGAAAGACGCGCTCCAGTTGCAGCACGCCCTCCCGCGTCTCGATGTTCCACTCGGGGATCTCCCGGATCAGCGCCGCGAGCTCTTCATCGCTGACCTTCGGGGCATCGGCGCGGCAGGCTTCGCAGTGGGCTTGGTTCAGGGTGGTCATGGTCAGGCTCCATTGACTGAAAAGGGCAGTGAGGGCGCGCGTTCAAGCGGCCTTGGGCGGAAACTTCGGCGCATGCAGGCCAAGGGCCATGGCCTGGTGCACCATCGCCATGATGTCTTCATGGGCCAGGTCGAACAGGCGCTTGAGCCGAGGCAGCACGAAGTACACCGGCTGCAGGATGTCGATGCGGTAAGGCGTGCGCATGGCCTCGACGGGGTCGAAGGCCTGGTGCTCAGGGGCGTCCGACAGGCTGTAGAGGGTTTCCTTCGGCGAAGACAGGATACCGCCCCCATAGACGCGGCGCCCATTGGGCGTGTCCAGCAGACCGAACTCGATGGTCATCCAGTACAGCCGCGCCAGGTAGACCCGCTCCTGCTTGCTGGCCGCCAGGCCCAGCTTGCCGTAGGTGTGGGTGAAGGCGGCGAACCAGGGGTTGGTCAGCAGTGGGCAATGGCCGAAGAGCTCGTGGAAGATGTCCGGCTCTTGCAGGTAATCCAGCTCTTCGGGCGTACGAATGAAGGTGGCCACGGGGAAGCGCTTGCTGGCCAGCAGTTCGAAGAAGGTCTGGAAGGGGATCAGCGCCGGCACCCGCGCCACCTGCCAGCCAGTGGTCGCGGCCAGGACCTTGTTGACCTCGCCCAGCTGGGGTACCCGGCCGTGGGGCAGTGCCAGCTGCTCGATGCCATCGAGGTATTCCTGGCAGGCCCGGCCCTCGATGACCTTCAGCTGCCGCTCGATCAAGGTGTGCCACACGTCGTGGTCTTGCGCCGGGTAATCGATGAAGCCGCGCGCGTCAGGGGTGCGCGCCACGTATTGCGTCTGTGTCATGGTGCTCTCCAAGGGATGAGCCTGTTCTTGTTGTCGATGACTGTCGAGCAGTAGACCGCAAGAGGCGAGAGGCTTTCCAGTGGATTCGGCCGAAGCGGGCAAAGCGCCGTGCACTCTGACGGAAGCACCGCCTCGGGCAGGCGATGAGCGGTGCTCGGGGCGAAGGGCAATGATGAGTTCGCGCACGGTTGTGTGACATGCGCGCGTGAAGAAACAGGGCCTTACTTTCAAGTAAGGCCCTGTGCGATACACATCATTTCATGAAGTTTCGATATGCCAGGGTGTATCGAGTGGGTGTCAAACAGTACGGCCGTCTTTATCAGCCGTTGGAACAACCATTGCCCATGACTTGATATTCGAGGACATGACGATGCCCACCGGAATCTTCATAGGTCATGCGCGTGGGTACCACCGCGCAGACGTTTGGAATCGGGCTCATCGACAGCACTCGCGCGATGTCCAGCGGTTCGTTGTAGTGATAGTGCTCGACCGGAATCTGCCCAGTGGTCGTCGGTGCCTCATCGGCCATCGCCGCGGCGCACACACCACTCAGCATCAACACCAGTAACGCTTTCATCTTCGTTTCACCTGTTCGAGGTCGTAGGAGGGCGCGCGGTCGCCAAGGCGCCGCGTGATAAAGCCCGTTTTGCACATGAGGCATGTGATCGTCATCCCGATCGCCCGCGTGGAGGCGAGAACGTTACCGTTCATGAGGGGATGCAACATGCGGAGTGTCAGCGGCGTTTCATGCCGTCGAGAGAAAGTCTAATGACGCCATGAACGAAGAAACAGCGCCACTTTTGATAAAGTCTTTTGCAACTTTGCGCACACCTGCCAGGTGCACGGCTACATGCGCCGTGATCGACAGCCGAGGCGCCGGGCAGGCGTGGCCGGTTACTACCAATGTCGAATGGTCGGCCGCGCTGCGCTACAGTTACAAACGGTCCCATACAAAAACAACGATGACACCGAGGTAACAAGATGAGTGCGGCGCCCCTGTATCCCGTTCGTCCCGAGGTCATGGAACGTACCCTGACCGACGAGGCCACCTACAAGGCCATGTACCAGCAATCGGTGATCAACCCCGACGGCTTCTGGCGCGAGCAGGCCCAGCGGCTGGACTGGATCAAGCCGTTCACCAAGGTCAAGCAGACCTCCTTCGACGACCACCATGTCGACATCAAGTGGTTCGCCGATGGTACCTTGAACGTTTCCTACAACTGCCTGGATCGCCACCTGGAAGAACGCGGCGATCAGGTGGCCATCATCTGGGAAGGCGATGACCCGGCCGAGAGCCGCAACATCACCTACCGCGAACTGCACGAACAGGTGTGCAAGTTCGCCAACGCCCTGCGTGGGCAGGACGTGCACCGCGGCGACGTGGTGACCATCTACATGCCGATGATCCCCGAGGCCGTGGTCGCCATGCTGGCGTGCGCCCGCATCGGTGCGATCCATTCGGTGGTGTTCGGCGGCTTCTCGCCCGAGGCGCTGGCCGGTCGCATCATCGACTGCCGCTCCAAGGTGGTGATCACTGCCGACGAGGGTGTGCGTGGCGGTCGTCGCACGGCGCTGAAGGCCAACGTCGACCTGGCCCTGACCAACCCGGAAACCGCCAGCGTGCAGAAGATCATCGTGTGCAAGCGCACCGGTGGCGACATCGCCTGGCACCAGCACCGCGACATCTGGTACGAAGACCTGATGAAGGTCGCCTCCAGCCATTGCGCGCCCAAGGAAATGGGCGCCGAGGAAACGCTGTTCATCCTCTACACCTCCGGTTCCACCGGCAAGCCCAAGGGCGTGCAGCACACCACGGGCGGCTACCTCGTCTACACCGCGCTGACCCATGAGCGGGTCTTCGACTACCGTCCAGGCGACGTGTACTGGTGCACGGCCGACGTCGGCTGGGTCACCGGGCACAGCTACATCGTCTACGGGCCGCTGGCCAACGGCGCGACCACGCTGCTGTTCGAGGGCGTACCGAACTACCCGGACATCACCCGCGTGTCGAAGATCATCGACAAGCACAAGGTCAACATCCTCTACACCGCACCGACGGCGATCCGCGCCATGATGGCCGAAGGGAAGGCCGCGGTGGCCGGTGCCGACGGCTCCAGCCTGCGCCTGCTGGGTTCGGTGGGCGAGCCGATCAACCCGGAAGCCTGGAGCTGGTACTACTCCACGGTCGGCAAGGAGCGCTGCCCGGTGGTCGACACCTGGTGGCAGACCGAGACCGGCGGCATCCTGATCAGCCCTCTGCCAGGGGCCACCGCGCTCAAGCCGGGTTCGGCGACACGGCCCTTCTTCGGCGTGGTGCCTGCGCTGGTCGACAACCTGGGCAACATCATCGAGGGCGCCGCCGAGGGCAACCTGGTGATCCTCGATTCCTGGCCGGGCCAGTCGCGTTCGCTGTACGGTGATCACGACCGTTTCGTCGACACCTACTTCAAGACGTTCCGCGGCATGTACTTCACCGGCGACGGCGCCCGCCGCGACGAAGATGGCTATTACTGGATCACCGGGCGGGTGGACGACGTGCTCAACGTGTCCGGGCACCGCATGGGTACCGCCGAGATCGAGAGCGCCATGGTCGCCCATGCCAAGGTCGCCGAGGCGGCAGTGGTCGGTGTGCCCCATGACCTCAAGGGCCAGGGCATCTATGTCTACGTCACCCTCAATGCCGGCGAGGAGCCGAGCGAAGCGCTGCGTCTGGAGCTGAAGAACTGGGTGCGCAAGGAGATCGGCCCGATCGCCTCGCCAGACGTCATCCAGTGGGCCCCAGGCCTGCCCAAGACGCGTTCGGGCAAGATCATGCGACGGATCCTGCGCAAGATCGCCACGGGTGAGTACGACGCGCTGGGCGACATCTCGACGCTGGCCGATCCTGGCGTGGTCCAGCACCTGATCGACACACACAAGACCATGAAAGCGGCCTGATGGCCTGACCCCTGTCGCTCCGAGGTGCCGGACACCCTGTCCGGCCCCTCAGGGCACCGGAAGCCGGCTTGCCCTCGTCCTGCCGGACCATCGGATGCCCAACCCCCCGTGCTTGCACGCCTGTCCTCCATGCAGTATCACCGAGCCCTGCACCCCGGCGAAGCCTTTGGAAACGTCCAGGCGCCCGGCGGGTGCACAGGCCCGCGACTTTATCGCCAATCACATCCGGACTTGCCGTAGCACAAGGGTTTGCGAATAATAGGCCCGCTTATTGCTTGAGTACTGGGTTGGATTCCATCGCTTCTGCACATGCGTCAGAGGTTGTCAATAGAGCTGGATGCCGTTTTTGGTGCTTTTGTAAGTAGTTGTCGCTTTAAAGAAATTTCGACGACTCGCCTGCCGTTAGAATGCCAGCCACACGCTCGTGACCAGGATCCGTTCCTGACGCCGAGTGGCTCGCATTGTCACCCTTCGCCTAGCGGGCAGTAGTACCCCTGCCTTTTGTTGCCTGTACCGATGGAGCTACCCGATGAAGAAACTCGCACTGCTTGGCGCCCTGGCGCTGTCCGCGTTTTCCCTGGTATCGCTGGCCGATGAAAAACCGCTGAAGATCGGCATCGAGGCCGCTTACCCACCGTTCGCCTTCAAGCAGCCCGACGGCAGCCTGGCAGGCTTCGACTACGATATCGGCAACGCCTTGTGCGAACAGCTCAAGGCCAAGTGCACCTGGGTCGAGCAAGAGTTCGACGGCCTGATCCCTGCGCTCAAGGTGCGCAAGATCGACGCCATCCTGTCCTCGATGTCCATCACCGAAGACCGCAAGAAGTCCGTGGACTTCACCAAGCGCTACTACCTCACGCCTGCACGCCTGGTGATGAAGGACGGCACTGCCGTGAGCGAAGACCTGCATGAGCTGTCGGGCAAGAAGATCGGCGTGCAGCGTGGCTCCATCCACGACCGTTTCGCCAAGGAAGTGCTCGCGGCCAAGGGCGCGACCGTGGTGCCCTATGGCACCCAGAACGAAATCTACCTGGACGTCGCTGCCGGCCGGCTCGACGGCACCGTCGCCGACGCCACCCTGCTGGAAGACGGCTTCCTCAAGACCGACTCGGGCAAGGGTTATGCCTTCGTCGGTCCGGCCTTCACCGACGCCAAGTACTTCGGTGATGGCATCGGTATCGCCGTGCGCAAGGGCGACGACGCCAACCGCGCACGCCTGAACGGTGCCATCGACGCCATTCGCGCCAACGGCAAGTACAAGGCCATCCAGGACAAGTACTTCAACTTCGACATCTACGGTCCGGACGACAAGGCCCAGGCCGCGCACTAACCACGCGCTACATCCTGCAATGGTGCAAACGGCGGCGCGCTGCGGTTTGCACCATTTTTCATTTTCAAGGTCGAGGACCTCATCATGTTGAAAGGCTACGGGGCAGTCATCCTCGACGGAGCCTGGCTGACGCTGCAGCTTGCGCTGTCCTCCATGGCGTTGGCCATCGTGCTAGGCCTCATCGGCGTCGCCCTGCGCCTGTCGCCGGTGCGCTGGCTTGCCTGGCTGGGCGATGTGTATTCCACGGTGGTGCGCGGCATCCCGGACCTGGTGCTGATCCTGCTGATCTTCTACGGTGGGCAAGACGTCATCAACCGCGTGGCGCCCTTGGTGGGCTACGACGATTACATCGACATCAACCCCATGGTCGCCGGCATCGCTACCCTGGGCTTCATCTTCGGCGCCTACCTGTCGGAAACCTTCCGCGGTGCGTTTCTCGGCATTCCCAAGGGGCAGGCCGAGGCTGGCGCGGCCTATGGCATGAGCCCCCGCCAGGTGTTCTTCCGCATCATGGTGCCGCAGATGGTGCGCCTGGCCATACCGGGCTTCACCAACAACTGGCTGGTGCTGACCAAGGCCACTGCGCTGATCTCGATCGTCGGCCTGCAGGACATGATGTTCAAGGCCAAGCAGGCGGCCGACGCCACGCGCGAGCCGTTCACCTTCTTCCTGGCCGTGGCGGCGCTGTACCTGGTGATCACCAGCGTCTCGCTGCTGGCCCTCAAGCAACTGGAGAAACGTTACTCGGTGGGCGTCAAGGTGGCTGAACTATGATCTTCGACTATTCCACGGTCTGGGAAGCCATGCCGCTCTACCTCGGCGGCTTGCTGACCACGCTCAAGCTGCTGGGCATTTCGCTGTTCTTCGGCCTGCTGGCGGCGATTCCGCTGGGCCTGATGCGGGTGTCGAAGCGCCCACTGGTCAATGCCCCTGCCTGGCTCTACACCTACGTGATCCGTGGCACGCCGATGCTGGTGCAGCTGTTCCTGATCTACTATGGCCTGGCCCAGTTCGAAGCCGTGCGCGACAGCCTGTTCTGGCCCTGGCTGTCGAGCGCGACGTTCTGCGCCTGCCTGGCCTTCGCCATCAACACCAGCGCCTACACTGCCGAGATCATCGCCGGCAGCCTGAAAGCCACGCCAGCGGGCGAAATCGAGGCGGCCAAGGCCATGGGCATGTCGCGTGCCAAGATGTACCGGCGCATCCTGCTGCCCTCGGCGCTGCGCCGGGCACTGCCGCAGTACAGCAACGAAGTGATCATGATGCTGCAGACTACCAGCCTGGCTTCCATCGTCACGCTGATCGACATCACCGGCGCGGCCCGTACGGTCAACGCCCAGTACTACCTGCCTTTCGAGGCCTACATCACGGCGGGCGTGTTCTACCTGTGCCTGACCTTCATCCTGGTACGCCTGTTCAAGCTGGCCGAACGCCGTTGGCTCGGCTACCTGGCGCCACGCAAGCACTGACGCTCTGTGAGATCCGAACGCATGTACAAACTCCAAGTCCAAGACCTGCACAAGCGCTATGGCAGCCACGAGGTGCTCAAAGGCGTATCGCTGGCCGCCAAGGCCGGGGACGTGATCAGCATCATCGGCTCCAGCGGTTCGGGCAAGTCGACCTTCCTGCGCTGCATCAACCTGCTCGAGCAGCCCCACGCCGGGCAGATCCTGCTCAATGGCGAACAGCTCAAGCTGGTGGCCGGCAAGGACGGCGCCCTGCACGCGGCCGAGCCCAGGCAGCTGCAGCGCCTGCGCTCGCGCCTGGCGATGGTGTTCCAGCACTTCAACCTGTGGGCCCACATGACCGCGCTGGAGAACATCATCGAGGCGCCGGTGCACGTGCTGGGCGTCAGTCGCAAGGAAGCGCTGGAAAAGGCCGAACACTACCTGGCCAAGGTTGGCGTCGCGCACCGCAAGGACGCCTACCCTGGGCACATGTCGGGTGGCGAGCAGCAGCGGGTGGCGATCGCCCGGGCGCTGGCGATGGAGCCGGAGGTCATGCTGTTCGACGAGCCGACCTCGGCGCTCGACCCCGAGCTGGTCGGCGATGTGCTCAAGGTCATGCAGTCGCTGGCCCAGGAAGGCCGTACCATGGTCGTGGTCACCCACGAAATGGGTTTCGCGCGGGAGGTGTCCAACCAGTTGATCTTCCTGCACAAAGGCCTGGTGGAAGAAACCGGCCACCCGCGTGAGGTGCTGGCCAATCCTCGGTCCGAACGCCTCAAGCAGTTTCTTTCTGGCAGCTTGAAGTAGATACTGCGAGCATGCACCATCCCAGGGCATGCCGCACTGCCGCGCGTGTCTGGCGCTGCCACGGCAGCGCCACCGACTCGATCGACCTCAGGTTTCGGACCCCCCTATGACCCACCCGCGAATCGGCTTTCTGACCTGGCCCAGCACCCGTGCATCGACCCTGGCCCTGGCCGAGGATGTCTTGCTCGGCGCGCGCCGCCTGCAGCCGGAGTTGGCCTACGAGCTGGTGTTCCTTCAGGCCGAGCCGCCAGAGGAGGGCGCTTGGCGCTTGCCAGGTACGTCCTGGGCCGGCCGCCTGGACGGGCTGCAGAAGCTGTTTCTGGTGGCCGACGAGCCGCCGCAGAACGTCAGCACGGCACTGGCCGGCGCGCTGCGCCAGGTGGCGCGCAGCGGTTGCCTGATCGGCGGGCTGTCCGCCGGTGTCTACCCCCTGGCGTCGCTGGGCCTGCTCGATGGCTACCGCGCCGCCGTCCACTGGCGCTGGCAGGATGACTTCGCCGAGCGCTTCCCCAAGGTGATCGCCACCAGTCACCTGTTCGACTGGGACCGGGATCGCCTGACCGCCTGTGGCGGCCTGTCGGTGGTCGACCTGATGCTGGCGGTGCTGGCGCGCGACCATGGCGCCGAACTGGCCGGCGCGGTCTCCGAAGAGCTGGTGGTCGAGCGCATCCGTGAGGGAGGCGAGCGCCAGCGCATCCCGCTGCAGAACCGCCTGGGGTCGAGCCACCCCAAGCTGACCCAGGCGGTGGTGCTGATGGAGGCCAACATCGAAGAGCCGTTGACCACCGACGAGATCGCCCAGCACGTCTGCGTGTCCCGACGTCAGCTCGAACGCATCTTCAAGCAGTACCTCAATCGCGTGCCCAGCCAGTACTACCTCGAACTGCGCCTGAACAAGGCGCGGCAGATGCTGTTGCAGACCAGCAAGTCCATCATCCAGATCGGCCTGTCCTGCGGGTTCTCCTCCGGGCCGCACTTCTCCAGCGCCTACCGCAACTTCTTCGGCGCCACGCCGCGTGAAGACCGCAACCAGCGGCGCAGCGCCAGCCCCTTCGAACTGAGCGCGGGCCCTGGCGAACGCAGCTGACGTCATCGCGTTGAACGCGCCGAGGGGACGTCGGTCTGCCTATAATGCGTGCTTTTCTTCTGGTGAACGCTGATGACGACGCTTGCTGATACGCTGCACGACTGCGACATGCTCCTGATCGATGGGCTGCATGCCTTCGATTTCATGTTCGACGATCAGGGGCTGAAGGTCGAATGCATGGACGGCCGCGAGCGCAAGCATTGGCATTTCACGCCCGAACAGGTCCAGGCAGCGACTGGGCAGGGCACCGATTGGCGGCTGTCCGATGCTCATGGCGAGCACAGCCTGGTCTGCATGAGCGCCTTGCGCGCCTGGGAAGAAGATGAAGATGAACCGCACCCTCATGACCTTTCTGACGGTGAGCCTGATGAGCCTGAATCTGCAAGCGAACGCCGCGACCCTGGTGGTCGGCGGCTATACCCAGGGCAAGAATGAAGGCCTCTATCGCTATGCCTTCGACAGCCGCACGGGCCTGATCGATACCCAGGCGCTGCAGGTGCTCAAGACGCCCAACCCCTCCTGGCTGGTGATGTCCGAAGACCAGCGCCTGCTCTTTGCGGTCAACGAAGTGGGCGATGGGCAGGGCAGTGTCAGCAGTTTCTCCATCGATGAACGCGGCGCCCTCGCGCCGCTCAACGACGTGCCCAGCCAGGGCGACGAGCCGACCCACGCCAGCCTGAGCCAGGACCAGCGCTACCTGCTGGTGGCCAACTATTCTGCGGACGACGTGCCCGGTGGCAGCCTGGTGGCCGTGCCCGTCGGCCGTGACGGCACGCTGCAACCGGTGACCCAGCAACACCGACACGCGCCGAGCCAGGTGGACCCTGAACGGCAGGCCGGGCCTCACGTGCATTCGGCGGTGTTCTCCCCGGATGGGCTCTACCTGTACGCCAGTGACCTGGGCGCCGACAAAGTGTTCATTTACCACTACGACAGCGCCAACCCCGGGCAACCCCTGCGCCCGGCGCAACCGGCTGCCGTGAGCCTGCCGCCGGGCAGTGGCCCGCGTCACCTGGCCTTCGACGCCAAGGGCGAACATGCCTACCTGACCTTGGAGATGAGTGGCGAGGTGGTGATGTTCGACGTGGCCGAGGGCCAGTTGGTCGAACGCCAGCGCCTGCCACTGACCTCTCGACGCGAGCAGCAGGCCAGGGCGGCGGGCGGGTTGCATCTGTCGCCGGACGGCCGTTTCCTGTACGTGAGCAACCGTGGCACCTGCAACGAGATCGTGGTGTTCGCCGTGACGCCGGAAACAGGCCGCCTGACGCCCCTCCAGCACCGCGCCAGCGAAGGGCGCGAACCTCGGGAGTTCCGGATCGACCCGAGCGGCGACTTCCTGCTGGTGGCCAACCAGAAGAGCGACCGCATCGTGGTGATCAAGCGCGATCCGCGCAGTGGGTTGTTGGGCGAGACGGTGCAGGTGGTGGAGCATGGTGCACCGTCGGACTTTGCGTTCATCCAGTAAGGCGAACAAGACGCCGAGTGCCTGCGATTCTGAAAGGAAGTGCCCGCGCGCAAGGGCGCCTGTTCGTAGTCCACAGCAATGAGGGCAGGCTTGCCTGTGCAGGGCCAACCCCCATCGCTGGCAAGCCAGCTTCCACTGGTCCCCGTTCCAGGCAACTGCCTGGTATCAGCCTACTGACCGGACCCTGTGGGAGCGGGCTTGCCCGCGATTGCAGGCGGCGCTTGACCGGGCCTTATCGCTGGCAAGCCAGCACCCACTGGTCCCTGTTCCAGGCAACTGCCTGGTACCAGCCATGAGCTCCACCACCTTGTGAGCAACTGTCTTACAGGCGGCGTCGTGTCGCTGAACCGGGCAGGCGATTGCATGGCCCTGCCTAACCCACCACCTCCACCTTGCTCAACCCATTCCCCTGACGCTGCACCTGGATCTGCACCGGGATGCGCTCGTGCATCTCTTGCACATGGGAGATCACCGCCACCTTGCGACCCTGGGCCTGCAGGCCATCCAGCGCGTCCATGGCCAGTTGCAGCGATTCCGGGTCGAGGCTGCCGAAGCCTTCGTCGATGAACAATGACTCGATGCGCAGGGTGCTCGACGCCATCGATGCCAGGCCCAGGGCCAGGGCCAACGAGACCAGGAAGGTCTCGCCACCGGACAGCGAGTGCACCGACCGCAGCTCGTCCCCCATTTCGGTGTCCAGCACCAGCAGGCCCAACGCACTGCCGCCGCGCTTGAGGCGGTAGCGACGGGCCAGTTGGCGCAGCTGACTGTTGGCATGGTGCAGCAGCAGGTCGAGGTTGTAGCCCTGGGCAAACTTGCGGAAGGTGTCGCCCGTGGCCGACCCGATGAGCGCATTCACGCGTGCCCAGCGCTGCCAGTGCTGGTACGCGGTGTCGATGTCGGTCGCCAGCGCGCGATAAGCGTCGCGGCGACGGTCGTCGTCGGCCTGGCGCGCACGCAGTTCGGCGCAGTGCTGCTCGTGTTCGGCGATCTGCGGGTGCAGGACCTGAAGCGTCTGCTCCAGGGCATCGGCGGGCAGGGCGGTGTCGTCGGCCAGCGCCATGTGCTGCTGTATGCGCGCCTCGCGTTCGGTGAGCAGGATGCGCGCCTGGTGCAGGCGCGTGTCTGCCGCAGAAAGCGACTGACGCCAGTGGTCGCGTTGTGTGTCATCCACCGCCAGCAACCGCTCGAGCTGATCGTCGCTCACTTGCGGGTGGCCCGCTCGCCACTGCGCGACCTGGGTCTGGAGTGCCTGGCGCTCTTCGGCCAGGGCGGCTTCGCGCGCGCCATCGGCCTTGATCTCGCCTGCCAGCGCCACCTGCTGCTCGCGCAGTCGCTGGACCTGCTGATTGGCCTCGGTCTCGGCCAGACGAGCCTGCGCCAAGGCGTGTTCCACCTGCGCCTGCCACTGCTCGGCGCTGGCATGCGAACCCAGCAGGTCGGTCAGCGCCTGCTGTGCCTGGTGCCGTTGCGCCTCGAGCGCCGTGCACTGGTCGCGCACCTCGCGCAGACGCACCTGGCCGGCGTGCTGCTCGTTGCGCAACGGGTCGAGTCGCGCTTGTCGTGCCTGCTGCTCCTGGTGCTCTTCGCGGTACTGCGCCTGTTGCTGCACACGCAGGCCGACCTGTTGATCGAGCGTCAGGAAGGCCTGGGCGGCATTGTCCTTGAGCGCCTGCAGCAGCGCTGCCGGCATGACCGGGGCGAACGCCGCCAGGGCCTGGTCCAGGCGCTGCCGATCGTCTTCCAGCGCCTGGCGCTGCTGCTCGAGCTGACGTTCGGCCTGCTGGCGCGCCTCGAGCGCAGCCTGCACCTGCTCGTTCAGCACGACGGCCTGGCGCTGCACATCATGTAACAGCGCCTGGCGGGCTTCGTCGCGGCCGATGTCCTGCTCCAGGCGGCGCTGTTGCAGGGCCAGCCAGGCCGTGCGGGCCGGTGGGTCCTGGGTGTCGAGGGTGGGCCAGAGCGGGTCCGCCGCCAGCTGCTCGACCAGCGGCTGCAACTGCGCGCGCAACTGGTCCTGCTGGTGCTGATACGCCTTGATCTGCCCGTTGAGCACGCCGACGCTCAAGCGCAGGTCGTCGAGCCGGGCCTTGAGCCGATCGACCTGCTCCTGGGCTTGCCGCTCTTCGGCCTGGTCATGTGCGCCCAGGCTTTCCAGCAGCGCCTCAGGCCGATGATAAGGGTGTTCGGCACTGCCGCAGACCGGGCAGGGCTGGTCATCCTGCAACTGCGCGCGCAGCTGTTCGACGCTGGCCGTGCGGGCCAGGCGCTGACGTTCCAGCAGTTGGCGCGTCAACGTCAGGGCCTGCTCGGCCGTGTCCAGCTCGGCCTTGGCGGCAAGCCCCTCGGTGACCTGTTGCTGGCGTGTCTGTAGCGCGTCGGCCTGGCGCTGCTGCAGCGCGGTCAGGTCCTGCTCCAGCTCCTGCTGGCGGGCATGAACGCGCGCTGCGGCTTCGACCGTGCGCAGCTGTCGTCGATTGTCCTGCAGCAACGGGCCCAGCAGGTCCAGTTGCTCGCCCAACGCCTGCGGTTCAACGTCCGCCTCGCTGAACAGCAACGTCCGCGCCTGCTGTCTCGTGCTTACGTCCTGGGTCGCCTGCTCGACGGTGCGTTGCAGGGCAGGCAGTTCGGCGCGCCCCTGGGTCAGGCGCGTGTCGATCTGCAACAGCTGCTGGAGCTGGGCGCGATAGGCATGCCAGGCGGTGCTCAGTCCCTCCAGCTCGGTGCTGTGCGCCAGGGCCGCCTCGATCGTCGCCAGGTGGTCGAGGCTGCGCTGCTGCTGGGCCTGCAACTGATCGAGCTGCTGCTGTCCCTGGCGAACGGCCTGATCGGCCTGTTCGACAGCCGTGGTCAGGCGAGCCTGCTCCTCGGCCAGGCGCTGCAGGTGATCGTGTGCCGCATAGGCGCGGCGCAAGGCAGGGCCTGCGTCCGTCACCTGGGCCTGGGCCTGTTGCACGGCCAGGTGGGCCGCCTGGACGGCCTCGCGCTGCTGGGCGACATGCGCCTCCAGCGTTTGCTGCTCCTGCTGCCGGGCGGTCGAGGCGGCCTGCAAGGACGTCAGCTCGGCCTGGACCGCCTGCTGACGCTGGAACAGATGACGCTGGGGGGCGAGCTGCTCGAGCCACAGCACGTCCTGGCGCTGCGCCTCCAGGGCATCGGCAGCCTGTTCGGCCTCGCGCAGTGCCTCGGCAGCGCTCGCGCATTGGTCGCGCAGGCGCTGCTGCTCGGCCAACCAGACCCGCTGCGCCTCCAGTTGCCGCTGCCGCGCCTGGTGGGCCTGCAAGTCCTGCCGCGCCTGGATGAGCTGCTGATCGAGCACCTGGCGCAGGTCGTCGGCCAGGGGCACCACATGGGCGGCCTCGGCCTCGAGCTGGGCATGCCGCTCGCCGGCCTCGCGCGCCTTGCTGAAGGCCCGTTGCCCCAGACGGGTGTAGATGGAGGTGTTGGTGAGCTTTTCCAGCAGCTCGCTGCGCTCCTTGTCGTCGGCCTTGAGAAAGGCGCTGAATTCGCTCTGCGCCAGCATCACCGCACGCGTGAACTGGTCGAAGTTCAGCCCCAGGCGCGCCTCGATCAGGTGTTTGTATTCGGTCTTGCTCTGGTTGCTCAGCAGTTGCTCGCTGTCCAGGTCGTGCAGGCTCTGGCGGCTGTGCTGCAACTTGCCGCCAGCCTTGTCACGGGCCCGGTTGGCTTCCCAGCGGGCGCGGTAGCGGTGGCCGTCGGTGCCGACGAAATCGACTTCGGCGTGACCGCTGCCGGTGCCGCGGCGCAGCAGGTTGCGTGGGTCCCAGGTGGCAATGTCGCCGTCGCCATCCGGCACCTTGGCCTCGCGCGATACGGCGCCCAGGCGCGGGACACTGCCGAACAGTGCCAGGCACAGCGCATCGAGCAGGGTGCTCTTGCCGGCCCCGGTCGGACCGGTGATGGCGAACAGGCCAGCGCTGGCCAGGGGTTCGGCGGTGAAGTCGATGTCCACCGGGCCGGCGATCGACGCCAGGTTCTTCAGGCGGATGGCAAGGATCTTCATGGCTGCTCCTCCTCGTGCTGTACTTCATGCAGCAGCACGGCGAAGTCGGCCAACGCCTGCGCGTCCACCGGGCTGCCGTAAGCCTGGGTCCAGGCTCGGCCGAACAGGTCCTGGGGCGTCAGCTCGCCCAGTTCCACCAGCCGCTCGCCGGGGTCGTCGACCTGGCCGCTGCCGGCGTACTCCGCATAGATCCGCACCAGGCGCACGGCCTTGCCCTGCAGCGCCGTCTCCAGCTGCTGGCGCAGGTCGGGGCGCGGGGCATCGAGCCTGACCCGTACCTCGAGCCAGGGTTGGTGCCGGGGGTCGTCGAGCAGATCGACCGCCGGCAGCTCGGCCAGGGTCTCGAGCAATGCCTCCAGCGGCGCAGGACCGACGCGCCTGAGCGAGACCGCACGTGGCACCCGGCGCGGCTCGACGCTGGCCAGCGTGGCGCCGTCGAAGCGCACATCGAGGATCTGGTGCGGGTAGTCGACCTCGGCGAACGACAGCGGCAGGGGTGAACCGCTGTAGCGAATACGCGCTTCGCGGTTGACCCGTTGAGGCTTGTGCAGGTGCCCCAGGGCCACGTAGCCGATGCACGGATCGAACAGCCGCGCAGGCAGGGCCTCGGCGTTGCCGATGATCAGGCTGCGTTCGGAGTCTTCGGACACGCTGCCGCCGGCCATGTGCGCATGGCTGATGGCGATCAGCGCCTGACCTGGCGCACGTTTGTCTTGAGCGGCGGCGATCAGTTGCTGGTGCACCTGGCCGACCCCGCGAAGGTAGTCGTCGCCCAGGTGCAGGCCGGTGACCTCGGCCGGGCGCATGAAGGGCAGCGCCAGGCACCAGGCGCCGACTTGACCATCCGCGCCGGTCAGCGGGATCAACAGGCGCTCGGCGTCGAGCTGGCCATCGTCCAGCCAGTGCACCCGCCCCAAGGCATGGGTGCGCAACCGGCGCATCAGGGGCGCTGGCAGCTCGATGCGCGAGCCGGAGTCGTGGTTGCCGGCGATCATCACGATGTCCAGGGTGGGCTGTTGCTCGTGGGCCTGGACGATGAAGTCGTAGAGGCGCTCCTGTGCCTTGACCGGTGGATTGACGGTGTCGAAGACGTCGCCAGCGATCAGCAGGGCATCGGGCTGCTCCTGACGCAGCTGCTCGAGCAGCCAGGTGAGGAAGCAGGCATGCTCGTAGTCGCGTTCCTGGCCATGCAGGCTCTGGCCCAGGTGCCAGTCGGACGTGTGAAACAGGCGCATCGAAGGGTCCATGCAGTACGGGCGCGACGCCAGGCGTCACGCCAGGATTATTTGGGATACAGCGGCGGCAGACTGCCAGCATCGCCCGCAGGCGGGCGCAGGTGCTCGGCCGAAGGAATGGTACCGATGGCGCGCCACAGCTCGTCGCCCTGCCAGGTCTGGCCGGTCTCGCTGTAGAGCGCGCCATTGAGCCCGTCCAGGGCATCGGACAAGGGTACGAAACGCGCGGCCATGTCGGCCAGGGTTTCCGGTTGCTGACGCGCCCAGGCATCGAGCGCCTGACGGGTGGCCTGCGGGTCGTTGGCCTGGCAGGCGCGCTTGAGGTCGTCGAGCAGGCTGCGCGGGCTCGGCCCGTTCTGCACTGCCCGCGCCACCGCCGGCCGCGAGCGTGCCCGCCACCACAGCGCGCCGACCAACAGGTTGCTCAGGGCCAGCAGCACGGTCGCCAGTTGCCAAGGCCACAGGTGAACCGGTGTGCCGGCGCTGTTGACCGGGGCGTCGCCGGTCAACGCCGGGTTGTCGAGCACGGTCAGGGTGCGTGCCGGCAGGTTGCTATGCTCCAGATGGTCTTCACGGGTGTTCCACCACACGACGTCCTGGGCGGGCAGGGCCAGCTCCCCGGCGCGCACCGGTACCAGCGCCTCGCGCTCCTCGCGATTGGCGATCATGCCGCGCTCACCGACGTCATTGCGCAACTGCGGTTGATCCGGGTAACGGCGCAACCCGGCCACTTCGGTGGCCGGCAGCGCGGGCAGCTGGGCGCTCGACAGGCCCTCGGCGCGCAGGCTGATACGGCGGGTCAGCGAGTCCCCGACCTGGGTGCGCTGCAGGGCCGGATCCGGGTTCCAGTGCTCCTCCAGGATCAGGCTGCGCGCCGGCAGCCACGGTGTGTCCGCCGGGTAGCTGGCAGGGATGGGCCGTACCTGCAGGCGCAGGGGCAGCGAGCGCGCCTGCACCTGGCGGCCGCGTGCGCTGCCAGGGGAGGCGCCTTCGGTGTCGGCGGCAGTGGCGGTGAACGTCAACGGAGCGATGTCCAGCGGGCCGCTGCGCTGCGGGTAGAGGGCATAGCGGGTTTCGATCACGCCATGACGGACGCCGTCGATGTCCTTCTCGAAGGTGCGCGAATCGCCCAGTGGCTCGAGCTTGACGTCTTCCACCTGGGGCGGGCTCAGGGTGCTGTCGTCATACAGCGAGACCGAATGGTAGACCCGCACGGTCAGTACGGCCTGCGCCTGGACATAGACGTCGTCGCTGTCCAGCGTGGCTTCGAGGAACACCGGCGCCGCACCCCCGGCGTGGCTGGGGTCGGCCTGCTGTACCTGCAGCTCGATGGGCTGGGTGCTGGCCTGGCCCAACTGCAGGGCCGGGATCTGCAGGCTGCCGCTGCGACGCGGCAGCAGCGTGATGATCCAGCGGGTGCTCGCACGCGTTTCGCCGTCCAGCGTGTGCAGGCTGTTGAGCTGACGCGTGCTGCGCACGTCGAAATCGGTCTCCAGCACGCTCAGGTCAGGTTTGCCGAACTGGGTGACGTCCTGGCTCTCGAGGGTCAGCTCGAGCGTCTCGCCCGCGTCCACACGGGTACGGTCGACCGACGCCTGGAAGAGGGATTGCGCCTGGACCGTCAGGCAGGCACACAGGCAGACAAGCAAGACGCCAAGGCGGCTCATGGGGTGGATTCCTGATTCAGTTGCTGCTCGTACCAGAACTTGCGCCGCAGCAGCTCTGCCGGGTTGTCGGGGATCTCGCGCAACCATTGCTCCAGGGCCTGGCGCTGCTCGGCATCCAGGGCGGCCTCGGCGGGGCGCTGGGGCGGGTGCAGGACATCGTCCGCAGCGGGACTGTGGCCGGGCCGGGCGTCGGCGTCGTCCGAGGCGCGACTGGGTGGAGGCGTCGAGTCGCCTTCGGCCGGTGCCGAGTCGCTGGAGTCGCCGGGCGAGCCACTGTTGCCCTGGTTGTCGCGATCCGGGCTGGGCTGCGACTGCGCAGACTGATCGTCAGCCTGGGCCTGCGCTTCGCGTGCCTGGAGCGCCTGTTGCACCAAGGCCTGGTTGCTCAACGCTGCCGGCAGGTCTGGTTGCAGCTCCAGCGCCTGGTCGTAGGCATCCAGGGCGCCTTCCAGGTCGCCGGCCCGGGCCAGTGCATTGCCTCGGTTGTAATGGGCCTGGGCTGTCCGGCCCTTGGCGAATGCGTGTGCT
Organism: Pseudomonas entomophila; assembly: GCF_013523165.1. Classification (GTDB taxonomy): domain Bacteria; phylum Pseudomonadota; class Gammaproteobacteria; order Pseudomonadales; family Pseudomonadaceae; genus Aquipseudomonas; species Aquipseudomonas entomophila_A. The sequence continues at coordinate 124,070 of NZ_JAAMQI010000001.1, forward strand.
GCGCCGGCGAAGTCGCCGGCCTGGTACAGGGCCACGCCACGCCAGGCCGGGTCACGGAAGTGCCGCGCGGCCTCGTCAGGTCGACCGGCCTCCAGCAGGCGCTGACCTTGCTGGTCAGGGCGTGCCCACAGGTCGTCGAAGCTCGACGCGTAGCTGGGCTGGGGCAGGACCAGCAGCAGCGGCAGGCAGAACAACCAGCCGCGTCGACCGGCGCAGGCCATCAGCACCAGCAGAGGCAGCAGCAACCAGTGACCCTGGTCGGCCCAGCTGTCCAGTTGCAGGCGCTGCCCCTCGCTGTGCAGTGCCCGAGGGTCGTCGAACAGCCCCAGGCCGCGCAGGTCCAGGTCGTCGATGCGCGCATGCCGGTAGCGCCCGCCGGTGCCATTGACGAAGGTCTTCAGGCTCGGGCCGTCCAGGCGTGGCACGAGGATCGCGCCCTGGGCATCCTTGAGGTACTCGCCATTGGCCTGGCGCACCGGTGCTCCGGCGCTGCTGCCGATGCCCAGCATCAACAGGCTCGGGCCTTGACGGCCCAGGGCGCGGAGGATACCGCGCCGTTCACGATCATCCAGCGAGGAGCCGACCAGCAGCAGCCGCCCTTGCCCGAGCCCGCTCTGGGCCAACAGCGCCAGCCCCTTGCGCACGGCCAGGTCCGCCCGTTGCCCGGCCTGCGGCATGATCGACGGGTCGACCGCCTCGAGCAGGTTGCGCGTGGTGGCCACGTCGTCCGACAACGGCACCAGCACATGTGCGCTGCCGGCATAGACGATCAGCGCAGTCTGGCTGTCGCGGCGGTGTTCGAGCACATCGAGGATCTTGCGCCGTGCCTGCTGTAGGCGATTGGGCGCGCTGTCCTCGGCGAGCATCTGCGGCGTCAGCTCGAGCAGGATCACCAGCGGGTCGGCCGGACGTTGGTGGGCGTCCTCCAGGCGTTGCCAGCTGGGCCCGAGCAGGGCCAGCAGCGTCAGCAACCAGGCCAGGCCCAGGACCACCCAGTGCAGCTTGCTGGTGCTGCCATCGCCGCCGCCGAGCAGCACGGCGTGGAACCGCGCCGGCACGATCATCTGCCAGCGGCCGGCACGCTTGCGCCGGTGCCACACCCTGAACAGCAACCACCCGAGCGCTGGCAACGCCAGTAGCCAGAGCGGGCGCAGCCATTGCGGCCAGAGTTCGATCATGGGCGTTTCCTCGCGACCAGGCGGGCATACCCGCGCGCCAACGGCGCCGGCAGGCGACCCTGGCGCAGCAGGCGCTGCAACAGGGGTTCGGGCCACAGGCTGCTGCCGACCAGCAACACGCTCAACAGCAGCGCCAACGCCAGAGGCCAGGCATACAAGGGCCTGGCCACGCGGGTCTGAGTCGGTTGCTGGGTCACCGGCTCGAGCTGGTCGAGGGTCTCGCCGATCGCACCGAGTTCGGCGCCATCGTGGGCGCGGAAGTAACTGCCCTGGGTCAAGGCGGCGATCTCGCGCAGGGAGGCTTCGTCCAGGTCCAGGCTCGGGTTCAGCCCCAGCAGGCCCGGCATGCCGGTGGTCTCGGGGTTGGCGCCGATACCGATGGTGTAGATGCGCACGCCTTCCTGGGCCGCCAGGCGTGCGGCGGTCAGAGGGTGGATCTGGCCCCCGTTGTTGGCACCGTCGGTGATCAGGATCAGTACCCGACTGGTCGCGGGACGCTCGCGCAAGCGTTTGACCGCCAGGCCGATGGCATCGCCGATGGCCGTGTTCTTGCCGGCGATGCCGATCCGTGCTTCATCCAGAAACGCCCGCACGGTCCGTCGATCGAAGGTCAAGGGCGCCTGCAGGTAGGCCTGGCTGCCGAACAGGATCAAGCCGACGCGATCGCCTTCGCGGTTCTGGAGAAAGTCGCCCAGCAGCGCCTTGACCAGGTCCAGGCGGCTGACGTCCTCGTCTTGCCACTGCATGTCGGGGAAGTCCATCGAGCCGGACACATCGACGGCCACCAGCAGGTCGCGACCGCTGGCAGCCACCGGCACCGGTTCGCCCAGCCACTGGGGGCGCGCCGTGGCCAGCAGCACCAGCAGCCAGATGATCACGAACGGCGCCTGCTGGCGCCAGGTCGGCAGGCTCAAGCGCGCCCGGCGCCCGGCCAGGCGTTCGAGTTCGGGCAGGAAGCCGACCTTGAGCACCGGCTCGCCGCTTTCGGCAGGCGGCAGCAGCAGCCGTGCCAGCCAAGGCAACGGCGCCAGCAGCAAGATCCACGGCCAGGCCAGGTCAAACATGTTTGCGGATCCAGGTGTCGACGGCGTTGCCCAGCCCGGCGATGGCCTTGTCGTCGAGCTTGCACTCGGGCTTGTAGGCGCCTTCGACCAGGATCATCCAACGGGTCAGCCCGGCGGCGGGGCAGCGGTTGTCGAGAAAGGCCAGCCATTGGCGGCCGTTGAGGGTATGGCTGTTGGCATCCGGGTAGTGGTTGCGGCACAAGCGCTTGAGCAGTGCGTTGATCTGTTGCAGCCAGGCGCCGGCCGGTGCGCCGTCGTACGGGCGCGGCAGACGTGCCAGCTCGGCGAGCGCTTCCACGCGGATCGGGTCCAGGGGCTGCTCGGCCTGCGCGAGCGGGCGTGGCGCCAGGCGCCGGGACAGTCTCTGGTACACGCGCCATGCCGTCCACACCAGCACCGGCGTCAGCGCCAACAGCGCCCACCAGCCTGGTGCAGGTGGCCAGGCGCTGACCGGCGCAGGCTCGATCAACGGCTGCAACTGTTCCAATGGGCTCATGGTGCGCGCCTCGGACGTTGTTCGGCGAGGTAGTCGCGCAACTGGTCGAGCATCTCGCGCTGCGTGCTCAAGGGCATCAGCACCACGCGCAGCTTCTGCGCCAGCGTGTCCCAGCGTTCGATGCGCACCTCGGCCTGCTGCCGGTAGGCCTGGCGCAGGTGCGGGTCGAGGGTGTCGAGCTCCAGCTGTGCCGAGCGCTGGGCGAAGCGCAGCAGGCCGGCGGCGGGAAGCGCGTGGTCCAATGGGTCGGAAATCGGCATCAACAGCAGGTCGCAGTGCCGCGACAGCAGGCTCAGGTGCTGCTCGGCAGCCGGGCTCAGGGCGCGCTCGTCGCAGATCACGATGGCCAGGCTGCCCGGGCGCAGCACCTCGCGGGCACGGCGCAGCGCCAGACCCAGGCTGTCCGGGTGCGGCACGGCTTCGGTGTGCAGCGACTGGTTGACCCGTGCCAGCCGGTTGAGCAGCTGCAACAGGCTCTGCTTGCTGCGGCGCGGTTTGATCTCATAGTGCTCGGCGTCGCCGAACACCAGGCCGCCGACCCGGTCGTTGTGACCGAGGGCGGCCCAGCCGAACAGGGCCGCCGCCTGGGCCGCCAGGACCGACTTGAAGTTGAGGCCCGAGCTGAAGAACAGCCGCTGGCTCTGCTCGACCAGGATGAAGATGGGCCGCTCGCGCTCCTCATGGAACAGTTTGGTATGAGGCTCCTGGGTACGCGCCGTGACCCGCCAGTCGATGTTGCGCACGTCGTCGCCGGCCTGGTAGACCCGCACCTGGTCGAAGTCCACGCCGCGCCCGCGCAGCCGCGAATGGTGCAGGCCCACCAACGGGCTGCGCTGGCCGGCCTGGGCGAACAGCTGGATCTCACGCACGCGGTGACGCATGTCGATCAGCTCGGCGAGGCCGATGCGAATGCCGGGTTCGGCTGGCGACGAGGTGGGCATGGGCTCAGGCGACGGCCACGACGTCGAGGATGCGCTGCACCACGCGGTCCTGGTCGACACCGGCTGCCTCGGCTTCGAAAGACAGGATGACGCGGTGGCGCAGCACATCGAACAGCACGGCCTGGATGTCCTCGGGGCTGACGAAGTCGCGCCCGGCCAGCCAGGCATGCGCGCGTGCGCAACGGTCCAGGGCGATGGAGCCGCGCGGGCTGGCACCGTAGGCGATCCAGTCGGCCAGGTCGGCATCGAACTTGGCCGGGGTGCGCGTGGCCATGACCAGTTGCACCAGGTACTCCTCCACGGCATCGGCCATGTACAGGCCGAGGATTTCCTTGCGCGCCGCGAAGATCGCCTGCTGGCTGACCCGGCGCTCCGGCTTGGTTTCACCGTTGAGCGCTTCGCCACGCGCCTGCTGCAGGATACGGCGCTCGACCGCCGAGTCGGGAAAGCCGATCTTCACGTGCATCAGGAAGCGGTCGAGCTGCGCCTCGGGCAGTGGGTAGGTGCCTTCCTGCTCGATCGGGTTCTGCGTGGCCATGACCAGAAACAACGGCGACAGGTCGTAGGTGCTGCGCCCCACGCTGACCTGACGTTCGGCCATGGCCTCGAGCAGGGCCGACTGCACCTTGGCAGGCGCCCGGTTGATTTCGTCGGCCAGCACCAGGTTGTGGAAGATCGGCCCTTGCTGGAACACGAAGCTGCCGGTTTCGGGACGATAGATCTCGGTGCCGGTGATGTCGGCCGGCAGCAGGTCCGGGGTGAACTGGATGCGGTGGAACTGCGCTTCGACGCCTTCTGCCAGCTCCTTGATCGCCTTGGTCTTGGCCAGCCCCGGCGCCCCTTCGACCAGCATGTGGCCGTCGGCCAGCAGCACGATCAGGAGGCGCTCGACGAGCTTTTCCTGGCCGAGGATCTGGGTGGAAAGAAAGGTGCGCAGCGCCACGAGCGCGTCACGGTGTTCCATCGTCGAGACTTCCTGGTTGAGAGCCGGGATGGGTTGGCAGGCCACCACACAGGCAAGGGCGCCTACTTTAATGCATCCGGCCCCTTGCCGACCAATGACGACACACAAATAACACCTGGCCGTGCGGGTGTCGCGTCCATTTATCCCGCCTGCGTGGGCCGATGCGCTGATTCACATGGCGCGGGCCGCTGTCTTCCATGGCGTTTTGGTCGAAGGAAGCACGCGCATGAATCACCCATCCCCTCATCCCGACACGCTCCGCATCGGCGTCTTCTTCGATGGCACGGGCAACAATCGCTTCAATAGCCTCGAGCACCTCGAGGCCCAACCGTTCGAGCCGTCACACGCCAGCCATGGCAAGGCGCTGACCAATGTCGCGTTGCTGTACGAGCTGTACCCCTGCGTGGGCCAGCCCGCCGCAGGTCAACCTGCGACCGGGCGAGTGTATGTGGAGGGTGTCGGCACGGCCCGGGGGCAGGCCGACCTGCTCTGGAGCCAGGCCACCGGGCGCGGCCGTACCGGCGTCGCCAGGCGGGTCGAGCAGGCCAGTCAGGCGCTGGCCGATCAGGTGGCGCAGCACTGGCAGGCCTCAGGTGCAGGGCGGCCTGCGCGGGTGCAGGTCGACCTGTTCGGCTTCAGTCGAGGCGCGGCCGCCGCCCGGCACCTGGCCAATGACCTGCAGCGTGGCCGGCAGAGCCAATTCATGCGCGCGTTGTCCGACAAGGTCCAGGTGGGTTGCACGGTCTCGCTCGGCTTCATCGGGCTGTTCGACACGGTCGTGGCCGTCCTGGCGCCTTTCGACGACGATCATGGCGGCCTGGACCTGGCGCTGGCGCCAGGCGTGGCCGGGCAGGTGGTGCAACTGGTGGCGGGCGATGAGCACCGCTACCACTTCCCCCTGGTGCCGACGGCGAACGACATCGTGCTGCCGGGTGCGCACTCGGACATTGGTGGGGGGTACCCGACGCGTCTGCAGGAGCGGGTGCTGATGTGCAAGCCCCGGTCGAGCCGGGTGCCACTCGCCACGCCTGTGAAGCAGACTGCTGCGTATCGCGAGGTGGCGGCCTTGCGCGAAACGCTTGCAGACACCCGTGTGCTGACCTGGGAGCGTGCCCTGGCCTCCACGCGTGCACGGCGCGATGAACCGGCCGAAAAGCAGGTCCATGCCGCCTTGCTGCGCGAACGCGAGGTCCATGGCCACCTGTCACGTGTCGCGCTGCGCATCCTGCATGCGCTAGCGCGACGTGCAGGGGTGCCCCTGGCGTCGATCGATGAACAGGACGGGCGGCTGGCGATACCGGACGAATTGCGACCCATCGCCGACACGCTTGAGGCGATGGCCCTGGGCGAACGTGAAGCGCCAGGGCTGACGCCGGAGCAACGTCGGGTGCTGACCTCGCGCTACATTCATACGTCGGCCCACTGGAACCCGATCAAGGGGCTGCGCAACAGTGCGCTCGATGCCCTCTACATCGACAGGCCTGCACCGCAGGGGCGCAGGCGAGTCCGAGGCTGAGCCGTGCTGGGCCAACCTCGGCGAGAGACGACGTCCGAGGCGTTTCAGGGGATCAGACGTTGCGCACGCAGCTGGTCGAACACGTCGAAGAACGCCTGGTCGCTGGCCTGGTAAGCGGTGAAGCCCAGGCGCCGGCTCTTGGACATGTCGGTCACCACCTCGATCGGGCGACCCAGATCGGCATCGGTGTGCCAGGGCGAGACCAGTCGCGTCATGTCGGGCTCTTGCAGGCCATTCGCTTCAGCGATCTGACGCCAGGTCGGCGCATCGTCGGCCATCTGGGTTTCCAGGGGCGCCAGCTGCTCGGGGTAGTCTGCCGCTTCCAGCCCGAAGTATTCGGCGATCCGGCCCCACATCCACTTCCAGCGGAACACATCGCCGTTGGTGACGTTGAACGCCTGATCGAAGGCGGCCGGTGTGGTGGCGGCCCAGAGCTGCTGGCACGCCAGTTGGCGCGCGTCGGTCATGTCCGTGAGACTGTCCCACTGGACGCGCGATCCTGGGAAGACGAAGGGGCGACCCAGGTGTTTGCACACCGTGGCGTAGACGGCGAGGGTGGTCGCCATGTTCATCGCGTTGCCGACCGCCACGCCGGTGACGGTGTGCGGACGGTGCACGTTCCAGGTGAAGCCGTCGCGCTCGGCTGCGCTGAACAGCTCGTCTTCCTGGGCGTAGTAGAAGTTCTCGACGTCCAGGCGCCCCTGGTCTTCACGGAACGGCGTGTGGGGCAGTTGGCCCTTGCCGTAGGCATCGAAGGGCCCGAGGTAGTGTTTCAGGCCGGTGACCAGGGTGACGTGGCGCACGCTCTTGGCCGGGCGCAGGGCGTCGAGCAGGTTGCGCACCATGGCGGCGTTGACCTGGATGTTCAGGGCTTCGGTGGCCTGACGCGACCAGGTGGTGATGAACACATGGGTCGGTTGGTGCCCGGCCAGGGCGCTCGTCAGGGAAGCAGGATCCTGCAAGTCGGCGGCCAGCGGGATCACGCCAGGCTGCTCGCTGGGGTGGCGCGACAGGGCGGTGACGGGCCATCCTTGTTCGACCAGCAGGTGGGTGAGGGCGCTGCCGACGATACCGCTGGCACCGACGACCAAGGCTGTCTGATTCATGCTGTTCTCCTGTAGGTATGGTCGTCTGAGGGCGGGCAGATCGCAGCGTTCCCTCGCATCGACCGTTGGGCCGATCCCGACACGGATCGTGGAAACTTGCCTACCGTCGACAGGCCGAATGCGCATCCAGGGGCGCGCGGCCGGTACGCCTCTTTATCGCAGGTCATTGCCAGCGCAGGGCGCCGGCCAAGGAAGCCCGATGACGTCTCCCAAGCTCGTTCACCGCGGTGGTCACGACGGCGTGACCGGTTCCTGCCACCAGCTCTGGCTCGATGCCGAGCACAGCGTGCTGATCGACTGCGGCGCCTTTCAAGGCACGGACCACGCCGAGCATGAAGACGATCGCCTGGCCCTGGGCTTTCCCGTCGAGGGGATCAAGGTCCTGATCGTGACCCATGTGCACCTGGACCATGTAGGGCGCATTCCCAACCTGCTGGCGGCCGGCTTCGACGGGCCGATCCTGTGCAGCGAGCCCTCGGCTCGCTTGCTGCCGATCGTGCTGGAGGACGCGTTTCGCCTGGCGATCAGCCGTGATCCCGAGGCGCTGGAGCGCTACCTGAAAGTCATCGGGCAGCGCATCATCGCCTTGCCCTACGGCACCTGGTTCACTGTGCACGGCACCCCGGCGCAGGGCTGCCAGCTGCGTCTGCAGCCGGCCGGGCATGTGCTGGGATCAGCCTACGTGGAGCTGCAGTTCGTCGACCAGGGCGTGCAGCGGCGGGTGGTGTTCAGCGGCGACCTGGGCGCTTCGCATTCGCCACTCCTGCCGGACCTCGAAGCGCCCGAGCAGGCCGTTCTCGTTCAAGCAGCTGGTGATCGTGGACGACCACGCCGAGCATGAACGCATCGTCCGGCACCTGGCCGATACCGCACGCCCGGCCATCGTCATCGCCGGCAACGGCATGTGCGCCGGTGGCCGGATCGTGCGTTACCTGAAGACGTTGCTGGGCGATCCACGGCACAACGTGGTGTTCGTCGGGCATCAGGTCAAGGGCACGCCGGGGCATGACATCCAGACCTACGGTCCCGAGGGCGGCTACGTGATGCTGGACGGCGAACGTGTCGACATCCGGGCGGGCATCGACAGCGTCGGGGGGTATTCGGCCCATGCCGACCAGGCTGATCTGGTCGGGTGGGTGACGCGCATGGCGCAGTGGCCGACGGAAATCCGCCTGATCCACGGGGAGCCCCAGGCCAAGCAGTGCCTGGCCGACCTGTTGCACCGGCATTACCGCGAGGCAGGCCGGCAGGCGAGGATCGAGATCCCCCACGGTTGACGCGGGCCGACAGGGCCGTGGGCCAGCGCCGTGCCGACGTGCTCAGGTCGCCGGCAGGCTCACTTGCAGTTGCCGGCCTTGCGGTAGCCGGCGGCCTGGGCCTGGGCCTCGGTGGCGAAGCGGGTCAGGTTCTTCTCGGCCACCTTGCCATAGCTCGGGCAACCCGACGGCAGGTGGTAGAGCAGGCTCTTGCGGTTGCCTTGAATGTCGCCGGAACCGGTCGCGGTCGCAGGCGCGCGCTCGACCTTGGTCGGACGGGGAGCCGGGGCCGAGGCGTCTACCAGACCATCGCCGACCGGCTTGTAGCCCGGTGTCCAGTGCCGCTCGCCGGTCACGAACGGGTTGGCATGGCCCATGATCGCGGCGATGCGCTGGTCACGCTGTTTTTCCCAGGCGCTGACCGGGTATTGCGCGTCCCAGGCCATCAGCAGCTGTTGCTGCTGGCGCGACATGTTCAGCTTGTAGCGATCGAACATGTAGAACGTGGTGCGTGCCACCAGCCCCTTGACCGCATCACGGGGCTCGGCTGCGCGCTGCTGGAAGTCCACCTTGGTGGGGCACTGGCCGTACTGCGGTGCGACGCCGGTGACCATCCCGTAATTGAAGTTGCTGCGATCGCCGTTCACTTCGCCCACGGCCGGGTACAGGTTGAACAGGTTGGCTTCCATGGCGCGGAACACCGGGTCGGCATCGACGCAATGCGCACGGCCGCCGTTCTGCCAGCACTGGCGCTGATGGCCGAAGGTCCAGGCCGGGACGATGTGTTCCCACTCGGTGCGTTCGGCGCGGTTCTGCTGCTTGCGGGTCTGGTAGCCGCACGACTGCGCATCGATCCGGCCCCCGGACTTGCCGACCCAGGTCCACTTGCAGCCGCAGTACAGTTCGCCCGTGGCACTGTTGCCCTGGTCGAAGTAGATCTTCTGCTTGGCCACGACCTTGGCTTCGGCGAAGGTGGCGGGAGGCGCGGCGTGCGCGGTGGTGACGAGGGACAGGAGCAGCGTCAGGGCGTACAGCAATCGGGTCATGGTCACGGACAGGGGCAATGAAAGGAGCACGGATTATACGCACAAACCGTTTCCCTCAAGGCTGTCAGCCCGAGAGAAGCGTGAGAGGGAGAATTTTCCTTCGATGCGCGCCAAACGCCGACGCTCTTTCGGCGTCTGAGCTATTCGACCGTTGCAATGACCAGGAGGGTTCATGAGTCGAATCGAACGGACAACGCCTGCCACTCGGCAGCGACCAGAGGCTGAGACCGCCCAGGCACGTGCCCTGCCAGGCGCCAAGCGGGCGACGCGCCTGGCGTTCTTCATCGCCGGATTCGCCTTGTCCTGCTGGGCGCCGCTGGTGCCCTTCGTGCAAGCCCGCATCGGGGCCGACGCAGCGACGCTGGGCAACATCCTGCTGTGCCTGGGCCTGGGGGCGGTGATCGGTATGCCTGCCTCGGGTGCGTGCTGTGCCCGCGTCGGCGCCAAGCCGGTGATCGTGGTCGGGGCGGCATGCATGCTGGCGATCCTGCCGCTGCTCTCGGTGCTGTCCACTCCCCTGGCACTGGGGCTGTGCCTGCTGGTGTTCGGCGCTGCCGTGGGCGCCATCGACGTGGCCGCCAACATTCACGGTATGGCGGTACAGGACGCGGCCGGCACGCCGTTGATGTCAGGCTTTCACGGGCTCTACAGTGTCGGCGGGCTGGTTGGCGCGAGCGCCATGGCGGGCCTGATCGCCAGCGGCGTGGGCCTTGGCGCGGCAACGCTGAGTGCCGCCGCCGTCGTGCTGGCGTGTCTTGTGGCGGCCATGCCAGGGTTTCTGCGCACTCCCGCCAATTCCGGCGGCGTGCTGCTGGCCGTGCCCAAGGGCATCGTGGTGACGTTGGGCGCGTTGATCCTGATCTGCTTTCTCAGCGAAGGCGCCATGCTGGACTGGGGAGCAGTGTTGCTGACCCAGGAAAAGCAGGTCGACGTCTCGCTGTCGGGCGTCGGCTACGCTGTGTTCGCCTTGGCCATGACGGTGATCCGCCTGGTGGGCGATCGTCTGGTGGGGCGCTTCGGCGAATTCAGGGTGCTGATCATCGGTTTTGCCTTCACCGCCCTGGGCGTGGCGGCCACCGCCTTCGCCAACAGCCTGGCCGGGGTGTTGCTGGGGCTGTTCGTCGCAGGGCTGGCGGTCGGCAACGTGGTGCCGGCGCTGTTCACCCTGGTAGGGCGTCAGCAGGTCATGCCGGTGCAATCGGCCGTGGCTGCCGTCAGTATCTGCGGCTACCTGGGTGTGCTGCTCGGCCCTGCGCTGATCGGCTATGTGGCGCACTGGACCGGGCTGGTCGAGGCCTTCTACGGGGTCGCGGCGCTGTTGCTGCTGGCCTTGTGCACGGTGCCGCGTCTGCGCACGCTGCGCGCCGACTGAGTGGGACCGGTGACACGGCCTGGGTGCCGGGCCACCGGTCCCACTGCCGTTATGGCGTGTACGCGTGGCCCAAGGCCAGGCTCAAGGTGCGGTACAGCATCGCTTCATCGGCAGCGCGGCTGCTCAACAACAGCTGTGCCGCCTGCTGGTACATCGCCCCTTCGTTGGCGTAGCGCCCGGACACCAGGTCGACGTTCTGCACGACCCCGTCCTGGCGCCAGTGCAAGCCCTCTACCTCTGGAAAGGCCTGTTCCAAGGCGTCGACATAGGCGTCAGGCACGGTAGGGCCTTCATACCGACCGGTGCCCGGCCCTGCCTCGCTCAACTGGTCGAAATACGCCGAGGCCCCCTCCCACTGGTGGGCGAACGCCGTGAAGCGCTGGGGGTACAGCCGACGCAGCCATGCCTGCCAGAACCGCTGGGTGGCGGCCCATTCGGCCACCCGCTCGCCAGTCGCCAGGCCGCGCACGGCGGTGACCAGGCGTTCCAGCGTCGCCTCGCTCAGGCGGGCCAGATAGCCAAAGCTCATGTCCGTCGGTTGAGACGGCAGGCGCAGGCGTGCCTGCAGCTGAATGCGGGCATAGAGGGCCATCTCCAGCTCGTCGAGCAGGTAATTCGGCTCGCCGAGGGCGGTGTCGTCCAGGTCGTCATCCGGGTGCAGCGCGGGGGCCGCCGCTCGGCTCGGCTCGTCGGTGGCCTCTGCCAGCGCCCGGCGCCGAACCAGGCGGGCCTGGTAGAGCGCGCTGACCTGCTCTTCGAGCAGGCGTTGCCGGTACAAGGCCCCGGCACTGTCGATCGCGGCCTGTTCATGGCTCGCGTCCGGTCGTGCACGATTGACCATCTCCCATGTCGTGACGTCGGTTTCGATGTCCTGGAACAGCAGGCTGGCCTGGTCGACACACGCTTGCCCGGCATCGATCAGTCGTTCGCTGATCTCCTGGCGCAACTGCGCCAGCCCCCAGGCCGGTGTGGCATCAACGATCTCGGAGGACAGGGCCTGCACGATATGCGACATCCGGATGCGCATGACAATCGGGTTGCGCTGGTAGTCAGCGGTGTAGGACAGCCGTTCGAAGAGCGCGTACAGAGGTTGCCACTGGGCGTCGGCCCTCGTGTCGAGGACGTGTTGGCGCAGGGCTTCGGGCCAGTCGTCGTACCAGTCGCCGTATGCGGGTACGTCGGTCAGAGGCTCCACTCCAATGTCTCTCAAGAGGGCCTGTGCCTGCTCGCTCCAGGGGTTGGGCCCCAGAGAGACATACAGATCAGGTTCATTGGCGTGCAGGGCTTCGGCAAATGCCGTGTTCGTCAATGCAGGCGCTTCGGTCAGGCCATTGCGGCCGAGGTCCAGCACGCGAAGCACCAGGGGTCGTTGATCCAGCAGTTCGAGCAGGCCGGGCGGCCATTCGACGATGCCCGTCTGCTCCAGGTCGAGCTGGCGCAGGCGCGTCCAGCCTGTCAGGTCAGGCGGCAGGTCTAGCGGGTTTTCATACAGTGACAGGCGCGTCAGGCGGGTGAGGCCTGCCAGCGCTTGCCGGGTCGGTGGATCGAGCGTGATCTGGTTCTGCCCCAGGTGCAACTCCTCCAGCGCAGGCCACTGTCGCAGCGCGTGGAAATGCGCCGGGCCGAGCACCAGCTCATTGACATCGAGATGCAGCGAGCGCAAGGCCGGCAATTGTCCCAGTCGCTGCAGCGTCAGTGGCGAAAGGTCCGAAACGGCATCGGTCAGGCCCAGGCTCTGGAGTGATTGCAGACGCAGGAGGATGCCAAGGTCGCGTTCGTTGTCGAGCGAAAGGTTGTTCTCCGACAGGTTCAGGCTTTCGAGCGCGGGCAACTCAGCCAGGCGTGGCGCAAGCGCGTCGAGGGCGTTGCCGTTCAGGTCGAGCACCCGGACCTGTGGAAAGGCGCCGAGAAACTCGTTCAGGCTGGCAGCACCGGTGCCAGTCAGGCCGGTCACCTCCAGGTACCTGACCCAAGGCAGAGGGTCGGCAAGCGCCGGCAGGCCGTCGGCGGCATGGGCATCGATCTGCAGTCGTACCCGTTGCTGCGAGTCGAGCCCAGGGATGACCGTCTCACGTCGCCAGGCCCCCTGGAGGCTGCGGGCGACGCTTTCACGGGCGGCACGCCGTTGCGGCTGTACTTCGGGTTCGACGCCCACTTCGTCCGAGACCCAGGTGTGCAACGTCTCATCCAGTCGTTGGTATTCACCGTGCAGGCGCACCATCAGGCGTGTGAAGGCACCGGCCTGTGGACCGGCTTCCTGTCGCAGCAGCGCTCGCAAGCTCTCACGGTCGCTATCGGGACTGGCGGGAAACAACTGATCGAACAATTCGTCGCCGGTCATCCAGCCCTGCCTGCCGCGACCGCTGAGCACATAGCCCACGCCTTGGCGGTCTGACAGTCTCGACGGCGGACGGAACCACGGTCGAACCGAGGACATGCCCAGAGACTGTGCGCTACGTTCCCGGTGGGCCGTGGCCTGTTCGAACAGACGATCACGCAGCGTTTCGGCTTCGTGGATCTGAATGCCCAGGGCTTCGCGTTCGCCATCGGGTAACGCATGCAGCAGTGCCTGGAACAGATCGGTCGGGCGGGTCAGCGGCTGGTCCTGTTCATCGAACGGCTGATAATGCGACTCGCGTCGCACCACGGTCTTGGTCGGGCCTGAAGAGGTGCCCGTGGTCGCCATGACCTCGCCGTCTTCCATGAGTCGCAACTGGACGCTCGAGCGCCAGCCCCTCAGGCGGGGCAGCGTGGCGAATACCAGGGTATCGCGATCGACTGATTCGGCCGCGAGATAGAAATGGCTCAAGGCGCGGCTCAGGCGTCCTTCGCGCAAGTACAATCGCGCGGCTTCGGCCAGGGCCAGGGGGACGCCTCGAGTATCGCGCAGGCGGGCCAGATCGGCCGGTCGGGCCTGGGCGAGGATGGCTCGGCGAGTACGTGGCGTCAGGCCAGGAAAGGCCTGTTCCAACGGCCGTTCGTCGAGGTGAGGCGCAGGCTCGGGCAGGTGCGCGCCGAACGCTTCGAGGGTGTCGAGCAGGACGGCCGGCAGCGGCTGGTGGTCGGCGACGGCTTGGCGAACCGCAGCGGCGTCATGGCCGCTGCATTTAAGGGCGCGCAGGCGGGCCGTCGGCGAAAGCTCGGCGGGGAAGGGGGCGATCCGGTGCAGCAGTTGCTCATCCGTCCAGCCCAGCGGCCGCTCGTGCTCCAGCAGCCAGTAGCCCTCGGCGTGCTGCCGCAGTGACGGTCGGTGCCCCTGGCCCTTCGTACGCCCCAGGCGCCGGCCGCCCGGCGCCGACTCGACCGCGCAAGGCTGGCCGTCGATGTCGACCCAGTGACGGCCCTCCCAGAGGGTGGGGGTCTGTGACAGGGCCGGGGCTTCTGTCGGCCAGCCGCCAGGTCGCGCGAAGGGCTCGAGGTTGCCAGACCAGAGTTTCAGTGACGGCGCCTGGCCGACGGGTATCCAGTCGTGCAGCAGGCCTATCGGTTCGCTATAGCTCGCCGCAACACCCAGCACCGCGACTTGCGCCACGTTTTCGAGCACGTCGAACAAGTGCGCCAGCGCTGCTTCGGCGTCGTGATCGTTGGCGGCTTCGATCCCTTCGAGAAACGTGTCGACCAACTGCGCACCGCCGGTCACCAACATCACCTCGCCCAACCCAGGCACCAGCAGCGCTGCCAGGTTGAGTACCGAGAGTCCGATCCCCAGCCAGCGCTCGACCAAGGCCCACTGGGCGTCTGCATCGTGTTGTGCAACCGGCACCGCAAGCGCGGCCGCGTCCAGGATCAGACCTTCGACCTGGGTACGGGCCCTGGCCTCGAAACAATCGCCCGGCCAGGGTATTGCCTGCATTGGCAGGTGCACGTTCTTGTCCAAGGTTGCCTGGTAGAGCGCGCGGGGCGAAGGAAAGAGGCGTTTCATCCAGCCGATGTGCTGACCTGGCTCCAGGACCGGCGCAGGCGTGTGCAGTTGGTCGTAGGGGTAGAACGGGTACAGGATCGTTTTCAGGGTGTCGGCAAAGCGTACCCGCTCTGCCTGAAGCACATACCGACAGAAGAATTCCCGCTCCTTGGTCCGCCACATCAGGCGGGTCAAGGCCACGGCGGCAGCCTGTTGGGAAGCGTATCGGCGTACCGGCGCCGTTGGATGGCCCGGCAGGTAGAGCAGGCATGGCTCGACGCGGTCGTGGGGCTCCAGTGTGAGCAGCAGAGGGCCGCGCAGCGACACGTCAGCCAGGGTCAAGCGGCTGCATACCAGGGTGCGTGGGCTGCCATTGACGTCCCGTACGATCGTCGAGCCTGACAGCAGCGCTTCGGCCAAGGCCGCCGTAGACGTGTCGAGCCTTCCCTGCAGCGTGGCCAGGGCAACGTCTGCCGCAAAGGCTGCTTTGTCCTGCTCGCGCAACAGACGCCGGAAGGCGTCGTTGTCGACGATGTCCGTCAGGTGGTAGCGATAGCGTTGCCCCAGGTCCAGGTTGCGCACGCCGCTGATGAAGCGATGAGTGTCCAGCGTCAGCGGGGCATCGGCCTCTTCACTGGCGTACAAGGTCAGGTGGGCATCGGCATCGACCACTTGCAGCGCCGTCTCGAGCCATGAGGTGGCAATCCTGCGGTCAGGGTGTCGCACCCGACCTTCGTCCACCGACGGCAGGCTGGTGTCGGGGAACCATCGGGCCAGCGCGTCCTGGAGCAGGGGGCGGCAGAACGTGTCGATGCTTTGCAGGGAAGACAATGCGGTAGAAACGGCGCGGGCTGCACGGTGGCTCGCCAGCGTGCGTTCACGCAATTGCCGACGCTGTGCAGGGGTGGCTGACGCCAGCCAGGCGGGCAGGCGCGGTTCGATGAGCGACAGGTGTGACGTACTGACCATGTGGGGTGCTCCAGAGAATAGGAGCAGTGAGGCTAATCAGCTGGGCAGACTTGGGTGACCGATGTATCTACTGCATCGGCGAGGGACGGCATCGACCGACCCTCGCAACGTGCGGATCAGCCGTGCAACGTTTCGGCTGCATACAGGGTATTTTCCAGCAGGCAGGCGCGCGTCATCGGTCCGACGCCGCCCGGGACGGGCGTGATCCAGCCGGCACGCGGCAGGGCGGTCTCGTAGACCACATCGCCGACAAGACGGCCATTGGCCTGACGATTGATGCCCACGTCGATGACGATGGCGCCTTCCTTGATCCACTCGCCCTTGACCAGCCCCGGCTTGCCCGCAGCCACGACCACCAGGTCGGCGCGACCGACATGGCCGGCCAAATCCTGGGTGAAGCGGTGCGCGACCGTGACGGTGCAGCCGGCCAGCAACAGTTCCATGGCCATGGGACGACCGACGATGTTCGAGGCGCCGACCACCACGGCGTCCAGGCCGTACAGGTCCTGGCCGGTGCTTTGCAGCAGGGCCATGATGCCTTTGGGCGTGCAGGGGCGCAGCAGCGGGATGCGTTGTGCCAGGCGACCGACGTTATAGGGGTGGAAGCCGTCCACGTCCTTGTCCGGGCGGATCCGTTCGAGCAGCAGGGACGGGTCCAGGTGCTCCGGCAGCGGCAGCTGCAGCAGGATGCCATCGACCGCCGGGTCATCGTTCAGGCGGTCGATCAGCTCGGTCAGCGCCTGCTGGGTGGTGGTGCTCGGCAGATCGTAGGCTTGAGAAAGGAAGCCCACTTCTTCGCAGTCCTTGCGTTTGTGCGAGACATAGACTTGCGAGGCGGGGTCGGAACCGACCAGGATCACTGCCAGGCCCGGCACGCGCAGGCCTTGTTGGCGACGCTCTTCGACACGGTGGGCGATCTGCTTGCGCAGGGTGGCGGCGATCGCCTTGCCATCGATTAGGTGTGCAGTCATAGACGGGTGATTAACCATCGAGAAAGGAACATGAAAGAGTGCACATTCTCGCATGCCCAAGCCCGAGGGCAAAGGCAGATGGTCGCGCAAATCCCCTAAGCCCTTCAAACGGCTAAATTTTTTTTAAAAAGGTGTTGACGCCTTGGCAGGTCGTCTATAACATTCGTCGCACTTGTCGGGCAGGGCCTAGCACTGGTTAGCAAGGTCGGGCAGAATGAGCGGATTTTTAGCTCGTTCGGTACGGACTAGACGTTGATTTGCAATCGTATCAGAAAGCAGATTGAATAAGCGCCCGTAGCTCAGCTGGATAGAGCATCCGCCTTCTAAGCGGATGGTCGCAGGTTCGAGTCCTGCCGGGTGCGCCATAAGGCAGCTTGGGCAAGGTTCATGGCAGTACCGCAATATGGTGGGCGTAGCTCAGTTGGTAGAGCGCTGGATTGTGATTCCAGTTGTCGTGGGTTCGATTCCCATCGTCCACCCCATATTCAAGAAAGGCGCCTGATTGTATGATCTGGCGCCTTTGCTTTAAGTGCTCCACGCGGACGTGGTGGAATTGGTAGACACACTGGATTTAGGTTCCAGCGGCGCAAGCTGTAAGAGTTCGAGTCTCTTCGTCCGCACCATGTAAGTGCCTGTTTTCAAAGGAATTTTTCCCGCCAATTTGCGAATTGGGAACGAAATGGGAACACTTTGGGAATTTCAGGCAAAAAAAGGCAGCCCCTTGAGGCTGCCTTTTTCGTTTTCTGACGTCGTGTAACGGGTGTTGATGCGAGGCCTGTAGCGAGCCTCGCATCCCACTGATGCCGGCTTCAGCCGCCATCGAGCTTCAACGCGTGCTCGAGCATCCCGACCATGTCGGGCCCATCCTGGTGAATCCACTTGCCGTAGTGCTTCCAGATCATCGCGGTCGACGTATGTCCCATCTGATCCGCTATCCAGTCCAACGGAACCGCGCCCGTGCTGAGCATCTGACTCGCATAGGTATGTCGGCAGTTGTTCGGCCCTCGGTACCGTACGCCAACTTTCTCCAGATGCCCCCGCCACCAGGTCTTGATCAACACATCCGAACTGGTCCAGGCGGCACCGGTCGTCGTCTTGTGGAAGACGAAGCGCAACCGTTGCTTCCTGATCGTACGGTTGTCGCGGTCAGTGACCTCGACGTCGACGGGCGCTTGCCCCTTGGTGAAACGGACCTGCGCCTGCAACGCCTCCAGCGCCGGCCGCATCAGACGAACTTCACGCGTCGAGCGCCGTGTCTTGGTAACCCGGTAGTGACTGCGAACCTGGGATCGCCGAAACCTCAGCGTGCCCGTCTCCAAGTCGACATCCTCCCATGCCAGTGAAATGGCTTCCGACACCCTCGGGCCCGTCCACATCATGAACTGGATCAAGTTGATCTCCTGTTGGAAGTCAGGGTCGTCCTGGAGAATGCGCTCGATTTCGCTGCGGGCGAAGGGATCTGGGTCATCAGCATCCGGAAGCCTGACGGTGATCCCTTCGGTTGGATCGTGCGCCGTTCTGTTGCACGTGCGGTACAGGGTAAAGATCTGGCGCATCAAGCTGACGATTTCGCGGATCGTCTTGTTGTGCAGCTTTGGCATCAGCTCTTTCTGAATCCAGGCCTGTAGATCCAAGTGAGTGATCTGATCAGCCTGACGCTTACCCCACCTGGGAGCGATATGATTGCGGACCTTGCTCTCGTAGGCCAAGAAACCCGACCAGGCCATCTCGTTGCGCTTGATATCGAGCCACAGCTCGATGAAGTGACCCAGCGTATTGGTCTTCACCCGTGGTGAATCGGGGAAGTGCCGGGCGTAATTGAACGTCCCTTCCTGAATTTCGAAGTTGATGATGCCGATCAAGCGCTCCGCACGCGCGACATTCGCGGGGGAGGCCAGCCCTGGGATGGTTTCTCGGCACAGTTCGCCTTTATATCGAAAATACACGCGCACATGATTGCCGCGTACCTCTACGCCATCTGCCATCGAATCATTCTCTAAACCAGCAACGGCCCAGTGTATGGGCCGTCGTAAAAGAAGACGCGCGCCTCGACCCAGAAGATCGAGCGCTCAGTTCTGGACGTCAGCCCCTACCTACCGAGCGGCCGCGATGAATGAAGCGCGAACGTCCAGACCTCCAGCCTCCGAGCGGACGCAGCCGATCGGCCGACCCTGCTGTGCTAGTCTTGGCCCCGCTGACGTCAGGGGTTCGTGATTGCATGTCGCTTCTCCTTGGGGTGGGTCCGGCGTCCAGGAGTTGCCGCTCCTGGACGCCATCTTCTTCACTCGGCCGTAGCCGCCGAGTCCTGGGTAATGAGCGCGATCACCTCATGTCTGTCCTTCGCATACGCGAACGGTTGCGTCGCGCCCGGCCGGGTGATGGGGTAACGCGCATGCGGCAGACGACATTCGGCCACCGTGTAGCCGCTGTCGCTGATCCAGCACCTGGGGATGACCTGGCCCTCCTGGTTTCGCTTGACCTTCCACTTCATTGCCATAGCGCCACCAGCCGATCGAAGACCTGCCGTCCATCAGGCAGGTACTCATGCACATCCTGCTCCGGAACCTGATCCAATCGCAGAACCGCCATGCAGTCCTCGAACACCTGCGCATCCAGAGCACGCAACGCGGTCAGCTCGAACGGAAACGCCTGGCTGTCGTACAACCCCAGCAGCACGCGCCCGACCACTTGGCCCTGACCAGTCTGCTGCAACGCCACCGGAACCAACCGCTCCAACGCCGCCAGTCCCGCCGCCTTGACGGCCGGCCGCTGCGCGTCCAGGCGGTCGAGCTCGTCGAAGAAGGGGGCAAGCGCGTCGATCGCTGCAGGGGTCGAAAGCACGACGTGGACGACCATCGATGCCGGCATCCCCGTCCAGTCGCGCATCGCCTCCAGACACGCCTGCGAACAGTCGTCGACGAAGACGTGCCGCTCGCCGCGACGGGCCGCCGCCATGACCCCTCGCTTCAGCGACTCGACGCTGCTGCCGGACCCCTCCAGAATCTTGTCGCCGACGCCGAACTCGCTGGCCATCTGACGCAGCCGCGTCGTTTTCCCAGAGCCTTCCGGCCCACGAATCACATCGAATTGCATGTCGCTTCTCCTTGGTCGAAGTGCCCGGACGTTGCCGCGTCCGAGCGGTTCAGCCGGCCTTGAACAGCCAGCATTTAACGGTCGTCGCGCGCCGTGCCGCCTCGGGCACGCGCTGGTTGAAAGCGGCCCGCACACCACTGTCGACGGCGCGATTGGCCTCGATGAAAGGGCGGGATTTGCTGTTGCGCAGCAACGTGCGCAGGGTGCCGGCATCGGCCAGCTTCTGTTTGTGCTCGGCCGCTCGCTCGCAGAACTCGTTGAGGTTCACGGCGATCACCTCCGGTTTCTTGCTGTGGTCGACCACCGGCTCGTCGCTCAGCGACTCCAGGTAGTCGAACACCTCCCAGAACTCCGCGACCTCCTTCGGATCGGCGTTCACCGCCTGCTGACGACCCAGCGCCATGGCGCGCAGCTCACGCAGCACCGCGTCGTGCTGCCGATCGCTCATCGACACCACCAGGCGCAAGGCATCCACCAGCGCCATCATCTGGGCGTGGTTCTTGATGATCCGCTCGACACGAATCTCACGCAGTTCGCGCAGCGCCTGCTCGTGGACGCCCACTTGGCCCCTGAACCGTTCCATCACCTGGTGCTCGGCCTTGGCGGCGAGCAGCAGGAAATGACTCACCTCACTGGCCTGCAAGTGGTTCAGGTTGTCCGCCGCCGCGCGGCTCTCGCTGGTGACGTCCGGCCGGACGAAGTGCAGCTTCACGATCCGCGTGAGGATCGCCTCGGACGCCACCACCGAGGCGTTCTGGCTGAACACCAGCGTCGACCGGAAGGGTGGCGCGTTGGTGTCGTTGCCGCCGTTCTTCACGCCGGTCAGCCCCAGGCCGCGGCCATTAAACAGCGGCTTGAACTGATCGAAGTCGAATGACTTGACCGCGCCGCCCTCCGCATCGCTGCGATCGGCTTCGAGCATCACCACCGGCATGCCCGAAGTCTGACTCAGCCAACGGCGCAGGCCGGCCTTGGTCATCTTCACCGGGTCGTCGCCTTCCTCGTCCTGGCGCCCGAGCAGCTTCCACAGGAACATCAACAGCGTGGACTTGCCAGCGCCGGCCTCGCCCGTTACTTCCAGGAAGGGGAACGACTGGAACCCGGCGCGGATCTGCTCGGCGAATAACGAGCCGAACCAGAAGGCGAGGGCGATCACGCCCTGCGTGCCGAAGCACGTCCACAGCCAGTCGAACCACTGCGGCCGATACGCCGTCAGGTCGCGATTGATCTCCAGGCGGATGGACTTCTGCAGCGTCTTCAGGCGCAGGCCCTTGAACTCGAAGTAATCCTCCGCATTCACCTCCTCGAGCACGCCGCCGCGTACCGCCAGGTCACCGAACACGTAGCAGCCGTGTTCCTTGCTGTAGCCGACGTAATCGATCGTCTTGACCGTCTTCAGCCCGAACAGCTGCTGCTGCATGATCCGGTCGAGCTGCGCGCCGGTGCCGGTATACACCGCACCCGCCGCCATGCTGAGCAGGCGCTTCTTGAACTCGCTGGCAGCGGCCACCTGGCCACCGGTGAAGGTGTTCAGCACGCTTGGCTCATCGTGCGGGAAGTCCACCCGGAAGTAGTACCAGGACTCGTCCGTCACCTCGTTGCGCTGGAAGTACAGCGCCTGCGGATAACAGTTGGCGATCTCGATCACCGCCCCACATTGGCGCAGAGCCTTGTCACGCCGCTGACGGTCGTTGAGCAGCAGGTCTTCGTGGCGCTCCGACTCGTCGAGCTGTTGCAGTGCCTTGTTGAACTTGTCGACGTCCATCTTGAACCAGTACAAGCGGTTCTCGAACGCGAAGTGAAAGTCCTGGCGCTCCCGCCAGTCGTACATCAGCACGCCTTTCTCGGCGGCACTGTCGGCCAGCAGCAGGCTGCCGTGGTAACGCGCCTCGCGCAGATCGGCCTCGACGCGCTGCTGACGCTTGTCAGCGTCAATGAAGTGCCAGCGCTGGTGCAGGTCGTTCCAGTCCACCTTGCGGCCACGCTGGGGGATCTGCGCCGCCTCGCAGACGAAGCCCAGCTCGCGCGCCAAAGCGGCATGCTTGCGGGTGTAGCGGTGCGCACCGGGCTCGTTGTCCAGCGCCCAGATCAACCGAGGCAGCTTCCGGCCGTGCTCCGCGCACAGGGTGGCCAGGGCCTTGAGCGAAGCATGCGGAAATGCGCCCGAACTCATCGCCGATACCGCGTCCAGGTCATGATGCAACAACGCAATGGCGTCGAAGATGCCCTCGACGATCCACAGCTCGTCGACCTCGAGCAGATTCACCGACGGTGGGCACCACCAGTACCCCTTCGGCGACTGGCCGGGCGCGAAGCGTGCCTTCTTCTTGCCGAAACGATGGGGCCGATCGATCAGCCGCTCCCAATAGCCGCCATGCTCGAGCGCAAAGCGCACGGTGGCGCTGCCGATCTGCAAACGCGCATCCCAATAGGTGTCCTGCGTATACCACCCCTGAATCAACGTTAGGTCAAAGCCGCGCGCATTGCGCAAATACGCGTCGCCTGCCGCATGAGGAGCGTCCTGACGGCTCGGGTAGCGCTTGCTGTAATCATCGAAGAGGTCGTCGAACAGCTCCTTGACGTGCCACTGCTCACCGCACTTGCTCTCCCGGCCGCACTTGATGAACCACGGCTCGTCAGCACGCGTGTACAGCTCCGTTTTCCCGCAGTTCGGGCACGTGCCCTTGCGCAGGTACTGCGTCCCCTGGATGGGTTTGAGGCCGTACTGATGCTTGAGCCTGTGCAGGACTTCGTCACGTACGGCAGGGTCCATGCTTTTCACCGTACGGACTCCGACGACTGCGCCAGCTGCTTGCGCAGCGCATGGCGGGTACGGCCGATGCCAGCGAGGTGCGGATGGTCGGCGAGCACCTTCGGCGCGCGTGCCCCGCAGGGCACATGCCGGTAGCGATCGGAGAACCACAGCTCGGCCATGATCACGTCGAACTGGCTGCTCAGCCAGTCCAGGTAGTGCCTGGCCTGGCGTTCGTCCAGTTCCAGGCGGAGGGTGATGTTGCTCATGTCAGCCACCTATCGAGTGCAGTTCACCCTTACCCACGTGAAGACGGGGTATCGGGTCGTCGAGCGTGGGTTAGCGGGAGAGGGTGGAGCGTTGCAGCAGGTGCAGCGGCAGAACGCGGGCAGGGACTTCGTGGCACGCCTGCGTCTGCCTGTCGAAAATCACGAACAAGGGGCTGCCGATACGGCTGTGCGGACACACGCCCAGCACCGTCAGGCGTTCGCTGGCCGACCGCTCGAACTCGGCCACGGCCAGTTCGGCGACCCGTTGCACCAGGTGAGCGGGCACTTCCAGTGAGTGAGCCAGGTAGTGCTTGCAGCACTCCATCACCTGGGCGTCACCCGACAGGAACTGGTCGCGTCGACGCATCAGGTACGCGACGGCGGCTTGCTGCATGGCTTGGCGGTAGTCACGGGTCGGGTTGGTGGTCAAGGTCAGGGTGTTCATGCGTGTACAGTCTCCATATCCAGCAGGTCGAGTAGGTCAGGTTGATCATCGGCCGATCGCATCGCCTGACGGCGCATGGCGATCGGTGCCAAAGGCAGCTGAACGGTCGGGTTCGGCATGCCGCTGGGGCTCATTTCATGCGTCATTTCGAACTGCGCCCGCACCGACCAGCCGCAGGCTTCGTTGACGCATTGCAGGTAGGCGATGCGCAAGAAGATGTGCGTGCCTTCGCTGGTGCGGATGCGCATGCGGCCCGCGCAGTGGGGGCACACCAGCTTGTAGGTGCTCACTGCGTAGTCTCCCTTCGATACAGCTGAAGAGTTGCCATGATCTCTGCCTGGCGTGCGGCCAGGTGTCGGGTGTGCGCCGCCATGATGATCTTCGCCTCGGCGTCTTCGATGACGCCGTCCTCCAGCGCCTTGGCGATGATCTGGTCGACGACTCCACGCTTGGCGGCCGTACGTACCGTCCGGCTGTAGAGGTCGACGTTGTCCAGCGTCTCCGGCTGAGCCAGTGGCACGAACATGCCGCCGTACAGCTGGGCGATGTACTCGGGCAGGAAGGTGGTGCCCGCGTCTTGCTCCAGTACATGGATCTGGTCAGGGCTGAGCGGGCGGCTGCCGGCGTTTTCGTAGACGTGGTTGTCGAAGCGCTTGAGCGGGTAGCCCAGGCGCGCCGCGGCGCACTCGCGACCGCCTGGAAAGGCGCAGACCACGGCGCTGACGACCTGGCGGAGCGTTTCTAGCACGGGGCGTTTCATGTTCTGGTTTTCTCCGTGAGCGAGGTCGTCTACCGTGCGGTTTCGCCGCGTTTGATACCGAGCAGTACGGCTGCCCTGTGGGATTCGCCTCGACGACCTTTTTTCCGACCATTCAAAAGGTCACTGACTAGGTTTTTGTTGAGTCCGTGCTGGCGACAAAACTCAGCGATCGACATGCCGACTCTGTCCAGCTCGGAGCGAGCTTGCTCAGGTGTAAGAGGTGCGTGCATAGTGTTCATCTGTGTTCAAACGTGTTCATTTGATGATGATTATGCACCCATTCGCGTGCATGTCAAAGGGTTTTTGCGTGCAAACGAGTGCAATAGGTGAGCGCCTGCGTGAAGAGCGCGAGCGACTTGGGCTGAACCAGGAAGAGCTTGGCCAGCGTGGCGGGGTGAACCGAAACACCCAGGGCAAGTACGAAAAAAGTGAGCGCAGCCCTGACGCGACCTACCTGGCAGCCGTTGCCGAATGCGGCGTGGACGTGCTCTATGTCGTCACCGGCGCACGCCAGATGCGCTTGGATGCCATGACGACCGAGGGGGCACGGTTGCTAGAACTCCTGTCCAGAATCGACGAGGCTGATCAGGCCATTCTTCTGCGTACTGCCGCCGCATTTGCAAAGTGATCTTGCAACTGACAGATCCTGAAACCATTCCGGCGTACTAAGCCTCTAGCCCGAACGTTTCTAATTCCTACCGCCACTGCATACGCAAAACCCCACGCGTGAGGACACGGTGTACAGGTCACCTTGCCATCATGGGCATGGTGACGCGCGGATGCAGCGCACCGGCCATGGTGGTCGGTGATTTTGTCGAGGACGATCGGAATGGAAGAAGTTATAGGACCATTGTCAGTGCTAGCGGCAACCGCGTTGGTATGGTGGGGCTCGGTCAGACACTTACGGCGAAAGGGTAAGGGCGCCATCACCCGCCATGTACTGGGGTGTGTCAGCGGCTTGGTCGCTGGATTCTTAACGTTGATTGTCTGGGCAATCCTGATCCCAGATGCCAAGAAGCCGCCGGAGTCTGCACGAGTAGAGTCAGCCGCCACGCTGCCCGATCCGGCGCCCGACGTGGCGAATGCCGAGGCCGCCAACCCCCCCGTCACCTATACGATCACCCAAGACGACCATCGCAGCGGCAGACCACGTAAAGTCGAGGCCGTGCTGTCGCACCGAGTATCTGAGTCAGAGCTCGAAAAGGTTGCACGTGCCATCCGAGATGATTTTAACGGTACGCCGCTGCGCACGTTCATTGGTCTGCGTGTAGAGGGCCAAGTCGACCGTGCCTACTGGGCTAACGCAAGCTTCCAGCCGGACTATCAGGCCTCGATCATCGGCCTCGATGCCAAGGCTTACCGCACGCTGGCCGACCTCGATCTCGACTCGTATCCAACCATGATCAGCAGCTGGATGCAGGATGGCAGCCTGGGCCACTTGATGGTGCTCTACAAAGTAAAGAATACCTACAAACTCGATCGTATCTTCCCGGATGGAGGCAAGCGAACCGAGACCTACCTCGCCAAGAGCCTCGACGGCCAGCGCCTGCGCTTGCAGCAGCCCGACGACGAGAACGGCGAATACTACGTGCTGCTCCCCAATGGTGACCTGGAAGGCTGGAGCAGCAACGGCAAGTACGCACACCTGCCGCAATTCAAGGCCCCACCTGCGCGCCACTAAGCACACGACACCCGTACTCCCGCGTTATCTCGATGGTGCCCAGCCACAGGGCACTGAGTAATGGCGAATCCGGAGTATCGGTTGTGAGAAAAATCAACAAACGGGAACGTGACCTGATCAAGCTGTTCCGAGCGTTGACGCGGCAGCAGAAAGACGACGTGATGCGGATCCTGGCCGCTCTGCGCAACGCTAGCCATTAGGCGTCATGAGGCCCGGCTGACCGCTGGGCCTTCATGACATCCGTCACCGGACCGTCTCGTTCGCCTGAATCCTTTCCCACTCCCGCTCGGCCGCCCGCCGCGCGTTCTTCTCACTGACGTATACACGCGTAATGCGCTTGGGTCGGCTTTGATCGGCCACCGCCACGCGCTTTTCCGGCCCGACGCCGTTGTCGCGGTAGAATGCGATCACGCCCGTATACGCACCGCGCCCCTCGGGCTCGATCAGACCATCGACCGTGTCTTCCGGCAGCTTGCTCTCAAGCTCCAGGCTGACCCGGTAACCCCCGTCGGCCGTCAGGCTGTGCCGAACGTTGCCGCCATGCCAAACGATCTCGTCGATCGGGGCTTTGATGCCCTGCAAGGTATAGGTGAGTTCCGGTATCAGGTCGGCTCGCCCGCGTGCCAACGTGTAGCTGAGCGTAGCGCTGCCCCGACGTAGACGGTTCAACTCGGCGCGTGCCGCGCGCAGCGCCGATTGCCGGTCGCTGTAGGTGTGGCGCAGCGTCTTCAGGTTCTCGCCGCCCCCCGCGATGGCCTCCTGCTTCTTCGCGCTGTTCACGTCGTAGTAGTACGCCCGCACGCCGTCGTAGCTCTCACGGTCGGCTTGTAGAAAGGCATGCTGGTCGCCATCCTCGCGCGTCAGCGTCACATGCGGCAGGTCCAGCCCGCTCGCACTCTTGCCGCCGCCGGCGGGCACGCAGACCAGGCAGCCCGCCTTGACGGTGGCCACCGCGTCGAAGTCCTCGCCCAGGCGTGTCACCAGGTTGGCGTCGGACTCGTTGGCTTGGTCCAGGTGCAGGATCGGCAGTCGCGCCAACGTGTCGGCGATGCTCGAGCGCAAACCGTGACCGACCGCGATGTCGGTCAGCACCTGGCCGAGCGTGGTGTCGCTCCAGCTGCGCTCGCGCTTGGTCTTGAAGCCCGTGCGCAGATCCACCGAGCGCGCCCGGATGCTCAGCGTGTCCGGTGAGCCGCTGTGTTCGGTTTCGTCCACGGTGTAGCTGCCCTTGTCGACCAGCCCTGTGTCACTCCAGCCAAGCCACAGGCGCACGACGGCGCCCCGGGGAGGGATGCTCAGCAGGCCATCGTGGTCGCTCAAGGTCAGGCTCAACTGATCGGCCTCGATACCACGGTTGTCGGTCAGCTCCAGCTGTACCAGGCGCGGGCTGACTAAATGCGCGATATCGACGCCATCGACACTCAGCCGAAACGCCGGCACTGGGTAAGCCGCTTCGCGCGCCAGCGAGCGATGCAGGTCGCCCAGGTAGGCAATGCCGGTACTGCTCATGACAGCCTCCTCAGCAGGTCGAGGCTGCTGCTGAGGCCCGCGCCGAGCAGGTCGACCTTGCCGTCGTCGACGCGGCGCAGGCTCAGGCTGAATTCGATGCGCCGTGCGGCGCCATCGCGGAAAAACAGAGTGCGGGTTTCGCTCAGGCCATCGATCACCCAGAGCCCGAGCAACCGTCCGGTGCCCTCGACCAGTGGCCAGGCCTTGCCGGTGTCGGCCATGTGCCGCAGGGCGTCGAGGCTGAGGGTCGAACCCGCCAGCTCGGGCATCAGCACCCCCGGCAGGGTGATGGTGTCGTCACCGCGCCCAAGGAACTGCAACGCCGGCTGCGCGCCCACGCGGTCGCTCGAGGCGTGACGCCAGGCGGTCTGCCGCTGCATCTCCTGGTAGGCGAGGGTGGGCAGACTGAACACGAACAGGCCCAGGGCAAGCATCATCGGGGATTACTCCAGGTCGGTTAGGCGACTGCGACGGCGGGCGGCCTTGTCCGCCTCGATCCGGGCCAGCTCGGCGCGAACCGCCTTGGCGATGGCCTGCGTATCGGCGCCTGGGGCAGGGTGGATGTTGATCTCGTAGCGATCGTTGCTGCTGTAGCTGGCTCCCGCACTGGCGCTCAGCGGAGCACGGTCGTCGAAGGCGATGCGAGGACGACCGACGTCGACACCTGACCCCGCTGATCCCATGCGCACGTCGCCTGCCTGCACCAGGCGCTGACTCATGCGGTTCATCGCTGCCAGCGGCTCGGCGGCGCCGGCCTCCAGGCCCTGGGCCAGGCCCTGCGTGGTGAAGCCGCCCAGCTCGGCGAAGACACGCGACGGGCTGTGGATGTCGAGCTTGTCCTTGAACCAGTCGATGGTCCCGCTGCCCAGGTTGCCGATTGCGGCCTTGACCCGGTCCAGCCCACCCAGAAGCCCCGCCACCAGGCCATCGACGATCATCCCGCCGAGTCCGGCGAAGTCCGTGGGCAACGTGCGTAGGTAGTCCAACGCTGCGGCGAACGCTCCCTGCAACAGGGGGTAGGGGTTGAAGGCAAGGATCACGCTTCTCATGCGATCGACGATGGCAGTCATCACAGCGACCATTGCTGTCCAAGCCTCAGTCGTCTTGGCCCTGAGCGAGTCCCAGTGGCGATGGATCAAATAAGCCGCTCCCGCGACCACGGCCACGATGGCCGCGATCGTCAACACCACAGGATTGGCAGCCAAGGCCCACATGGCCACGCCTACCGTGCGCAGCGCCGCTACCAATCCACCCCTAAGCACGCCGATCAGCCTGCCCAAGACAGGCAGCACACCAAGACCGCGCAGACCCAACAACGTCAGCCCGTAACGCATCAGCACGAAAGGCCCAAGCATGCTGGCCAGCGCGATCGACAGCGCCCCCATACCTGCCACCAACGCGGCGGCGACGGCAGCCGTCTTGACCAGCCCCGCTGCAAGCTGAGGGTTCTCGGAGGCCCAGCGTTTGATACTGCGAATCAGGCCCGTGATCGTCTGGACGACGTCCCTGAGCGGACCGTTTTGTTGGGTTTGCAGCTCGATACCCAAGTCCTGCCAACTGCTGGTCAGCGTGTCCAGGTCGCCTGCCAGATTATCGGCCATGACTTTGGCAGTGCGTTGTGCCTCGTTCTGCGCGGATTTGAGCGTTTGGATAAAACGTTGTAAATCGCCGGTACCAGCTTGTGCAACCAGCACCTGCATACCGGCTACTGCCTCCGTCCCGGCAATTTTCGAGATGAGTGCTGTGCGCTTGATCGTACCCATGTGCTGGGTCTTCTCGTAAATCTCCTGCAAGACGGTTGGCAAGTCACGTAAATTTCCCTGCGCATCCGCAGTGTTGATACCCAGCGTCTTAAGTGCCTTTGCCGCTTCCGCTGGTGGGGCGCTGAGTCTGAGCAGTATAGATCTGAGCGCAGTACCACCCATGCTGCCCTGAATGGCTGAGTCACCTAACTTGCCCGCCATGGCCGCCACGGTTTCCAGGTCCTGACCGACACCGGAGGCCACGGGCGCGACGTACTTCATGGTCTCGCCGAGCATCTGCAGGTTGGTGTTGGAGCGAGTGAAGGTGCCGACCAGAACATCGCCCAGTCGGCCCATGTCCTCGGCTTTCAAGTTCATGCCCGTAAGGATGTTCGACGCAATGTCGGCCGTCTCGGCCAGCCCACTGTCTCCCGCCTTGGCCAAGTCCAACATGCCTGGCATCGCCTGCTTGATCGCCTTGGGATCGAAACCTGCCATGGCCAGGTAGCCTTGACCCTGCGCGGCATCGGTGGCGGTGAAACTGGTGTTGGCGCCGAGTTCGCGCGCCTGGGCCCGCAAGGCCTGGTACGACTCATCGCCCTTGTCGAGCCTGGCCAGCGCCTGCACCTTGCTCATCGCGGCGTCGAACTCCAGCCCTGGCTGGATCAGACGCGCCCCCGTGTACAGTGCGGCGCTGCCACTCGCCACGGCGCCGGCACCGGTGGTGGCGAGATGGGCGCCCAGTTGCTGCGCCTTGCCCAGCTTGGCCCGTGCTGCAGCCACACGCGCCTCCTGAGCGCCAAGCTGACGCAATCGCTGCGTCTGGGCACTGATCGAGTCGTTGGCCGCCGCGATCTGCGTGCGCAGGTCACGCTCGTGGCTGGCCAGGTTGCGTGTCTGAATGCCTGCTGCCTGAAGCCGCGCACGCGTTTGCTGCAAGCTCGCCGATTGTTGTTGCTGCGCTTGGCTCAACCGTCGCGCCTCGTCGACCGCGCGGCGCATCTGCTGGGTCATCGCTTGCGTGGGTGAGCCTGCGGCTGCCATCTGCCGGGCCACGGCCCGTACGCGCTCCTGGGCCTGCTGCAAGGCCTGCGATGTCTGCCTGGCCTGGTTGAGCTGCGTGCGCCATCCGGCAACGTCCCGCTGCTGGGCATTGAGATCACGCAGGCGTTCCCGAGCAGCCTTGAGGCCCTGGGCCGTCGCCTGGCTGCTGCGGTTGATCTGACGCAGCGGCGCGGTGGCTCGGTCGATGGTACTGAGCAGCACGCTCAGCCGCAGGTCATTCGCCATGCTGCTCGCTCCGGACGCGAGCCCGTTCGCGCCATGCCATCAGCTCGCCCAGGCTCAGGTCGTTCATGTCGGTGGGGGTCCAGTGAAAGACCAGGGCCAGGTCGGCCATGGCGTCTTCTACGCAGTGAACGAGGCGTCGGTCTTCATCCGCTTCTGTAGCAAAAAACCCGATACCTTCATGCCGATGGCCACCAGGTCAGCGGGGTCGAGCTGCGCCACCTCGAATTCGTTGAGCGGGCTGATGCGCGGGACCAGTTTGATGAGGCTGGCCACGTCCAGCTGCAGCAACTCCGACAGATGCAAACCGCGCAACTCGCCCGAGGTGGGGCGGCGCAGGGTGAAGGAAGCGATCTCGGTCTTGCCACGCAGAACCGGGGTTTCCAGTTCGACCAGATTGTCGTTGGGCGGCGTGAGAGGTTCGAGTTCGGGGGTTCGAGTGGTCATGGGGCGTGCTCCTGTGAGAAAGGTCAGATCCCCAGCGCCTTACGCTGGGCGGCAAGACGGTCTTCGCCGTCGATGACTTCGATGAAGTTGAGCAGATCGATCTCGATCAGCGTTTCGCCATCGACGGTCAGCTTGTAGTAGGTACAGGTCGTAGTGATGCTGTGTTCGGTGTCGTCACCGGCCTTGGCCTCGCCCATCTCGAGGGTCTCGTGGCGGCCGCGCACGACGATCTCGACGTCGGTGTAGTCACCGGTGTCGTCCTGCTGGTAGCTGCCGGCGAAGCGCAGCATCACGCCACTGGCCTTGATCGCACCGAACTGGCGCAAGACGATCAGGTCCAGGCCGCCGGTCTTCCAGGCGAACTGGATGCCGTCGTCGGCCATCCCCAAGTCGGCCTTGACCGGGCCGTTCATGCCGCCGCCTCGGTAGCTTTCCATCTTGCGACCCAGGGGCGGCAGCGTGCAGCTCTTGCAGACGCCCAGGTAGTTGTTGCCGTCGTTGAACAGGTTGAGGTTCTTGAGCTTGCGCGGCATGGCCATGGCGCGGCCTCCCTTAGCGGTTGATGCGGCTGGCGAAGTCCACCAGGTAGCGGTCGGTGATGCGCTGGCGCAGGGTCAGGTCTTCCAGCGGCGGCACCGGGGTGTAGTCGTAGTCGATGAACAGCCGCCCGGCCTTGAGCGTGGTGGCCTCGTTGGCCTCGGCGTCGTACCAGGCGCTGGCCCCGATCAGGTACCCGGCGCCGACCAGTTCGCGGAACTTGGCGTTGATCCCCTCCAGGATGTCGCGCACCAGCGACGGATGCAGGGGCAGGTCGACCGCCCACATGTGCGCGGTGGCCATGGTGTCGGCCAGCACCTGCGCGGTGCGCGTGTAGTTCTCGAAGGCGAACAGCGGGTCGGCGCTGCACGTGCGGCTGCCCCAGAAGCGGTAGCCGTTCTCGTTGATCAGCGTGGTGACGTCGTTGCCGTTGAGGTAGTTGGCGTCGGTGGCAGGGTTCTGCAGATCCCAGAAAACGTCGGCGCTGATACCGGTCACGCCGTTGACGGCGACGTTGGACAGGGTCTTGTGCCAGCCGACCTCTTGGTCGAGCTTGGCGCGCAGCCCCACCGCGCGGGCCACGGCAGGCTCCAGGGCGGTGGCACTGATGGTCGTGTCCCAACTCTGGAAGTCCGGCCAGATCACCATTACCTCACGCGCGCCGAAGTTTTCGCGATAAGCGGTGGCGGCTTCCTTGGTCTGGCAGCCCCAGGCACTGACGTAGGCGAAGGCCCGCAGGTGTTGGGCCAGGGACACCAAGGCCGACGCAACGGGTAAAGCGTCCAGCCCTGGTACGGCCAGAATACGCGGTACCAGGCCGACCTTGGCCTTGGCGGCGAGCAGGGCTTTCATGCCGGTGTAACGGCCGTCGGCGGTAGTGGTGCCGATCAGCGCGGAGAGCGTCTCGGCCTCGGTCTCGCCTTCCAGCACACGCACGACGATCACGAACGGATTGGTCTGGTCGGCGATCGCCTGGAGCGACCGGGCCAGCGTGCCTTTGGTACCGGCCTTGCCGATGGCCGCCTTGACGTTGCTCAGCAGCACCGGCGTGTCGGCCGGGAAGGCCTTGGCATCGGCATCGGCGGCGGTGCAGACCAGGCCGATGACGGCCGTGGGGATGGTGCGAATGGGGCGCGTGCCATCGTTCAGTTCGATGACCCTGACGCCGTGAAGGTAGTCGGCCATGGGGTGCCTGCGCAGTGGTGGAATGACACTGCACAGGCTGCCCGCGACCGGCGTCGCAGACGAGTGTCAGCCGCTGTATTGGGCCCGGCTACAGGCTGAGGGTGGGCAGCCAGGCAGGGGCAGAAGGGCGAGCATCCGGATCGGGAAAGGCGTCTGCCGAGGGCCAGTCGCGCAGGGCTTGGCGGTAGGCGTACAGTTCGCTGCGCTGCCCGGCGGTGATGGGATAGTCCGGCATCACCAGGTAGTCGCTCGCGGTGATGGCCGCGCTGCGCCAGTCCCGTTCCTGCTGTGCGGCGGCCTCGTATTTGGCCTGTGCGTCGAGTTTCCAGCCGTCGCCGGTCCAGACGTGGAACGGGCCTGGCCAGGGCTGTGACGTCAAATCGTCGGGCAGCGGCCCTAGCGTACGATGTTCGAGCATCGCACCCGTCTCGGTGCTGTAGACCGGGCCCCGGTGATCCTCGACCTCGCGAGGCTGGCCAGCGACCAACGCCCAGGCATGCCCTTCGCGTGCGGGTGGAAGCGGGCGTTCGAGTTCGAGGGCGTGCTCAGGCACATGCGGCCCGAGGCCCGGTACGACCGGCAGCGATACCGGCCCTTGCAGCTCACCGCAATCGGTGTCGACGAGATAGATGTTCATGGCGTCCTCAGATCAGTTTGATGCGGCCGGGGTAGGCCATGTTGCGGCTGCGCAGGCGGATCCAGTTGTTGATGGCCTGTGCCGTTTCGAGCGTGGCTTCGCCTATGCAGGAGTTGTCGGTCGTTTCGAGCGGATAAGGATTGCCGCCGGCCACTTTGGCACCGGGTGGAACGGCGCCGCCCGTGCCCACCGTCGAGATCCTTCCGTCTGGCTGGGCATAGGCAGTCCCCATGATGTAGGCACCGTGATCCATGTCGGATCCCGACCACTCTTGCACCACGGTCCGAATCCACGTCCCGTCCTGCCATGAACCGGCCTGGCGCCCAGCGTCTACACCACGGTTCTCGTCCAGCAGGCGAATGAACTCGCCACGCGCATCGGGGAGGCGGAACGTCGAGGTGCCGTTACCCGTGGTCCAACTGCCTTCGTTACCGCGGCGTGCCGCCTCACCGACCAACATCCCCGAGGCTTGCGCATGGTCCCAGACCCACGGCCATTCGGCCCGTGACAAGGTGCCCCCGTTGGGCACACCGTAGCCTCCCGGTGCGAACGAGACCCCTGCCGCGAAGCCGATATGCCCGACCGGCGTCCCGTCGAAGCGTCCGACCGGCCACCAGCTCCCGGCGCCATCGCTGCGCAGGTGCCACCAGTCTCCCGCACCCATGAGCACCAGGAACGGATACCCCTCGCTGCGCAAATGGGTGTGGAACTTGATCCGGTCACTGCCTGCGGTCTGTACCTTGACGCGGTTGCCCGTGTTGTCGAGCCGTCGAATCAGGAAGTCACGAACCCCCAACGCTGCGTTGGCCGGGGGCAGGGTGAGGGTTCTTGCACCCTTCGCCGCATCGACCACCACGACCCCTTCATGGCTGGCGGTCAACGTGGCATGGGCAGTGAAGTGCGTGAACCGACCCCGCAAGCGGTACTGCGCGTGCGGGTCCGGATGATCCAGATGCGCTTGCGCGACCTGGTCGACGTACTGCCGTGTCGCCAGCACCACGCTGGGGTCGATCTTCAACTGCACCGCTTCGGTGCTGCTCACGATCAGCACCATGCGCAGGACCTGCGTGCGGCCCGAGCCCTCGGCCATTTGCGGCTTGTAGCTGGGCGGGCAGTTGCTGACCGCCACCAGGTCACCGGCCGCGTCGAACAGGCCCATTTCGCGTAGCCAGTAACCGCCCTCGGTTTCGGGGATCACCAGTTCGGCGATGATTTGGCTTGGGTTGAGCGGGTCCGGCGCCAGGTTGTTCAGAGAGGCGCGGTAGCGCTCGTTGATCAGGCGAGTTTGGTCGCGTGTGGGCGTGGGCAGATCGCCGTTGCCGTCACCGACGGCCATCTGGCTGATCTCCAACTGGGTACCCAGCGAGAGGGCATTGGCGAGCTTGGCTTCGCCAATGGCGGTCAGGAGGGCGAAATAGGTCTGGCTCATGGGTAGACGCTCATGATGTCGTGGGAGTGATCGGCACCGCCCACGCGCACGGCGCGGGCGCTGACTTCGATGGGGCCAGGGGCGTAGGGGTAGACGGTGAGGACTTCACCGTCGTGTGCGGCGACACCGACGGGTAGCGGGCTGCGTGTTTCCAGGCTGATGAGCAGCCCGACCATGTGCCGGCTGACCGGCTTGGCGTCGTCGATCAGCCAGACCAGTTCCTGGAACATCGGCTCGGTGATACCTGTCTCGAGCACGCCGACCTTGAGCACGAAGGTGCCCGGTGTGCCTGGGGGTA
The DNA here is from genome assembly GCF_013523165.1 of Pseudomonas entomophila. Taxonomy (GTDB): domain Bacteria; phylum Pseudomonadota; class Gammaproteobacteria; order Pseudomonadales; family Pseudomonadaceae; genus Aquipseudomonas; species Aquipseudomonas entomophila_A. Next base: position 158,921 of record NZ_JAAMQI010000001.1, read on the forward strand.
GCATCTCCCACCACTCCTGCACCTCGATCAGGTAGCCCAGGGGCTCGATCACCCGACGCAGGGCGCCGATGGTGCCCTTGCGTTGATGGATGAAGTAAGCCGCGCGGATCGCGGCACGTTTGGCAGCCTCAGGCCAGGCCGGGTCCCAGCGGTCGACGGAGAAGGTCCAGGCCAGGTAGGGCAGCAGCTCGACCGGACAGGCATCGGGGTCGTAGAGCTGACGCAGCGGTATGGGCACCCGCTGGATATCCGCCAAGGCCTGCGCGGCCAGACGCTCGAGGCGAACCGACGTGCTGGGGAGCAGTGAGCGTTCGGTCATCCTTCATGCCCCTGGCGCAGCGTGATGCCGGTGCAGTAGGGCGCCTGCGTCAAGGTGGCCGCGATGTCCTGCCAGCCTTCGAGCGTCACTTTGCGCACGCCTTCCACGTGTAGGCAGGCATGCAGGATCGAGCGGGAGATCTCCAGCCCGAGGCGGCGCCGTTGGGTGACGAAGCGCTCCAGGCGAGTACGGGCGGCTGCCAGCGCCAGTTCGCTTTCGGGGCCTGCCGTCAGCATGTACAGGGTAGCGCTGACGGCATAGCGGACGATCTCGGCGGCCTGCACGGTCACCCGGTCGGCTACGGGGCGACGGTCTTCGTCGTTCAACTGCGTAGCGACGTCGGTCAGCAACTGCGCGGACGGCGTGCCATCACCTTCGAACGACTGCACGGTGACCACCACCTCGGCCGGGCTCGGGCTGTAGGCACTGGCGTCGGCGACCAGGCCCGAGGCCGAGCGTGCGTGGAAGATGTAGCTGTTACGCGGCCCGGCCGTGCTCAGACCTTCCCAGGCCATTTGCGCCCGTTCGCGCAGGCTGTCGTCGCTCTCCAGCAGTGCAGGCACGGGCGGTGTCGCGGCAGGATCGGCCGGGCGTATGACCAGGCGCCGAACGTTGAAGTTGGCGACCAGGTTGTCCAGGTCCGCCCCTCGCGCGAAGGGCAGCAGGTTGGCCATGGCCGCCTCGTTGACCCGCTGACGCCACACCAGCTCCCGGTAGGCGTTCTCTTGCAGCAGCTTGGTAAGCGGCTCGGACTCCAGGGCGAGCCTGGCCTCGATCTCGGCGCGCTCTTCAGGCGGCCAGAGGTCGAGCAGGCGGGCCTTGCGCTCGGCGAGGATCTGCTCGTAATCGAGCGGCTCGACCACCATGGGCGCTGGTAACAGACTCAGGTCGACGGCGACGAACGTGCTCATACGCTGGCTCCCAGGTTCAATGCGAGACTCACGCGGGTTCGCTCGTTGTCGTCGATCAGGATGTACTCCAGGTCGAGTACGGTGACGCCTTGCAGATTGGTCTCCTGTACGGACACCCGGTGCAGCCGGATCCGAGGCTCCCAGCTCATCAGCGCCATGGCGGTGGCGGCATACAGGCGCAGGCGGGTGGCATCGTTGGCGGGCTGGTCGACCAGCTCGGGCAACAGGCTGCCGTACTGACGGCGCATGACGCGGGTGCCGATACGCGTGGTCAGGATGTCGCCGATGGACTGGATGATGTGCTCGCGTCGGTCGAGCTGGGCGCCCGTCGCTCGGTTCATGAAGTGGCCTCCGGTTTGCCGGTCTTGCCCAAGCCCGGCGTCACGTCACCGTGCGGATGATTCACCAGACTGACGCCGGCAGCGATCACGTCCTCACCGACCGTGACGGTACCGCTCACCTGCTGGTTGCCCTGCTGGATGTAGTCGCCTTGATGGGTGAGGGTGCCGACGATGTGCAATCCGCCATCGCTCACCAGCGAGAGCGTGGCACCGGCCGGCAGTGTGATCCCCAGATGATGCGCGTGGCTGTCGTACTCGATGACGGCACCGTCGCGGTAGCTGCGTCGGTGCAGGTCAGGCCGATCGCCGTTGGCGGGTATGGCGTTCTGGTAGAGGCCGGTGAGTACGAAGGCGTTGGCCAACTGGCCGCTGGGCGCGATCACCACGACCTGCTCGCCCTCGGTGGGCGGATCCCAGATTCGGTCCTTTCCCGCACGCGTGGTGAGCCAGGGCAGCCAAGTGGTGGTCAAGTCGCCCGTCCGCACGCGCACGCGCGGTGGCTGGTGCTGCACGGCAGCGATGCGGCCATAGCGGACGAGGTTTTCTAGCAAGCGGTGGAGGGTGGCGAGATCGTTCATGATGTTAATGCTTGCGCAAACCGATACGCCCAGCACCGAGAAGACCTTGTAAGATTTAGCTTTACAGCCCGCGTTGGAGTGCTTCAAGTGGAAGGTTTTTTGAAAACTGTTCGGTTTGACTCTGCACAGCAGTTGCTTAATGCGCTTATGCCATGGTCGGAATATTTACAAGGAAATAGCTATGTTTTTAGAGGTCATAAGGACGCAAGATACAAGCTGGTGCCGCAAGTCTTACGGGATGACTCGTTACGTCATATGCAGGCGATGGCTAGAACTTACATAGAGGTGGATGATCATCGCAGGCATGAGGCTTCTGTCTATTTGTTCTATGAATTTCAGCTGATTAGGGATTTTTACAAGCTGGCTGATTTGGCCGGGTTGCACGTTCCATTGTCAGGATCGCTGCGAAAGAAGATCCATAGTCTAGTGGACTTTGACCTTGTAGCTTTCACCCGGGATAAGGTGGAATGGCTACCCGACGATATACTAGAAGCTGCCGGCTTGGCACAGCATTACGGAGTGCCCACTAGACTTCTCGATTGGACCCATGATCCGTTGGTGGCTGCTTTTTTCTCATCCTGCTCATGTGTCAATGCTGAGGGTGAGTTATGCATATGGGCGCTAGATCAAAGCAAAATTCAAATGCTTGAGCTGTGCGACCCCAATTTTCCTTTGGTTTTTACGCAGCCACATTATGAGGGTAACCCAAACCTTGCAGCACAACGTGGCTTGTTCACTCACTGGAAAACTAAGATAGAAAGCTATCAGGTGTTTGGTGTTAACACACTTGATGGTTCTGTTGAGGCGATTGATCAGCGGGCCTTAGAGTCCCAGCTTTATGAGCACGTGACTAATTCTGGGAAAGGTTGTCCAGACGAAGTCTTTACGAAATTTTTGCTTCCCGCCTCCGAGACAGTCGAGCTCGCGCGTATGCTGAGAAGGCTAGGCTATGGACCTGCAAGGATGTTTCCTGGGTATGGTGGCGTGGCGGATGAAATGAAAGAGCGCATCATGCTTCGAGGTTCAAGTAATGACGAGGTCAAGCCGAATTTGTAAGATGGTTCAATAACTGCTCTCGCAGGAGTGAAAAATCATGAGGCGTCCAACCTAAAATTTCACGCCTAGCGTATTTCACGGACTTTGATCCAGGTCTCGCTGCGTCATGTAGGCCGTACTGGTGAACGCGAGCGATACGTGCCAAGCGACCGGTGAAACCGACCGTGAGGCCGCTGGCGTTACCTCGCGCTTTCATCATGGACGCAGTCTTTAGCCGTCGAAACATCTTGGCCTTGCCCCGTACGCGGCCTGTCTTGTCGCGCAGTCGCGGCTTGCGCGGCGCAAAGGCGGTACCGTCAGGATTTCGCTGGGCAGTGATGCGCTGTTGCTGGCTGCGACGCACTTGCTGGGCGAGCGTCTTGGCCAGTTTGGTGCGTGCGGCGGGCTCGAGGCGTTGCAACAAGGGTGCGGCCCAGTCTTCCAGCACATTGAGGTCAGTCATGCGCAGGCGCCTTCGGGTGAGGGCTGACCAGGGCCATGCCGTCGGGCGGCACGGGAGGTTGCCAGGCGGCCAGCAACTCGCCATTGGCATGCAGCTCGATGCGGCCATGGTCCTGATAGGGCGTATAGCCCGGTTCGGCGGGATGCGACACCTCGAAACCGGTCTCGGGGGTGCCTTTGACCACCACGCGTTCGGTCAAGGGCAGGTTTAGGCTCAGGTCCACCTTGCCGGCGTCGAGGATGTCGGCCTCGAATTGTACGCCATCGGCGGCCTTGTCCAGGTTGACCAGCAGTTCGGACTGGTGGGCGCGCAGCCAGCCCAGCAGCGGCAGCATGACGCTATCGGGGTGGCCTGCGAAGTCGGTCAGGATCACTTGCAGGCTGTAGCTGTACTCGAACGATAGGCTGGATGCCGCCGTGCAGCGGACCTTGCCATTGTCGATGAACATCAGCAGGCGGTCAGGGTTGTGCGCCAGGTCCGGCACGGCGGTCAGCAGATGGGCGCGTAGGCTATCGGGTTTGTTCATGGTTCACCTGGTGCTCGAGGATGCGGTCGACCTGGGCAGCGCATTCGGCCCAGGCGTGTTCGAGGCGGTCTTGATCGCTGAGCAAGTCACCGTTGTGGCGGGGGTGTGTCGCCGGCAGCTGGCACGGCACCACTGCCAGACAGCCACTGACGATAGGCGTTGGCGCCGGTGAGGGCGGGACGCTCGCGCAACCGGCGAGCAGGATCGGGCAGAGGCTGAACAGCCCAGTGGCGAAGCGCGGCGTTTTCATGGGTGAGCCTTTCGAGTTGGCGTTGACGTTGGTCCAGGCCGCGGCGCAGCTCGCGTTGCAGCGTCAGGGTGCGGGCCTGGGCCGCGCGTTCGCGGGCGAGCAGGTCGGCCAACTGCGCGGCGCGGGCCTGGTGTTGATCGATCGTGTCGCGGTCGCGCTCGGCCTGGGCCTCGAGGCTGCCGACGTGTGCCTGGGCGGCGTCCAGGTTGGCGTGGAGCACGCGCACCCAGCCGACGCCGGTCGCCAGGGCGATCAAGGCCAGCCCTGCCAAGGCGCCACGCCATGGGATCATGCGTCAGCCTGCCGATGCCGTTCGTAAGCCTGCTGGAGCTTGGTGTCGTACTGGTTTCGTCGGTAATCGGGGCCGTTGTAGCGCTTGGCCACGGCGCTCCACTGCTGTGCCTTGAGCGCTCGATGCAGGACTGCGTCGGTTTCGATGAACCGCACGAAGGCTTCCAGCTGGTCGGTCTCGCTACGCTGCATGGCCTCGACGAACGCCGTGACGTTGGCATACCCCAATCGGGACCAGTGAAACCCCATGACCTGGAAGGCGCCCCAGGACGCTGATTCGAGCGCGCGCTCGTCGTCGATCTCACGGGCACGCGCCAAGCGCTCATGTTCGGCAGCGCCGCCGACGTAACCACCGGGTTTGGGATTGACCAGGGAAGGGTACGTGCGGGCCAGTGCCTCGGCACGCTGCTGCAATTGCGCCGGAACGTCCTCGGCTTTGTTGGGCAGGTGCAGACGACGGTACATGATGTGTCGCTCGTAGAGGAGGGTAGGTCGGCCATCTGGCAGAAAGCCTTGGCCGCGCGACTCGACGTCCTTCAATGCAGCGATGCTCGCCAGGGGGACGTCCAGGCGTCCGGCCGCCTCGAGCAGGTCACGTCGTGCGATTGGCATGTTCATGAGTGACCTACCTTGTTGTGCAGGAAGCGTTTGGCCAGGGCGCGGGTGCCTTCGACGCCCAGCAGGCCGATCACGCCGCCGAAGAAGGGAGCGGTCGAGGCGGCAATCCCCAGCAGTGAAAGGCCATGGCTGGCCGCTAGGGCCAAGGCTCCGCACAGCGGCGCTTCGATGGCGATGCGGCGCCAAGTGCCGCCGCCATACATGATGCGCAGCGCGGCGATCACTACCGCCAGCAGCCCGGCGTACAGGCTGGGCCAGTTGTGTTCGAGCCAAGCGAGCAGCCAAGCCCAAGTGTCGGGACGTTCAGGCATGGGTTTCATTCCGGTGGTCCGAGGTCGGGTGGAGGGTCAGGTCCATAGGTTCACCATGGGTCGCTCGGGCGCGGTCGTGTGCAGTGGCGGCAGGTCGACCAGCAGACCGGTCGGCAGAAAGGGGCCATGCTCGGCCAGGCCAGGGTTGGCGGCGAGCACGGCCTCGACCACGCCCGTGGTGCTGCCGTAATGCCGCCAACACACGGCATCCACGGTGTCGTGTTGCTGGGTGCGCACGCGGTTCATCACAGCAGCTCCACCGTGGTGCGGCTGCTGCCGAGAAAATCGCGGATCGCCCAGCGCTGGTCGCGGCGGTAGTCCTCGATGGTCGGCAAGCTGTCTTCGGCACGCTTGGTACCGCTGCCGGTGGTGTCGTAGCCGCGGTAGCGCTCGCAGACTTCGGCGCCGACGGCGGACGACACGGCCCGGGCGTAGAGGTGGAGCCACTGGGACACGCCCTGGATCTGCTCGCCTGGCACCTCGGCCAAGGTGGCGAAGCCTTCGTCCTGGCGTGCCTGGCGCCAGGCAGCCAACTCACGGTTGACGTCGATCACAGCGGCGATGACGGCGGTTTCCAGTCGGGCCAGGGACACGCTGGCATCGATACGCAGGCTTGCGCGCACCTGATCCAGGTCGATCGAGGGCCAGAAGGGACTGTTGTTGATGTGGCCGCCGGTGGGCGGGCCGTTAGCGATGAATCCGCTCATGGGCGTGGTTCCAGAACAGGTCGGCGGTGGTCGGGACGTCACGGGTGGGCCGCTGGGGCCGCCGTTCGATCCCGAGCCGCCGGGTGCGTGGGACGCTCGGTCAGCCGGCGGCGCCGGCATGTTTCTTCAGGAGGCGTTCGGCGCGCTCCAGGTCTTTCTTGCCGCCACAGCTGCCATGCAGCTCGATGGCGCGCTTCAGCTCTGCGATGCCGCTCGCGATGACGGTGGCCAGGTCCGCGCTGGGCTCGGCTTCGTCCAGGCCGTGCAACAGTGCGCGACCTTGAGCCAGGGCGAGCTTGGCGCGCACTTCGTCGGGCATGTCGTGTGTGGCGGTCAGTTGGGCGGTACGGGCGAGCACGTGCGCGGGGAAGGTGTCGCCCATCTTCTGCGCGTTGAGCGCGGCTTCGGCCACTTCCTCGGCGACCAGGCAACCGGTGGTGCGGCTGAAGCGGTCCGGCATCTTCAGACCGTGCTCGAGCACGTAGGCAGCCACGTCGAGGCCTGGCTCGAACTGCCCGGCATCCAGGTACCAGAGCATGACGGTGGTCAGTACGTCGTCCTGGGCGCCTCGGCCTGCGGCGAGGATGCCGCTCACGTAGGGTGCGTAGTCGGGCAACAGCTCGGCCTTGAGTCGTGCCTTCCCTTGCCCGGACTGGACTTGCTTGAGGCGCAGTTGATCCTGATGCAGCTTAGCCAGCATGAGTTCATAGCTGGTCAGGCCGTCCATCAGCGCATCGGGCGCCGTGGAAGCGGCCTCTTGGGCTGCCGTGACCTGGAGGAAATGCCGCTTGGCGAGGCTCTGGGCCATAGGAGTCAGTCCTCCAGCTCGATGTTCTCGACTACGCAGCCCAGGCCGTAGTCCTCGACCACGTAGGCGTCGTTGCTCGATTCGAAGTTCTCGATGCGGTTCTTGCTGGGGTTTTCCTGGGTGTAGCGGCGGCGGCCTTCGATCTGCCAGTAGATGGACAGGTTGCTCAGGCTGGTGATGAGCATGCCTTTGTCGGGCACGTAGGGCACTTCGACCGGCTGGCGGCCGCCCATGCGCTTCTGCGACAGGATCATGTCGGTGGCGAGCTTTTCGGTGGCCGGTTGATCCTTGTTCACCAGCGGGAAGTACTTGTCGTGGACCAGGGCGCTGCCGAGGATCACCACGATGCCTGGATCCTTGCGGTGCCAGGGGTCGATCAGGTTGGCGATGGCGTCGTAGACCAGGGCGTCGAGGTTGCGGTAGTCGGCGTCTTCGCCATTGCCGATGACGATCTTGCCGGCGGTCTTGCCTTCCTTGAGGACCCGCGCCGGGGCGTTGTCGCGGTACTGCTGCAGCCAGCCGACGTTGACGTCCTCGAGCAGCGGATTGGCCGCGCGATCGGTGGTGGCCGCTGCACGGGTGCCGTTCATGCCGACCATGATCCGGTCCAGGGCCTGGCGCTTGATGATGGCGTCGCGCAGCAGCGTCTGGAAGTTGGGGTGTCGCGCCCAGGCGTCGAGCTGGGCGTAGCGGATGGCGGTGTCGAAGTCGGTCTGGCGGCACTCGTAGCCTTGCTTGTCGAGGCCGGACACGTCGCGCGGGGTGCGCACGCCGTTGCCGGTGGTGTCAGTACGCCCGGCGATGGTGCTGCTGACGCCGATGCCGACCTTCTCGCCCTTGAGTTCGTCGACGCCGATGACGTTGATGCGGCTCAGGAACTCGCTGGACTCCTGCAAGCGGGCTTCGAGCTTCTGTTGCACGGCGGGGGTGACGGTGAAGGTCTTGGTGGGATCGCTGACGCCATTGAGTTGGGCGACCTGGTCGAGGTATGCCTGGTATTGGGTGCGGGTGTCGTTGCGCATGGTTGGGCTCCGGTCTTAGGTGGTGAGTGGTCAGCAGTCGGTGACGGCGCGGCCGTCACCACCGGTTACCGGCGGGCGTCGCGTAGGGTTGTTGTCGGTTTCGCTCAGGCGCTTGACCAGGTCATCGAAGTGGGTGGTGAGCTGGGCGAGCTGGCGTGCCAGGTCGTGCCGTGCGGCTTGCTCCTGGGCGAAGGTTTCGCCCTGGTCGCGGGCATGGTTGGCCAGCGCTTCGACCGCGTCGGCTAGTTCGGCGAACTGACGGTCGTCCTGGGCGGCCTTGGCGCGGCCTTTGCCCAGCGCGTCCATGACGCGGCTGAACAACCCGGCGAGGCGGTGCTCGTTGTCGGTGACCTCTTCGAACTCCAGGGCTACCTCGATGGCCTCGCTGAACAGGTTGTCCGGGTTCTGCTTGCGTGCCTTGAGGGGGCTGGCGTCCGGGTGCTGGGCGCTGAAGGTCAGCATCTCGGTACCGAGGCTGGCCGGGGTGTCGGTGACGGCGATGCCGTCGAGATAGGCGCGGCCGGTGTCGGCGAACTTGGGCTTGATCTCGATGCTGGTGTAGATCTTCTGGCGTGCCTTGTTGAGGGCGATCAGGTCAGCGGTGGGTTCGATCTGGGCGAACAGGGCCAGTTTCTTCTTGCCAGCGATCTCGATTTCGTCGGTCTTGAGTGCCACCACGTCGCCATAGGCGCGGAAGGGGCCATCCGGTAGCAGGCTGCGGAAGTGCTCGAGCCAGACGCGGGCGCCGTAGGTGTTGCGGTCGTAGGTCTCGGCGGCGTCGATCAGCCATTGGCGCTCGATGGTGCGCCCGTCGGTGGTGGCGCCTTCGACGGCGACGCGGAAGAACTTGCTGCGGTACTGCTTGGGTGGGGTGTCGGTCTTGGCGGCCATGGGGTGTCCTCGATGCAGGGCGTTGTGCCTGGCGATGGGTGCATGGTCGGCAGGGCGCCCGATGGCGGCAACGTGGGGGCGTTGTAGGGGCAGGGGCTACAGGGAAGGTCGGTAGGGGTTTGCGCGCGCGGGCGGCAGCATCGGCGCCATGAATGCCACCGTCGATCTGCCCACTGACCCACGTCGCCATGCCAAGCACCTGTACTGGCAGGGCTATCGCGTGTGCGAGATCGCCGAGCTGCTGGGCGAGAAGGACAAGACCGTGCACAGCTGGAAGGCGCGGGACGAGTGGGACCGGGCCACGCCGTTGCAGCGCATTCAGGCGGCGACTGAGGCGCGGTTGGTGCAGCTGATCCTCAAGGATCCTAAGTCAGGGTCGGACTACAAGGAGATCGACCTGCTGCACCGGCAGTTGGAACGTCAGGCGCGGGTCGAACGCTATCAGGGCGGCGGGACCGAGACCGACCTGAACCCCGAGCTGGCCAAGCGCAACGCAGGCGAGAAGCGCAAGCCCAAGCGCAACGACATCCCGGAAGACGCCGTCGAGAAGCTGGTCGAGGCGTTCGTCGACGGGTGCTTCGACTACCAGAAGGATTGGTACCGGGCTGGTGGCCAGCGGACGCGGGCCATCCTCAAGAGCCGGCAGATCGGCGCCACGTACTACTTCGCACGGGAGGCGCTGATCGACGCGCTGACGACCGGGCGTAACCAGATCTTCCTGTCGGCCAGCAAGGCGCAGGCGCACATCTTCAAGGCGTACATCCAGGCCTTCGCCCGGGACGTGGTTGGGGTAGAGCTGGGTGGCGATCCGATCGTGCTGGCCAACGGCGCCGAGCTGCACTTTCTCGGGACCAACGCGCGGACGGCGCAGGGGTATCACGGCAACTTCTACTTCGACGAGTTCTTCTGGACGTTCAAGTTCAGGGAGTTGAACAAGGTCGCCTCGGGGATGGCGATGCAGAAGCGTTATCGCCGGACGTACTTCTCGACGCCCAGTTCGATGGCGCATGAGGCGTACACCTTCTGGACGGGAGAGCGGTTCAACAAGGGCAAGCCGACGGCGCAGCAGGTGGCGATCGATGTGAGCCACGACGCCTTGCAGCAGGGAAGGCTGTGCGAGGACCGGATCTGGCGGCAGATCGTCACGATCCTGGATGCGGAAGGGCGGGGCTGTGACCTGTTCGACCTGGACGAGCTGCGGTTGGAGTACGACGCGGCGGCGTTTCAGAACTTGTTGATGTGTGAGTTCGTGGACGATGGGGCGAGCATCTTTCCGTTGGCCGTGTTGCAGCCGTGCATGGTGGACAGTTGGACGGAGTGGGCGGACTACAAGCCGTTCGCGGCGCGGCCGTTTGCCGATCGGCCGGTCTGGGTGGGGTATGACCCGGCGGAGACGGGGGATACGGCGGGGTTGGTGGTGGTGGCGCCGCCGATGGTGCCTGGGGGGAAGTTTCGGGTGTTGGAGCGGCATCAGTTTCGGGGGATGGACTTTGCTTCGCAGGCGGAGACGATTCGGAAGGTGACGCAGCGGTATTGGGTGACGTATGTCGGGATCGATACGACGGGGATGGGGAGTGCGGTGGCGCAGTTGGTGCGGCAGTTCTTTCCGGGGGTGAGGACGTTTTCCTATAACCCGGAGGTGAAGACGCGGTTGGTGATGAAGGCGTGGGATGTGGTGAGTAAGGGGCGGTTGGAGTTCGATGCGGGGTGGACGGACTTGGCACAGTCGTTGATGGCGATTCGCAAGACGGTGACGCCCGGGGGACGGCAATTTACGTATACGGCAGGGAGGAGTGAGGTGACGGGGCATGCGGATTTGGCGTGGGCGTTGTTTCATGCGTTGCATAACGAGCCGCTTGAGGGGCAGACGGTGGCTAACACTGGGATTATGGAGATTTATCAATGAGCAAGTTGGGGATGAGCCGACGCAGTGGGGGTGACCTAATGCAGCAGTCTTGTGAGGGTAAAGTGATGAAGAAAGGAGAGGATGGGCAAGGAGTGTGCTTTACATTCGGCGATCCTGTACCAGTCCTGGATGGGCGCGAGATCTTGGACTATCTGGAGTCCTGGTCGAACGGTAAATGGTATGAGCCGCCGGTTAATTTTGATGGGTTGGCCAGGTCGATCAGAGCCAGTGTGCATCTTCAGTCTGGGCTGACGTTTAAGCGGAATATGCTGGTGCGCAGCTTTGTGCCGCATAAGCTGCTGAGCCGGCAGGCGTTTGAGCAGATCGTAATGGATTGGGGGTGGTGTGGGAATCTCTACCTAGAGAAGCGGGACAACATGCTGAGCCGGGCCTTGGGGTTACAGCCTTGTCTGGCCAAGTATATGCGGCGTGGGACTGATTTAGACACTTACTACCAGGTGCGAGGGTGGAAGGACGAGCACACGTTCAAGGCGGGTACGGTTTGCCATCTGCGAGAGGCTGATATCAATCAGGAAATTTATGGGTTACCGGAGTGGATGGCGGCGTTGCAGAGTGCGCTGTTGAATGAGAGTGCTACTTTGTTTAGACGTAAGTATTATCAGAATGGGAGTCATGCGGGGTTTATTCTTTATATGACTGATGCGGCGCACAATGAGAAGTTTGTGGATGATTTGCGGGACGCTATGCGGAACAGCAAGGGGCCTGGGAATTTTCGGAATTTGTTTATGTATGCTCCGGGTGGGAAGAAAGATGGGATTCAGTTGTTGCCAATTAGTGAGGTGGCGGCGAAGGATGATTTTGGCGCTATAAAAAACGTTAGTAGGGACGATCTATTAGCGGCGCTTCGCATTCCGCCGCAATTAATGGGGATTGTACCGCAGAATGCCGGGGGGTTCGGCTCTGTTAAGGATGCAACGGAAGCTTGGGCAGGAAATGAGCTTGAGCCAATAAAAAGAAGGTTGTGCGGAATAAATGATTGGATTGGCGATGCGGTGATTAATTTTGAGTTTAATATTTCGGTGTAAATGACAGGCTTTTGTAGGTGGCCTGTCATTTGTTGTGTGCCACTGATCAATGTTCGAGTGATGTGTTCGTGCTGATGGCCACCATTTCATTCGATTCTTGTTGGCTTCTGAAAATAGAGTCAGCTAGTCGGGTGCCGGTTGAGACTAGCTTTGAAAGAACTCTTAGTTGTTCTTTGCAAGCTTTGCTGGTTGTTGGGTTTGGATAGTTTATGGTGTGATCTATCTCTCCCCAGATTTCCTCGAATAAAGTTCGAACTTGGATTTCACAATAAATTGTAGAGCCCTGTTTAGGGCTAACAACATAATGTATGCTTGTATAATATGTGGGCTTGGTCTGAGCGTTTAATCCCAGGGTTGTGAAAAATTCAGAGGCCTCTGGATCCCACGAATAGGCAACCGGAGACTCTCGCAAAAACCAGTCACCATTATCTACTTGATTCATGATGTGCTTGTGGATCTCGGTAAACTGATCCTGGTAAAGGTGAAGTACTCGCACACCTGCAAGATCTGTTATCTTGGAGAAAATATTTTCAGGAGTAATTGGATCTTTGTCTGACCATTTCCTGAGAATTTTTTCGTGCAGGTGGTCTGCATCTTTTAGTCTGCTTTTGATTGTATGTATTAAAGGGTTGCCATAAGAATTTAATCTGGGGTCGAGCCTGAAGGAATCCACTACGCCATTTAAGAATCGCTCAAACAAGTAGCGATCTTTTTTGTATGCTGAAACAGCTTCTTCAATGTTTTTATTTTTGCTCATGTCAGTTGCCCAGCAGCTCTATGCGCGAAATAAGATCTTCGCCAAACTCAATATATCTTGCTCGGGTGTCTTCATACCTTTGAGTTGCTGCGTTGATAGTGCTTTTATGGTCTTGTTGTATATTGTTTAAGCCAGGAACTTGCCACATAGGATGGTGATAATGCTGCGCCATTGATGGGAAGGTGTTATGGCTGTGCATTACAAGTGTGTTGCCAATGGGTTGAGCTAACAGCTCTTGAGTGAGATGTTCGCGTAAATCTTCGGCGATACACTCTTCAATGACTCCAGGGATCTGGTTTGCATAGTTCAGGTGGGCTTGGGCCAAGTCCCACTTGTTATTATATCCGCTGTATTTTTTTGCGTTGTATATTGTGTAGCCAAGGAACGTCACAAATTTTTCAGGAAAGCTATGTCGCTTTTCAACTGATATAAGTTTATAAATTATCTCAAATTCTTCTTTCCAAGCGCTTAATGATTTTCCGATGTTCTTTATGCCGTATAGGGAGAACAAATCTGGTGACGCTGGTACAAAGAATCCGTCTACGGTGGATATAATTACTTTATTCAGGGATCCTAGGCTGGGTGACGTGTCAATAATTACATAGTCGTAATCGCCTATTGTGGAATATTGCTCTGCAAGAGTCCTGATTTTCGTTATTGTGCGTATTGCTAACGGTTCGCCTCTGTAGGAGTCAGTCCATCGGCTTGCAATTTTCTCTTCGTAGAGGTGAAGGGTTAATCTTCCGGGTATGATATCTAAAGTTTTAGTAATGCTAAAGGGTGGTGGAAGATGTTCTAGTTCCCCGGTCCCTTCCTCTGTTGGTTTGAGAAGATAATGGATGCTTCTACATTTGCGATTGAGTCTATCAAATTCATATTGGCCGAGCCGATCTTTAGTGGCCTCGAAGCCAGTATCGATAAAACTATCTTCTTCTTCCCAAATAGAGTGCACTATATCTTGGTCTAAAGAGTAAATTGTAAGATTGCATTGAGGGTCGGCGTCGATCATCAAGATCTTAAAGCCACTTTCAGAAAGTGCATGCGCTAAGTGGTATGTGAGCGTAGTTTTTCCTACGCCGCCTTTATTGTTAAAAACAGAAATCACTTTCACTTTCTACTCCTTGTTTATTTGAGTCTAGCAGGACCTAAATCTTTAAGATCAAGAAATGATGTAGGGATGGTGGCATTTTGCCTTTGAGGGTGATAGCGCGCAAGTCTGAAGATCTTTCTGTTTTGCCCGAACCCTGAGCACGCCCTCGTCCCCCCGCCACGCCTGCGGGCTAAACGTGGCAAGAATTCCGCAACCCTGCACAGTGCTCTGCCGAGCGCGGCTGGGGGCTTGGTTCAGTCTGGAAGCAAGACGTTCCTTCTGCGAAAGCCTGCATCGCCAGCTTCCGTTTCAGCAGATAGGAGCGGGCTTAGAACCGGATGCTGGGCGCATCAGGGGTGACCCCTCTGAAAAAGGTAATTTTGGTTAGGAGGGTAGTTGAGCAAGCTGCAAGCCCCGTCCCAGACAGCTTGGAGCGATTACCTCCAAAGGTAATCTACGGTAAGAAGAAAGGTAATTTTTAGTTATGTGATTGATTTTAAAGGATTTTATCTTAGCAAGATCGAACCGATTTCTAGGGTAATCCACTTACCTCTCAATTACCCAAAAATTACCTTTTTTCAAAACCGCTGGAGCCCTTGATTTACGCGGCTTCCAGCCATTTTCACTCAACGTGATTACCAAAATTACCTTTTTCCGAGGGGTCAACCTGAAACGGCGCTCTCCGGTAGCAAGAGGGTGTTACGGTCGACCTGCACGCACGCTCTGGGAACACGCTGGGAACAAAAACACCGACATCCGCACGCTGCCCTCACGAATTTCAAGGCCTCCAGCCCAGCACGCACAGATTCGTTGAGTTCGAGTCTCTTCGTCCGCACCATGTAAGTGCCTGATTCTAAAGAAGTTTTTTTCAGAGACCTGCCATTTGGGAGCGTTTTTGGGAGCAAACTGGGAATTTCAGGCAAAAAAGGCAGCCCGTCGAGGCTGCCTTTTTCGTTTTCGCGCAACTGGCCATAGACATTTTTTCAGACACCCCTTGCACTCCCGTGCGGCAGGTGGCAGTATTTCCCCATTCCTAGAGATCCGCCCCAGGCGGCTCTGGCAAGCAACCGGCCCTGAGCCGGTTTTTTTGTGCCCGCAAAACACCGCCTCTATTGCGTTCCGCTCTAACGCTCGCTGCACGCCGCACCTGTCTGCCTCGCCGGACGCCACTGCGCCGCCGCAGCCCTTTCGTCGTGCCCGCTTTTCCTCCCTTCCTCCAAGGTTGCACACCATGCTCAACGACTACCGTTGCGGCCATTGCGGCCGTCTGCTCGCCCGTGTGGGCGAGTTCACCGAGTTCCAGATCAAGTGTTCCCGTTGCCGGACCTTGAATCATGCGAAGGCCTCGAGCCTTGAGCCAGCGCCACCGAGCGCGGACGGAGCAGCGCGACTGCCCCTGACCACTCATCATTCCGAGGTAACACCACATGGCTAATTCCAGCACCGGTCTCAACACCCTGACCAACATCCCTCTGCTGGGGATCAACCTGGGTTCCCACGCCAACGCACGGCAGATCGTGCCGGGCGAGGCAGGCACCCACTACTTCTGGCCAACGCGCGACACCGTCCGACTGTGGGTCAAGCAACGCGGGGTGCGTCTGATCCGCTTCCCGTTCGAAGTGCAACGCGCCATCAACCTGTCCCACGAAGGCCTGCCAGGGCAGGGTGCCAGCCTCGACACCACCTTCGTCAGCAAGTGGAAGGAGCTGTTGGGCTGGATTCGCGAGGATTCCAACGGCGAAGCGAAGATCATCCCCGATCCCCACCATTACATGCGCCTGATGCGCTATGAGACCGCGAACGGTGCGCTGACCGGGCGCCTGCTGCCGGCCAATCAGGCGGGCAACCAGGGCAACCGGTGGAAGGCCACCGAGCCGGTGCTGATCAACGACAGCAACAGCATCAGCGGCGCGGCATGGTCCGCCGTACACCTGGCCAACTTCCACCAGAAGCTGGTGCAGGCGTGCGACGATCCGATGGTGCTGGGCTGGGGGTTGGGCAATGAGCCTTATGCCCAGACCAATCCCGGGGCTACCGATTACATCACCGCAGAGGACATGAAGACGCTGTACATCAACACCCTGAACATCGTGTTGAAGAACCTGCGCAACAGTTCGCGCAAACCGGTCTTCATCTGCGGCTTGCAGTACGCCAGTGCGCGCTTTTGGGAAGCCTACTCCGATGACCTGCAGGCGCGGATCGTCGACCCGGCCAACGCCATCGTGTGGGAGGTGCACGGCTATGGCGACGTCAACGACAGTTCCAGCGGCGCGTACGAGGGGGATAACACGAAGATCGCGGCCAATGTATTCACCGAGAAAGTGTTCGGTCCGATGTTCACCTATGCCGACAAGCACAAGATGGCGCTGTTCATCGGTGAGGTGGGTATTCCGAGCACCGATGCCGGTCGCACGGCGCTGAAGAACCTGCTGGAGAAGATCAAGCTGGAAAAGGTGCCGGCCACCCTGTGGATCACCGGCCCAGGCTCGGACACCGAGAAGATGAGCCTCGAGCGGGCTGACCAGGCGGCGACGGTCGCTTTGGTCGCGCCATACTTTTCGCAGCGCTTGAGTCACTGGAACTACTCGGCTTCGTAAGGGAAGCGGCGGGGCACCCTGAGCAGCGGGTGCTCCGTCCTCATGGCAAGCGTATGCCATCGACCCTTTTGCCCAGCATGCCTCCGTCGATGCGGAGCTTGCTGGGCAAAGGCGTCGTTCGGCCTGGTTAGTGGACGGGCAGGGCTGCCTCGTCAGGGCCCGGCAGCCTGGCGAAGCGCTCGGACAACCAGGTGTGCAGGCGCGTCACCGTAGGCGAGAGCTGCTTGCGGTGCGGGCAGACCAGGCTCAAGGGCAGGGCAGGCCCTGGATGGTCCGGCATGAGCAGCACCAGGCGACCGCACAGCACGTCGTCACTGACGTCCAGCCAGGACTTGTAGGTGATGCCTTCGCCCGCGACGGCCCAGCGCCGGGCGACATCGGCATCGTCGCTCAGCAGGGCGCCGGTGACGCGTACCGTGTGCGTGCCCAATCGCCACTTGTCGTAGAGACGGCCTTGCTGCATGTACAGCAGGCACTGGTGGTCGTGCAAGTCGCCAGGCACGTGCGGCTGGCCGCAGCGCGCCAGGTAACTCGGCGAGGCCACCAGCACCTTGCGGTTGCGCGGGGCCAGGGGCAGCGCCACATAGGAGGCGTCGACGTCCAGCCCATAGCGAATGGCGATGTCCACCGGGTCGCGAAACAGGTCCACGAGCTGGTCCGACAGCAGGAAGCGCAGGTGCAGCAGGGGATGCTCGCGTCGAAAATCCGTGAGCCAGGGCAGCAGCAGGTTGCGTCCCAGGTCGGAAGGGGCGGCCAGCTGCAAGGTGCCTTGCAATTGCGCCGGGTCGCGGCGCAGGTCGTCGCGCCCACGTTGAAGGGCTTCGAGCGCCGTCAGGGCCGAAGGCAGGTACTGTTCGCCCTCGGCCGTCAGGCGCAGGCTGCGGGTGGTGCGTGCGAACAGGCGCACGTCCAGTTCGCGCTCCAGCCGTTTGACCGCTTCGGCTGCCTGTCCGGGCAGCAGGCCGGCTTCCAGCGCAGCCGCCGTGAAACTGCCGAGGGCCGCACTGCGGACGAAGATCTCCAGGTCATTGAGGCGGATCATTGTCATTCCCGGTGTGAAAGTGTTTGCGCGCCCACCGCCTGTTTGACGCGCGCCCGGGCGGTCATACTGCGGGCGTCAATCACAGCATATTCAGCGACGAGTGCCTATGAAAGCCATCTGTTATACCCAGCACGGCCTGCCCATCGAGGATCCCGCCTCCCTGCAGGACATGTCGATGCCGATGCCCACGCCTGGCCCGCGCGACCTGCTGGTCGAGGTGAGCGCGGTGGCGGTCAACCCGGTGGACACCAAGGTGCGGGCGGGTACTTTCACGCAAGCGCCTAAAATACTCGGTTGGGATGCGGCGGGCGTCGTGCGTGAAGTCGGCGCCCAGGTAACCCTCTTCAAGCCGGGCGATGCCGTCTACTACGCCGGCTCGATCGCGCGTCAGGGCAGCTACAGCCAGTACCATGTGGTCGACGAGCGTATCGTCGGGCACCAGCCGCGCACATTGGGCGCTGCCGAGGCCGCTGCGTTGCCGCTGACCTCGATCACCGCGTGGGAGCTGCTGTTCGATCGTCTGGGCGTTGCCGAAGGTGGCGGGGAAGGGGATATCCTGCTGATCATGGGCGCGGGCGGGGGTGTCGGGTCGATGCTGGTCCAGCTGGCCCGGCAACTGACCCGGCTGACGGTCATCGGGACGGCATCGCGTGCCCAGACCGCCGAATGGGTCCGGGGCTTGGGTGCGCACCACGTGATCGACCACAGCCAGCCGCTGCTGGCGCAGTTGCAGGCATTAGGCATCGAGCACGTCAGTCATGTCGCCAGCCTGACGCACACGGACCAGTACCTTGCACAGCTGATCGAGGCGCTGCGCCCACAGGGGCGGCTCGCGGTGATCGACGACCCGCAGGTACTGGACGTCATGCCGCTCAAGCGCAAGTCGCTGTCCTTGCACTGGGAGCTGATGTTCACCCGGTCGCTGTTCGAAACGCCGGACATGATCCAGCAACATCATCTGCTCGAACGCGTGGCACGGCTGATCGATCAGGGTATTCTGCGCACGACGCTGGGCGAGCACTTCGGTCTCATCAATGCCGCCAACCTGCGCCGTGCCCATGCGGTGCTGGAACGTGGTCAGGCCCGCGGCAAGATCGTGCTCGAAGGTTTCTGAGTCGAGCGCGCAAGCCTGACTGGCATCCCCGGCCGGTCAGGTCGCGCCCCGCTCGGTTCACAGGATTGAAGGAGTCTGCATGAACGAACACACCCCACCCATCGTGCTGTTGGCCACGCTCACGGCCAAGGCGGGGCAGGCCGACGCGCTCAAGGCGGCCTTGCTGGCGCTGGTCGAGCCGACCCGCGCCGAACCCGGCAACCTGGACTACATGCTGTTCGAGCGCCGCGACGAGCCTGGTCGTTTCTGCATGCGTGAAGCCTTCGCGCACCAGGCGGCCTTTGATGCGCACGTGGCCTCCGAGCATTTCCAGCGGTTCCTTGCAGGCAGTGATGCCCTGTTGGCGGAACCGCCGCAACTGACCTTCCTCGACCCTGTCTCGTCACCGGTCACCGCACGTCCATGAAGGCGGCGAACCTGTCGATGCGACCCCTCTCTGCGAGCGCGTTCCCATGACCGTCACCATCGCTCTCCTGGCAGTCTTGGCGTTCGCCCTGGTGTGGTGGGGGCTTGCCCTGTCGCTGCGCAGGTCCGGGCGGGGCTTTCTCCGGCGTCATGTGATGGGCTGCCTGGCCGGCTGGATGGTCGCGTTTCTCGTGCTCGGGGTGGCCAGCCACCTGGGCGTGCTGGTGCTCGAGCCGCCGCCTGCCGAAGCACCTGCCGCCGACGTCCCCTGACGCATCAGGGCGGCCGTGTGGCGTACCCCTTGCCAGCGCACGTGAACCTGATAGATTCCGCCCGTTCGAAAACGCCGGCGCCTGTGCCGGCCCAAGGGGAAGTACATGATCGTCACTCAAGACAGCACGGCACTGGCGCTGCGCCGCTTTGCCGACGCGCACCCGGACTTGCGCGAAGAGATCGCTCAACTGGATGCCGAGGAGCAGGCCCAGCAGATCGAATGGGCCTTCGAGGACGCTGCGGCCGACCAGGGGCTGGCGCCCTGGGAGCTGACGCTGCAACTGATCGCCGAGTCGCCGGAACACCTGCAGGCCATGCGCCTGAGTGTGCACCGCGAGGTGGCCGAGGCGCTGGGTGTGGATTGGGGCGCCTATTGCGAAGCCAACGAGCTGGACCCGGCCGCCCCCTGACGGCGTGCTGCACGCAGGTGGTCGTCGTGCCAAGTCTTGCAGAGGGCATCGGTGGCCAGGCGCTGCCCGGCGCCCGTGCACTTGCCGAGCATGCGCCGCCCGGCCAGCCTGGTTCGAGCGCGTGGCGGGCAAATTGATTCGCACGCGTTTCCTGTCGTTTCGGATGGGGTGACTTCTGGTTCGCGAGTCACTAGAATGCCTGCCCTTGATTCTGGAGTCGGGCTATCGCCGGCTAACGTCTGTGCAACGAGGAATATCCATGCAAGTTTCTGTTGAAAACACTTCTGCGCTCGAGCGCCGCATGACCATCGGCGTGCCTGCCGAGCGCATCGAGACCGAAGTCAACAAGCGTCTGCAGCAGACTGCCCGTCGCGCCAAGGTGCCTGGCTTCCGTCCAGGCAAGGTGCCGATGAGCGTTATTCGTCAGCGTTACGAAGAGGCCGCACGCCAGGAAGCCCTGGGCGACCTGATCCAGGCCACCTTCTACGAAGCCGTGGTCGAGCAGAAGCTCAACCCGGCCGGCGCACCTGCCGTCGAGCCCAAGGTCTTCGAGAAAGGCAAGGACCTGGAATACATCGCCACCTTCGAAGTCTTCCCTGAGTTCACCGTCGCCGGTTTCGATTCCATCAACGTCGAACGCCTCGACGCCGAAGTGGCTGATGCTGACCTGGACAACATGCTCGAAGTGCTGCGCAAGCAGAACGTGCGTTTCGAGGCGGTCGAGCGTGAAGCGCAGAACGAAGACCAGCTGAACATCGATTTCGTCGGCAAGGTCGACGGTGAAGCCTTCGCCGGTGGTTCGGCCACCGGTACCCAGCTGGTGCTGGGTTCGGGTCGCATGATCCCGGGCTTCGAAGACGGTCTGGTCGGCTCCAAGGCCGGTGAAGAGCGCGTGCTGAACGTGACCTTCCCCGAGGACTACCAGAACCTCGACCTGGCCGGCAAGGCTGCCGAGTTCACCGTCAAGGTCAACAGCGTCTCCGCCCCTCAGCTGCCTGAGCTGAACGAAGCCTTCTTCGCCCAGTTCGGCATCAAGGAATCGACGCTGGAAGGCTTCCGCGCCGAAGTCCGCAAGAACATGGAGCGTGAGCTGCGTCAGGCCATCAAGACCAAGGTCAAGAACCAGGTCATGGACGGCTTGCTGGCCGCCAACCCGGTCGACGTGCCGAAAGCGCTGCTGGAGAACGAAGTCAACCGTCTGCGCGTGCAGGCCGTTCAGCAGTTCGGTGGCAACATCAAGCCAGAGCAACTGCCGGCCGAGCTGTTCGAGGAACAGGCCAAGCGCCGTGTGGTCCTGGGCCTGATCGTTGCCGAAGTGGTCAAGCAGTTCGAGCTCAAGCCCGACGACGCGCGCGTACGCGCCATGATCGAAGAGATGGCCTCGGCCTACCAGGAGCCGGAACAAGTCATCGCCTGGTACTACAAGAACGACCAGCAGATGAACGAAGTTCGCTCGGTTGTGCTCGAAGAACAAGTTGTAGATACTGTCCTGCAGAAAGCTACTGTGACCGACAAGTCGGTCTCGTACGAGGAAGCCGTCAAACCAGCACAGGCCCCTGCCGACGCTGAGTGATCGCCTTTTTTGTAGGAAGTCCACACAAGCCAGCCTTCGCGCTGGCTTGTGTGTTTTCAAGCCATGACTATTTGGGAGCGAGCGCAGGACATGTCCCGCAATTCTTACATTCAGCAGAGTTCTGACATCCAGGCCGCCGGCGGCCTGGTCCCGATGGTTGTCGAGCAATCCGCTCGTGGCGAGCGCGCCTACGACATCTACTCGCGCCTGTTGAAGGAGCGAGTGATCTTCCTGGTCGGCCCGGTCGAAGACTACATGGCCAACCTAGTGGTGGCGCAGTTGCTGTTCCTTGAGGCGGAAAACCCGGACAAGGATATCCATCTGTACATCAACTCGCCGGGTGGTTCGGTGACGGCAGGCATGTCGATCTACGACACCATGCAGTTCATCAAGCCCGACGTCTCCACCATCTGCATCGGCCAGGCCTGCAGCATGGGTGCCTTCCTGTTGGCTGCCGGTGCCAAGGGCAAGCGTCACTGCCTGCCCAACTCGCGGGTGATGATTCACCAGCCCCTGGGTGGTTTCCAGGGTCAGGCCACCGACATCGAGATCCATGCCCAGGAGATTCTCTCGATCAAGGCACGCCTGAACGAGCTGTTGGCCTACCACACCGGTCAGGACCTAGAGACCATCAAGCGCGACACCGAACGTGACAACTTCATGAGCGCCCAGCGCGCTGCCGAGTATGGCCTGGTCGACTCGGTCTACGACAAGCGACTGCTGGCATCCTGATCCCGGCTGCCAGAGCGGGCAGGCGGCCCCCGCCTGCCTGCGGACTTGAAAAAGCCCGCAATTGCCTTCATCTTGTGTTGCAAGCCTACCGGATTGGATCGATCGAATGACTGACACCCGTAACGGCGAGGACAACGGCAAATTGCTCTATTGCTCCTTCTGCGGCAAAAGCCAGCACGAAGTGCGCAAACTGATTGCCGGGCCCTCGGTATTTATCTGCGACGAGTGCGTCGACCTGTGCAATGACATCATCCGCGAGGAGGTGCAGGAAGCCCAGGCCGAGAGCAGCGCGCATAAATTGCCTTCGCCGAAAGAAATCAGCTCCATCCTGGACCAGTACGTGATTGGTCAGGAACGAGCGAAGAAGGTGCTTGCCGTAGCGGTGTACAACCACTACAAGCGCCTGAACCAGCGTGACAAGAAAGGCGACGAGGTCGAACTCGGCAAGAGCAACATCCTGCTCGTGGGGCCTACCGGCTCGGGCAAGACGTTGCTGGCCGAAACCCTTGCGCGCCTGCTGAACGTGCCGTTCACCATCGCCGATGCCACGACCCTGACCGAAGCGGGCTACGTGGGCGAAGACGTCGAGAACATCATCCAGAAGCTGCTGCAGAAGTGCGACTACGACGTGGAAAAGGCCCAGATGGGCATCGTCTACATCGACGAGATCGACAAGATCTCGCGCAAGTCCGACAACCCGTCCATCACCCGTGACGTTTCGGGCGAGGGCGTGCAGCAGGCACTGTTGAAGCTGATCGAAGGCACCGTGGCGTCCGTGCCTCCGCAAGGGGGCCGCAAGCACCCGCAGCAGGAGTTCCTGCAGGTCGATACGCGCAACATCCTGTTCATCTGCGGGGGTGCGTTCTCCGGCCTGGAGAAAGTCGTCCAGAACCGTTCCACCAAAGGTGGCATCGGCTTCGGCGCTGAAGTGCGCAGCAAGGAAGACGGCAAGAAGGTCGGCGAATCGCTGCGTGAGGTCGAGCCCGATGACCTGGTCAAGTTCGGTTTGATTCCAGAGTTCGTGGGCCGTTTGCCGGTCCTGGCGACGCTCGACGAGCTCGACGAAGCGGCACTGATGCAGATCCTCACCGAGCCGAAGAACGCGCTGACCAAGCAGTACGCCAAGCTGTTCGAAATGGAAAGCGTCGACCTGGAGTTCCGCAGTGATGCCCTCAAGGCCGTCGCACGCAAGGCTCTGGAGCGCAAGACCGGTGCACGTGGCCTGCGCTCGATCCTCGAGGGCATTCTGCTCGACACCATGTACGAGATCCCTTCGCAGAAGGATGTCAGCAAGGTGGTGATCGACGAGAGCGTCATCGACGGCACTTCGCAACCGCTGCTCATCTACGAGAACAGCGAAGCGCCTGCCAAGGCCGCACCGGACGCCTGAGTTCGTTGCATGCAGTGACAAAAAAGGGGCCCTCGGGCCCCTTTCTGCATTTCCTGACCAGAATGCTTGTAATTTTGCAGGGCTACCCCCACATTAGCTCCAAGCATCATTTCCACCGGATTCCGGCCGCAAGGCCGCTGTAGAGGCGCACTCATGAAGACAACCCTCGACTTGCCTCTGTTGCCATTGCGCGATGTCGTCGTTTATCCGCACATGGTCATCCCGCTGTTCGTGGGGCGCGAGAAGTCCATCGAAGCCCTCGAGGCGGCGATGACGGGCGAGAAGCAGATCCTGCTGCTGGCCCAGAAGAACCCTGCCGACGATGATCCGGGCGAAGACGCCTTGTACCGCGTGGGTACCGTCGCCACGGTCCTGCAGTTGCTGAAATTGCCTGATGGCACCGTCAAGGTGCTGGTCGAAGGCGAACAGCGCGGCGCCGTGGAGCGCTTCACCGAAGTGGACGACCACATCCGCGCGCAGGTCAGCCTGATCGACGAGACCGAAGCCGCCGAGCGCGAGTCGGAAGTGTTCGTTCGCACCTTGCTTTCCCAGTTCGAGCAGTACGTCCAGCTGGGCAAGAAAGTGCCTGCCGAAGTGCTGTCGTCGCTCAACAGCATCGACGAGCCCGGTCGGTTGGTCGATACCATGGCCGCCCACATGGCCTTGAAGATCGAGCAGAAGCAGGAAATCCTCGAGATCGTCGATCTGTCCACTCGCGTCGAGCACGTGCTGGCGCTGCTGGATGCGGAAATCGACCTGCTGCAGGTCGAGAAGCGCATTCGTGGTCGCGTCAAGAAACAGATGGAGCGCAGCCAGCGCGAGTATTACCTGAACGAGCAGATGAAGGCCATTCAGAAAGAGCTCGGCGATGGCGACGAAGGCCATAACGAAATCGACGAACTCAAGAAGCGCATCGACGCGGCCGGTCTGCCCAAGGATGCCTTGGCCAAGGCCCAGGCCGAGCTGAACAAGCTCAAGCAGATGTCGCCGATGTCGGCCGAAGCGACCGTGGTACGCTCGTACCTCGACTGGCTGGTCCAGGTGCCGTGGAAGGCCCAGAGCAAGGTACGCCTGGACCTGACCCGTGCCGAAGAAATCCTCGACGCCGATCATTACGGGCTCGAAGAGGTCAAGGACCGCATCCTCGAATACCTTGCCGTGCAAAAGCGCGTGAAGAAGATCCGTGGGCCGGTGTTGTGCCTGGTCGGCCCGCCTGGCGTGGGCAAGACCTCCCTGGCCGAGTCGATCGCCGCCGCTACCAACCGCAAGTTCGTGCGCATGGCCCTGGGTGGCGTGCGTGACGAGGCCGAAATCCGCGGTCATCGCCGTACGTACATCGGTTCGATGCCGGGCCGCCTGATTCAGAAAATGACCAAGGTCGGCGTGCGCAACCCGCTGTTCCTGCTCGACGAGATCGACAAGATGGGCAGCGACATGCGCGGTGACCCTGCGTCGGCCCTGCTCGAGGTGCTCGATCCCGAGCAGAACCACAACTTCAACGATCACTACCTGGAGGTCGACTACGACCTGTCGGACGTGATGTTCCTGTGCACCTCGAACTCGATGAACATTCCGCCGGCGCTGCTCGACCGGATGGAGATCATTCGCCTGCCGGGCTACACCGAAGACGAGAAGATCAACATCGCAGTCAAGTACCTGGTGCCCAAGCAGGTCAAGGCCAACGGCCTGAAGCCGACCGAACTGAGCATCGACACCACGGCGATTCGCGACATCATCCGTTATTACACCCGTGAAGCAGGCGTGCGCGGGCTGGAGCGTCAGATCGCCAAGGTCTGCCGCAAGGTCGTCAAGGAACACGCCGGGCAGAAGCAGGTGAACGTCACCGTTACAGGCGAACAGCTCGAGCACCTGCTGGGCGTACGCAAGTTCCGCTACGGGCTGGCCGAGCAGCAGGACCAGATCGGTCAGGTCACCGGCCTTGCCTGGACCCAGGTGGGTGGCGAGCTGCTGACCATCGAATCGGTGGTCATCCCGGGCAAGGGTCAGCTGATCAAGACCGGCTCGCTGGGCGATGTCATGGTCGAATCGATCACGGCCGCGCAGACCGTGGTGCGTAGCCGGGCCCGCAGTCTGGGCATCCCCAGCGATTTCCATGAGAAGCACGACGTGCACATTCACATGCCCGAGGGCGCGACGCCGAAGGACGGCCCCAGCGCCGGCATCGGCATGTGCACCGCGCTGGTCTCGGCCCTGACCCAGATTCCGGTGCGCGCCGATGTGGCGATGACCGGGGAAATCACCTTGCGTGGTCAAGTGCTGGCCATTGGCGGGCTGAAGGAAAAGCTGCTGGCCGCGCACCGAGGCGGCATCAAGACCGTGATCATCCCCGAGGAGAACGTACGCGACCTCAAGGAGATCCCGGAAAACATCAAGGCGGATCTGCAGATCAAACCGGTCAAATGGATTGACGAAGTCCTGCAAATTGCGCTGCAATACGCCCCCGAGCCGTTGCCGGACGTGGCTCCCGAGATTGTCGCCAAAGACGAGAAGCGCGACAGCGATGCCAAGGAACGCGTCAGCACGCATTGATAAAGCTTTCAACCGGGTGACCTTGCCTGCGGTAAGCCGCACAGGTCGAAGAAGTGACATTCCAGTGCTCCCAGGTCGCCCGGTCTTCGCGTATTCATGCTTTCACATACTTAGAAACATACTCATTAGAGAGATAAAGGGGATTTAGAGTGAATAAGTCGGAACTGATTGACGCTATCGCCACCTCCGCTGATATTTCGAAATCTACCGCTGGCCGCGCTCTGGATGCGGTCATCGATTCGGTCACCGGTGCGTTGAAGCAAGGCGACGACGTCGTTCTGGTAGGCTTTGGCACTTTTTCCGTCAAGGAGCGTGCTGAACGTACCGGCCGTAACCCGCAGACGGGCAAGGCGATCAAGATCTCCGCTGCCAAGGTTCCAGGCTTCAAGGCCGGCAAGGGTCTGAAAGACGCTGTCAACTGAGCCATGCCGCTCAAGGGGAGCTGACCCTGTCAGCCCCTGTCGCGATGCCAAACGGAGCATGACTCCCGGCGCCGCGCACGCTTCGAGAAGGCGCATCTTCGGATGCGCCTTTCTTCTATCAGGACTTTACCTTTACTCCACGGTCGTCAGCGCAGTGGAACGACCGTTTTGGGGGACGCATGCTGCAGAATATCAGGGACAATTCACAAGGTTGGATTGCCAAGGCCATCATCGGTCTCATCGTGGTGCTGATGGCACTGACCGGGTTCGATGCCATTTTCCAGGCCACCAACCATAGCCAGGATGCTGCCAAGGTAAATGGCGACACGATCAGCCAGAATGCACTCAGCCAGGCGACCGACATGCAACGTCGGCAACTGATGCAGCGCATGGGCAAGGATTTCGATCCCGCCCTGCTGAACGAGAAGCTGCTTCGCGAGGCTTCGCTCAAGGGGTTGATCGACCGCACGCTGCTGCTGCAAGGCGCACGCGACGCCGGGTTCTCCTTCACCGACGCGGCGCTCGACCAGGTCATCCTGCAGATGCCGGAATTCCAGGCCAATGGCACCTTCAGCGCGGACCTGTTCGACCAGTTCATCCGCCGCTTGGGCTACACGCGCATGCAGTTCCGCCAGATGTTGGCCGAAGAGCTGCTGATCGGGCAGCTGCGCGGTGGTTTCGTGGCCACCAGCTTCGCGACCGCGCCTCAGGTGGACGCCTTCGCCCGCCTCGAAAACCAGACGCGCGATTTCGCGTCCGTGGTCTTCCAGGCCGATCCTGCCGCCGTGAAGGTGTCGGACGCGCAGATCAAGGCGCACTACGACCAGCACGCCAAGGAGTTCATGACGCCTGACCAGGTCGTGATCGACTACCTCGAGCTGAAGAAGTCCGCCTACTTCGATCAGGTCAAGGTCGATGAAGACCAGCTCAAGGCGGCGTACGAGAAGGAAATCGCCAACCTGGCCGAACAGCGCCATGCCGCGCACATCCTGATCGAGGTCAACGACAAGGTCAGCGACGAGCAGGCCAAGGCCCGTGCCGAAGAGATCGCCCAGCGTCTGCAGAAGGGCGAGGACTTCGCCGCCCTGGCCAAGGAATACTCCCAGGATCCGGGCTCGGCCAGCAATGGGGGTGACCTGGGGCTCGCCGGCCCAGGGGTCTATGACCCTGCGTTCGAGGATGCCCTGTACAAGTTGTCGGAGAACCAGGTCTCGGCCCCCGTGCGCACGAGCTTCGGTTATCACCTGATCAAGCTGTTGGGTGTCGAGGCGCCGGACGTACCGACCTTCGCCAGCCTGCGTGACAAGCTGACCCGTGACTTGAAGTCCCAGCAGGTCGAGCAGCGCTTCGTCGAAGCGACCAAGCAACTGGAGGACTCCGCGTTCGAGTCGTCCGATCTGGGGCAGCCGGCTCAAGACCTGGGCCTGAAGGTCCAGACGTCCGCGCCGTTCGGCCGTGAAGGCGGCGAGGGCATCACCGCCAACCGCCAGGTCGTGCAAGCGGCCTTCAGCGACGAAGTCCTGCAGGAAGGCAGCAACAGCAACGCCATCGAACTGGACCCGGAAACGGTCCTGGTGGTGCGGGTCAAGGAGCACCGCAAGCCTGAACAGCTGCCGCTGGAGCAGGTCGCTGGCAACATCCGCGATCGTCTGGCCAAGGAGCAGGCAGTCGCCGATCTGAAGGCCAAGGCCGATACCCTGGTCAAGGGGCTGCGTGATGGCTCGATCAAGGCCGACGCGCCACTCGAAGGGCAGGCCTGGAAGGTACGTGAAGCGGTCACGCGTAACCAGGAAGGCATCGACCCTGTCGAGCTGCAGGCGGTCTTCCGTCTGGCCAAGCCGCAGGACAAGGCGCAGGCGGTCTTCGACAGTGTCGTGCTCAACGACGGGCGCCTGGCTGTGCTGCAGCTCAAGGGTGTCAACGAAGGCGCTGCCCCGAACGAAGCCGAGAAGACGCAGATGCGTCGTATCCTGGCCTCACGTGCGGGTGAGCAGGACTTCGCGGCCTACCTCAAGCAGCTCGAAGCCAAGGCGGACATCAAGCGTTATTGATACCGCGCTGTAATCGACTCAGGCCGCTCATGCGGCCTGAGTCGTTTCTGCCGTCAGCGATGGGGCCGCTCGTAGGCATCCAGGCGGTCACGGGCGATCTGCCGACCCAGGGCGATCAGCTCCGGTGCCTTGTAGAACTCGAAGAAGCGACAGACGCGCCGCGGCACGTCGATCACGACGTCCGGTGGATAGCCGGCCATCTTGTACTGGGCCAGCGAGGTTTGCATGACCTCGAAGCTCTGGTTGATCAGGTCCAGCAATGAGGCCGGCCCCACGGCATCGACGACGAACGACCCGGCGGCCGATTTGGGGACGCCCTGGGCGTCGCTGCTCGACGCTAATGTGGCGATCCGCCCTTCGGCCAGCCATGGATTGGTCACCCCCAGCCCTTCAGCGATGATCTCGCGCTCGATCTGGATCAACTGCTCGGCCGGCTTGCGTCGAAAGGGCAGGCGTGCGCCCAGCGACGTGACCAGGCTGTCGAAGCGTTGCCGGAACGCAGCCGGTCGCTCGATGACGGGCAATTGATAGGACGTGGGATGGGTGGCGTTCAGGTTGACGGCAATGATCAGGTCGCAGTGGCTCGACACCACGGGCACGATCGGCAAGGGGTTGAGGATGCCGCCATCGACCAGTACGCGGTTGCCCTGCACGACCGGTGTGAACAGGCTGGGGATCGCCGCCGAAGCGCGCATGGCCTGGTGCAGGCATCCTTCCTGAAACCAGACCTCCTGCTGATGGGACAGGTCGGTGGCCACGGCCGTGTAGGGGATGCGCAGCCGTTCGATGTCGATCTCGCCGACGATCTTGCGAATCTGGCCGAACACCTTGTCCCCACGAATCGCGCCGAGACGAAAGCTCACGTCCACCAGGCGCAGCACGTCCAGGTAATCCAGGCTCTCGATCCACTGCTTGTAGGCGTCCAGCTTGCCGGCCGCATAGATGCCGCCGACGATGGCGCCCATCGAGCATCCGGCGATGCAGGCGATCTCGTAACCGCGCCGTTCGAGTTCTTCGATGACGCCGATGTGGGCATACCCTCGAGCGCCACCAGAGCCCAATACCAGTGCTACACGTTTGCCCATGCTCGCTCCCCCATCGTTATCTTTTTGTGCACAATGCACCGCTGGTCGAGACGCTTCAATCCCGATGTGTCCCAGCGCGTGGAAAAGGCACTTTCCCGGCCCGTGGCCGTCGAACAGCCATTCCCCCAGACACTTTGAGGACTGCCCATGAAAGCCTGGATCTGCCTGCCGCTGCTGGCGTTGGCGCTGACCGGATGTGCCGGCAAGACGGCCTACCGCGACAGTTGCGCTACCCAGCTGGACGCTGCCTGGAAAGAGCTCGACATTGCCAAGGCCGAAGGGCTGGCAGGCACGGTCAGCTACTCCAAGGCCCTGTCGTTGTTGACCGGGGCCAAGACCCAGCAACAGTTCGAAGCCTTCCAGGGCTGTTCGCGCAAGGCCGAAAAGGCGCGTTTCTACATCCGCGAGTCCCGTGCGGGACGTTGAGTCCAGGAGAGTGCCATGTCTGCGATGCTAGACCATGTAGTGGCCCGCGTGCTTGCCTTGCACGTGCGCCTTCACGCCTGCCGGCAGCGCCTGCGCGCCGACACCGACCGTGAAGCCTTGCACGACCTGCGTACCAGCGTGCGGCGCCTGCGCAGCCTGTTGCGTCCGTTGCGCGGGTTGCCAGGCGTGCTGGAATTGGAAGACGCCGCCAAGGCGCTGGGCACGCTGACCACGCCGCTGCGTGATCGCGAAGTGCTGGGCGCAGAGCTCATCGAGCGCGGGCATTCGGCATCCGGGCAGCGTCGGCTGGAGGGCAGGGCGCGGACGTTCGCCAATGTGGCGGACAGTGCTCCGCTGACCCGGACGCTGTCGATTCTCGACGCCTTTCCAGGGTTCTTGCGTGCCGCAGACCGTGAAGGCGTGGTCAATGGCCTGCACCGCCGTGTGGACGAGCGCCTGCGCAAGCAATGGCGCAAGCTCGAGAAGGCGTTGCAGGACCCTGCCCACGATCGGCATCGTGTGCGCCTGTTGATCAAGCGGGTGCGTTATGCCGAGGAAGCCTACCCACAGCTTGATCACGCAGGCAGCACGCTACGGCGTCTGCTCAAGCAAGGGCAACAGGACCTGGGTGAGTGGCACGATCGCGTGCAGTGGTTGCTTCAGGTGGGCCAGCAGGCAGACCTTGCGCCGCTGAAGGCTGACTGGGAGCAGGAGCTGGAGGCTGCGCAACAACGTGCCGACAAGACCCTGGTTCGCTTGGGCAAGGCCTTGAAGAAGCGTTGATCACAGCCTGCGATCACCCTGGCTGGCGCATCGGGAGAAGGGCCATCAGGCACTGTGCCGACGGCCGCGTCAGTCGAGCAGGGGGCGCTCATCGGCGGTTCAGGGCCCAGCCAGCGCCCAGGGTGATCGCACCCAGTGCCACCTGCGAAGCGTCCCCTCCCAGCAGGCCGCTGAACGCAAGCAGTGCACCGATCACGAACAGGGGCACGGCGATCTGATGGGGTGCAGGGCCGGTGGTCTCAGGCCGTGAGTCGAGACGTGTGTTCCAGCCAGCAAGTTCGAGCAGTCGTTTGGTCATGGGTCTATCCTCAAGGTCACCTGTTCAGCGTAGTGCGGCGCCTTGCGTCGAGCCAATCGAGCGTTGCTATGGCCATCATAGGGTCAGGCGGCCGATCGCCTGGTGCAGCGTGCCGGCCAAGTCGGCCAGTTCCACGCTGTCGGTGGTCGAGGTGGTGGCCTGGCGCGTCGTGTCCTCGGTCACGTCGCGAATGCTGACCACCGCACGGTTCATTTCCTCTGCCGCCTGACTCTGCTGCACGGCAGCCACGGCGATCTGCGTGGTGTTCTCGCGCATCTGCGCCACGGCCCCGGCGATCTGGGTCAGGGCCGAACTGGCGTCCTGGGCCTGTCGTACGCAGTCGTCCGCCTTGAGCGAGCTTTCCTGCATGAACTCCACGGCATCGCGCGTGCCTGCCTGCAGGGTCGACACCATGCCGGTGATCTGGTCGGTCGAGGCCTGCACGCGCTTGGCCAGGTTGCGCACTTCGTCGGCCACCACGGCGAACCCACGCCCCAGGTCGCCGGCGCGCGCGGCCTCGATGGCGGCGTTGAGCGCCAGCAGGTTGGTCTGCTCGGCAATGCTGTGGATGACGCTGACCACACCGTTGATCTTCTGGCTGTCGTCGGCCAGTCGACGAATCGTTTCGGCGGTCTGTTGGACGCCACTGGACAGGCCGGCAATCGCATCCTGGACACTGTCGACCACGGCCTTGCCGCTGACCGCCAGGGTGTCGGTGGACTGCGACAGGTCGCGCGTAGCCCCGGCATGCTCGGCTATGTGGTGCACGGTCGCGGTCATCTGGTTGATGGCGGTGGCCGCCTGGTCGGTCTCACCCTGTTGCCCCAGCATGCCTCGACGAACCTCCACCATGCCGTCCGCAAGCCGTCTGGCGTTGGCATCCAGTTCGCGCGCGGTGTGCGCGACGGTGCCGACCACCTGGTGATAGCTCGCCTGCATGGCATTGAACGCGGCGGCCATCTGCCCGACTTCGTCACCCCCCGCCAAGGGCACGCGTGCACTCAGGTCGCCCGTGTGCTGCGCCTGCAGCATGACCGCCTTGAGTGTGTCGAGTCGCCCGAGCAGAAAGCGGATCAGCAGTTGCGAGGCCGCCAGCATGGCCAGCATCAGCAGTGTCACGCACAGCGCATACTGCCCGGCGCGGGCCACCAGCAGCTGGCGCAGGCTCGGTACGTTCGCGAGCCACGCTTGGCAGCGCTCGTCCTGGCACGTCACGTAGGCGCCGACGCGCGGATCATCGCCCAGCATCCAGGCGCTGGGCAGCGTGATCCAGCCTGGCGCGGCCTCTGACGGCGCCAGCGAATGCCCGGCCAACGTCAGCGACTCGCCCTTCGTCCAGGTGACGTGATCGGGCTGTTCGGGCAGCGGCTGGCCACCAGGCCATGCGTTCGCCAGGTCGGCATGCGCACGAAGGGCCTGGCGCAGCGATTCGATACGGCCTTGCTGTTCGGTGTGCAGGGCGAACAGCACCAGCAGCAGCGTGGTGAAGAACGCTACCGCATTGACGGCCCAGAATTTGTATTTCAAGGACAGGTTGTCGAGCCGGGCACGCATGGCAGGGGTCTCTGAAGGGGCGACAAGAGTATTGGCAAGGTGCCATCATCCTGCCCGAGCCCTGTGCCGGGTACGTTGATCTGCGTCAATCGATGGCAGGCAACGAAAAGAACGCACGAGCACACGCGGTGCTCTGTCGGGCCAGTTGGGCAGGGGATTCGCCCCGATGACGAGCCACTTCGTTGAGCACTTCGGGCAGGAACGCCGGCTCGTTGCGCCCGTGCTTGGGCTTGGGACGCAGGCTACGCGGCAGCAGGTAGGGCGCATCGCTCTCGAGCATCAGTCGATCCTGAGGAATGCTGCTCACCAACGGGTGCAGGTGGGTGCCGCGGCGCTCGTCGCAGATCCAGCCCGTGATGCCGATGTGCAGGTCGAGGTCCAGGTAGGCGAACAGCGCCTCTCGCTCGCCCGTGAAGCAATGGACCACCGCGGCGGTGAGGTGGTCACGGTAGGGCTTGAGGATCGCCAGCAGGCGTTCGCTGGCCTCGCGCTCATGCAGGAAGACCGGCAGGCCCCGTTCCACCGCCAGTGCCAGTTGAGCCTCGAAGGCCTGTTCCTGACGAGGCCGGGGCGAAAAATCGCGGTTGAAGTCCAGCCCGCATTCACCGACAGCCTTGACCCGGTCCTGCTGTAACAACGCCCGCAGCTGACGTTCACTGTCGACGGTCCAGTCACCGGCCTCGTGAGGATGGACGCCCGCCGTGGCGAACAGCCGTTGGCCGGTTTCATCCCACCGTTGGCACACGTCCAGCGCCTGCTCACTGACCGGAAGGCTCGTGCCGGTCACCACCATCTGCACGACGCCAGCGTCCAGGGCGCGCTCGAGCACCTCGGCATGGCGGTCGTCGAAACTGCTGTGAGTAAGGTTGACGCCAATGTCGATCAATTGCATGAGTCCGGGCCTTTGAAGAAGAAAGAATGCGTACGCTGCAGCGCTAGGCTAAGCCGCAGGGCGGCCTGTCGACAACCGACGGACTGTCGCGTTGGCCGGTGGCACGAGACGCCAGGCGGCTGACCGTGTGTCGGGTAAGCTGTATGAGCGGGTGCAGATCGCCGAACTTGCTGGCATTGTCAGGGTCTCTTAGCCTTCATTCGACGACAATGCTCGCCTATGCCCTGGAGTTCGTGCCGCTGGATCCGTGAGACACCTGCGCCTGCCCTGCGAGGCGGGCTGTTCGCCGTGCTCATGGCCTGGGCGGCGTTCCCGGCGCTGGCGCAGGTGAGCGGCCCCGTACAGCAAGTGGGGGCGACCCAGGCACGCGACCTGAGTCAGGTGCAGACGAGCAAGGTCTTGCGGGTGCTGGTCAACCAGAGCCGCAACAGCTCGGGCAAGGTCAAGGGTGAGCCCGTGGGTGTCGAGTACCACCGGCTCCGGGCGCTGGAGCACTACCTCAACGCACGTCAGCCGGCAGGCCATCCCGTTCATGTGAAAATCATCCCGCGTGCCAAGGAGCAGCTGCTGGCTGCCTTGAAGCGAGGCGAGGGCGATCTGGCCGCGCCGGGCGAACTGCTCGACCCTGCCCTGAGCCAGGGCCTTGCCGCGACGGTGCCCGTGGCGGACCGGGTGAGCCTGCAACTGGTCGGGCGCAAGGGCGGGCGCAGTTTCACGCGCCTGGATCAGCTGTCGGGCAAGACCGTCGCGTTGACGACCGGCAGTGCGGCAGGCCCCGTCCTGCAGGCGATCAACCAGGACCTTGCCAGGCGCAAGCGCGCGCCCATCAAGGTCGAATGGGTCGACCCGAGCCTGGCCGTGGAGGATGTACTGGAGATGGTCCAGGCCGGCATCTACCCTCGGACCATCGTCGAGCGACCCATCGCGCAGCGCTGGGCACGGGTGATGCCTCGCCTGCGCCTGAACGATCGGCTGAAGCTGGCGCCACCGCGTGCCATGCGCTGGTACGTGCGCCAGGATGCACCGGCCCTGCAAGCGGCGGTCGATGGTTTTCTCAAGCATTACCAGCCGCCCAAGAACCGGGACGCTCTGTTCGAGCGCCTGTACAAGCGCCAGTACCGGGTGCACGACCCGCTGGCCCAGCGACGTCGACTGGAGACGGTGCGTCCGGTGCTGCAAAAACACGCTGCCGCCCAGGACATGGACTGGCTGAACCTGGCCGCGCTGGCGTTCAAGGAGTCGACCCTCAACCCCGCCGCGCAAGGCTCCGGCGGCGCCCATGGCCTGATGCAGATCACGCCGTCCGCCGCACGTCGGGTCGGCGTGCGCGACACCGCCACCGTGGATGGCAACGTCAAGGCCAGCGCACGCTACCTGGCCTTGCTGCGGCGAAAGTTCTTCTCCAGCAAGCAGCTCAACGAGCGCGAACGCATGGCCTTCACCCTGGCGGCCTACAACCTGGGCCCTGAGCGTGTCCAGGCCATGCGCGCCGAAGCACGCCGACGTGGACTCAATGGCAACCAGTGGTTCTTCCAGACCGAGCGCATCGCCATGGAGCAGGTCGGCATGGGGCCGGTCAACTTCGTCAACAGCGTCAACAAGTACTACCTCGCCTTCAATCGCGAGCGCTCGTCGCTCGAACGCACCGTGCGTCGCTGAGTCAAGGCTTGTAAACCGCCGTCGGTCGCTCTAGCATAGCGATCGCGCCGATTTAAACAGCTACTTGCGGGGCGCGGGACACGCCACGTGCCAGTCCGAAATACCGCTAAAGCGCTGGTTCGGTGACGCCTCCCACCGCTGCCCAGCGAGATTGGCGAGGCGGAGAACCCATCATGAGTCATTCATCCGGTTGCCCACGCACCAGCGTCTGCCTGAGCCCCCTGGCCAAGGCCTCTCCCACGCGCACCCCGCGTATCCTGCTGGGCGGACATCATCAGCCTACCTTGCTGCGCCACCTCGACGGGCTGTCCCGGCGCAAGGGCCAGGCGCGGGCGTTTCTGATCCAGTTCGCCGAGGTCGGGCAGGACTTGTCCGACCATGCGGACGATCAGTTCGACCTGGCCGTGGTGCAGGCGCCGGTAGGCGGTGGGGCTGCCGAGGTCATCGGCCACTTGACCCGCATCGCGCGGCAAGGGCTGATCACCCGCGGTTGAACATGGCCGCGACTGCAAGGAGCCACGTGTGAGCACCAACATCATCACCACTGCCGGCCACCTGGCCCTCAAGCAGGAACTCGATCACCTGTGGCGCGTGTACCGCCCCGAGATCACGCAGAAAGTGGCCTGGGCCGCCTCGCTGGGCGATCGCAGCGAGAACGCCGACTACCAGTACAACAAGAAGCTGCTGCGCGAGATCGATCGCCGGGTGCGCTACCTGCGCAAGCGCCTGGAAGACGTCAAGGTGGTCGCCTATGCCCCTGAGCAGGAAGGCAAGGTCTACTTCGGCGCCTGGGTGGAGATCGAGAACGACGAGGGCCAGACCCTGACCTTTCGCGTCGTGGGCTATGACGAGATCCATGGGCGCAACGACTACATCTCCATCGATTCACCCATGGCCCGGGCGTTGCTCAAGAAGGGCGTGGACGACGAGGTGGTGGTGCAGACCCCGACCGGTGAAGCGACCTGGTACGTCAACCGGATCTGGTACGACGCCCCTTGAGGCGACCGTGACTCAGGCTCTCGGTCGCTGAGGCCTGACCTGCGGCCGCACCGAGCGGCGCGCAGGGGGACGGGCAGCCCCTCAGGACTCCCTCAGCACGGTCAAGGGGCTGGTCGTGAGCGCCCGCCGAGTGCCAAGCACGCCCGCCACACCGACCAGCAGCGCGCCGAACAGCGGCAGCGCCAACAGCCAGGGGTGTGGCGCCCAGGGCAGGGCGAAGGCGAAGCGATACAGCACCAGGGTGATCACCTCGCAGCCGAGCGCCGCCAGCAGGCCGCTGACGGCGCCCAGCAGCCCGAACTCGATGCGCCGGGCGGTCACTAGCAACGCGCGCCTGGCGCCCAGGGCCCGCAGCAGGGCGCCTTGGCGGATGCGTTCGTCCAGCGTCGCTTGCAGGCCGGCGAAGAGCACGGCCAGCCCGGCCGCCAGGACGAACAGCAAGACGAACTCCACGGCCAGCGTCACTTGTTCGAGGATGCTGCGCAACTGCTCGAGCAGGGCGTCGACCTGCAGCAGCGTGACCGCCGGGAAGGCACGCGACAGCGCGACCACGGCCTGGTCGTGCCCAGGCGCCAGATAGAAGCTGGTGAGGTAGGTGGCGGGCAGCCCCTGCAGGGTGTCCGGCTGGAAGATCATGTAGAAGTTGGGCTGGAAGTTGTCCCAGTGCACCGAGCGCACACTGCTGACCTGGGCCTGGCGCACCTCGCCGCCGATGTCGAAGCGCAGGACATCGCCCAGTTTCAGTTCCAGGCTGCGGGCCAGCTCGGCCTCCACCGAGACGCCGGGCACAGTGCCAGGCGTCGGGGCGGCCTGCCACCACCGACCTTCGGTCAGCGCATTGCCCGCAGGCAGGTCGGCAGACCAGGTCAGGCTCAGGTCACGCTGGACGGCGCGTCCTCCGGTCGAGTCCTCGACCACGCGCTCGCGCACCGGTTGATCATTGATGGCTACGAGGCGGCCTGGCAGGACAGGGTAGAGTGGCGCTGCGCTGGCGCCGATCGAGGCCAGGCGTTGTGTGAACGGTTCCCGGTCTTCGGGCAGGATGTTCAGCGCGAAGTGATTCGGCGCGTCCTCGGGCAATTGCGCCTGCCAATTGTCGAGCAATTCACCGCGCAGCAGGGCGACCAACGCCATGGCCATCAGGATCAAGCCGAAGGCCAAGGCTTGCCCGGCGGCGGACAACGGGTGACGCAACAACTGGCCCAGGCCCAGGCGCCAGGGCAACGGTGCATCGCCCAGCAGGCGACGTACACCGCGCAGGCCCAGCAGGAGCAACCCACCCAGTACCCCGGCCGCGATCAGGCCACCACCGAGCAACGTGAACGTGAGCAGCAGGTCGAGGCTCAGCCGCCACATGATCAGGCCCAGGGCCAGCAGCGCTGCGCCATACACCAGCCAACTGCTGAGCGGAACGGGCAGCAGGTCACGGCGCAACACGCGCAGGGGCGGGACACGGCCCAGCGCGGCCAGCGGCGGCAGGGCAAAGCCTGCCAGCGCCACCAGCCCGGTGCCGATCCCCGCCAGGGCAGGCGCCAGGCCCCCGGCAGGGACCTCCGGCGGCAGCAGCCCGTGCAGCAGGCGGAACAGGCCCAGTTGCGCCAGCCAGCCCAAGGCCGCACCTGCGCAGGCTGCCACCAGGCCAAGCAGGGCCAGCTGCAGGCAGAACAGGCTCAAGGCTTCACGGCGCGACAGCCCTAGGCAACGCAGCAGGGCGCTGGCATCGAGCCGTCGCGCCGCATAGCGACTGGCCGACAGGGCAACGGCCACACCCGCCAGCAGGACCGCCACCAGGCTGGCCATGTTCAGGTAGCGCTCGGCCTTGCCCAGCGCACCGCCGATCTGCTGGTTGCCATCGCGTGTATCGCGCAGGCGCTGGTTGGCGTTCAGGGTAGGTTCGATGCGGCTCCGGTACGCGCTCAAGGCTGTACCTCCGCCGCGCCAGAGGTCGCGGTAGGTCACGCGGCTGCCCGGCTGCACCACACCAGTGGCGTCCAGGTCCTTCAGGTTGATCAGGACACGTGGCGTCAGGCTGTAGAAATTGCCGGCGCGGTCCGGCTCGTAGGTCAGGACGCGGGCGATGCGCAGACTCTTCTGGCCCACGTCGATGCGGTCACCGACCGACAGCGCCAAGGCCACCAGCAGGCGGGCTTCCACCCAGGCCTCTCCTGGCGCCGGGGTGCCACCGGGCGATTCGGTTGCGTAGGGCGCTGCGGCGCTGCGCACCTGGCCACGCAGGGGGTAAGCCTCGTCGACGGCCTTGATGCTGGACAGCTGAATGCCCTGGTCGGAAGCCACCACGCTGGCGAACTCGACCACATGGGCCTCGGCCATGCCTGAGGCACGCCCGATGGCGTGCTGTGCCTGTGTGGCGGGCGAGGAGCCTTGCAGCACCAGGTCGGCCCCCAGGAATTCGGTGGCGCGCAACTGCATGGCGCCGTTGAGGCGTGCGCCGAAGTAACCGATGGCGGTGCTGGCGGCAACGGCCACGAGCAGGGCGAAGAACAGCACGCGCACTTCGTGGGTGCGCGTATCGCGCCAGACCTGGCGCAGGGCCAGGCGGCACAGGCGAGTCAGCGGAACCTGGCTCATCGTGGCGCCTGCGCGGTCACCAGGCGACCGCCCTCCAGGCGGATCGAGCGCCTGCAGCGTTGTGCCAGCCGCCCATCGTGGGTGACCAGCACCAGGGTCGTGCCGCGTTCCTGGTTGAGTTCGAACAACAGGTCACTGATGCGCTCGCCCGTGTGGCTGTCCAGGTTGCCGGTCGGTTCATCGGCGAACAGCACCGAGGGCTCTGCGGCGAACGCGCGCGCAATCGCCACCCGCTGCTGTTCACCCCCCGACAGCTGGCGGGGCGAATGGGTCAGGCGCTGGCCCAGGCCGACCCGTTCGAGCAGGGCGCGTGCCTGGTCGCGCGCGTCACGGCGGCCTTCCAGTTCCATGGGCAACATGACGTTCTCCAGCGCATCGAGGCTGTCGAGCAGCTGGAACGACTGGAACACGAAGCCGACGTGCTCGGCCCGCACCTTGGCGCGCTGGTCCTCGTCGAGCGTCCCCAGGTCATGACCGGCGAGCGTCACCGTGCCGCTGGTCGGCTGGTCGAGGCCGGCCAGCAGCCCGAGCAGGGTCGACTTGCCCGAGCCCGAGGCGCCCACGATGGCCAGGCTGTCGCCTGGCTCGAGCGACAGCGACAGGGGGTGCAGAATGGTGAGGTCGCCTTCCGCGCTGGGGACCACTTTGCTAAGGTGCTGCACAACGAGAATGCTGGGGACCATGGAGATTCCAATGCGAAGGTGGTGGATGAGTATCGGTCTTGCAGCGTGCTGCCTGGCCCAGAGCGCGATGGCGGGCACCGTCCTGGTGGTCGGCGACAGCATCAGTGCCGGTTTCGGGCTGGACCCTGAGTACGGTTGGGTGTCCCTGTTGCGACAGCGGGTGCAGGCCGAGGGTTTCAAGGACCAGGTGGTCAATGCCTCGATCAGCGGTGACACCAGTGCCGGCGGACAGGCGCGCTTGCCGGCTCTGCTGGCCAGGCACACGCCGACGCTGGTGGTGGTGGAGCTGGGCGGCAATGACGGCCTGCGTGGGCAGCCGCCCCAGCAGCTCGAGAAGAACCTGGGCAGCATGATCGACGCCTCGCGTGCCGCAGGCGCCAAGGTGGTACTGCTCGGGATGCGCCTGCCGCCCAATTATGGGGTGCGTTATACCACGGCGTTCGCGCAGGTCTACGAGACGCTGGCCCAGCAGAAGTCGGTCCCGCTCGTGCCGTTCTTCCTGGAAGGGGTCGGCGGCGTCCCCAGCCTGATGCAGGCCGATGGCATCCACCCTGCGCAAAAGGCCCAGCAGCAGCTGCTGGAAAACGCCTGGCCGGTGATAAAACCGCTGCTCTGACGCTTTTATCGGGGGCCGCTTTCGGCTAATGTGGCGCCCCCCGCTCTGGAACACCTTGTTGATGCCACGCCCTGCCTGGTCCCTTCACGCCTACCAGTTGATCGAGCCTGACGATCAGCTCGACCTGTTCGCCTGCCAGGAAATCCGCGTCCACCTGATCGCTCGTCAGCTGGAGCTGGGCGCGCCGGTCGACCGTACATTGTGCGGGGGGCTGCTGCCGGCGCAGCCACGGTGGTCGGCCGTGCCCAGGACGGTTCACCGCGATGACCGGCTGTGTCCGTTGTGCAAGGCGATTCTCGAGGCTCAGCGGCGTGGTACGCGCCCGGTCTGGCCGGAACTCTGACCGCCGTTGATCATCTGAATGGCTAACCTGGCCGTGTTCCATGCCGAGGGCTCGCGCGCCGGTATACAATCGCCGCTCTTGCCCTCCCTGATGAAGGATTTACCGGATGTTGCAGCGATTTCCCGCCGTCGCTCGTCGCCTTTCCCTGGCTGCCCTGCTGACGACAGGACCCGCCATGGCATTGGAGTTGCCGTTGCCCCCGCCGGGTGAGGACATCGTCGGTCAGGTCCAGGTGATCAAGGCCAAATACGAAGACACGTTCGCCGACATCGGCACGGCCAATGACCTGGGCTACCTGGAGATGATCGCCGCCAACCCGGGCGTCGACCCCTGGCTGCCGGGAGCGGGTACCGAAATCGTACTGCCGACGCGCTTCATCCTGCCGCCGGGGCCGCGTGAAGGCATCGTGATCAACCTGGCCGAATACCGCCTGTACTACTACCCCAAGGATGAGCCTGTTGTGCACACCTACCCCCTGGGGATCGGGCGCGAAGGGTGGGGCTCGCCCATCGCCACGACCAAGATCGTCGCCAAGACGCCCAACCCGACCTGGACGCCGCCGGCTTCGATTCGTGCCGAGCATGCGGCCGACGGAGATATCCTGCCAGCCGTGGTGCCGGCCGGCCCTGACAACCCCTTGGGGCCGTTCAAGTTTACATTGGGCTTGCCGGGTTACTTGATCCACGGTTCCAATAAGAAGTTCGGCATTGGCATGCGCACCAGCCATGGCTGTTTCCGCATGTTCAATAACAATGTACTGGAACTTTCGGAGCGAGTGCCGGTCGGCACGCCCGTGCGTATCATTAATGAGCCTTACAAGTTCGGCAAGAGTGCAGGAGCGGTCTACCTGGAGGCGCACACGCCACTGGATGACCATGGCGACCCTTCGGTAGTCGACAAGCACACGACACTGGTCAATACCTTGCTCAAGCGCGAGGACCTGACGCACAACGTGCGCATGGACTGGGACACGCTGCGGGACGTGCTTGCTGCCGAGGACGGTCTGCCTGTCGAGATCGCCACGCCGCTCGATGCCTCGCAGTCGGCGTCGATGGTCTCGGACATTCCTGAAGAGATACGTTGAGAGCGCGCAGCGCCTGACGTCTTGCCGCGTGCAGTACCGATGTGAACCTGCCCGACCGACCCGTCGAGGTCGGTTCAATCAAGAAAAAAGGCCGGCCCTGCAAAGGGTCGGCCTTTTTTCAATCCCTGAGGATGCTTACTTGCGGCTGGCTTTGTCCAGCATGCGCAGGGCGCGCTCATTGGCTTCGTCAGCGGTCTGCTGAGCTTTCTGAGCGGCAGCCATGGCGTCATCGGCTTTGCGGTAGGCTTCGTCGGCACGTGCCTGAGCACGGGCAGCGGCGTCTTCGGTAGCGGTCAGACGCGCTTCGCTTTCCTTGGTGTGGCTGCTGCTGCAACCGGTTGCCAGGACGGCGGCCAGCGCCAGAGCAGAGAATTTCAGAGCATTGTTCATCGTGTTCCCCTCAAGGACTTTAATCCATCTCGTAAGTAGCCATCTCTCGCAAAAGAGAAACTGGCCGTCGTACATAGTACTCATTACTTGTAGTAAGTAAACGGACGTTGTGCAAGAAACGTGAAAAAAATGGTGCCATCATGCATCGGCGCGTAGTGGACTCGCCTACTGCAGGGCCGTAGTAGAAAAGTGTATCGATACGGTAACTTTTCCTTGAACCAACTTGGTGATCTCGTGTCTGCACCTGTTGGTGTTCCTACATACAGTTTCTTCTTGCGGCGTTTTCGTGCTCATTGCCTGCTGACACGATTCTGTCATTTCGATGTGTTGCCGCTTGAGCAACCTGGCCTGAGGCGCTTACTATCGCAAGGGCATGCTGGCGACCCAGGCATCGTGCGCCTGTCACACGCGAACGTCCGGGGCCGTGCCGGCAGTACGAACAGTCGATGAAGAAAAGGTCTAGGCAAGGGCCTACTAGGAGTTGCGATGAACGAAGCGCTGAGCATTCACCATGACCAGGCAGGTCATCAATTCGAAACCAGCGTGGACGGTCATCGTGCCTACCTGACGTACATGGACCTGGGCAAGCAGACCCTGGACATCTACCGCACGTTCGTGCCCAACGCCCTGCGCGGGCGCGGCATCGCCGCGGCGCTTACCGAGCAGGCGCTGGCGTATGCCGAGCAGATGGGCTACACGGTCATTCCATCGTGCTCGTACGTCGAGCGCTACATGGAGCGTCACCAGCGTCAGGTGCACAAGACCTGACCGATGCGTCGGGGTGCCGGGCATGGCCTGGCGCTCCGATTGCCCAAGCCGCTTCGCGGCATGTCCTCGCATCGACCGAAGGCGCCCCGTCGGCCTGGGCGCCCCCTTCGGAACCGATCAGTGCTCGCGCTGACGACGCGGCAGCACGTCCTTGAGCTTGTCACGCATGCTGCGCAGGGCTTTTTCCGTGGCAGACCAGTCGATGCACGCATCGGTGACCGATACGCCATACTGAAGCTCGGACAGGTCTTTGGGAATCGACTGGCAGCCCCAGTTCAGGTGGCTTTCCACCATCAAGCCGATGATCGACTGATTGCCTTCGAGGATCTGGTTGGCCACGTTGTCCATGACCAGCGGCTGCAAGGCCGGGTCCTTGTTGGAGTTGGCGTGGCTGCAGTCGACCATGATGTTGGCCTTGATCTTGGCCTTGGCCAGGTCCTGCTCGCACAGCGCAACGCTGACCGAGTCGTAGTTGGGCTTGCCATTGCCACCGCGCAGCACCACGTGCCCGTACGCGTTCCCCTTGGTGGTGACGA
This sequence comes from Pseudomonas entomophila, assembly GCF_013523165.1. GTDB lineage: Bacteria > Pseudomonadota > Gammaproteobacteria > Pseudomonadales > Pseudomonadaceae > Aquipseudomonas > Aquipseudomonas entomophila_A. The sequence goes on from NZ_JAAMQI010000001.1 coordinate 202,055, forward strand.
TCGAGACGCCACCCTCCTGGTTGATGCCCAGGAAGCGGTGGGGTTTGGAAACCGACTGCAAGGCATTGATCGCCACGGTCAGGCCGCCATCGGTGCCGTTCTTGAAACCGACCGCCGACGACAGACCCGAGGCCATTTCACGGTGCGTCTGCGACTCGGTGGTGCGTGCGCCGATGGCCGACCAGCTGATCAGGTCCTGCAGGTACTGCGGCGAGATCGGGTCGAGTGCTTCGGTCGCGGTCGGCAGGCCTTTTTCGGCCAGGTCGAGCAACAGCTTGCGCCCGATGTGCAGGCCGTCCTGGATCTTGAACGAGTCATCCAGGTAAGGATCGTTGATCAGGCCTTTCCAGCCGACGGTGGTGCGCGGCTTTTCGAAGTACACCCGCATGACCAGGTACAAGGTGTCGGACACTTCCTCTGCCAGCACCTTCAGGCGCTCGGCATACTCGTGCGCGGCGTCGATGTCGTGGATGGAGCAGGGGCCCACGACCACGAACAGGCGATGATCCTTGCCGTCCAGGATGTTGCGCACCACGTCGCGACCGGCGGTCACGGTCTGCAAGGCGCTGGCGCTGAGAGGAAGCTCCCGCTTGAGCTGATCGGGGGTGATCAGCGTTTCATTGGAAGCGACGTTGAGGTCATCGATCGGTAAATCAGCCATCGTGTTACTCGTCAGGTCACGGGCGTCGGCCGCCAGCAAACCCCGTGCGGCCCAGCCGTTGGATTGTTCGAGGCGGGGAGCCGAACCTTAGCGCGTTATACAAGGCGGAACAATGCTTCGGGTCATGGCAGCGGCGTTTTAGGCATACCGGCCCACACGCGCCCTGGCGACCTTGTCTCTGCACGCTCGCCTGGACCCACGGGGTAACCTGGGTGCATGGCCTGCGCGCGCAGGCCGACAGGCCAAATGTCGGCCCTGCGTCTAAGCTCAATCGTGCCCTGCCCACGCGGCAGTCGAGGAGGTCGCATGGTTCGCTCCCTGCTGTACGCTACCGACCTGGGGGCCTACGCGCCCTTGGTGCTGCAACACGCGCTGTCCCTGGCACGTGCGTTTCAAGCCGAGCTGTATGTGATCCACGTGGTGGAGCCGATGGGGCGGTTCGCCGAGTCGCTGCTGCAGAGCTACCTGGATGAGCGCACCTTGGATCGCTTGCACAGCCAGGGCGTCGGTGTGGTCATGGCGAACATCGAGCAACAGGTGCTGGACACCTTTCGCCAGGACCTGGGCGAAACGGCCGATCTGGCGCTGATCAGGGCGGTCCGGGTGCGGCAGGGCGATCCGGCTCAGGTGATTCTCGACCAGGTCCGCCGGCTGGGCGTCGATCTGCTGGTCTTCGGCAGTCATGCCCAGCGTGCCGAGGGCGATGTTCCAGTCGGTCGTACAGCCGCTCGGCTGATGCAATTGTCGTCCGTGCCTGTGTACATGGCGCCGCTGATGCGCCAGCTCGATCAACGCTTGGATCAGGTCTGAGGCACCGACACACCGCTGATAAGAAAAGAGTTCTATGTTGGCGTTGTTATCCCCTAATATGGTTATAAATCGTTGCCGGCAGCACGGCGGGCCATCGCCGATCCGAGGGATCTCTATGAAGCTTCAACAACTGCGCTACATCTGGGAAGTGGCGCACCACGACCTGAACGTCTCCGCGACCGCGCAGAGTCTCTATACGTCTCAGCCTGGCATCAGCAAGCAGATCCGCCTGCTCGAAGATGAACTGGGGGTCGAGGTGTTCGCGCGCAGTGGCAAGCATCTGACGCGCGTCACGCCGGCCGGTGAGCGGATCATCACCACGGCCGGTGAAATCCTGCGCAAGGTCGAAAGCATCAAGCAGATCGCCCAGGAGTTCTCCAACGAGAAGAAAGGCACGCTGTCCATCGCCACCACGCACACCCAGGCGCGCTATGCGCTGCCGCCGGTGATCAGTGGCTTCATCAAGCAGTACCCGGAAGTGTCCTTGCACATGCACCAGGGTTCGCCCATGCAGATCGCTGAAATGGCGGCCGATGGCACCGTGGACTTCGCCATCGCCACCGAAGCGCTGGAGCTGTTCGGCGACCTGATCATGATGCCGTGCTACACGTGGAACCGGTGCGTGGTGGTGCCCCAGGGTCATCCGCTGGCCAAGCTGCCCAAACTGACCCTGGAAGCGGTGGCCGAGTACCCGATCGTGACCTACGTGTTCGGGTTCACCGGGCGCTCCAAGCTGGACGAGGCCTTCAGCCATCGCGGGCTGACGCCGAAGGTGGTGTTCACCGCCGCCGACGCCGACGTGATCAAGACGTACGTGCGTTTGGGATTGGGCGTGGGCATCGTGGCCGGCATGGCGGTTGACGCCAAGCTCGACAGCGACCTGGTGGCGCTGGATGCGAGCGAGCTGTTCGAGCCGAGCATCACCAAGATCGGTTTCCGTCGCGGGACCTTCCTGCGTGGCTTCATGTGCGATTTCATCGAGACGTTCGCGCCGCACCTGACCCGTGACGTCATGGCCAAGGCGATCCAGTGCCACAACAAGCAGGAGCTGGAAGAGCTGTTCGCGGGGGTGGAGCTGCCGGTGCACTGAGGCACCAGTGGAGGGTCACGAGCTGCACGCTGCAAGCGGGTGGAGCTGCCCTGGCAGGGTGGCCAGGTGAACGGTGGGGCAGATGCTGTGGGCCGCAGGCGGCCCAATCGCGGCACAGGGGCTGCTCCTGCAGTCAAGCCGGGGGCGCCGGACCGGTCCTGAGGGCTACAGGATCAGCACTGAACATGGAGCCTCTCCCGAGGCTCCTGTCGCTTGTCGTCAGCTCCTGGCAATCAGGTTGCCTGCATGCAACCCACATTCCTTCTGCGTCGACTCCTCCCACCACCAGCGGCCTTCACGCTCGTGCTGGTTGGGCAGCACGGGACGTGTGCAGGGCTCGCAGCCGATGCTGATGAAGCCGCGCTCGTGCAGGCTGTTGTAGGGCAGCTCGAGCATGCGGATATAGCCCCAGACTTCGGCGCTGGTCATCTGCGCCAAGGGGTTGAACTTGTACAAGGTACGCTCGGGGGTGGAGAAGGCAGCGTCGATCTCGATCACCGGCACATGGCTGCGTGTGCCAGGGCTCTGGTCGCGACGTTGTCCGGTCGCCCAGGCGCTGACGGTGGACAGCTTGCGACGCAGGGGCTCGATCTTGCGAATCCCGCAGCATTCCCCGTGTCCATCCCGGTAGAAACTGAACAGGCCCTTCTGCTTGACGAACGGGTCGAGCAGGTCGCGGTCCGGGCTCAGGATGTCGATCGACAGTGCGTACTGCTCGCGAACCTGGTCGATGAAGCGGTAGGTTTCCGGGTGCAGTCGGCCGGTATCCAGGCTGAACACTTTGACCTGCTTGTTGAGCTTCCAGGCCATGTCGAGCAGTACGACGTCTTCGGCGCCGCTGAAGGAGATCCACAGGTCGTCACCGAAGTGCTCGAACGCGAGTTTCAGGATCTCTTGGGGGGACTTGTCGGCATAGGTCGCGGCCAGGGCAGCGACGTCGAGAGGTTGGCTCATCAGGCGGTTTCCATGCGTGTAATGGCGCTGTGCGCTCGTAGTGCGCAAATGGTAACAAAATTACGCACGACGAGGGGCACACGCCGGGCCTGGCCACGGCGTGCACGGCCGTCCTACAGGCGCTGCAGCGTTTCCATCAGCACCCGGACCTTGGCGATGGATTCCTCGTACTCGTCCTCCCAGCGCGAATCGCCCACCACCGCGCCGCCGCCCCAGCAACTGACCTGGCCATCCTTCACCAGCAGGCTGCGAATGGCGATGGAGCTGTCCATCTCGCCACGTACATCGAGGTACAGCAGCGAGCCGCAGTACAGCGCCCGGCGCGTCGGCTCCAGTTCGTCGATGATCTGCATGGCGCGGATCTTCGGCGCCCCGGTGATCGACCCGCCAGGGAAGCTGCCGGCGATCAGGTCCAGTGCGTCGTGGTCGGTGGCCAATTGCCCCGTGATGCTGCTGACCAGATGGTGGACGTTCGGGTAGCTTTCCAGGCTGAACAGTTCGGGAACCTTGACCGAGCCGACCGCGCAGGTGCGTCCCAGGTCATTGCGCAGCAGGTCGACGATCATCAGGTTCTCGGAGCGGTCCTTGAGGCTGGCCTGCAGTTCGGCGGCGTTGCGCGCATCCTGCACCGGGTCGGCGTCACGAGGACGGGTGCCCTTGATGGGGCGGGTCTCCACCGTACCGGCGCTGACGCGCACGAAGCGCTCCGGCGAGAAGCTCAGCAGCGCGCTGCCGTCAGGCAGCCGCCGGTAGCCGGAAAAAGGGGTAGGGCAGGCCTGGCGCAAGGCCTGGTAGGCGTGCCAGGGATCCCCCTCGCAGGGCGCGCGAAAGCGCTGGGTCAGGTTGATCTGGTAGCAGTCGCCGGCCTGGATGTAGGCCTGCACTCGCTCGAAGGCCTGGCGATACTGGCCGGCCTCGAGGTCGCCGCGCATGGGGGCCAGCAGACGGAAAGGGCTGTGGGCCTGGGCAGCAGGCGTCTCGAACAGTGCGACCAGCCGTTGGCGCTCCTGGGCCGCCAGGCAAGGGTGAAAGACCAGGTGGGTCAGGCGCCGCTGGTGATCGCTGACCAAGGCCCAGGCGTATAGTCCAAGGTCCGCGTCGGGCAGGCCCAGGTCATCGCGGGCCAGCGTCGGCAATCGCTCGAGGCGCCGCCCGAAATCGTAGCTCAGGTAGCCGATCAGGCCGCCAGCGAAAGGCGACTCGCAGCCCTCTGGCAATTGCGCAGGCCCCAGGGTCTGCAAGGCAGCGCGCAGGCGCGCCAGAAAGACCGTGCCGTGCTCATCGGCCTGGGGCTGGAACTGCTCGACAGGCCAGGCGCTGGCCAGGTCGAAGCGCCCACGCGTCGCGCCGGGGCGCGCGCTGTCCAGCAGGATCGCCCCCGGCGCCTCGCGCAAACGGGCGAAGTACACGGCAGGGTCGGGCTGATAGGGCAGAGGGTAAAGCGTACAGGTCGGCATGCGGATCAAAGGCGCTTGAAGTCGAGGCAGCGATTGTAGTCGGCCCCGTCATCGACGCCTAGCGCTGCGCGCTTACAGGCCGGTAGAGGCCAGGTCGCTCGTTGGCGTATAGCAGTCCAAGGCCTGAAGGCGTCACAGTAGGTCTCCCCAGCCACAGGTATCCCCTGTGGGAGCCGGCTTGCCGGCGATGACGGCGGTACAGGCACCGCCATCGCTGCCATCATGCCAACCCTGGTCAAAACAGCCTTCGGACCTGGATGCTTCAGGCATGCGGCAGATGGCCGAACAGATTCTGCGCCACCTTCACCCGCTGCGCCGCATCCTCTTCGATACCCTCCTTGGCCAACGCCTCGATGTGCGCTTCGATGGCATGGGTGCGCTGGGTCAGGCCGCAATCGTTGGCGATCTGGATGTTCAGGCCGGGTCGTGCGTTGAGCTCGAGGATCAACGGCCCGCGGTCCTGGTCCAGCACCATGTCCACCCCGATGTAACCCAGCCCGCACAGCTCGTAGCAGCCTGCCGCCAGCTTCATGAAGCCGTCCCAGTTGGGCAACTGCACCCCGTCCACCGCATTGGTGGTGTCCGGGTGCTTGCTGATGATGTTGTTCAACCAGGTGCCGCGCAGGGTCACGCCCGTCGCCAGGTCCACGCCCACGCCGATCGCGCCCTGGTGCAGGTTGGCCTTGCCGCCGGACTGCCGGGTTGGCAGGCGCAGCATTGCCATCACCGGGTAGCCCATCAGCACGATGATGCGGATGTCGGGCACGCCTTCGTAGCTGATGCTCTTGAAGATCGGGTCGGGCGTGACCCGGTATTCGATCAGCGCCCGATCGCGGTGACCGCCCAAGGAATACAGGCCGGTCAGGATGCTCGAGACCTGATGCTCGATCTCTTCGTGGCTGATGATCTTGCCCGACACCGTCCGGTAGCGGCCCTCGAAGCGGTCGGCGATCACCAGGATGCCGTCGCCACCGGCGCCCTGGGCCGGCTTGATGACGAAGTCGGTGCGCCCGCCGATGATCTGGTCGAGCTTGTCGATGTCCTTCTCGGTCTCGATGACGCCGTACATCTCGGGCACGTGGATGCCCGCGGCGAGCGCTCGCTCCTTGGTGATGATCTTGTCATCGACGATCGGGTACAGATGGCGCTTGTTGTACTTGAGCACGTAGTCCGCGTTGCGCCGGTTGATGCCCATGATGCCCCGGGCTTCCAGGGCTTTCCAGGTCTTGATCAGTCCGAACATCAGCTGTCAGCCTTTTTCAGAAAGGCCTTGAACCGTACCAGCTCGGTCAGGCGATAGCCGCGGTAGCGACCCATCGCCAGCATGAAGCCGACCAGGATCAACAGCACCGCCGGGAAGGTGAAGACGAAGTAGACCAGCTCCGGCACCATCATCAGCAGGTGCGCCAGCGACGCGGCGAACAGGGTGCCGATGGCGACTTTCATGGCGTGACCGCCGCCACGCTCTTCCCAGGTGATGGACAGGCGCTCGATGGTCATGGTCAGGATCACCATCGGGAACAGCGCCACCGACAGCCCGCGCTCCAGGCCCAGCTTGTGGCTGAACAGGCTGATCGCGGCGATCAATATCACCACGAAGGTCAGCACCACCGACAGCCTGGGCAGCATCTGCAGCTTGAGGTGCTCGAGGTACGAGCGTAGCGACAGGCCCAACGCCGTGATCACGGTGAACAGCACGATGCCGAAGCCCAGCTGGGTCTCACGGAAGGCCAGGGCGATCAGTACTGGCGTGAAGGTCCCCAGGGTCTGGAGGCCGATCAGGTTGCGCAGCACCAGGATCACCAGCACGCCGATCGGGATCATCACCATGATCATGAAGGTCTGCTGGGTCTGCAGCGGCAGCCCGTAGAGCGAATATTCGAGGAAGTCGGCGTCGGTGTTCTCGTCGGTCACCTTGGTCAGGCGGATGGCATTCATCTCGCTGCTGCTCAGGCTGAAGGTGACGTTGACCTTGCGCCCGCCATCGACGGTGATCAGGTTGTCGTCGCCGGTCCACCACAGCAGGCGATCGCTCGGCAGGCCCTGTTCGCCGGTGTCGGGGTTGAAGTACAGCCAGTCCTTGCCGTTGAAGCTGCGCAGCCACAGCTCGGGCGTCTGCGGCACGTCGGCCACCAGGCGCACGGTGTGCACCTTTTCCATCGGCACGTGGGCGATGGACAGCAGCAGGTCGATCACCTTGGCCTTGTTCAGCGGCGAGGTATCACCGGCCAGCAGCAGCTTGACGTTGTCGTCGTTGAGGTTGTTGACCCGCTTGATGGTTTCGCTGACGAAGGTCTCGACGTCGGCCGAATGCTGACGAATCGGCGCCATCAGCGCTTCGGCAGCGATCTTCTCGGGGCCGTCCACCGCCAGGCTGTCACGGAAGGTCGGGCCCTTGACGGTGGCCTTTTCCGTGCTGTAACGCTTGGTCAGCACCAGTCGGTAGTACAACGTCTGGTTGCCGCTGGCACGGCGTGCCGACCAGGTCACCTTGCGGTTGCCATCGGCGCGATTGACGCTGAACCCGTAATTGTTGGAGATGAAGCTTTCGGTGATGCTGACATAGTCGCGGTTCAGCGGCGGCACGAACATCTGCACCTTGACCGGGTCCTTGCTGCTGGCGACGAACTCGACCTTGGCATCGATGTTCCACAAATCGTCGGTCTCGTTTTCGGTCACCGGGATGTCGAGGACGTAGATCTGATAAGCCGTGACCGCCACGCCCAGCAGGACCAGGACGGTGATCAGGATTTTCAAATGAAGCGTAAGAGAGCGCATCGAGGTTACTCTGCGGTAGGAGCGACGAGGGCACAGGCAGGTTTGCCGGCCGCGTATTTGAGGCTGGGGTCGACCAGGGCATCGAAGTGCTTGAGCGCCTCGGCACCGATCAGCAAGGGGAACTGGAAGGTGCTGCGGTCAGTAAGGTTGACCTCAATGGTGCGCCGGCTGCGCCCCATGCACATGTCCAGTTCGATGACCGGCCGGGCGGTGTACGCCTTGCCTTGCTCGGCATCATAGTCGCCGGCCCGGCGCTTGATCTTGCTGACCCGCGCCAGAGGGCGCTCGATCGGGTGCGAGTGGGCCGTGTCGATGGCCAGGTAGAAGCGCACCCAGCTCTCGCCATTGCGCTTGAAGCGCTTGATGTCTCGGGCGCTGAGCGAGGCGGTCTTGGCACCGGTGTCGAGCTTGGCGGCCACTTCGAGGTCGAGATCGAGCAGGCGGGCGTATTCGTTCAGACCGTAGACGGTCTTCTCCGCGGCCTGTGCCAAGGCAGTGGGCACGATCAGGCAGAACAGCAATAGATAAGGCGTGAGTCTCATAATCCTGGCGCAATGCAATGCAGTGTTCGAATCAAGGCGAATGGCATGGACTGCGCAAGCTCCTTCGTAGGCCCGTGGACGCCTGGGGCGCCGACGAACGCATCATCCCTAGACACTAGGAGGCGCGGCATTCTAGCACGCCGGTTTCAGGGCGCCAGACGCGCGGCGTTCAGACCTTGCCGATAAGGGTAAGTTCGACGTTCGACTATTGTCGACAATCCTTCTTATGGCTTTGACGAAAATCGGGTATTGAGCTAGTTTCACTGCATTATCCAACGTTGGTGTCGACACTATGTCCGAAGCGATCGCTTCCTCTGCCCCTGACGCGGAACATGCCGAGACTTTGTCCGAGCATGTGTTCCGGCGTATCCAGGCGGCGATCGTGCAGGGCGAGATCGCGCCAGGCAGCAAGATCTCCGAACCTGAACTGGCGCGCACCTACGGCATCAGCCGGGGCCCCTTGCGAGAAGCCATCCATCGCCTGGAAGGGCAACGGCTGCTGGTGCGCGTGCCGCATGTGGGCGCACGGGTGGTGTCGCTCGACCAGGCCGAACTGATCGAGCTCTACGAGATCCGCGAGTCCCTCGAAGGCATGGCCTGCCGGCTGGCGGCCGAACGCATGAGTCAGGAAGCGATCGACGCGCTGCGCCAGGTGCTCGACACCCATGAGCGCGATGCGGCTTTCCAGGCGGGGCTGGGCTACTACCAGCAGGAAGGCGACTTCGACTTTCACTACCGCATCATCCAGGGCAGCGGCAACCAGACGCTGGTCAAGCTGCTCTGTGGCGAGCTGTACCAGCTGGTGCGCATGTACCGCATCCAGTTCTCCTTCACGCCCAATCGTCCGCGCCAGGCCTTTGCCGAGCACCATCGCATCCTCGATGCGATCGCCGACCGCGACGGCGAGCTGGCCGAATTGCTGATGCGCCGCCATATCGGTGGCTCCCGGCGCAACATCGAGCGGCACTTCCAGAGCGCCGATACCCCGTCACGAGGTGAGTCATGAGCACGAAGCACACGCCCGGCCAACGCTTTCGCGATGCCGTCGCCGCCGAACGTCCCTTGCAGGTGGTCGGCACCATCAATGCCAACCATGCACTGCTGGCCAAGCGCGCCGGCTTCCAGGCCATCTACCTGTCCGGAGGTGGCGTGGCAGCCGGTTCGCTGGGTCTGCCGGACCTGGGGATCAGCGGGCTGGACGACGTGCTGACCGACGTGCGCCGTATCACCGACGTCTGCGACCTGCCGCTGCTGGTGGATGTCGACACCGGCTTCGGTGCTTCGGCGTTCAACGTCGCGCGCACCGTGCGCTCGATGATCAAGTTCGGTGCCGCGGCCCTGCACATCGAAGACCAGGTCGGCGCCAAGCGCTGTGGTCATCGGCCCAACAAGGCGATCGTGCCATTGCAGGAGATGGTCGACCGGATCAAGGCGGCGGTCGATGCACGAACCGACGACAGCTTCGTGATCATGGCGCGCACCGATGCGCTGGCCGTCGAGGGGCTGGAGTCGGCCCTCGACCGTGCCGCCGCCTGCGTCGAGGCCGGGGCCGACATGGTGTTCCCCGAGGCGATCACCGAGCTGCCCCTGTACAAGCTCTTCGCCGACCGGGTGCGCGCGCCGATCCTGGCCAACATCACCGAGTTCGGCGCCACGCCGCTGTACACCACCGAGCAGCTGGCGTCGGTCGACGTCTCCCTGGTGCTGTACCCGCTGTCGGCGTTCCGCGCCATGAACAAGGCCGCCGAGAACGTCTACGCCGCGTTGCGCCGCGACGGCACGCAACAACACGTGCTCGACACCATGCAGACGCGCATGGAGCTGTACGACGCCATCGGCTATCACGCCTTCGAGCAGCAGCTCGACGCCCTGTACGCGCCGCGCGAGGAGCGTTGAACCCGATACACCCTGATTCGCCTGTCATCCATAACAAATCCAACAATGGAGAATGTCCATGGCCGAAGCAAAAGTACTCAGCGGGGCCGGCCTGCGCGGCCAGGTCGCCGGGCAGACGGCACTGTCGACGGTCGGCCAGGCCGGCGCTGGCCTGACCTACCGAGGCTACGATGTCCGCGAGCTGGCCGCCCAGGCCGAGTTCGAAGAAGTCGCCTACCTGCTGCTGCAGGGCGAGCTGCCGACCAAGGCCGAGCTCGACGACTACAAGCATGCGCTCAAGGGGCAGCGCGACCTGCCTCAGGCGCTCAAGGAGGTGCTCGAGCGCCTGCCCAAGGACACCCACCCGATGGATGTCATGCGCACGGGCTGCTCGGTGCTGGGCACCTTGGAGCCGGAGCGTACCTTCGACCTGCAGCAGGACCGTACCGACCGATTGCTGGCCACGTTCCCGGCGATCATGTGCTATTGGTACCGCTTCACGCACCATGGCACGCGCATCGACTGCACCAGCGACCAGGACACCCTGGCCGGGCATTTCCTGGCGCTGCTGCACGGCAAGACGCCCGACCCGCTGCATGTCAAGGTGATGAACGTCTCGCTGATCCTGTATGCCGAACACGAGTTCAACGCCTCGACCTTCACCGCGCGGGTCTGCGCCTCGACCCTGTCGGACCTGTACTCCTGCATCACCGCCGCCATCGGCACGTTGCGCGGCCCGCTGCACGGCGGCGCCAACGAAGCGGCCATGGCGTTGATCGAGCGCTTCGATTCGCCCGAGCAGGCGCGTACCGAGCTGTTGAAGATGCTCGAGCGCAAGGACAAGATCATGGGCTTCGGGCATGCCATCTACAAGGAGTCCGACCCGCGCAACGAGGTGATCAAGGGCTGGGCCGAACGACTCGCCGAGTCGGTGGGCGATCGGGTGCTGTTCCCGGTGTCGCAGGCCATCGACGCGACCATGTGGGAGCAGAAGAAGCTGTTCCCCAACGCCGACTTCTACCATGCCTCGGCCTACCACTTCATGGGCATCCCGACCCCGCTGTTCACGCCCATCTTCGTCTGCTCGCGCCTGACCGGTTGGGCAGCGCACGTGTTCGAGCAGCGGGCCAACAACCGCATCATCCGACCGAGTGCCGAGTACACCGGCGTAGAACAGCGCACGTTCGTGCCCATCGAACAGCGTTGAGCCTGAGGGGCGCCGATGCCAAACCTGTGGGAGCGGGCTTGCCCGCGAATGTGCAAGCGCGGGCATATGGGTGTCCAGCACCGACGCATTCGCGGGCAAGCCCGCTCCCACACGTGCGGCGCACGCCTTCCGATTACCGTGAGCGAGCCTGATCCCGCATGAATACCGACTACCGCAAGCACCTTCCCGGCACCGACCTCGACTATTTCGATGCCCGCGCGGCCGTCGAGGCGATCCAGCCCGGCGCCTACGCAGGGTTGCCATACACGTCGCGCGTGCTGGCCGAGAACCTGGTCCGCCGTTGCGCGCCAGCGACCCTCGAAGCCTCGCTGCGCCAGTTGATCGAACGCCGTCGCGACCTGGACTTCCCGTGGTACCCGGCGCGCGTGGTGTGCCATGACATCCTGGGGCAGACCGCCCTGGTGGACCTGGCCGGCCTGCGTGATGCCATCGCCGACAAGGGCGGCGACCCTGCGCAGGTCAACCCGGTGGTGCCGGTGCAGCTGATCGTCGACCATTCGCTGTCGGTCGAGTGCGGGGGGTACGACCCCCAGGCGTTCGAGAAGAACCGCGCCATCGAGGACCGGCGCAACGAGGACCGCTTCCACTTCATCGACTGGACCAAGCAGGCGTTTCGCAACGTGGAAGTGATCCAGCCCGGCAACGGCATCATGCACCAGATCAACCTGGAGAAGATGTCGCCGGTGATCCATGCCGAGCATGGGGTGGCCTACCCTGACACCTGCGTCGGCACCGACAGCCATACCCCCCATGTGGATGCACTGGGGGTGATCGCCATCGGCGTGGGGGGGCTGGAGGCCGAGAACGTCATGCTCGGGCGGGCCTCGTGGATGCGCCTGCCGAACATCGTCGGGGTCGAACTGAGCGGTCGCCTGGCCGAAGGCATGACCGCCACCGACCTGGTGCTGGCGCTCACCGAGTTCCTGCGCCAGCAGAAGGTGGTCGGTGCCTATCTGGAGTTCCATGGCGACGGTGCGCGGGCGCTGACCCTGGGCGACCGGGCGACCATTTCCAACATGGCCCCGGAGTACGGCGCCACGGCAGCGATGTTCGCCATCGATCAGCAGACCCTGGACTACCTGCGCCTGACCGGGCGCGAAGAGGCGCAGGTGGCGCTGGTGGACACCTATGCCAAGGTCGCCGGCCTGTGGGCCGAGACCCTGCAGGAGGTCGTGTACGAGCGTACCTTGCACTTCGACCTGAGCAGCGTCGAGCGCAACTTGGCCGGTCCGTCCAACCCCCATGCCCGCGTGGCCACCCGCGACCTCGCCGCCAAGGGCATCGCCGGTGCCTGGAGCGAGCAGCCAGGCCTGATGCCTGACGGCGCCGTGATCATCGCCGCCATCACCAGCTGCACCAACACCAGCAACCCGCGCAACGTCATCGCGGCCGGGCTGCTGGCGCGCAATGCCAACCGCCTGGGGCTGACCCGCAAGCCCTGGGTCAAGTCCTCGCTGGCGCCCGGTTCCAAGGCCGTCCAGCTGTACCTGCGAGAAGCCGGGCTCGAACACGAACTCGAACGCCTGGGCTTCGGCATCGTCGCCTTCGCCTGCACCACCTGCAACGGCATGTCCGGCGCGCTCGATCCGGCGATCCAGCAGGAGATCATCGACCGCGACCTGTACGCCACCGCCGTGCTGTCAGGCAACCGCAACTTCGACGGGCGCATCCACCCCTATGCGCGGCAGGCCTTTCTCGCCTCGCCACCTTTGGTGGTGGCCTACGCGATCGCCGGCACCATCCGCTTCGACATCGAAAAGGACGTGCTGGGCGTGGTCGACGGCCAGCCGATCCGCCTGAAAGACCTGTGGCCCAGCGATGCCGAGATCGATGCCGTGGTGCGCGCGGCCGTCAAGCCCGAGCAGTTTCGCCAGGTCTACATCCCCATGTTCGCCGTCGAGTCGTTCAGCGGCCCGGCCGTGGCGCCGCTCTACGACTGGCGGCCGATGAGCACCTACATCCGCCGTCCGCCCTACTGGGAGGGGGCGCTGGCCGGGGAGCGCACGTTGCGCGGCCTGCGCGCGCTGGCGGTGCTGCCAGACAACATCACCACCGATCACCTGTCGCCGTCCAACGCCATCATGGCCGACAGCGCGGCGGGCGAGTACCTGACGCGCATGGGCGTCCCCGAGGAAGACTTCAACTCCTACGCCACGCACCGCGGCGACCACCTCACCGCCCAGCGCGCCACCTTCGCCAACCCCAAGCTGTTCAACGAAATGGTGCGCAACGCCGATGGCAGCGTGCGCCAGGGTTCGCTGACGCGGCTCGAGCCCGAAGGCCAGGTGATGCGCATGTGGGAGGCCATCGAGACCTACATGCAACGCCGTCAGCCGCTGATCATCATCGCCGGTGCCGACTATGGACAAGGGTCGTCCCGTGACTGGGCGGCCAAGGGCGTGCGCCTGGCCGGGGTCGAGGCGATCGTCGCCGAAGGCTTCGAGCGTATCCACCGGACCAATCTGGTGGGCATGGGCGTCCTGCCGCTGGAGTTCCAGCCCGGCACCGACCGCAAGACCCTGGGCATCGATGGCAGCGAGACCTTCGACGTGCTCGGCGAGCGCACGCCGGGCGCGCAGCTGACGTGCGTGATCACGCGGCGCGACGGCACGTCGCTGCAGGTGCCGGTGATCTGTCGGCTGGACACCGCCGAAGAAGTCTCGATCTATGAAGCGGGCGGGGTGCTGCAACGCTTCGCCCAGGATTTTCTCGACGCTCGCGCGTGACCCCTTTTCGTCGCGGTCCTGCCGCGACGTTCCGTCCAGGAGACCATCCCATGCACGCTCCGCAACTCAAGATCCCCGCCAGCTACCTGCGCGGCGGTACCAGCAAGGGGGTGTTCTTTCGCCTCCAGGACCTGCCCGAGGCCGCACAGCAGCCAGGGCCGGTGCGCGACGCGCTGCTGTTGCGAGTGCTGGGCAGCCCCGACCCCTACGGCAAGCAGACCGACGGCATGGGCGGTGCGACGTCCAGCACCAGCAAGGCGGTGATCCTGTCGCCGAGCGAGCGCCCCGGGCATGAAGTGGACTACCTGTTCGGCCAGGTGTCGATCGACACGGCGTTCGTCGACTGGAGCGGCAACTGCGGCAACCTGTCGGCGGCGGTCGGCGCCTTCGCCATCGCCTCCGGCCTGATCGATGCGCAGCGCCTGCCCCGCGACGGGATGGCGACCGTGCGCATCTGGCAGGCCAACATCGGCAAGACCATCATTGCCCAGGTACCCATGCGCGAGGGGCAGGTGCAGGAGACGGGCGACTTCGAACTCGATGGCGTGACGTTCCCGGCCGCCGAGGTGCAGCTGACCTTCGTCGACCCGGCCGCCGATGACAGCGAAGGCGGGGGCGCCATGTTCCCGACCGGACGATTGATCGACGCCTTGGAAGTGCCGGGCATCGGCACGTTCGAGGCTACCTTGATCAATGCAGGTATCCCGACGATCTTCGTCGACGCTGCAGCGTTGGGTTACCACGGTACGGAGCTGCAGGCCGCGATCAACGGCGATGAGCAGGCACTGGCGCGCCTGGAAACGATCCGTGCCTACGGCGCCGTGCGCATGGGTCTGATCACGCGCATCGAGGAAGCGGCAGGCCGGCAGCACACGCCCAAGCTGGCCTTCGTCGCGCCCCCGATAGCCTATGCCGCCTCCAGCGGCAAGCCGGTCCAGGCCGACGATATCGACCTGCTGGTGCGGGCCTTGTCCATGGGCAAGCTGCACCACGCCATGATGGGCACCGCCGCCGTGGCCATTGGCACGGCCGCGGCCATTCCCGGCACGGTGGTCAGTCGAGCGGCGGGCGGGCAGGCGCGGGCGATCGTTCGCTTCGGTCACCCCTCGGGCATCTTGCGGGTAGGCGCCGATGTGCGTCAGGAGCGGGGCGACTGGACAGTGGCCCAGGTCACCATGAGCCGCAGCGCACGCACGTTGATGGAAGGCTGGATACGTGTCCCGTCCGACTGCCTGGAACACCCCTGATCGATTCCATCGCCCAACGAAAAAGCCCCGGCATGGCCGGGGCTTTCTCTTATCGCGTGCAGCTTAGCGCTTGCCGTTCATCTCACGCCTGAACGACCGGAATCAGCGCGTTGGCCGCAGCATCACGGAACTCGGCGATCTGGTCGAAGCTCAGGTAGCGGTAGACGTCGGCCGCCATGCTGTCGATGTCCTTGGCGTACGTCATGTACTCCTCGACGGTCGGCAGCTTGCCGGTGATCGAGGCGACCGCAGCCAGCTCGGCCGACGCCAGGTACACGTTGGTGGCATCGCCCAGACGGTTGGGGAAGTTGCGCGTCGAGGTGGACACCACGGTAGCGCCGGTCTGGACCCGTGCCTGGTTACCCATGCACAGCGAGCAGCCTGGCATTTCCATGCGCGCACCGGCCTTGCCGTAGATGCCGTAGTAGCCTTCTTCGGTCAGCTGGTGAGCGTCCATCTTGGTCGGCGGTGCCAGCCACAGACGGGTCGGAATACCGCCCTTGACCTTCTCCAGCAGCTTGCCGGCAGCGCGGAAATGGCCGATGTTGGTCATGCACGAACCGATGAACACTTCGTCGATCTTCTCGCCCTGTACCGAGGACAGCAGGCGAGCGTCGTCCGGGTCGTTCGGCGCGCAGAGCACCGGCTCCTTGACGTCGGCCAGGTCGATCTCGATGATCTCGGCGTACTCGGCGTCGGCATCGGCCGACAGCAGCTCTGGGTTGGCCAGCCAGGCTTCCATGGCCTGGGCGCGACGCTCCAGGGTGCGTGGGTCGCCGTAGCCTTCGCTGATCATCCAGCGCAGCAGGGTGATGTTGGACTGCAGGTACTCGGCGATGGCCTTTTCCGGCAACTTGATGGTGCAGCCGGCGGCAGAGCGCTCGGCCGACGCGTCGGACAGCTCGAACGCTTGCTCGACGGTCAGCTCGTCCAGGCCTTCGATTTCCAGTATGCGGCCGGAGAAGGCGTTCTTCTTGCCTTTCTTCTCGACGGTCAGCAGGCCCTGCTGGATGGCGTAGTAGGGGATCGCATGCACCAGGTCACGCAGGGTGATGCCAGGCTGCAGCTTGCCCTTGAAGCGCACCAGTACCGACTCGGGCATGTCCAGTGGCATCACGCCAGTGGCGGCGGCGAAGGCGACCAGGCCGGAACCGGCCGGGAAGGAGATGCCGATCGGGAAGCGGGTGTGCGAGTCGCCGCCGGTGCCGACGGTGTCGGGCATCAGCATGCGGTTCAGCCAGCTGTGGATGATGCCGTCGCCTGGGCGCAGCGACACGCCGCCACGGGTGCGGATGAAGTCCGGCAGGGTGTGGTGGGTGGTGACGTCGATCGGCTTGGGGTAAGCCGCGGTATGGCAGAACGACTGCATGACCAGGTCGGCGGAGAAGCCGAGGCAGGCCAGGTCTTTCAGCTCGTCACGGGTCATCGGCCCGGTGGTGTCCTGGGAACCGACGGTGGTCATCTTCGGTTCGCAGTAGGTGCCAGGACGCACGCCCTGACCTTCCGGCAGACCGCAGGCACGGCCGACCATCTTCTGCGCCAGGGTGTAGCCCTTGCCGGTGTCGACCGGCGCTTCCGGCAGCTTGAACAGGTCGGTGGCACCCAGGCCCAGCTCGGCGCGTGCCTTGTCGGTCAGGCCGCGGCCGACGATCAGCGGGATACGGCCGCCTGCGCGGACTTCGTCGAGCAGCACTTCGGTCTTGAGGGTGAAGGTGGTGACCAGCTCGTCGCTGTCGTGACGACGGACTTCGCCCTTGTACGGGTAGACGTCGATCACGTCGCCCATGTTCAGGTCGGTGCAGTCGAACTCGATCGGCAGGGCACCGGCGTCTTCCATGGTGTTGTAGAAGATCGGCGCGATCTTGGTGCCGAAGCAGAAGCCACCGGCGCGCTTGTTCGGCACGTAGGGGATGTCGTCGCCGAAGAACCACAGCACCGAGTTGGTGGCGGACTTGCGCGAGGAGCCGGTACCGACCACGTCACCGACGTAGGCGACCGGGAAGCCCTTGGCGCGGACGTCTTCGATCTGCTTGAGCGGGCCGACCGAGCCTGGCTGCTCCGGCTCGATGCCATCGCGGGCCATCTTCAGCATGGCCAGGGCGTGCAGCGGGATGTCCGGGCGCGACCAGGCGTCCGGGGCCGGCGACAGGTCGTCGGTGTTGGTCTCGCCGGGCACCTTGAACACGGTCAGGGTGTACTTGTCAGCGATGGCCGGACGCTTGGTGAACCATTCGCCGGCGGCCCAGGATTCGAGCACGGCCTTGGCGTGCGCGTTGCCTGCCTTGGCTTTTTCGGCCACGTCGTGGAAGGCGTCGAACATCAGCAGGGTGTGCTTGAGCTGTTCGGCTGCGACGGCGCCCAGCTCGGCGTCATCGAGCAGCTCGACCAGCGTGGCGATGTTGTAGCCGCCCTGCATGGTGCCCAGCAGTTCGGTGGCGCGCTTGCGATCGATCAGTGGCGAGGCGGCTTCGCCCTTGACCACGGCGGACAGGTAGGCGGCCTTGACGTAGGCGGCTTCATCGACCCCTGGCGGGACGCGGTGGGTGATCAGGTCGACGAGGAAGGCTTCTTCGCCAGCAGGCGGGTTCTTCAGCAGATCGACCAGGCCTGCGGTCTGTTCGGCGTTCAGCGGCTGGGGCACGATACCCAGGGCGGCACGCTCTTCGGTATGTTTGCGGTAGGCTTCAAGCACAGTTATTTCCCTCATCAGTGGTCCCATCTAGGGGGCCGGGACGCTCATCCGGGGTGTCCGGCGTCCTTGCGCACGACGGCCTTCTGGGCCGTGCAGCCAAGGCGGCAGGACATCCTCGCGGAAGCTGTTTTCAAAGTTTTACGCCTGCAGAACGGGGGAGCTGATGAGGGCTGGCCCTGGGCATGCCTGAGGTGCATGACCGGGCCAACGCCGTTCTACCGGATGACTGTGCTCGTGACGCTTTGAAAACAGCTTCCAACGGACATTGGTGCCTGCAAAAGGCGAATGGATTCTACGGTAAAAAGCGCCGCAAGGTAAGGCGCGGCGTTCGACTTTAACCCGTGACCCCCGTTAGACAAAGGGCTAACATGGGCCGGTGTCCCGTTCTCAAGCCGTTGCCCTGCGATGTCCAATCAGTCGATCAAGACCCCGTGCGTGGGGCTGTGCTCCACCGTCTATGGTGACCACGTGTGCCGTGGCTGCAAGCGTTTCCATCACGAAGTGATCCACTGGAACAGTTATGACGACGAGGCCAAACGGGCGGTCTGGCTGCGTCTGGAAGCCCTGCTGGTGCAAGTGATGATGGCCAAGCTGGAAGTGTTCGACCGCGAGCGCCTGCGCGAGCAGCTCGAACAGCGCTCGATCCGTTTCGTCGCCCATCAGTCCGAGTATTGCTGGGCGTATCAGCTGATCGCTCGCGGAGCGCGGATGATTCGCGACCTGGAGGCCTATGGCATGGCCTTGTTGCCGGAGTTTCGCGACTGGGAGCTGCCACGCCTGCGCGACGCCATCGACCGCGAGTTCTTTCTGCTGTCGGAGGCGCACTACGATCGCTACATCGCGCCGCTGTTCCTGCGTGGCGAAGTTCGCTAGCAAGCCTTCCTGCTGTGTCGCTTCATCGGGTGTCCCTAGAGTCGCTGCTTCTCGGGACCCTACGGTGAACTACCATGAGCGAAAGCACGTTCGAACCCCTGTTGTGTTTCAACGCCAGGTGCTACTGGCAATTTGGCGAAGAGCCGATCAGCGAGCGCCACTTGCTCAGCGCTGTCGGCAAATGGGTCAAGCCTCTCTGGGTCGAGTTCAACGACTGGAATGGCGACGATGGCTGGCTCATGTCAGGTCGTGACTACACGCCGAAAGAGATCCAGTCCTTCCTGCACGACCAAGTGCCCTTCCTGGGCCCGCGGCAGCGGCTGTACTGCGAATACTTCTGGTTCGGTGTGTACCAGATCGGTGAGCGCCATGCATACGAGATACGACCGGCCTATGCCGGCATCAACGTTCATCGCTGGCCCGAATTGCAGTACGTGCTGGATGTGAGTCGCGGCGGTTACCTGGGCATGTACCCGACCGATGTGCCAGCAGGCAGCACGCCGTTGCACATGGCGCCTGCGGTCGAGTTCGTGATGCCGGACCCGGTGCCGACGCTAAGCCTCGATCTGCAGGCTGGCCCTGCCGTGGACAGTCATGGGCTGCTGTTCCGCTATCGCCAGGGCAAGGTCGCACCGCTCTGGACCATCGAAGGGCTGGAGCCAGGCGCTCTCGAGGCAGGTGACATCCGCACCGGGCTTGAGCTGTACGGGCCGACGGGCCGCAAGGTGCGGCGCTTGCTCGAGCAGGGCAGGGCCTACCTCAACGACAAGAGGGGCCATCGTGGCCGCCTGGCGATCGAGGTGGTTCACTTCCCCGTGCCACCCCATCCCAAGCCGAACTTCGGCACGCCCTGACGCGTTCACGCTCAGTCGCCCGTGTATTCACAGCCGCTGGTGCAGGTTTCATGGATCCTGACCTTCGACAGTTCAGGCAGCAGCGGCTTGACCTGGTTCCAGATCCATTGTGCGATGACTTCGCTGGTGGGGTTGTCCAGGCCAGGGATGTCATTGAGGTAGTTGTGGTCGAGCTGCTCGTAGATCGGCTTGAACACCGCCTTGATCTCGGAGAAGTCGCGGATCCACCCGGTGTGCGGGTCGACCGGCCCGGTCAGGTGCAGGGCGACCTTGAACGAGTGGCCGTGCAGACGACCGCATTTATGCCCCGCCGGCACGTTGGGCAGACGGTGGGCTGATTCGAACGTGAATTCCTTGAAGATTTCCAAACTCGTAGACTCTGTAGAACCCATACGGGCGTGCAGTCTACCAGCATGCTGACTACAAGGGGCGCAAGCGGTCCTTCAGGCGCCCGGTGGCGATGAGTTCGAGCAGTTCGTCACCCAGTCGCCGGCTCTCGTCGATGGCAGTGAACCAGTAGCGTCTGCGGCTCGCCGCGTCCCCCATGAACCGCTTGAAATCACCGCGATCGGGCAGTTTGCCGAAGGGCAGGCGGGCCAGGTAGTCAGGCGAAGGCGTCATCAGCAGGACGTTGCGCAACCGCCCCGCGTCGCCCTTGCGCCAGGGCAGTCCCTTGTCGAACCAGCCGGGGACCACCTTGTCGGTGAAGTGGGGGTAGAGCACCAGGTCGTCGCCCTGGTAAGGCAGGTCCAGGTGGTAGTCGAGCAGCCCCCCGTCGCGGAAGGTCCCACTGCCCGCACCTGGCAGGTCACGCACGCCTTGCATGACCATCGGGATCGAGCCCGAGGCCAGCAAGGCCTGACGCAGGTTGCTCGCCTGCAGCGGCACATGGCGCGTGGGAAAGTCGTCCAAGGCCTCCAGGGGCGGCGCGGCGCGGGCATCGTGCAGCACCAGACGCTCGAAATGCCGGGCCAGGCGTGCGCGGCCCAGCAGGTTGTCCGCCAGCACCGACGACAGGCCCATGCCCAGACGGGCACGATGGTCGTCGGCCAACAGGCCATGACTCTTGACCACCAGCACATTCAGGCGGTAATCGGCATTGTTCAGGATGTGCCCGTCGCCCCCTTGCAGCAGCGTGTCGAGCATGCGCTCGCAACGTCGGCTGACCTCGGCAGTGGTGGTGCCTTTGGCGAAGTCCAGCTCGGTGTACAGCGTGGCGAGCCGACGCAACCCATCGACGGGGTCGGCCAGGCACGCACTGGCGAAGCGCCAGGCTCCGATCGAAGCGCCGATCAGGGCGCGCGGGCGTGGCGCCGAAGGCAGCCAGTCGCCGAACAGCGCCAGGTCCAGGCCCTGAATGCCGAGCGGCTTGGGCCCGCCTGCAGCGCCCGGCACGGTCCCCACATCCATCGCCCGCAGGCCATGCTCGCGAATGTGCGCGAAGGCCCGCCGACCGGCTTTGAACGTCAGGGCAGGGTAGGGGACATGGATGGCGCTCATGGCAGGCCTCGGGCGAAACGGGGTGACCATTATAGGGAAGCCGGGCGCTGACGGCTGCGTTATCATGCCGCCGCTCGCTTCAGGTTGAGTTAAGCCGCAGGCCATACGCTTGAGCCCGTACCCAACACGAAGACCTCGATGGAGAGACCCATGAAAACCTTGACTGCCTTGCT
Organism: Pseudomonas entomophila; assembly: GCF_013523165.1. GTDB lineage: Bacteria > Pseudomonadota > Gammaproteobacteria > Pseudomonadales > Pseudomonadaceae > Aquipseudomonas > Aquipseudomonas entomophila_A. Next base: position 223,515 of record NZ_JAAMQI010000001.1, read on the forward strand.
GACCGCCGCCACGCTCGCCCTGGGGGCCAATGTAGCCCTGGCCAAGGACGTCCAGCCTGACGAGGTGGTCAGGCTGGTCAACGACAAGACCCTCAAATCGCTGGACGAGCTCAAGGCGGCGGCCATCGCCAAGCACCCCGGTTCGACGGCCACTGATTCGGAGCTGGAAAACGAATACGGGCGCTACATCTACAAGGTCGAACTGCGCGACGCCCAGGGCGTGGAGTGGGATGTCGACCTGGATGCCCGCACCGGTGAAATCCTGAAGGACGAACGGGACAACTGATGAACGATCTGTCGCTGACGGCGCGCGGCCTGGTGCTGGCGCTGTCGGCCTGCTGCTCGCTGGCGGTGGCCCGCGACCTGGACCAGGACGAAGCCCTCGAACTGCGGCGCGAGGGCATCATCCTGCCGCTGGAGAAGCTGCTCGAAGCGGCCCTGGCGCGCCACCCCGGTTCGCGGCTGCTCGAAGCCGAGCTGGAAAAGGAACACGGGCGCTACGAGTACGAGGTGGAGATGCTCACCCCCGAGGGGGTGGTCCGCGAAATCAAGCTCGATGCCAGTACCGGCGCCTTGCTCAAAGACGAGGAAGATGACTGAATGCGCTTGTTGCTGGTGGAGGACAACGTCCCGCTTGCCGACGAACTGACCGCGAGCCTGCAACGCCAGGGCTACGCGGTCGACTGGCTGGCCGACGGTCGCGATGCGGTGTACCAGGGCCAGAGCGAACCCTATGACCTGATCATCCTGGACCTGGGTCTGCCGGGCTTGCCGGGTCTCGACGTCCTGGCGCAATGGCGAGCCGGCGGCCTGCTCGCGCCAGTGCTGATCCTCACGGCGCGCGGCTCCTGGGCCGAGCGCATCGAGGGGCTCAAGGCCGGCGCCGACGATTACCTGAGCAAACCCTTTCATCCTGAAGAGCTGCAACTGCGCATCCAGTCCCTGGTGCGTCGTGCGCGCGGGCTGGCCAACCAGCCACGGCTGGAAGCCGCAGGGCTGCACCTGGACGAGGCGCGCCAGTGCGTGACCCGCGACGGGCTCGAGGTCCAGCTGACCGCCGCCGAGTTCCGGTTGCTGCGCTATTTCATGCTGCACCCGCAACAGATCCTGTCCAAGGGGCATCTGGCCGAGCACCTGTACGACGGTGAGACCGAGCGTGACTCGAACGTGCTCGAAGTGCACGTCAATCACCTGCGGCGCAAACTGGGTCGCAGCGTGATCGAGACGCACCGTGGCCAGGGTTACCGCTATGCCGGGCACAGCGCATGAAGTCCATCCAGGGGCGTCTGAGCCTCGGGCTGGTCGCGGTGCTGGTGGTGGTCGGGCTGGGGTTCGCACAGTTGGGGCTGTGGCTGTTCGAAGTCGGCTTGCAGCGGTACCTGGAAGCGGGCCTGCGCAAGGAAAGCGAGAACCTGCTGGTGGCCCTGGTGCGCGGCCCGAACGGTCCGCAGCTGGACGAGCGTCGTGTGTCGGCTGCCTACCAGCGCCCGCTGTCGGGCTATTACTTTCGTATCGATTTCGAACAGGGCAGCTGGCGCTCGCGTTCGCTATGGGATCTGGAGATGCCCAAGCCAGCCCAGCCGGGGCTGGAAAGTGGCCATCAGCTGGCACCCGAGGGGCAGCAGCTGTTGGTGTTGCGCGCCGATTACCGGCGCCTGGGGCAGGACATTTCGATCAGCGTGGCGCAAGACTATTCGCCGGTGCGCGATGGCTTTCGGCGGCTCGAGCAGATCGGGCTGGGGCTCGGGCTGGTGGCGCTGCTGCTGATCCTGGTATTGCAGCGCGTGACCGTGACACGCTCGCTGCGCCCGCTGGAACGCGTCCGCCGGCAGATCGCCCAGCTGCAACAGGGGCGACGCTCGCAGCTGGACGAGCAGGTGCCCAGTGAGCTGGAACCCCTGGTCGCGCAGGTCAACCATCTGCTTGCCCATACCGAAGACAGTCTGCGACGGTCCCGCAACGCCTTGGGCAACCTGGGCCATGCCCTGAAGACGCCGCTGGCGGTGCTGCTCAGCCTGGCGAGCAGTGAGCGCCTCAAGGACCAGCCCGAGGTGCGCGCGCAACTGCAGGAACAGCTCGAACAGATCCAGCAGCGCCTGGCGCGCGAGCTCAACCGGGCGCGCCTGGCGGGTGATGCCTTGCCGGGTGCGCAGTTCGACTGTGACGCAGAGTTGCCGGGGCTGCTGGCGACGTTGGGCATGATTCATGGCGAAGGGCTGAGCTTGCGCAGTGAGGTCTCGCCCGGCCTGCTGCTGCCCTGGGACCGCGAGGACCTGCTCGAGCTGCTGGGCAACCTGCTGGACAATGCCTGCAAGTGGGCCGACAGCGAGGTACAGCTCACCCTCGCGCAAACGGCCGAGGGCTATCGGCTATGGGTCGACGACGATGGCCCCGGTATTCCTGAAGGCGCACGCCAGAGCGTCCTGGAGCGCGGGTCGCGCCTGGACGAACAGGTCGATGGCCACGGCCTGGGCCTGGGGATCGTGCGTGACATCGTCGACGCCTGGGGTGCACGACTGACCCTGCAGGAAAGCCCCCAGGGCGGTCTGCGGGTGGGCGTGGAACTGCCCAGGCGATAGCGTCGCTGCCAGTGCCGCCGCCATTGCTGGCGCGCTTTTCGCTGCGATGCCCAGCACCTGATCCAGTCGATGAACGTCGCCCTGCGAGAGCCGGCAGGTCCGCCGCCACGGGCCCCTCAGGCAGGGCGTGTGGCACGCGCTTGCGTCGCTGCAAGAAAGTTGCACATCAAGCGCCGTTTTTTGCGTTGGTCAGCACCTGTAGCGGCGGGCACAATGCCCCGCTGCGCTGGATGCAGCGTGGCAGTGTCTCGATCAACAGGTCGCTCGTCAGGTAGCCCTTTTCCATGTCCTCCAGAACCCCTCACACCGGCTGGCAACGGCTGCTGCCGCCCTCCCTGAATACCTCGCCCCGCGAATGGCTGCGCGCCGGCCTTGGCGCCATGCTGGGGTTGTTCCTGGCCGGGTGGCTGTGCAGCCTGGCATTCGGGCCTTCGATCGCGTTGCACCTGCTCGGTCCACTGGCGGCGTCGGCGGTGCTGGTCTTCGCCGTTCACTCCGGCCCCCTGGCCCAGCCTTGGCCCGTGGTCGGCAGCTACGCCTTGGCCGGTGTCGTCGGCCTGGCGATGCGGCATGGCCTGGGCGATGCGCTCTGGGTCGCGGCCGCCGCACTGGGGGTATCGATCCTGGTGATGTGCGCGCTGCGCTGTCTGCACCCGCCGGGCGGTGGCGTGGCCGCCAGCCTGGTACTGGCCGACCCTGGGTTGGTGGCGATGGGTGACCATGTGCTCGAGCCGGTTCTGCTCAACGCCGTGATCCTGGTCACGGTCGCGGTGCTCTACAACCGCCTTACCGGCGTGCGGTACCCCAAGGGAGCGGCGCCGCGCAAGGATCTGCACCATACCCACGATCCGCTGCCGACCGAGCGCGTCGGCGTCACGGCCCAGGACCTGGACCAGGCACTGGACGAACTGGGCGAATTCGTCGACGTCACCCGCGATGAGCTGGAACGGATCATCCTGGCCACCGAGCAGCACGCGCTGCAACGCAGCCTCAGTGGTCTCACGGCCGCCTCGGTAATGTCCCGTGACCTGCAGGTCGCCACGCCGCAGACCAGCCTCGAACAAGCGTGGCGCCTGTTGTCGAGCCATCGCCTCCATACGTTGCCGGTACTCGACCAGGGACGTCTCGTCGGGATCGTCAGTCTCAGCGACCTGGTGGGGCCGGCCATGGCCCGGGGCCGCTCACGCTGGGGAGGCCTGCTAGGGCGTCGCTCGGTACGCCTGGAGCACATCATGAGCCGTCGAGTCGTCAGCGTCAGCGCGCATCATCCCCTGGCGCACCTGTTGCCGCTGCTGTGCGAGCAGGGTCTGCATTGCCTGCCGGTGCTGGAAGGCGACACACTGGTCGGCATCGTGACCCAGACCGACCTGATCGCCGGGCTCGAGCGTCGCCTGCTCAGTGCGCCCGACCGGGTCTCAGGCGAACGGGTCCCAGCGTTGTGACCAATCGCTGGCGTCCTCGGCCACCTGGCGTCGCAGGATGGCCAGTGCGCACCGCAGGGCCTCGCCGTCACGTTCACGGGCGTGCACCACGAACGTGGGGTAGGTGAACTCAGGGGCTTGCGCGACCCGCTCGAGCACCCCGCTGTCCAGGTAGGCCTGGACGACACGGGTGCGAAAATAACCGCTGCCGCCCTGGTCGAGAATGAACTGCAAGGCCAGCGGTCCCAGGTTGAAACTCACGCTCGCCCGAGCGCAGTCGGGCAGGGCGGCGTCGTGCTGGCGCCGAAACGCCTCGCCCCAGTCGATGTAGACATAAGGCTCGGGGCAATCCGTGCGTTGAATGCGCACCAGCTTTTCTTCCATCAGCTGCTCCACCTGCAGGCCGGGTGCATAACTGGGCTGGTAGACGAGCACGGCATCGAGCAGCCCCATTTCGACCTTGCGCAGCAACGCCTCCCCATCGTTGACCTCGCTACGAACCGTGTGCCCAGGCAGGGCCTGGCGCATCGCGCAGATCCACTCGAGCATCAGGGGCGTACCCAGGCTGACCTCGCCGCCGATGCTCAGCACCGGTTGCCCACCCTGCACGCGTGGCAGGTTCCGGCGTGCGGCCTCCCAGGTCTGGACCAGTTGGTGGGCGTAGCTCAGAAAGGCCTCGCCGTCCGTCGTCAGGCGAGCGCCGCTACGGCCCCGTACGAACAACTGACAGCCCAATTGCTGTTCCAGGCGCTGGACCCGTGCGCTGATCGCGGTCTGTGAGACGCACAGGCGATCGGCGGCGGCGACCAGGCTGCCGCACCGTGCGATCTCGAGAAAGGTCCGGGCTTGATCGATGTCCATGCTAAGGCTCGGTGGAAGACGGTGCGGAGGGAGGAGGCCACACGGCGGCCTCCATGGAGGGCCTTACAGGCGCGCCGCTACCTGTGCGAAAGAAGGGCGCGAGGCGACCGCTGGCTGCTGGCAGTCCTGGGCCAATTGGCGCAGGTCGCACGCTTCGCCGTCGGCGCGTTCGAGCAGTTCGTCGAGCAGGAGGCCGAAGGCGCGGACTTCGATGCGCTCCAGGCCGCTGGCCAGGTCACGTGGCGAGAAGGCCGCGGCGCCGAAGTCGCCCAGCACGCCGTCACCTTCGTCATCGCACAGGATGTTGTGCGCGTAGAGGTCGCCATGATTGAGGCCATGGGCATGCAGGTGCGCACCCGCCAGCGCGACGGTGCGCGCCAGCCGGCGCAGGGCCGGGAGGCGCCAGGGCAGGCGCTCCGGGTATCGATCGCGGGTGCAGCTGTCGAGGCTGGGCGGCCCGGCCAGGTTGAACCAGGTGGGGGCGAGCAACGGCATGATCAGCGCGGGCAGGCCCGTGGGATGATCGTCGATACGGCCGAGCAGCCCGGTCAAGCCTGGGTGTTGCCCAGCGGCCAGGCACGCACGGACTTCGGCCAAGGGCGCGCCGTCACTGGTCAGGGCACCCTTGAACAGTTTCACGGCGACGGCGCCCGGCTCACCGTCGAGGTGGGCACGATGAATGACCCCCGAGGCACCCCGGCCCAGGATCTCCTTCACGGCCACACGGTCCCAGCTGACCGAGGGGCACGGGTGAAGGTCCGCCAAAGGTTCGGCTTCGCAGGGGTTGCCCGAGAACGCCAGCCAGGCGAGCCTGGGCAGGTCCAGCAGCCAGCGGGGCAGGGTGGTCAGGCGATTGCTGGCCAGGCGCAGCAGCTCCAGGCGGTCGCAGCGTGCCAGCGTCTGCGGCAGGTCCGTCAGGCGGTTGCCCGACAACATGAGTTTTTGCAGGTGCGCGCAGTCGCCCAGTGTGTCGGGCAGGTGTTCGAGGGCATTTTCGGTCAGGATCAGGGCGCGCAGGGCAGGTGGCAAGGCACGGCCATCGATCCGCTCGATCCGGTTGTTGCGAAAGCCGACGGTCTCGAGCCGCTGGCATTGCCCCACGGCCACTGGGATGTCGGTGAACAGGTTGTCCGAGCAGAACAGCACGCGCAGGCGATGCAGGCGGTGCATGTCGTGCGGCAGGCGGCTGAGCCGGTTGCCTGAGAGGTTCAGCACCTCCAGGCTGTCGGCCAGGCTGAAAATCTCCTGTGGGAATTCATCCAGACCTTGACTCAGGTCCAGGCGGGTCAGGCCGTGCAAGCGTCCAGCCTTCAGGTCGTCAAGGGTGTGCATTGCCGATCACATGTCATTCATTGCGAGAAAGCAGGCGATGATAGCGGCATTCGTCCCCAAGGGGCAGGCATTGCAGGGCGGCATCATGGCCAGGGGTCGCGTGCACACCCTGGGTGTCGTACGCTGAAGGCCGTTCTCACCAGGAGCTGACCCCATGTCCGACCCCTATCACCTCGATCGTTTCGTCGAAGCGCAGCAGCCTAGCTACACACGCGTGTTCGACGAGCTGCAGGCAGGCCACAAGCGCAGCCACTGGATGTGGTTCGTCTTTCCCCAGCTACAAGGATTGGGCCACAGCGAAATGGCGGCGCGCTATGCGATTTCCGGGCTCGACGAGGCGCGTGCCTACCTGGCGCATGACATCCTTGGTCCGCGTCTCAAGCGCTGCGTGACGGCACTGTTGCAGCACACCGACAAGAGCGCTCGGCAGATCATGGGGACGCCCGATGACCTGAAGCTGCGTTCCTGCCTGACATTGTTCGACAAGGCCGATCCAGGCGAAGCGCTGTGGCAGTTGGCCTTGATGCACTTCTTCGACGGTGTGCCGGATGCTGCGACGCTGGGTCGGCTCGAACGCTGAGTAGGCTCAGGCCTTGCGCTCCAGTTGCCGCTCGATCATGTACTTGACGCTCAAGCGGCGCTCTTTGAGACGGCGCAGATCGTCGTCTTCGTAATTGCCAGCCGAGATCGACTCGGCAGCCAGCACCTGGTTGTCGATATCGGTGTAGTCGTCGAGCAGGCGGTCCAGCTCCTTGTCTGTCTGCCGACGCTGCTGCACGATTTCGCGTGGGTAGTGCAGGTCCTGGTACAGATCGTGTGAAACCGGCATGGCTGTGTTCCTTGTGCAGAGGGCTGGAATACCTGTTTGAGCCAGCGACAAGGAACGAGTTGGACGCGCCTGTAACTGCAGGCGACGAACGGTTGTGGGCCTGGACACGGGGCAGCAGGGCGCTGAAAACAGGACGGGCAGAAAACGGTATGGGGTGCGTGCTGAAGAAGCTTGTCCGTCGCTCACGGCAGTCGATGACCGACTAAGCCGCTGTTTTAAGAGATTTTTTTTGCGTGAGGGGTTTGCAACCTCAAATTTTCTTGATACATTGCCGCTCATTCCCGCACAGCCAGTCACACCTCGGTTGTCGGTGGATACAGGGGCGTCGCCAAGCGGTAAGGCAGCAGGTTTTGATCCTGCCATGCGTTGGTTCGAATCCAGCCGCCCCTGCCATTTACTCTCCATACCCGTATTTTTTCGTTTCGTACGTGAAAGCGTATCGAGGCGATTCGTCGTGCGCGTCGTTCAGGTGCGGCCTGTGCGCGTCAGGCGTTCGACGCCAAGTCCCTTTGGCGTCATCGCTGCCGGTACCGACACGGCGCGTCGGTCAGCCGCCGTGGCTCCCGAGCAGCTCGCCCAGTGCCTTGGTCAAGGTGTTTGGTTGCACGGGCTTCTGTACAACCAGGCTTCCCGGCAGTTGCAGCCCTTCGAGATCGGCGTAGCCCGTCAGGAATACCACCGGCAGGTGAGCGTACCGTTCGCGTGCTGCCTGCGCCAGCTGAGCCCCGTTGAACTCGGGCATGGCAAAGTCGGTGAGCAGCACGTCGATCTCGCCATCGAGCAGCGTCAGGGCATGCTCACCCCCGGTGGCCTGGCGCACGCGATAGCCGTACTGATGGAGCATTTCACCGATCAGCTCGCGAACCCGATCATCGTCGTCCACCAACAGGACCGTACGGTCGCTGCCGAGGGTGCTCGACGCCGGGGTCGCCGACGGGCCGCTCACGTGGATGGCCAGCGGTTGCTTGACCGCGGGCAGGTAGACCGTGACTTCGGTGCCCTGGTCGGGCGCGGTGACGATGCGCACCCCGCCGCCTGATTGCTTGGCGAAACCGAACACCTGGGCCAGGCCCAGGCCTGAGCCCTTGCCGATGTCCTTGGTGGTGAAGAAGGGCTCGAAGACCTTGCCGACGATCTCTTCGCTCATGCCGAAGCCCGTGTCGCGGATCGAGAGGCTCACGTATTCGCCAGGCTCGGGTTCTTCGGGCCGTTGCGGCAGGGCGTCGATGTACGTGTTGCGGGTGCTGAGGGTCAGCTGCCCGCCTTCTGGCATGGCGTCGCGCGCGTTGATCGCCAGGTTGAGGATGATCATCTCGGTTTGGGTCGGGTCGGTCAGCGCCTGCCACAGCAGAGGGTCCAGGTCGAGACGTACCGAGATGCTGCCGCCGAGGGTCCGGCGCAGCAGCTCTTCCAGCCCACCGAACGTGTCGTTCAGGTTCACCGGTATCGGCTCGAGCCGTTGCCGTCGGGAGAAGGCCAGCAGCTGGGCGGTGAGCTTGGCACCCCGTTCGCCGGCTTCCCGAATGTGCTGCAGGCGAGAAGCGGCCTTGACCAGGTCGGGCTTGGCCAGGTCGCGTTCGAGGAAGCTGGCGCCCGTCAGAATGACCGTCAGCAGGTTGTTGAAGTCATGGGCGACGCCAGCGGTGAGCTGACCCACCGCCTCCAGGCGCTGCATCTGCTGCAAGGTCGCCTCGATGCGTTCGCGCTCGGCGATCTGCTCGCGCAGGCGTCGGTTGGCCTCGCCCAGTTCCAGAGTGGCTTCACGCTCGCTGGTGATGTCGCGTGCCACCACATAGAGCAGGTCATCGTCCTGGACCACGACCCATGACAGCCAGCGCTGCTGGCCGCTGGCGTGCTGCACGGGGCCGACGAAGCGTGCGCTGCCATTGCCCTGGCTCAGGGCGGCCAGCTCGGAGACGAACATGTCCCGCGCCGATTCGGGAAGCACCGTCAGCAAGGACGTTTCGGACAGGTGCGCCCGGGTGAAGCCGAGCGCCGTTTCCCAGGCCGGATTGAGCGCCACGGGCGTGAGGTCCTGCTTGAGTACTGCCGACAGGTCCTGGGACAGGTCCCAGGCGCGGTCACGCTCGCGAGTCCGGCGCTCGACGCGCTCGCCCAGCATTTCGTTGAGCTGCTTGAGCGCCTGTGTGGCCAGGTGTTGCTGGTGCACATCCTGCAGCACGCCGGAGAAGCGCACGCACTTGCCGTCGACGAACCGCGATTGTCCGGTGCTCAGTAGCCAGCGCGGCTCGTGTCCGCCGTGGCCCAGAACCCGGAACTCCACACGATAGCGCCCACTGCCGCTCGGTTGCAGCGCATGCTCGACAGCTTGGCGGACATGGGGCAGGTCCTCGGGATACAGGCCGGCAAAGAACACCTCCATGTTCACGGGGGCGTCCAGCGCCAGGCCGAACAGGGCCCGGCAGCGATCGTCCCAGATCAGCTGATCGCTCTCGGGGCGAAAGTCCCAGGTGCCCATGCCGGCCGCATCGATGGCGATCCGCGCGCGGGCCTCGACGTCCGCCAGGGCCTGTTCGGCATGCCGGCGACGCTGGCGCTCCTGCACTTCGGTCATCGCCCGTCTGACGGCCTTGGGCAGCAGCGACAGGTTCTTCTTCAGCACGTAGTCGGTGGCGCCGAGTCGGATCATCTCCACCGCATGCTCTTCGCCGTAGATCCCCGACAGGAAGATGAACGGTACATCAGGCGCCAGGCGCTGGGCGATGGCCAGCACCTCGGTGCCGGACGAGCTGGGCAGGACGCAGTCGCACAGCACCATGTCGAAGACTTCTTCACGCAGCGCACGTTCGGCGCCGACATGGTCGAACGCCTGGCGGGCCTGGATCTGCAGGCCGTTTCGCTCCAGGCGCAGCAGCGTCAGTTCGGCGTCCATCGCACTGTCTTCGACCATCAACAGCTTGAGCGGCGCCGCCTGTGTGCCGACCGGGCTCAGTTGGGGCCTCGACGCGACAGGCGCAGCGAACCCGGTGGCGGCTCGTTGAGCACGGCCCAGAAGATGCCCAGGTCGGAGATCGCCGCGACGAACTCCTTGAAGTCCACCGGCTTGACCACGTAGGCATTCACGCCCAGCTCGTAGGCGCGTTCCAGGTCAGGTTCTTCGCGCGAAGAGGTCAACATGACGGTCGGAATGCTGCGCAGTTCCGGCGTCTCGCGGACGATCTTCAGGACTTCCAGACCGTCGACCTTGGGCAGCTTCAGGTCCAGCAACATCACGGCAGGATTACCGGCGTCGCGGTCCTTGAACGCGTTGCGTTGGAACAGGTAGTCCAGGGCATCGGCGCCATCGCGAATGACGATGACTTCATTGGCCAACTGACTGCGTTCCAGCGCCAGCAAGGTCAACTCCAGGTCTCTGGGGTTGTCTTCGACCAACAGGATCGGTTTGAGCATGATGATGCGGTGTCCTCAAGCGTGCAGCGGTTGTCGGGGCAGTGAAAAATGGAACGTGGCCCCCTTGTCGATCTGGCCTTCGGCCCAGACCTCGCCATCGTGGCGCTCGATGATGCGCCGGACGCTGGCAAGGCCGATACCCGTTCCCTCGAAGTCTTCCATGCGGTGCAGACGCTGGAAGACCCCGAACAGCTTGTTAGCATAGGTCATGTCGAAACCTACGCCGTTGTCGCGAATGAAGATCTCGGTATGGGTCGCACTTTGCCGATACCCGATCTGAATGCGCGCCGGGTCGCGGTCGCGCGTGTACTTGACGGCATTGGCGATCAGGTTCTGCAACGCCATCTTCAGGAACGCCGGATCGGCGATGACCTTGGGCAGCGAAGCGATTTCCCAGACGATCTGGCGCCCTTCGACGTCCGGCGCCAGTTCGGTGCGGATGGTCTCGATCAGCGCATTGGGGTCGACGTCGGACAGGCGCAGCGCGGAGCGCCCCATCTGCGAGAAGTTGAGCAGGTTGTCGACCAGCGTGCCAGCAAAGCGTGCGGCCTCCTCGATATGCTGCAGGAAACGCTGCCCGCGTTCGGTCAGGTGCTGCGCCTCCATCTCGCTCAGCAGCTCGGTGTAGCCTGCGATGTGGCGCAGGGGGGCGCGCAGGTCGTGGGAGACGCTGTAGGAGAAGGCTTCGAGTTCCTTGTTCGACCGCTTCAGTTCGCTGGCCAGCTGGGCCAGCTCCTCGGCCTTGCGCAGGACGATGCCGAGCACGGCATTGCGCAGCTCCAGGCTGCTTTCGAGAATCAGCGGATCCCAGGGCTTGCTGAAATCGCGAACCACTTCGTGCCAGCGCTCGAAACTGTTGCGCGGGTCCAGGTTGCCCTGCGGGCCGATCTGCTTGTCCGGGCGCCCGGCCCATTCGACCGTGCGGGCCTGTTCGGGCCTGAACCAGACCAGGTAGTGCGAGTGGATCTGCGAAATGGCCAGGGCCAGCACGCCGGCGGCATGGTCACCCAGCTCCGGCAGCTCTTCGATGTCACGCCGCACGTTGTCGGTGTGGAACACGTGCTCGTCGCCCCGGCGCGACAGCCAGTGGACCAGGGCCGTGATCTGCGCCGTGGGCGGTGTCTTCCCGACGACATCGCAACGGTCGGCGCTGATGATCGCGGCGCCCGTGGCATCGGCGAACGCCAGAAGCACCTCGGGCAGCTCCAGCAGGCCCAGGGCCACGCTGTCATGGTCGGCCATGGACGACAGCATCTTGACGATGTGCTGGCGCAGATCGAGCAGCTTGCGGGTGTTGGTGTGCGATTCGCGGGACTCGATCTGCAGCGACAGGACGCTGGCCAGCAGTTCGCAGGCGGTACGCGTCTGGAAGTCCACGGTGCGCGGCTCGTCGTGGTGACATGAAATCAGTCCCCAGAGCTTGCCGTCCACCACGATCGAAAGCGACATCGACGCCAGGGTGCCCATGTTGCGCATGTATTGCAGGTGCACCGGCGAGACGCTGCGCAGCGAAGCGAAGCTGAGGTCCAGCGGTTTGCCCGTGCGCGGATTGTGCTCGGGCACCAGGCGGGCGGGTTGGTAGTTGGCATCGCCGATCAGGCGGATCCGGTTGATCCGGTACAGCTCACGGGCCTGGCGCGGGATGTCCGAGCCCGGGAAGCACAGCCCCAGGTAGCTCGGGTAGCCAGGTTCGGCCTCCTCGGCCAGCACCAGGCCGTTGCCTTCGGCGTCGAAGCGGTAGGCCTTGACCCGGCCGAAGCCGGTCAGGCGCTTGATCTCCTGGACGCTGCGGGTCAGCAGATCGTGCACGTCGCCCAGCTGGTGCAGGCTGCCGACGAACGCGCGAACCAGGGGGTAATGACTGTTCTGCGAGACCATGCTCTTGCACGGTTCGAATTCGGCCAGCAAGACCTGGTCGTGCCGGTGGACCAGCAATTGCAGAAGCTCGCCTGACGCCTTCTCGGCGCACAGTTGCACATTGCTGATATGGAACGGGAAGCTCTCATGCTCCGGGATCTGCTTCAGATGCGCTGCCAGGTCGAACTCGGTATCGAGGAACTGACGTGCGTCCAGCCCGATCAGCGCGTGTGCCGGCAGGCCCAGCCAGCGTTCGGCGTTTTCGCTGACTTGCAGGATGCTGAAGTCGCTCTCGTCCAGCACGAGCAGAAAGCCTTGTGGCTGGATGCTGCCAGGCACGCGGATGGGCTCTTGGGCACAGCGATCGATGGCGTGCTGGAGAGAGGGGTCTGCAGTGGTCAAGAATAACGCTCCCGGTCCGTGACACGAGGTCGGACATATAGGCACATAGCATAGGGCCGTCCACGGTATCAGAAAAGCACCGTGATTGCCGGCCTGAGGTCATGGGAAAGCAAAAAGCCTCACGGGTTTCATCGAGGGCACGGGGGGCGACCGTCGGCACCCGGGCAGGGGGTGCAGACATAGCTACCGCCTGTGTCGGCAGGGTAGCGCGCACGCTCGAGGCTTTCTGCTCACAGAGGCTCTCAGCATGTCCGACCACCTCGCCCCGCCCTCCAGCATCGATACCTTGATCGCCCGCCAGCTTCCTGCCTGGCTACGGTCGGCGTCGGCTGATCAGCGCGCCGTCCTGAAAACTCATCTGCTCGCCCAACAGCGGGCCCATGCGCAGGCTCAGCGCCTGCTCGGTACCGTCACGGCACTGCCTGTGTTCGCCGAAGCGCTACTTGCGCCAGCACTGGAGCGCCTTCTGGGGTACCGGCTGGATGTGCGCGCCAGCCAGCTCAACTTGGTGGCCTATCTGCCAGAGGCCAGCGCCAGCCTCGGACTGGCCCAGACGCTCAAGCGGCATGTCAGCAAACAAAGCCTGCTGGCCGCTGCCTTGCACAACTTCGATGCCAGCGAAACCACGCAGGGTGCGTTCTCGTCCGAGACCAGACTGTGCGATGCCACGTGCCAGCCCATTGCGCTGAGCGCTGAACGCTTCGCCACGTTGTGCCGGACCCTGGACATCGGCGGTCAGTACCAGCGGCACATCCAGGCGACGCTGGCGCCAGCGGGCACTGCAGGTACGGCGGCCGAGCAGATCCTGGAAAATGCCGTGCGCACGGCGTTGTCGGCCGCCGCCTGCCTGGCACGACTGCGTGGCGGGCTCGACCAGGACAACTACCGCCGCCTGTTGGCATTGACAGCGCCGACGCCGGTCGTGCAGCCCGACGCCCACGTCCTGAAGCCGCACGGCCTGCGAGTGCTGGGCAAGCGCGTCAATGGCGTACTGGCCCTGGAAGTCTGGTCCAGCGCATCGCGAGCGGCCAACCTGGAGTCGATCATCCTCTGGATACCCGGCGATCCCATCGCCTCGGTGTCCTTGCATGGCTCTTGGCGCGCGCTGTCGATCGCGTTGGCAGGGCGTCTTGCTGCACCGGGTTACGCTGCCTTCTTCGTGCAGTTGCTGGCCAGGCAGGACCAGCTGGCGTTCACGCAGGTGTTGGCGCGCAGGCTGCACGAGGCGACACCCGGCGCGCCCATCGAGATCGACAGTCGGCATGAGGCGATCGAGGGCAACGTCTTTGCCTACCTGCGTCGACGCCAGGTCGAGGGCATGCTGGCCGATGCCAAGGTACTGGCCGTGCCCACCGGAGAAGAGGATCGCAGGGCCCGGGTGGCCAGGCTGGAAGGGTACGTGAATGCGGGGCTCGATGTGCTTGGCCTGGCCAGTCTGTTCGTTCCGGGCCTGGGCATCGCTCTGCTCGGGATCACGGCGGTGCAACTGGCCGATGAAGTCTACGAGGGCTACCAGGATTGGCAATTGGGCGACCGCGAGGCGGCCCTGGAGCATGTGTTCAATGTCGCCGAAGGCGTCGTGGGCAATGTGCTGGGTGCCGTCGCACCCGTCGCCGTGGTACGGCTGGCCCAACGTTCACGGTTCGTGGATGGGCTGGCGCCGATTCTCGGTGCTTCCGGTACGTTGCGCCTGATCGACCCGAGCCTGCCGGGTTATGCCGTTCCCGTGGCCGAGGCGGTCGCGCCCCAGCCCAACGTACGCTACGTGGAGACCGAAGCAGGCCGATTGAAGCTCGAGCGCTCGGACGAGCATGCGCCGTGGGTCGTCGTTCATCCCACACGCGAGCGCGCCTACGCGCCGCGTGTGGAGGGCAACGCTGCCGGTGGGTGGCGGCATGCATTGGAGGCGCCTCAGCAGTGGGGCGACGTGCACGAACTGGTGCGCAGGCTCGACGGCGACACCGCCACGGTCAGCGACGACGCAGTGCAGTTCGCCTTGCGCGTCACGGCGATGAGCGCGGATCACATACGGGGCCTGCACCTGGAGAACGCGCGTGCGCCTGCACGGTTGCGCGATGCACTGGCGCGGTACGCGCTGCACGACCGCTGGCCGACCTTGCAAGGTGAAGCGTTCGAAGCGCAGGTGGCGGCGGACCAGCCGGCCGTGGAGGCAGCGGCCCAGGTACTCAGGCGCGACTTCCCCAACTTGACGGCACGGTGCGCCAATGAGCTCGTCGAGCACGCGAGCCAGGCCCAGGTGCAACGCTTGCTCGACGAGCAGCGCGTTCCGCTGGCCCTGACTCAACAGGCACGCTGGGCACTGCACGACGCCCGTCTGGATCGTGCTTGTGCAGGGTTGATCCTGCCTCAGGCCGTCGGGCGCGACACCCAGAGACTGGCCCTGGGCCTGATCGAGGCCGTGGCGCCCTGGGCTGACGACACTCGCCTGGAAATTCGTCAGGACACCCCGCAGGGTACCCTGCTCGCGCAGTCGACCGCGATGCTTGGGGCCCGGGCGCAGGTGATCGTCAGTCGGCAGGGCCATTACTACTGCGTAGATGCGGCCGGGGAGCGGCTGCCGGGCAGTCGCCTTGACGGTACCTTGAACGAGGCGCTGCTGCTCAGGCTGGACCCGCTGCAGAAGCTGCTGCTCGGCAAGGCTGACTTGAGCGCTTCCGAGTTGGGCGCATGCCTGCTCGAGCGCGCGAACCAGTCGCGTGAGCGCGCTGCCAAGGCCATGGGCCTGGTGACGAGTGACCAGGGTGTTCGACCGCCTTTGCGCCTGGGCGATGGACGGGTGGGCTACCCCCTCAGCGGGCGTGGCGAAAGCAGTCGGCAAGCGTTCGTGCGAGGCTTGCGTCAGCTGTATCCCACGTTTTCCGACGCCGACATCGACGCGTATCTGCACCAGCTTCAGCAGCGAGGCCTGGATCCCTGGAACCATCTGCATGATCTGCACGAGCAACTGGGCACGTTACGCTCGGTCCTGGACGCCTGGCAGGCCGAGCCGGACACGGTGTGGCAGAGGCTCAGGCGGCGTGAAACCGCTACCCGGATTCGCCAGTGCTGGCGGCGCAAGCGGGGCGGTGTCGACGGCTCGTGGCTGGTGATCGAGGGCGTGCGGGTAGGGCAGTTGCCTGCCTTGCCGGAACGCGTCGATTTTGGCCATGTGCAAGCGCTGGTGCTGCGCGACATGGCGTTGACCGATCTGCCGGAGTCCTTCTTGCCTCGCTTCGGGAACCTGCGCGTGCTGGACGTATCCCACAACCGATTGACACGCCTGCCTGCCGGGCTCGAGTCCCTGGTGCACATCAGGGAATTGCGCCTGGGCGGCAACCGTATCGTCTGGGCCGCTGAGGACGATCAACGAATCGCCGCCTTGACGCATCTGCATACGTTGGGGCTGTCCGGCAACCCGCTGCGCGTCATGCCTGATTTCGCGGCCCTGCGCACCCTGCGCCATGTCTCGATGCGCAATACCTCGATCGAGCAGGTGCCTGCGTGGGTACAGCATCGGCCCTTCATCGAAATGATCGACCTGCGTGAAAACGTCATCCAGCGCCTGCGGCGCTCCTGGTCGGACGTCCTGTTGCGGCGCCTGTTCATGCACGACAACCCGCTCGAAAGGGCCAGCATGGTCGAGATCAATCAGGCCATGCAGGTCGGGCAAGCCGCGTCCAGCGCCCAGGACATCGCCCATCTGCATGCACCTGTCGACGCAGGGGCCCGCGATCATTGGCTGCGGCATGTGGAGGAGGGTGAGCGCAGCGCGCACCAGGCGATCTGGAACAGTCTGAACGACGAGCCTGGCAGTGGCGACTTGCTGCGCTTTTTCGCCGATCTGGCCGATTCCAACGAGTTTCTTCGTCAACCTAGACAACTGACCCGACGCGTCTGGCGGATCCTGCGCGCCTGTGAGCGTGATGCCCGCGTCAGAGAGGCACTGTTCCAGCAGGCGGCCGGCCCTCGAACCTGCGCCGACCGTACGTTGATCGTGCTCAGCCAGTTGGAGATCGGGACGCTCGTGGCCGAGCAGACACAAGGGTATACAGGCGCGCTGGCCACACGGGCATTGCTGCGGCTAGGGCGTTCATTGCACCGACTCGATGAGGTGGACCGTATCGCGACAGCCCATATCGAAAGGCTGCGCAACCTGCAGCCCGTGCGGCCTGTGGACGACATCGAGGTCATCATGGCTTACCGCGTCTATCTGGCCGGACCTCTGGGGTTGCCCGAGCAACCAGATCACATGTACTTCGGCTCGCACAGCAGGGTCAGTGCGCTCGACATCAACGTGGCGCGCACGACCATCCTGGCGCGAGAGAACAATCCGGTGCTGGCCGAGTCGCTGGTGCAGCGCGATTTCTGGGTGAATCATTTGCGTGAGCGTTTCGGGCACTTGCTCGAGGAGATGAATGCGCCGTTTCACGTGCGGCTTGAAGCGCTGGAGGGGTGGAATACGCTGTTCGGCGAGCAGGCCTACCTCGACAAGGTCGAGCAACTGGCTGCCGAGCGGCAGCAGGCAGAGCACGCGCTCTGGCTGAGGTTGACGCTGGAAGAGCTTGAAATGGGGCCGCACTGACCCGTCCCGCGCCTCATTCGGCCGAGCGGCGAGCGAAGATCGAGGGGTCGCGGCTGCAACCCCTCGTGTGCCTCAACGACGACGGAACAACGGCAGCGGTTCGTCGGCAGCGGCCTGGTAAGTCACCGAGAAGTCCTTCAGGCCTTCGAGCGCGGCCTCCGGGTCCTTGTCGGCACGAATCGCAAACGCGTCGAACCCGCAGCGCGCCATGTAGAACAGCTGATCGCGCAACACGTCACCGATGGCTCGCAGCTCGCCCTTGTACTGGTAGCGGTCGCGCAAGAGGCGGGCGTTGGAGTAGCTACGCCCGTCCGTGAAGGCCGGGAAGTTCAGGGCGATGACCTGGAAATGCCGAGCGTCGTCGCCGATCTCCTCGGCCTGTTCGTCGCTGTCCAGCCAGATGCCGAGGCCGCCGTCGCGGGCTTTCAGGGCATGGCCGTGGTCGCGCCACAGTTGCAGTGGCACGATGTAGTCGTCGCAGTTGGTCAGCTCGTCGAACGAGGCATCCTTGGGCAGCAGGTGCCAGGTTTCGTCGACGATCTGCTGGTGCTTAATGATTCGCTGCATAGACGCGCTCCTTGAAGGGATCGATGCCGATACGCTGGTAGGTGTCGATGAAGCGCTCGTCTTCGGTGCGCTTCTCGACGTACACGCCGATCAGCTTCTCGATCACGTCGGCCATTTCGTCCTGGGCGAAGGATGGGCCGAGGATCTTGCCCAGGCTCGCATCGCGCGCCGCATTACCGCCCAGCGAGACCTGGTAGAACTCCTCGCCCTTCTTGTCCACGCCGAGAATGCCGATGTGGCCGACATGGTGATGACCGCAGGCGTTCATGCAGCCCGAGATGTTCAGGTCCAGTTCGCCGATGTCGAACAGGTAGTCCAGGTCATCGAAGCGGCGCTGGATCGATTCGGCGATCGGGATCGACTTGGCATTGGCCAGCGAACAGAAGTCGCCGCCAGGGCAGCAGATGATGTCGGTCAGCAGGCCGATGTTCGGCGTGGCGAAGCCTTGCTCGCGCAGCTCCAGCCAGAGCGCGTGCAGCTGGCGCTGCTCGACGTCGGCGAGGATGATGTTCTGCTCGTGCGACGTGCGCAGGAAGCCGAAGCTGTAACGCTCGGCCAGGTCGGCCACGGCATCGAGCTGCTTGTCGGTCAGATCGCCCGGTGCGACGCCGGTGGGCTTGAGCGACAGGGTCACCGCCACGTAGCCGGGACGCTTGTGGGCACGGGTGTTGCGCGAGCGCCAGCGGGCGAAGCCTGGGTGTTCCTGGTCCAGCGTGGCGTAGTCGACGTCGTCCAGGGCCTGGTAGGCAGGGTCGACGAAGTGACGCGAGACGCGCTGCACTTCCGCTTCGGTCAGCGTGGTGGCGCCGCCACGCAGGTGGGCCATCTCGGCCTCGACTTTCTCGGCGAAGACCTCCGGGGTCAGCGCCTTGACCAGGATCTTGATCCGCGCCTTGTACTTGTTGTCACGGCGACCGTAACGGTTGTACACGCGCAGGATGGCATCGAGGTAGCTGATCAGGTCCTGCCAGGGCAGGAATTCGTTGATGAATGCACCGACCACCGGCGTACGGCCCAGGCCGCCGCCGACCAGGACACGGAAGCCCAGCTCGCCGGCCGCGTTGTACACTGGCTCCAGGCCGATGTCATGGACTTCGATGGCCGCACGGTCTTGCTTGGAGCCGTTGATGGCGATCTTGAACTTGCGCGGCAGAAAGGCGAATTCCGGGTGGAAGGTGGTCCACTGACGGACGATCTCGCACCAGGGGCGTGGGTCGACCACTTCATCCTGCGCGACCCCGGCGAACTGGTCGGTGGTGGTGTTGCGCAGGCAGTTGCCGCTGGTCTGGATCGCGTGCATCTGCACGGTGGCCAGCTCGGCGAGAATGTCAGGGATGTCTTCCAGCGCCGGCCAGTTGAACTGCACGTTCTGCCGCGTACTGATGTGGGCGTAGCCCTTGTCGTAGTCGCGGGCGATCTTCGCGAGCATGCGCGTCTGGGTGGCGTTCAACTGACCGTAAGGTACGGCCACGCGCAGCATCGGGGCGAAACGCTGGATGTAGAGGCCGTTCTGCAGGCGCAGAGGGCGGAATTCTTCTTCGCTCAGCTCACCGGCCAGGTAGCGGCGGGTCTGATCACGGAACTGCTTGACGCGGTCCTCAATGATCCGCTGATCGTACTCGTCATATACGTACATAAAAGTCCTGTCTCAGGCTGCAGGCAGCTAATCGCGCGCACGGCCGCGCACTCCCGTTCGGAGCGGCGGGAAGATAGCATCTTGTGGATATGCGCTAAAGGGATGTTTTGGTATATGGAAAGAACCTTAGGGACTAAGGGGCAGGCGAGGCAGGCTTCGAGCGGCCGTTGAAGTTTGTCGGTCGGTAGAGGGGGCATGAGGTTGCTGTGGCTTTTGGATTTCCTCCACCCCAAAGACCCTGCTTGAGAAGTGGGCATTGTTGAACTTAACTCCCAGGGACGTGCATTCATACAATCACAAGAGGCAATGCCATGGGACATCCGACCAAGATGCGCAAGCCGGGAGCCAGTGTCGATACATGGGCGATCGTGTGCCTCGCTGTACTGGTGGTGGTAGCGGCGGTGTATTGGGCCAGTTGAATGAGGGCCCTAGAGAAGACGCTGGCCCTGTACAGATGAAGCGCTAATGCTACAGCCCCTTCGGGCCTGATCGCGGCACAGGGGCCGCTCCTACACCCGGCAGTGGCACAGGCAATCGCGGTCCCATGTGGGAGCGGCCCCGAAGGGGCCGTAAAACCCACTGTCGCATCCGCGCGTCTTCGCCTTGCTTAACCCTCATACCCCAGATTAGGCGCCAGCCACCGCTCGCTCACGCTCACCTCCTGCCCCTTGCGTGCGCTGTACCGCTCGATCTGGTCCTTCTCGACCTTGCCCACGGCAAAGTACTGCGCCTGCGGATGAGCGAAGTACCAGCCACTGACTGCCGCCGCCGGGAACATCGCGAAATGTTCGGTCAGGAAGACGCCGCTCGGTCCGGTTTCGCCGATGCCGGTGCCATCGAGCAGGCGGAACAAGGTTTCCTTCTCGGTATGGTCCGGGCAGGCAGGGTAGCCGGGTGCCGGGCGGATGCCGCTGTACTGCTCCTTGATCAGCGCTTCGTTGTCGAGCTGCTCATCGCGGGCATAACCCCAATGCTCTTTGCGCACCCGCTCGTGCAGCCACTCGGCGCAGGCCTCGGCCAGGCGATCGGCCAGGGCCTTGACCATGATCGAGTTGTAGTCGTCACCCTTGTCCTGATAGGCCTTGGCGACGTCCTCGGCGCCGATGCCGGCCGTGGTGATGAAGCCGCCCACGTAGTCGGTGACGCCACTGTCCTTGGGCGCGACGAAGTCGGCCAGCGACAGGTTCGGCTTGTCATCGGGCTTGATGGTCTGCTGGCGCAGATGGTGCAGCGTGGCCAGGGTCTGGCCTTCGGCACCATAGACCTCGATGTCGTCGTCGGCGACCTGATTGGCCGGCCAGAAGCCGAAGACCGCGCGGGCACTGATCAGGCGCTCGTCGATCAGCGTGTCGAGCATCTGGCGGGCGTCTTCATAGAGGGCTGTGGCGGCTTCGCCCACCACCTCGTCGGTGAGAATGCGGGGGAACTTGCCCGCCAGGTCCCAGGAGATGAAGAACGGCGTCCAGTCGATGTACTCGGCCAGCACCCGCAGGTCGATATCGTCCAGCACATGCACACCGGTGAAGGTCGGTGCGACCGGCGAATGGTTTGCCCAGTCGAACCGGGGCTTGCGGGCGATGGCCTGCGCGTAGCTCAGCCGCTCGGTGCGTGCGCTGCGGTTGGCCGTGCGTTCGCGCACCTCCTGGTAGTCCAAGCGAGTCTTTTCGATGAAACCCGGCTTGAGCTCCTTGGACAGCAGCTGGGTGGCCACGCCGACGGCGCGCGAGGCGTCCGTCACATAGATCACCGCATCGTTGGAGTACTTGGGTTCGATCTTCACCGCCGTGTGCGCCTTGGAGGTGGTCGCGCCGCCGATCATCAGCGGCAGGTGGAAGCCCTGGCGCTGCATCTCGCGGGCCACATGGACCATTTCGTCGAGCGAGGGGGTGATCAGCCCGGACAGCCCGATGATGTCGCACTTCTGCTCGCGCGCGGTCTGCAGGATCTTCTCGGCCGGTACCATCACGCCCAGGTCGACGATGTCGTAGCCATTGCAGCCGAGCACCACGCCGACGATGTTCTTGCCGATGTCGTGCACGTCACCCTTGACCGTGGCCATCAGGATCTTGCCCTTGGCTTCAGGCTTGTCGCCTTTCTCGGCTTCGATGAAGGGGATGAGGTGGGCCACCGCCTGTTTCATCACCCGCGCCGACTTGACCACCTGCGGCAGGAACATCTTGCCCGCCCCGAACAGGTCGCCGACCACGTTCATGCCGCTCATCAGCGGGCCTTCGATGACCTCGATCGGACGCGCCGCCTGCTGGCGACATTCCTCGGTGTCCTCGACGATGTAGGCGGTGATGCCCTTGACCAGCGCATGCTCCAGCCGCTTGCCGACCGGCAGCGAGCGCCACTCCTCGTTCTCGACTTCCTTGGCCGCGCCGCCGCCCTTGTAGTCGTCGGCGATCGCCAGCAGGGCATCGGTGCCTTCCGGGGTACGGTTGAGCACCACGTCCTCGACGCGCTCGCGCAGCGCCGGCGGAATCTCGTCGTAGATCTCCAGCTGCCCGGCATTGACGATGCCCATGGTCAGGCCGTTCTGGATCGCGTGGTAGAGGAACACCGAGTGGATCGCCTCGCGCACCGGGTTGTTGCCACGGAACGAGAACGACACGTTGGAGACCCCGCCCGAGGTCAGCGCATGGGGCAGGTGATCGCGGATGTAGGCACAGGCCTCGATGAAGTCGACCGCGTAGTTGTTGTGCTCCTCGATGCCGGTGGCCACGGCGAAGATGTTCGGGTCGAAGATGATGTCTTCCGGCGGGAAGCCCACCTCGTTGACCAGGATGTCGTAGCTGCGCTGGCAGATCTCTTTCTTGCGCGCGGCGGTATCGGCCTGGCCGACCTCGTCGAAGGCCATCACCACCACCGCGGCGCCATAGCGCTTGCACAGGCGCGCATGGTGCTTGAACTGCTCGACACCTTCCTTCATGGAGATCGAGTTGACGATGCCCTTGCCCTGGATGCACTTGAGACCCGCCTCGATCACCTCCCACTTGGAGGAGTCGATCATGATCGGTACGCGCGAGATGTCCGGCTCGCCGGCGATCAGGTTGAGGAAGCGCACCATGGCCGCCTGGGAATCGAGCATCCCTTCGTCCATGTTGATGTCGATCACCTGGGCGCCGGCCTCCACTTGCTGCAGGGCCACCTCGAGCGCTTCGGTGTAGTTCTCTTCGCGGATCAGCCGGGCGAACTTGGCCGAACCGGTGATGTTGGTCCGCTCGCCGACGTTGACGAACAACGACTGGCGGTCGATGGTGAACGGCTCCAGGCCGGAAAGGCGGCACGCCTTGGGGATGTCCGGGATGGCCCGTGGTGCATGGCGGCCGACGGCCTCGGCGATGGCCTGGATGTGGCCCGGCGTGGTACCGCAGCAGCCGCCGATGATGTTGAGAAAGCCGCTGGCGGCAAACTCCTCGACCACCGCTGCCATCTCCGCCGGCGTCTCGTCGTATTCGCCGAAAGCGTTCGGCAGGCCGGCGTTGGGGTGGGCCGAGACATGGGTGCCGGCCTTGGTCGACAGCTCCTCCAGGTAAGGACGCAGGTCCTTGGCGCCCAGCGCGCAGTTCAAACCCACGGAAATCGGGTTGGCGTGGCGCACCGAGTTCCAGAACGCCTCGGTGGTCTGCCCGGACAGCGTACGGCCGGAAGCGTCGGTGATGGTGCCGGAGATCATGATCGGCAACTCGACACCGTCGTCCTCGAACACCTGCTGCACCGCGAAGATCGCGGCCTTGGCATTGAGGGTGTCGAAGATGGTCTCGATCAGGATCAGGTCGGCGCCGCCCTCGATCAGGCCGCGCGTGGCCTCGACGTAGTTCACCACCAGTTCGTCGAAGGTGACGTTGCGATAGCCCGGGTCGTTGACATCGGGCGAGATCGAACAGGTGCGGCTGGTCGGGCCGAGCACGCCGGCGACGAAGCGCGGACGGTCCGGGGTTTCCAGGGTCTTGGCGTCGGCCACCTGGCGGGCGATGCGCGCACCCTCGACGTTGAGCTCGTACACCAGCGACTCCATGCCGTAGTCGGCCTGGGAGATCTGGGTGGCGTTGAACGTGTTGGTTTCGAGAATATCGGCCCCGGCATCCAGGTAGGCCTTCTCGATGGCAGCGATCACGTCGGGCTGGGTGAGCAGCAACAGGTCGTTGTTGCCCTTCACGTCGCTTGGCCAATCGGCGAATCGCGTGCCACGATAGTCGGCCTCTTCCAGGCGATAGCTCTGGATCATGGTGCCCATGCCGCCGTCGAGGATCAGGATGCGCGCCTTGAGCGCGTGCTGGAGGGCTTGGTAACGAGCGCTGCGGTCGGACATGGGAACTACCTGGTCGGGCGAATATCAGAAGGGGCGGATCATAACAAAGGTGCACGGTTTTTAGACGCTCCGCGCTTTTGTATGAATTGCGCTCATGTTCGGCCGACCCCATTCACCCCTTTATCGCGACAGTCTTTTCATCAACAGGATGCCGGCACATGGTGCACCGTTTACTTGTTCTGGCGCTGGCGACCCTGCTCAGTGGCGCCGCGCTCGGACAAGCCCCGCAATCGAGTCCCACGATTTCTTACACCCGTGACATTCAACCGATCTTCACCGAGAAGTGCGTGGCCTGCCATGCCTGCAACGACGCGGCCTGCCAGCTGAATCTGGGCAGCGCCGAAGGCGTCGAGCGCGGCGCCTCGAAGATGCCGGTCTACCAGGGCGAACGCAGCCAGGCCGCACCGACCACCCGGCTGTTCGAAGATGCCCATGGTGAGGAGGCCTGGCGGCGCAAGGGCTTCTACTCGGTCCTCGACGCCCAGGGCAGCCAGGCGGCGCTGATGGCGCGGATGCTCGAGCTTGGGCATCAGACGCCGCTGACGCCCAATGCCAAGATCCCCAGCGACATTGCGCTGGGCCTGGGCCGAGAGAACATGTGCCCGATGCCTGTGGAGTTCGACGGCTATGTCGCCTCGCACCCGCGCCAGGGCATGCCCCTGGCCGTCACGGGTCTGACCGACGCCGAGTACCAGACCTTGCAGCGCTGGCTCGCCGCCGGTGCGCCGATCGACCACCAGGCCATCGCGCCTACTGCCGTCGAGGCCCGGCAGATCGCGCAGTGGGAAGCCCTGTTCAACCGGCCCGGCGCCAGCGAGGCCCTGGCGGCCCGCTGGCTCTACGAACACCTGTTCCTGGCGCACGTGCACTTCGAGGGCGGTGAGCCCGACCACTTCTTCCAATGGGTCCGTTCGCGCACGCCCAGTGGCCAGCCAGTCGATCCGATCGCCACACGTCGGCCCAACGATGCGCCAGGCACCACGTTCTACTACCGGTTGCGGCCGGTCCAGGGCGTGATCGTGCACAAGACCCACATCACCTACCCGATGAGCCCCGCCAAGCTGGCGCGGGTCGAGGCGTTGTTCTATGCCGGTGACTGGCATGTCGACAGCACCCCGGGTTATGGACGACAGCGTCGCGCCAACCCCTTCGAGACGTTCGCCGCAATCCCGGCGCGGGCGCGTTACCAGTTCATGCTCGACAATGCCGAGTATTTCGTGCGCACGTTCATTCGCGGGCCGGTCTGCCGTGGCCAGATCGCGACCGACGTGATCCGCGACAACTTCTGGGTGCTGTTCCAGGACCCGAGCCAGGATCAGTACGTCACCGACGCACGCTACCGATCCCAGGCGACGCCGCTGCTGGCCATGCCCGGGCAGATCGACAACGTCACCAGCGTGCTGTCGCTGTGGCTGTCCTACCGCGACAAGCGCAACGCCTACGAGGCCCTGCGCCGCGACACCTATGCCACGTTGCCCGCCCCGGGCTGGGACACCCTCTGGCAGGGCAACGACGACGCCCTGCTGAGCATCTTCCGGCATTTCGACAGTGCCTCGGTGACCAAGGGGCTGATCGGCGACGTGCCGCAGACCTTCTGGCTGTTCGACTATCCGCTGCTCGAGCGAACCTATTACCAGCTGGCGGTCAACTTCGACGTGTTCGGCAACGTGTCGCACCAGGTGCAGACACGCCTGTACTTCGACCTGATCCGTAACGGTGCCGAGGTCAACTTCCTGCGCCTGATGCCGGCCGCGAACCGTGCGGACATGCTCAGCGACTGGTACCAGGACGGGGGCAAGCTGAAGATGCTGTTCGACTACGAAGGCATCGACACCCACACGCGGAGCGCGCTGCGCCTGCGGAGCCAGGATCCGCGTCGCGACTTCGGCATGCAGCTGCTGCAACGTTACGCAGCCATCGACGCCTCGCCCGACCCGATCAACCGCTGCCTGGGCGCGGCCTGCCATCGGCCTGGCGTCGCCAGGGAGTTCCAGTATGCCGAGCAGGCGCTGAGCCGCCTGGCATCACGGCCGGCTGGCGGCCTCAAGGTCATCGAGCGTCTGCCGGAGGCGACGCTGCTGCGTGTCGAAGGGCAGGGCGGCCAGCGCGAGGTCTACAGCCTGCTGCGCAATCGCGCGCACACCAACGTGGCGTTCCTGCTGGGCGAGCGCTACCGCTACCAGCCCGCGCTGGACACGCTGACGATCTACCCGGGCGTCATGAGCAGCTACCCCAACTTCATGTTCAATGTCCCTGCCGACCAAGTGCCGGCCTTCGTCCAGGCCATGGAAGCGGCGCGGGACGATGCAGGCCGGTTCGAGCGCATCGTCGAACGCTGGGGCATCCGGCGCAGTCACCCCGAGTTCTGGCGCTATTTCCACGACATGGATCGCTACATCAAGGAGGTCGCGCCCCTGGAGGCAGGGGTGCTGGACATGAACCGCTACGAGAACCTTTGATCGGCCCAGGGGAGCTTTTCAGGCAAGGCAGGGTCCCTAGAGGCGGGCGGCCTCTCTGGCGCCGCGAGGATGGAGCTGTATGCGTGCAGCTCGCCAGAGACGGCCTGAATGCACCGACCTAAACGGGACACTTCATGCTGTATTCGCTTCAGGCTCTCCGGGCGTTCGCTGCCTGGGTGGTGGTGTGTCATCACTTCATGCAGATCTTCTTCGACTTCCAACCCAGTGGTCCTGTCGGACGGTTCTTCACCGAGCGCGGTGCGGTGGGGGTCGACATCTTCTTCGTCATCAGCGGGCTGGTGATCTACCTGTCGACCCGCGACAAGCCCATGGCCCCGCAACGCTTCATGCTGCTGCGCGTGCTGCGCATCGTGCCGGCCTACTGGTTCTACACCGGACTCATGGCCGCGTTGTTGTTCGGCGCCAGCCGGTGGATGCCACATCAGGTCTTCGACTGGCAGCACCTGGCGCTGTCGTTGTTGTTCATCCCGGCCGAAAATCCCGGAGGCTATGGCCTGTACCCGACCCTCAACGTCGGCTGGACGCTGAATTTCGAGATGTTCTTCTACCTGCTGTTCTCCCTGGCGTTCCTGGTGCGCCAGCGCCTGCACCTGCTGCTGGTGGGTGTCGCGCTGCTGATCGTCAGCGAAGGGCTGGCCCGGGTGGGCCTGCTGAGTCGGTTCTACAACAACGACATCATCTACGAGTTCCTGCTCGGAATCGGGATCGGCGTGCTCTATCAGCGCGGGTGGATTCGGCAGGGGCTGTGGTGGCCGCTGGCGCTCCTGACGGCCGCGTGCTGGGCCATCTATCACTTCGACGCGTCCCAGCGACTGGTCCACTGGGGCCTGCCCAGCGCCCTGGTGGTGCTGGCCTTCATCGGGCTGGAGCGGTACTTCAAGGGCAGCCAGCTGCTCAAGGCCCTGGGTGATTGCTCCTACTCGGTATACCTGATCCACGTGCTGGTGCTGTGGTCGGGCTGGTTCGTCAGTCAGCGGTTCGGCATCGACCCTTACGTGACGTTCGCCTGCTGCGTGCCTTTGATCGGCGCTGCGTCCTGGTTGAGCTACCAGTGGCTGGAGCGTGGGGTATACCGGCGAAGCAAGGCCTGGTGCGACGCACGGTTGCAGCCGGCCCCTGCGCTGGCGCTTTCCCGAGTCAAATACTAGGACTTTGTTGCATCGCCAGGTTGGCGTACACTGGAACGCAAGTCTGTGAGGAACCTACATGAGCGCAATAACCATTACCGACGCCGCCCATGACTACCTGGCCGATCTGCTGTCCAAGCAGAACACGCCCGGCATCGGCATTCGCGTCTTCATCACCCAGCCAGGTACCCAGTACGCCGAGACGTGCATCGCCTACTGCAAGCCGGGCGAGGAAAAGCCCGACGACGTCGCCGTGGGCCTGAAGAGCTTCACCGCGTACATAGACTCGATCAGCGAGCCGTTCCTGGAAGATGCGCTGGTCGACTACGCCACCGACCGCATGGGTGGGCAACTGACCATCAAGGCGCCGAACGCCAAGGTGCCGATGGTCAACGAGGACAGCCCGCTCAACGAGCGCATCAACTATTACCTGCAGACCGAGATCAACCCGGGCCTGGCCAGCCATGGCGGCCTGGTGAGCCTGGTCGATGTGGTCGAGGACGGCATCGCGGTGCTGCAGTTCGGCGGCGGATGCCAAGGGTGCGGTCAAGCTGACGTCACCTTGAGGGACGGGATCGAGCGGACCCTGCTCGAGCGCGTGCCGGAACTCAAGGGCGTGCGTGACGTGACTGACCACACGATGAAAGAGAACGCGTACTACTGAGCCTTGGTGCGCGTCAGAACGTCGCAGCACACGGCGAGGGCATTGCGCTCGCGCCGTGCCTTCTTCGACGGCACCGGCCCAGGTGCCTCACCGCACGACGAGGGTCGACAGGCTTCAATTCGATCCTTATCAAGCGCTTGCGTCATTGGCCGGCGTGGGTCGCTCCGGGGCGCCCATGCCGCCTGACTTGCGCGCGGCCCTCGGGCGCGTCGCCTGCATCGGGTCGCGCAGGCATTGATCGGACAAGATTTTAATGAACCCTCGGCGTGTGTGGAGAACCAAAGAGGTACACGCACACCGGAGACTCATTCATGGAAATCGGAACGATCTGGATCATCCTCGCTGCGGTTCTCATTCTGCTCCAGATCTGGGCGATCTGGCACATCATCGGCAGCGACCGTCGCGCGGAGCGCAAGATGCTCTGGGTGGTGTTCGTGGTCTGGCTGCCCTTCATCGGTCTGATCGCCTGGGCCATCCGTGGCCCGCGTGCAGTCAAGGGCAAGGACGTGCTGGAAGAGAAGTAACGTTCATCCCAGGGTCGCGCCGCGGCCCGTCGCCTCCTCACATGCTCGACGTTCCGATCAGGGCCAGCGCCCTGGTCGCGATGTCACGTGTCAGCGCGTCGGCCGTCAGGTGGCGACCCAGGCGCAATGCCTGGCCTGCCCAGAGGTTGCCGAAGTCGCTGGTGTCCTGGGCGTCGTCCACGGCGCGCAAGGGCATCAGTGCACCCCCGGCCAGGGGAAAGGCTGGCGCCAGCGGGCTCATGGCGCCCAGTTCACGCATCACGCGATTGACGATGCCACGCGCAGGCCGGCCGGTGAACAGGTTAGTCAGGGCCGTCTCGCTGGCCGAGGCGGTGTCCAGTGCACGACGGTGGGCCGTCGAGACCTTGGCCTGTGGGCTGAACAGGTAGGCCGTGCCGATCTG
Organism: Pseudomonas entomophila; assembly: GCF_013523165.1. Classification (GTDB taxonomy): domain Bacteria; phylum Pseudomonadota; class Gammaproteobacteria; order Pseudomonadales; family Pseudomonadaceae; genus Aquipseudomonas; species Aquipseudomonas entomophila_A. Next base: position 252,505 of record NZ_JAAMQI010000001.1, read on the forward strand.
CACGGCCGAGGCGCCCAGTGCCAGGGCAGCGACCAGCCCCCGATGGTCGGCGATGCCGCCGGCCGCGATGACTGGGACGTTCACCGCATCGACCACCTGGGGGACCAGGGCGAAGGTGCCGATCTGGCTGTCGATGTCCTCGCTCAGGAACATGCCCCTGTGCCCACCGGCTTCGTAGCCCATGGCGATGATGGCGTCACAACCCTGGGCTTCGAGCCAGTGCGCCTCCTCGACCGTCGTGGCGCTGGAGAGCACCTTGGCGCCGGTGGCCTTGACGCGTTGCAGCAGGTCAGGCGCGGGCAGGCCGAAATGAAAGCTCACGACTTCGGGGTGGTACGCTTCGATCAGCGCGCAACCGGCTGCGTCGAAGGGCGCGCGGCTGGACACGGGCGTCGCCGCCGTGAAGTCGAGGCCATGTTCCTCGTAATAGGGCTTGAGCGCCTGCTTCCAGCGCGCCTCGCGCGCCGCATCGGCGGCGGGAGGGCGATGGCAGAAGAAGTTCAGGTTCAGGGGGCCCTCGCAGGCCGCCCTGAACGCTTCGATCTCCTGCCGAATCAGCGCCGGGCTCAGCAGGGCGCAGGGAAGTGCGCCCAGCGCGCCAGCGCTTCCCACCGCGATGGCCAGCGCCGAACCGGCCGCGCCTGCCATGGGCGCCTGGAGAATCGGCACGTCGAGGCCGAGCAGGTCGAGAAGGCGGCGGTCCGGCCAGGTGCTCATGACGAGGCTCCTCGTGCGATTACAGGGCCTTGCTGACGGTGATGTCGCTGATCTGCTCGGCATCGTCGCCGTGCAGCTTGCGCAATGCTTCACGGGCCTGCTCGAGGGAGGCCTCGGTCATCAGGGCGAAGTCCCAGCGGCGTGCGCCGTCGAGCGTGTACTTGATCACATACTTGGTGGTCTGGGTCATGGGGCGGTTATCTCAGTTGCGACGAAGAGCGACGGACGATCTTGATCTTGTGGGTGAACGCCGGTTTGCGGGTCACCGAGATCGGCCGGGTGGTGACGGTGTCGAGGGTGATGTTCCAGAAGCCCGTGCTCGGCACGGTGATCTTCGCCGGGAAGCGATCGAACGCGCCACCGTGGTAGGTATGACGGCCGCCATTCTTGAAGCTGCGGAAGTTGGCGTCGTTCATCAGGCGAATGTTGCAGCGCTGGGAGCACTCGATGACGACGATGTCATCTTCGTTGAGGTGCTCGCGCTGGTGGATGAATTTCATGAAGGGCTCCGCAAGGTAAAGGTTCTGCAAGCGCGCACGATACCACGATGTGCCTGGGCGTTGCCGTGCGGCAATGCCCAGGTGGCAAGTATCTGCGACAGGCCGGGAGCAAAACCGTGTGGTCACGGTCATAAGGGTTTTTGCGGAGAACTCGAACCCCATGAAGTGGATCATCGCCGGCTTGGCACTGGCGTTGGGCGGATGCGCCAGCGTCTCGGAACTCGAACAGTCCCATGAAACGATGGACGTCATGTCGGGCAAAACGCCGCGCGAGTACGCCGACTGCGTCAAGGCGCACCTGGCCAACGAACGTGACCCGTTGCAGGAAGAAGTCAGAGGCGAAGGGCTGCGCCTGATCGTGCCGCAAAAGCTGGCCGCAGGTGCAGGGCCTGCCGCTCTGGTGGACATCGACAAGAAGGGCGAGGGCAGCAGCATCAAGGTGCGCGAGCGCCTGAGCAACTTCCCCTTGCGTCCGGGCGATGTGCGCAAGGCGGCCACCGAGTGCATCTCAGGCACCTGAGCCTGCCGCAACAGCGTGGCATCGGGCTGGCATGAATGCGCGAAAATATATTTGCCGGCCCCGATGTTCACGGGCCCATTGAACTATCTACACTACGGCGTCTCTATCATGGAATTGACCGAGCGCAGCCAGGCATCGTAGGGCACCGATGCCTCACGAGACTGCGCCGATTTCACACCGCCGAGCCCCATTAAGGACGTATATGATCAAGAAATGCTTGTTCCCGGCTGCCGGCTACGGCACACGCTTCCTGCCCGCGACCAAAGCCATGCCCAAGGAAATGCTGCCGGTGGTCAACAAGCCGCTGATCCAGTACGGCGTCGAAGAAGCACTGGATGCCGGGTTGAACGAGATCTCCATCGTCACCGGCCGCGGCAAGCGTGCCCTGGAAGACCACTTCGACATCAGCTACGAATTGGAAAACCAGATCAAGGGCACCGACAAGGAGAAATACCTGGTCGGCATTCGTCGCCTGCTCGACGAGTGTTCGTTCTCCTACACCCGTCAGACCGAGATGAAAGGCCTGGGTCATGCGATCCTGACCGGTCGTCCGCTGATCGGTGACGAGCCGTTCGCCGTGGTCCTGGCCGACGACCTGTGCGTCAACCCGGAAGGCGATGGCGTGCTGACCCAGATGGTCAAGCTCTACAACCAGTTCCGCTGCTCGATCGTCGCCATCCAGGAAGTCGATCCGCAGGAGACCCACAAGTACGGCGTGATCGCCGGCGACATGATCCGTGACGACATCTTCCGCGTCACCAACATGGTCGAGAAGCCCAAGCCCGAAGACGCGCCGTCGAACCTGGCGATCATCGGTCGCTACATCCTCACTCCGGACATCTTCGACATCATCGGCGAAGTCGAGCCGGGCAAGGGCGGCGAGATCCAGATCACCGACGCGCTGATGAAGCAGGCCCAGAACGGCTGCGTGATCGCCTACAAGTTCAAGGGCAAGCGGTTCGACTGCGGCGGCGCCGAAGGCTACATCGACGCGACCAACTTCTGCTTCGAGAACTACTACAAGACCGGCAAGGCTCACTGAGCCAGGCCGGGCAGCGGGTGAAGGTCACCCGCTGCATCCCGTGACAATCAGCGCCACCTTCGGATCGAAGCGGGGCGGTTCAGGCAGGAGGGCAGACGGCCAAGGCCGTACGCACCCTGGGCCTTGCAACCGCCCCCACGATGACCGAAGGTGGCGTTTTCGTGAGAGGTGACAAGTGGCCTACGATTTTGATCTGTTCGTGATTGGCGCAGGGTCCGGTGGCGTACGTGCCGCGCGTTTCGCTGCAGGGTTCGGCGCGAAGGTGGCGGTAGCCGAAAGCCGTTACCTGGGGGGCACCTGCGTCAACGTAGGGTGCGTGCCGAAAAAACTGCTGGTGTATGGCGCCCATGTGGCCGACGAGCTCGAACAGGCCGCCGGCTACGGCTGGACGCTCGAAAAAGGGCGCTTCGACTGGAGCACCCTGATCGGCAACAAGAACCGCGAGATCGAGCGGCTCAACGGCATCTACCGCAAGCTGCTGGTCGACAGCGGCGTGACCCTGCTCGAAGGCCACGCGCGCCTGACCGGGCCCCACGACGTGGAGGTCGAAGGCCAGCGGTACACGGCCGAGCGTATCCTGATCGCGACCGGGGGCTGGCCACAGATCCCCGACATTCCGGGCAAGGAGCTGGCGATCAGCTCCAACGAAGCCTTCTACCTCGACACATTGCCCAAGCGCGTGCTGGTGGTGGGCGGTGGCTACATCGCGGTGGAGTTCGCCGGCATCTTCCATGGCCTGGGCGCCCATACCAGCCTGCTCTACCGGGGCGATCTGTTCCTGCGTGGGTTCGACGGCTCGGTACGCGAGCACTTGAAGGAGGAGCTGGAGAAGCGGGGCATGGACCTGCACTTCAACAGCGACATCCAGCGCATCGATCGCCAGCCCGATGGAAGCCTCAAGGCGACCCTCAAGGATGGCCGGACGCTGGACGCCGACTGCATCTTCTACGCCACGGGCCGCCGACCGATGCTCGATAACCTGGGCCTGGAACACACGAAGGTCGAGCTGGACGAGCGCGGCTACGTCAAGGTCGACGAGCAGTACCAGACCACCGAGCCGTCGATCCTGGCGATCGGCGATGTGATCGGGCGGGTGCAACTCACGCCTGTGGCCCTGGCCGAAGGCATGGCCGTGGCGCGGCGCCTGTTCAAGCCCGAGCAGTACCGCCCGGTCGACTACCAGGGCATCCCCACGGCCGTGTTCAGCCAGCCGCCAATCGGCACCGTCGGCCTGACCGAAGAGCAGGCGCTGGACGCCGGGCACGCCCTGAAGATCTACGAAAGCCGCTTTCGGCCGATGAAGCTGACCCTGACCGACGTGCAGGAAAAGACCTTGATGAAGCTGGTGGTCGATGCCGAGACCGATCGGGTACTGGGCTGCCACATGGTCGGCCCCGACGCGGGCGAGATCATCCAGGGCCTGGGCGTGGCGCTCAAGGCCGGGGCGACCAAGCAGCAGTTCGACGAGACCATCGGTGTTCACCCGACGGCCGCGGAAGAGTTCGTGACCCTGCGCACGGCGTCCCGTGAAGTCGGCCCGTCGAAAAGGGCCTGAGGCCGGGCACCGGGGGTGACGCGGGAAACGCCGTCACCCTCGTCCTGAGGCGTGTCTGCGCGGTACCAGCCGTGATCACACCTTGACGCAACCGGTGTTCGACACGGGCGGTACGTCAGGCTGCAGGCGTGGCAGGGTGAATCGGAACGTGCTGCCCAGGCCAGGCAGGCTGCTGGCATCGATGCTGCCGCCATGGGCCTTGATGATGCCCTGGGTGATGTAGAGCCCCAGCCCGGTGCCGTTCGGGTTGCCTTCGCGCCCGGTCCAGTAGCGGTCGAAGACGTATGGCAGCTGATCGACCGGTATGCCACGCCCGGTATCGCGCACGCTGAACACGATGGTGTCGTCGTTGGCGGCCGCCTTGACCTGCACCACGCCTTCGGCATCGGTGAACTTGATGGCATTGCCCACCAGGTTCGACAGCACCTGAAACAGGCGCTCAGGGTCGGCATTGACCCACAGCCCCGGTTCGGACTCGAACGTCACCGTGACCGACTTGAGCACGGCCAGGGGCGACAGCAGCGTCTGCGCCTCTTCCAGGATCTGGGCGACGTCCAGGGCGGTCGGCATGATCACGTAGCGTCCGGCCTCGATCTTCGAGGTGTCCAGCAGGTCGTCGAGCAGGGCGTTCATGCGGCTGGTGGCCTGTTGCATGGTGCCGATCGCCGAGGTGATGCGCCGCGAGGCATTGGAGCCGTCGCCGCTGAACGCCTTTTGCATCATGCCGCAGAGCATGCCGATCACGGTCATCGGGTTGCGCAGGTCGTGCGACACCACGGCCACCAGGTCATCGCGCGCGCGCACCGCGGCCTGCTCGCGCAACACCTGGTGCGACAGGTCGATCTCCAGGGCCCAGCGGCGCAGTTCATTGGCGGCGAAGCGGTCCCCGTGCGACCACTTGCGCGAGATGCCTTCCATCTCGACCTTCCACAGCTCGAACGAGGTGCGTGGACGCAGGCGGGGCGCTTCGTCGGAAGCATCCAGCTGCATCGGCTTGCTGGGATCGCCGCTCCAGGACAGCGTTTCCTTGACCTCCGGGCGGAACCAGAGGATGCCATTGGTGACGGGCTTGGGCAGGGTCAGGGCCAGTACGCCGCTGGCCTGCAGGGGATATGCCTTGGCTGGGGCGAAGTGCCTGCCCAGCTCGTCGGTGTCGAACACCGGCATGGCCTGCTTTTCGATCCAGTGGTGCAGCTCCCGGACCAGGGCCGGCTCAGGGCAGAGTCCGGCCAGGTGCAGCTGCTGGTCCTCGATGATCGCCACGCCGCCGGCATCGACCAGCGCCATCAGGGAATTGGCATGCGCGACCAGCCCTTCGAACACGGTTCCCGTGCTGTTGCGCATGGCCTGGGTCAACCCGGCCAGGCTGTCGAGCTTGGACTCGCGCTCGGCCGACAGCTGCAAGGCCTGCATGGCGCTGATCTGCAGCGACAGGACCTGGCCGATGCTCTTGCAGGCGCCGCGCAGGTCGCTGGGCACGTGCAGGGGCGCACGGTTGCCGCAGGTGATCAGGCCCCACAGGCGACCTTCGCAGATCAGCGAGATGCTCATCGATGACAGCACGCCCATGTTGCGCATGTACTGGCAATGGATGGGCGACACGCTGCGCAGCGTCGCGAAACTCAAGTCCAGCGGGGTGTCGGTGTCCGGGCGCAGGGCCGGCAGAATGGGCACGGGCGTGTAGTTGGCGTCCGGAATGATCCGCAGCCAGTTGCTCAGGTACAGCTGCCGGGCCTGGGCCGGGATATCGGATGCCGGGAAGAACAGGCCGTTGAACAGCTCCATGCCGGGCGAGGACGCCTCGGCCACCACCTGCCCGTGGCCTTCTTCTTCGAAACGGTAGATCAGCACACGGTCGTAACCGGTCAGCGCCTGCACCTCGTGCACGGCCAGCGCGTACAGCGCGTCCAGGCTGCTGGCGGCGTGCAGGCGCTGCAGCATGCGGTCGAAGTGGCTGTGCGGATCGCGCTTGCCCTGGGCCAGCACTTCCAGTTCCAGGATCAACAGCCCGTCATGACGGTGAGCGAACCCTTCGAAGCGCGTGCCGTTCACGTCCATGCGCAGGGGCTGCAGGTGGTCGGCCAGGTCCAGCGCGACCAGTACACGGACCTCGTCGGCCAGCGAAGTGCCAAGCACGTGGGCCAATGGCTGGCCCAAGGCCTGATCCACCGAAACACCCAGCAGGGTCTCGACGTTCGCGCTGAGCTGCACGATCTCCAGCGCAGGTTCGCGGAGCGTCATCAGTACGCCGTGGGGCTGGATGGCGCCGGGGTACTGGATGGGTTCGTTGGCGCAATTGGCCAGGGCTTGTTCGAAGGAAAGGTTGTCCAGAGGGCTCACCGTGCTGTTCTTTCGACCTTGGGCAGGGTCGTGGGAAAAGTAGGGGGTAATGGTCGAAGGCGTAGTGCGAATGAGCGCCTTCTCTCAGGGAAGTCAGGCAAAGGCAGGTGTAGCGGCATGAACGGTCTCGCGTGAAAGGGCAATCGGAGGCCGTCCTGGCTGACCTGAGCATCGTACAGCAATGTCGTCTGTAATCAGATGCTTTTTCTGAGGGCGTATCACAGGCCGTTTCTGTCCATGGCACACTGTGTTCCCTTCCGCCATGCCGAGCCTCCATGTGCAGACCGTGCAGTTGACCCTGTTGTGCCATGCCCGGACGGACGCGCAGCGCACCGGCCATTTCAGCCATGATGACGACGCCATTCTCGATGGCGTGCAAAGGCCCCCCAGGACGCGCCAGGCGGTGCTGTGCGCGCCTGAACGGCGTGCTCGGCAAACCGCCGCGTGGGTGACCGATGCCTTCGAGATCGACCCCTTGCTGCGCGACGTGAACCTGGGTCGCTGGCAGGGGCTGTCGCTCAAACAGGTGCAGCGCGACGAGCCCCAGGCCCTGGCTCAATGGATGAGCGATCCCGACAGCGTCGCTCACGGGGGGGAGTCCATCGGTCATCTGTGTCAGCGGGTGGCCTGTTGGCTGCAGGCGTGCAGCGTGGTGCCAGGCGATCGTCTGGCCGTGACCCACCCGTTCGTCATCCGCGCTGCCCTCATGCAGGTGCTGGGCAGTACGCCGGCCAGCCTGCAGTGCATGGACGTGCTGCCTTGCGCCAGCGTCCACCTGGCCTACACCGGCCGATGGCGCCTGCGCCTGCTTCAGAACGCCAGCTTGTAGCCGATCAGCAGCAGCATGGTCGCCAGGCACGGGCGCAGGATGCGGTCGGACACCCGTCCGGCCAGGTGGCTGCCCAGGTAGATGCCCGGCAGCGAGCCCAGCAGCAGGTACCCCAGCAGCGACCAGTCCATGTTGCCCATGCTGGCATGGCCCAGGCCGGCCACCAGGGTCAGCGGCACGGCGTGGGCGATCTCCGTGCCGACCAGGCGTCGCGTGACCAGGAACGGGTACAGCAGGAACAGTGCCACCGTCCCCAACGCCCCGGCACCGATCGACGTCAGCGTGACCATCACCCCGAGCACCACGCCGGTGAACACGGTCAACAGGTTCAGCGTGCGATCGCTGAGGTGGTAGTGATCGCCGGCATGGCGGCTGGCGAAGGCCTGCAGCCTGGAGCGGAACAGGATCGCCAGCGCGGTGATGATCAGCACCACGGCCAGACCCTGCTTGATGAGGGCGTTGAGCGCCGAGGTGTCGGTGTGCAACGTGCCCAGGAACCACAGGGTCAGGGCTGCCGCGGGCACGCTGCCCAGGCTCAGCAGGCCGGTGATCTTCCAGTCGATGTTCTTGTTGCGGCTGTGGACCCAGACGCCGCTGGCCTTGGTGATGGCCGCGTACAACAGGTCGGTGCCCACGGCCGTGGCCGGGTTGATGCCGAACCAGAGCAGGATCGGCGTCATCAGCGAACCGCCCCCGACCCCCGTCATGCCCACGATGAACCCTACGACCAGCCCTGCAATGGTGAAACCGAACGAACCTACATCCATAACGCTCTCGACTGCCCAACTGTGCCCGTGATCGGATGGAAGCCAGCATATAGATTTTTTTATAGCGAAATAGACTTGTTGGTTATTAGGTTATAACTGGCGAGGCGGAGAAAAGCGGTGAGCGGCGTACTACACGTTGCAAGCTGATGTGTATGGCCGTGTGATGGCGAAACGCGTTCCGAAGGGGGCGCTGCAAACCAAGCGATACAGAATCGCACTTGGCTTGCAGCGTGCAGCTTAGATCCGGAAGCTGCCGACCAGCTGCTTGAGACGACCGGCCTGCTGGCCCAAGGCGTCGCAATGGCGCAGGGTCTGGTTGAGGTTTTCCACGCCCTGCTGGTTGAGGGTGTTGATCTGGGTGATGTCCAGATTGAGGCTCTCGACCACGGCGGTCTGCTCCTCGGTGGCCGTGGCCACGGACTGGTTCATGCCGTCGATCTCGCCAATCTGTCGGGTCACGCTGTTGAGGCGTTCGCCGGCCTGGTTGGCCACCTGCACGCTCTGTTCGCTCGAGACCTGGCTGGCGTTCATGGTGTGCACCGCTTCGCGAGAGCCCACCTGCAGCGTGGTGATCATGCGGTGGATCTCTTCGGCCGACTCCTGGGTACGGTGGGCCAGGTTGCGGACCTCGTCGGCGACCACTGCGAAGCCACGGCCGGCTTCCCCGGCCCGCGCGGCCTCGATGGCGGCGTTGAGCGCCAGCAGGTTGGTCTGCTGAGAGATGCCCTTGATCACGTCGAGGATCTTGCCGATGTCATCGGTGCTGGCGTTGAGCACTTCGATCTGCTCGCACGACTCGCTGATCTTCTGCGACAGCGCGGTCATCGCCTGGATGCTCTGCTCGACCACGCGGCGCCCGTCGTGGGCCTGTTCGCTGGCGCCGCTGGCATGCTGCGAGGCGTCAGCGGCGTTGCGCGCGATTTCCTGGGTGGCCGCGCCCAGCTGGTTGATCGCCGCTGCCACGCTGTTGGTGCGCAGGCTCTGCTCCTCCGAACCGATGATCGAAGCGTTCGAGGCACTCATGACCTTTTCCGACAGGTCATGCACCAGGCGTGTGGCCGACGAGACTTCGGTGATCGACGCATGGATGCGTTCGACGAAGCGGTTGAACGAGCCGGCCAGCTCGCCGAACTCGTCCTGGTTCTGCACGGCCAGGCGGCGGGTCAGGTCACCTTCACCTTCGGCGATGTCGTGCATGGCGCGGCCCATGGTGGTCAAGGGGCGCATCAGGACCGGGATCAGCAGGCCCAGCAAGCCGGCGATGGCGATCACCGCGACGACCATGGCGATGATCGCCGAGACGCGGAACTGGCCGAGCGCCGCGTAGGCCTGGTCCTTGTCGACCACCAGGCCGACGTACCACTGCGCCGACGGCAGGCCTTCGATCCGGGCGAACGAGACGATCCGCTCATGCCCGTCGAGCATCACGTCCTGCATGCCCGGCTCGACCCGCAGGCCGCTGTCGGGGTAGAGGTCCTTGAGGTGCTTGGTCAGGTGGTCCTTGTTCTGGCTGACGATGACCTGGCCATCCTTGTCCACCAGGTAGGCATGGCCGATGCCGCCGAAGTCGACCTTCTGGATGATCTGCACCAGGCTGTCGAGCGACAGGTCGCCCCCGACCACGCCCAGCAGTTCGCCGCCGTTCTTGCGCTTGACCGGGGCGGTGATGGTCACCACCAGGCCCCCGACCGATGCCTGATAGGGCGCGGTCAGCACCGTCTTGCCCGCCGTGGCGGCCTCGCTGTACCACGGGCGCTTGCGCGGGTCGTAGTCGGCCGGCATCTGCACGTCAGGGCGCTGGGTGAACACGCCGTTGCTCTGCCCCAGGTAGGTGAACTGGAAGTTGCGCAGGTAGGACGGCTGGTCGACCAGGCTGGCCACGTTGTCATTGCCGGCCGCCGCTTGCTCGGCGATGTCCTCGGCCAGGTTTTCCATGATCAGGATCCGGCCGCTCATCCAGTTCTGCACGCTGCTGGCGGCCAGGGCGCCGGACTGGCGCATGGACGAATCAAGGTTCTGGGCGATGGTATGACGCTGCAAGTAGTCGTTGTAGAGCGTGAACAGGGCGAATGCCAGGATGACGATGCCGCTGGCACTCAGGAGGATCTTGTGGCGGAATTTCAGGTTCATGCGCGTTGACCTTGCACCCGTTGAGGAGGGAGACGCGACTCGGCCGTGTGGCGAGGGCGACCCGTTTCCCGCGTATCGGCAGCAAGCGGCCAAGGTTGAATGCAGTGGTCAACTATTTTGCACGCCAAGCGAGGTCGATCGATCCCGCGTCGCCTGCCGGCTCCTTGCCGCGACGCCCATAGTCTTTCGCTGCTCTTTATAAGGGCCGCCATAGCCAAAACCAATCAGTGGCATCAGCTTTGCCAATGAGCCTTCGGCCGCTCGATTGTCTAGGATGATCCCCGTCAACGTATTTCAACCCATGAAGGAGCGCTTTCTGATGCCTATCATCAACAGCCAGGTAAAACCGTTCAACGCTACCGCCTACCACAATGGCGATTTCGTTCAAGTGAGCGAAGCCGATCTTCAGGGCAAGTGGTCCGTGGTGTTCTTCTACCCGGCTGACTTCACCTTCGTCTGCCCGACCGAACTGGGCGACCTGGCTGACAACTACGCTGAATTCCAGAAGCTGGACGTGGAGATCTATGGCGTGTCGACCGACACCCACTTCACCCACAAGGCCTGGCACGACACGTCGGACACCATCGGCAAGATCCAGTACCCGCTGATCGGTGACCCGACCCACCAGATCGCCCGCAACTTCGACGTGCTGATCGAAGACGCCGGCATGGCCGATCGCGGTACCTTCGTGATCAACCCGCAAGGCCAGATCAAGATCGTCGAAATCAACGACGGCGGTGTCGGCCGTGACGCCAGCGAACTGCTGCGCAAGGTCAAGGCGGCCCAGTACGTCGCAGCCCACCCAGGCGAAGTCTGCCCGGCCAAGTGGCAGGAAGGCGAGGCCACCCTGGCGCCGTCGCTCGACCTGATCGGCAAGATCTGAGGCCATGCGCCTGCTGCGGACGGTGAACGACCGTCACCGGTAATGCTTCACCGCCCTGCAAAACGCCCGGGCGCTTGTGCCTGGGCGTTTTCATTTACAGCATTTGAAACAAGGAAATCGCCCGTATGTTGGACGCCACGCTTAAATCGCAACTCAAGACCTACCTGGAGCGGGTTACCCAGCCGATCGAGATCGTCGCCTCCCTCGATGACGGCGCGAAATCCCGCGAGCTGCACGACCTGCTGGTGGAAATCGCCGGCCTGTCGAACCTCATTACCCTGAGCGTGGACGGTGACGACGCCCGTCGCCCGTCGTTCTCGCTCAACCGCCCTGGGGCGGACATCGGCCTGCGCTTTGCCGGTATTCCCATGGGGCATGAATTCACTTCCTTGGTCCTGGCGCTGCTGCAGGTCGGCGGCCACCCCTCCAAGGCCAGCGCCGAGGTGATCGAACAGATCCGCGGGCTGCAGGGTGAATTCGTCTTCGAGACCTACTTCTCGCTGTCGTGCCAGAACTGCCCGGACGTGGTCCAGGCGCTGAACCTGATGGCCGTGCTCAACCCCAACATTCGCCACGTGGCGATCGATGGCGCGCTGTTCCAGGCCGAGGTCGAGTCGCGCAAGATCATGGCCGTGCCGAGCCTCTACCTCAATGGCGAACCGTTCGGCCAAGGCCGCATGGGCCTGGAAGAAATCCTCGGCAAGATCGACACCAGTGCCGGCAGCCGCCAGGCCGAGAAGATCAATGCCAAGGACGCCTTCGACGTGCTGGTCGTCGGCGGCGGGCCAGCCGGCGCTTCGGCGGCGATCTATGCCGCGCGCAAGGGCATCCGTACCGGTGTCGCAGCCGAACGCTTCGGCGGCCAGGTGCTCGATACCCTGGCGATCGAAAACTTCGTCTCGGTGCATGAGACCGAAGGGCCGAAGCTGGCCGTCGCGCTCGAAGAACACGTCAAGCAGTACGACGTCGACATCATGAACCTGCAGCGCGGCGAGGCGCTGATCCCCGCCGCCGAGGGCGGGCTGCACGAAGTCCGCCTGAACAGCGGTGCTTCGCTCAAGGCCAAGACCGTGATCCTGGCCACGGGCGCACGCTGGCGCGAGATGAACGTGCCAGGCGAACAGGAATACCGCGGCCGCGGTGTGGCCTACTGCCCGCACTGCGACGGCCCGCTGTTCAAGGGCAAGCGTGTGGCGGTGATCGGCGGCGGCAACTCGGGCGTGGAAGCGGCCATCGACCTGGCCGGCCTCGTCGCCCAGGTGACGTTGATCGAGTTCGACGGCCAGCTGCGTGCCGACGCCGTGTTGCAACGCAAGCTGCACAGCCTGCCGAACGTCAAGGTGATCACCAGCGCGCTGACCACCGAGGTGCATGGCAATGGCGAGAAGGTCACGGGCCTGAGCTACAAGGACCGCACCACCGAGACGGTGCATGCACTCGAGCTGGAAGGCATCTTCGTGCAGATCGGCCTGCTGCCCAACACCGACTGGCTCAAGGGCACGGTGGAGCTGTCGCCGCGTGGCGAGATCATCGTCGATGCCCGCGGCCAGACCAGCGTACCTGGGGTGTTCGCCGCCGGTGACGTGACCACCGTGCCGTACAAGCAGATCGTGATCGCCGTGGGCGAAGGCGCCAAGGCTTCGCTGGCCGCGTTCGACCACCTGATCCGCACGTCGGCACCGGCCTGAGCCGTCGCAGCCGCGTCATGCGCCAGGTGACGCGGCCTGTGACGGAAAAATCCGCTGACACGTTCCTGCAGGGCCCTTCCAGCCAGTGTCTATAGTCAACTAGACACCTGCCGGAGGGGCCCTGCATGCGTTTGATCAGCCGTGAACCCTGGTGGTTCGTGCCGCCACGACCGGGGCAGCAGGAGCACGAACTGCACTGGGGCTACCTGGAAATCTATGCCGATGGACGCGCCGTGTTCATCGACCAGCGCCCCAGCGAGCGTGAGCTGGCCGAACGCAAGAGCTGCCGGCATTTCCCTGAGCCGGACCCTGCCTAGCCCGACGGACGCTCAGCTTTCCCATTCGGCCAGGCGTGCTTCGAGCGCGGCGATGCGCGCTTCCAGCGCTTCGAAACGCTGCTCCGCCGCCAGGTCCGTGCCGCCTGCATGGCCCGTATTGCGCTCTGCGGCAGCGGTTTGACGCGCCTCGAGGATGGCCTCTGCCTCGGCAGGGTCGCCGAGCGCATGGGTGTAGCGATCTTCCCGCTGGCCGCCCTGACGCGGCAGGTGCACCGCCAGTTCACGTGACACCAGGCGCTCGACCTGATGTTGCACCTGTGCCAGGTCCTCGAACGGCTGCAGGCGGCTGCTGCGGGCCAGCAGTTCGCCAAGCGTCTGGGGGCCACGCAGGAACATCAGGCCCAACAGCACCAACTGGGCCGGCACCAGCTCCAGCGCCTTGTCGACACGCTGCTCCCAGCGATCGGCCCGGTTACCCATCTGCAACCGGGTCAGCCCCTGGCTTTCCAGGGCGCGCAGGGCCTGGCCGACCTGGCCGGCGGTGAGGTTCATCACCGGCTCGCGGCTGGTCTTCTGGTTGCAGGCCAGTACCAGGGCATTGAGGGTGAGCGGGTAGGTCTCGGGGCTGCTCGCCTGCTTTTCGATCAAGGCACCCAGGACGCGGATCTCGACAGCGTTGAAGCGTGCGGCACTGGCATTTTCAGGTGCTGACATGGTCCGGTCTCATGGTCAAGGAAGTGCCCAAGCCTAGGGGTGTCCCGGTCTCAAGACAAGCTGAAAGACCGGGTGAGACACGTCGCTACCAGTTGAACAGTTCGCGCCGCGCGCCTTCGGTGATGGCCAGGATCCCAGGGTGCTTGACCTTGCGCTCCACCGAGATGGCATAGAACGACTCACGCACCGCTTCGGTTTGCCCGATCAGTTGCACGTCGCCGTGACGGCAGACCTCTTCGGCGATGACGCTGGGTGCGATGAACAGGCCGCTGCCGGACTGACCGAAGGCCTGCATCAAGGCACTGTCGTCGAACTCGCCGATGATCCGGGGTTGCACGCGTTGCTCGCCGAGCCAGCGCAACAGCCGGTTACGGACCATGGTCTCCTGGCCAGGGATCAACAGCGGCGCGTCCTGCAGGCAGGCAGGGAAGGGCGCGGTCAGCCGTGCCGCGAGCGCCGACGTGGCGAAGAAACTCAGCCCGCACTCACCGAGCTTCTGGCTGTAGCCCTTGATGTCCAGATGGCTCGGCATCGGGCTGTCGGAAATCACCAGGTCCAGGCGCTGGATGGCCAGGTCGGCCAGCAGGCGTTCGAGCTTGTCTTCCCGGCAACTGATGCGCAGCGGACTGTCCAGCTCCATGGTCGGCGCGAGCAGGCGGTAGACGATGGACTTGGGCACCACGTCGGCCACCCCGACCCGGAACAGGATCTGCTGCTCGTCGGGACGCGCACGCAGCATGGCCTCCAGTTCGCTGCCGATCTGAAACATCTGTTCGGCATAAGCCAGCGTCCGACGCCCCTGCTCGGTCAGCTCGAGCTGGCGCCCGACGCGCTGAAACAGTTCGATGCCGTAGGTCTGCTCGAGCAGGGTGAGCTGGCCGCTGATGGTCTGCGGCGTCAGGTTCAGGTGTTCGCTGGCGCGCGTGACGCTGCCGGTACGAGCGACGACCCAGAAGTAGTGCAGTTGGCGATAGTTGAGCATGAGGCGCGTGCGGATTCGGAAAACCCGAAGTATAACCCGTTTAAATACGAATTTTACTGAACGATGCGGCGTTCTAGAATCCCTGCATCATGCGCCTGGAGCGCAATCTGAACAGGAATCGACGAGGCTTTCATGCTTGACTTCAAATCGATCGGCACACCGCTGGTGGTGTGCATCGCCCTGCTGACCATGAGCGGTTGCGACGAGGCCCGGCAATCGACGCGCCAGGCGCTCGACCAGGCCGCCGAATCGGCCAAGTCGGTCATCGACAAGACCAACGAGGTGGCGCAGCAGGCGTTGGACGAGGCGATGGGGCCGGCCGATACGCCACGCCAGAGCGCCGAAGACACCCGTGACACCCAAGACATCTGACCCTTTCACCTGACGCAGGAATGATTCATGGAATACTTGCTGGAACTCGCCTCGAGCCCCACCGCCTGGGTCGCGCTCGCCACGCTGGTGGCGATGGAGATCGTCCTGGGTATCGACAACCTGATCTTCATCTCTATCCTGACCAACAAGCTGCCGGAGGCGTATCGTTCCAAGGCGCGGCGCATCGGTATCAGCATGGCACTGGTCATGCGCCTGGCCCTGCTCAGCACCGTGGCCTGGATCGTGCAGTTGACCGAGCCGGTGTTCGAGGTGTTCGGCCATGCATTTTCCTGGAAGGACATGATCCTGATCGCCGGTGGCCTGTTCTTGCTGTGGAAGGCGACCAAGGAAATCCATGAAAGCGTCGACCCCCATGGCGCCAAGGAAGAGGCCAAGGTCGGCCACACCGTGACCATCGGGTTCGCCTCGGCGATCGGGCAGATCCTGATCCTGGACATCGTGTTCTCCATCGACAGCATCATCACCGCCGTGGGCATGACCGAGCACCTGCCGATCATGATCATCGCCGTGATCAGCGCCGTGCTCGTGATGCTGCTGGCCGCCGACCCCCTGGCCAAGTTCATCAACGACAACCCGACCGTGGTCATGCTGGCCCTGGGCTTCCTGATCATGATCGGCATGACCCTGATCGCCGAAGGGTTCGGTGCCCATGTACCGAAGGGCTACGTCTACGCGGCGATGGCATTCTCCACCGCGATCGAGGTGCTCAACATCATGGCGCGCCGCGCCAGGATGAAGAAGGAGCTCGGGCAGGGGTGATCCGGACCTGACCGCTCAACGTGCTGGAGCCCCTGTGGGGGCTTCAGGCGTTTCTGGAGCCAGGGGGCGGCGTACCTGTACGGCTGGCCTTGCTAGGCCTATGATCGGGGCGCTCTGTCTTTCACCCGCCCTGATTTCTGCAAGTGAGCGCTCATGCCATCGATCTTCCTCCGACCGCCTGCCTTTTCCCGTCGTTTCCTGGCCGTGTGCGTGACAGCGGCACTGCTGGCCGGGTGCGCCGGCCAGCCTCCCGCCATGCCTGCAGGGTTGGCGCAGCGTGTCGAGATCGGCAGCGTGCCGTTCTATCGCGGGTATGCCAATCACAGTGGCGCCATGGCGCTGGCGGCGTTGCTCACTCAGCAGGGCGTGCAGATCACCCCGGGCATGCTCGACGTGCCGCTGGGTTTGCCTGAGGCGGCGGATCGGTTGCAGACGCGCATCCCGCCCGTGGCCCGTGACCATGGCCTGGTCGTCTACCCGCTCGACCCGCGCCTGGAGGCACTGCTGACCCAGGTCTCGGCAGGCAATCCGGTGTTGCTCAGCTACCGCGAAGGCATGGCGTGGTGGGGCGAGCCACGCTATGCGCTGCTGATCGGCTATGACCGCTACAAGCGTCACGTGCTGCTGCGCTCAGGCATGAACCGCCGGCAGCTGATGGACTTCGACGACTTTGCCCAGGCATGGGCGAAGGAGGGGAGCTGGGCAGTGCTGGTGCAGCCACCGACGCAACCGGCCGCGCAGGTCGATCGGCAGCGCTGGCTGCAGGCCGCCGACGAGCTGGCGCGCGCCGGTCAGGAACGGGCTGCGCGACAGGCGGTCGACAGCCTGGACCGGTGACCGGCAGCCCGGAGGGCCTGTCAGAAGCCCAGGCGGTCACGCAGGCTGTAATACCAGGCGCCCAGGGCGCTGAACGGCACACGCAGCGCCTGCCCACCGGGGAACGGGTAGTGCGGCAGGCCTGCGAAGGCATCGAACCGTTCGGCCTGGCCGCGCAGCGCCTCGGCCAGGACCTTGCCGGCCAGGTGCGTGTAGGTCACGCCGTGACCACTGCACCCTTGCGAGTAGTAGATGTTGTCGCCCAGGCGACCAACTTGCGGCAGGCGTGACAAGGTCAGCAGGAAGTTGCCGGTCCAGGCGTAGTCGATCTTCACCTGCTTGAGCTGCGGGAAGGCCTTGAGCAGCTTCGGCCGAATGATCGCTTCGATGTTTGCCGGATCACGGGCGCCATAGACCACGCCACCGCCGAAGACCAGGCGCTTGTCCTGGGTCAGGCGATAGTAGTCGAGCAGGTAGTTGCAGTCTTCGACGCAGTAGTCCTGGGGCAGCAGGCTGCGTGCCAGCGCCTCGCCCAGCGGCTCGGTGGTGATCACCTGCGTGCCGCAGGGCATGGACTTGGCGGCCAGCTCTGGCACCAGATTGCCCAGGTAGGCGTTGCCGGCGACGATGATGAACTTGGCGCGCACCTTGCCCTGAGGCGTGTGCACGACGGGGCTGGCGCCACGGTCGATGCGCACCGCCGGGCTCTGCTCGTAGATCGTGCCGCCGAGCGACTCGACCGCGGCCGCTTCGCCCAGGGCCAGGTTGAGCGGGTGAAGATGGCCGCCGCTCATGTCCAGCATGCCGCCGATGTAGTTCTCGCAGGCGACGACCTCGCGGATCCGGCGCTGGTCGAGCAGCTCCAGTTGCGTATGACCGTAACGTTCCCACAGCCGCTTCTGCGACTCCAGGTGGCCCATCTGCTTGGGGGTGAGCGCGGCGAACACGCCGCCGTCCTTCAGGTCGCACTGGATGCCGTAGCGCGCCACGCGATCACGGATGATGCGCGCGCCCTCGAACGCCATGTCACCCAGCAGCTTGGCCTGCTGAGGGCCGACGCTGCGCTCGATGACGTCGATGTCGCGGCTGTAGCTGTTGACGATCTGACCACCGTTGCGGCCCGAAGCGCCGAAACCGACGCGAGCGGCCTCGAGCACGGTGACCTTGAAGCCATTCTCCAGCAGGAACAGGGCGCTGGACAGGCCGGTGTAGCCAGCGCCGATGATGCACACGTCAGTCTCGACTTCGCCCTGCAGCGCCGGGCGTGCCGGTGCTGGATTGGCCGAGGCGGCATAATAGGAGTGGGGGTAGGAAGTCGTGGCCATGCGGCAGCACCTCGTGTTTTATATTTTTAACGGATGCGCTGATGCTATCAATAATAATAAACGCATGCTAGCGGCCTGTTAAAAATTCCTGACGGCGGGCGAGCCGTGAGCGAGCGCGATGGCAGACTCATAAAAGAGCGAAGATTCAGTGGCTTAGCGAAAAAACCGGTTGACACCCCCGAGCAAGTGCGTAGAATGCGCCCTCATCGACAGGCACATAGCTCAGTTGGTTAGAGCACCACCTTGACATGGTGGGGGTCGTTGGTTCGAGTCCAATTGTGCCTACCAAATCGAAAAGAGGGGCGATCCGAAAGGGTCGCCCTTTTTTTGCGCGCGCTTTTCGAGAAAGGCGCCGCTGTGCACGCGGGTGTGAGCACGCATGCAAAGTTTCTGATTTTTTTGAAGAAAACGCTTTACAAGGTCAGGGCGCACTCGTAATATGCGCGCCACACGACAGGCACATAGCTCAGTTGGTTAGAGCACCACCTTGACATGGTGGGGGTCGTTGGTTCGAGTCCAATTGTGCCTACCAAATTTAAAAGGGCGATCTACACAGATCGCCCTTTTTTATTGTCTGCCAAAACGCCTTCGAGCGGCTGCGGCCTTGTGTCGCAAGGTCCGCTCTGACCGCCGGTGCGCACTGGCCTGAGCGTCGTGCCACTTCGGGCACGCCCCTGACGAGGCGGTCGGCCGTGTTAGAATCGTCCGCTTCTGAACGGGAGATGATGGCGTGCGCAAACTGGCAGTGGTAATGGCGGTGCTGGCTCTGGCTGGCTGTGACAACGAAGTCGAAGGCGTGCACAAGCGGGTCGCTGAAAGCCTCACACGGCCTGACACGGCAAAGTTCGCCAACGTGCGGATCTCCCCGGAAGGCACCATCTGCGGCCAATTCCGTGGCAAGGACCAGGCCGGCCAGTACGAGGCCTACCGCAGCTACGTCGCCATCAAGCAGGGCAGCGACTACCAGATCATCGTCGATGAGTCGGGCAACGACCTGCGCATCCGTGAGGTGTGTGGCGGTGCCGACCTGCAACGCCGCGCCGACGCGCTGGCCGATCAGCCGGCGCCCGAAGGCTGGGACGTCGAAGTCGTCCAGGGTGCCAACATGGGCGCCATGACCGACATGACCGCGCGCCTGCTGGAAAAAGGCATCCCCTCGTCGGTCGAGTATCGCAACGGCAAGCCGGTGGTGCTGATGGGGCCATTCCCGAGCAAGGCCGAGGCCGAAGCGCGCAAGACCGACGTCATGGCCAGGCTGGGTACCGACTCGGTGGTCATCCAGCACGGTGTCGCACGCTGATGTGACGGGAGTATTGGCGCCGACCTCGCTGTCACAGCTATGCTCAATTGCAGAGGCTGCGCGGGAGGGCCACATGTCTACCTTGGAGCGGGCGATCGCCTTGGCGGCCCAGGCCCATGAGGGGCAATACGACAAAGGCGGCAATGCCTACATTCTTCACCCGCTGCGGGTGATGTTGCGCGTGTCGACGCCGGAGCAGCGCATCGTCGCCGTGCTGCACGATGTGCTGGAAGACACGCCGACCACCCTGGCCGACCTGGCACGCCAGGGGTTTTCGCTGAAGATCCTGGCGGCCGTGCATGCCTTGAGCCGTCGTCAGGGCGAGCCGTACCTGGACTTCGTGGTGCGCGTCGGCGATGACCCCCTGGCTCGCGTGGTCAAGCTGGCCGACCTGGCCGACAACAGCGACATGTCCCGCATTCCTTATCCGGGGCCGGACGACATCGCCCGGATGGCCAAGTACAACGAGGCGAGCGCCTACCTCAGTACGCTGGCCTGATGCTCAGCGGCAGGCGCCCAGGTCCACGGGGCCGACGAAGGGATTGCCGTGGCCCATCAGGCAGGCCACGCGCTGGTTGCGCTGTCGCTCCCACGGCTGAACCGGGTAGGTCTTGTCCCAGGCCTCGAGCAGCTGGCGGTCCTGTTTCGACAGGCGCAGGTCGTAACGCTGACTCATGTAGAAGTGCGTACGGGCGATCATGCCGCGGATCGACGGCCGCGGCATCACGCGGCGTGCCTTGAAATCCACCTGGGTCAGGCATTGGCCATACTGGCCATGCTTTTCGGGCAGCCAGCCAAAGCTGTAGTTGCTGCGGTCCCCATTCACCTCGCCGATGCTGGGCACCAGGTTGTGCAGGTCGGCCTCGGCTCGCCGGAACACGTCGTCGCTGCGGGCGCAGTGCTTTCGCCCGCCGTGCTGCCAGCACTGGCGCTGATGGCCGATCTGCCAGGCCGAGACGATGTGCTCCCATTCGATACGTGCGGCCCGCTGGGAATTCTTGCGCGGCGTGTACCCGCAGGTGCGCGGGTCGACCTTGTTGCCGTTGTACTTGCAACCGCAGTAGAACTCCGTGGATTGCGGCGCATACAGCGTCCAGGCGAGCTTCTTCGCCTCCTGGAACGTGCGGGGCGCTTCGGCATGGGCGTGGGGCAGGGCGAGCAGCACGCCTGCCAGGGTGAAAAGCAACGCTCTCATGGTCGGTCAGTCTTCCTGCGGCACGGTCCAGAACAACTGCACGCCACCGTCGTCGCGGTGGGCGATGGTCACGTTGTCGTTCTCGGCGATCTCGTCGAGCAGCGTCAGCCAGTCTTCGGGTGCTTCGTGCTCGAGCCGGTAGATCAAGGCCGCACGGCTGCGCTGGGCGGCCGGGCTGTTGATGATCTTCTGGATGCGCGTTCCCAGCAGCGCAAAACTCGAGGGGGTGGCAGGTGCAGGGCTGGGCATGACGGTGTCCTTGGTGGGCTGTATGCGCGTACAGTATTTGACTGTAGGGCATTTCGCAACTCACCGTAAGGCTCTTTAACCCTAGTGGCGGATAAAGTCGACACCGTCTCGTGCCTGAGCGGCCTTGTCTCGAAATGAAGGGGTCGAGGTCGGTGGTTGGCCTGTTACGGAAACGGCAAAGGTTTATCGTTCGATTTGTAAAAATAACCATTGCCAATGCGAATTATTTCCACATAGGATTCGCACGCTCCCAGACCCCTCCGGGTTTTCCCACTTTCAGGATTCTTCTATCGATGCGCCGCTCGATCGTCTCGCTGTGCCTGCTGCATGCCTTACCCTCTCTGGCCCTGGCCGAGACTCCTGTCACGCCATCGGCCAGCATCGAGCTGGGTGCGGTGAACATCGAGGCTGACGCCTCCGACTGGCAGACTGCCGATGGCCCGGTGCAAGGCTACAAGGCCGAGCGCTCTGCCAGCGCCACGCGCACCGATACCGCGCTGCACGAGACGCCCCAGTCCGTCAGCGTGGTGCCCCGGGATGTGCTGAAGGACACCTCCGCCACTCGCCTGCAGGAGGGGCTGGACTATGCCGGCGGCGTGGGGCGGGCCAACAACTTCGGCGGCCAGGGCCTGACCACCTTGACCGTCCGCGGCTTCACCACGGGCGAGTTCTACCGCAACGGGTTCCCCATCAACCGTGGCTATCCCAACGCGCCGGATGCCAACACCGTGGAGCGTCTCGAGGTGATCCGCGGGCCGGCGAGCACCCTGTACGGCCGAGGCGATCCGGGAGGCACCTTCAACATCGTCAGCAAGCAGCCGCAGCTCGATGACAAGGTCACCGTGGGCAGCCAGATCGACGACCAGGGCTTGCGCCGCGCCACGCTCGACGCCACCGGCGCGCTCACGCAGGACGGTGCCCTGGCCTATCGGCTGAACGTCCTGGGCGAGGGCGGCGAGAGCTTTCGCGATGACGTGGACAGCGAGCGTTACGGTGTGACGCCGGTGCTCAGCTGGCAGGTCGATGACGCCACCCGGATCGTCTTCGAGGGTGACTTCATGCGCAACAATCACCCGCTGGACCGGGGTCTGACGCGCTTGCCCAGGCAGGCTGGCACGGCCTCGCGTGACACCAATGTGTGGGAGAAGGGCAGTGACAACCTGCTGCACAACGACAACGACATGGCGCAGCTGCGCTTCGAGCACCGGCTCGATGACGACTGGACCCTGGCCGGCGGCCTGCAGTGGCTGGACGGCTCGCTCAAGGGCAATGCCGTGGAGGCCAACGGGCTGCAGGCTGATGGACGTACCCTGGGGCGCAACTTCAACTACCGCGAACTGGAATGGACCAGCCGTGACTACCAGCTCAACCTGACCGGGCATTTCGACACGGCGGGCCTGTCGCACACACTGCTGACGGGGCTCGAGTACGAAGACTACGACTACAGCTCGATCATCCTGCGATCGGCAGGCGGCGCGGCTGCTTATCCGGTCGATCTGTTCAACCCTGTGCTGGGGCAGCCACGGCCTGCACTGACGCGTACGACGACCCACGATCGAGAAAACCTCAAGACCTGGGCGGCCTTCGCGCAAGACCAGGTCGCGTTGACCGAGCGGCTCAAGGCGCTGGCCGGGGTGCGCTTCGAGCGCTTCGAGCACGACTACGACGACAAGCTCAGCAACGCGCGTGACTTCTCCAATGGGCAGAATGGCGTGACGCCGCGCGTGGGCCTGATGTACGACCTGACCGAGACCCTCGCGCTTTACGGCACCGCTTCGCGCTCGTTCAAGCCCAACAGTGGCACCAGCCTGCAAGGCGGCGGGTTCGACCCGGAAAAGGGCAAGTCCTACGAGATCGGCCTGAAGTGGGAAAGCCTCGACCGTCGTCTGAGCGTCGATGCCGCGGTGTACCACACGGTCAAGGAAAACGTGCTGACCCGCGATCCGAACGATCCGACCGGCACCTACAGCGTGGCGGCAGGCGAAGTGCGCAGCCGTGGGTTCGACCTGAACATCGCCGGCAACATCACCCCCGAGTGGCGAATGATCGGTGGCTATGCCTACGTCGATGCCGAGGTGACGCGCGACAACACCCTGGCGCGCGGCACGCGCCTGGCGAACATTCCACGCAACACCTTCAGCCTGCTGAACACCTACGAGTTCCAGGAAGGCGCGGCGAAAGGGCTGGGGTTGGGGGTGGGGTTCAAGCATGTGGACGATCGTGCCGGGCAGACGGCGGTCTCGACCTACACCATGGATCAGTACAGCGTGGTGGATCTGCTGAGCTTCTACACGGTCAACGAGCACGTGCGGCTGAACCTGGACGTGAAGAACGTCTTCAATACACGCTATGACGAGGGTGCTTTCAACACCTATGTGTACCCAGGCGCACCGCGCACCGTGCAGGCGGGTGTTTCCTACACGTTCTGATCGAACGGTGTGAGCGAGAGGGCCGCCTGGGCCCTCTCGTCAGGCGGGGCGTTTAGTATTCCCAGAAGATCCGCTGCAGCTCTTTGCTGTCCTGGGTCTTGGTCATGGCGACCATGGCCAGGATGCGGGCCTTCTGCGGGTTCAGGTCGTGGGCCACGACCCAGTCGTTCTTGTCGTCCGGCTGCTCGGCGTTACGCAGGACGAAGCCGCCCTGGTTGACGTGCGAAGAACGGATGATCTGTACGCCGTTCTTGCGCAGCTCCTGCAGGGCCGGTACCACGCGGGAGGACACCGAGCCGTTGCCGGTGCCGGCATGGATCAGCGCCTTGGCGCCGTTCTGGGCCAGGGCCTTGTACGCCGTGTCGGTCACGTTGCCATAGCCGTAGGCGATGTCCACCTGGGGCAGGCTGCTGATCTGCTTGATGTCGAATTCCGAATTGACGGTATGGCGCTTGGCGGGCAGGCGGAACCAGTACGACTTGCCTTCCACGACCATGCCCATCGGGCCCCAGGCGCTCTTGAACGCTTCGGTCTTGATGTTGACCGACTTGCTCACGTCGCGGCCCGACTGGATTTCGTCGTTCATGGTCACCAGGACGCCCTTGCCGCGCGACTGCTTGTCGCTGGCCACGGCCACGGCGTTGTACAGGTTCAGCATGCCATCGGCGGACATGGCCGTGCCTGGGCGCATCGAGCCGACCACCACGATCGGTTTCTCGGTCTTTTCCACCAGGTTCAGGAAGTAGGCGGTCTCTTCCAGCGTGTCGGTGCCATGGGTGATGACGATGCCGTCGACGTCCGGGCTGTCGGCCAGTTCGGCGACGCGTTTGCCCAGCTGCAGCAGGTTGTCGTTGCTGATGCTTTCCGAGGCGATCTGCATCACCTGCTCGCCACGCACCTTGGCCAGGTTGCCCAGCTCCGGTACGT
This sequence comes from Pseudomonas entomophila, assembly GCF_013523165.1. Taxonomy (GTDB): domain Bacteria; phylum Pseudomonadota; class Gammaproteobacteria; order Pseudomonadales; family Pseudomonadaceae; genus Aquipseudomonas; species Aquipseudomonas entomophila_A. The sequence continues at coordinate 276,843 of NZ_JAAMQI010000001.1, forward strand.
CCGCGATCAGCTTGTCGACGCCTACCTTGGCCGCCTGATAGGTGGCGCTGTTGGCAGTGCTGGCGCCGGCACCGGCGATGGTGCCGCCGGTGGCCAGGATCACGACATTGGCCAGGGCCTGCTGCTGCTTGGCCTCTTCGGCGCTGACATGGGCTGGCAAGGCCAGCATCAGTGCAAGGGCACTGGGGATAAAGGTCTTCATGGCGACATGGATCATTATTGTTCTCGCTCTTCCTAATGAGGTGGGCTGTATTGCCCGACAAAGTCAGGCAGTTTTCGTACCAACCTGGTCGGATCGGCTGATGGCACACCTGATGGCCAGTCGAGGAGCGCAAGGCCAGGTCGTCATGCGGAGATGGGGCGCACAAGTGTTCGGTGCACCGAACGAGTCATGGGGGGTCTCGTTCGGTTTCTCGTGCGGGCGCGGGCATGGGTCGCTTCACGCGCCTGGTCTGGTGTCACGTGCGCACGATCACAGGGCAGGGTCCTGCGCGGTCATGGCGCGTGGGGCATGGCGTTCGAGCACCTGTTCGGTGAAAGTCCGGGCCGCCTGACCACCTAGGTCGCGCACCAGCAGGTCGATCGCGATCAACAGCAACTCCTCGGGCGTACTGGGGCTGTAGGCGCTCTGGCCTTCGGACCACTTGACCTTGATGTCGGCATCAATGCTGTGACGGCTCATGGGCGGCCTCGTGGCGTGAGGGGCATGGACGGGCAGCGGGCGTTCGTCTCCTCGATGAGCGGGGCGGGCCGAGGCCCTGGGAGGGTGAGAATGCATGGGGTAGGCATGGTGAACTCTGCGGCATGGGCATGAAGGTCTGAGCGGGCCTGACGGCCGTGCCGTTTCGAGGGCGTAAGATTCGGTCACGATTGCATTGGGCCAGCCTGTGCGGATTTAAGGCACACTCGACAGGTTTTGCAACAAACGCTTGATGGCACTGTCGCATTAGGCAGCCAATGTGATCGATTAGGAGGATCCATGTTTCATACTCGCGCTTCCCTGGCGACCTTGCTGGTAGCCGCAGTTCTGGCCGGTTGCAGCACGGGGGGCACTTCGGATGATCGTGGCGCCTCGCCTGCGCCTGCAGCGGCCGACAACGGTGGACGCTGCTCGGCCAGCGGTGCCGATTTCGCCATGGGCAAGCCTGCCAGCGCCGACCTGCTGGAGCAGGCGCGCAAGGCCAGCGGCGCCCAGTACGCGCGCATTCTCAAGCCCGATGACAGGGTGACGCTGGAGTACCGTTCCGAGCGCCTGAACCTGAACGTGGATCAGCAGGGTGTGGTGAACCGCGTCAATTGCGGTTGAGCGCCCTTGGCGGGGGCGGGGCAGCGGGCCAGGACGGCCCGGTCTGACGCCGCGGTGTGCACAACGCCCATAAAAAAACCCGCCGGAAGGCGGGTTTTTTTACAGCGGTAAGCCCGAATTACTCCGGACGAACCTGTGCAGCCTGCATGCCCTTCTGACCACGTTCGGCAACGAACGAAACGGTCTGGCCTTCTTTCAGGCTCTTGAAGCCGTCGGATTCGATGGCCTTGAAGTGAACGAACAGGTCGTCGCCGCCGCCTGCTGGGGTGATGAAGCCGTAGCCTTTTTCATCATTGAACCATTTGACGGTGCCTTGTTGGCGATTGGACATGGGTGAATCTCCGGAATCTTGAAATTTTCAGTAGTGCGATGTGGCCGAGGCTACAGACTGCACGAGCCACATCATAGTCTAATTCTGCGCGTGTCGCGTCAATTACCTTCGCACAATCGTGATCCAGGGCAAAAGAACGCCGGATCCTGTACGAAATGTCAGCGTGCAGCGCATGCCTTGGCCACGACGGCCTGGGCTTTTTCCATCAGCTTGGCATCGACGCCTTGCTTGCTGTCGAGCTGTTCGATCTCTTTGGTGCTGAAGTTCTTCTCGATCGCCGTGGCGCCGCACTCGCAGTGCTGCTTGGCCGCAGCGGCATCCAGTCCTTTGCTGCTCGCGACCTGGGTACATTGAGCCATGTAGGCGTCTTTCTTGCCGGCTGGCCACGATTCGGCGTGGGCTGCCAGGGGCAGCATCAGGGCACCTGCCGCGGTCAGGGCCAGAAGAGACTGAAATCGCATAACCGTTAACTCCTTCGGTAAGGTCTCATCAAGAGTAGGGTGGTTCCGGCATTGTGACGGGCAATCGCTCCCACAAGTTCACCGCCAGCCTTCGATTCCCAAATATTCATAGGGTGGCCTGGCAGGTCGTGCTAGCATGGCCGGCTCACGACAGGCCTGACCGGCCTCGTCGTCACTCTTCCAGTCACTCTGGTTCGACCCTGGCAGGCTCAACGGCTTCTGCCACTGTGAGGCAGGCTTTCCCGAGGGAAAGGCAGGGCGGATCTTGTACTGGCTCATCCCAACCCACGTGACCTTTGGTAGGGGTCACCACTAGGAGAGGAGGCGCCATGCCCGTAATCACTCTTCCCGACGGCAGTCAACGGTCCTTCGAACAGGCCGTCAGCGTTGCCGACGTCGCAGCATCCATCGGCGCAGGCCTGGCCAAGGCCACCCTGGCCGGCAAGGTCGACGGCAAGCTGGTCGACGCCTGCGACCTGATCGACCACGACGCCACGCTGCAGATCATCACGGCGAAGGACCAGGAGGGGCTGGAGATCATCCGCCACTCCTGTGCCCACCTGATCGGTCATGCGGTCAAGCAGTTGTACCCGACCGCCAGGATGGTCATCGGCCCGGTGATCGACGAAGGCTTCTATTACGACATCGCCTACGAGCGCCCCTTCACCCCTGAAGACCTAGCTGCCATCGAAGCGCGCATGCGTCAGCTGATCGACACCGACTACGACGTGGTCAAGAAGATGACCCCGCGCGCCGAGGTCATCGACGTGTTCGCCAGCCGTGGCGAAGACTATAAGCTGCGCCTGGTCGAAGACATGCCGGACGAACAGGCCATGGGCCTGTACTACCACGAAGAATACGTCGACATGTGCCGTGGTCCGCACGTGCCGAACACCCGTTTCCTGAAGGCGTTCAAGCTGACCAAGCTGTCCGGTGCCTACTGGCGCGGCGATGCCAAGAACGAGCAGCTGCAGCGTGTCTATGGCACCGCCTGGGCCGACAAGAAGCAGCTGGCGGCCTACATCCAGCGCATCGAGGAAGCCGAGAAGCGCGATCACCGCAAGATCGGCAAGCAGCTCGACCTGTTCCACCTGCAGGAAGAAGCGCCGGGCATGGTGTTCTGGCACCCGGCCGGCTGGACGGTGTACCAGGTGCTCGAGCAGTACATGCGCCAGGTCCAGCGTGACAACGGCTACCTCGAGATCAAGACGCCGCAGGTGGTCGATCGCGTGCTGTGGGAGCGTTCCGGCCACTGGTCCAACTATGCCGAGAACATGTTCACCACCTCGTCGGAAAGCCGCGACTTCGCCGTCAAGCCGATGAACTGCCCGTGCCACGTGCAGGTGTTCAACCAGGGCCTGAAGTCCTACCGCGACCTGCCGCTGCGTCTGGCCGAGTTCGGTGCTTGCCACCGCAACGAGCCGTCCGGTGCCCTGCACGGCATCATGCGCGTGCGTGGCTTCACCCAGGACGACGCGCACATCTTCTGCACCGAAGATCAGGTCAAGAAGGAAGCCGCCGACTTCATTCGCCTGACGCTCGACGTCTACAAGGACTTCGGGTTCACCGACGTCGCCATGAAGCTCTCGACCCGTCCCGCCAAGCGCGTCGGTTCCGAAGAGTTGTGGGACCGCGCCGAGAGCGCCTTGGCCGATGCCTTGAACGAATCGGGCCTGGAGTGGGAATACCAGCCGGGCGAGGGTGCGTTCTACGGGCCGAAGATCGAGTTCACCCTGCGCGATTGCCTGGGCCGTAACTGGCAGTGCGGCACGTTGCAGTACGACCCGAACCTGCCCGAGCGCCTGGACGCCAGCTACATCGCCGAGGACAACAACCGTCGTCGCCCCGTGATGCTGCACCGCGCCATCCTCGGATCGTTCGAACGTTTCATCGGCATGCTCATCGAACACTACGCCGGTGTGTTCCCTGCCTGGCTGGCGCCAACTCAGGCGGTGATCATGAATATCACCGACAAACAGGCCGATTTTGCCCTTGACGTGGAAAAAACTCTGAATTCCAGCGGATTCCGTGCCAAGTGCGACTTGAGAAATGAGAAGATCGGCTTTAAAATCCGCGAGCATACCTTGCTCAGGGTCCCGTATCTTTTGGTTATAGGGGACCGCGAGGTCGAAACGCAAACCGTCGCTGTGCGGACTCGTGAAGGTGCGGACCTGGGTTCCATGCCCGTCACCCAGTTCACCGAGCTCCTGGCGCATGCGGTTTCCCGGCGTGGTCGCCAAGAATCGGAGTAATGACTATTAAGCGTGATATGAGAAACGATAAACGAGCTGCCCCGAAGGCCCCGATCAACGAGAATATCTCGGCACGCGAGGTTCGGTTAATTGGCGCGGATGGCGAGCAGGTTGGCATCGTCTCGATCGATGAAGCGCTTCGTATCGCTGAAGAAGCGAAGCTGGATCTGGTAGAAATTTCTGCAGATGCCGTACCCCCTGTCTGCAAGGTCATGGACTACGGCAAGCACCTCTTCGAGAAGAAGAAGCAGGCCAACGAGGCCAAGAAAAATCAGAAGCAGATCCAGATCAAAGAAATCAAGTTTCGTCCAGGGACGGAGGAAGGGGATTACCAGGTAAAACTACGCAACCTGGTACGTTTCCTTAGTGAAGGGGACAAGGCCAAGATCTCTCTGAGATTCCGTGGTCGTGAGATGGCCCACCAGGAGCTGGGCATGGAGCTGTTGAAGCGGGTCGAAGGTGACCTCGTGGAATACGGCACCGTCGAGCAGCATCCTAAGATGGAAGGACGCCAGCTGATGATGGTCATCGCCCCCAAGAAAAAGAAATAACCACCAGGGCACGGCAGGCCTTGCGGTTATGTTTATCCACTCAATGCGGAGTTCCGAACATGCCAAAGATGAAAACCAAAAGCGGTGCAGCGAAGCGTTTCTTGAAAACCGCTTCCGGCTTCAAGCACAAGCACGCTTTCAAGAGCCACATCCTGACCAAAATGTCGACCAAGCGTAAGCGTCAATTGCGTGGTAGCAGCTTGCTGCACCCGTCCGACGTCGCGAAAGTCGCGCGCATGCTGCGCGTTCGTTAATTCTGGTCAACGATAGAGGAAGTTACTCATGGCTCGTGTAAAGCGTGGCGTCATCGCTCGTAAGCGTCACAAGAAAATCCTGAAACTGGCTAAAGGCTACTACGGTGCACGCTCGCGCGTGTTCCGCGTTGCCAAGCAGGCTGTCATCAAGGCGGGTCAATACGCCTACCGTGACCGTCGCCAGAAGAAGCGTCAGTTCCGCGCACTGTGGATCGCTCGTATCAACGCTGGTGCCCGCACTAACGGTCTGTCCTACAGCCGTCTGATCGCTGGCCTGAAAAAAGCGTCGATCGAAATCGACCGCAAGGTTCTGGCCGATCTGGCAGTGAACGAAAAAGCGGCGTTTGCTGCGATTGTCGAGAAAGCTAAAGCCGTTCTGGCTTAAGTACCCACGACAATCACCCGGCGGCGTTCGCGACGTCGGGTATTGAACGTCATCGATAGGGGAAGAGCCTGTAAAGCTCTTCCCCTATTTCGTATCTGGAGTCTGTACATGGAAAACCTGGATGCGCTGGTCTCCCAAGCCCTGGAGGCCGTGGAGCGCGCTGAAGACATCAATGCCCTGGAGCAGATCCGGGTTCACTACCTCGGCAAGAAAGGCGAGCTGACCCAGGTGATGAAGACCCTGGGCAACCTGCCGGCCGACGAGCGACCGAAGGTCGGGGCGCTGATCAACGACGCCAAGGAGCGCGTCACCGTCGTGCTCAACGCCCGCAAGGCCGCGTTCGAAGAGGCCGCCCTGAGCGCGCGCCTGGCCGCCGAGTGCATTGATGTAACCCTGCCAGGCCGTGGCCAGACCACCGGTGGCCTGCACCCGGTCACCCGTACCCTCGAGCGCATCGAGCAGTTCTTCACCCGCATCGGCTACGGCATCGCCGAAGGCCCCGAGGTCGAAGACGACTACCACAACTTCGAAGCGCTCAACATCCCCGGCCACCACCCGGCGCGGGCGATGCACGACACCTTCTACTTCAACGCGAACATGCTGCTGCGCACGCACACCTCGCCGGTGCAGGTGCGCACCATGGAGTCCAGCCAGCCGCCGATCCGTATCGTCTGCCCGGGCCGCGTGTACCGTTGCGACTCGGATATCACCCATTCGCCGATGTTCCATCAGGTCGAGGGCCTGCTGGTCGATCGCGACATCAACTTCGCCGACCTCAAGGGCACCATCGAAGAGTTCCTGCGGGTGTTCTTCGAGAAGGAGCTGGCCGTGCGTTTCCGGCCTTCGTTCTTCCCCTTCACCGAGCCGTCCGCCGAAGTCGACATCCAGTGCGTGATGTGTTCAGGCAAGGGCTGCCGCGTCTGCAAGCAGACCGGCTGGCTGGAAGTCATGGGCTGCGGCATGGTGCATCCGAACGTGCTGCGCATGTCCGGCATCGACCCGGAAGAGTTCCAGGGCTTCGCCTTTGGCATGGGGGCCGAGCGCCTGGCCATGCTGCGTTACGGCGTCAACGATCTGCGTCTGTTCTTCGACAACGACCTGCGGTTCCTCGCGCAATTCCGCTAGGCCCGTACCCGACGCATATTCCAGGAGAACAGCATGAAATTCAGTGAACAGTGGCTGCGCGGTTGGGTCAACCCGCAGGTTTCCCGCGACGAGCTGGTCGCTCGTCTGTCGATGGCCGGTCTGGAGGTCGACAGCGTGACCCCGGCGGCGGGCCAGTTCAGCGGTATCGTGGTCGGCGAAGTGCTGGCCACCGAGCAACACCCGGACGCCGACAAGCTGCGCGTCTGCCAGGTCAGCAACGGCAGCGAGACCTTCCAGGTCGTCTGCGGCGCGCCCAATGTGCGCCCGGGCCTGAAGATCCCGTTCGCCATGATCGGCGCCGAGCTGCCCGGCGACTTCAAGATCAAGAAAGCCAAGCTGCGCGGTGTCGAGTCCTTCGGCATGCTGTGCTCGGCGGCCGAGCTGCAGATCAGCGAAGAGAACGATGGCCTGCTCGAACTGGCTGCCGACGCGCCCGTGGGCGAGGACCTCCGTGCCTACCTGAACCTGGACGACGCCAGCATCGAAGTGGACCTGACCCCCAACCGCGGCGACTGCCAGTCGCTGGCCGGTCTGGCCCGCGAGGTCGGTGCGCTGTACGGCGCGCCGGTCAGCCGCATCGAGGTGCCTGCGGTCGCCGTCGCGCACGATGAGGTCCGCCCGGTCGAGGTGCTTGCGCCGCATGCCTGCCCGCGCTACCTGGGGCGGGTGATCCGCAATGTCGACCTGTCCCGCCCGACGCCGCTGTGGATGGTCGAGCGGCTGCGCCGCAGCGACGTGCGCAGCATCGATGCGGCCGTGGACATCACCAACTACGTGATGCTCGAACTCGGTCAGCCCCTGCACGCCTTCGATCTGGCCGAAATCAACGGCGGCATCCGTGTGCGCATGGCCGAAGCCGGTGAGAAGCTGGTCCTGCTCGACGGTCAGGAAGTCAGCCTGCGCCCCGACACGCTGGTCATCGCTGACCATGCCCGCGCCCTGGCGATCGCCGGCGTGATGGGTGGCGAGCACAGCGGCGTCAGCGCCGGCACCCGCGACCTGTTCCTGGAAAGCGCCTTCTTCGACCCGATCGCCATTGCCGGCAAGGCCCGTTCCTACGGCCTGCACACCGATGCGTCGCACCGCTTCGAGCGTGGTGTCGACTCGCACCTGGCACGCGAAGCCATGGAGCGCGCGACGGCCCTGGTGCTGGAGATCGTCGGCGGCGAGCCGGGCCCGATCATCGAGAGCGTCAGCCAGCAACACCTGCCGTCGGTCGCACCGATCACCCTGCGCGCCGAGCGCATCGACCAGATGCTCGGCATGCAGATGCCGGCCGACCAGGTCGAGCAACTGCTCAACGCCCTGGGCCTGACGACTCGCGCGAGCGGGGCAGGGCAGTGGACCGTCGAGGTGCCCAGCCACCGCTTCGACATCAGCCTGGAAGTGGACCTGATCGAAGAACTGGCCCGCCTATACGGCTACAACCGCCTGCCCGTGCGTTACCCGCAGGCCCGCCTGGCCCCGCAGGCACGTGGCGAAGCACGCAGCGAGCTGCCGACCCTGCGTCGCCTGCTGGTCGCCCGCGGCTACCAGGAAGCGATCACCTACAGCTTCATCGATCCGAAACTGTTCGGGCTGTTCACGCCAGGGGTCGAGCCCCTGCTGCTGGCCAACCCCATTTCCAGCGACATGGCCGCCATGCGCGCTTCGCTATGGCCCGGTCTGGTCAAGGCCGTCCAGCACAACCTCAACCGTCAGCAGGATCGCGTGCGTTTGTTCGAAAGCGGGCTGCGTTTCGTCGGTCAGCTGGGTGAACTCAAGCAACAACCCATGCTGGCAGGCGTGGTCACCGGCAGCCGTCTGCCCGAAGGCTGGGCCAACGGACACGATGCGGTGGACTTCTTCGACGTCAAGGCCGATGTCGAGGCCGTGCTCGGTCATGCCGGTGCTCTGGACGCCTTCACGTTCGTGCCAGGCAAGCACCCGGCGCTGCACCCGGGCCAGACGGCACGTATCGAGCGTGACGGCCAGGAAGTCGGCTACCTCGGTGCTCTGCACCCGGAGCTGGCCAAGACCCTGGGTCTGGAGCGTCCGGTGTTCGCCTTCGAACTGATCCTGGGCGAAGTGGCCGAAGGTCGCCTGCCGACCTTCAGCGAGCTGTCGCGCTTCCCCGAAACGCGGCGCGACCTGGCCTTGATCGCCGGTCGCGACGTCTCGGCCAGCGCCGTGCTCGACACGATCCGCGCACACGCGGGCGAGTGGCTGACCGACCTGCGGTTGTTCGACGTGTATCAAGGCAAAGGCATTGATCCGGATCGAAAAAGCCTGGCGGTCGGCTTGACCTGGCAGCATCCATCGCGCACTCTTAATGACGATGAGGTGAACGCCACCTTGCAGACAATCCTCACCTCGCTCGAACAAGGGTTGAACACCACGTTAAGGAAATAGCGTATGGGTGCTCTGACGAAAGCTGAGATGGCTGAAAGGCTGTACGAAGAGCTGGGTCTGAACAAGCGCGAAGCCAAGGAGCTGGTCGAACTCTTCTTCGAAGAGATTCGACACGCGCTGGAAGACAACGAGCAGGTCAAGCTGTCCGGGTTCGGCAACTTCGACCTTCGTGACAAACGCCAGCGGCCGGGCCGCAACCCCAAGACAGGGGAAGAGATCCCGATCACCGCTCGCCGAGTCGTCACCTTTCGTCCAGGGCAGAAGCTGAAGGCCCGGGTTGAGGCCTATGCTGGAACCAAGCCATAACGACGAGCTGCCGCCCATACCCGGCAAACGCTACTTCACCATTGGTGAAGTCAGCGAGCTCTGCGCGGTCAAGCCCCACGTGCTGCGGTACTGGGAGCAGGAGTTCCCGCAGCTCAACCCGGTCAAGCGACGTGGCAACCGGCGGTATTACCAGCGCCAGGACGTGCTGATGATCCGCCAGATCCGTGCCTTGTTGTACGAGCAGGGCTTCACCATCGGCGGTGCGCGGTTGCGCATGTCCAGTGACGAAGCCAAGGAAGATTCTTCCCAGTACAAGCAGATGATTCGGCAGATGATCGTCGAATTGGAGGATGTGCTGGGGGTCTTGAAGAAGTGACCCGGTGAGGGGTGAAAGTTTTTTGAAAAAAAGCTTTCACTTATCAGATGGTTAGGGTACATTTCTCAACGCTTTCAGAGGTTTTGGAAGCGGTTGTACTTGTCGGGGCGTAGCGCAGCCCGGTAGCGCACTTGCATGGGGTGCAAGGGGTCGAGTGTTCGAATCACTCCGTCCCGACCAACTAATCCCAATGATTAAGCCACCTCCGGGTGGCTTAATCATTTCTAGGCATAGTGACTTTTCGAGTAACTTCGCTTTTTCCTCATCCAGTCCTCCTCTTCAGTGTGCGTGATTTTCCCGTGCTACACCTACTTTCTCTTCAGCATCGTCAGAATCGATCCACGGCGTGCGAGGCTCGCATGTAGGTGACCAACAGGGCTTTTACTCTTTGCATGGCGGGCGGTCTGTTTCAGGCGGACCCTCATTCACCCTGTAGGCAGGCAGCGCGGTCATAGAGCCGACGTAGTCGACGGACCTGTGCTGTACGTCACATCTTCGCGCGCTCCAGATCCATCGCGTGACCTCCAAGGAATTTTCCATCGAAGAAGCGGTCCATCTCACCGCGCTCAAAGATGATGGCAGATAGCTGGCATTGCCAGCATCGCTGCTACCTTGATACCCCGCGTTCATCTGCCGTATTACAAATGAAATCTCTATGCCTGTTTCTACAAGGATGTGGATGGCCCCCACTGTGGGGCTGCTGGTCTTCGCAGCCTGCGTCTCCGTCCATGCCGCAACCCCTGGCGAACAAGACCTGATCCGCGACCGGCAGGACCGCCTGCTCGAGCAGCAGCGCCGCCGTCTGCAGGAACTGCAGGACCTGCCCGGCAAACAGGTCACCCCATCCGCGCCCGAAACGCCTGCCGACACCCGCTGCTTCGACATCGAGCGTATCGAACTGCAAGGTGCCAAGGCGCTGTCCAGTGCCGAACGCCAGGCACTGATCGCGCCTTATCAAGGCAAGTGCCTGGGCGTGTCGCAGCTCAACGAACTGCTCAAGGCCATCACCGACCACTACCTCGACAAGGGTTGGGTCACCACCCGCGCCTACCTGCCGCAACAAGACCTCTCCACAGGTCGGCTGGACGTGCTGGTGATCGAAGGCACGCTGGAAAAGCTGCGCAGCGACGCAGATGGCGGCCTGACCGAGCGTGAGCTGGCGATGGCGTTCCCGGGTGAAGAAGGCCAGCCTCTCGACCTGCGCGACATCGAGCAGATGGTCGATCAACTCAACCGCCTGCCGTCCAACCGCGTGCGCATGGAGCTGTCGCCCGGACAGAACGTCGGCGGCAGCGACGTGCGGGTACGCAACGAGGCCGACAAGCCCTGGCGCGCCTACCTCTCACGCAACAACGACGGCCTGCGCAGTACCGGCGAGCAGCAGTGGAACGCCGGCCTGGAGTGGGACAGCCCGTTGGGCCTGGCCGACCAGTTCAGCGTGCGCGGTGGTCACGATGCGGTCAGCGACCACCAGCGTAGCTCGCGCAACGGCCTGCTGGCGTACAGTGTTCCCTGGGGCTGGTGGACGTTCAGCTATTTCTACAGCGAAAGCCGCTACCGCTCGCACCTCGACGTGCAAGGCAGCACGCTCAAGCAGGACGGCGACAGCCAGACCCATCAGTTCAATGCCGAGCGGGTGATCCACCGCGATACCCTGAGCAAGACCTCGGTCAGCCTGGGTCTGGCGCACATCCGCACCAACAACTTCTTCGACGACACCAAGCTGGCCCTGAGCAGCAACCGCATCAGCGAAGCGCAGGTGGGCCTCAACCACGGCCGACGCATCGGCTCGGCGTTCGTCAACCTCGACCTGGGCATGCAGCAGGGTATCGGCCTGTTCGACGCCCAGGGCAGCCACGATCCAGGCCCGGGCGAGGCCGATGCGCGCTACCGCAAGTACACCGGTACCCTCAGCTACCTGCAGCCGTTCGAGCTGTGGGGCGAGCGCTTAGCGTTCACCAGCCTGGCCACCGGCCAGCGCAGCGAGGACGTGCTGTACAGCCCGCAGCGCCTCAGCCTGGGTGGGTCGTCATCGGTGCGCGGGTACAAGGACCAGTTTCTGGCCGGCGACAGCGGTGGCTACTGGCGCAACGAACTGCGCTGGACCCGTCCGGTCACCCTCGACGCATTGCGCCCGGTGCTTGGGGAATACGGCGTCGCTCTGGGTTACGACCAGGGGGTGATCCGCAACGACCGCTACAACGGCGACGAACACGGCCGCCTGAGCAGCCACTCGCTGGAGCTGTTCGCCCGCGGCGAGCATGTCGCGGCTGCGGTCACCTTTGCCCATTCCCTGGAACGTCCGGACGTGCTCGACCGTGAAGCACCGATCTACTTCCGCCTGGATTTCTATCTTTAACGACGTTGTTCCGAGGTTGACCACATGGACGTTCGCCCCTTGACCCCGGCTGCCCAGCCCACCGACACGCTGGCCGAGCGGCCGAATTTTCTCGGCATTCCCAAGCGCCTGCTGGCCGTGCTGCTGGCCAACGTCATGTTCTGGCAACCGATCTGGGCGATGGCCGATGGCATCGCCGTCAGCGGCACCACCAACACCCGTGTCGGCCAGGCCGGCAACGGCGTACCGGTGGTCAATATCGCCGCGCCGAACGCCGCCGGCCTGTCGCACAACCAGTACCAGCGCTACAACGTCGACAGCCAAGGGTTGATCCTCAACAACTCGACCCAAGCCATCCAGGGCACTCAACTGGGCGGCAACATCCTCGGCAACCAGCAGCTGGGCGGGCGCGCGGCGAGCACCATCCTCAACGAAGTCAACGGCGCCAACGCCACCCAGCTCAAGGGCTACACCGAAGTGGCCGGGCAGGCGGCGCGGGTCATAGTCGCCAACCCCCATGGCGTGACGTGCAACGGTTGCGGCTTCATCAACACCCCACGGGTCACCCTCAGCACCGGCAAGCCCGTGCTGGACGCGACCGGCAAGCTCGATCACTTCGCGGTCGACGGTGGCAGCATCAGCATCGAAGGGCAGGGCCTGGATGCCAGCAACATCGACCAGTTCGACCTGATCACCCGGGCGGCCAAGCTCAACGCCGACCTGCACGCCAGGCGGCTCAACGTCATCACCGGCGCCAACGACGTCAATGCCGACACCCTGGCCACCACCCCACGTCAGGGCGACCCGGCCGACACACCGCAGCTGGCCATCGACTCCTCGGCCCTCGGCGGCATGTACGCCGACACCATCACGCTGGTGGGCACCGAGCAGGGCGTGGGCGTGAAGACCGCCGGCAACCTGGCCGCCAGCGCCGGCGACATCCAGATCGACGCCAACGGCCGGCTGAACATGGCCCAGGCCTCGGCGAAGGGTGCGCTGAACGTCATCGCACCCCACATCGAGATGACCGGCAAGGCCTACGCCAGCAACGTCAACGTGCGCACCCCCGGCGAGCTGGTGAACCGTCAGAGCCTGGCGGCCCGCGAGCGGGTCGAAATCAACGCTGGCAAGGTCAGCAACGCCGGCACCGTGGCAGCCGGCATCGAAACCGACAACAGCGGCAACGCCATCGGCGACGTCGCCGTGCGCGCTGCCTCGCTCGACAACAGCGGCATCCTCCAGGCCCCGCAAACCCGACTGACCAGCACCACCCTGAGCAACCAGGGCAAGGCCGCCCGTGTGGTCGGCGAGCAGGCGCTGTTCGTGGCCGCGCCTGCCATCGTCAACCTCGGCGCCGTGATCCTCTTCGGCAACGGCCAGGACGTCATCCTGAACCTCGAGCGTCTGGACAACCGGCAAGGTCTGTTGCAGGTCGTCGACGGCAAGCTGGCCATCAATGCCGGCACGCTGGGGAACGCTGGCGGGCAGATCGACGCCAAGACACTGAGCGTCAGCAGCGACACTCTCGACAACCATGCCGGGCTGCTCTCGGCCAGCGGCGGCGACGCGCAGATCACTGCGCGCAAGCGTCTGGACAATGCCAGCGGCACCGTACAGGCACAGCAGCACCTGGGCGTGTCCACAGGCGAGGTCGACAACCAGAGCGGGCGTCTGCTGGCCGTGACAGGCAACCTCGACCTTGCCACCACCGGCGTGGACAACCGCAACGGCAGCCTGCTCGGCACCGCCATCGCCGTGACCGCGCCCAAGGCCGACATCGATAACCGCCAGGGCAAGATCATCGGTGGCCGCCTCGACCTCAGCGTCGGCCAGCTCGACAACCGCCAGGGCCAGATCGTCGGCGAACAGCTCGCCATCACCGCTACACGCCTGGACAACCGCAACCAGGGCCTGCTGGCCGCCGGCACCCAGGGCCTGACCCTGGACTTCGCCCGGAGCGCCACCCAGGCCCAGCTGCTCAACGACGGGGGGCGGGTGCAGAGCGACGGCAGCCTGCTGCTGCGCGGTGCCTGGCTGGAAAACAGCGGCGGCACGGTGATCGGCCGTACCCTGAGCCTCGACACCCTGCGCCTGTACAACGACGGCAAGGGCGCCTTGGTCAGCGATGGCGGCGACGTGCAGCTCACCGTGAGCGATGTGCTGAGCAACCTCACCGGCATCATCGACGCCGGTGAACACAGCGTGATGCTGCGCGGCGGCGCAGCGGTGGACAATCGCGGCGGCAGCCTGCGCGGTCAGCAGCTGGACCTGCAGGCCAACACCCTGAACAACGCCGAGCGCGGCCAACTGGTCGCCGGCAGTGACGGCCTGCGCTACACCGGCGGTGCGCTGAACAACGACAACGGCATGGTGCTAGCCACAGGGGGCGCCACCGTCCTGCAACTAGGCCAGGCCGCGCTGAGTAACCTGGGCGGCATCCTCCAGGGCGACAGCGTGGACATCACCGCCAAGCGCATCGACAACGGCAGCCAGGATGGCAAGGCCGGCTCCGTGGCCAGTCTGTTGGGCGGCCTGACGCTGAACGTCGACACCCTCAGCAATATCGCCGGCACCTTGTTCGCCAAGACCGTGCTGCGCTCGAACGGCACCACGCTCGACAATACCCAGGGTGGGCAGATCAGCGGCGAAACCCTCGACCTGAACGCCGTTCAGGTGGACAACCGCGGCGGCCTGATCGAAGCCAATGACCGCCTCATGCTCAATGCCGCGACCCTGGACAACCGCGACGGTCAACTGCGCGCGCTCGGCAATGGCCGGCCAGGCACGGCCACGGCGCGGATCGCCGGCAACGACATCAGCCGCCTCGCGCTGACCGACAGCCTGCTCAACCAGAACGGACACATCGCCGCCGGCAGCACCGACTTCAGCCTGAAGGCCGCCCTGCTGGACAACCGCGGCGGGCGTATCGAGCATGCCGGCGACGGCCTGCTGAGCCTGGCCTTCGACCGCGTCAGCGGTGCCGGTGGCCGCATCACCGCCCTGGGCGCCGGCGACTGGCAGTTCGGCCAGGTCGAGGGCTTGGGCAACGTGCAGCTCAACCGCGCCCTGACCTACACCAGCGACGCGCTGGCCCTGCAAGCCGGCGACCGACTGGCCAGCGCCAGCGGCCTGACCTTGAACCTCGCCCGCCTCGACAACGGCGGCGAGCTGCTCAGCGACGGCGACCTGACCCTCAACCTCAGCGGCGACCTGAACAACCGCGGACGCCTGTCGGCCCAGGGTTTGGTGGCCATCAGCGCCGCCAATGTCACGCAGAACGGCGGCCGCATCGGCGCTGGCACGGACGCCCGCCTGAGCCTGAGCGGCAGCCTCGACAACCTCGGCTACCTCACCGCCCGCCAGGCCCTGGCCATCGACGCCGCGCAGATCCTCAACCGCGGCACCCTCGGCGCTCAGGGCGCGGTCACGCTCAACGCCGAGCGCATCAGCAACGACCCCGACACCCTGCTGTTCAGCGGCGGCGCCATGGCGCTGCGTGCGCAGGTGTTCGAGAACCGGTATGGCGATGTATACAGCCGTGGCGACCTGAGCGTCGCCAACCGCGACGGCAGCGCCGCGCAGCGCTTCAGCAACCTGTCGGGCACCGTCGAAAGCGAAGGTGCCATCACCCTGAATGCCGCCAGCGTGGAAAACGCCAAGGCCAGCTTCGAGCTGGGCGAGTCGATCGTCAGCGGTAGCCTGAGCTGGGTCTGCGGCCAGCACTGCGGCGGCCATGACTCGTTCAAGCGCGGCACCATTACCCTCGAACAAACCCTGCTGGAACGCGCCACCCAAGACAGCCCCGGCGCGCGCCTGGTGGCCGGCAAAGACTTGAGCATTCAGGCCGGCGACGTGCAGAACCGCTACAGCCTGCTGGCGGCCAACGGCAACCTGAGCATCACCGCCAACGACCTGCTCAACCTTGGCGCTACCGAGCGCACCGGCCAGCAGAAGATCGTCATCGGCACGCCCGGGCGCATCGACACTGGTTACTGGGACCAGATGGAATATATCGACGTCCCGGCCTTCAACGCCGCCGTGGCCGCCGGGAATTTCGACCTGGCGCGCTTCGAGCTGCTCAAGGCCCGTTCGGCCGACGCACGCTTCAGCGAAGAGAGCAACGTCACCACCTGGAGCGAGAGCACCAAGCCGCTCTATGCCGCCACCTTGCAAGCTGGCGGCACGGTCAACCTGAACGTCGCCCGCAGTGTGCAGAACGGCTCGGTGAGCGAGCACAACGCACGGGAGATCCTCACCGGCACGCTGGGCGACGACCAGACCGGCGTGCCGGTCGGCGGCATCGACATCACCCTCAACAAACAGGCCGTCGACGCCAGCGCCGCCACCGTGGGCGCACTGCCCAGCGTGCAGCGCGTCACCGACGTCAACGGCCAGACCACCATCGTCCCGGTGGACTACAGCGGCATTCCGTTCGCGGCGGTCGACCCCACCGCCGGCCCCACTTTCCAGTTGCCCCAGGGCGACTACGGCCTGTTCGTGCGCAACCCCGACCCGAACGGCCACTACCTGATCGAAACCAACCCCAACCTCACCGACCTGTCGCGCTTCCTCGGCTCCGACTACCTGCTCGAACGCCTGGACATCGGCCCCGACACCAACTGGCGGCGCCTGGGCGACGGCCTCTACGAACAACGCCTGATCCGCGACGCCGTGCTGGCCCAGACCGGCCAGCGCTTCCTCGCCGACGGCCTGATCAGCGACTACGACCAGTACCGCTACCTGATGGACAACGCCCTGGCCAGCAAGGACGCCCTCAACCTGAGCCTCGGCGTGGCCCTGACCGGCGCGCAGGTCGGCGCGTTGACCCACGACATCGTGTGGATGGAAAACCGCGTCATCGACGGCCAGACCGTGCTGGTGCCGACCCTGTACCTGGCCCAGGTGGACGCCCGCAACGTGCGAGGCAGCAGCCTGATCCAGGGTCGCGACCTGAACCTGATCAGCGGCGGGGATCTGGTCAACGTCGGCACCCTGCACGCCAGCCGCGACCTGAGCGTGAGCAGTGGCGGCAGCATCTACCAGGGCGGCCTGGTGGAGGCGGGCAACAACCTGCAACTGATCGCGCAAGACAGCATCCGCAACGCCATGGCGGGGCAGATTCGCGGGGAGAACGTGAGCCTGGCGGCGGTGCGTGGCGACGTCATCAACGAGCGCACGGCGATTAAGGTGCGCGATGGGGCGGGGTATCGCACGGTGACGGATGCCGGGAGTGGGGTGAGCGCTCGGCAGGATCTGGCGATGTCGGCGGGTCGGGATGTGACCAACTACGGGACGTTGCAGGCGGGGCGGGATGTGGCGTTGCAGGCGGGTAATGACGTGAACTTGCTGGCGAAGACGGATTCCAGCGAGAAGCACGAAATCTTCAAAGGCGGTCACCGCTACGTCGTCACCACCCAAGCCAAACAACTGTCGTCGACTGTCGATGCCGGGCGAGATCTGAATATCCAAGCGGGCCGCGACATCAATGTGCTCGCTAGCCAGGCCAACGCCGGCCAAGACCTGCGTTTGAGCGCCGGGCAGGACCTCAACGTGTCCTCGGCGGCCGAGGTGCATAACGTCCAAACACGGATCAAGGAAGGCAAAAAACGCATCTCCGAAGCCAACGACCAAAGCACCCAGTTGGCCAGTGCACTGACGGCTGGACGCGATCTGCGTACCGAAGCCGTACGCGATACCACGTTGGTGGCCAGCAAGATCAGCGCGGGTAATGAAGCGTATCTGGTGAGTGGCAATCAACTGAGTCTGGTAGCTGCGCAGGACAGTACGCATACGCTTTATGACATGAAGGAGAAGAGTGGCTGGGGCGCCAAAAAGACCCAGCGGGATGAAGTCACTCAAGTTACCAACGTCGGTACTGACATCACTACCGGCAGCAACATGGTTCTCAAAAGTGGTGCGGACCAGCTTTATCAACTCGCCACACTGCAAAGTGGACGAAACATCACGCTGGACAGCGGGGACGCCATCACCTTCGAGGCTGCCAACGACCTGCATCAGGAAAGTCACGAGAAGACCAATAACAATGCGTTCTGGGTCTCTTCCAAAGGTAAGGGCAACACAGACGAAACCGTTCGCCAGAGCCACCTGATCGCTCAGGGAGAAGTAGCGATCAATGCGGTCGCTGGTCTGAAGATCGATATCAATCAAGTCAACGGTGAGACGGTCAGTCGATCCATCGACGCGATGGTCAAGGCCGATCCGCAGTTGGCATGGCTTAAAGCCGCGGAACAACGTGGCGACGTCGATTGGCGGCAGGTCAAGGAGATCCACGACAGCTTCAAGTACAGCAACTCGGGTCTCGGCCCGGCTTCGCAGATCATCATCGCCATCGTCATGGCCGCAGTGGTCGGCCCGATGGCGGCAGGTGCGATGGGTGGTGCCACCGGTGGCATGGTGGCTTCAGGGGCCATTACCGCAGAGACGGCCGCCGGCGTGTCAGCCGCTACAGGCGCCGTGGCCGCAGGCGCTGCGAGCAAGGCTACCGTCAGTGTCGTCAACAACCGAGGCAACCTGGGTGCGGTATTCAAGGACGTCACATCTTCAGATGCCATAAAAGGCTATGCAGTTGCCGGCGCCACCGCAGGTCTGACCGCAACCTACTTTGACGGCTGGACCGGAACCGAGACCGACTACGCGACCGGGCAAATCACTTCCGCGCCGTTGAACACCTGGTCTGGCGTGGGGCAGTTCGCTGCCAATCAGACGCTGCAGAACGGCACGTCAACCTTATTGAGCAAGGCCTTGGGCCAGGGCGGAAGCGGCAGTGACGCGTTGAAGAGCGCGCTCTTCAATACTTTGGCAGCGGTCAGTTTCAACGCTGTGGGCGACTACACGCATAACCGTCTGACCGAGGGCTATCCACCGAAAATCATCGTTCATGCCATGGTCGGCGGATTACTTGCAGAAGCCACTGGTGGCGATTTCAAAACAGGAGCATTGGCGGCAGGCATCAACGAAGCGGCGGTTGGCTATCTACGGACGTTGGTCGATGGCAACAAGACGCTGTTGTCCATGAGCTCCCAGGTAGTGGGTGTGGTGGCTGCAGCCAGTCAGGAGGATGCCAACGCTAGCTCACTCGAAAAAGGCGGTTGGGTGGCGCGCAATGCCACTCAGTATAACCACATGTTGCATCTGTCCCAGACGCAGGTGCTCGACGAGCAAAGAAAAGCGCGACCTGAACAGGCTGACCGCCTAACTGCTGCAGCTTGTGCGCTGACCAAATGCGCGGCGTCGATTCCTACGAATGATCCCCAATACAGCCAGTGGAAAGCATTTCAGGATAAAGGCGAGACGTACCAGGAAGAAGTCGCGCTCCTCAAAGAAACGGGTCAATTCGACGGGCGTAGTTTCATCGATTGGAGTGACGACCAGTTCGGCGCTTACGGCAACGCTGTGCAGAAAATAGGCGCAGCTCGAGATACAGCCGTCGGGCTTGTGGGCGGGGCGGGAGGATACGGCGGTATGATCGCCACATCGCCCGCTTGCGTGGGTATCGTAACCTGTACGGTACCTGCTGCTCTCGGTACGCTGGGTACCCTGTCGCTGCAGGATGCATGGGAATCGGCTAAAGGAATCACAGCTGACTTTCAGTCTAGTGAGCCACAAAGGGTTGCGGATTCCTTCCAGTTGGGTACCTTCCCAGGAGACGAAAGCGCGACGACTGAGTTGCTCAAGGATGCGGCTATAGTGGGGGCGGGAGCTACTGCGCTTGGAGCGGCTGAGAGAGCTTATAGGAAGGTTGCTGGGGGGATTACTGGTGGTCCAAAAGCGACAGGAGCTGCCGGCGAAAGTGCAGGCGCCATGCGCCGATTGGACTATGAAGCTGCTCCCTACCACGGGAAAGTCGATAATGCAGTTAAGAGTCGTGCTCCGGTTAATGGTCAAGAAGCGCTAGATTTTTCGATTCAAGTTAAACCGACATCCCCCCGCCGAGTCGGAATTGACTACGATTCTAAAGATTTTGTTGTTTTTGACAAAACGCTAGATACGACTTACCACGGCCATGTCCGCTCTTGGAGTGATTTGCATCCAGACATGCAAAAAGCCCTGCAACAGGCCGGGATGGCTGATCGTAAAGGTAATATTCTTACTGGTGGGAAGCGTTAATGAACTATCAAGATTCCCAGTCTTATAATAAGCGAGCTTTAGAAAAAGCTTTTGCTTCGAGGGATGTTAAGAGTATTTGTGAGGCACTTGTTTCCGTTGCTTTAAATGATTCTGATTGGAGGTGGGCACAGAATAAATGCTTAGAATTCCTCAGCAACGAAAGCCCTGATGTTAGAGGGCTTGCAGCAACGTGTCTTGGGCATATAGCAAGGATTCACCGCCAGCTTGATAAAGAAAAAGTACTCATTGCTCTTCGTGAGCATTTAGATGACAACATCATCTCAGGGCAAATTGCGGATGCTCTAGACGATATCGATATGTTCTTGAGGTAGTATCACATTGGTATTGTCGCGCTGATGTTGATTTATCTGTAAAAGTCTCGTATCGAGCTGATCTGACACTTTAGACACCGGTCTTGCGCCGGTGTTTTTGCACCCTATCTGCACCCTTTTTTCCGCCTTCTTGCATCCTATTTGCAGTCAAGTTGCACCCCTTTGGCACCCATCCTTACGACCTACGGTCTACCTGCTCAATACGCCCTTTTTCAGCATGATTTTTCGCTCCTTAACAGGAGCAAAATCTCAATACACATCACGCACCTCTTGCGAGGTGAGTATTTTCTTTATGTATCAATTATTTATCCGACTTAGCGGCCTCAGGTTCCAAGTGCAACAGTCAATTAACGATGTCGAGCCGGTTGGTCGCCAGTAATTGCAGATGATCCGTCAACACCTCAACGGGAAATTTCCAGCCCAGTGTCTGACGAGGTCGGGTATTGAGCAAGTCGGCAATCTCGTCCAGCCGCTCCTGGCTCACCAGCGACAAATCGGTGCCCTTGGGCAAGTACTGCCGGAGCAGACCGTTCGTGTTCTCGTTGCTGCCTCTTTGCCAAGGGCTGTGCGGGTCAGCGAAGTAGATCTTCATCCCCGTGCGCGCTGTCAGCTCCGCATGCCTGGCCATCTCGCTGCCTTGGTCATGGGTCATGGTTTTCAGCAACGCCGGTGCCATGCGAGAAAGTTCTCGCGTCATCGCCTCCAGCGCGGCGTCTGCGGTGGGCGCATCCAACTTGGCCAGGGTCACGAAACGGCTCGTGCGCTCGACCATCGTCGCCACTGCCGAACGATTGTTCGCGCCCATGATCAGGTCGCTTTCCCAGTGACCTGGCACTTGCCGGCCTTCGACTTCTTCGGGCCGGTAGCGAATGTTCTGTTCGGCCGGATAGCGCTCGCGGCGGGCTGGCGCAGTGCTGCGAGTACGCCGCTTGCTGCCGCCCTGGCGCAGGTAACCGATGAGTTGGCGCTTAAGCTCGCCGCGTGGGTATGCATAGATTGTCAGGTAGATCGTTTCGTGACTCACATGCCGCTCGGGATTATCAGGCCAGTAGTCCTTGAGTCTGGCGGCAATTTGTTGAGGAGACCAGCCTTTGGCCAACAGGCTGTGCACGACCTGGAACAGTTCAGAGCCAGGGGCAAGCATCTTGCTGCGCCTCGGGACATGTCTGAGGGCACAGGCGCGGGCACTGGCGTCGCTGGCGTTATAACGCTCAGGCTGCGACTGGCGCCGAACCTCTCGACTCAGCGTGCTGGGCTGACGCCCAAGAAGATGGGCGATGGCTCGCAGCGAGGAGCCTTGCATGCGCATGATCATCAGCGTTACGCGCTCTTCGATGGTCAAGTGGGTGTAGTGGGTAGTCATGCAGCACCTTATCTCAGGTGTTGCACTTGATCACTGAGACCGCCATCCCTAGCAGGCATCAGAGATTTCGTAACGCCTTGCCATGCGGGCCTCCAACCGGGCATGGCGGCAATCTTAGCCACAACGACTTTTGTACAAAGCCTAACCTTGTGAAAGCCTGAACTGAGCATCCACCTATTGACCTAAAGCAATCTCCTTGCCCCAATCACCTCTATGCTGATGCCTTCAACTCAAGCCCACTCAGGTAAGCAAGGAGCATCCATGAAAGCTGCAGTTGTTACCCAAGATCGCCGCGTCGAGGTGGTGGAAAAGACACTCCGGCCGTTGGCGCACGGTGAAGCGTTACTCAAGATGCAGTGCTGCGGCGTCTGCCATACGGACCTGCATGTGAAAAACGGCGATTTCGGCGACAAGACCGGCGTGGTGCTAGGCCATGAAGGGGTGGGTGTCGTGGTCGAGGTCGGGCCCGGGGTAACCTCGCTCAAGCCAGGCGACCGGGCCAGCGTGGCGTGGTTCTACCAGGGCTGCGGGCACTGCGAGTACTGCAACAGCGGTAACGAGACGCTGTGCCGCCAGGTCAAGAATTCCGGTTACACCGTGGACGGAGGTATGGCCGAGTCCTGCATCGTGGTGGCCGACTACGCGGTAAAAGTGCCGGAGGGTCTCGACTCGGCAGCGGCCAGCAGCATCACCTGTGCCGGGGTGACCACTTACAAGGCCGTCAAGTCCTCCAACATCCGCCCGGGTCAGTGGATGGCCATCTACGGGCTGGGCGGGCTGGGCAACCTGGCCCTGCAATACGCGAAGCATGTCTTCAACGCTCGCGTCATCGCGATCGATGTGAACGATGAGCAGCTCGCGTTCGCCCGCGAGATGGGCGCAGACCTGGTGCTCAACCCGCGCAGCGAGGAGGTGGCGAAGATCATTCAGGAAAAGACCGGCGGTGCCCACGCGGCCGTGGTCACGGCCGTGTCGAAAAGCGCCTTCGATTCGGCGGTGGATGCGCTGCGGGCGGGCGGGCGGCTGGTGGCGGTGGGGTTACCCTCCGAAGCCATGAACCTGAACATCCCGCGACTGGTGCTCGATGGCATCGAAGTGGTGGGGTCGCTGGTCGGTACACGTCAGGACCTGCTCGAAGCCTTCGAATTCGCGGCGCAAGGCAAGGTGGTGCCGAAGGTGACGCTGCGCCCGATCGAAGACATCAACGACATTTTCGATGAGATGCTCGAAGGCAGGATCAAGGGCCGTATGGTGATCAACTTCGAGGGTTGAGCTGCCTGCGTTCAATCCAAAGACTTTCCCTGTGGGAGCAAGTCGACTCTCACAGAGAAAGCAGCCAGGCGATTTTGTGACCAGAGGCTTTGCGAGGCAAGTCGATCAGAGCATCCCTACGTTCTTTTCAACGCCAGACATTTGCGACACCGTCTTCACGACATTTTCACCTCGACCTTGGCACGATGAAGCCACATCCGTGAAATACATTCGCCCGCCTTCCCCAGCGGGCTTTTCTTTGTCCGCCGTTTTACCACGTGACCCTCTCCCAGACGTTTCCTTCGAGTATTGCGGCCACTCCAATGAGGCCCGGCCCTGATTGCCTCGAGCGAAGCACGTCATTACGATGACGGTTCCTCTCCACAGAGATGCTCCGTGACCACTCCGACCACAGTGCTCCACCTGGCCCTCCCCGTCATCGTGCTCCTGGGTCTCTACGGCCTGGTGCGCTGCATCGCACGAATGCGACGGGTCATCTTCCCGGCGGTGCGTATCCGGTTTTCAGCCAGCGCCACCCCCTACACACTGACCTTGCCGCAGCCAGGCCGCTACGTGATCAGCCTCGTGATCCCGCCTTTGACCTTCATCACCGGCGTGGCGTATTTCGCCGCCCGGTTTTCCGTTGCTACCTCGCCTGGCGGCATCCCCTTGGCGTACCGCTCCTATGGCCGTTCGTTGTTCAGCGTCCAGCGAACGGACATGTCCGGGAATCAATCCACGCCCTTGGGCGCGTTCGACTGTACGGTGCCGGGCGACATCGTGGTCACCTGCCTGAACCCGGAGACGATACGGGCAAAGTATCAGCTGGAAGTGGCGCCCCATGTGCCGGCCTTGACGCTTGTCTGCCTCGTGCTGGCGACCATCGCATCGTTCGCCATGACGTTCGGCGGGTTGATCGTCTTCCTGCTCTTGCTGGCCGGACGTTTATGAGCTGCCTTCGACCAGCAGCGTCGACGAAGCTGTCACGAAGGCGATGAAGGCGGGCGAGGGGGAGGGCAGGCAGCAGCGGCCTGGGTCGGCATGGGTGAAGAGGGCAGTGTCTCCCGCGCCAGGCGCGGCCGGCAGCGCAAGGGCGTGCCATCACCCCTCGGGCAAGGTCACCCCGCAGATGAACTCGCTCGAGCCGAGCCGGTGCGATCCGTACTCCACCACATAGCCCTCGCCGCGCCGGTCCGCCTCGACGCAGGCAGTCTGCCGGTCGGCATACACGTCCACGAAATGCCAGGGGTGCCGGTCCCGCAGCACGCCCCAGCCCAGTACCCAGCCGGCACGTTCAGGGTCTGGCGGCAGGTTTCTGGCCAAGCTGCGAAGGCTCATCGGGCGTCTCTCCAGGCAGGTGAGGTTCAACGCTACTACGGAAGACTTCAGGGCGGCTACTGGACGTTCATCCACGAAAGACGGGGCATGTGTGGCCACGCCACGGCAATGCACGCGCTGAAGTTCGAGCGCGATCCGGTGTGCTCTACGCTTCAGGGGCCTGGAACGCATGCTGTCGTTCAGCGTCCGTCCTGCACAGCCGACTTTCCAGCAGCGCCGTCATCTGCTCGAGCGACCACGGCTTCGACACGAACAGCGCCGTGGGCGGCAGCGTGCCGTTGAGGTCGCCGTTGCCACCACTGGTGACCAGCACGGGCAGGGTAGCGTCCTGTTTGTACGCCGCCCAGGCCACGTCCCAGCCATCGCCCCGTCCGGGTGTGTTCACGTCGGTGACCAGCAGGTTCCAAGGTTGCCCGGGCAACAGGCTCAGGCCCGCATCGACCGTATCGACCGCGACGGCGCAGCCACCGATGTCCTCCACGAGGGTGACCAGAAATTCGCGCAGCGAGGGCTCGTCTTCGATGATCAGTACAAGCGTGTTTTCCATGAGCATGAGCCAGACAATCGATAGACGATTGAGCCGCCTGCCGCCCACCCGTTGTCTCGCTCGGACCAATGGGCATGTTTGTACAACTTTTGGCCACTTCAGCCGATTTTGTACAATGCTGCCACAGTGCCAGATACGTCAGTCCTTCCGTGAAGGCAGGTGATCGCCCAGGATCGCGTCCTTGTGTCAGGCTGAAGCCCTTTCCTGCTCAAGAGGCCGCTATGCTTCCACGTCACCTCGTCCGCCGCCTCGACCTCGTCACCCTGCAACTGTTCGTCTCGGTCCATGAGGAAGGCACGCTCACGCGTGGCGCCGATCGCGAGATGATTGCCCTGTCGGCGGCCAGCAAGCGCCTGAACGACATGGAGCAGGCGTTGGGCATCGAAGTGTTCGAGCGCAACGCCAAGGGCATGCTGCTGACCGCCGCAGGCGAGACCTTGCTGCACTACGCCCGGCGCATTCTGAGCGACCTCGAGAAGATCAGCGTCGACGTCGGTGAGCACCTGCATGGGGTGCGGGGCCATGTGCGCATGCTGGCCAACATTTCCGCGATCATCGAGTTCCTGCCCGAAGACCTGCAGGCCTTCATCGCCAGTCATGGGCAGGTCAGGATCAACCTCGAAGAGCGCCCCAGCGCCGGCGTGGTCAAGGGCATTCTCGACGGCTTCGCCGACCTTGGCATCTGTTCGGCCGACACCGAAATCGAAGGCCTGCTGGCCGTGCCCTACCGTCAGGACGAACTGGTGGTCGTGATGCGGCCCGAGCACAGCCTGGCTGGCGAGGTGCACCTCGACTTCGCCCAGACCCTGGCCTTCGACCATGTCGGGCTGCACGCCGACAGCTTCATCAACCTGCGCACCCATGCGGCGGCACGTGCCTGTGGCAAGCCGCTGCGGCTGCGGATCCACGTGCCGGGCTTCGATGCGGTGTGCCGCATGGTCCAGGCCAACCTCGGCCTCGGCGTGCTGCCGCGCAAGGCGTTCGAGCTGATCGGCCAGCCTTTGGGCCTCACCGCCGCGAGCTTGAACGACGACTGGGCCCTGCGCACCTTGCTGCTGGTGGTGCGTGACCCTGCCGAGCTGTCACCCGTGAGCCGTTTGCTCTACCGCCACCTGCAAGCGGGATGAGACGAGCCTTCGTGTTTCGCGAAGGCACCTTGCGGATTTACGGTTGGCCCGACCCCCACGGTCTCGCCTAGGCTGGCCGCACATTCCAAGAACAACGAGGCATCAGCCCATGACTGCACTCAGTGGCCTTCGCGTCATCGAAATCGGCACCCTGATCGCGGCGCCCTTCGCCGCGCGCCTGCTCGGCGAATTCGGCGCCGAGGTGATCAAGATCGAATCGATGGGAGCGGGCGACCCGCTGCGCACCTGGCGCAAGATGCACGACGGCACCTCGCTGTGGTGGTACCTGCAATCGCGCAACAAGCAGTCCCTGGCGCTCAACCTGAAGTCGGCGGACGGCATCGCCATCGTCAAGCAGCTGGTCGAAGGCGCCGACGTGCTGATCGAGAACCTGCGCCCCGGCGCGCTGGAAAAACTCGGCCTGGGCTGGGACGTCCTGCATGCCCTCAACCCGAAACTGACCCTGGTGCGGATCTCCGGTTACGGGCAGACCGGCCCTTACCGTGACCGGCCCGGCTTTGGCGCCATCGGCGAGGCCATGGGCGGCATTCGCTACACCACCGGCACCCCAGGCAGCCCGCCCGCACGAGTCGGCGTGAGCCTGGGGGACTCGCTGGCCTCCATGCACGCGGTCATCGGCGCCTTGATGTCGGTGCTGCGGGTCAAGACCGGGCAGGGCGACGGCCAGGTCGTGGACGTGTCGCTGGTCGAGAGCGTGTTCAATGTCATGGAGAGCCTGGTGCCCGAATACGCCATGCTCGGCCATGTCCGCGAGCGCACCGGCGGGGCGCTGCCAGGCATCGCACCGTCCAATACCTACCCGACCGCCGATGGCGCCTTCGTGGTGATTGCCGGTAACAGCGACCCGATCTTCAAACGGCTGATGCAGGCCATCGGTCGCACCGACCTGGCCGAACGCGAGGACCTGGCCCGCAACGATGGCCGGGCGACCCAGAGCGAGATGCTCGATGCGGCCATCACCGACTGGACCTCGGCGCACCCCATCGCCCATGTGCTCGACGTGCTCGCCCAGGCCGAAGTGCCGTCGGGGCGCATCTACTCGGCGGCCGACATCGTCGCCGACCCGCACTACCAGGCCCGCGACATGCTGCTCGAGACCACGCTACCAGGCGGTGCGCAGGTGAAGATGCCGGGCATCGTGCCCAAGCTGTCGGACACCCCGGGCCAGATCAACTGGCAGGGCCCGGCGCTGGGCCAGCACACCGACGACGTGCTGGGCACGCTGGGTTTCAGCGCCGCGGACATTCAACGGTTCAAACAAGAGGGTGTGGTGCAATGATCTCGGACTATGCTCAACGGCTGATCGTGCAGGAGGTGTCGCCCCGCGATGGCCTGCAGATCGAACCGACCTGGGTCGAAACCCTCGACAAGATCGCCTTGATCGACCAGCTGTCGCTGGCCGGGTTCTCGCGCATCGAGGCAGGCTCGTTCGTCTCGCCCAAGGCCATCCCGGCGCTGCGCGACGGCGAGGCGGTCTTCGCCGGCATTCGACGGCGCCCAGGGGTGATCTACGTGGCGCTGGTGCCCAACCTCAAGGGCGCGCAGCGGGCGATGCAGGCGGGGGCGGACGAGCTGAACCTGGTGATGTCCGCCAGCCAGACCCACAACCGTGCCAACCTGCGCATGACCCGTGAGCAGTCGCTGGCCGCGTTCGGTGACATCGTCGAGGCGGTGCGCGGAACGCCACAGCGGCTCAACGGCTCGATCGCCACCACCTTCGGCTGCCCGTTCGAAGGGCCGATCGACGAGGACGATGTCTGCCGGATCGTGGACCGCTACCTCGAGCTGGGCATGGGCGGCGTCACCCTGGCCGACACCACCGGCATGGCCAACCCGCGCCAGGTCACGCGCCTGGTGAACCGCGTGCTCGAGCGGGTGCCGGCGTCGGCGCTGACGCTGCACTTCCACAACACCCGCGGGCTGGGGCTATGCAACGTGCTGGCCGCCTACGAAGCCGGCGCGCGGCGCTTCGATGCCGCGCTCGGCGGGCTCGGCGGTTGCCCGTTCGCGCCGGGCGCGTCGGGCAACATCTGCACCGAGGACCTGGTCAACCTGTGCGATGAAGTGGGCATCCCGACCGGTATCGACCTGGCCCACCTGATCACCCTGTCGCGCACGCTGCCGGCGTTGCTCGGCCACGCGCTGCCCGGCCAGGTGGCCAAGGCCGGGCGCAACAGCGACCTGCACCCAGCGCCCGTCTTCCCCGAGACCTGACGCCGCAGGCCGGGCAGGTCGACTGTCCGGCTGCAGGGCGTTTCCAGACTACAACAACAATCGGGCTCCCCCTGGGGAAGCTCTCTGGAGAATCACATGAGTCTGTCCGCTACCTCCACCGGCGGCATCGTCGACGATGTCAGCGCCGAAAAGGCGATCGTGCGCAAAGTGGCCTGGCGCCTGATGCCGCTGATCATGATCTGCTACCTGTTCGCGTTCTTCGACCGCATCAACATCAGTTTCGCCAAGTTCCAGCTGCAGGCCGACCTGGCCTTGAGCGACACGGCCTACGGGCTGGGCGCCGGCTTGTTCGTGGTCGGCTACGTGCTGTTCGAGGTGCCCAGCAACATGATGCTCTACAAGGTCGGCGCACGCCGCTGGATCGCGCGGATCATGATGTCCTGGGGCATCGCCACGGCGTTGATGGTCTTCGTCACCGCCGAGTGGCAGTTCTACGTGCTGCGCTTCGTGATCGGCGCCATGGAGGCCGGGTTCGCGCCGGGGGTGCTGTATTACCTGACGTTGTGGTTCCCGCAGAGCTACCGCGGGCGCATCACCTCGACACTGTTCCTGGCCTCGGCCTTCGCCGGGCTGCTGGGCGCGCCGGTGTCGGGGCTGGTGCTCGGTCACATGGACGGGCTGCTCGACCTGCGCGGCTGGCACTGGCTGTTCCTGCTCGGTGGCGTGCCCTGTGTGCTGCTGGGGGTGCTGGTGCTGGGCGTGCTCAAGGACCGCGTCGCCGATGCGCCCTGGCTGACGGCGGCGGAGAAGACGCTGCTGTCCAGCCGCATCGCCCGGCATGAAGCCAACACGCACGGCTCGTTGCTGGCGGCCGTCCGGCTGCCAGGGTTCCTGATGCTGGGGCTGATCTACTTCCTCATCCAGGTCGCCTCCTATGGCCTGAACTTCTGGGCGCCGCAGCTGATTCGCAGCGCCGGCACCGAAAGCCCGGTGGCCATCGGGCTGCTCACCGCCATTCCCTACATCTGTGGCGCGATCAGCATGGTGGTCATCGGGCGGCTGTCCGATGCCACGGGCGAGCGGCGCCTGTTCGTCTGCGGCCTGGTCACGCTGGGCGCGATCGGTTTCTTCAGCGCCGGCATCTTCGCCCAGCACACCACCTTCCTGATCGTCGCCCTGGCCTTGCTGGGGACAGGCATCATCGCCTCGATTCCCGCGTTCTGGGCGCTGCCACCCAAGCTGCTGGCCGGCGCCGGGGCCGGTGCAGCGGGCGGGATCGCGCTGATCAACACGCTGGGCCAGTTCGGCGGCATCGTCAGCCCGGTGATGGTGGGCTACATCAAGGACGTCTCCGGCAGCACGACCCCGGCGCTGTACGTGATCGGCGTCACCAGCCTGGTGGCGGCGGCCTTGCTGTTCTGGGCCTTGCCAGAGCGGTTGCGCAGCAAGGACGCCCCGAGCCACTGAGGGGCATGGGTTCACGGCGACGCGGGCATGTCGCCGTGGTGTCTTGCAAGATGCCTGCAACGCGCAGGTAAAGTTTGCAGACGCGCCGCCGACAGGTTGGGCAGCGAACGATGACGCGCCGGGATGTCTTGTGCAGGCGCCAGTCACCCGTCGATTCCGGTGGCTCTGGTCCTGCCAGGGCGCACCACCTGCCGCCGTCCATCCTAATGAAGGCCCGTGTATGCTAAAGAACGCTCCTCTGAGCGCGAAGCTGTTGCTCATTCTGATCTTCCCTTTGCTTGGGCTATTGTTCTTCGCTGGCAGCAACGTCGTGGACAAGTATCAGACCCTCACCACCATGAACCAGACCGTCGAAGCCACGGCAACGGCGCAACGGCTCAGCCATCTGATCACTTCTTTGCAGCGCGAGCGTGGTGCCAGCGGCGTCTTCCTCGGCAGCGGCGGTACCTCCATGCAGGACAAGCTGGTCACCTTCCGCCGGGAGACCGATGCCGCTGTCCAGGCCGTGCGCCAGGGGTCGGCACCGACCGACGCAGGCCTGGCCGATGTGTACCGCGCGCTGGAGGGCCTGGCCGGCCTGCGTTCGCAGGTCGATGCGCAGGCGATCAACAACACCGAATCCGGCACACGTTTCACGGGCCTGATCAAGGTGCTGATCGGTTTCACCCACTCCCTGGAGGCCGGTGTCGAGAACGCGACGATCCTGCGCGCCATGGGCACGCTCAACCAGTTCATCGAAATGAAAGAGCGGGCCGGGCGCGAGCGTGTCCTGCTGGGCCTGGCCTTCAGCCAGAACCGCTTCGACGCCGGGCTACTGTCGCGTTTCGCCAGCAACCTGGGCGAATTCTCGGCCTACCTGGACACCTCGCAACAGCGCGCCACGGCCCAGGTCCGCGCCGAGCTCCAGGCCGTGCTGCAGCAGCCGGACGCCCAGGAGGTGGCGCGCCTGCAACAGCTGGCTTATACCACCCCTTTAGGTGACCCGCTGAACGTCAAGCCCGAAGCGTGGTTCAACCTGGCCACCGCACGGATCGATCAGATCGGCAAGGTCGAGGCCAACCAGAGCGAGAGCGTGCGCCAGTTGGCCTTGCACACCCGCGATGGCGCCGCCCACAGCCTGTGGCTGACCCTGGGAGCGGTGGTGATCGTGCTGGCCTTGGTGCTGGCCTTGTCGTTCATCATCATTCGCGCCATCAAGCAGGTGGTGAGCGACATCAACGAAGCGCTGGTGGCGTTGTCCAGACGCGACCTGACTGCCAGCGTGCCGTACGAGGGCAGCGACGAGTTCGGCCAGATCGCGAACAACCTGAACAACATGGCGGTGCAGATTCGCCAGGTGATCCAGGAGATCGGCAGCGCCACCACGCAGGTCGCGACCGCGGCCGAGGAAGCGTCGGCCGTGGCGGTGCAGACCAGCCAGAACGTGGCCCAGCAGCGCACCGGCACCGACCAGGTCGCCACGGCCATCAACCAGATGAGTGCGACGGTCAGGGACGTGGCGCGCAGTACCACCGAAGCCTCGGAAATGTCGCAGCAAGCCAACGTCAACACTGCCCAGGGCCGCAGCGAGATCGAGCGATCGGTGCAACTGGTGCAGGCGCTGTCGGATCAGGCCGAGCAGACGGCGACGATCATCGACGAGCTCAAGCGCGAGAGCGATTCGATCTCCTCGGTGGTGGACGTGATCCGTGGCGTGGCCGAGCAGACCAACCTGCTGGCGTTGAACGCGGCCATCGAAGCGGCCCGTGCCGGCGAGCAGGGCCGGGGGTTTGCCGTGGTCGCCGACGAGGTCCGGCACCTGGCGCAGAAGACCCAGGAGTCGACCGTCAGCATCCAGGCGATGATCGGCAAGCTGCAGAACGGCTCCGACCGGGCGGCCTGCTCGATGCAGGAAACCCTCGACAAGGCCAAGGCCGGCGCCAGCAACGTGGAGCGTGCCGGCCAACGCCTCGTGGAGATCGCCGAAGGCATCGCCACCATCAGCGATCGCAACATTCAGGTGGCCTCGGCGGCCGAAGAGCAGACCTTGGTGGCCGAGGAAATCAGTCGCAACGTCAACGACATCAACGACCTGGTGATCCAGGTCAGCGCCGGTGCCGAACAGACGGCGGCGACCAGTCGCGAGCTGGCCCGCCTGGCCGAACAGCAACAAGCCTTGGTGGGGCGTTTCAAGGTGTGAGGGCAGGGCGCCGGGACGTCGCGCGACGACGTCCTGGCGCCTTGCTACCGGGCGCGTGGATCGCGCCTCAGGCTTCGCAGTAGTCGCGCCAGCCGATCTTCACCGCACCGTCTTCCACTTCGTCGACACGCACCCCGGCGGTTTCGGTCAATTCCTGCAACACGCGTCGCCAGTCCGCCAGGTCTTCATTGGGCAGTCTGGACACCGTGATGCTCTGGATGCGCTGCACGCGCGGGTCGGCGATGAGCCGCTGGACGCGGTGACCGATCTGTTCATAGGTGCGGGGCTTGCTCTGGGTGAAGTCGGGCTGGTGAAGCATGATGTGAACCTCCATTTCTACTGCTGTATATGCATACAGTAGTGAAGGTGTAGGAAATTGGCAACGGAAATGTAGGACTGTATGAGCGCCTGGCTCGGTGCCTGGCGTTCCAACGTGCCTGTTGCTCGGATTCAGAGCTTCATCAAGGCGCGCACCACCACCCCGATGATCCGACAGTCGCCCACGCACATTTCCGTGGGGTAGGCCGGGTTCAACGGTTTGAGATAGCGCCGCCCGCCATCCTCGACCAGCTTCTTGAAGGTCGCCTCGTTGCTGTCCGCCAGCTTGGCGATCACCAGCTTGCCAGGCTGCACGTCGGCCTCGGTATCGACCAGGATCAACGTGCCTTCGGCGATGCTCTGACCCACCGGCGCCGTCATCGAATCGCCCTTGACCTCCAGCCAGAACGCCGTGCCCTTGGCATCGTATTCGGACAACTCGTAGCGGTCGGAAAACCCGGGCGGGAAGGGCTCGACCGCTTCGGCCCAGGCTCCGGCGGCGACCCAGCTGATCACGGGGTAGCGGAAGGTCAGGGTGGGTTGTTCGGTCTGCGCGACGTTGGGCTGCGGCGCAGACGTCGCGCGCTCGGGCAGCATGGGGCCGAGCGCCTCGGACAGCCAGATCGCGCTCACGCCACAGACGTGAGCGATCTTCGGCAGATGGGCGCTTTGCAGGTTCTTGCCCGTTTCCAGCTGAGAGATGACCGGCTGCTCCACGCCCACCTGCTGGGCCAGGGCCTTCTGGGTCAGCTGAGCGTGCTGGCGAGCAGCTTTGATGCGTTCGGCGAGTGTCTTCATGGCGGCAGTGTATAAGTTTGCTTATCCTCTTGCCAATAAGCACGCTTCTTTCTACAGTATAAGCATGCTTATCAAGGTGCCTTTCGGTGCCTGTCCATGAGCCCCATCCATCCCGTGACGCCCTGGCGTCCTCTCGGCCTCCGCTCCCGGCGCCCTCTGCGCCCGATCGGATCGCCCAGCTCTGGAGATCTCGACATGCGCCTGAACACCGCACGGCAAGCCTGGCACGACTGCTACCACACCCCTTCAGACCAGCAGGGCCGCGCCCTCGAGCGGCTCGGCGCGTTGGGCGCGCGCATGCAGGTCACCACCCGACAGCGCGGCGCCGGCCGTGCGGTGCATCAGGCCCTGGCCGGCAGGGTCCAGGCCGCCATCGCCACCCTGCGCCGACCGCTTAAGGCGTTCGGCGACTTTCTGTACTGCCCGCACCTGGACATCGACACCCAGGAACTCGCCCAGGAGGTGGTGTTCACGCTGGTGCAGCAACGTTCGCCACGCATGACGGCCGCCAAGCGCGAGCAGCTCGAATACGTGGTCAAGGGCGTCATGGCCCGTTATCGGTACATGCACCAAGGTGGGCAATCAGCCAACGCAGACCCACTGGCTGCGCCGGAAGCTTTCCGTGCCTGGCTGGACGCGCATTACGGCGTGGCGCTGGAGTCGACCAACTGGACACGCAACTGGGGCGGCGCCGTGAGCCTGATCTTCGCCTGCTGCGAGGACCTCGATGCCGTGGTGCTGGCGCCGGTCATGGACGCGTTGCAGGTCATGAAAAAAAGTGCGTGAAGGGGGTTGCACTCCGGTGCGGCTGGTGGCAAGATTTCCTCACTTTCGAAGTTTCGCCCAGCGCGAAGCGGATCAAGAAACCGGCCAATGAGCCGGTTTTTTTGTGCCTGCGAAAAGGCTCGGCCCCCGTTCGGCTGATGCCGGGAGGACCACGCGCCTCCTGCTTCGTACGGCCTCAGCGCACCGACAGGCTCGCTTCTTTCCCTCGACTGCCCCGTGCAGTCCCTGCTTCTGGACAGATCCCATGGACCCTTCCGATTTCGGCCCGGGCACAGCCACCTGGCTGGGCGGCACGGGCACCGTTCTGCTGGGCGGCTTTCTCTGGCTGCGCAAGTTTCTGTCCAAGGATGCCGCCGACCGGGCCATGGACACGGCCGACATCGGCGTGGTCCGGCGCCTCAACGAGCTGCTCGATTCCGAGCGGGAGGCGCGCTTGCAGGCCGAGGCGCGTGCCGATCAGTTCGCCAAGGAACGCAACGAGCTCGCCGCGGCCGTAGGTCGCATGGAGGGCAAGATCGAGGCCCTGACCGGCCAGGTCGAGCGCTTGACCGAAAAGGTCACCACCCAGAGCGAAGAGATCGCCCGGCTGCGGCCGCGCATAGGAGGCAGCACCTGATGGATCGATGTGCATGTGATCCGCACGAGGCTACTCGGTCGACTGTCCTTGGGACATGAGCTTTCTTTTTCTGGACGCTAGAGGCCGTCGTGTCCGAGAAGTACTGAAGGGATTACCGGGGAGCGAGGTGCCAAGCGGGCCCTGTCTTTTCTCTGTAGATGCACCCACCCAGCCCGCCCCGCGCGGGTTTTTTCACACCTGGAGACGCCCTATGACCGCACGCGGCATCCGCAACAACAACCCCGGCAACATCGACTACAACCCCCGCAACGCCTGGATCGGCCAGCTCGGCCTGGAGGAGGGCGTGCCCAACCCGCGCTTCGCCCGCTTCGACTCCCCGGAGAACGGCATCCGCGCCCTCGGCAAGCTTCTGATCAACTACCGCGGCAAGGACGGCCTGCCCGGTGTCGGCGGGCCGGGTATCGACACGGTACTCGAGACCATTGCCCGCTGGGCGCCGAGCAACGAGAACGATACCCAGGCCTATGCCCAGGCCGTGGCCGCTCGTCTCGGGGTGCATCCCACGGCGCCGATCGACATCCAGGACCCCGTCACCCTGCGCGGCATGGTGCTGGGCATCATCGTCCATGAGAACGGCGGCAACCCGTACCTGCCGGCGGTCATCGACGAAGGCGTACGACGGGCGCTCGCATGAGCTGGCCGTTACGGGCTGGCCTGCTGGCACTGGTGCTGGCGTCCTGCTGGGGCGCCTATCAGCACGGTCGGTCGGTGGCGCGTGCCGAGGCGCAGGCTGCCTGGGCCCAGCGCGACAGTGATGACCACCTGGCCGAGGCACAGGGCCAGCGCGATGCCCGCCAGGAAGAACGACGACGCGCCCAGGCACAGGAGGAGGCAAGAGCCCATGCACACGAACAAACCCAGGTGGCTGACGCTGGCGCTGCTGGCGCCGATGCTGCTGGCCAGCGGCTGCAGCACGACGCCGCCCAGCTCGCCGCCGCCGTCAGTTGCGCCGGCCCGGATCCCGCCGCTGTCGCCCGAGGCCAGGCAGCCACCCGCGCCGCCATGGTGCTCTCCGACCTGCTCGCACGGGCTGATGCTCGAGCGGGAACGCTGGCGAAAGCGTATGACCAGGCTCGAATAGCGGGGCTGCAATGCGCTCGGGAATACGACGGGTTGCGTGGCCGATCACGGCCTGACGTCATGGACGAATAGATGCATGAAACACGGCGTCATATTAATGCCAGTTCTGTTTCGATACATCATTTTTCAGTCTTAACATGTTGAATTAAAAGCAAAGAATTACCTTGATTACAACTCGCTACCCTGTGCCTCGGCCAAGCCATGGCCGACTCAATACACTGCACGGGAGCGAATATCGATGGTTCGGAAAATGATGGGGGCGATGGTCATTGCGGCGGTGATCGGCGTTCAAGGGTGCGCCAGCATCGTGGGTGAATCGCGCTATCCGGTGGCGGTGTCCAGCGCCCCGCCTGGAGCGACGTTCGAGATCACGGACAAGAACGGCACGGTGGTGCACACCGGTCAGACGCCGAGCACGGTCACGCTCAAGTCCGGCAAGGGCTATTTCACCGGCCAGACCTACACGCTTCGTTTCAGCAAGGACGGGTACCCTGATCGGACCCTCGAACTGGATTCCAGTCTGAGTGGCTGGTACTGGGGCAACCTGCTGATCGGCGGCGTGATCGGCATGCTGATCGTCGACCCCTTGACCGGCGCCATGTACACGTTGCCAGAGCATGCCTCGGTGGACATGGGGCAGCCGCTGGCCGGCGCCGGGCGGAGGACCACGCTCAAGATCGCTGTCATCCACGACCTCAGCATGGCTCAGCGCGAGCAGCTGGTCCCGCTCCGGTAACGGGTCATCCCAGGGGGCGCCAGGTCCGACCGGCACTGGCGTTGGCCCCCTTTCAATGCGCTTGAAAGCAGGTGTTCGTGCGGTCAGATGGCGCCATCGCCCGGGTTCGGGCCTTCCTCGTCCCCCACGTCATACTTGCGCGTGTTCGGATCGCGTGTGTTCTCGGCCGGGTGCCGCGAATCGACCGCAGGGTCGACATGCGTTTCGGAAGTGGGATCGAACCCGGTCTCGTTGTCGGTCGCGCCTGCCTTGCCTTTTTGCGAAATGTTACCGGGTGCGTTGGGGTTGATGTCCATGACGGCCTCCAGTGAAGGGCGCAGGGGGATCTGCGCGTTCAACTTGGAGCCAGGTTCGATCGATTAAGTGCCCTTGCGTTGATCGATGCCTGGCGCCGGATGCCACGGACTGAAGACGCGAAGACGCTGCCCTCTCGGCTGCGACAACAGGGGGGCGCGAATGTGCTCGACAAGCATCCTGCTATCGGCTTTGTCTCTTTTCTGCTTCCGCTTTTCGTGATCCGGCGTAGGGCATTTCCCAAAGATTGCTCCAGCCACCGGCCTGCATTGTGCAGCCGGTCGATGCTGCCTAGGCTTCGCTCCACCCTGTCCTTGGGGACACCGACCATTGGAATACGAGGAGGAGACGATGGCTGTCAGGTTGGAGGTTCAGACCACAGACCCTGAACAGATCGCATTGGCCAAACGCTATTGGGCGATGGACGAGGAAGGCCTGTTTCTGGAGCGGGTACGTGACCTGCTGCCGTTTCGCGAGGTCACCCAGGCCGGCAGCCTGGCGGCCTACCTGCGCACGTTCTGCGAGGCCTACGACGAAAACCAGGTCTGCCCCCGCTGCGACGGGCCTGTGCGCATCAAGGGGCGCAGCGAGGCGCGTCGGATGCATCAGGTGGCCCGCACGGCCTGCCACGACTGCCAGGCGCAAGAACAGCGCGCGCGCCTCGAGCGCGAGGCCAAGGAGCGCGCCGCCCTGACCCAGAAGCTGGCTCCCTACATCGAGCACCTGCAGACCCATACCCTATGCTATGCCGAGCTGCCGGACGATGCGGTGCTGGTGCTCCAGGCCATCCGTGCCCTGATCGGCCCGCGCTTGAGCCAGGGCACGTTCAGCCGTGCCGACTGCAGCGAACTCACCGCCTTGGGCGCCGATGACTTCATCGACCGGTTGTGCGAGCAGGGCGTGCTGCTGGACGACCCCGCGGTCATGCCCAATGCCTATTTCCTGAAAGAGGACCAGGTATGGGTCAGGAAGCACCAGGCGCGTTACCGACTGTCGCCCGACGCTGACCTGGGCCGCTCCGAACAGGCGCTCGACGTCCTGATGGACCGCACTCCTTGCGACACGCAGGCGCTGACGCGTCTGTGGCTGGACTATGCCACGCAGGATGTACTGCGTTACCTGCGAGGGCAGTGCGACATCCACAGCCTGGTCCCAGAGCCTGAGGCCGTCGACAAGCTGGTCGGCACGATCCGGCAGGCGCTGCACACCTACAGCGTGGCCCAGGTGTGGGCCATGAGCTGGAAAATCGTTCGGGATGCCGCAGCATTGGCCAGCCGCAGCTACTACAACCATGCCAAGGCCGCGGCGACATTGCCTGGCAAGCTGCGCAAGCAACTGGAGCTGGCCGAACCTAGCCAGACATTGCGCAACGACTGGTCACGACCGGAGCCGCACATCGCAGGCGCACTGGGCATGGTGTTCCTGGCACGTTTCGACATCGATGAGTACAGCACGGGCGATCAGGTGCTGGCGCTGTTCGCACACCTGGGTCAGCGCGGTAAGCCCGAGGCCCGGTTGGACACCTTGGCCACCCGGTTCGTCACCGCCAGCCTGGCGCGCGCCACCGTGCCCGCTGCCTTGAAGGCATTCGCCGACTGTATCCAGGCAGGCCTGGATGTGGAGCAAGCGCTGACGCAGGTCATGCAGCAATGCCCCGAGGTGTTTGGCTGATCTTGCAGGCTTCAGGCCTGCGGCCACTCGAAGACGAACGTGGTCCAGCCTGCCTTGCAGTGCACTTGAAGGTGGCCGCCATGGGCCTGGACGATGGAATGGGTGATGGCCAGCCCCAGCCCTGCATGTTCCTGCTCACCCTCACGGCGTGCCGGATCGACGCGATAGAAGCGGTCGAACAGGCGCGGCAGCCGATCGACCGGGATCGCCGGGCCGGTGTTGGCGATGTGCACGCGCGCCCGGTCGCCGCGAGTGTCCACCGTCACCACGACCTGCCCCTGGGCGGGCGTGAAGCGCAGCGCATTGTCCAGCACGTTGGAGAACGCCCGGCGCAGCATGTGTCGATCGCCCGTCATCTCGCCCTGTCCCACCCGTCGCAGCTCGACCTCGCGCTCCTCGGCCAGGGGCGCGTAGAACTCCAGCAGCGCCTCCAGCTCCTCGTGCAGCGCCAATGGCTGGCGCTGAGGCACCAGCAAACCGTGGTCTGACTTGGCCAGGTAGAGCAGGTCGTTGACCAGTTGCGCCATCCATTGCAGCTCTTCCAGGTTGCCGTGCAACGTTTCGCGGTAGGTCTCCAGGGTTCGTGGCCGCGACAGCGTGACCTGGGTGTGGGTCAGCAGGTTGGAGAGGGGCGTGCGCAGTTCGTGGGCGATGTCGGCGGAGAACCCGGACAGGCGCTCGAACGCGCTTTCCAGGCGTTCCAGCATGGCGTTCACGGCCTCGGCCAGACGGGCCAGCTCCTCGGGCATGTGCGCCACCGGCAAGCGTGTGGTCAGCGAGTGGGCCGACACGCCGGCGGCGATCCGCCCGATCTGGCGCAAGGGCCGCAGCCCGCGGCGTACGGCCCAGGCACCGAGCAGTGCCGTGGCCAGTGCGGACAGCCCGACCGTGAGCCAGATCAGGCGCTGCATGTGCTGCAGAAAGTGCTGGTGATGCGTGATGTCCAGCAGCAGGATCACCCGGGGCGACCCCGCGTCGGTGGGGCGCAAGGGCGCCGCGAGGCTGCGGTAGTCGATGCCGTCGGCGTGCAGGGTCGTCAAGCCCGCAGCAGCAGGCGTGGCGGGCAGGTCGGGGCGGCTGTCGAACCATGCGGTGCCGTCGTGGGCCTGGATGCGCACGGCCAGCTCGGCCGGGTGCCCCAGGTCCTGACGCAGCGCCGGCAGGTAGGCGGCAAGGTCCTCGGGCCGCTGCACGTCCGCCAGGCGGGTGACGATCGCCGCGAGGCGAGGCGACAGCCACTGCTGGTCCAGTTCGATGAAGTGCTGTTCGCTGGCGCGGCTGAACAGCACCCCGGCCGTCAGCGACACCAGCGCCGTGCATGCGGCGAACAGCACGGCCAGGCGGTTGCCCAGGGACAGGCGATGGATCAAGACCCGCGCGCCTCCAGGACATAGCCCATGCCGCGCACGGTATGGATCAGCTTGTGCTCGTGTGGGTCGTCGACCTTGGCCCGCAGGCGCCGGATCGCGACCTCTACCAGGTTGGTGTCGCT
The DNA here is from genome assembly GCF_013523165.1 of Pseudomonas entomophila. Taxonomy (GTDB): domain Bacteria; phylum Pseudomonadota; class Gammaproteobacteria; order Pseudomonadales; family Pseudomonadaceae; genus Aquipseudomonas; species Aquipseudomonas entomophila_A. The sequence goes on from NZ_JAAMQI010000001.1 coordinate 316,640, forward strand.
GTCGAAATTCATGTCCCAGACCAGCGAGGCGATCAGCGACTTGGGCAGCACCTCGCCCTGGCGACGCAACAGCAGTTCGAGCAGCGCGAACTCCTTGGCGGTCAGCTCGATCCGCAGGTCTCCACGTTCGACGCGGCGGCGGATCAGGTCCAGACGCAGGTCGGCCAGGCCCAGGGACGGCTCCTGGGTTGGCGCGCTGCCGCGTCTGAGCAGGGTGCGAACCCGCGCCAGCAGTTCGGCGAACGCGAAAGGCTTGACCAGGTAGTCGTCGGCGCCCAGCTCCAGCCCGTGCACGCGATCCTGCACCGCATCGCGGGCGGTCAGGAACAGCACGGGCGTTTCCAGCCCGGCGGCGCGCACGGCCTGGAGGATCTGCCAGCCGTCGCGCCCGGGCAGCATCACGTCGAGGATCAACAGGTCGTGTTCACCGGTCAGCGCCAGGTGCAGGCCGGTGTCGCCATCCTCTGCCAGGTCGGTGACGAAGCCCGCTTCGCTCAAGCCCTGGCGCAGGTAATGGCCCGTCTTGGCCTGGTCTTCGACGACTAGCAGTCTCATGGCAACGCTCGTGGCAGGGGGCGAAGGGCCGCAGCCCGTGTCAGTGTCAGTGTGGCAGGGCGTCATGATACGCCAGGCATCGGCGGCTGCGCGAAGCTGACAATCTTGTAATGCGCACGTCAGGTGGCTGCCAGCCTGGTCTGCCAGACTGTCGCCATTCCCTGTTGCGGAGCGTTTCCGATGAAATCCACGTTACTGGCCTGCGCCTTGGCCCTGAGCTGTGCGTCGGCCCTCGCCGATCCTGCCCACACCTATGCGTTCGGCGAACCGGGCGACCCTGCCAAGGCCGACCGCACGGTGGAGGTGCTGCTCAAGGACATTGCGTTCGAACCGGGTCGGTTGCAGGTCAAGGCCGGGGAAACGGTGCGCTTCGTGCTGATCAACCAGGGGCAGCTGCCCCATGAGTTCAACCTGGGCGACAAGGCCATGCACGTCGAGCACCAGAAGCAGATGCTGGCCATGGCAGGGCACGTGCACGCAGGGACGGCCCACGGTCACGACGCTGCCAACACGGTGCTGGTCATGCCAGGCAAGCGCGCCGAACTGACCTGGACGTTCCGCGGCTCGGCCCCGATCGAGTTCGCCTGCAACGTGCCGGGGCATTACCAGGCGGGCATGGTGGGCCCGTTGACCATCGAGTGACGGCAGGTGCCAGTGCAGAGGGAAAACCCGGTAGAATGGCGCATTTCGATTTCCCAGGTCAGATCCATGCACCCTGCTGCCGAACATTCACCGCTGGGCAAGACCAGCGAGTACGTCTCGACGTACACCCCGTCGCTGCTGTTCCCGATTCCCCGTGAAGCCAAGTGGTCCGAGCTGGGGGTCACCGCGCAGACCCTGCCATGGCAGGGCGTCGACTACTGGAACTGCTTCGAGCTGTCCTGGCTGTTGCCTTCGGGCAAGCCGGTGGTGGCCATCGGGGAGTTCGCCATCCCGGCCGACTCGCCGAACATCATCGAGTCCAAGTCCTTCAAGCTCTACCTGAACTCGCTGAACCAGACGGCCTTCGCCACGCCAGCCGCCGTCCAGGCCTGCCTCGAACAGGACCTGTCCCAGGTGGCCGGCAAGCCGGTGCAGGTGCGCATCCGCAGCCTGGCGGACGTGGAGGCGCAGGGGTTCGTCGGCCTGCCAGGGCAGTGCATCGATGAGCTGGACCTGGACGTCAGTGACTACAGCGCGCCGCGGCCTTCACTGTTGCGTTGCGAGCCGGCGGCAGGCGTGGAAGCGGTGTGGCACAGCCACCTGCTCAAGTCCAACTGCCCGGTGACCCATCAGCCGGACTGGGGCAGCGTGGTGGTGCAGTACCGGGCCGACCGTTGCCTGGACCCGGCCAGCCTGCTGGCCTACCTGGTGAGCTTCCGCCAGCATTCGGACTTTCACGAACAGTGCGTCGAGCGCATCTTCCTGGACCTTCAGCGTCTGCTCGAACCGGCCTCGCTGACGGTCTACGCCCGCTACGTGCGCCGCGGCGGGTTGGACATCAACCCCTACCGCAGCACAGAGACCTTGGCCGTCGACAACGGACGGCTGGCCCGGCAGTGAGGCGTGCTCGCCAAGCCGCGTAACGGCGCGGCAGAGTCGACAGGGCCGGGCCGTCACCGGCCCGGTGCCGCTGGTCGAGGCGTCAGATCCCCATGCTGTGCAGGTGTGTCGCGATATTGCGCAGCGTGGCGGTCAGGTCAGGATGAGCGGCTTCGAAGCGCTCCACCGCCAGGTTGACCCCGTCGGCGATGTTCGAGTCCTGGGCCTGGGTCTCCGTCTCCAGCGCGAGCTGGGCCTCGATCTGCTCCATCAGCTGGTGCAGGTTGTCGCGTTCTTCGAACGACAGAGGCGCATTGGTCTTGAGCTGCTCGCGCAGGCTATCGAGTTGCTCTTGCAGTTCGCGGGCGGGCATGGGGCGTCTCCCTCAATGAAATGGTCAGAGCCATGGACCTCGCCGGCAGGGCAAAGGTTCTTGCACGGCTGTTCACAGCGTATGCCAAGGCCGAGAGGTTTGCCTCGTTCGCCCGGCGCCAGGCGACTGTCGGGCAGGTGCGTACCTCGCTGAAGATCATGACGTACAGGTAAAACTGTTCTCGAACCTCGCAGTCTTTATACTGATGCCTTATCAGCCACGCGCCCGGCGCGTGATCCGTGACTCGATGGAGATATGTTATGCGTGCGATTGCTGCCGGCGTGATGCAGCGAATCACCCAGGCCTGCGTGTGTGCCGGCCTCGTCCTGGCGCCCTGGACGGCGAGCCAGGCGGCGACGGAAGACGATCCGTGGGAGGCGGTCAATCGCCCGATCTTCCAGTTCAACGACTTCCTCGACACCTATGCCCTGAAGCCGCTGGCCAAAGGGTACCAGGCGGTCACCCCGCAATTCGTCGAAGACGGCATCCACAACGTCTTCAACAACCTGGGCGACGTCACCAATCTGGCCAACAACATCCTCCAGCTCAAGCCCTACGAAGCCGGTGTGGACACTGCCCGACTCATCGTCAACACCACGTTCGGGCTGGGTGGCCTGATCGACGTCGGGACCCACATGGGCCTGACCCGCAGCGATGAAGACTTCGGTCAGACGCTGGGCTACTGGGGTGTCGGAAGCGGGCCGTACGTGGTGATTCCTTTCCTGGGGCCAAGCACGGTGCGCGACGCCGTGGCCAAGTACCCGGACACCTACACCCGGCCGTATCGCTACGTCGACGACGTGCCGGTGCGCAACTCGGTGTTCGCCCTGAACGTGGTCGATACCCGCGCCAACCTGCTGTCGGCCGAGAAGCTGATCACGGGCGACAAGTACATCTTCATCCGCAACGCCTATTTGCAGAATCGCGAATTCAGGGTCAAGGATGGCGAGGTCGAGGACGACTTCTAAGCGGCACACGGGGGCAGGGCGGTTTCAGCCGCGCCTGCCGTACGGTCGACAACGCCGCGTGCGGACACAAAAAAGCCCAGTGCTTGGCACTGGGCTTTTTTATGCTGTCAGAGACAGTTTGGACATCGCTGACAGGGCAGAACTGGTCGGAGAGACAGGATTCGAACCTGCGGCCTTCTCGTCCCGAACGAGACGCGCTACCTGGCTGCGCTACACTCCGATGAACAGGATCTTACTCGACGCGAAAATGCCGTGCAAGCCCCTGATGCGACAGGTTAAACCGCCGAATCACAGTTCCTTGACGGTACGCACCTGGTCCTTGTTGATCCGGGTTTTCTTGCCGTCGAGCTGTTCGAATTCGTAGAAGCCGGAGTCTTCATCGTAGGACGGTTTGTCGGTGGCCTGGATCTCGCGGCCGTCGTTCAGGGTGATGACGGTCGGCGAGGCGCAACCGGCGAGCGTTGCCAGGCCGAGGGCGAGCAGGAAAGCGGGAACGATACGTTGGGCCATGGTGTTTCTCCGAGGCGAAGGTGGAAAGATGGCATTGAGACGCGGACGAACGGTACAAGTTCCACGTTCGACCGTGCACGGTGCGGATCGTCATGCACGCCCGCCGATCCGCCGTGCGCTGTGATATAACCCGTGGCCTGTCTTCCCTGCAATGGATCCCGTGCCCTTTATGAAAGCCAAGGCCGATACGCCCTTCGTTCCGCTCAATATCGCCGTGCTGACGGTAAGCGACACGCGCACGTTCGAGACCGATACCTCTGGCCAACTGTACGTGGATCGGCTCAAGGCAGCGGGCCATGCACTGGCCGAGCGCGTCCTGCTGAAGGACGACCTGTACAAGATCCGCGCCCAGGTGGCGCAGTGGATCGCCGATGATGTGGTGCAGGTCGTGCTGATCACCGGCGGCACCGGCTTCACCGGGCGCGACAGCACCCCTGAAGCGGTCGCCTGCCTGTTCGACAAGCAGGTGGAAGGCTTCGGCGAATTGTTCCGGCAGATCTCCATCGCCGACATCGGCACCTCCACCGTGCAGTCGCGCGCCCTGGCCGGGCTGGCCAATGGCACCTTGGTGTGCTGCCTGCCCGGGTCGACCAACGCCGTGCGTACCGGCTGGGACGGGATTCTCGGCGAGCAGCTCGATGCGCGCCACCGTCCCTGCAACTTCGTGCCGCACCTGAAACAGGCTGCTCCGTGTGACAGCCGTGGCTGAGGCGCGCCAGGGCCAGGCCCTGATGCCGGTGGAGGACGCCCTCGAGCGCCTGCTGGCGTTCGCTGCTGCAGCGCCGATCCGTGAGACCGAGTCGGTCGCGCTGGCGCAAGGTGATGGGCGTGTCCTGGCGCAGCCATTGGTCGCGGGCCTGGACCTGCCGCCCTGGCCGAACAGCGCGATGGACGGCTATGCCCTGTGTCGTGCGCAGGCCGAAGGCGACCCGCTGGTGGTCAGCCAACGCATCTTCGCAGGCCAGGCACCGGCACCCTTGCAGCCGGGCACCTGTGCCCGCATCTTCACGGGCGCGCCGGTGCCTGAAGGGGCCGACTGCGTCGAGATGCAGGAGAACGTCGAGGTGCTGGACGACGGGCGCGTACGGTTTGCGCGGCCGCTCAGCACCGGGCAGAACATTCGCCCCCAAGGCCAGGAGACTCGGGCCGGGGAAGAGGTGCTGGCTGCCGGCACGCGCCTGGGCCCGATCGAGCTTGCCCTGGCCGCGACCCTGGGCGTGCCGACGGTGTCGGTGGTGCGGCGTCCGCGGGTCGCGGTGTTGTCCACCGGCGACGAGCTGGTCGAACCCGGCGAGCCGCTGGGGCCTGGGCAGATCTTCAACAGCAACCGGCAACTGCTGATCAGCTGGCTGTGGCGCCTGGGCTGCGAGCCCGTGGACGTCGGCATTCTGGCCGATGACCTGGCGCAGACCCGCGCCTGCCTGGCCAGCCTTCGCGGTATCGACCTGATTCTGTCCACGGGCGGGGTGTCGGTCGGCGAGGCCGACTACCTGGGCATCGTCTTGCGCGAAGCCGGCGAGCTGGACCTGTGGAAGCTGGCGATCAAGCCTGGCAAGCCGCTGACCTTCGGTCACTGGCAGGGCGTGCCGGTGCTGGGCTTGCCCGGCAATCCGGCCTCCACCCTGGTGACGTTCGGCTTGCTGGCGCGGCCTTACCTGTTGCGTCGGCAAGGGGTCGATGCGGTGGCGCCCTTGCGCTTCGACGTGCCGGCCGGATTCGACTGGCCGCGTGCCGGGACACGCCGCGAGTACCTGCGTGCGCGGCTGGAAAGCGGCCAGGCCTGTCTGTACCCCAATCAGAGCTCGGGTGTCCTGCGCAGCGCCGCCTGGGCCGACGGGCTGGTGGAGGTGCCTGAAGGCCGAACCTTGGAGGCGGGCGAGCCGGTGCGCTTCATCCCGCTGAGCGAGTTGCTGGGCTGACGCTGCTTTTTCGCGAAACGCGGAGTATATCCGCCAAACCCGTGGTCGAGATCTGCGCACGCTCGACGGAGGAGACGCACGATGAACGTTCGAAAGGCCATGTTGGTGCTGCACGGCAAGCAAGCGACGAATGAAGCGGTTCGCGAAGCGGTCAAGCAGATGCGCGAGCGCGGTTGGACGCTCGATGTGCGGCTGACCTGGGAGGGCGGCGATGCCGAGCGCCTGGTTCAGGAGGCACTGGCGGCGGGCTACCCGCACATCATCGCCGGGGGCGGCGACGGGACCTTGCGCGACGTCGCCGAGGCCATGGCGGGCGCCTCGGCCAGCCTGGCACTGTTGCCACTGGGGACGGCGAATGACTTCGCCCACGCGGCCGGTGTGCCCCTGGAACCCGAAGAAGCCTTGCTGCTGTTGGAGCAACCTGCCCAGACGGTCGACCTGGGTGCGGCAGGGGAACGGATCTTCCTCAACATGGCCACCGGTGGCTTCGGCAGCACCGTGACCGCCAACACCTCCGAGGACCTGAAGAAGGTGCTGGGCGCCGCGGCCTACATGCTGACCGGGCTGAGCCGCTTCAGCGAGCTGCAGTCGGCGTCGGTCGAGCTGACCGGGCCGGACTTTCACTGGCAGGGGCAACTGCTGGCGCTGGGCATCGGCAACGGGCGGCAAGCCGGGGGTGGCCATGAGCTGTGCCCGGAGGCGGTGATCGACGACGGCCTGCTGGATGTCAGCATCCTGCCGGCGCCCCAGGAAGTGGTCGGCGCCTTGCGCGAGCTGCTGTCAGGCGAAGGCCTGTATGTGCGAGCGCGGCTGCCCTGGGTCGAGATCCGCAGTTCACAGGGTGTCGACATCAACCTGGACGGTGAGCCATTGCAAGCGCATCAGCTGCGCTTCGAAGCGCGTCCCGGCGCCTTGCGCCTGCACCTGCCGCCAGGGTCGGCGCTGCTGGGGCGAGGGCAGGTGCCCAGTCCCGTCTGAACCAAACCGCGGGCAGGGGCTGCAAGGTCCAGGCCCTTCAACGTCTTTACCTGACACGATGTAGATCACACTGCTGATCTGGGAGCGGTTCAACCTCCTGTGGGAGCGGGCTTGCCCGCGATGCAGGCGGTGATGGGCCGGACGCTATCGCGGGCAAGCCCGCTCCCACAGGGGGGGGCTGCGCTTGCCTGTATCGTGCCGGTGAATCCCATGGGTGCAATAAATGACCCTATCTTGGGGTCTTTTCCAAAGACGTTGAAAGGCCTGAGTGCAAGGCCATAGACACCCGCTACTGCCCGCGTGTGGAAATACCCCTGCAATTTCCCATCAAGCTCCGCTCCCTCGCGCCGATACAGCCGTATCACCTTCACTCCGCTACCACACCCTGGGGGCCCCATGGCCGGCATTCTCGACACGGTCGATCAACGCACACAACTGGTCGGCGAAAACCGTCTGGAAATTCTCATGTTCCGCCTGGCCGGGCGGCAGCTGTTCGCCATCAACGTGTTCAAGGTCCAGGAAGTCCTGCAACTGCCCAAGCTGACGCTGATGCCGCAGCGCCATGCCTTCGTCTGTGGTGTGGTCAACCTACGCGGGCAGACGCTGCCGGTGATCGACCTGTCCCAGGCCATCGGTATGCGCCCGCTGCAGCCTGGCCCCGACAGCACCATCATCGTCACCGAGTACAACCGTTCGGTGCAGGCGTTCCTGGTCGGTGGTGTGGACCGTATCGTCAACATGAACTGGGAATCGATCATGCCGCCCCCGGCCAGCGCCGGGCGGCAGCACTACCTGACCGCCATCACCAAGGTCGACGACAAGCTGGTCGAGGTGATCGACGTCGAGAAGGTGCTGGCCGAGATCGTCCCGTACAACGTCAAGGTCTCTCAGGCTCGGCTCGAGGACCCGGTGCTGGCGCGTGCCCGCGGGCGCGAAGTGCTGCTGGTGGACGATTCCAGCGTGGCCCTGGCGCAACTGCGCGACACCCTGTCGCAACTGGGCGTGAAGCTGCACATGGCCAGCGACGGGCTCAAGGCACTGCGCCTGCTCAAGGGCTGGGCCGATGCCGGCGAGAACGTCTGCGACAAGCTGCTGATGGTGTTCACCGACGCCGAGATGCCGGAAATGGACGGTTATCGCCTGACCACCGAAATTCGCGACGATGCGCGCTTGCGGGGCCTGTACGTGGTACTGCACACGTCGCTGTCGGGCAGCTTCAACGAGTCGATGGTGAAGAAGGTCGGCTGCGACAACTTCCTGTCCAAGTTCCAGCCTGACCGTCTGGTGGAAGTGGTGCGCGAGTGCCTGCTGCGCGATCAGGCGCCTACCTGACTTCGAGCGCGACGCCCGAACGGCACGAAGGCCTGCTGGGCAGGCCTTCGGTGCTGGAGGAAGCAGGCAGCGTCACAGGTCGTCGAAATAGCGCTCGTGCCAGTCCACCAGCGGCTGCGGGATGTTGAGTTTCTGCCCGTAGATCACCGAATACGACAGCACGTTCTGCACGTACTGGCGGGTTTCGTCGAACGGGATCGACTCCACCCAGACGTCGAAGCTCAGGTGCTTGGCGCCCTTGAGCCATTGCCGTACACGCCCCGGGCCGGCGTTGTAGGCCGCAGAGGCCAGGACGCGGTTACCGTTGAACTGGCCATGGACCTGGCTCAGGTAGGCCGCGCCCAGCTGGATGTTCTTCTCCGGGTTGAGCACCTGCGCCGGTGACGCCAGGGGGATGTCGAACTTGCGCGCGGTTTCCTTGGCCGTGGCCGGCATCAGCTGCATCAGGCCGCTGGCGCCGACGCCGGAGCGGGCGTCTTCCATGAACGCGCTTTCCTGGCGGGTGATGGCGAACACCCAGCTCGGGTGCAGCCCGCGGACCTTGGCTTCACGCACCAGCGTGTCGCGATAGGCCATCGGGAAGCGGATGTCCAGGTCGTCCCAGTACTTGGCCAGGCTGATGGTGCGAATGGCCGGGAAGTACCAGCGCATGTCGTAGGCCAGGCGTGCCTGAGCGACCATTTCGTCGCGACTGAAGTGGCGGCTGACGTGGTACCACTCGCGGCGACCGTCGACGATCTGGCCACGCGCATGGAATTCCAGGGCGCGCTCGATGCCCGGTGTGGTGCGTACCTTCTTGACCAGCTGCGGGCTCAGCACCAGCGGCTTGTGGTTGAGCTGGTAAGGGGTGTGGGCACGTTCGGCGGCCAGGAAACCGTAGAAGTCACGCTCGTCGGCCACTGCCTTGTACAGGCGCGGCACCTGCGGATTCTTCGGCTGCGCCAGCTCGAGCGTGCGTGCCTGCCAGTAGCGCCAGCGGCTGGTGCTGGCGAGCGAGGCCGGCAGGCGTTGGGTCAGGGCATGGGCATCGTCCCAACGGCCCAGGCGCAGCAGCAGGCGCAGGCGCCACTCGGTGACGGTGTCGTCCCGCAATTCCGGGTCGTAACGCGTCATCAGCTCCAGCGCCCGCGGGTCGTAGCGGCGCGCCAGGGTCAGGCCGATCTCGCGGGCGATGGCCACCTGCTCGTCCTTGGAGAAGTGCATGCGCTGCGCGTAGTCGTCCAGCAGGCTCATGGCCTGTTGCGGATCCTGGCGTGCCAGGCGTCGCAAGCCCAGGCCGACCACGTCCGACATGGCTTCGTCGACCGGCGCGAAACGCGAGGGCTGGTTGAGCAGCTCAGGCTTCTGCGCCACGTCGATCAGCAGCCGGCCCTGGGTGCCGAGCGTGCTCAGGCCGTTGACCAGGGTGGTGGCCAGCGGGTAGTTGCGGGCCTGGGCCGCCAGTTTGGCCCGGTGCCAGCGCCGCGCTTCGGTCAGCTGGCCTTCGGCCGCCCACAAGCCGAACAACGTGTCGCACGCCGCTGGCTGCGGCTTGCCCACGTTCCAGAGCCGCTCTGCCGTGGCCAGGCCCTCGGCACGCTGGCCATGGCCGAGCTGGTACTGCCCATTGAGGCAGTCGAGCTCGGTGAAGTTGAGTTTCGGGTCGTAGTAGCGCGCGAAGGTCGCCCAGTCGCCACGCTCGGCCAGCCAGCGCAACCAGCGCAGCTTCATCCAGTTGGCCTGGGGCAGGTCGCCGTGGGCGGCGAGGAAGGCTTCGATCTCTTCGTTGCTGGCGCTTTTCAGGCGTGCGGTCAGCTCGTCGTAGGCCAGGTAGGGCGTGAGCGGATAGTCGCTCAGGGCCTGGGCATTGCGCAGGTACGGGCCCTTGTCGCCCTTGGCCAGCGCGCGCTTGGCTTCGTCGTAGTACTGACGCTGCAGGGTGAGGTCTGCGGCCTGCGCACTGGCGACGGCGGTCAGAAGCAGGCATGAAGCGAGGGTAAGCAAACGGCTGCGCATGATACGTCCAGGCAGGGAAGGCAGGGAAGTGACGGCCAGGCCAGCACTGTGAAATGGGTCGGGCCTTAGCTTAGCCGGTTGCCCAGGCTGGAAGAAAGCATTGTGCCGGTATCTGGCGCAATGGTTTTACCGCAGGTTTCAGCCGCCCTGGCCGTCCAGCGTGGCGTAATGCCTCGCGCGCCCAAGTCAGGTAGAATGCGCGCCCGGTTTCTGGAGAGAATCATGACCCTGCTCAAATTCAGCGATGTGTCCCTGGCCTTCGGCGCGATGCCGCTGCTGGACAAGGTATCGTGGCAAATCGCCCGTGGTGAGCGGGTGTGCATCATCGGCCGCAACGGCACTGGCAAGTCGAGCATGCTGCGCCTGGTCAAGGGCGAGCAGAAGCCCGACGATGGCGACGTCTGGCGCGCGCCGGGCCTGAAGATCGGCGAGCTGCCGCAGGAACTGCCCGTGGCCGACGGTCGCAGCGTGTTCGACGTGGTCGCCGAAGGCCTCGATGGCGTCGGTGCCTTGCTGGCCGAGTTCCATCACCTGAGCCAGAACATCCAGGGCGACGATGACCTGGACAAGCTCATGCGCGTGCAGACCGAGCTCGAGGCCCGCGATGGCTGGCGCCTGCAGCAGCTGGTCGACAGCACCCTCAGCCGCTTGCAGTTGCCGGCCGACAAGACCCTCGCCGAGTTGTCCGGCGGCTGGCGTCGCCGTGTCCTGCTGGCCCAGGCGCTGGTGTCCGAGCCCGACCTGCTGCTGCTCGACGAGCCGACCAACCACCTGGACATCGGGGCCATCGCCTGGCTCGAAGAGGCCCTGAGCAGCTTCAATGGCGCGGTACTGTTCATCACCCACGACCGTTCGTTCCTGCAGAACCTGGCCACGCGCATCCTCGAACTGGACCGCGGTGGGCTGATCGACTGGAACGGCGACTACGCCAGCTTCCTGGTCCACAAGGAGGCCATGCTGGCCGCCGAAGAGACCGCCAATGCGCTGTTCGACAAGCGCCTGGCCCAGGAAGAGGTGTGGATCCGCCAGGGCATCAAGGCGCGCCGCACCCGTAACGAAGGCCGCGTGCGTGCGCTCAAGGAACTGCGTGTCGAGCGCAGCCAGCGCCGCGAACGCCAGGGCAAGGCCAACCTGCAGATCGAGTCGGCGGAAAAATCCGGCAAGCAGGTGATGCTGCTCGAGAACGTGAGCTTCGCCCACCCGGGCGGCCCGTACCTGGTCAAGGACTTTTCCATGGTCCTGCAGCGCCAGGACCGGATCGGCCTGCTCGGCGCCAACGGCACCGGCAAGACCACCCTGCTCAAGCTCATGCTGGCCGACCTGGAACCCACCAGCGGCAAGATCGAGCGCGGCACGCGCCTGGAAGTGGCCTACTTCGACCAGATGCGTCACCAGCTCGACCTCGAGAAGACGGTCATCGACAACCTTGCCGAAGGCCGGGACTTCATCGAGATCGACGGGCAGAACCGTCACGTGCTGAGCTACCTGGGCGACTTCCTGTTCAGCCCGCAGCGTGCGCGCACGCCGGTCAAGGCGCTGTCCGGGGGTGAGCGGGCACGCCTGCTGCTGGCCAAGCTGTTCAGCAAGCCGGCCAACCTGCTGGTGCTCGACGAACCGACCAACGACCTGGACGTCGAGACCCTCGAACTGCTCGAAGAGGTCCTGTCGGCGTACAAGGGTACCGTGCTGATGGTCAGCCACGACCGGGCCTTCCTCGACAACGTGGTGACCAGCACCCTGGTGTTCGAAGGCGAGGGTCGCGTGCGCGAGTACGTCGGCGGTTACGAGGACTGGATCCGTCAAGGTGGCTCGGCCAAGCTGCTGGGCGTGGCCGAAAGCAAGTCCGGCAAGTCGGAACTCAACAGCGCGGTGGTCAAGCCGACAGCCGAGGCCGTCGAGGCGCCGGTGTCAGCGCCTGTCGAGGCCGGTGCCAAGAAGAAGCTCAGCTACAAGCTGCAGCGCGAGCTGGAGGCGCTGCCTGGCCAGATCGACGCCGTGGAGCAGCAGATCGCCCAGGTGCAGGAGGAGGTCGGCAACGCCGCCTTCTACCAGCGTCCGATCGGCGAGACCACGGCAGTGCTGGCGCGTCTCGAGGCGCTTCAGGCCGAACTCGACGGTCTGGTCGAGCGCTGGGCCGAGCTCGAGGCCTGAGTCGGTTCGTCGGCCCGGCAGGTGCCGGGCCGGCCACAGGCGTTCAGTTCTTCAGCAGTCGCACCGCCAGCACATCGCACGGCGCGCCGTGCAGGACGTCGTTGGCGGTCGAGCCCAGCAGCAGGGCCAGGCCATGGCGACCATGGCTGCCGACCACGATCAGGTCGCAGCCCTGCTGGGTCGCCAGGTCATGGATTTCCTGGCGCGGCTGGCCGTACTTCAGGTGCGAGTCGCCACGGGCGATGCCAGGGTACTTGTCGAACAGACGGTCCAGGCGCGCCTTGGCCTGGTCGAACTGTTGCTGCTGCAGCTGCGACAGGTCCATCGGAACGTCGCCGCCGAAGGCCATGGCCATGGGTTCGACGATGTGCACCAGGGAGACCTTGGCGCCGGAGGGCTGGGCGAGGGCCATCGCGCGTTTGATCACTGGGTCGCATTCTTCGGTCAGGTCGACCGCGACCAACAAGTGGGCGTAAGACATGGTAGGTGCTCCTGGCAAGTGCAATGATTCTCGTCGAGTCGGTGTCTGGCTGACCGTGGTCGAGCCGGCTAACCCGCTCATTCACAACGTATTGTAGGACGTACAGATATGACGGTATGGCTGGTTGTGTCAATCCTCGCGCTGATTCTCAGCCCGCTCGCCTGGTTGCGGCCGTCGCGCAAGCAGAGCGAGCAGATGAGCCTGCGCCTGGAGGCCCGGCGCAGGGGGATGACCATGCAACTGGCCGCCCAGTCATGGCCACACTGGATGGAGCGGGACGCCCCCAGCCCCTGCCCGCAGTATCACCGCGCACGCCGCCGGGGGCGCCAGGATCAGTGGTGCTACTGGCAGGTCGCGCCAGGGACCTGGCTCGACCGCTGGCGTGAGCCGTGCACTGACGCCCGGATGAACGAGGTGTTGGCGCGGCTGCCTCAGAGCGTCTACAAGATCGAAGCGGATACGCGCATGATCGCCTTGTGCTGGTCGGAGCGCGGGGAGGCGTCGGTGCTGCAGGACATCGCCTGGGCGCTGGACACGCTGGCCTGAGCCTGAGCGCTTGCACGACCGACCTGCCCAGGCCCGATCGCGACCGGTCCGGCGCCCCGGCTGGGCCATTCCCACATGGGCCGGCGGTGTCTTGGCAAATCAACGCTGCGACCCCCTCTGTGGGAGCGGGCTTGCCCGCGATGGGGCCCTTGCCTCCACGCCAGACTCAGGAAATGATTGTTCGATCTGTCGGCGACACCCCCCGATCAGCGGCAAAAAGACGACATCAACCACGAGACCGCACGCCTCACACGTTCCCGGCACCCTGTCTCCATTTCCCTGCGCGTCCTGGCGCAATGCCCCCTAGCCGCTATCGTGTCCTACCAGACGCAAAGTGACCAAAAGGTCGCAAACCGTCTGCATCCGCCATCATTTGACAAGCCTCCGCATTTCGGAGAATGTGTGCGCACCCCAAGTCAAACGGGCGTATGAATTGAGCGTTTGTCGGTGAGACGCTCTGCCATGACCCGATTCGCGCGGCGATGGGTGCACCTGGTGCCACGGCAGGCAAGGCCCCGCCCCACCAGCGATCGACGCGTAACGTTCAGCTTCCATATTGGAGATCAGTGGATGATTTACGAAGGTAAAGCCATCACGGTTGAGGCGCTCGAAAACGGCATCGTCGAATTGCGCTTCGACCTCAAGGGTGAGTCCGTCAACAAATTCAACCGCCTGACCCTGGAAGAGTTGCGCCAGGCCGTCGAGGCGGTGAAGGCCGACGCTTCCATCAAGGGCGTGATCGTCAGCAGTGGCAAGGATGTGTTCATCGTCGGTGCCGACATCACCGAGTTCGTCGAGAACTTCAAGCTGCCCGAGGCCGACCTGGTGGCCGGCAGCCTGGACGCCAACCGGATCTTCAATGCCTTCGAGGACCTGCCGGTGCCCACCGTGGCGGCCATCAACGGCATCGCCTTGGGCGGTGGCCTGGAAATGTGCCTGGCGGCGGACTACCGCGTCATGTCCAGCAGTGCCAAGATCGGCCTGCCGGAAGTGAAGCTGGGCATCTACCCAGGCTTTGGTGGCACCGTGCGCCTGCCGCGCCTGATCGGGGCCGACAATGCCATCGAGTGGATCGCCGCCGGCAAGGAAAACCGCGCCGAGGACGCGCTGAAAGTCGGCGCCGTCGATGTCGTGGTCGCCCCTGACCTGCTGCGCGCCGCAGCCCTGGACCTGGTCAAGCGCGCCATCAGCGGCGAGCTGGACTTCCACGCCAAGCGTCAGCCCAAGCTCGAGAAACTCAAGCTCAACGCCATCGAGCAGATGATGGCCTTCGAGACTGCCAAGGGCTTCGTCGCCGGGCAGGCCGGGCCGAACTACCCCGCACCGGTCGAGGCGATCAAGAGCATCCAGAAGGCTGCCAATTTCGGGCGCGACAAGGCCCTGGAGATCGAGGCGGCAGGCTTTGCCAAGCTGGCCAAGACCTCGGTTGCCGAAAGCCTGATCGGGCTGTTCCTCAACGACCAGGAACTCAAGCGCAAGGCCAAGATCCACGACAAGATCGCCCATGACGTCAAGCAGGCCGCCGTGCTCGGCGCCGGGATCATGGGCGGTGGCATCGCCTATCAGTCGGCGGTCAAGGGCACGCCGATCCTGATGAAGGACATCCGCGAAGAGGCCATTCAGCTCGGCTTGAGCGAGGCGTCCAAACTGCTGGGCAACCGCGTCGAGAAGGGTCGTCTGACTGCCGAGAAGATGGCCGAGGCCCTCAACGCCATCCGCCCGACGCTGTCCTATGGCGATTTCGGCAACGTCGACATCGTGGTCGAGGCCGTGGTCGAGAACCCCAAGGTCAAGCAGGCCGTGCTGGCCGAGGTCGAGGGGCAGGTGCGCGAGGACGCGATCCTGGCGTCCAACACCTCCACCATTTCCATCAACCTGCTGGCCCAGGCGCTCAAGCGCCCGGAAAACTTCGTCGGTATGCACTTCTTCAACCCGGTGCACATGATGCCGCTGGTGGAGGTGATCCGCGGTGAGAAGTCCAGCGATGTCGCGGTCGCCACCACCGTCGCCTACGCCCGCAAGATGGGCAAGAACCCTATCGTGGTCAACGACTGCCCGGGTTTTCTGGTCAATCGCGTGCTGTTCCCGTACTTCGGTGGCTTCGCCCGCCTGGTGGGTGCCGGCGTGGATTTCGTGCGCATCGACAAGGTGATGGAGCGCTTCGGTTGGCCGATGGGCCCGGCGTACCTGATGGACGTGGTCGGTATTGACACCGGCCATCACGGCCGTGACGTCATGGCCGAGGGCTTCCCCGATCGCATGAAGGACACGCAGCGCACGGCCATCGACGCCCTGTACGATGCCAAGCGCCTGGGTCAGAAGAACGGCAAAGGCTTCTACGCCTACGAAACCGACAAGCGCGGCAAGCCCAAGAAAGTCGCCGACCCCTCGGTCCTCGACGTGCTGCAGCCGATCGTCACCGAGCACCGCGAGCTGAGCGACGACGACATCGTCAACTGGATGATGATCCCGCTGTGCCTGGAAACCGTGCGCTGCCTGGAAGACGGCATCGTCGAGACCGCCGCCGAGGCCGACATGGGTCTGGTGTACGGCATCGGCTTCCCTCCCTTCCGGGGCGGTGCATTGCGCTACATCGATTCGATCGGCGTCGCCGAGTTCGTTGCCCTGGCCGACCGCTATGCCGAGCTTGGGCCGCTTTACCAACCCACCGAGAAACTCCGCGAAATGGCCCGCACCGGTCAGCGGTTCTTTGGTTGAGCGACCCTTCGAGACTGAGCGAGAGATAACGTATGAGCCTGAATCCAAGAGACGTGGTAATCGTCGACTTCGGTCGCACACCCATGGGCCGCTCCAAGGGCGGCATGCACCGCAACACCCGCGCCGAAGACATGTCGGCGCACCTGATCACCCAGCTGTTGCAACGCAACGCCAAGGTCGATCCCAAGGAAGTCGAGGACGTGATCTGGGGCTGCGTCAACCAGACCCTGGAGCAGGGCTGGAACATCGCGCGCATGGCCTCGCTGCTGACGCCGATCCCGCACACCAGCGGCGCGCAGACGGTCAGCCGCCTGTGCGGCTCCTCCATGAGCGCGCTGCACACCGCCGCCCAGGCCATCATGACCGGCAACGGTGATGTGTTCGTGGTCGGTGGCGTGGAGCACATGGGGCACGTCAGCATGATGCACGGCGTCGATCCCAACCCGCACCTGTCGCTGCACGCAGCCAAGGCGTCGGGCATGATGGGCCTGACGGCCGAGATGCTGGGCCGTATGCACGGCATCACCCGTGAGCAGCAGGACCTGTTCGGCCTGCGTTCGCACCAGCTGGCCCACAAGGCCACGGTCGAGGGCGCGTTCAAGGACGAGATCATCCCCATGCAGGGGCATGACGAGCAGGGCTTCCTCAAGGTCTTCGATTACGACGAGACCATCCGTCCGGAAACCACGCTCGAAGGGCTGGCGGCGCTCAAGCCGGCGTTCAACCCCAAGGGCGGTACCGTGACGGCAGGGACCTCCTCGCAGATCACCGACGGTGCATCGTGCATGATCGTGATGTCGGCACAGCGCGCCCAGGACCTGGGCATCCAGCCGATGGCGGTGATCCGTTCGATGGCGGTGGCCGGGGTGGACCCGGCGATCATGGGCTACGGTCCGGTGCCGGCGACCCAGAAAGCGCTCAAGCGCGCGGGCCTGACCATCGCCGACATCGACTTCATCGAGCTCAACGAAGCCTTCGCCGCGCAGGCCCTGCCGGTGCTCAAGGACCTCAAGGTGCTCGACCAGATGGACGAAAAGGTCAACCTGCACGGTGGCGCGATCGCCCTGGGCCATCCTTTCGGTTGCTCCGGTGCCCGTATTTCAGGCACGCTGCTCAACGTCATGAAGCAGAAGGGCGGTACGCTGGGCGTGGCGACCATGTGCGTGGGCCTGGGCCAAGGCATCACTACGGTGTTCGAGCGCGTCTGACTCTCACCGCGTGACCATGACCGGGGCCTGATGCCCCGGTTTTTTTTCGATCCGATTCACGGGAAGGCAGCATGCACATTCAGCCAGGCATCTATCGTCACTACAAAGGGCCCGAATATCGGGTGCTGGGCATGACGCAACACTCTGAAACCGAAGAGTGGCTGGTGTTCTACCAGGCGTTGTATGGTGATTTCGGCTTCTGGGTACGGCCCTTGAGCATGTTCCAGGAGCAGGTGGACGTCGACGGGGAATCGGTGGCGCGTTTCGCCCTGGTCGAGCCGCAGGAGAGCCCTCTGGCGACGCTCGGCAAGGCGACCGGTTGAACTCCCGCGCTTGACCTCACTCTGTTGCCACTATATATAGCGGTGCCGCGTCGAGCACCTGGCGCGTTTTTCTTTTCAGCTTTTCAGGAATTATCCGATCCATGGGCAAATCGCTGGTCATAGTGGAATCCCCGGCCAAGGCCAAGACCATCAACAAGTACTTGGGCAACCAGTACGTGGTGAAGTCGAGTATCGGCCATATCCGCGACCTTCCCACCAGCGGTTCGGCCAGCGCGTCCAAGGAGCCGGCCGCCAAGCGCGGCAAGGCCGCGGCCGAGGGGCCGGTTCTGTCGCCGAAGGAAAAGGCCCGCAAGCAGCTGATCAACCGCATGGGCGTCGACCCGGATCACGGCTGGAAAGCCAAGTACGAGATCCTGCCGGGCAAGGAGAAGGTCATCGACGAGCTGCGGCGCCTGGCCAAGGATGCCGACACCATCTATCTCGCGACCGACCTTGACCGCGAAGGGGAGGCCATCGCCTGGCACCTGCGCGAGGCCATCGGGGGCGACGACAGTCGCTACAAGCGCGTGGTCTTCAACGAGATCACCAAGAAGGCCATCCAGGAGGCGTTCTCCCAACCTGGCGAGCTGGACATCGCCCGGGTCAACGCCCAGCAGGCGCGCCGCTTCCTCGATCGCGTGGTGGGCTACATGGTCTCGCCTCTGCTCTGGTCCAAGATTGCCCGCGGGCTGTCGGCCGGACGGGTGCAGTCGGTGGCGGTCAAGCTGGTGGTCGAGCGCGAGCGCGAAATTCGCGCGTTCAACCCGGAAGAGTATTGGGAGATCCACGCCGATCTGGGGACCGAGCGCGGCGCCAAGGTGCGCTTCGATGTGGCCCGCGAGAACGGCGAAGCCTTCCGCCCGTTGAACGAAGCGCAGGCCATGGCCGCGCTGGAGAAGCTCAAGGCCTCCAGCTACAGCATCGTCAAGCGTGAAGACCGCCCGACCAGCAGCAAGCCATCGGCACCGTTCATCACCTCGACCCTGCAGCAGGCGGCCAGCAACCGCCTGGGCTTCGGCGTGAAGAAGACCATGATGATGGCGCAGCGTTTGTACGAAGCGGGCTACATCACCTACATGCGAACCGACTCCACCAACCTGTCGGTGGACGCCGTGAGCATGGCGCGCGACTACATCGAGCACGAGTTCGGCAAGCAGTACCTGCCCGAGTCGCCCGTGGTCTATGGCAGCAAGGAAGGTGCGCAAGAGGCGCACGAAGCCATTCGCCCGTCCGACGTGAACACGCACCCGAGCAAGCTCAGCGGCATGGAACGCGATGCCGAGCGCCTCTACGAGCTGATCTGGCGCCAATTCCTGGCCTGCCAGATGCCGCCGGCGCAGTACCTGTCGACCAGCGTCACCGTGGCCGCTGGCGACTTCGAGCTGCGCGCCAAGGGGCGCATCCTCAAGTTCGACGGTTACACCCGTGTGCTGCCGCAGCAAAGCCGCCCTGGCGAGGACGACGTGCTGCCCGACATGGCCAAGGGCGAGGCGCTCGAGCTGCTTCAGCTCGACCCGAGCCAGCACTTCACCAAACCACCGGCACGCTTCACCGAAGCCAGCCTGGTCAAGGAGATGGAAAAGCGCGGCATCGGTCGCCCGTCCACCTATGCGGCGATCATCTCGACCATCCAGGACCGGGGCTACGTGACCTTGCACAACCGCCGTTTCCACTCGGAAAAGATGGGCGACATCGTCACCGAGCGGCTGGGCGAAAGCTTCGCCAACCTGATGGACTACGGCTTCACCGCCGGCATGGAAGAGAACCTCGACGACGTGGCGCAAGGTGAGCGCGACTGGAAGAACGTCCTCGACGAGTTCTACGGCGATTTCAGCAAGAAGCTGCAGCACGCCGAGTCCGCCGAGAGCGGCATGCGCGCCAACCTGCCGACCCTGACCAACATCCCGTGCAAGGAATGCGGTCGCCCGATGATGATCCGCACCGCGTCCACGGGCGTGTTCCTGGGCTGCTCGGGCTACAGCCTGCCGCCCAAGGAGCGCTGCAAGGCCACCGTCAACCTGGTGCCGGGCGATGAGATCGCCGAGGACGACGAGGGCGAGTCCGAATCGCGCGTGTTGCGCAGCAAGCACCGGTGCCCGATCTGCGCCACGGCCATGGATGCCTACCTGCTCGACGAGAAGCACAAGCTGCACATCTGCGGCAACAACCCCGATTGCCCAGGCTACGAGATCGAAGAGGGCAGCTACCGGATCAAGGGCTACGAAGGCCCGAGCATCGAGTGCGACAAGTGCGGCAGCGAGATGCAGCTCAAGACGGGCCGCTTCGGCAAGTTCTTCGGCTGCACCAACCCGGCGTGCAAGAACACCCGCAAGCTGCTCAAGAGCGGCGAGGCGGCGCCGCCGAAGATGGACGCTGTGAAGATGCCCGAACTCAAGTGCGAGAAGGTCGACGACACGTACGTGCTGCGCGACGGTGCATCGGGCCTGTTCCTGGCCGCCAGCCAGTTCCCGAAGAACCGCGAGACCCGTGCGCCACTGGTCATGGAAATCGTCCCGCACAAGGACGAGATCGATCCCAAGTACCACTTCCTCTGTGAAGCGCCACAAAAAGACCCTGAAGGTCGCCCGACGGTGATCCGCTACAGCCGCAAGACCAAGGAGCAGTACGTGCAGTCCGAGGTCGACGGCAAGCCCACGGGGTGGAAGGCGTTCTACGACGGTGGTGCGTGGAAGGTCGAAGACAAGCGTTGAACCTGGGGGCGGTCACCTCGTCGTGACCGCCCGCCGTCTTTCACGGCTTCATCGCATGCCGTTCATGCCGGCCCGGCAGATGTCGGGCGATGCAGGCAGTCTGTTTGGCGTGCAGGTCGAGCCCAGCCGCTGCCTCCTTCGCTCATTATCCCCAGATTGACCCAAGGTCAGCCCTGACCACGTACAGGTCGCATTCACGCTTGCCGGCGCACCGCCTCATCACCGACACTGGACCATCGCTCGAAGGCCCCAGGAGGGCACCGTCATGGCCCAGGAACTCTATACCCGTACCAATCAGAAGCTGTTCTTCGCAGGCCTTGCCCTGGAGTCCATGGCCAAGGCGCAGGCGAGTCACGCCATGAACGCCCAGGGGCTGGTTCAGGCCGAGCGGGAAGCGGCCGTTTTCCATCTGTATGGCGCCCTGTTGGGATTGTGTCAGGAGATTGCCGGCTTCTACCGCCTGACGTCGTCCGCCGAGCCACGTGTCGACGCGTTGCTGGCCGAGCCGGCGCTGCGTGACCTCGCCATCCCGGAAGTGGCTGAGCTGCTCGAACTGGCCCATAACCCCGAGACCTGGCTGGCCTGCCTGTTGCGCACCTACCGCGGTCTCTACCTGCCGGCGCAGGCCAAAAAGGCGCCCAAAGGGGATGTGACCCAGCCTCTGATCCAGGCGATCAACCTGGACGAGCCTGCGTCGCCGACGCTGTCGCGCGAGGATCTGGAGCACTGGCGGCACAGTTTGAAAGACGTGGTTCGACGTTTCCGTGACGCGCTCAGTGAGTGCTGAGGGCAACGCTGGCTGCTACAATGCCCGCCTTACGTGGAGAACAGTCTTTTATGTCAACGTCGTTTCTGGAAATTGTCGAATTGCCGGATGGCCGCATCGAGCTGCGCCGTGCCGAAGATGAAGGGTCCCTGGTCATTCTGGATTTCTCCGAGGACGCCAAGGTCTTCCTGCAAGGTCAGCATGTCGAAGTGGCCAAGGCAATGTTGAGCGTTGGCGTGCAAATGGCGGGTCGCCTGGTCGAAGGCGAGCTGGAGCAGGAAGAAGGGCCGCGCGTCCTGCATTGAGGTATCGGGGTGAGGGGCTGCGCGCCCCGAACCTGCCTTGAGAAAGCGCTCGACGGTTGTGAGCGCCTGGCTGTCAGCCGAAACGAACGTTCAGGCTCTGTGCGTTGCCCGCCATGGCAGCGCGGATCAGCTGTTGACGTGCACTGGCGTTGACGTTGCCGAGCCAGCTCACCACGGTATGGCTGCGGCCCAGACGCAGGGCCTCACTCGCCAGTTGCAGGGCGCTCTGCATGCCCCGTGGTTGCAACAGCAGAATGCGTTCGCGGTTCAGCCCGGCGTCCCTGAACCACGCATGGGTCAGGCTGACCGGTGGGGCGATCAGCGTCAGCCAGCGTGCATCCTGTTCCTCGCTGAGCTCGCGCAGTATCGGCGCGAGCAGGCTCTGACAATGGGCCTGCGCACCGCGCAGGGCCAGTTCACTGAAGTGCTCGGGCCGGTACTCGGGGGCGGCGGGCTCCCGGGTCTTGAAACCGGGCAGTACCGGTTGTGCCAAGAAGGCTTCGAACAAAGGCAATTGTGTAGGCCTGGCCGATTGTGCGGTGGGTTGCATGGTGCCTCCTGTCAGCGGCGTATCACGCCGACGCTCAAGCCTTCGATCACCAGGTCCTGGTCCTTGAGGTCGACTTCGATCGGGGCGAAGTCCGGGTTCTCGGCCAGCAGCCAGACCTTGGTGCCTTCGCGCTTGAACCGCTTGACCGTGACCTCGTCACCGATACGCGCCACGACGATCTGGCCATTGCGCGCTTCACGGCAGGTGTGGACCGCCAGCAGGTCGCCGTCGTAGATGCCGACATCCTTCATGCTCATGCCATGTACCCGCAACAGGTAGTCGGCGCGAGGATGGAAGAAGGCCGGGTTGATGTTGCAGGACTGCTCGATGTGTTGCTGCGCCAGGATCGGCGCACCTGCCGCCACGCGCCCGACCACGGGCAGGCCGGGTTCTTCCTTGGTCTCGGCACCGGGGATGCGGATGCCGCGAGAGGCGCCGGGCGTCATCTCGATGGCCCCCTTCCTTGCCAGGGCCTTGAGGTGCTCTTCGGCAGCGTTGGGCGATTTGAAGCCCAGCTCTTGTGCGATCTCGGCACGGGTGGGAGGGAATCCGTTGTCTTCAAGGCAGCGCTTGATGAAGGCCAGGATTTCGGCTTGGCGTGGCGTCAGTTTCAGCATGGCGTTGGCTCTGGCTTTTTATACAGTGACTGGGATTATATACAGGGGTGAGGGCGCTGCAAGCAGGAACTTGCGAACGGTCGTCCGAATCCTTGGCTCGAGAGAAGGCCCGCGCGCGACGACAGGTGCAGACGATGGGTGACTTGGCAGTCACATGGCCTTGACAGGGGCAGGGAATGAAACGTATGTTTCAAACAACTGTTTGCGGGTGGAAAGGTCATGGCTCAATCGGAAACCGTCGAACGCATCCTCGATGCGGCAGAGCAGCTGTTCGCGGAAAAAGGGTTCGCGGAGACGTCTCTGCGCCTGATCACCAGCAAGGCCGGTGTCAACCTGGCTGCGGTAAATTACCACTTCGGCTCGAAGAAGGCGCTGATCCAGGCCGTTTTTTCGCGCTTTCTCGGCCCGTTCTGCGCCAGCCTGGAACGTGAGCTGGAGCAGCGCCAGGCACGCCCCGAGCGTCAGGACAGTCTCGAAGCGTTGCTCGAGATGCTGGTCGAGCAGGCGCTGGCCGTGCAGCCGCGCAGCAACAATGACCTGTCGATCTTCATGCGGTTGCTGGGGCTGGCCTTCAGCGAAAGCCAGGGCCACTTGCGGCGCTATCTGGAGGACATGTACGGCAAGGTCTTCCGTCGTTACATGCAACTGGTCAACGACGCCGCGCCGCGCATTCCTCCCCTCGAGCTGTTCTGGCGCGTGCATTTCATGCTCGGTGCCGCCGCCTTCAGCATGTCCGGCATCAAGGCCTTGCGCGCCATTTCCGAAACCGAGTTCGGGGTCGATACCTCGATCGAGCAGGTGATGCGCCTGATGGTGCCGTTCCTTGCTGCTGGCATGCGCGCCGATAGCGGCGTGACCGACCCGGCCATGGCCGCCGCCCAGGTGCGGCCGCGCAGCAAGTCGACCCCTGCCAAGGCCTGAGCCCTGCGCCGCGCATCGTTGCAGGGCTGGGCGTCCCCGTTCAGCTCGGATAAGCTGCGCGGCGGCGCTTTTCCGTTCGCGGCTTCATCACGCGACCGGCGCGGGCGCCTCTTCATTTTCGTACGCTGCGTTTCACGCTAAGGATTCAACATGCCCATTGGCCTGCAAGGCTCCCTGATGGTGGACATCGCCGGCACCTGGCTGACCGCCGAGGACCGGCACCTGCTGCGTCAGCCCGAAGTAGCGGGCCTGATCATCTTCGCACGCAACATCGACAGCCCCCGGCAGGTGCGTGAACTGTGCGCGTCCATTCGCGCCATACGGCCTGACCTGATCCTGGCCGTCGATCAGGAGGGCGGGCGGGTCCAGCGTCTGCGTCAGGGCTTCGTGCGCTTGCCCGCCATGCGCGCCATCGGCGAATGCGCCAATGCCTCGTCGTTGGCCGAAGCCTGTGGTTGGCTGATGGCGACCGAAGTGCTGGCAGCAGGCCTGGACCTGAGCTTCGCACCTGTGCTCGACCTCGATCACCAGCGTAGCGCCGTGGTCGGCACCCGCGCCTTCGAGGGTGATCCGCAGCGTGTGGTGGCGCTGGCCGGTGCTTTCATTGACGGGATGAAGGCGGCAGGCATGGCGGCCTGCGGCAAGCATTTCCCAGGCCATGGCTGGGCCGAGGCGGACTCGCACGTGGCCATTCCGACCGACGAGCGCAGCCTCGAGACGCTGCGGGCGGTCGACATGCTGCCGTTCGCGCGACTGGGTGATCGACTGGCCGCCGTGATGCCGGCCCACGTGATCTACCCTCAGGTCGACACACTGCCTGCCGGGTTCTCGCGCCGCTGGTTGCAGGACATCCTGCGCGGTGAGCTGGGTTTCGACGGCGTGATTTTCAGTGATGACCTGTCGATGGCCGGTGCCCACGTGGTCGGCGATGCGGCCAGTCGCATCGAGGCCGCGCTCACGGCCGGGTGCGACATGGGGCTGGTCTGTAACGACCGTGCGGCGGCCGAGCTGGCCTTGTCGGCCGCCCAGCGTCTCGGCGTCAGTCCTTCGCCCCGTATCGCGCGGATGCGCGGCCGTGGCACGGCCGGTATCGACTACCGTGCGCAGCCGCGCTGGCTGGCGGCGCTGACGGCGCTCAAGGAAGCCGGCCTGGTCGAGTGAACCTGTCGTCGAGCGGCCTTGCCGACGTTGCTGAACCGACGCGTGCCTCGCTCGGTCTATCCCAGCGGTTGACCCCTGAGGAGCGAGGCATGCGTGGCAAGAACCTGACCTTGATGGCGCTGGCCATCGTGCTGTGCCAGCCGGCGCTCGGGCGTGAGTATCGCTACAGTGA
Source organism: Pseudomonas entomophila (assembly GCF_013523165.1). GTDB lineage: Bacteria > Pseudomonadota > Gammaproteobacteria > Pseudomonadales > Pseudomonadaceae > Aquipseudomonas > Aquipseudomonas entomophila_A. The sequence continues at coordinate 341,421 of NZ_JAAMQI010000001.1, forward strand.
CGCCCACCTGCATTACGTGGATTTCTTCCAGGAAAGCGAAGGCATGCCGGCGCTGCTGAAGGCCATGGATGCCGCCGGCATCGAGCATTCGATGATCTCGGGCATCCCGGTGGCGAAGAAGTGGCACGAGGACGAACCCAAGCGCCCTCGTTACTACGCCGGGGACGATGCGGCGGCGTACTGGTACAGCGCCACGGACGTGTACGTGGCCGCTGCCTTGCAAGGCCTGCCGCCTGCGCAGCGTCAGCGCTTTCATCCCTTTCTGAGTGGCTTCAATCCGGTCGACAAGAATGCGGCCGCCCATGTCGAGCGCATGCTCGACCTGTACCCGGGTTTCTGGCAAGGCCTGGGCGAGGTCTTCACGCGCCATGACGACCTGACGGCCCTGACCAGCGGTGATACACCACGGGCCAACAACGAAGCGATGGACCTGATCTACACGCTGGCCGCCAAGCGCGACCTGCCCGTGCTGGTGCATTCGAACATCACCTCCAAGCGCGAGCGCAACCCGCTGTACCTGGCTGAAATCGAAGGGCCATTGGGCAAGCATCCGCAGACGCGCTTCATCTGGGCGCACGCTGGTGCCAGCCTGGAAATCCACCGCCACCAGACGCAGATGGATTTCCTGCTGCCTGAGGTCACTCGATTGCTCGAGCACCATGCCAACCTGTTCATCGACCTGTCGTGGAGCGTGCGCGAGCCTTATCTGCTGGACGCGCAGGGCAAGCCTCGCCAGGCCTGGGTCGAGCTGGTCACGCGCTTTCCTGATCGCTTCCTGCTGGGCTCGGACGTGGTCGGGCGCTTCGACAGCCTGGGCGAGCAGATGCACGGTTTCGACGTGTTTCTCGATGCGCTGCCCGAACCCGTGGCGCGTCGGGTGGCGCGGGACAACTTCCTGGCGCTGTTGCCCAAAGCCAAATGACCGAGCGCAGGCAGGCGGAAACGCGAACGCCCCGCCTGCTTCGCGTGAGCAGGGCGCTCAGGTCGCGAAACGGGCGGGGCGTTGCGTGTCGCCAGGGCGGTGTTACTGGCCCTGCCAGCGCTTGAGCACCAGGGTGGCGTTGGTGCCGCCGAAGCCGAAGCTGTTGCTCATGACCGTATCGATCTTGGCGTCTTCCTGGGTTTGGCGAACGATCGGCAGATCGGCGACCGCAGGGTCCAGCTCATCGATGTTGGCCGAGCCGGCGATGAAGTTGTTCTCCATCATCAGCATGCAGTAGATCGCCTCGTGCACGCCCGCAGCGCCCAGCGAGTGACCGGACAGGCTCTTGGTGGAGCTGATGGCCGGTGCCTTGTCGCCGAACACTTCGCGCACGCCCTTCATCTCGGCAACGTCGCCGACCGGCGTGGACGTACCGTGAGTGTTCAGGTAGTCGATCGGTGCATCGACGGTGGACAGCGCCATCTGCATGCAGCGCACGGCACCTTCACCGCTCGGGGCGACCATGTCGTAACCGTCGGACGTGGCGCCGTAGCCCACGACTTCGGCGTAGATCTTCGCGCCACGGGCCAGGGCGTGTTCGAGTTCCTCGACCACGACCATGCCACCACCACCGGCGATGACGAAACCGTCGCGGTCCGCATCGTACGCACGCGAGGCCAGCTCGGGCGTGTCGTTGCGCTTGCTCGACAGGGCGCCCATGGCATCGAACAGGAACGACTGGCTCCAGTGCTCTTCTTCACCGCCACCGGCGAAGACGATGTCCTGCTTGCCCATCTGGATCTGTTCCATGGCGGTGCCGATGCAGTGCGCGCTGGTGGCGCAGGCCGAGGCGATGGAGTAGTTCAGGCCCTTGATCTTGAACGGCGTGGCCAGGCAGGCCGAGACCGTGCTGCTCATGGTGCGGGTGACCCGGTAGGGGCCGACGCGCTTGACGCCTTTCTCGCGCAGGATGTCCAGCGCTTCCATCTGGTTCAGGGTCGACGCGCCGCCGGAGCCGGCGATCAGGCCCGTTCGTGGGTTCGACACCTGCTCTTCGCTCAGGCCCGAATCCTTGATCGCGTCGGCCATCGCCAGGTAGGCGTAGGCGGCTGCATGGCCGACGAAGCGGAAGACCTTGCGGTCGATCAGTTCTTCGAGGTTGAGGTCGATCGAGCCGGACACCTGGCTACGCAGCCCCATTTCCTTGTATTCCGGGTTGAAACGAATGCCCGGACGGCTGTTGCGCAGGTTTTCGGTGACGGTAGCTTTGTCATTGCCCAGGCACGACACGATGCCCAGACCAGTGATAACGACGCGGCGCATGCGAATAACCCTTAGAAGTTGTCAGTGGAGGTGAACACGCCGACCCGCAGGCCTTCGGCGGTGTAGATCTCGCGGCCGTCGACGCTGACCGAACCATCGGCGATGGCCATGTTCAGCTTGCCTTTGAGCACGCGCTTGATGTGAATGTTGTAGGTCACCTTCTTGGCGGTCGGCAGGACCTGGCCGAAGAATTTCACCTCGCCCGAACCCAGCGCGCGGCCGCGGCCCGGCAGGTCCTGCCAGCCGAGGAAGAAACCGACCAACTGCCACATGGCGTCCAGGCCCAGGCAGCCTGGCATCACCGGGTCGCCTTCGAAATGGCAGGCGAAGAACCACAGGTCAGGATTGATGTCCAGCTCGGCGACCAGCTCACCCTTGCCATACTTGCCACCTTCGGCACTGATGTGCGTGATGCGGTCGACCATCAGCATGTTGGGGGCGGGCAGTTGCGCATTACCTGGGCCGAACAGCTCACCGCGACTGCAGCGCAGCAGGTCTTCCCGGGTAAAGGCGTTTTGTTTGGTCATGCGAGCTCCTCAATAATCCCCAAGGTGGCGGGGGCAATCTTCCCGGCCTGGCCCGAGCCTAATGAGCATCGGGTCGGCAGCCTACAGGTAGACTATTGCGTTGTGGTGAAAGTCACAGTGGATCGGTGATCAGGTACAAGTGTGCACTGAAAAGACGTATTTTCAGGTGCGACGGGCATCCTGTCCAGTCTTTAAGACTGCCGCACTTTAGCATTTATCGCCAGTCACGGCAGTTCGAGTGGACGTCCAGCGGTCGAGCACACGTCGTAAATCGCTACGTTGGAAGGGCTTTGCGAGGTAATCGTCCATGCCTGCGTCCAGGCAGCGCTGACGATCGCCCGGCGCAGCACTGGCGGTGAGGGCGATGATCGGCACCTGCTGACCATGGGGCAGGTGCCGGATGCGGCGCGTCGCTGCGAAGCCATCCAGGCCGGGCAGACGGCAGTCCATCAGGATCGCGTCGAACCGCCGCTGCTCGACCGCATCGATCGCCTGCTGCCCGTCACCGGCGACCTGGGTGTGGTAGCCCAGGCTGTGGAGCATGGCGAGGGTCACGGTCTGGTTCACGGCATTGTCCTCGACCACCAGCACCTCGCGGTCCTGGCCCGGTGCGGTATCGCCTTCGGCAGGCTCGCCCGGTTCGACGTCGGGAGAGGCCCAGCGCAAGGGCAGCGTCAGGGTGAACGTCGACCCATGGTGTTCGTGGCTCTGCGCCTGCAGTCGGCCGCCCATGCGTTCGGCGAGCGTACGGGCGATCGACAGCCCCAGGCCGGTGCCGCCGTAGCGCCGGGAGATCGAACTGTCGGCTTGCTGGAAGGCCACGAACATCGCCTCCAGGCGCGACGGGTCGATGCCGATGCCGGTGTCGCACACCGCGCAGGTCAGCTCGAGGGCCTGGGAGGTAAGCCGGCGCCACTGCACCTCGACGGTGACGTGCCCCTGTTCGGTGAACTTCAACGCGTTGCCGATCAGGTTCAAAAGAATCTGCCGGATACGGGTCGGATCGCCGATGACCTGCAAGGCGTCCACACCTTTGGCCAGGTGCGTCTCCAGTTGCAGGCCGCGCGCCCGCGCCAGGTGCTGGAAGGCGTGCACGCATCGGCTGACCAGGTCGCCCGGGGCGAACGCGACCGCTTCCAGCTGCACGCTCGTGCGCTCCAGGCGCGAAAAGTCGAGGATGTCGTTGATGACCTTGAGCAGGTGGCCGGTCGATTCGCTGGCCACCGTGGTGTATTCGGCCTGCTCGCGGGTCAAGTCGGTGGTCTGCAGCAGTTGCAGCATGCCCAGCACCCCGTTCATGGGGGTGCGCAGTTCGTGGCTCATCATGGCCAGGAAGTCGGACTTGGCCCGGTTGGCCTGCTCGGCCTCCTCGCGCGCCTGGACCAGTTGGGCGATCGCTTGCTGCTGTTCGCGGCTGGCACGGTCCAGGGCGCTGGCCAGGCTGTTGATGTGACGGGCCAGGCGCCCCAGTTCGTTGTCGTCCGCCACCGGCAAGGGCGTATCGAAATCACCCTGCTGGAGCGCCTTGACGGTTTGCGCCATGTCGCTGATCGGCTGTGCCAGGCTACGGGCCAGACGTCGCGCGAGGACGAAGGTGAAGGCCAGCGCGCACAGCGCCAGGATGATCGCCTTGATGACGATCTCCTGCTGCCGTTCGTTGAACGCATCGTCGGACATGCCGACGATCACCCGGCCCAGGTAATCGTCGCCGACCTGCGGCGCAGGGTATTTGCCCTGGCCGAGAAAATCGTTGTCCAGGACGATGCGCTGGAGGCGGATCGGAGCCTGAAAGACTTCGATGCGCTGCGGTCGCGGGGTGCCTGCGTCCGGTTGCTCGACATAGGTCAGGATGTGATTGCGGCTGTCCTGCACCTCGAGAAAGCGCACGTGCGGGATGCTCAAGGTAGCGCGCATCAGGCTGTCGAGCACCTGGCTGTTGCCGGAGATCACCCCGTATTCCGACGCCGGTGCCAGTTGGCTGGCGATCAGCTGCCCGGTGTGGTTGAGCTCCTGGCGCAGATCCTGGATACGCACGAAAGTGAAGAAGCCGATCAGCAGCAGGGTCAGCAACAGCGCTGGCCCCAGGCTGATGAGCTGGGTACGGGTCTGGATGCCCCAGTTCAGGCGCAAGCTCATGGCGACGTGCCTTCTTCGGTCAGGGCCAGCCCGGCGGCCTTCGTGTCGATCGGGCCCAGGCCGAGCGCCCGCGCCACCTGCTGGTTGCCGAGCACACCGAAGCGGGCAGGGTAATGGCTGCGGGGCCACAGGCTCGGCGGCCGATCCAGCAACTGATCGAGTTCGCTCAGCCAGTCCTGCTGGTCACTGTAGGTGGTGGCCAGGGCGCCCGCGCGCACGAAGCCGGCACTGGGGCCGATCAGGGCCAGTTGCCGGCCATAACTGCTCAGCAGCACGTTCTTCGCGGTCTTGGAGTTGTAGACGTCAGGGTCATCCAGGCCGAGCAGCACGTCGCTGCTGGCCAGAATCTGTTGCAGCGGACGATTGTCGGTCGGCTGCTGCCAGGCCTGGGCCACGACTTCCAGGTCGAGCGGTGCGGCGGCGCGGTTGAGCTCGGCCAGCAGAAAGCCGCTGTCGTTGCCATGCAGGACGCCGACGCGGCGCGCCGTGGGCAGCAGGTAGCGTATCAGGCGCAACTGCCTGTCCAGGGGTGGGTCGCTCCACAGCAGGCTGAGGAACCCAGGCCGCGCCGCACCCAGGCGGCGCTGCGCCTGGACGCGGCTGACGCGCAGGGCCAGGGCAGGGGGGCCGGCATTTTCGCCCAGCCGCCACTCGAGCGCGTCGGCATCGAGCAGAATCAGCCGCGTCTCGGGCGTGAGCCGGGCAGGGCGCGGCAGTTGCGTCACCGTTTCGAAGCGCACGTGGTCGGCAGGGCGACGCGCCTGCAGCGCCTCGGCGAACGCCCGCATGCTCGGCTCTTCCCGCGCGCCCACCACCAGCACTTCGTGTGCCGAAAGCGAACCCAGCGGGCAGACCAGCGTCAGCAGCGCCAGACACCACCAGCGCCTCATCAGAACTGCAGCTCCGCACTGAAGCTCAGGCGACGGCGGCTGTCGTAGCGATTCTGCGCGAGCGTGGTCGGTTCGTCGTCCAGCCGCTGCTGCCAGAGCGCAGCCAGTTCCAGGCGGTTGCCTTGCCAGCGCAGGCGCTTGGCCAGGCGCAGGTCGGCACGTTCGTAACGGTAGCCGTTGAGGGCATCGTCGCCCAGGTAGAACACCCCGCTCGACCAGCCATCGCCCCAGTCGCGCAGCCAGGCGACCGAGCCGCTGTTGCGCGCGGTGAGCTGGCGATCGGCAGGCGCGCTGGCCCAGGCGTCGACGTAGGCATAGGTCACGCGCAGCCGGTCTTCGAGGGTCGCCTGCCAATCGAGCTGCGCTTCGCTCCCGGTGAACCGCGCGCGGTTGGCGTTGCTGGCAATGTACTGGTTGTTGCGCAGCGGCTCGCTGATCATGCCGGTGATCTCGTCATGGAACAGCTTGAGGTCGACGTTCAGGTCCAGGGCGGTGAAATAGCCGTTATAGCCGATCTCGCGCGAGCGCATGCGCTCCTGGTCCAGGTCGCCCGGGCCACGCGTCTTGACGAAATACTCGGCCTGACGCTGACCGAACGCGGCTGGGGTCAGGTGGTTGACCCGGTAGCTCCAGTTGACGTTGTTCTCGAACATGTCCGGCGAGCGCACGGCCTCGGCATACACCAGGCGCAGGCCATGGCGCGGGGTGATGAGGTAGTTGAGCGCCACGCGTGGCGTGAACGACTCCCCGGACAGGCGACTGTCCTCGAGCATGGCGCCGCCCTGGAGGATCCAGCGGTCATCGAGACGCCATTCCAGCTGGCCAAACGCCCGCCAGGTCTGGTCGTCCAGGCTGCCATCGAAATAGGTCCGCGAATCGGCGCGATCGTAGCGGTAGCCCAGGCCGCTGAGCAGTCGCAGGCTGTCGGTCAGGCTCAGGGTGTCCTGCAGCTCGAGGTCGTAGCGCGACTCGCGGGTGCTCTGGTCGACATCGCCGCACACCACCTGGTCGCCCCCTTGATGGTCCCACTGGTCCTTGACCTGGTCACGTAGCGCCTGGCGCTCGGGGTCGGCGCTGCTCGGCGGGTTGGCGATGCCGCGCGCCACCTGCTCGGCAAAGCCTGGATCCAGCTGCCAGAGACGGGTCAGCTCCGGACTGAACGACAGCGCGGCATCGCAGGCCCGCCAGACCTGGCGCCGTTCGAAACGCTGCGCCGAAGCTTGCACGTGCAGGCTGTGCCGCGCATCGAATGCGATGTTCCAGCGCACCGAACCGGCGTAGTCGTCGGCTTCGACGTCGGCGTCCTTGCCGGCGGCGGCGACGTTGGGGAAGACCGCCTGGTAGGTGTAGGGCCGCTGGTTGCTGCCTTGCTTGGCCGCGAGCTGCCAGTCGAGACGCTGTCCGGGTGCCAGGGCCTGGCTGACGCTGAGGTTGAAGCGGCTCAAGCGTCGGCTGTCGCGGTAGTCGTGGCCGGACGCGTCCTGATCGAAACCATCGTCCGCCGCGCCCGACAGCGACAGGCGCGCATCGCCGCCGTCCCAGCCCAGGCCCTGGCTGGCGTACCAGTCGGCGATACCGTTCTGCCCACGGGTCACCTTCATCCGTGTGCCCTGGCTGTCGGCAGGCGCGCGGGTGAGGATGTTCACCACCGCCATCAAGGCATTGGCGCCGTAGCTCACCGTGTTCGGGCCGCGAAAGATTTCGATGCGTTCGATGTCCTCGAGGGCGACGGGGATGTCGCTCCAGTCCACCGTCGCCAGCCCGGCGCGGTACACCGAGCGGCCGTCGATCAGCACCTGCATGCGACGTGCGTCGCTGACGTTGCTGCCGTGATAGTTGACGGTCGGCTGGTTGCCGGCGCCGTAGCCGATCATCATGCCCGGCACCAGCCGCATCAGCTCGGGGATGTCCCGTGCGCCACTGGCGTGGATCAGCGCACTGTCGAGCACGGTCATGCTGCCCGGTACCGTGGCCGGCGACTGCCGCAGCCGTGTCGCGGTCAGCACCTCGGGCAGGGCTTGATCGTCGACGAACAAGTCATCGGCCAACGCCGGCCCGCATAGGGCAGCGGCCAGCAGAAGGGATCGGGAAGAGAAACCTGCGCGCACGGTGTGATCTTGGTCAGTGTGAGGGCGGGCATGTTAACCGACGCGGCGGCTTTTGCCAGCGCCGGCCAGCGGTGATTGTCACTGGCCCTGTGGTGCAGGCTCCGTATAATGCCTTCATCACCTATCGACAGCGCTTTTGACGGATGGAACATGACTGGACAGCAAGCTGTAGCGGTGTTGGGAGGGGGCAGTTTCGGCACGGCGGTGGCGAACCTGCTGGCTGAAAACGGCGCACGCGTGTTGCAGTGGATGCGCGACCCCGCGCAGGCCGAAGCCATGCGAACGCACCGCGAGAACCCCCGCTACCTCAAGGGCATCCGCCTGCGCGACGGCGTCGAGCCGGTCACCGACCTGCTGGCCACGCTGCAGGCCTGCGACCTGGTGTTCGTCGCCCTGCCATCGAGCGCGTTGCGCAGCGTGCTGGCGCCCCATGCTGGCCTGCTCGACGGGCGCATGCTGGTCAGCCTGACCAAGGGCATCGAGGCGCACAGCTTCAAGCTGATGAGCCAGATCCTCGAGGAAATCGCGCCCAAGGCGCGGATCGGCGTGCTGTCCGGCCCCAACCTGGCGCGCGAGATCGCCGAACATGCCCTGACCGCCACCGTCGTGGCGAGCGAGGACGATGCCTTGTGTCAGCGCGTCCAGGCCGTGTTGCACGGGCGTACCTTCCGGGTCTATGCCAGCACCGACCGGCATGGCGTCGAGCTGGGCGGGGCGCTGAAGAACGTGTACGCCATCATCGCCGGCATGGCCGTGGCGCTGGGAATGGGCGAGAACACCAAAAGCATGCTGATTACCCGCGCGCTGGCCGAGATGACGCGGTTCGCGGTCAGCCAGGGGGCCAACCCCATGACGTTCATGGGCCTGGCCGGCGTGGGTGACCTGATCGTCACCTGCTCGTCGCCCAAGAGCCGCAACTACCAGGTCGGGCATGCCCTGGGGCAGGGCTTGAGCCTGGACGACGCCGTCAACCGTCTGGGCGAAGTCGCCGAAGGCGTCAACACGCTCAAGGTGCTCAAGGCCAAGGCCGAGGCGCTCGAGGTGTACATGCCACTGGTCGCCGGGCTGCACGCGATCCTCTTCGAGGGCCGGACCCTCGACCAGGTGATCGAGTGGCTGATGCGTGCCGAACCCAAGACCGATGTCGATTTCATCTCCACCCGCGATTTCAACTGACCTTGGAGCCTACCGTGAACCCTTCTTCCCGTCCCGAGCAGCACGAATCGATCCTCCTGCGCGTCCTGTGGATGCTGCTCTTTCTCGTCGTCTGGCAACTGGCCGAACTGCTGCTGGCGGCCTTGGTGCTGGCGCAACTGATCTATCGCCTGGTGTATGGCGCGCCCAATGCCGGCCTGATGAACCTGGGCGACAGCCTGAGCCAGTACCTGGCGCAGATCGGTCGCTTCGGCATGTTCCAGACCGACAGCAAGCCCTGGCCCTTCGCCGACTGGCCGACACCGCGGGCGCCCGAGGGCGAAGCGCCCCACACGCCCGGGACCTCGACGTCCAGCCACCGGCCGAAGCCGTGAACGTCTGGATCCTGCGCCATGGCGAGGCCCAGCCGCATGCCGAGCGCGATGCCGAGCGTCGGCTCACCGCGCATGGGCGGGCACAGGCGCTGCGGGCTGCCGAGCCTCTGATCGGACGGCCGCTGCAGGCGATCATCGCCAGCCCTTATGTACGTGCCCAGCAGACGGCGGCGCTGGTTCATCAAGCCTTGGCAACCCCTGTGCCCGTTCGCACCGTGGCCTGGCTGACGCCTGACAGCGACCCTCGCGAGGTCCTGAGCCAGCTCGATGCGCTGGCCCTGGAGCATGTGCTGCTGGTCAGTCATCAACCGCTGGTGGGTGAGCTGGCCAGTCTGCTCGAGCACGGTCACGTGCAGCAGCCCGTGGGCTTTTCCACGGCCAGTCTGGCCGAGCTGGAGGGTGCCTGGGCATTGGCCGGGGGCATGACACTGCGAGCGCTGCATCAGCCTGGCTGATAAAGCAACCTGACACTTCTGTCAGTTGTGGTGGCCGTTTTCCCCTTGCTAACGTTCCGGGCAACGGATGAGCCGGGGGGCTTTCGATGACCATTCACGACCTGAGGCTGGTGCGCTCGCTGAACCTGCAGACCACCAAGGACAAGGTGCGCGACGACACCGTCCTGGATTTCGCCGAGTACGGGGTGCTGCGTGACAGCGCCACTGCCCGGCTCGATCAGCTGGTGCGTGCGTTTCCCGAACATGACGAGTTCGAAGCGTTGTACCAGGCCAGCCAACGCATGGCCCAGCTGCTGCAAGCCAGTTGCCTGTTGGTGCGACGTCTGGAGATGTCCGCGGAGCAGCGTCGATTGGCATACGAGGCCCTCGATCAGCAGATGGTCTATCTGCAGGCGTGCTTGCGCCGGTCGCGCTCGACGGTGAAATCATCCGCCTGACCTGATCGCCCTTGACGATGACTTGTCCAGACGTTGCTCGGGTGGCGCGGTCCTTCGACAATGAGCCCTTCGTTGTCGACAACCGAGATGGCCATGCCTCAGCCGATCTTCTTCGCCCATGCCAATGGGTTTCCTTCCGCGACCTACGGCAAGCTGTTCGCCGCGCTCGCGCCGGACTACAGCGTGAGCCACGTGGCCTGCCAGGGGCATGACCCACGCTTTCCCGTGGATGACAACTGGCACGGTCTGGTCGATGAGTTGCTGCACCATGTGCAAGGCCAGCCAGCGCCAGTGTGGGGGGTCGGTCATTCCCTGGGCGGCGTGTTGCACCTGCACGCTGCCATGCGACGACCCGATCTGTACCGGGGCGTGATCATGCTCGACTCGCCAGTGTTCACACGCATCGAGCGTTGGTTGATTCGAGGGGCCAAGCAGATCGGCCTGATCGATCGCATCACGCCTGCCGGGCGTACCCTGGGGCGACGGGCGTCGTTCCCCGACCCCGAGACCGCGCGTCGTTACTTTGCCAGCAAGGCGCTGTTCCAAGGTTTCGACCCAGAGTGCCTGGAGGCCTACCTGAAGCATGGGCTGGCGCAGGCCGCGCAGGGCTGGCATCTGCGGTTCGATCCTGCGACCGAGATCGGCATCTATCGAAGCGTGCCCCATGAGCTGCCCATGCCTGGTCGTCAGATGCAGGTGCCGGTGGCGATGATCGGTGGGCGGCAGAGTCGTGTGGTACGGCCTCGCCATGCCTTGGCTATTCGTGCGATGCCCAAGGGCGAATATCACACGGTACCGGGTGGGCACATGTTCCCGCTGGAGCGCCCGGTGGACACGGCCAGCCTGATCAAGGGGCTGTGCGATCGCTGGAGCCAGGTATGAGCGTGGTGTCGAGCGAGTCGAGCCTGGACCTCGGTCACCTGACGTTGGCGGCACGGGTGTATGGGCCGCCAGACGGCTTGCCGGTCCTGGCGCTGCACGGCTGGCTGGACAATGCCGACAGCTTCGCCCGCCTGGCGCCGCGCCTGGAGGGCCTGCGCATCGTCGCGCTCGACCTGGCCGGGCATGGACGCTCCGGGCATCGGCCTGCAGGCGCTGACTACCACCTGCCAGGCTACGTGGAGGACGTCGTGAGGGCCGCCGACTGCCTGGGCTGGCAGCGGTTCGGCCTCCTGGGCCATTCGTTGGGTGCGGTGATCGCGGTACAGCTGGCCGGTGCCTTGCCTGAACGGGTCAGCCAGCTCGCGCTCATCGATGGCGTACTGCCGCCTGTGACGGCGGAACAGGAGGCCGCCAGTCGATTGGGCATGGCCTTGCAGGCCCGCCTGCGCCCGCAGCGAGGCCGCAAGCGGGTCTATGCGTCTTTCGAGGAGGGCGTGAGGGCACGCATGAACGCTCAGATACCGGTCAGCCAGGAGGCCGCCGAGCTGTTGGCATTGCGTGGTCTAGAGCCTGTCCCCGAGGGTTTCAGCTGGCGCAGCGACAGCCGCCTGACCTTGCCTTCGCCCGTTCGGCTCACACAAGGCCAGGCCCTGTCGTTCGTTCAGCGTATCGCCTGTCCGACGCAGTTGATCATCGCGACCGAGGGCCTGCTGGCGCATGCACCCGAGAGGTTGACGTCATTGCCGTTCGATTGTGCGTGGTTGCCAGGAGGGCATCACCTGCACCTGGATGACGAGGCGGGCGCCTGCCTTGTTGCAGACTGTTTCAATCGATTCCTGCGGGTCGCTTGACTTGAGCCGGGCAAGTGTCGAGGCTTGCCAGGTCCATCAGGGAGACGACCATGTACATGTCAGACAATCCATACGGCCCGAACGGCCAGCCGACCCCGGCAGGCGATCGATGAGCAGAGCGTGCGCACAGTACCTGGCAGCAGGCCTGACGCTGGCCGTGTCCGCAGCGGTGTGCCAGGCGGATGCACTGCCCGCGCCAGCCGATGCACGCGTCGTGGACCAGCGGCCTGCCGTGCAGCAGGAGCGCGTCTATCCCTTGGGCGCACTGCGCAAGATCAGCGGTCGTCTGCGCATGGAAGGCAAGGTCGAAAGCCGGGGGCAGGTCAGCTCGATCACTTATGAGCTGCCCCAGGAACGCACTGCCCGCGAGGCGTTCACCGCCGCACGCGAGCAGTTGCAGCGTGAGGGGGGCTATCCCTTGTTCTGGTGCCAGAGTCGCGACTGTGGCGAAGCCAGCCTGTGGGCCAACGAGGTGTTCAAGAATGCACGCCTCAACGGGGGCGACGAACGCCAGGCGTTCATCCTGCTACGGCGCTCCGCCGAACAGCCCGACGCACTGGTGTCGCTCTACAGCGTCACGCGGGGCAATGGGCGTGCCTACCTGCACGTCGAAGAGTTCGTCGCCGACAGCCCCCTGGGCGAGCTGTTGCCGACGCCAGCGACGGTCCTGCGCGAATTGCGCGACATCGGCCACCTGGACTACCCGGAGCTGGGCACGGTGCGCCCGGCCTGGATCGCGTTGCTGGCGCGCAGCCTCAACCTCGACAGCACGCTGCGGGTCGTGCTCGGCGGTGAACAGCCCGAGGCCTGGCGTCAGCAGCTGATCGACGCCGGCGTGCGCGGCACTCGACTGGAAACCAACCGAACGGCTGACAAGGGCCTACACGTGGAGTTGATCCGCTGAGCACGCCCCTCCTGCCCAACAACGACCGCCTGCTGGTCCAGATCCTGCTCTTGGCACTGCTGGGCGCGGGTGTCTGGGTCATGGCACCATTCATTTCCGCGCTCCTGTGGGGGGCCATCCTCGCCTTCGCCAGCTGGCCGGCCATGCGCGTGCTGACCCGTTGGCTGGGCGGTCGCGAAACGCTGGCCGCTGGGCTGCTGACAGGCGTCTGGACCTTGCTGGTGGTGCTCCCGCTGGTCTGGCTCGGCTTCAACCTGGCCGACCACATTCGCGATGCCACGCTCTTCATCCGCGACATCCGGGTCGAAGGACTGCCGCCTGCGCCGCCGTGGATGGGCCGGGTGCCGCTGGTCGGCGAACGGCTGGTCGATGGGTGGAACACGATCGACCAGCAAGGCGCGGCACTGCTGGCGTCGCTCAAGCCCTACCTGGGGCAGGTCGGCAACTGGCTGCTGGCGCGCAGCGCCCAGATCGGGGGCGGTATCCTCGAGCTGACCTTGAGCATCGTGTTCGTGTTCTTCTTCTACCGCGACGGGCCGCGCCTGGCGGCCTTCGTGCTGCGCTTGCTGCAGCGGCTGATCGGTGAGCGTGCCGACTACTACCTGACGCTGGTGGCCGGCACGGTCCAGCGCGTGGTCAACGGCGTGATCGGCACGGCCGCCGCCCAGGGCCTGCTGGCCATGATCGGCTTCCTGATCGCAGGCATCCCGGGCGCCGTGGTGCTGGGGGTCGTCACGTTCATGCTCAGCCTGGTGCCCATGGGGCCGCCGTTGGCCTGGATACCGGCCACGGTCTGGCTGGTCTGGCAGGAGCACTACGGCATGGCCATCTTCCTGGCGATCTGGGGCACCTTCGTGATCAGCGGCGTGGACAACGTGCTCAAGCCCTACCTGATCAGCCGCGGGGGCAACCTGCCGCTGGTCATCGTGCTGCTGGGCGTGTTCGGCGGCCTGCTCGCCTTCGGCTTCATCGGCCTGTTCATCGGGCCGACGTTGCTGGCGGTGGCGTACAGCCTATTGCTGGACTGGAGTCGCGACAGCCGGTCGCTGCCGCCGTCCTCGCCGCCCTGACCGACATTGCGTCGCGGCGTGACGTTCTACCTCGGCGTTTCTGCCGCCTCCGGCACCAGAAACGCCGCTTCCAGCAACTGCCGGGTGTACGGATGCCGAGGCGTGGCGAACACGGTCTCGGCGTCTCCCTGCTCCACCACCTGGCCTTGCTTGATCACCATCAATTGATGGCTCAACGCCTTGACCACCGCCAGGTCGTGGCTGATGAACAGGTAGGTCAGGTTGTACTTGCGCTGCAGCGAGCGCAGCAGTTCGACCACCTGGCGCTGCACGGTCCGGTCCAGCGCCGAGGTGGGCTCGTCGAGGAGGATCAGCGCCGGCTTGAGCACCAGCGCGCGAGCGATGGCGATGCGTTGGCGCTGCCCGCCGGAAAACTCGTGGGGGTAGCGATGCCGCGTTTCAGGGTCCAGGCCGACTTCGCGCAGTGCTTCGATGATCGCCGCCTGCTGCGCCTGGGCATCACCGATACCGTGGATGCGCAGCCCTTCGCCCACGATGTCCGCCACGCTCATGCGCGGGCTCAGGCTGCCGAAGGGATCCTGGAACACCACCTGCATCTGCCGCCGCAGGGGGCGGACCTGGTTCGGTGTCATGCCCTGCAGGTCCTGGCCGTCGAAGCTAATCTGGCCCTGGCTGGCGATCAGCCGCAGGATCGCCAGGCCCAGGGTCGACTTGCCCGAGCCGCTCTCGCCGACGATGCCGAGCGTACGGCCCTGAGGCAGGCTGAAGCGAATGTCCTGGACCGCCTTGACGTGATCCACCGTACGCCGCAGCAGGCCTTTGCGGATCGGGAACCAGACGCGCAGGTCGCGTATCTCCAGCAGGGGCGGGCCGGCCTCGGTGGTGGCCGGGTCGCCGCTCGGTTCGGCATTGATCAGCATCTGGGTGTAGGGGTGCTGCGGGGCGCTGAACAGTGCCTGGCAATCGGCCTGCTCGACGATGCGCCCCTGTTGCATCACGCACACCCGATGGGCGATGCGCTTGACCAGGTTGAGATCATGGCTGATCAGCAACAGCGACATGCCCAGGCGTGCCTGCAGGTCCTTGAGCAGCTCGAGGATCTTCAGCTGCACGGTGACGTCGAGCGCCGTGGTCGGTTCGTCGGCGATCAGCAGTTCCGGTTCGTTGGCCAGGGCCATGGCGATCATGACCCGTTGCCGCTGGCCCCCAGACAGCTCGTGGGGCAGTGCCTTGAGCCGCTTGGCAGGCTCGGGAATCCCCACCAGGTCGAGCAGCTCGAGGGTGCGGGCGGTCGCCTGCTTGCCACTGAGCCCCTTGTGCAGCAACAGCACCTCGTTGATCTGCTTTTCCAGGCTGTGCAACGGGTTCAGCGAGGTCATCGGCTCCTGGAAGATCATCGCGATGCGGTCGCCCCGGATCTGCCGCAGGGGTCTTTCGCCCAGCGTCAGCAGGTCCTGTCCACCGTACTGGATGCTGCCGCTGGGGTGACGTGCCAACGGGTAGGGCAGCAGGCGCAGGATCGAGTGGGCGGTCACCGACTTGCCCGAGCCGCTCTCGCCGACCAGGGCCAGGGTCTCGCCCCGCCGGATGTCGAAGCTCACGCCTTCGACGACCCGCTGCACGCGGTCGCCGCCGACGAATTCGACCGACAGGTCACGGACTTCGATCAGGTTGCGGTCGTGCATGTCATTTCCTCGGGTCGAACGCATCGCGGGCGGATTCGCCAATGAACACCAGCAGGCTGAGCATGATCGCCAGGACGGCGAAGGCGCTGATGCCCAGCCAGGGCGCCTGGAGGTTGGATTTGCCCTGCGCCACCAGCTCGCCGAGCGAGGGCGCGCCCGGCGGCAGGCCGAAGCCGAGGAAGTCGAGCGCGGTCAGCGTGCCGATGGCCCCGGTGAGGATGAACGGCAAGTAGGTCATGGTCGAGATCATCGCGTTGGGCAGGATGTGCCGGTACATGATCGCGCCATCGCGCATGCCGAGCGCCCGGGCGGCGCGCACGTATTCCAGGTTGCGACCGCGCAGGAACTCGGCGCGCACCACGTCGACCAGGCTCATCCAGGAAAACAGCAGCATGATGCCCAGCAGCCACCAGAAGTTCGGCTGCACGAAGCTGGCCAGGATGATCAACAGGTAGAGCACCGGAAGCCCGGACCAGATTTCCAGGAAGCGCTGCCCGGCCAGGTCCACCCAGCCCCCATAGAACCCTTGCAGCGCGCCCGCGATCACGCCGATCACCGAGCTGAGGGCGGTCAGGGTCAAGGCGAACAACACGGAAATGCGGAACCCGTAGATCACCCGTGCCAGCACATCGCGACCCTGGTCGTCGGTGCCCAGCAGGTTTTCCGTGGAGGGCGGGGCAGGAGCCGGGACCTTGAGGTCGTAGTTGATGCTCTGGTAGCTGAACGGGATCGGTGCCCACAGCACCCAGCTGTCCTTGGCCGCCAGCAGTTCGCGGATGTAGGGGCTCTTGTAGTTGGCTTCCAGTGGGAATTCGCCGCCGAAGGTGGTTTCCGGGTAGCGCTTGAACGCCGGGAAATACCAGTGGCCGTCATAGTGGACGGCGATCGGCTTGTCGTTGGCGATCAACTCGGCGCCCAGGCTCAGCCCGAACAGGATCAGGAACAACCACAGCGACCACCACCCCCGGCGGTTGGCCTTGAACCGTTCGAAGCGGCGTCGATTGAGGGGAGAAAGGGCCATGTCAGTGCTCCCGGCTGTCGAAGTCGATGCGAGGGTCGACCAGGGTATAGGTCAGGTCGCCGATCAGCTTCACCACCAGCCCCAGCAACGTGAAGATGAACAGCGTGCCGAAGACCACGGGGTAGTCGCGGTTGATCGCCGACTCGAAGCTCAGCAGGCCCAGCCCGTCAAGGGAGAAGATCACCTCGATCAGCAGCGAGCCGGTGAAGAAGATGCCGATGAAGGCCGACGGGAAGCCTGCGATCACCAGCAGCATCGCGTTGCGGAACACGTGCCCGTAGAGCACCCGCGAGCGGCTCAGGCCCTTGGCCTTGGCGGTGACCACGTATTGCTTGTTGATCTCGTCGAGGAAGCTGTTCTTGGTCAGCAGCGTCATGGTGGCGAAGTTGCCGATCACCAGCGCCGTGATCGGCAGCACCAGGTGCCAGAAATAGTCGAGCGCCTTGCCCAGGGGCGACAGTTCGTCGAAGTTGTTCGAGGTCAGGCCGCGCAGGGGGAACCAGTCCAGGTAGCTGCCGCCGGCGAACACCACGATCAGCAGGATGCCGAACAGGAACGCCGGAATCGCATAGCCCACGACGATCGCCGAACTGGTCCACACGTCGAAGTGGCTGCCGTGGCGCACGGCCTTGGTGATGCCCAGTGGAATCGACACCAGGTACATGATCAACGTGCTCCACAGGCCCAGCGAGATCGACACGGGCAGCTTTTCGGCGATCAGGTCGATCACCCGTGCGTCACGGTAGAAGCTCTCGCCGAAGTCCAGCCGTGCGTAATTCTTGATCATGATCCACAGCCGTTCGGGCGCCGACTTGTCGAAGCCGTACATGTGCTCGATCTCGGCGACCAGGGCCGGGTCCAGGCCTTGGGCCCCGCGGTAGTTCGAGCCGGCCACGGCCACTTCGCCGCCACCGCCGGCGATCCGGCTGGTGGCGCCTTCGAAGCCTTCGAGCTTGGCGATCATCTGCTCGACAGGACCGCCTGGTGCGGCCTGGACGATGATGAAGTTGATGACCAGGATGCCGAACAGGGTCGGCACGATCAGCAGCAGGCGGCGCAGGATGTAGGCGAGCATGTCAGTGCGCTCCGGCAGCGGCAGTGGCGTCTGCCGGGTGAGACGGGGCCGTGGCAGCGGTGGCATCAGGCTTGATCCACCAGGTGTTCAGGCCGACGTCGTATGGCGGCGACTGCTCGGGGTGGCCGACCCGGTTGCTGTAGGCGACCCGCCAGGTCTTGATGTGCCAGTTGGGGATGACGTAGTAGCCCCAGAGCAGCACGCGGTCGAGCGCCCGGGTGTGGGCGATCAGGCTCTGGCGCGAGTCGGCGTTGATCAGGCCTTCGACCAGGTGATCGATGGCCGGGTCACGCAGGCCGATCAGGTTGCGGCTGCCCGGTTTGTCGGCGCTGCTGCTGGACCAGAACTCGCGTTGCTCGTTGCCGGGCGATGAGGACTGCGGGAAGCTGCCGACCATCATGTCGAAATCGCGCGAGCGCATGCGGTTGATGTACTGCGACACGTCCACGCGGCGGATGCTCAGGTCGATGCCCAGGTCGGCCAGGTTGCGCTTGAAGGGCAACAGGACACGTTCGAATTCGGTCTGTACCAGCAGGAACTCGATCGATACGGGCGTGCCCTGGGCATCGACCATCTTGTCGTCGACGATCTTCCAGCCGGCCTCGAGCAGCAGTCGGTAGGCTTCGCGCTGGTGGTCGCGGATCATGCCGCTGGCATCGGTGACCGGGTTGTGGAAGGCAGTGGTGAACACCGGTTCGGGAATCTGCCCGCGCAGCGGATCGAGAATCTTCAGCTCCTCGAGGCCTGGCAACCCGCGCGAGGCCATCTCGGAGTTCTCGAAGTAGCTGCCGGTACGGGTATAGGCGCCGTTGAACAGCTGCTTGTTGGTCCATTCGTAGTCCAGCAGCAGGTTCAGCGCCTGGCGGACCCGCACGTCCTGGAACAGGGGGCGACGCAGGTTGAAGACGAAGCCCTGCATGCCGGTCGGGTTGCCGTTGGGCAGCTCCTCGCGGATCAATCGACCGTCGCGCACGGCCGGCACGTTGTAGGCCGTGGCCCAGTTCTTGGCGCTCATCTCCAGCCAGTAATCGAATTGCCCGGCCTTGAGCGCTTCCAGCGCCACGGCATTGTCGCGGTAGTAGTCGAAGGTCATCTGGCCGAAATTGAACGTGCCGCGGTTGATCGGCAAGTCCTTGGCCCAGTAGTTCTCGACACGCTCGTAGCGGATCGAGCGGCCCGGCTTGACCTCGGCCACGCGGTAGGGGCCACTGCCCAGTGGCGGCTCGAAGCTGGTGCCGTCGAACGCGCGGTCGGCCCACCAGTGCTTGGGCAACACGACCAACTGCCCGAGGATCAGCGGCAACTCGCGGTTGTCCTTGTGCTTGAAGATGAACCTCACGCGGTGCGCGTCTTCGGCCACCGCCTCGGCCACATCGGCGTAGTACATGCGGTACAACGGGGCGCCCTGGGTCGTCAGCGTGTTGAAGGAGAACACCACGTCGTCGGCCGTGACCGGTGTGCCGTCGTTGAACCTGGCTTCAGGGCGCAGGTAGAAGCGCACCCAGCTGTTGTCGGGGGCTTTTTCGATCCTGCCGGCCAACAGCCCGTACTCGGTGAACGGCTCGTCCAGGCTCTGGCGCATCAGCGTGTCGTAGACCAGCTCCAGGCCTTCGGCCGGGGTGCCTTTGTTGCTGAAGGGGTTGAGGCTGTCGAAGCTGCCCGTGCCGGACTGCCGGAACACACCCCCTTTGGGCGCATCCGGATTGACGTAGCCGAAATGCGTGAACCCGTCCGGGTACTTGGGCGGCTCGTCGTAAAGCGTCAGGGCGTGCTGGGGCGCGGCCAGCGTCGGCAGGGCGAGGCAGGCCAGCAACAGGCTGCCGGCCCACTGGCGCAGACGGTGCAAGGGCATCATTGGGGGGTCTCCGAAGGCTTGAGCCACCAGCTGTTCAGGCCCAGGGTGTAGGGCGGCGTGGCGACGAAGGCGAACCGATTGCGGTAGGCCAGGCGATGGGTGTCCAGGTACCAGTTGGGGATCATGTAGTCGTGCCACGACAGGACGCGGTCGAGCGCCCTGGCCGCAGCGACCTGCTCGTCACGGGTGCTGGCGGCCAGCAAGGTCTCGAGCAGGTGGTCGACGATAGGGTCCTGGACGCCTGCGTAGTTCTTGCTGCCCTTGATCGTGGCCTGGCTGGAGTGGAAGTACTGCCACTGCTCGAGCCCTGGGCTGAGGGTCTGGGTCAGGGTCATGAGGACCATGTCGAAGTCGAACTGATCCAGGCGCTGCTTGTACTGGGCGCGGTCGACGGTGCGCAGGCGCGCCTGTACACCGATGCTGGCCAGGTTCTCCATGTATGGTTGGAAGATGCGCTCGAGGTTGGGGTTGACCAGCAGCAGCTCCAGGCGCAGGGGCTGCCCCTTCGCATCGACCAGGCGCTGGTTCTTGAGGGTCCAGCCCGCGTCGGCGAGCAGGCCGAGCACCTTGCGCAGCGTGACTCTGTCGATCCCGTGGCCGTGGGTCGTGCCGACCCTGTACGGCTGGGTGAACAAGGCGTCTGGCAATTGCCCGCGGTAGGGCGCCAGCAGCAGCCATTCCTGACCCGTGGGCAGGCCAGTGGCGGCGAATTCGCTGTTGGGGTAGTAGCTGGTGGAGCGTCGGTAGGCGTCGCTGAACAAGGTCCGGTTGGCCCACTCGAAGTCGAGCATCAACCCCAGGGCATGCCGCACCCGAGGGTCGGCCAGCGCGCCACGGCGGCTGTTCATGAACAACCCTTGTGTCTGCGTCGGGATCCGGTGAGGGATCTGCGCCTTGATCACCTCGCCACGACGCACGGCCGGGAACCGATAGCCATTGGCCCAGTTCTTGGCCTGGTGCTCGATGTAGAGGTCGAATTCACCGGCCTTGAAGGCTTCGAAGGCGACGGTCGAGTCGCGATAGAACTCGTACTCGACGCGGTCGAAGTTGTACTTGCCTCGGTTGACGGCCAGGTCCTTGCCCCAGTAGTCCCTGACCCGCTCGAACACCAGGCGGCGCCCCGGCACGACGTCGGTGATGCGATAGGGACCACTGCCCAGGGGGGGCTCGAAGGTGGTCGCCTTGAAGTCGCGGGTTTTCCAGTAGTGTTCGGGCAGCACCGGCATTTCACCCAGGCGCAGGATCAGCAGGGGGTTGTCTGCACGCTTGAACACGAACCGGATGCGCAGCGGGCCGAGCACGTCGACACGCTGCACCTCTTGCAGGCTGGTGCGATAGGTCGGGTGACCGTCCTTGAGCAAGGTGCGGTACGAGAACGCCACGTCTGCCGAGGTGATGGGGTGGCCATCGTGAAAGCGCGCCTGCGGTCGCAGGTTGAAGACCACCCAGCTCCGGTCCTCGCTGTACTCCACCGAGCGGGCGATCAGGCCGTAGCTGGAGGTCGGCTCGTCGCCCGAAGGGTCGTACTGGCCCGTGCCGACCATCAACGGCTCGTTGAGCTCGTTGACGCCATATTGCAGGAAGTTCGGCGTGGTGACCGGGCTGCTGCCCTTGAAGGTGTAAGGGTTGAGCGTGTCGAAGGTGCCGAAGGCCATGGCACGCAGGGTGCCGCCTTTGGGCG
This sequence comes from Pseudomonas entomophila, assembly GCF_013523165.1. Classification (GTDB taxonomy): domain Bacteria; phylum Pseudomonadota; class Gammaproteobacteria; order Pseudomonadales; family Pseudomonadaceae; genus Aquipseudomonas; species Aquipseudomonas entomophila_A. The sequence goes on from NZ_JAAMQI010000001.1 coordinate 362,733, forward strand.
CACGGGGGTTGACCCAGTCGAAGTGGGTGAAGCTGGCCGGGTACTTGAGTGTGCCGAATTGCGCGTAGCCGTGGCTTTCGCTGACGGCCGCGACGACGGGAAAGCTCAAGGCCAGGCTGATGAGCAGCAGGAGAGGGCGTATCAAGTCGGCGATCCGATCCAGGCAGCTTGGGCTTCGATCGGGCTACAGTAACAGCTTGTTCAGCCTCGAAAAAGGCCGCTTTCATATGGCGCACGAGGTGGGCCTGGGGAGGGGATCCGCCAGGCCTCGGCGTCTCAGCGGCTGACGTAGACCGTCAGGGTCTGGCCCGGCTTGAGGGCCTGCCCGCTGCGGGGGTTCCAGCGCTTGAGGTGCTTCATCTCGACGTTGAAGCGCTTGGCCACCATGTACAGCGAATCGCCCTTGCGGACCTTGTACTGCGTGGTGCGCTGCTTGGAGGCCGCCACGCGGTTGGCTGCTGCCGACGGAGCGCTGCCACCGCGCAGCGCCAGGACCTGGCCTGCCTTGAGGCGATTGCCTGGCAGACGGTTCCAGCGTTGCAGGTCCTTGACCGAGACCTTGTTGGCGCGTGCGATGGCGCCCAGGTTGTCGCCCCGCTTGACGCGGTAGCTGCGCGTCTTGGCGACCGGTGCGGACGCCTCGGCCAGCGCCGCTTCGAAAGCGCCTTTCCGGGGTTGCAGCGACACCAGTTGCTCGGGTTTGAGATTCGAGAGGCTGGCGCTGAGCAGTTCGGCCTTGGCCGTCGGTACGAGCAGGCGTTGCGGGCCGTCGACGGTCATGCGCTTCTTGAAGGCCGGGTTCAGCTGGATCAGCTCGTCCTCGTCGATGTCGGCGAAGGCGGCGACCCGGGTCAGGTCCAGCCGATCGTTGATGACCACGGCCTCGAAGTAGGGCTCGTTGGCGATGGGGGTCAAGTTGACGCCATACGCTTCCGGCGTCATGACCACCTGCGACAGGGCCAGCAGCTTGGGCACGTAGTTCTGGGTTTCCTGCGGCAGCGGCAGGTTCCAGTAGTCGGTCGGCAGGCCGAGCTTCTGGTTGCGCTCGATGGCCCGGCTTACCGTGCCTTCACCGGCGTTGTACGCCGCCAGGGCCAGCAGCCAGTCGCCGTTGAACATGTCGTGCAGCTTGCTCAGGTAGTCCAGGGCCGCGTTGGTCGATGCGGTGATGTCGCGCCGGCCATCGTAGAAGTTGGTCTGGCGCAGGTTGAAATACTTGCCTGTGGTGGGGATGAACTGCCACAGGCCGACCGCGTGGGCGCGGGAGTAGGCCATGGGGTTGTAGGCGCTCTCGATCGCCGGCAGCAGGGCCAGCTCCAGCGGCATGTCGCGTTCCTCGAGCCGCTCGACGATGTAGTGCATGTACAGGCTGCCACGCTCCCCGGCGGTCTCGACGAACGACGGGTTGCTGGAGAACCACAGGCGCTGCTGCTCGATGCGCGGATTGACGCCGATGCTGTCCTGCAGTACGAAGCCGCGGCGCATGCGCTCCCAGACGTCCTGAGGTGCCTGCTCCACCGGCTTGGGCGCGGCGGTCATGAGCACCGGCTTGTGCTTGATCCTGGCCTGGTAGTTGGGCACTTGGACACTGTCGGCCTCGCTGACCCGCGAGGTGCTCTGGCAGCCCACCAGCGTGGCGGCCAGCGCCAGGGCAGCGGCCTGTGCCAGGCGGGTCAGGGCGGCGGATTGGACGGTCCTTCGGCTTCGAGTAGACATCGGCGGGGACGGGTTTCCGGGCAAAAAATTTCGGCGATTCTAGGAACCGCGTCCCGTCTGGTCAACCTTTGACCAATAACCCGATGGAACTTGAGGCTTTCAGAAGCTGTCTTTCCAGCGCCTCAGGGCAGCAAACACGGTGCTCGCATCGCCACCGGCCATCGCGCCCCGTTCGTCCGCTTTTTGTTTAACAGATGTTTCAGCGCAGCGCAGGAAGGGGTTGGTCGACCGCTCGAGCGCGAGCGTCGAAGGCAGTGTGATACGGCCGACAGCCCGCCACTGCTCGACCTCCGCCAGGCGGGCGGCAATGGCCGGATTTTCGGGTTCCACGGCCTGGGCGAAGCGCAGGTTGCTCAAGGTGTACTCATGGGCGCAATACACCTGCGTGGCGTCTGGCAGGGCGGCCAGGCGCTCGAGCGAGGCATGCATCTGGGCCGGTGTGCCTTCGAACAGCCGCCCGCAACCACCGGCGAACAGGGTGTCGCCGCTGAACAGAATGGGCGTCTGGCCGTTGACGGCGTGCAGGGCGATATGGCCCAAGGTGTGGCCTGGCACTTCGATGACCGTGAACGTCAGCCCCAGGGCCTCGACACGGTCGCCTTCGACCAGCCCGCGATCGCGCGCCGGGATCGTTTCTCTGGCCGGCCCGCTGACCTGAGCGCCGGTGGCCTGCTTGAGGCGCTCGACGCCGCCGACATGGTCGTGGTGATGGTGGGTGATCAGGATGGACGTCAATGTCCACCCAGGGTGCGCCTCGAGCCAGTCGAGGACCGGCTGGGCGTCCCCCGGATCGACCACCGCGCATCGGCGCGTGTCCGTATCCTGTAACAGCCAGATATAGTTGTCCGAGAAAGCAGGTAACGCATCGATCTGTATCATGAGCAAGGTCCGATTCGCCTGACGGTGGGCAGGGCAGTCATCTTATGGACCGTCGAAGGCACCGCCAAGTTTGCCGGGTGATCGAAGGGGCGACGGCCAGGCTCTGGTCGACCCGTGCGGCGCTGGCGCCTTCACACGAGGCCAGACCTGACAACCGATCCGAGGAGATCACCATGACCGACCAGGCATTTGCCCAGGCCGACCGCGAGTGGATCGAGCTGATCGCGATGGCGCGCGACTGGTTCGAGGGGCCGCAAGGGCAATTGATGTTGCGCGAAGAGCAGCGATTGCTCGATGACGAGCTGACCCGCTACTTCGGTGGCTTTTCCATTCATTACGGGCCCTGCGCCGAGCCTTCCCCCGGCGCATCGCGGATCCAGCGCAACGTGTGCCTGGGCGCACCGTTCCCTGGCGTAGACATCGTCTGCGAAGAGCAGGCCTGGCCACTGGGCGAGCATGCCGCCGACCTGGTCGTGCTGCAGCACGGGCTGGATTTCAGCCTTTCGCCTCACGGCCTGCTGCGGGAGGCGGCGCAGGCCGTGCGCCCGGGTGGCCACATGCTGATCGTCGGGATCAACCCGTGGAGCGCCTGGGGCGCAGGCCACCTGTTCGCCCGTGGCGCCTTGCGGCGCGCCCGTTGCATTTCCCCTTCGCGGGTCGCCGACTGGCTGGGCCTGCTGGGGTTCGCGCTGGAGAAACGGCGCTTCGGGTGTTATCGTCCGCCGCTCGCCTCGGCGGCCTGGCAGCACCGGCTGGCGGGCTGGGAACGCACTGCTGGAGGCTGGCAATGTGCTGGCGGTGGTGTCTACCTGCTCATCGCACGCAAGATGGTGAGTGGTCTGCGGCCCTTGTGCCGACCACGGCGCGAACCCATGGGCACGCTGCTGCCCCTGCCGTTGGCCAAGGCCAATCGCCGCTCCAGCGAGCCTTGACCAGGCCACGGTCCTGACTTTTCAATCGAACACTGAGCGGTACATGAGCGATAGCATCGAGATCTACACCGATGGCGCCTGCAAGGGCAACCCGGGCCCAGGTGGCTGGGGCGTGCTGATGGTCTACAAAGGCGCCGAGAAGGAACTCTGGGGCGGCGAACCCAACACCACCAACAACCGCATGGAGCTGATGGCCGCCATCCAGGGCCTGATGGCGCTCAAGCGCGAGTGCGCGGTGCTGCTGGTTACCGACTCGCAGTACGTGATGAAGGGCATCACCGAGTGGATGACCAACTGGAAGAAGCGCGGCTGGAAGACGGCGGCCAAGGAGCCGGTGAAGAACGCCGACCTGTGGAAGCTGCTGGACGAGCAGGTCAACCGTCACCAGGTGACCTGGAAGTGGGTGCGCGGTCACATTGGCCACGAAGGCAACGAGCGCGCCGACCAGTTGGCCAACCGCGGCGTCGACGAAGTGCGTGCACGGCGTCACGCCGCCTCCTGATTCTATTCCTTGCAGCCGACGGAGGCCTTACAGTGGAACAGCAGTTGAGCAGGTTGGTGGTTCTCGACACCGAGACCACCGGTATGCCGGTCGGCGATGGCCACCGCATCATCGAGATCGGGTGCGTCGAGATCATCGGTCGCCGCCTGACCGGACGCCACTTCCATGTCTATCTGCAGCCTGATCGCGACAGTGACGAAGGCGCCATCGGCGTGCACGGCATCACCGATGCCTTCCTGGTCGGCAAGCCGCGCTTCGCCGAGGTCGCCGACGAATTCTTCGACTTCATCCAGGGTGCCCAGCTGGTCATCCACAACGCGGCGTTCGACGTAGGCTTCATCAACAACGAGTTCGCCCTGTCGGGGCAGCAGGAGCGCGCTGACATCAGCCGGCACTGCAGCATTCTCGACACCTTGATGATGGCGCGTTCGCGTCACCCCGGGCAGCGCAACAGCCTCGACGCGTTGTGCAAACGCTATGGCATCGACAACTCCGGGCGCGAATTGCATGGCGCCTTGCTCGACTCGGAATTGCTGGCCGATGTCTATCTGGCGATGACCGGTGGCCAGACCAGCCTGTCCCTGGCCGGGCATGGCAACGAAGACGACGCTTCAGGTCAGCAGGGCAGGGCTACCGAGGTTCGTCGCCTGCCGGCCGATCGCGTGCCAGGCCCGATCATTCGGGCAACGGCGGACGAGGAGCAGGCGCACGTGGCGCGGCTGGACGCCATCGCCAAGGCGGCCGGTGGGCCGGCGATCTGGCAGACGCTGATGGGGTGACGCGTTGCGTCGTTCGGGCAGGCGGTGAAGCGGGGGCAGGGCCGCAGGGAGCGGCCCCTTGTCAGGGCACGCGGATCAGCTCGACCCCTGTCTGCGCCAGTTCGAAACGGTCATCGCCCAAGTGGTTGACGCGGTCGCCGATTGCCAGACGGTAGACGGTCACCGGCGACGAGGCCGCAGCACCTTCCACGGCTGCAGGCGCCTCCTCGAATTGATGGACTGGGTAGATACGTCCTTCGGCGTCCCGTGCATGGAACCGACCGACCAGTACTGCTGCCATTTAGCGTACAACCTCTACGAGATAAATTGAATTTCTGCAGCGATAGACCCTCGGGCGGCGCGGGAAGTTTTCCAGCGGTGGAAAAAAACTTAAGCAGGTGCAGGGCGGTCAGCTATAACGACTTCTTTCCTTCCGTTCATAGAGGTGTCAGTCCATGAGCCAGGTGTACTCGGTAGCAGTGATCGTCGGCAGCTTGCGCAAGGCTTCCTACAACCGCAAGGTGGCCAAGGCGTTGGCGTCGCTGGCGCCCGCCAGTCTGGCGTTGAAGATCGTGGAGATCGGTGATCTTCCCTTGTACAACGAAGACCTCGAAGCCCAGGCGCCCGAGGCCTGGACGGCGTTTCGCCAGGCGGTCAAGGCCAGCGACGCGGTGCTGTTCGTGACGCCCGAATACAACCGCACCATGACCGGCGCCCTGAAGAACGCCCTCGACGTCGGCTCGCGCCCCTATGGCGACAGTGCCTGGAACGGCAAGCCGAGCGCCGTGGTAAGTGCATCGCCAGGCGGTCTCGGCGGTTTCGGTGCCAACCACAACGTGCGTCAGGCCTTGGTCTTTCTCGACATGCCGTGCATGCAGATGCCGGAGGCCTACATCGGTGGGGTGGCCGATCTGTTCGACGAACAGGACAACCTGAGCGAGAAAACGCGTCCCTTCCTGCAGGGCTTCATCGACACGTTCGCCCAATGGGTGAAGCGCACTCACGCTGCGTGATCGGCGTGTCGGCGTGCACACCCCACGGGTACAGGCCTGAACCGTGTCCATGAGCGACAAAGACACCATTTCGATCCATCTGGTCCGTGAGGCGCTGCAACAGGCCTGCACCGCACACATGTCCGTCGATGCGCTGCTGCAGCAGGCCGGTATCGACCCTGCGTCGCTCGAGCGTTCGACCGCGCGCGTGTCGGTGCAGGCCTACTCGAGCCTGTGGCGTCTGCTGGCTCGGCAAGGCGACGACGAGTTCTTCGGCATGGATCGCCGCGGTTTGCGCCATGGCAGCCTGGCGTTCATCTGTCGAGCCAGCATGGCCCAACCAACGCTGGGGGAGGGGCTCGATACCCTTCTGGCGTTCCTCCGGCTGATGCTGGCCGATCTGCGTCCACACCTGGTGCGCCACGCCGGGGTGGTCGAAATCGTGCTCGGCGAGCCATTGGCCACACCCCGGCGAGCCTTCACCTACTTCACGCTCTGGATGTTCATTCACGGTGTACTGTGCTGGCTGGCAGGGCGTCGCTTGCCGATCATGGCCATCGACCTGCGCTGTGCCGAGCCGTCGTTCTGCGAGGACTATCGGGTGATGTTTTCCGAGAACCTGCGGTTCGAGCGGCCCCACTCACGCATGCTCATCGCCGATAACGGCCTGGAAGCCGGCATTCGTCGTGGAACGGCGGAGTTGAAACAGTTCCTGGCCCAGGCGCCTGGCAATATCCTGGTCAAATACCGGGATCCGGACAGCCTGAGTCGCCGGCTGCGTCGCCAACTGCTGCAGCTCGAGCCCGCTCGCTGGCCAGATGCCGATGCGGTGGCCCGCGAGCTGTATTTGTCTGCGTCCACCTTGCGCCGCCGACTGGCCGAAGAAGGTACTTCGTTCCAGAGCCTCAAGGACAGCGTTCGGCGTGAACTGGCGATCGCCTGGTTGGGTGAAGGGCGGCAGGGCATGAGCGACCTGGCCGAGCGCCTCGGGTTTGCGGACGCCAGCTCGTTCTACAAGGCCTTTCGCAAGTGGTTCGGGTGCAACCCGGGGCAGTACCGGGCTCTGGCCTGCGCCACGTGAGCGCTTGTCGACCGACACACTGTGAAGGGATGCGGTAAGTAGAATGCCTCTCGTCGGGTTGGCAACCGCTTCCGTCTGCCATCCACTCAAGCCGTAGTCGACGGTGGCGGCTCCTACCCAGAAGGAGTGCCTCGATGTCCATTCTCTCCGTACTCTCGCCTGTCCCCATCGCGCCCACGCCGGGCACCGCCGAGAAAATCCAGCATGCGACCGATCATTTCATTCGTGATCGCCTGCCTGAATGGTTGCGCAAGGCGACGCCTGCGCAGATCAACCTGTTACGCGACCTGTTCGCGGCGCACCACACGGCTCAGCACCGCGTGCAGGAGCGCCTGGCCGCGCTGACCCCGATCGACCGCTTCGCCGAAACGCATGTGAGTGCGGCCGTGACGGCGCATCTGTCCGAATCTGCCGCGCTGGCAGACCTCGAGTGGTGCGAGGTGCGACGGGCTTTCAGGCCCCCGTTGGGTATTGGCTTACCGACCGACACGCTCACTGTGCTGCGTCAACCTGCCTTGTTGCGGCTGATGCAGAACTTCCACGAGAGCGCCACCTTCTACGCAGGCACTGGGCTGGCGCGCAAGGGGGAGGATCGCATCCTGTCGGGTGATGCCGATGCATGTGCCGCCGCCGTTCGTGCCCTGGACCTGGGGGCGCAGTACCAGGCGCACCTGAACGCGTTTTTCACGTCCGAGGCGCAGCATGCGCTTGCCGAGGACAAGCGCGCCGCCTTCGCACTGTGCGTGCAGATGGCGCTGTTGCAAGGACGGCTCACGGGCGATGAGGCGGCCGCGTTGCAGCGACTGATGGGCGCACCGACGCCGGTCGATGAGCATGCCGTCACGGCCTATCCAGGAGCGTTCACGGTGCTGGGTGCGTCGATCGAGGATGCCTTGGCCATTCAATTGCGTGGGGCCGAAGGGGCGCATCATGGCGTGGTGTTGTACGTTCCTACCGAGACGGACCAGCCACTGCGCCGTTTCACCAGCTGGGAGGCCATGAATGCAGCCTTGGCCGCCTCGCTGAAGGCGCCAGCCTACCGACGTCGCTTCAGCCAGGGCGTCGAACTGGCGCAGCGTGCCGAGTTTCTCGAGCGGTTGACGGTGCGCCTGACGGATCAGTACAGCGATCTGGAGCTCGACGGCCCTACCGTCGGCGGGAGCCTGTTCGACCATCTGGCGGCGCAGCAGGTGCAACGTGTCAAGGCGGACGCCGCGGTTCTGCTGGTCAGCAGTGCCGATGCCGACAGTGTCGCGGCGAAAGCGCGCCTGGACCGCTGGGAGACGCTTGGGCTGGACCTGCTCAACCTGGCGGGTCTGTTCGTGCCAGCCATTGGTGCCGTTCTGTTGGCGCAACTGGTCGTGCAGATAGCGTCCGACGTTTATGAAGGCATCGCGCATTGGCGGCGTGGACATCGGCATGAAGCGCTCCAGCACCTGTTGGGTGTAGCGGAAACCGTGGCGATCACGGCTGCGACAGCCGTCGGCGTCGGTGTCATTGCGCGGGGCTTCACGCGAAGCGCCTTCGTCGATGCGCTGGAGCCTGTGTGCACGTCACAAGGGCGACGACTGTTGTGGCACAGGGACCTGGAGCCTTTCATCGAGCAGCCGGACAATGCCGCGCTGCAGGACGATGGCCGCTTCAGTGACGGCGCGCGCGACTGGATTCGCCTCGAAGGCCGCTTCTATCGAATCCACCAGCCTGAATCCGGGGGCGGTTGGCGGCTGAGGCATCCACGCGGCGAGGGCGCGTTCGAACCGGTGGTGGAGTTCGACGGCGAACGTTCCTGGCGCTTGCGCGACCATTGCCCGCTCGAGTGGAGCGACACGGCGAACCTGCTGGACACGTTGTGGCCTCATGACCCGCCACTGACGCCTGAGCGCGCCAGGCGCATCCTACGCATCGCGGCGATGGACGAGGATGAGCTGCGCGGCCTGTTGGTCGAGCACCGTCATGCGCCGTGCAACTTGAAATGGGCGATCCAGGCGGTCGCTGCGGACCAGCGAGTCGAGGCCTTCTACGCCGACGTGGCCCGCGCGGAGCTTCCCGGCGATGTCGAGCTCTGGCACTGGTGCCAGGCGCACCCTGCGCTGGCGCAGCTCGAGACGGCCGGGCTGCGCGACGCGTTGATCGAAGAGCAGGGCTGGATACGTCTTCGTCTGTTCGACTACCTGATGACGGGCGAGCCCGCTTCCGACCCTTTGCATGCGCTGGTCGAGCGCGATTTTCCCGGCTTGCCGCGTGTCTACGTGCAGGCGGTACTGGAGAGCGCCACCGATACCGAGCGAGCGGTCGCGGTCGCAGAACGGCGTCTCCCATTGCGTTGGGCTACCCGGGCACGCGCTTTGTTGCAACTGGCGCGGTTGAACAAGGCACTGGCAGGTCTGTACCTGCACAACACCTACGCCCAGGGGACGGGTGAGCTGGTGCTGGCGCTGTTGCGGCGCGTGCGCTGGCCCAGACGCCTCAACCTGGAGCTTCGCGATGGCCGCGACGGCATTCTGCTGGCACGGCTCGATCCCGGTACGACCTCCGAGACGCCGTGGGTGATGGTGCACGAGGACGATGGCGTTCATCTCTACGACGAACGCGGGCTGGCGCACGAGCAGTCGGTAGCGCCGCCGCGTACGATTTTCCAGGTATTGGTCGCCTTGCTGACGCCGCAGGAGCTCGCCGCACTTGACTGTCATGGGCCTACCGCTGCCGAGGATTTAAGGCAGCGCTTGCTCGATCATCTGCCGGCGGAACCGGCATCCTGTCGTCGGCTCGCAGGGTGGCCGTCCGAGCCTGGGTGGTTCAATCCAGGCCAACGCTTGCCCGATGGTCGCGTCGGTTATCTGCTCAGCGGCCGCAGGGCCGGTGAGAACACAGCGCAATTGCTACGCATTCGGATACGTCGACTGTACTGGGGGTTCACGGATCAACAGGTGGAGAGTTACCTGAACCTGCTGATGCGCTCGCCAGGCACGGCGTTCGACCTGCTCCTCAATCAGGAACTCAACTACCAGTACTTTGACGAAGCCTTGAGTGCATGGGCGGCCAGGCCCTCCGAATTCAGGCTCCGTGCCGTGCGTCGTCGCATGAGCGCCGCTCTACGGCGTTGCTGGCGGTTGCAAGGCCCTACCGTGTTCGCAGCCGACGGGCGCGTCGAGGGCATGCTGCTGGACCTTCGCGAGTACCCGGTCGGGGCACTGCCGGCATTACCTGAGCGGACCGACCTGGGCCATGTCACGCAGCTGACACTCAGGTACATGGACTTGGACGAGGTGCCGGATTCGTTCCTGCACGCCTTCGGGACACTGCAGCACGTGGATTTGTCAGACAACCGATTGACACAGATCCCTGCCGGGATCGCTCGTTTGACCATGCTGCGTAGCGTGCGCTTGTCGAACAACCGTATCGTCTACTCACAGTCGCTCGTCGACCCTGTGTTCGGCTTGCCCAATTTGCGCCTTCTCGACCTGTGTTACAACCCATTGAGACAGTTCACCTGGCGTCATAATCCACGCGAGCGCCTGAGTACGCTACTGCTCGCTCATGCACAACTACGAGAATGGCCTGCAGGTCTGCTGGAATGCACGCACCTTGAATACGTCAACCTGCGATCCAATCGAATCCAGGCATTGCCACCGGGGCTGTTGGACACACCGTTCAACTACCGCCGCGCATTCTTGGTCGATGACAATCCACTCGCGCGCTGGGACCTGCTGCGGCTGGCTGCCCGTGACCCTGCGGTCGTAAGCCCGGACTGGAGCATGCCTGGCGATACAGACAACATCCGTGCGCTGTGGTTGAGCGAGTTGTCCATGACCGACCAAGCGCAGCGTATCGCCTTGTGGGATCGGGTCAGCGCCCTGCCTGACGCATCGGGATTCATCGCCTTGCTGAGCGAACTGACCCACTCGGCGGATTATCGTCAGGCACGTGAAGCCCTGCAGGGGCAGGTGTGGCAATTGCTCGAGCGCATTGATGCCGATAGCGATCTGCGGGCAGCCATCTTCACCCGCGCCAACGAGCCACGAACGTGCGTCGATTGCGCCGCTGACCAGTTTGCCGAGCTGCGGCTTCAGGTATTGGTGTCCGACGCTCACCGAGCCACAGGGCCGCAGCGCGAGGAGATGTTGTTGAACCTGGGCAGGCGCTTGTTCCGCCTGGACCGGCTCAATCAGCACGTCCGGGGCGATATCGCTGCGCGTACCGCTTCGGGGCGGGGCGTCGATGAAATCGAAGTGAGCCTGGCCTACAGGATTCGTCTTGCCGCTGACCTGGATCTTCCTGCGCAGCCTGCGCACATGCTGTTCGAACAGGTTGCCAACGTGAGCACGATCGACCTCGACGAGGCGCTGGAGACGGTTCGCACCGCGGAACGTTCATGGGAACTGGCGGACAACGTGAGCCGTCGATCGTTTTGGCGGGAATACCTGGAAGCGAGTCATCCTGACGCTTTCGCAGCCATACGCGAGACATTCGCGGCACGCGGCAGCGCGCTCGACGATCTGGCCAGTACGTTGACCAGCGAGCAGTACCACGAGCGCTGGCGCACACTCGAGAGCGAGCGCGCGGCCGCGTTTCAGGCCGTCGCGTTCCAACTGACCGAAGAGGCGCTCGCGCGTCATCCGCAGCACTGAAGGCGCTTTGGCCAAATCGGTCAATGTGATTGGCGGATTTGGCCATTGTTTCGGGACGAGGCTGGCGCGACCATCCGTTCATCAGTCGCCAGCGGAGTCCCCACCATGCAGATCGAACACCAGCATTTCGTCGTCAGCGGCGCTGCGTCCGGGTTGGGAGCGGCGACCGCGCGCATGCTCGTCGAGGCCGGTGCCAGGGTCATGCTGATCGACGTCGATGCCCAGGCGCTGTCGCGTGAGGCCGAGGCGATGGGTGATCGCGTGCGTTTCGCCGTGGCCGACGTCAGCGAGGAGGACGCGGTTCGCGCGGCCATCGCCACGGCGATGGAGGCCTTCGGCAGTCTTCAGGGGCTGGTCAACTGCGCCGGCATCGTCGGTGCCGAAAAGGTGCTCGGCAAGCACGGTCCGCATCGGCTCGACAGCTTTTCGCGGGTGATCGGCATCAACCTGATCGGCAGTTTCAACCTGCTGCGGCTGGTCGCCGAGGCCATGGCCCAAGGCGAACCTGGCGAGGATGGCGAGCGGGGCGTCATCATCAACACGGCGTCCATCGCCGCCAGCGATGGGCAGATCGGCCAGGCTGCCTATGCCGCTTCCAAAGGTGGGGTGGCCAGCATGACCTTGCCTGCGGCGCGCGAACTGGCGCGTCATGGCATCCGCGTCATGACCATTGCCCCCGGCATTTTCGAGACGCCCATGATGGCCGGCATGCCTGACGATGTCCGTGCGTCGCTGGCCGCAGGCGTGCCTTTTCCGCAACGCTTGGGGCGGCCCGACGAGTACGCGGCGCTGGTGCGTCACATCATCGAGAACCGCATGCTCAACGGCGAGGTGATCCGCCTCGACGGCGCCTTGCGCATGGCAGCCCGCTAATCATTCAGGAGCCCTTACCGTGAACCGAGAAACCGATCCCATCGTCATCGTCAGCGCCGTGCGCACGCCCATGGGCAGTCTTCAAGGCGACTTGAGCGGGTTGACCGCGCCGCAACTGGGTGCGGCGGCGATCCGTGCTGCCGTCGAGCGCGCCAGCGTGGCGCCGGACAGTGTCGATCAGGTGCTGTTCGGGTGCGTGCTGTCTGCCGGTCAGGGCCAGGCGCCTGCGCGACAGGCCGCATTGGGTGCCGGACTGGGACGGCACACGAGCTGTACGACGCTGAACAAGATGTGCGGCTCCGGCATGCAGGCCGTCATGCTGGCGCATGACACGCTTCTGGCAGGCAGTGCCGACATCATCGTCGCCGGTGGCATGGAAAGCATGAGCAACGCGCCGTACCTGCTGGACAAGGCGCGCGCCGGCTATCGCATGGGGCATGGCCGGGTGCTCGACCACATGTTCCTGGACGGCTTGGAGGATGCCTACGACACCGGGCGGCTGATGGGTACCTTCGCCGAAGACTGCGCCCAGGACAACGGCTTTACCCGGCAGGACCAGGATGCGTTCGCCATCGCCTCGCTGACACGCGCCCAGGCAGCGATCGATCAAGGGCGTTTCGCTGCGGAAATCGTGGCGCTCGAGGCACCCGATGGCAAACGAACCAAGCGCGTCGAGCATGATGAGCAGCCGCCCAAGGCGCGCCTGGAAAAGATTCCTGAACTGCGGCCCGCCTTCCGTGAGGGCGGCACCGTCACGGCCGCCAACGCCAGTTCCATTTCCGACGGCGCCGCAGCCTTGGTACTGATGCGCCGCACGCAGGCCGAACGTCTGGGCCTGCGGCCGCTGGCGGTCATCCACGGCCATGCGGCCTTCGCCGACGCGCCTGCGCTGTTTCCGACGGCCCCGATCGGCGCCGTGCGTGCCCTGATGCAGCGCGCTGGCTGGACGCTGGAGGAGGTGGACCTGTTCGAGATCAACGAAGCGTTCGCGGTGGTCACGCTGGCGACCATGAAGCATCTGCAGCTTCCTCACGAGAAGGTCAATGTCCACGGCGGTGCGTGCGCCCTGGGTCACCCCATCGGCGCCTCGGGGGCACGCATTCTGGTCACCTTGCTGTCCGCCTTGCGCCAGAACGGCTTGCGGCGCGGCGTGGCGGCCATCTGCATCGGTGGCGGCGAGGCTACGGCCATGGCCGTCGAATGCCTGTATTGAGACGAGGTGAACCCCATGCTGCTCAGTGAAGAACAACAACAGATTGCCGAGGCCGTGCGCGACTTTGCCCAAGAACGCCTCAAGCCTTTCGCCGAACACTGGGACCGTGAGCACCGCTTTCCGCGCGAGGCCATCGATGAAATGGCCGGACTTGGCCTGTTCGGCATGCTGGTGCCCGAGCAATGGGGTGGCAGTGACACCGGCTATGTGGCTTACGCGATGGCGGTCGAAGAAGTGGCCGCTGGCGACGGTGCCTGTTCGACGATCATGAGCGTCCACAATTCGGTAGGGTGCGTGCCGATTCTGGCCTTCGGCAACGAGGACCAGAAGCAGCGCTTCCTGACACCGTTGGCTCAGGGCACCATGATTGGCGCCTTCGCCCTGACCGAGCCCCACGCCGGATCGGACGCCAGCAGCCTGAAGACCCGCGCGCGTCGCGAAGGCGATCACTACGTGATCAATGGCAGCAAGCAATTCATCACCTCAGGCCAGCACGCCGGTGTGGTCATCGTCTTTGCGGTCACCGACCCCAGCGCAGGCAAGCGCGGCATCAGCGCGTTCATCGTGCCGACCGACACGCCGGGTTATACCGTGGCCCGGGTCGAGGAAAAACTCGGCCAGCATGCCTCCGACACCTGCCATCTGGTGTTCGAGGACCTGCGTGTGCCCGTGGCCAACCGGCTGGGCGAGGAAGGAGAAGGCTACCGCATTGCGCTGGCCAACCTCGAAGGGGGACGCATTGGCATCGCGGCCCAGTCCGTGGGCATGGCACGCGCGGCGTTCGAGGTGGCGCGCGAGTATGCGCGCGAGCGCCAGAGTTTCGGCAAGCCACTGTTCGAGCACCAGGCCGTCGCCTTTCGCCTGGCCGACATGGCCACGCGCATCGCCGTGGCCCGGCAGATGGTCCTGCACGCCGCCGCCCTGCGTGATGCAGGCCGTCCGGCGCTCACGGAAGCCTCGATGGCCAAGCTGTTCGCTTCGGAAATGGCCGAGGGCGTGTGCTCCGATGCCTTGCAGACCCTGGGCGGCTACGGTTACCTGAATGACTTCCCGCTGGCGCGCATCTACCGAGACGTGCGGGTGTGCCAGATCTACGAAGGCACCAGCGACATTCAGCGCATGGTCATTGCGCGCAACCTGTAGAGGAGCTTTGCACATGACGTTCGACACCGTGTTGGTCGAGGTCCAGGGCCGCGTCGGCCTGATCACCCTGAACCGACCCCAGGCGCTCAACGCCTTGAATGCGCAACTGATCGAAGAGCTCAACCAGGTGCTCGAGCGTTTCGAACGTGACCCAGACATCGGTTGTATCGTGCTGACCGGCTCCGACAAGGCCTTCGCGGCCGGGGCCGACATCAAGGAAATGGCCACGCTGGACTATCCCCGTATCTACCTGGACGACCTGTTCAGCGAGTCCGACAAAGTCGCCAGCCGACGCAAGCCCATCGTGGCGGCGGTCAGCGGTTTCGCCCTGGGGGGCGGCTGTGAACTGGCGATGATGTGTGATTTCATCCTGGCGGCCGACACGGCGCGTTTCGGACAACCTGAGATCAACCTGGGCGTATTGCCGGGCATGGGCGGTACACAGCGGCTGACCCGTGCGGTGGGCAAGGCCAAGGCCATGGAGTTGTGCCTGACCGGTCGACTGATGGGCGCCGAGGAGGCCGAACGTGCAGGTCTCGTCGCACGGGTGGTGCCGCAGGCCCGCCTGCTGGAAGACGCTTTGGAGACGGCCCAGCGCATCGCCAGCAAATCGCTCCCCGTCAGCATGATGATCAAGGAGTGCGTCAACCGCGCCTTCGAGGTGTCGCTCAGCGAAGGCGTGCGGTTCGAGCGACGCGTGTTTCATGCAGCGTTTGCCACCGACGACCAGAAGGAAGGCATGCAGGCGTTCATGGACAAGCGCGAGCCGGCATTCAAGCACCGGTAGGCGCTCACACCCCGTGCCTTGGCGACTTCCTTGGGCGGTCGCCTGGTAGGTAAAAGGCTGGGTGGAGTCACGCTGCCATCACGACAGGAAGCAGGCCTGGTGCTGATCGGCGCAGGCAGCCGCTGACCACTTCGGTCGATTTACACCTCATTTCGGTTGCCGGGCACGACGTGGCGTCTTAGACTGCCGCCCCCTGTAAAGGAGCGCTGCACGGCGCTCCACTCATTCCGCTGTCGGGGCGCGGTCCCCGATGGCATCCGCAATGCCTAAATGCACGTATTTTCATAGAGAAATCGATGACCAAGGAACAGTTGCTGGCCATGCCGGCCGATGACTACATGAACGCCGAGCAACTCGCGTTCTTCACCGAGCTGCTGCAGTCGATGAAAGTCGATACCCATGAGCGCATCGAGCAGAGCCGCACCACCATTGAAAGCCTCGACACGCCGTCCGATCCGGCCGACGTGGCGTCGGTCGAAGAGGAGCGTCACTGGCTGGTCAACGCCATCGAGCGCGATCAACGGCTGTTGCCTCAGCTCGAAATGGCGTTGGGCCGCATCCAGGACGAAAGTTTCGGGTGGTGTGACGACAGCGGCGAGCCGATCGGCTTGCAGCGTCTGCTGATCAGCCCCACGACCAAGTACTGTATCGAAGCCCAGGAGCGGCACGAGCAGCTCGATCGTCACCAGCGTCAGATCTGATTCGCCGCGGCGCGCCTTTCGCAAGCTGCCTGCCGCACGACCCGACCGTGGCAGGTGATGGATGAAGCGTGGCCGCCAAGCCTTGATCGATCAAGGGGCAATGCACCAAGCCGGCACAGGTGCTTCTTCAGGCGGGCGCAGGCACCTCGATGCGCCCAGGCCACCTGGGCAATACGACACAAACCACGTCATCCTGGGGCTCATTGGGGCAAGCGCGCGTTCCGTCAGAGCGCCAAGAATGCCCGGCGGACAAGAAATCCCCGAAGTCACTCGACGTGTTTCGCTGTTTTCGTGCATATTCTCCCCCTTGTCGACGACCAGGCCCTTTGGATGCACTTCGAATGCCTGGCGAGTGCAGCTTTTTCGGCCGTCGCGATGTCATACGAGACGACATCGGACCCAGGCGTCGCCGACCGTCCGAACAGCGTCACACGTGGCTGGCACCAGTCCCTTTTCCTGCGTCCGCTGTTGCCGATATGTACAGACGATTGGGCGCCGACCCCTTATCTTCGATTGAAGCGCCGTCGCTTCGCGTCCGTCTGTTCGCGAAGCACGGGATAGACATGATGTGAGGAATTGTTCATTGGCAGTCAGTACTCTGGATACCCATGCACTCTTCGTGCTGGGTGATTTGCGGGCCAAACTGGTCAAGCTGTTTCAAGGGCGTTACGTGTACGTGACCGAGCAGAACGCCGAAGGTCTCTACATGGCGGAAATCGACACCGAGAGTGCGCTGGTGGTCGATGACAAGCAACGATTGGAACTGAAGGTAGGCGATCACTTCCGCGCGGCGGTGTTGCCCAGCCGTGACGGTGGCAAGCTGGACATACGCTTTCGTGATATCAAGCTGAGTGTCTATGGCGTGGGCGATTACGCCTTCGTGTCGACTGCAGACGGCGAAGGTATCGTATTTCGCGAGGCCCACACCGCCGTGCTGGTGTTCGCCGCCCATGAGCAAGTGCGCGAGGGCCTGGCCAAGCTGCTCAAGACCGTCACCGGCAAGGTCGCCAAATGGCGCAAGGGCGAGCTGACGACGTTCAAGGCCAGCGAATAGGCCGATGCAGCGTCAAGACCGCACGCTGCGCTCAGTTGCCGCTGCGGTCGCCGTCGCTGATTTCCGCAGGCACATCGTCGCCGGCAGCGCGCTTGCGGAACAGGGCGGCGCGGGCCAGCAGCAAGGTGGTGACCGGAACCGTGAGCGACAGCAGCACGGGAATCAGCCAGGCATGCAATACGGGCGCTTCCTTGAGCCAGGAAAAGTACAGGATCGAGGCGAGCGCGATGCACCATGCACCAAGGGTTGAGGCCAGGGCAGGTGGATGCATGCGCTGAAAGTAGTCCTTGAGCCGAACCAGGCCGAACGCACCGATCAATGCGAACAGGCTACCGGTGACCAGCAGGGCCGAGATCGTCAGGTCGAGCCAGAAGGGCAGTACCGCGGTTTCATTCATTCGATCACTTCTCCACGCAGCAGGAACTTGCCCAGGGCGAACGAGCCGACGAAACCGAACAGCGCGATCAACAAGGCACCTTCGAAATAGGTGTCGCTCGCGTAGCGTATGCCCAGCACCAGCATGGTCAGCATCGCCAGGATGTACAGGTAGTCCAGCGCCAGCACCCGGTCTTGGGCGGACGGACCACGGAAGAGCCTCACCAGCGCCAGTGCCATGGCGATGATGAAGATGAACAGGGTCACGATCAGGGCGCCGGGCAGCAAGCCGATCATTCGAAGATCTCCATGAGTGGGCGTTCATAGATGCGTTTGAAGTGCTCGACGAACGCAGTCTCTTCCATGCTCAGGTCGAACACGTGCATCAGCAGCATGCTGCGGTCCAGGGCCAATTCGCACCAGATGGTGCCAGGCACCACGGTGGTGATCATCGACAGCGCTGCCAGGCCATGGGTGTCGCGCAGATCCAGCGGCACGTGAATGAACACCGAACGGGGTGGGCGCCTGCGCATGCGCAGCACGCCGCGTGCGACCTGCAGGTTCGACAGGATGACGTCCAGGCCGACACGGCCCAGCAAGCGCAGGATGACCGCTGGACGGCGAATGCGCGCCTGCTGTGGACGCAATGGCGCCAGCAGCAGAGGGGCCAGTACGCCCAAGGCCACGCCGAGCAGAATCTGCCCAGGGCTGATCGACACGTTGAGCATCAGCCACAACACCAGCAACGCCAGCGAAAGCAAAGGCGCAGGGAACAGCCGCTTCATGGCGTGGCCTCCGTGTCGAGCGAGGTGGGGCCTGGGATCGGGCGTGTGCTCATGACGGCATGGATGTAGTTCTCGGGGGCGCTCAACTGCGCCGACGTGTCCTGGGTGTAACGCAGTAGCGGCTCCGCCTTCAGGCTCAAGCCTATGCACAGTGCAAGCAGGATGGCGATGGGCAGGCACTCGAACCGCCTCAGGACAGGCAAGGGGCGCTCCTCCGGCTTCCAGAAGCGTTGGATGCCGATGCGGCCGAAGGCGATCAGCGATGCCAGGCCTGACAGGATGAGCAGGATCACCAGCATCCAGCCGCTGGCGGTCAAGGGCGTTTCGGTGGGCATTCCGAGCCCTGCCGGGTTGAACAGGGCACTGATCAGCCCGAGCTTGGCGATGAACCCGGACAGCGGTGGCATGCCGATGATCAACAGTGAGCAGCCGATGAAGCCAAAGCCCAGGAACGCCATCGTCCACGGGATGACCTGGCCGATCACGGCTTTCTGCTCATCGTCCAGGTTGATGCCCTTGGGCGGATGCAGCGACTCGAGCAGCGCAGGAATCGGTCCTTCTTCCTCGTCCAGGGGCATCTCGTTGACCGAACGCGAACGCTCGATCAGCTCGGCCAGCAGGAACAGGGCGCACAGGGCCAGGGTCGAGCTGACCAGGTAGAACAGCGCGCTTCCGGTCAGGATCGGCTGCCCGAACCCGATGGCTGCGATCAACGTGCCTGCCGAGACCAAAATGCTCAGAGCAGCCATGCGTTCCAGGCGCTGCGCTGCCAGCATCGAGACGGCCGCCACGGCGAGTGTCGCCAGCCCGCCATAGACCAGCCATTGGCCGCCGAAAAAGGCCGAGGCGCCGGCCTGGGACGAGAACAGTAACGTCCAGACGCGCAACACGGCGTACAGCCCCACCTTGGTCATGATGGCGAACAGCGCCGCGACGGGTGCGCTCGCCGACGCGTACGCCGGCACCAGCCAGAAGTTCAGCGGCCAGACGCCGGCCTTGGTCAGGAAGGCCGTGGCCAGGATGGCTGCGCCGGCATGCAGCAGGCCACGGTCGGCCTCCGGTACCAGAGGAATCTTCACTGCCAGGTCGGCCAGATTGAGGGTGCCCGTTACCCCGTACAGGATGGCGGCGCCGATCAGGAACAGGGACGAGGCGAACAGGTTGATGGCGATGTAGTGCAGCCCCGACCTGACCCGCGCACGTCCGGAGCCGTGCAGCAGCAGCCCGTAGGACGCGGCCAGCAGCACTTCGAAGAACACGAACAGGTTGAACAGGTCGCCGGTCAGGAAGGCCCCGTACAGTCCCATCAGCTGGATCTGGAACAAAGCATGGAAGCTGGCGCCGGCCGCATCCCAGCGGGCACGTGCGAACAGCAGCGCGCACACGGCGATCACCCCGGTCAACGTGGCCATCAGGGCCGACAGGTGGTCCACCACCAGCACGATGCCAAAGGGCGCGGGCCAGTTGCCGGGCAGGTAGACCCCGATCGATTCGGCTTGCCCATGTGCACGTACCCAGAAGAGCAGCGTCATGGCCACGCCCAGGCCCAGCAGGCTCGACAGCAGGTTCAGGCGGGCCTTGAGGGGACGATGCTTTTCACCGATCAGCAGCAGCAGTGCGGCGGTCAGCAGCGGCAACAGGACAGGTACCACGATGAGGGGGTTCATGTCGCTCATTCCTCGCGCTCCCGGCCATCGACGTGGTCGGTCCCGGTCAGCCCGCGCGAGGCGAGCATCACCACCAGGAACAGCGCCGTCATGGCGAAGCTGATGACGATGGCGGTCAGCACCAGCGCCTGGGGCAGCGGGTCGGTGTAGTGCAGCAGGTCCTGTGGGATGCCGTCCTTGATGATGGGCTCCTTGCCGATGAACAGGCTGCCCATGCTGAAGATGAACAGGTTGACGCCGTAGGACAGCAGGCAGAGCCCCATGATGACCTGGTAGGTGCGAGGCCGCAGGATGAGCCAGACACCCGAGGCGGCCAGGACACCGATGGCGACGGCAATGACTTCTTCCATCAACGAGCTCCTGCAGGACGGGACTTGGCGGTAAGCCCTGGGCGGTAGGCGCGTACCGACTGGTGGGCGAGGGCGGTCAGGATCAGCAGGGTCGAGCCGACCACCACCGTGTAGACCCCGACGTCGAAGAACAGCGCGCTGGCGAAGTGCACCTCCCCCAGCACCGGCAGATGCAGGTGGGCAGTATGGGTGGTGAGGAACGGGTAGCCGAACAGCAGGGCGCCGACGCCCGTCAGCGTGGCGCACAGCAACCCGGTGCCCATCCAGCGTAGTGGGCGCAGGCTCATCTGGGCCTCGACCCACTGGGTACCGGCCACCATGTATTGCAGGATGAACGCCACCGACATCACCAGGCCTGCCACGAACCCGCCACCCGGCTGGTTATGGCCGCGCATGAACAGGTACATCGAGACCAGCAGGGCCATCGGCAAGAGCAGGCGCACCAGGACCGCGGGCACCATCATGAAGCCCAGGGCGGTGTCGGCAGCCTGGCGCGGGTTCACCAGGTCGGTGACCACGTCTGGGGCCATGCGCCGCTGCTGTGACGGCAGTTGCATGCTTTCCTTGGGCGGGCGGAAACGACGCAGCAAGGCGAAGACCGTCAGCGCGACGGCGACCAGCACGGTGATCTCGCCGAGTGTGTCGAAGCCGCGGAAGTCCACCAGCATGACGTTGACCACGTTGGTGCCGCCGCCCTCGGGCAAGGCCCGGCTCAGGTAGAACGAGGAGATATCGTTGGGCGTGGGGCGGGTGAGCATGGCATAGGAGATCAGCGCCATGCCGCCGCCGACCAGCCCTGCCAGCACGAGGTCGCGCAGACGCCGCAAGCGGGGACGGTCGATGTGGGTGGTCGCGCGAGGCACCCCTTCCAGGCGCCGCGGCAGCCAGCGCAGGCCCAACAGGATCAGCACCGTGGTCACCACTTCCACCACCAGTTGCGTGAGGGCCAGGTCGGGTGCGGAGAACCAGACGAAGGTGATGCAGGTCATCAGCCCGCAGACCCCGACCATGATCAGGGCCGCCAGACGGTGATACTTGGCCTGCCAGGCGGCGCCGATCGCACAGGCGATGGCGATCAACCAGAGCGCCACGAAAACGCTCGAGCCCGGAATCTTCGGTCGATCGCCCCAGGTCAGACCGCTGTCGAGCAGAGGGAAGAGCCCGGCGAAGAACGCGACGATCACCACCATCAGCAGTTGCATCTGCAGGCGCCGACTGGTCAGCGCGTTCTCGACATGCCGCGCCAGCAGCATCAGGTGAACCTGGCCGCGCTCGAACAGGCGTTTGCCGTTGAAACGCTCGATCAGGGGAGGGTACGCCAGGCGCCCGCGTCGGAACTGCTTGCGCAGCACCAGGTACAGCACCACACCGAGGCTCATGGCCACCAGGCTCATGACCAGGGGCAGGTTCCAGCCATGCCAGATCGCCAGGCTGTATTCGGGCAAGGTCCCGCCGACGACCGGCAAGGCCGCGGCGGCCAGCAGGGGGCCGACCGATTGCGCCGGGAAGATCCCGACGACCAGGCACGTGAGCACCAGCAGTTCGACCGGTGCGCGCATCCAGCGAGGGGGTTCGTGGGGCGTGTGGGGCAAGTCTTCGGCAGGAGGGCCGAAGAAGACGTCGACCGTGAAGCGCAGGGCATAGGTCACGCTGAAGATTCCCGCCAGCGTGGCGATGATCGGCAGGGCGATCTCCACCCAGGCCGTGGCGCTGATGAACACGGTTTCAGCGAAGAACATCTCCTTGGACAGGAACCCGTTCATCAAGGGCACACCGGCCATGGAAGCACTGGCGACCATGGCGAGCGTCGCGGTGTAGGGCAGCAGGCGGAACAGCCCGCTGAGGCGGCGGATGTCACGCGTACCGCTCTCGTGGTCGATGATGCCGGCGGCCATGAACAGGGAGGCCTTGAACGTCGCGTGATTGAGGATGTGGAACACTGCCGCGACGGCCGCCAGTGGGCTGTTGAGCCCCAGCAGCAACGTGATCAGGCCAAGATGGCTGATGGTCGAGTAGGCCAGCAGACCCTTCAGGTCGTTCTGGAACATGGCCGCGAATGCACCCAGCAGCAAGGTACAGGCACCGGCACCGCTGACGATCCAGAACCACTCTTCGGTGCCGGACAGCGCTGGCCACAGGCGCGCCATCAGAAACACGCCTGCCTTGACCATGGTCGCCGAATGCAGGTACGCCGACACCGGCGTCGGGGCGGCCATGGCATGGGGCAACCAGAACTGGAAGGGGAACTGCGCGCTCTTGGTCAGGGCGCCCAGCAGGATGAGCGGCAACAGGACCGGGTACAGCGCATGCTGGCGAATGCGATCGCCGGAGGCCAGGACCTGATCGAGGTCGTAGCTGCCGACCACGTGCCCGAGCAACAACACGCCCACCAGCAGGCACAGCCCTCCTGCGCCCGTCACCATCAGCGCCATGTAGGCCCCGCGACGTGCATCGGTACGGTGGTGCCAGTAGCCGATCAGCAAGAACGAGAACAGGCTGGTCAGCTCCCAGAAGAACACCATCTGCAGCAGGTTGCCGGACATGACCACGCCGAGCATGGCGCCCATGAACGCCAGGAAGAACGCGAAGAAGCGCGGCACCGGGTCCTGAGGCGACATGTAGTAGCGCGCGTACAGCGACACCAGCGTGCCGATGCCCAGCACCAGCAGGGCGAACAGCCAGGCGAAGCCGTCCAGGCGCAACATCAGGTTCATGCCCAGGCTGGGGAGCCAGAGGATCTCCTCGCGGATGACGCCGCCATGGGCGATCTGCGGATAGAGCAGCGCCACGTACACCGTGCCTGCCAGGGCGACTGCACCCGCCAGCAGGGACTCGGTGTTGCGCGCATTGTGCGGCAGGACAGCCGCCAGGCAGCTGCCGATAAAGGGCAGGAGCAATAGCACTATCAAAGACATAGCGTCCCAGTCTGCAAAAGGTTTGCCAGAATCATACGTGTGGCGACAGCCATCACCAACCCGCCAGCGACACGGCAAGCGTGTAAATACGTAGGTGTGATGGGGTTTTTTATAACATTTAATTTCAAGCGAGGTGGCTTCGCACCCGTGGCCTCGCGTTTTTCGCGCAGCGCAGGCTACCCAGTGCTGACTCGGTGGCGCACGTGAGGTTCATTCGCTCTGTCAGGTCGAGCGCACGGTGCGACAGCGCGCAGGCTGTTATCATCGTGGGCCGACCTTTCGACGTGGCTCAGGAGTACGCATGAATACCGAGGCTGTCACCTCTTCTGTCATTCCCGCCCGGCTCGCACGTGTTCGTGAATTGATGAGTCAACGCGGTGTGCAGGCCCTGCTGGTGCCGTCGGCCGACCCTCACCTGTCTGAATACCTGCCTGAGTACTGGCAGGCTCGTCGCTGGTTGTCAGGGTTCACCGGGTCGGTGGGGATGCTGGTGGTCACCCATACGTTCGCCGGTGTGTGGGTGGACAGCCGTTACTGGGAGCAGGCGCAGAGCGAATTGCTCGGCACTGGCGTGACCTTGATGAAGTGGACCTCGGGCCAGCCGGACGCGCTCGACTGGCTCGTGGCGCACGCTGAGCCCGGCCAGGTGGTGGCGGTGGATGGCCGGGCGCTGTCGCTGGCCCTGGCGCGCCAGTTGCGCTACCGCCTGGCGCAGCGGCAGGCCAGCCTGATGACCCATCATGACCTGTTCGACAAGGCCTGGTGCGAGCGTCCGGCATTGCCAGACGCGATGATCGTCGAACACCTGCCGCCCGAAGCCTGTACCACGCGTCAGGAGAAGCTGTCGTCACTTCGCCAGGCCATGCAGGCGCACAGGGCGGACTGGCACTTCCTCGCGACGCTCGACGACATTGCCTGGCTGTTCAATCTGCGCGGCAGTGATGTGCCCTACAATCCGGTGTTTCTGTCCTTCGCACTGATCGGGCATACCCAGGCCGTGCTGTTCGTCGCGCCCGGCAAGCTCGATCCGATCGTACGCCAGCGGCTGAATGATGATGGGGTCACGCTCCAGGACTATGATCAGGCGGCGCAGGCGCTGACGATGTTGCCAGCAGGCAGTCACCTGCTGTTCGATCCTGCCAAGGTCACCTGCGCCTGGCTGGACGGACTGGACAACGCCGTGCAGCAGGTCGAGGCGCTCAACCCCACCACCCTGGCCAAGGCTTGCAAGACAGAGGCCGAGCGCCTGCAGATTCGGCAGGCGATGGAGCAGGATGGCGCGGCGTTGTGCGAATTCTTTGCCTGGTTCGAGGCGCAGGTGGGCCGAGGCGGCGTCACCGAACTCGACGTCGATGCCCAGCTCCTGGCCGCCAGACGCAAGCGACCCGGGTTCGTGTCGCCAAGCTTCGCCACCATCGCTGGCTTCAATGCCAATGGCGCCATGCCCCATTATCGAGCCACCGAGCGTGCTCACGCGGTGATCGAGGGTGACGGGCTGCTGCTGATCGATTCGGGTGCGCAATACAAGGGAGGCACTACGGACATCACGCGCATGGTGCCGATCGGTCGTCCGAGCGAGGCGCAGAAGCTGGACTGCACACGCGTGCTGCAAGGGGTCATTGCCCTGTCGCGCGCAGTCTTTCCACGGGGCATCCTCTCGCCCGCGCTCGATGCCATCGCCCGGGCCCCGCTGTGGGCTGACCAAGTCGAATACGGCCACGGCACCGGCCACGGCGTGGGTTATTTCCTCAACGTCCACGAAGGCCCGCAGGTCATCGCGTATCAGGCGCGCGCCGCAGCGCACATGGCGATGCTGCCAGGCATGGTGACGTCGATCGAGCCAGGGACCTACAGGCCGGGCGAATGGGGTGTGCGTATCGAGAACCTGGTGATCAACCGTGAGGCAGGGGAGAGCGCTTTCGGGCAGTTCCTGAGATTCGAGACCCTCACGCTCTGCCCGATCGATACGCGCTGCCTGATGATCGAACGGCTCGACGCGGCGCAAAGGCAATGGCTCAATGACTACCATGCGCAGGTGCGAGAGCGATTGCTGCCGTGGGTCGAGGGTGCTGCACGCCAATGGCTAGAGACGCGCACGCAGGCTGTCTGACAGGTGGGGGGTTCGACGGCGTCGCAATGCGTCGTCGAACGATCGGCTACTTGCAGATGACGATCATGCTGCGGCTGGTGTAGCCCGCTGGGTTGATGCCGAAGAGATAGTCGCCTTCTTCTTGATCGGTATCACCAGAGCGGGCAACCACCCGGTAGCCTTTCTTGCTGCACGCGGTGGCCGCTCTGTCATAGCAGCGGTCCCAGGAGGATGACAGGCCACTGCAGTTGATGTGCAGGCCTTTCTTGCCGCGTTTGACTTCTGTCTTGGCTGTGGCAGCGCATCCGGCAATCGCCAGCATGGCCAAGACGATAACAATCCGCTTCATTCCTGTCCTTACCCAGCCCGACCTGTGGCCTGGAGTTCGTGGATGATCGTTCTCTCTGAAAAACCTGGGCGTCCGTGCGCGGTCAGTAGAGCCTTCGAAGATGACGGCTTTGTGACCGTTTGCATAGACCGCCAGGGTTCTACAATGACTCACGGGCTTTCAAATGACAAATATCGCCCGTCAATCGGCGGCCACCGGGGGGACAGGAGACGCCTTGGTGGTCAGGGTTGCACCAATGGACGCGGTGATGATGGCGCCGATCGCAAGCCATTGCACGCTGCTGAGCACCTCACCCAGAAAGACCAGGCCCGCCAAGGCGGCCACGACCGGCTCGACGCTCATCAGAATCCCGAAGGTGCGCGCCGGCATGCGCGTCAGCGCGATCATTTCCAGGCTGTAGGGCAGGGCCGTGGACAGGACGGCCACGGCCAAGGCCACGGGGACCAGGGACAGGTCCAGCAACGCCGCGCCAGAATGGGCGATGCCGATGGGCGCCACGAAAAGCGTGGCGATGACCACCCCGAGCGCTGCGCTCTGCACACCATGCTCGGCGCCGGCGCGCTGTCCGAACAGAATGTACAGCGCCCAGCATGCTCCTGCACCCAGGGCGCAAGCGGCCCCGGACACATCGATGCTGCCTTGGCCTGCGCCGAGGGGAATGAGCATGAACAGGCCTGCTACCGCCAGCACGATCCACACGTAGTCGACCAGGCGGCGTGAGGCGAACAGGGCGACGGCCAGGGGGCCGGTGAACTCGAGAGCGACGGCGACGCCCAGCGGGATGCTGCGCACGGCCATATAGAAGAGCAGGTTCATGCCACCCAGGGCGATGCCATAGATGATGACGCTGCGCCAGGCGCTGGCGTTCAGGCGTGCGCGCCAGGGGCGAAGCAGCACCAGCATGATCAGGCTCGCAAAGAACAGGCGCAACGTCGTCGTGCCTTGCGCGCCTACGAGCGGGAACATGGATTTGGCCAGGGTCGCGCCGGATTGGATCGACACCATGGCGAACACCAGCATGCCGATAGGGAGTAGAAGACGAGAAAGAGGTGTATGGGCGGGACTCATGAGCGAAAGGCGTTCTTCAAGACAGGGCAGGCAATATAGTGTCGGCTGGCGCGAGAAGGCAAACCGTCGGCTCGCAGGAAGCCGGCTGAAGTTTTTTGCTGTAAGGGGTTGACGGGCTTTCAGATCCCCTTATAATGCGCACCACTTCCAACGCAGACGGAACGATAAACGCCTTGTTAATCAACAGGTTGCGTGAATCAGGACGAAGCGGGAAGTGCTCCGGTCTCGACCGGAAGCGGTGAAAAAAGGCAGTTGACAGCAGGTTGTAACGCTGTATGATTCGCCTCCCGCTTCGAGAGATCGCAGCGAGTCAAGTGGTTGAAGTTGTTAGGGTTTCCCGAAAAGAACTTCAAAATAAACGCTTGACAGGCAACGAGGACAGCGTAGAATGCGCGCCTCGGTTGAGACGAAAGCTTCTCAGCCAACCGCTCTTTAACAATTTGAATCAAGCAATTCGTGTGGGTGCTTGTGAGTTTGGACTGATAGTCAGATAGATTATC
>NZ_JAAMQI010000020.1 GCF_013523165.1 Pseudomonas entomophila
GGCGGCGCGGGCGCCGACACGATGATCGGCGGGATGGGCAACGACACCTACTACGTCGACTCGGCCAATGACAAGGTCATCGAGACCTCGGCCAAGGGCGGCATCGACACGGTCATCTCCAGCGTCACCCGTACCCTGGGCGACTACCAAGAGAACCTGACCTTGTCCGGCAACGCGCACCTCAATGGCACCGGCAATGCCTTGGCCAACACGCTGATCGGCAACGCCGGCAACAACGTGCTCAACGGTGGCGCAGGTGCCGACACGATGATCGGCGGGATGGGCAACGACACCTACTACGTCGACTCGGCCAACGACAAGGTCATCGAGACCTCGGCCAAGGGCGGCATCGACACGGTCATCTCCAGCGTGACCCGTACCTTGGGCGAGTACCAGGAGAACCTGATCCTGTCCGGTACGTCCGCGCTCAACGGGACGGGCAACGCCCTGGCCAACACGCTGACGGGCAACGCCGGCAACAACGTGCTCACCGGCGGCGCTGGCAATGACACCCTGATCGGCGGTGCCGGCAATGACCGACTGATCGGCGGGCTGGGCAAGGACACCCTGACCGGTGGCACCGGCAAGGACACCTTCGTCTTCACCACGCTGAACGACATGGGGCTGACGCGTGCCACGTGGGACGTCATCACCGATTTCAAGCGCGGCGAGGACAAGATCGACCTGGGGGCGCTGGACGCTAACGCCGCGACGGCGGCCAACGAGGCGTTCCATACCTTCATCAAGGGCACGGCGGCGTTCACCAGCGCCGGGCAACTGAAGTTCCAGGACGGCGTGCTGTACGGCAACACCGATACGGACAGCGCGCCGGAGTTCGCCATTCAGATGGTGGGCATCACCAGCCTGACGGCGTCGGACTTCGTGCTCTAGTCGAAGCACAGGGCGGCCAGCAGACGCCTGGCCTATGGTCGCCCCTTCTGACTCATCAGCACACTGGCAGCTCAGTCGACGCTGGGCAACCGCAGTTTGCGGATGCTCAGGCAGTCGCGCTGCTGTTGCTCGAGCGAGGCACGGGTCTGTTGCAGGGCCGTGTCGGCGGCGTCTTTGAGCAATTGCCAGTCTTGCTCGCCAATCAGGCCGCTGGCCTTCATTTCATCGGCGCGCTCGAGAAGCGTGGCGTGGTAATCGTCCGGCCAGTCCAGGCGGTAGCTGTCGTCTTCCAACAGCAGGCGCCAGGCGGTGATGGCGTTTCGCAGGGTGGTGTCGGTCATGGCGGGTCTCCAGAATGGCTGGCTGCAAGCAACAGACTGCCAGAGGTTTGGAGCGATTGAATGGATTGCATGGGTTCGCGACAAGTGGTGATAAGGCTGTCGCATTAGCGAGATCAATGAACACTGCGCGCCGGCAGAAGGTGCTTCGTTGCGGTATCTGTACAGGTAGATCTGACGCATCGCGTGGCTGATTTCATGGGCCCTTCGGTCCCAATCGCGGTACAGGGGCCGCTCCCCGTAGCTACACCGTAGTGGGAAAGCTTCGCTATTCCCTGTGAGCGGCCCCTGTGCTGCGATTGGGCCTGAAAGGCCCACATTGGCCTCCTGTCGAACCGCATGCAGCGCCCCATACTCGCCTGTTCCGCTCACCACCGATGATGCGCCATCAGGAAATCCACGAACACCCGCACCCGCGCCGGCATTGCCGCGCCGCCGACGAACACGGCATGGATAGGCTCCTGGTCGCCCGGATTCCAGGCCTCGAGCAACGGCACGAGCACGCCGCTGCGCAGGTCGTCGGCCACGCTGAAGGCGCCAATGCGGGCGATGCCAGCGCCCTCCCGGGCCAGCTGGGCCAGTGCTTCGCCGCTGTTGCACTGGATGTTGCCGGAGATCTTCAGGGAAAACGTCTGGCCGTCGCGCACGAAGGGCCAGTCCGGTTCGGCGCGGCGAAAGTTGAACCGCAGGCAGTTGTGCTGCAGCAGGTCCTCGGGCGTGTGCGGGGTGCCGTGGCGGGCGAGGTACTGGGGTGAGGCCACCACCACCTGGCCCGTGACGCCCAGGTAACGCGCGGTCAGCGGGCTGTCGGCCAGCTGGCCGAAGCGGATCGCCACGTCAGCCTGACCCGCCAGGATATCGACCACTTCGTCGCCCAGGGCCAAGTCCACCACGATGTTCGGGTAGCGCGCACTGAACGCCGCCACCAGCGGCACGATGGTCTTGCGGCCATGGCCGAGGGCGGCGCTGACCCGCAATCGCCCTTGCGGCACGCCCTGGTCGGCGATGGCCTCCTCCACTTCGGCCAGGTCCGCCAGGATGCGCCGTGCCGCGCGCAGGTAGGCCTCACCTTCGGCCGTCAGGGCGATGGCGCGGGTCGTGCGCAGCAGCAGGCGCGTGCCCAGGCGCTGTTCGGTGCGCGCGATAGAGCGGCTGATGGCCGAGGGCGTCACGTGCAGCGCCCGTGCGGCCGCCGACAGGCTGCCTTCTTGTACCACACGGTCGAACACGACCATTTCTCCCGACCGTCCACCCAGGTCCATTCGTGCCTCCCACGCACAGGTGCATACCAGAATCACCGGCTACCGGCTTTCGTGGCGGTAGCTTAGCATTCACCGCATAGATAAGGAGCTGTTCACATGCGTATCAACCCCCCTCTTCTGGCCTTGGCCACCGGCGCCTTCGGCATCGGCGTCACCGAGTTCGCGCCCATGGGCATGCTGCCCGGCATCGCGGCGGACCTGGGCGTCTCCATCCCGGCGGCTGGCCTGCTGATCAGCGCCTACGCCCTTGGCGTACTGGTCGGCGCGCCGCTCATGACCCTGACCACCGGCCGCATTCCTCGCCGGTACCTGCTGATCGGCCTGATGGCCATCTTCACCTTGGGCAACGTGATGTCGGCCCTGGCTACCGACTACACCAGCCTGCTGATCGCCCGTGTGGTGACCTCGCTGAACCATGGCGCCTTCTTCGGCGTCGGGGCACTGGTGGCCGCGAGCGTGGTGGCGCCCGACAAGCGGGCCGGGGCGGTGGCCGCCATGTTCATGGGGTTGACGCTGGCAACCATCGGCGGCGTGCCCCTGGCCACCTGGTTCGGTGAGCTGCTCGGCTGGCGCCAGGCGTTCTGGGGCATTTCCGGGCTGGGCGTGCTGACCATGGCGGCGCTCTGGTTCGCCTTGCCCAACGTGGCCCTGCCCCCCAGCGACGGCGTACTGGCCGAGCTGCGCGTACTGGGCCGTGGCCCGGTGCTGGCGGCGCTGGCGCTGACTGTGGTCGGCTCGGGCGCCATGTTCACCGTGTTCACCTACATCGCGCCGATCCTGACCCGTGAGACCCAGGCCTCGACCCTGTTCGTCACCGCCATGCTGGTGCTGTTCGGGATCGGCCTGACCCTGGGCAATCTCTGGGGCGGCAAGGCGGCGGACCGCTCCATCGACCGCACCCTGATCGCCTCCTTGAGCGTGCTGATCGTGGTGCTGCTGGCCTTCACCGTGCTGATGCGCTGGCCACTGCCGGCCGCCGTGGCCATCCTGGTCTGGGGCATCGCCAGCTTCGCCCTGGTACCGCCGCTGCAGATGCGCGTGATGGAAGCGGCCAAGGATGCCCCCAACCTGGCCTCGGCGGTCAACATCGGGGCCTTCAATTTGGGCAATGCGGTCGGTGCCGCCTTGGGCGGTGCGGTGATCAAGGCAGGTTGGGGCTACCCGGCCATTTCGCTCGCCGGCGCTGGGGTGGCGGCCCTGGGCTTGGCAATGGTGCTGGTCTTCGCCTGGCACGGCAAAAGCCGGTCGCGTCTGGCCGCCGCCCAGCCTGGCATCACGCCGGGTTGAGCAACCCTGTCACCCCTGCGCGAACGCGTGCCTGGCGCAAGGTGACGGCGCGGGCACTCAGCCTGCCATGCCGCCCACCCACTGCCGCCAGGCCGCCGCGCTCATGCGGCCAAGAACGCGCGCCTGGCCACTGCCGGTGACCGACACGAACAGCGCGCTGGCAAAGGCGCCGTGGTGCTCACCGAGGGGCACCGGCGAATGTGGTCGTGAATCGCCGAGGTCCACCTCCGTGCCCTGCTCTGCTGGCACCTGCGCAAGGCGCCTGCCCGCGTCGGCATCGCACCAGGCAGGCGAGGCCACCAGAAAATGCGCTCTGCGCAGGTGCAGCCTCTCGGCGGGGCCGTCCATGCAGATCGGCAGGGCTTCGTCACTCTCCCTGGCCAGGCCGATCAACACCCTCCCCCCTTGCTCGGCCCACGACCCTTCGAGGCCTTGAAGACTCAACGTCATCTGCTCTGTGCTCAACGGCATGGGGCAACCCTCGGTGACGAACACGCACGCCAAGCGAACGCCCCTGCTCCCTGGACATCGACGCCGTCGATCGCGTTGGCATTGAAAACACGAACCCGCGCTCCTGGAACCGTCATGGCGTGCGCGACGACGGCCTCAAGGCCTGGCCCCACGCTTGGTCCTTGTCATGCCGCCAGGCCCGGTCGGCCTCGCTGTCGCGCGCCAGGCGACGTTCGGTCTCGCTGTCGGCGCGCGCCTGGCACTGGCGAAAGCCATCGTCCCAGCCCAAGGCGTAGTCCGGTTGCTGGAGGTAAGCCGGCACGTTCTTGCGAAAGGCATCCAGCTCGCCAGCGGCATGGCGACCACTGGCGCAGCCATCGGCGAACCCGTCGACGAACACGGGTGGATAGCCTTCGGCCAGCAACCGCTCGGACGTGCTCTGGCAACCGCCCGAGAGGCTCAGCGCCATCAGCACGATCAGACCACGACCGACGGCAAGGCCCCTGGAAGCGCTGGACTCACGTCGGACACTGCATTGCTTCATCGCGTTTCTGGCCAAGGCCCACCTGCTCGCATCGAACCCCGGGTTGGGGTACCGCCAAGGTTAGGCACGCACGCCTTGCGAAGACGTCAACGCGATGTCAAAAAAATCGTGACATGGATCAAGGAAATCAATAATGGCGATAGACACAACCTAAAGATCGCCAGCCATGAGCCGAGTCAATATAAAACGCCCAGGGTTCACGCCATGTTACTACGCCAGCTCAACCTCGCCCCCCGCTCCATCCTCTGCTTCGGCTTCTTCTGCGTGATGATCGTCGCGCTGGGGCTGATCGCGCTCAAGCAGGCCTCGAGCCTGAACGACTCCGAGAAGTTCGTGGAGACCAACGTGGTGCCCAGCATCGCCTTGCTCGGCTCGCTCGACCGTGAGTTCGTCAGCATCCGTGGCGACAACGCACGCCTGCGCAACCCCGTCGAACCCGAGAGCCGCAAGGCCCAGGCGTTGGCGGACGTGCGCAAGACCCGCGCCAATATCGTGGAACTGCTGGCACGGCTGGAGCTGTTCATCGTCACGCCGGCCGGCAAGCAGCAGTTCGGCCAGCTGTCCCAGCACTTCACCGCCTACGAGCAGTCCCAGGACCAGTACCTGACGCTGATCACCGCCGGCAGCCTGGATGAAGCCGTCACCCTGGCCAGTGGCTCGATGAAGCAGGTCGCCGATACAGTAGCGGACGACATCAAGGGCCTGATCCAGCTGAACAACGACAAGGCCAAGCGGGCCGGTGAAGAGGCCACCCGCACCTACGAGCAGGCCACCTTCATCGTGATCGCGTTCATCCTGGTCGGCACATTGGCCGCCGTCGTGCTCGCCCTGCTCTACACCCGCAGCGTCACCACGCCGATCAGCCAGTCGCTGGCGATTGCCGAACGCATCGCGGCCAATGACCTGAGCGAAGTCATCGACGCCCAGGGGCAGGACGAAGTGGCGCGGCTCATCCAGGCCCTGAGGGCCATGCAGCAGGGTCTGCGCACCACCTTGGCGTCGATCTCCGACTCGTCCAATCAACTGGCCTCCACCTCCGAGCAGATGCACGCGGTGACCGAGGATGCCAGCAAGGGCATGGTGCGCCAGAACCACGAAGTGGAAATGGCCGCGACTGCCGTCACCGAGATGAGCGCGGCCGTCGAAGAAGTCGCCCGCAACGCCTCGGCCGCCTCGGAAGCCGCCAACCGCTCCAACGATGCCGCCGTTGCCGGACGTGAGCGCGTCGACGAGACCGTGCAGGCCATCAACGTGATGGTCGCGCGTGTCCAGGACGCGTCCCACGAAGTCCAGGGGCTGGCCAGCATGGCCACCGACATCAGCCGCGTGCTGGACGTCATCCGGGCGATCGCCGAACAGACCAACCTGCTCGCGCTCAATGCCGCGATCGAGGCTGCCCGTGCCGGTGAGGCCGGACGGGGCTTCGCGGTGGTGGCCGACGAGGTGCGCGCGCTGGCCCATCGCACCCAGCAATCGACCAGCGAAATCGAGCAGATGATCAGCTCGATCCAGAAAGGCACCGAGGCTGCCGTCTCGGCGATGGACCACACCACGACCCAGGCGCAGAAGACCCGCGACACCGCACAAGGCGCTGGCAGTGCCCTGGTGGAGATCACCGAGTCGATCGGCAACATCACCGAACGCAACGTGCTGATCGCCACCGCGTCGGAAGAGCAGGCCCAGGTGGCCCGTGAAGTGGACCGCGGCCTGATCAGCATCCGTGACCTGTCCAGTCAGGCGTCGGAAGGCGCCGGCCAGACCGCGATCGCCACCTCCGAGCTGTCGCGCCTGGCGGTGGAGCTGAACAGGCTGGTCAAGCAGTTCCGCATCCAGGGCTGACCGGGCGCCCCACGACCGCCGCCTGCGTTGGACAGCTGGCGGTCAGAGCGCTGGATCGGTCTGCGGCACGCCATGAATCGAGCGCCAGTGGGCGATCTGGCGGTCGATGTTCCAGTGGATGATGGCGGTGTACAGCGACTCGATGAACGCCGCGTCCAATTCGCTGCCGGCTGCCCAGCGCACACGGTCCTCGAGCATCGCCGCCACCCGCCCGGGCGCCGGTATCGCCTGTTCGTTCGGCTTGAACCGGGTCGCGGCCTTCACGTAGGTCAGGCGCTGGCACAACGCCTCGAAGATCTGTCGGTCGTGGAAGTCGATACCGGCACGGATGTCGGACAGGCTGGTGCAGGCGTCGGCCGCCTTGAGGTCGGGCATGGTGGAGTCCTTGGACATGGAAAAAGCCTCAGATGACATCGAATTGTGCAGAGGTCGTTCGCTCGCACGCCAGGCGCTGGCTGGCCGAGGCGGCAGGCCGGCCGTTCGACGGCCGGGTCAGGATGCGGTGCTCGGCGATCAAGGCATCGATCAGCGCATCCAGCCGACTGCGATCGTCATGGTGCGGCGTGGTGATCAGGTGCGCGACATCGCCGGAGGTGGCCAGGCTGTAGTCGTGTGCGATGGCGGCCGAGGGCCGTGGGAAGACCACGGTGATCGAGTTGTCATGACGCCAGGCAGGAATGCCCCCGGCTTGCAGGCGATCGACCGCGTACTGGGCCGCTTCCAGGCTGCGCCGGATGCGCTGGCGCCATTGCGTCGGTGAGTGGCTGCGCAGCGCGGCCCACAGGATCATCGGCGTATGCCCGTTGCGCGAACCGCTGATGGTCTTGTCGTGCGCGGCGATGTAGTCGACCTCCACCGAGATCCGCTCGACGTTCTCGCGCTTGGCCACCACGATGCCGCAGGGGATCGGCGAACCGATCATCTTGTGCCCGGACACGCAGATCGAGTCGATGCCATCGGCGAAGGTGAACGGCTGTGGCCGGTCGACGAAGGGCAGGATCATGCCGCTGAGCGCGGCGTCGGCGTGCAGGTAGTAGTCGTCGCGGGCGATGCCGGCCTGCGCCATCAGGTGCTGGATCCGGGCGATGTCGTCCACGGCACCGCGCACGGTGGTGCCGATGTTGGCGAAGATGATCGGGTGACGCTCGCCGTCGGCCACCACCTTGTCGTACAGGTCCTGATAGTCGATTTCGCCGTTCGGCAGCGACGCGACCGCGCGGTACGGAATGCGCAGCAGCTTGACGATCTTGGCCACCGAATAGTGGGTGTCCCTGGAGTAGTACAGGGTGCCGTCCGGGAACAGCTCGCGCGCCAGGTAGCAGCCGAACATGTTGCCCTCGGTGCCGCCGTTGGTGACGTAGCCCCAGCTCTCGGCGAGCGGGATGCGGAATAGTTCGGCGAACTGCGCCATCACCTCGCGCTCGAAATCGAAGGAGTTGAGCACGTAGTTGCTCGACTCGCCCCAATCGCCGCAGTTGTTGATGGAGAACCGGAAAAAACGGTGCAGCGGCGCATAGTCGAAATCGGCGTTTTCCGGGTAACCGATGTTGAAGTACTGGTTTTCCAGGCAATGCTGCCAGAACGCATCCAGTCGGCGTTGGTCCTCGTGGGTCAGGATCATGTTCAACTTCCTTGAATGAACCCGCCGGCCATGCCCGATGAAGGCACGGCCGGCAGGGGGCGTCAGGCGGCTTTCTGACGTGACTCGACCAGCGACCACCACTGCTCGAGGGTGGGCGAACGGGCCAGCTCCTCGAAGCTCACCTCGACCCCGCGGGTCTTGAGTTCGGCGGCCAGCTTCATCACGCTCAACGAATCCAGCCCGTAGAAGATCAGGTTTTCCTGCGGGTCGAGCGTTTCCCCGTCTTCGATCAGCTGGCGCAAACGGGCCTGCAGCCAGGTGCGGGTCGTGTCCACGCTCAGCAGATGGCGCAGGCGCTGCTTGTCGATCTTGCCGACCGGGGTCAGCGGCATGCGCTCGATCAGACGGATGCGATCGGGCAGCTTGTACTCGGCGATCCCCAGCTCGAGCAGATGCCGGCGCAGCGTCGACGGCTTGAGGGCGGGGTCGCGCGCCACGACGAAGGCGCAGCTTTTTTCACCCAGTGCCTCGTCCGGCATGGCCACCAGGCCGGCGTGGGTGACGTCCGGATGCAGCACGATCAGGTTCTCGATTTCCTCGGAAGCGATCTTCTCGCCGCCACGGTTGACCTGGTCCTTGATGCGCCCGACCACCCGCAGGTCGCCGCTGGGCGTGAGCTGCACCAGGTCGCCCGAGTAATAGAAACCGTCCTGGTCGAAGGCGCTGGCGTTCTGCTCGGGGCTTTCGTAGTAGCCGCAGAAGGTGTACGGGCCGCGTGTGGCGAGCATGCCGGGCTGCCCAGGCGGGACCGGCGCACCGGCCGCATCGACGATCTTGATCTCGTCCGCCGGGCTGATGGGACGGCCCTGGGTGGTGAAGATCTGCTCCTCGCTGTCGTCCAGCCGGGTGAAGTTGATCAGCCCTTCGGCCATGCCGAACACCTGCTGCAACTGGCACCCCAGCACGCTGGGCACCTGGCGCGCCAGCGAGTCGGCAAAGACCGCACCGCCCACTTGCAGGTAGCGCAGCGAGGCCAGCTGCTCGCGATGCTGCGGCGCGGCCTGCAGCCACAGGGCGACGGCGCTCGGCACCAGGGCCACGGTGTTGACCGCGTGGCGCTGCACCAGGTCGAAGCAGGTGGCCGGTTCGGGGTTCGCCGCCATTACCACGCACCCACCGGCATGGAACACCCCCAGGGCGCCCGGCGAGCTGAGCAGGAAGTTGTGCGGCGCCGGGACCGCGCAGAGAAAGCGTGTCTCGGTATCGAGCGCGCACACTTCGGCGCAGGCACGCGCGTTGTAATGGTAGTCGTTGTGGGTGCGCGGGATGAGCTTGGGCGTGCCGGTACTGCCGCCGGACAACTGGAACAGTGCCACCTCCCCCGCTGGCGTCGGCGTCAGGGCGACCGGGCGCTCGCTGGGGCGCTCCAGCCAGGCCTGCAGGTCTTCATCGGTCGGGGTGGCGTGCAGGAACAGGCTCAGCCGTGGTTGCGCGTCGCCCTGCGCCAGAGCTTCACGGTAGGTATCGTCCTGGAAGAACGGGTGCTCGCGCGAGGCGATCAGCACGGCCGGACGGATCTGCCGGGCATAGGCGGTCAGCTCCAGCTTGCGGTGGCTGTACAGCGCATTGAGCGGGACGATGCCGGCCTTGAGCAGGGCGAACAGCACGAGGTAGAACTCGGCCAGGTTGGGCAGCTGGACCAGCGCCGTGTCGCCCTGGCCCAGGCCCTGCTCCGCCAGGCGCGAGGCCAGGTTGGACGACAGCCGGTCCAGGTCGGCGTAGGTGAAGCGGCGCTCGCCACACAGGATGGCCGGCGCGTCGGGGGCGACCTGGCAACGGTCGGCCAGGATCCGGGTCAGGGGCTGGTCGATCCAGTAGCCGCAGTCACGGTAGCGTTGCGCCCGTTCGGCGGGCCAGGGGGTGAACTCGATGGTCATGGGTCGGTTTTCCAGAAGCGTTGAAATCAATGGGTCAGGCCACAGGCCCGCAGCATGGTGCGCAGCTTGGTCTGCACTTCGGTCCACTCGGCGTCGGGCTGCGAGCTGTCGACGATGCCGGCGCCTGCGAACAGCCGTACACGCTCGTCCTTGAGGGTGCCGCAACGGATGGTCACCACCCACTCCCCGTTACCTTGGGCGTCGCACCACCCGACCATGCCGGTGAACAGGCCGCGTTCACCGGGCTCGACGAAGCGGATCAGGTGCCGGGCCCGCTCGGTGGGATGGCCGCACACCGCCGGGGTCGGGTGCAGCCGACACGCCAGGTGCAACGCCCCGAGGGCAGGGTCGGCCAGGGTGCCTTCGATGCGCGTGGACAGGTGCCAGAGCGCGGGCGTGCTGATCAGCGAAGGCCGCGCCGGCACGTCCAGCGCGGTGCACAGCTCACCGATGCGCGCGGCGATGTCTTCGGTGACGAAGCGGTGCTCATGGTGGTCCTTGTCCGACGCCGCCAGGGCTTGGGCGCTGCGTCGATCGGCATCAGGGTCGGCCATGCGCATCGCCGAACCTGCCAGCGGGTTGGAGACGAAGCGCGTGCCCTCCTTGCGCACCAGCAACTCGGGGCTGACGCCCAGCAGCGTCGCGCCATCGGCCATGGGCACGCGGAAGTGATACCCGGTCGGGTTCTGCACACGCAGGTTGTGCTGCACGGCGTCGACGCTCACCGGCTCGGCGAACACCAGTTCGCGCTGCACCGAGAGCACCGCCTTGCGCACGTC
Source organism: Pseudomonas entomophila (assembly GCF_013523165.1). Classification (GTDB taxonomy): domain Bacteria; phylum Pseudomonadota; class Gammaproteobacteria; order Pseudomonadales; family Pseudomonadaceae; genus Aquipseudomonas; species Aquipseudomonas entomophila_A. Next base: position 10,910 of record NZ_JAAMQI010000020.1, read on the forward strand.
GCTGAGCTGGAAGTTGACCAGCGCATGCTCGACCGAGCGTTTGAAGGCCTGTGCTTCGGGGCAGTTGCGCTGCTCGAGCAGGCTTGGCAACGCCTGCAGCGCAAGGTCGCTGACCGGGGCCAGGGCACGCCACTGGGCGTTTTCGGGCACGAACAGACACGACGGCTCGCCCGCATCGAAGGGAAGCGCGCCCACGACGATCGGGTTGGGCTGGCCGGCATGACGTGCCTGCTCGAACGCGTCCGCGATCGCCTGGGCAAACACGCTGCGCGCTGCCTCGCTGTGGCCTGCCGGCGTACTGACACGCTGCGCGATGCCCGTGCAGAGCAGCTCGCGCTCACCCGACACGAACGAGAAAACATCATTTTTTTCAACGGCTTGTGATGGCTCCCACACTGGAGCCTTGAGTGTGGCTGTACTCATCGAACGACCTGCCTCCCTGCAAAAAGATTAACAAATTGTTTAAATCTAAACACGAATCGTTTTTAATACGGGACGACATTATGTTTGGTTTGTCAATCACAAGGAACGCGTGAGTCATGAAAACATTGACGCCGATGCAGGCCGCCTGCTGGAGCGGGCGGGCCGCTTCCGCCGAGTTGGGCAACGTGGCAGCGCACCTGTACGTCGAGTTCGAAGGGCCTGCCCTGGAGGCCGAACGCCTGGAGCGAGCGCTGGCGCACGTCTCTCGTCGTCACCCTATGCTGCGCCTGCGCCTGACCGCCGACGGGGCGCAGGTCATCGCCCCGCTGGACGCCGGCCCCGTGCTCGAGGTGGAAGACCTGGGCGCGATTCCTGCCGGACAGGCGGCCGCGCACCTGGCGCGCAAACGCGAGCGCTGGACCCACCAGCAGCTGGACCTTCGCCAACGGTCCGGCCTGCGCATCGGCCTGACCCGCCTGCCCGACCGGCGCACACGCCTGCACATCGATGCCGACATGATCGCCATCGACCCTTCGAGCCTTCGGGTGCTGGTCGAAGACCTGGCCATCGCCTATGAAACGCCTGAGGCAGCCTGGCCGGCTGCGCCCGCTTTCTTCGACTGGTGGGACGTCGCTCGGCACGACGCTGCGCTCGCCGCTGCCCGTGACCGCGATCGCCAGTGGTGGCGCCAGCGTCTGGATCGGATCGCTCCAGCGCCGAGCCTGCCGCGGCTCGAGGACCCCCGCCCCACACGGCCCCACAGTGAACGCCTGCATGCCTGGCTCTCGCCTGTGCAGCGCCAGGCCCTGCAACACCTGGCGCGGGCACAGCGGGTCAGCCTCTCGACACTGATGCTGAGCCTGTTCGCCACGGTACTCGGCGCGCACACCGGTGACCGCCGACTGCGCCTGAACGTGCCGAGCTTCTGGCGAGCGCCGCTGGTGGCGCAGGTGGAACGCATCGTCGGCGAATTCGCCAATGTCCTGATCGTCGATGTCGACCTGGAGGCCGCTGCACACCCGGCCGCGCTGTGCCAGCAACTGGCCGACCAGTTGATCGAACGGCTCGAGCACAGCACCTGGTCGGGCGTCGACCTGATGCGCGAGCTGTCGCGTCACCACGGCTCGCCGCAGTTGACACCGGTGGTCTTCACCGCCGCCCTGGACGTGCCCGGAGGGTCGCTGTTCTCGCCACGCGTGCATCGGCTCTTCGGTCAACTGGCCTGGACCATCTCACAAGGGCCGCAGGTCGCCCTGGACGTGCAGGTCGCCTGCGCCGATGACGGCATCCTGATCAACTGGGACGTGCGCCTGGATGCACTGCCGCGTGCCTGGGTAACGCAGCTGTTCGATCGTTTCATGCACCTGGTACAGACGGTGAGCGCAGACCCCGACGCCCTGACGCGGCCGCTGCCCGATCGCGCCCATGAACGCCCGCTCAACCCGCTGCAGCAGGCCTACCTGCTGGGCCGGGGTACGCAAGTGCCGCTCGGCGGCGTGGCGATGCAGGAATTTCGCGAATACCGCGGCCCCCTGAACGTCGCGACCCTGCGCGAGCGCCTCACAGGCATGGTGCGGCAGCACCCCGGCCTGCGTACCCACATCGACGCACATCGACGCGTGCAGTTCGTGCACCCCGACGTCGTGCTCAACCTCGACGAGGTCGACCTGTCGCACCTGCCCACGGCCGAGGCCCTCGACGCCATCGCTGCCCGGCGCGAGGCCTACGCCCACGCGCACTTCGCCCTGGATCGCTCGCCCTGGAACGTCACCGTCTTTCGTCTGCCGTCGAACGAATGCGTGGTCTTCGCCCGCCTGGACGCCTTGATCGTCGATGGCCGCGCCATCGCCGCGCTGCTGGTGGAGCTGCTGCAAGGCCAGGCGGCCGACGTCCCTGCCGCGCCCACGCCCGCCCCGGACGTCGCACCGACGCCTGAACAACGTCAGGCCGACGCAGCCTACTGGACGCACAAACTGGCGCCGGTGACCGGCGTTCCTCGCCTGCCCTGGGCCCGCCCGCTGGAACAGCTCGGCTCTTCGCGCTACCAGCGCCAGCGCCTGCGACTGCCGAAGGCGGACTTCGCTGCGCTGTGCCGGCTGGGCGCTCGGCAGGGGCTGTTCAACCATGCCACCTTGACCGCCGTGGTACTGGACGTGTTGTCCCACTGGCTGCGTGACGGTGACCTGTGCGTGGCCATGCCGGTGGCGGCGCCGAGCGAGGCCGCGCTGGCCAACCGTTCGAGCTTTCTGGCGATCAACTGGGCCAGGGCCTCAGGCGATTTCGCCAAGCGGGCCGCCGCGCTGCAGACCGATGTGCTCGAAGGGTTGCAGCACCTGGCGTTCTCGGGCGTCGACCTGGCGCGCCTGCTGTTCGAACGTCACGGCCCCGGCCCGGTACTGCCCGTGGTGATCACCAACGGGTTGTCCTGGCCGGCACTGCCGGCCGACAGCCCGATGCGTCTGCTGGGCGGCCTGACGCAGACCCCGCAGGTGGCGCTGGACGTGCGTTTCTCACGCGATGCCAGCGGCGACCTGCTGCTGGAGATCGACCACGCCGTCGAGGCGCTGGCACCTGCCTGCGTGAGCGCCATGCTGCAGGCCCTGGAGCGTACCTTGCACCAGATCGTGGCCAGTGGCGACTTCGCGATCGCGCCCGGCACCGTGGTCGACACCCGCCACTACCGGCTCAACAGCCCGCTGGAGGAAGCCTGCGAAGCGCCCTTCCTGCGGCAGATCGCACAGCGATTGTTCGACCCGGACAACACGGCAACGGCCTTGATCAGCGGGGAACGTCAGCTCAGCTACGCCGAGCTGGGCCAGCAGGTGGCGCGCGCCATCGCGGCCTTGCGCGGGCGTGGCCTGAGCGCAGGCCAGGTCGTGGCGATCTGCCTGCCCCGTGGCCCGGCCCACACCACCCTGACCTTGGCCTGCGCCCTGACCGGCCTGGTCTGGGTGCCGATCGATGCCGCCGCACCGGCCCAGCGTCGCCAGTACCTGCTGGACAACTGCCGGCCCGCGCTGGTGGTGCTGGGCGACGGCGAGGCCCAGGGGCATCCGGCGAGCGATGTCGAGGCCCTGCTGGCCACGCCTGCGCCACTGCCTGCCGACCTGCCGGACCTGTCGCTCGACGAGGCGCCGGCGTACTACCTCTACACCTCTGGCACCACCGGCCGGCCCAAGTGCGTGGTACTCGACAACCGCGCCACCGCCAACGTGATCGGCCATACGCTCGCCGACTGGGCCGTGACCGCCGACGATGTCCTGCTGTCGGTGACGCCGCTGCACCACGACATGTCGGTGTTCGACGTGTTCGGCAGCCTCGCGGCCGGAGCCACGCTGGTGCTGCCGCTCGCCGATGAAGAAAAGGACGCGCTGCGCTGGCACGCGTTGATCGCGCGCCATCAGGTCAGCCTGTGGTGCTCCGTCCCGGCCATGCTCGACATGCTGCTGGCCTGTCGGGGCGACCGGGCGATGACAAGCCTGCGCCTAATCGCCCAAGGCGGCGACTACCTCAAGCCAACGGTCATCGCCGAGCTGCGCGCCCAGCTGCCGAGCGCACGCCTGGTGTCCCTGGGCGGGCCGACGGAAACCACAATCTGGAGCATCTGGCACGCGATCACCGCACAGGACCAGGGCCAGGTGCCCTACGGCCGCCCCTTGCCAGGCAACCGCTACCTGGTGCTCGATGCCCAGGGCGAACATTGCCCGGTCGGGGTGGTGGGTCGCATCCACACGGCGGGCGTCAACCTGGCGCTGGGCTACCTGCAGGACGGCCATCTGCTGCAGACCGACTTCGTCACGGTCACCGACGAGCACGGCGAACCTGTGCGCGCCTTCCGAACGGGCGACTGTGGCCGTTACCGCGAGGACGGCGTCCTGCTGTTCGACAGCCGGGTCAACGGCTACGTGAAGATCCGCGGTGTGCGTGTCTCGCTGCCGGATGTCGAAGCCGCACTGGCCAGCCATCCGGCGCTGCGTCAGGTGCTGGTGGTCGATCACCAGGCGCCAGGCTCGGACGACCCGTGCCTGGGAGCCCTGTACGTCTGCGCCGAGGGTACCGCCCCCAGCCTGGCCGAACTGCGCGCCCATGCCCGCCAGCACCTGCCGGGTTCGCACGTGCCGACCCGTCTGCTGCCCGTGGCAGCGCTCCCGCTGTCGCAGAACGGCAAACCTGACCGATCTACCGCACGCCAGTGGCTGGAGGTCGCGCCGCCGGCCGCGACCCGCCTCCTGCCTGCCAACCCGGTGCTGGACGTCTACGCCAAGGTACTGGCCCTGCCGCCCGGTCAGGCGACGGATGCGTCGGCGAGCTTTCTCAGCCTGGGCCTGCGCCCCCAGCACCTCAAGGCCATCGCGGCAGGGCTGCACCAGCGCTTCGCGATCAGCCTGTCACCGGCGCAGCTGCTGCGTTGCCGCGATGCCCGGGACGTGGAACGCCTGCTGGCCGACGCGCGTGCCTGAACCATCGGACATCGACGTCACGGGCGTACCGACCACAGGGTCGGTACGTACACCGACCCCACCTAAGGAGAGGGATCGCATGAACGACACACCCCTGGTAGACATCACCGGGATTGGCCTGGGGCCTTTCAACCTGGGACTGGCCGCACTGCTGGAAGACCAGCCTGCCCTGAGCGCGACCTTTCTCGAGCGCAAGGCCGCGTTTCGCTGGCACGAAGGCCTGCTGCTGTCAGGCACGACCCTGCAGGTCCCCTTCCTCGCCGACCTGGTGACCATGGCCGACCCGACCCATCGCCTGAGCTACCTCAATTACCTGCATCAGCACGATCGCCTCTACGGCTTCTATTACTACGATCATTTCCAGGTGCCGCGCCGCGAGTACGACCATTATTGCCGCTGGGCCTCGCAGCAGTTGCACACCTGCCGTTTCGGCGAGCACGTCAGCGACGTTCGCTACGAGGCCGACGGTGAGTACTTCCGAATCGAGACCCAGTCGCTGTCCGGGTTCAAGCGCCATTACCACAGTCGCCACCTGGCCGTGGGCGTGGGCACCGCGCCGATCCTGCCAGCGTGGGCACGCCTGAGCGGCACGGCACCGATCATGCACTCGGCCGAATTCGGCAAGCGCCGCGCCGAGCTGGCGCACTGCAAGCAGGTCACGGTGGTCGGGTCGGGCCAGAGCGCCGCCGAATGCGTGCTGGCGCTGTTCAGCGAACTGACGCCCGAACAGGTGGCCGCCGGGGCGTCGATTCGCTGGATCACCCGCTCGCCGGGCTTTCACCCGATGGAGTATTCCAAGCTCGGGCAGGAATGCTTCACGCCGGCCTACATGCGCTACTTCCACAGCCTGCCGCGCGAGCGCCGCCGGGACGTGGTCGCGGATCAGGGCTTGCTCTACAAAGGCATCAGTTTCTCGACGATCGCGGCCATCTACGACCTGATCTACGAACGCTCGATCGGTGGGATCGAGCCGGGCCTCACCTTGCTGTCGAACTGCGAGATCGAACGTGTCGAGCAGGTCGATGGCACGTTGCGCCTGGCCTACCGCCACCGCGAACTAGAGCAGACCAGCACCCTGCAGGCCGATGCGATCGTGGCGGCCACGGGCTACGGCCATGCCTGGCCGAGCTGGTTCGAACGGCTCAAGGACGAGGTACTGGTCACCGACGCGCACGGCGACTGCATCGTCGAGGAGGACTTCACTGCACGCCGACGCGACGAGGGCGCGGGCCGTGTGTTCGTGCAGAACGCAGAAATCTTCCAGCACGGGGTCGGCTCGCCCGACCTGGGCATCGCCGCCATTCGCAACGCGACGATCGTCAACAAACTGCTGGGGCGGGCCCATTACCGGCTGCCGCGGCGCTCATCGTTCCAGCACTACGGCATGCACGACGCCTGACGCAGCGCCCCTGCCGGCAACCCGCGCCGACAGGGGCATGACGCCTTCACACCTTCATGCCATGACGTGCTGCACCGACAGCGCGGCCGTCTCGTCCCGGGTGAACGCCGCAAACACCTGCTCGATGGCCTGGCGGACACGGGCCATCTGCGCCTCGCTGTAGCGCGCCGTCAGGTAGGTCACCACCAGGCGCAGGGTGCGCTTGCCGTCCAGGACGTTTTCCAGGATCTCGAACTGGAGGCCGAACATGGACTGGCTCTTGTCCGGGTCGATCTGCCGATAGCGGATCGCCTCGCCTGCCGGCGTGGACAAGGCGCCGTTGAGTGCATTGTTGGCGTGGATCTGGATGTACACGTCGAACAGCAAGCCCTGGTCGGGCGTGCGCCCGAGCGCCTGCTGGATCTGCTCCAGCGGCACGTCGGCATACGCCATGGAATCGTTGATCAACCGGCTGACGCCTTCGATCAGCTCGCCGACCGGCTGGCGGGGCTCGAAACGCACCGGGTGCGCGACCATGGTGGTGAAGTAGCCCACGGTGTCGTAGTAGACCGGGTCGGTGCGCCCCGACGCCGACGTGCCGATCACCAGCTCGCGCAGGTTGCCTACCTTGTGCAGGGCCAGGGCGATCCCGGTGTAGAGCACGCCGAACAGGGACGCGTCGTTTTGCCGGGCAAAGGTGTACAGCCCATCGATGGTGGCCTGGTCAGGCTGGATCTCGAACCAGCGTGCCTCGGTCGAGCCCGCCTCGGCCGGCGCTTGGGCGGCGCCTGTGGGCGATGTGACCGCAGGCAGGTGCAGGCCGGGCGTGACATCGCGCAGCAGGTCGGTCCAGTACGCCAGGTGCCGAGCGTCGATCCCGCGGGCGCTGGCCTGCTGGGCATAGACCTGGAACGCCGGCGCCGGCGCCGCCCAGACCGGGGCGCGGTCGGCCGCCCTGGCGGCGTACGCCTGGGCCAGTTCCTGCATCATCACGTTGAGCGACCACTCGTCGATGGCCATGTGGTGCACCAGCAACGACAACTGTTGGCGGCCGGTCTGCGGGTCGCGCAGCACGCGCACGCGCAGGGGCAACTCGCGGGACAGGTCGAAGCAATGGGTGGCTTCGCTGGCCAGGGTAACGCCCTGGCTGCGCGCGCTCGACCAGAACCAGCTGTACGGCCCCAGCCGCTCAACCGGCACCTGGCGCTGGCAGGGCGTCGGTGCGTCGAAGTGATAGGTGGTGCGCAGGCTGGCATGCCGGTGCAGCAGGTCGGTGAAGGCCTGCTCCAGCACCGCTTCGTCCACCGGGTCGACAAAGTCCATGGCGAACGGCAGGTTGAAGATCGTACCGAAGTCGAAGGCCTGGTAGGCGCGCCCGAGCGAGGCCTGGGCCGGCGCGAACGGCGCCTGCGAGACATCGTCCGACAGTGCCAGGGACGCTTCGTCGTGCTCGGCCTCGGCCAGTTGCGCCCGAGCAGCCAGGGCCGCTGCCGAAGAGGCACTGAAGAAGTCGTTGAAGCGCACCTGCACGCCATGGGTGCCGGCGAGCCGCCCGACGATGCGCGTGGCCAGCAGCGAATGCCCACCAAAATCGAAGAAATCGTCGTTGGCGGTCATGCCCGGCTCGCCCAGCGCCTGACGGAACTCGTCGAGGATCAACGCCTCGACGTGCGTCTGCGAGGACGCCTGCGGCGCGCCAGCAGGCGTCTGCACGTCGGTCTGCGCAGGCGCCTGCCTGCTGTCCAGCCAGGGCAGGTCGGGCCGCCCGACCGGCTGCCCGGCATAGGCGTTCAGGGTCATGCGGTACAGGTCGTCGGCCCGGCAGACGGGGTCGAGTATCGAGTGCAGCACGAAGGCCAGCAGCAGACTGTCGCCCGTGTCCACGATCCGTGCCGCGAGCGGCGGCTCGCTGGCCGGGTCCCAGGGCTGCGCCTGCAAGGCCGACAGGCGTTCACGGGCCTGCGCATCGCCCGAGACCTGCCACACGTGCACGCAGTCGCGCCAGTGCGCGCCGGCCAGCTTGAGCAGGTCGCCTTGATCGTCGAACCGGTAGCGCGCGTTGAGCACAGGCAGGCTGTCGATCACGGCGGCGAGCGCCGCTTCCAGCCGGGAAGGCTCGAGCGTGTCGGTCAGGCGCCAGGCCGTGACGTGCTTGAGGGTGAGTTCAGGGTACTGCGTCTGGAGCAGCCACACATGGGCTTCGTGTGGCGTGGCGGACAGCGCCGGGGGCGTGTCCGGAGAGCGTTCCATCATGGAAATATCCACCTTGTCGAACGGGACCCAGGTCGGCAGAGACGGCCAGCAGGCCGGCAGACCCCTCCTCGGTCTGGCGAGAAGCCCGCGCATGCGGGCCGTGCAGAGTGACCGACACGTTGCATCGCATCGGCCGACGGCGTAACCTTAATGCAAATCATGTCTATTTGCACGCTGCTTCGGCGTCATCCCAGGAGGGTCTCGTGGACAACGGAACGTTCGCGCTCAGGCAACAGGTCGAGCGGCTGTACATCGAGCATCATCGCTGGCTGACCACGCTGCTGCGCCGCAAACTGGGCAACTCGATCGACACGGCCGACCTCGTCCAGGACATCTTCCTGAAGATGATCCGGCGTGGCGTCGTGCCGAACGCTGCCGAATCGCGTTGCCACCTGGCGCAAATCGCCAAGGGCCTGGTGATCGACCTGTATCGCCGAAGACGCCTGGAAGCCAACCACCTGGCCGGACTACGCGAGCACAGCGAACCCCTGGTGCCCTCCGAAGAGGTGCGTGCCCTGGCGCTGGAACGGCTCGCCCACATCGATCGTACGCTGCGCACCCAACCGGCCAAGGCCCGGGAAGCCTTGCTGCTGCACCGCCTGGCCGGCATGCCGCATCGGCAGATCGCCGCTGAGCTGAACGTCTCGGTCTCCTCCGTCGAAAAATACATCGCCGCCGGCATGCGGGCCTGCAGTGCGCATGCCTGATGGCGAGCGATTGAGGATCCTGCGCGCTCGTACGGAATACCCCGCAGCACCCGTCAGCGTCGCGACAGCCCCTGACACCCAGGACACTGCCGGTCATCGCCGGCCGCCATGAACAGGAGAGTCGATGAGCGTCACCGAACACCCCCAAGCCACTGTCGCGCCCAGCACGGGCGTGTCCGACGTCCTGCGCCCCGTCCGTGGCCGCTTGATCCAGGCCGGCCTGCTGGCAGCGGTAGGCAGCCTGCTCACCCTGGTGCCACTGGCCGGTATCGCGTACCTGGCCCGGCTGATGCTGAGCCCACCTGCGTCCGGACCCAAGACAGGGCTGCTCGCCGACACCTGGCTGGTGATCGGTGCCAGCCTGGTCTGCCTGTTCGCGGGCATGGCGCTGATGGCGCTGGCCGAAACGCGTGCCCACCTGGCGGACAACCAGATCACCGGTCACCTGCGCCAGGCCATCGCCGAGCGGTTGGCCAGGGTGCCCCTGGGCTGGTTCACCCAGCAGGCCTCCGGAGAGGTCAAGCAGGCCATGCAGGACGACATCGATACCCTGCACAGCCTGACGGCGCACTTCTACACCACGCTCGGGCGTGCGCTGGGTGCGGTCCTGGGGGCAGTGGTGTACCTGTTCGCCATGGACTGGCGCATGGCGCTGGTGGCGCTGCTGCCCTTCCCGCTGTTCTTCCTGTTCGTCAAGCGCGCCACCCGCGCCAGCGCTGCCAACCTGCCAGCCTTCGGGGCCGGCATGGCCCGGATCAACAACGCGGTGGTGGAGTTCGTCCATGGCATCCCGGTGGTCAAGGCCTTCGGTGCCGAGGGCCAGGCCCATGCCAGCTACCACGGCGCAGTGGACGCCTTCGCCGCGGCGTTCACCGACTTCACGCGCCCGCTGGTCAACGCCATGGCCAATGCCCATGCGCTGCTGACCCCGGTCGCGGTACTGGGCGTGATTCTCACGGCCGGCCTGCTGTTCACCACCCTGGGCTGGATGCAGCCGCTGGACCTGCTGCCCTTCGTCCTGGTCGCACCCGGCCTGTGCGCGCCCCTGCTGCTGCTGAGCTACATCACCCACGACCTGCAGAATGCCACGGGTGCAGCGCAGCGTGTCGGCGCGCTGCTGCGCACGCCGGTGCTCGAGACCTTGCCGGCCGATCCGTCCACCGTGCCGCAGGACAACGCGATTGGAGTGGAGCGGGTGAGCTACCGCTACGGCGACACCCCGGTGCTCGAGGACGTCAGCTTCACCCTGGCCCCCGGCACGGTCACCGCCCTGGTCGGCCCATCCGGCGCTGGCAAGTCGACCCTGGCACGCCTGCTGCTGCGATTCTTCGACCCCGACAGCGGGCGCATCACCCTCGGCGGTGCGGACCTGCGTACGCTGGACAGCACCCAGCTCTATCGCCACGTCGGCTTCGTGCTGCAGGACGTGCGCCTGATCGACGCCAGCCTGCGCGACAACATCGCGCTCGGTCGGCCGACCGCCACCCAGGACGAGGTCGAGGCGGCCGCCCGCACCGCCAACATTCACGAACGCATCCTCGCCCTGCCGCGCGGCTACGACTCGGTGATCGGCGAAGACGCTCACCTGTCCGGGGGCGAACTGCAACGGGTGAGCATCGCCCGTGCCGTGCTGCTCGACCCGCCGGTACTGGTGCTGGACGAAGCGACCGCTGCCGCCGACGCCGAGAACGAAGTGCAGATCCAGAGCGCCCTGTCGCGCTTCGCCCAGGGCCGCACCGTGCTGGTGATCGCCCACCGTCTCGACACCGTGATGCACGCCGACCAGATCCTCCTGCTGGCCGACGGCCGCATCGAGGAGCGTGGCACCCACGCGCAACTGCTGGCGCACCAGGGCCACTATGCCCGGCTCTGGGCGCTTGGAGATGAATCGCAGAACCGCCAGGAGGCGCCCTCGCCATGCTGAAGACCTTCATCGCACTGCTGGGCGCGGACGCTCGCGTGCTGTACCGCTACCTGGGGCTGACCCTGGTCTACGGCCTGCTCAGTGGCCTGACCATCGTGACCGTGGTGCCCGTGCTGTCCCATCTGCTGATCGGTGCGCCCGGACCCGCTGCCGGCTGGCTGGCCGTGCTGCTGGCTGGCGTGGCACTGTGCTGGTGGCTGCGCCGGGTCGTGGAGAAACTGGGCATCCGCGTCGGCATCGCCGTGTTGCAGGGGGGCCGTCACCGCCTGGGCGAACACATGGCGCAGCTGCCGGTCGGCTGGTTCGATGCGGCCAACACCGCACGCCTGAACCACGTCACGACCCAGGGCATGATGACCCTGGCGCAGTTGCCCGCCCACGTGTTCACCCCGCTGCTGACGGCGATCGTCACGCCGATCACGGTTGGCGTGGCGTTGTATGTACTGGACGCGCGCCTGGGGATGATCGCCCTGGTGGCCTTGCTGGTGCTGCTGGCGTTGTTCGCCGTCACCGCACGCCTGGGTCAGCGCGCAGACGCCCGTCACCATGCACAGACCGCACGCGCCAGCCAGCGGATGATCGAGTTCGCCCAGGCCCAGTCCGTGCTGCGCGCATTCAACGGCGATGCCGGGGGCACACGCTTCTTGCAGCACGCCCTCGACGAGCAGCAGCGCGCCGGCAAGGACCTGATCCGGGTGTCGGCCATGTCGGTGGTGGTCAACACCGGCGCGGTACAGGCGGTGTTCGCCCTGTTGCTGGTGGGCGCCGTGCTGACCCTGGGCCATCTGGGCGGTTCGGGTATGCCGGCCAGCACCAGCGTGGCGTTGGTCATGGCCCTGCTGCTGACCACGCGTTTCGTCGACCCGCTGCTGGAGGTCGCCAGCTACAGCGACGTGTTGCGTGGCGCGCGCAGCCAACTGGCCACGGTTGCCGACCTGCTCGCCGCGCGTCCCCTGCCCCTGCCCCTGCCCCTGCCCGAGCATGCCCAGGCGCCAGCCGACGCCAGCGTCGAACTGCGCGGCCTGAGCTTCGCCTATGGCCCCGACCAACCCCGAGTGCTCGACGGCATCGACCTGACCTTTCCGGCCGGCAGCATGACCGCGCTGGTGGGCGCCTCCGGCTCGGGCAAGAGCACGGTGATGCGCCTGATCGCACGGTTCTTCGACGCCGAGCAAGGCAGCGTGCGCATCGGCGGCGTGGACGTCCGGCAGATGAGCAGCGCCCAGCTGGCCGGGCAGATCAGCCAGATCTTCCAGGACGCCTACCTGTTCCAGGGCAGCATCGCCGACAACATCCGCCTCGGCAAACCCGATGCCACCGATGACGAAGTGCTCGAGGTGGCGCGTCAGGCAGGGATCACGGAAATGCTCGAACGCCTGCCCCAGGGCCTGGCGACGGCCGTCGGCGAAGGCGGCGCGCGCCTGTCGGGCGGCGAGCGTCAACGCCTCTCCATCGCACGCGCGCTGATCAAGCCGGCGCCGATCCTGCTGGTCGACGAAGCCACCGCAGCGCTGGATGCGCACAATCAGGCAGCGATCACCGAGACCTTGGCGCGCCTGAAGGGCCAGCGCACGGTGATCGTGATCGCCCACCAGCTGTCCACCGTGGCCATGGCCGATCGCATCGTGGTGCTCGACCAGGGTCGGGTCTGCGAGCAAGGCACACCGACAGCGCTGCGTGAGGCAGGTGGGCGGTATGCGCACTTCCTGGCTCAGCGCCAGGCCGCCAAGGGGTGGCGCATCGCCGGGCAGCCTGTGGACGAGGCCTGCGTTTGAGACCGTCCGTACTCGTGGTGCTGTTCGGCGTGCTGTGCGGCGTGTCGCTGATGGTCGGGGTCGGCCGGATGACCTGGCTCGACCTGGCGGGCCTGTCGGAGGACGCGTGGCTGACACTGACCGCCAGCCGCCTGCCACGCCTGGCTGCCCTGGTGCTGTCCGGTGCCGGCCTTGCGGTGTGCGGGGTGGTGCTGCAACAGATCGTGCGCAACCGCTTCGTCGAGCCGGCCACCAGTGGTGGCCTGGACGCGGCCAAGCTCGGCATCCTGATCGCCGTGAGCGCCTTTCCGGGCGTCGGCACCGTCGGCAAGATGCTGATGGCGCTGGGCGTCAGCTTCGCCGCCAGCCTGGCCTACGTGGCGATGATTCGGCGCATCCGCTTCAAGAGCCTCGTGCTGGTGCCGGTGCTCGGCCTCATGTACGGCAGCGTGCTCAGCGCCGTCGCCGAATTCTGGGCCTACCGTCACCAGTTGCTGCAGAGCCTGCAAGGCTGGTTGATGGGCGACTTCTCGCGCATCGTCCAGGGCAACTACGAAATCATTTTCGTCATCCTACCGGTGGTGGTGCTCATCTACCTGTTCGCGCAACGCTTCACCGTCCTGGGCATGGGTGAAGGCATGGCCAGCAGCCTGGGCCTGAACTACACGGCGACCGTCACCCTCGGGTTGCTGCTGGTGGCGCTGACGGTGTCGGTCACGGTGATCACCGTCGGCGCGATTCCGTTCGTCGGCCTGGTGATCCCCAACCTGATCGCCCTGCGCTATGGCGAGAACCTGCAGCGCACGTTGCCGCTGGTGGCCCTGTGCGGCGCCTCGATGCTGCTGTGCTGCGACATCCTCGGGCGTCTGTTGATCTACCCCTTCGAGGTGCCCATCGGTCTGGTGGCCGGCAGCGTGGGCGGCGTGCTGTTTCTGGTGCTGCTGCTGAGGAAATCGACATGAGCCGCCTGAACGCGCGCCAGGGCATCTGGCTGCTGGTCGCTGTCCTGGCGGTGGCGTTCGTCCTGCTGGGTTCGGGGCTGGACACGGCCTACGTCATCCCCCGGCGCCTGACACGCCTGGCGGCGATCGTGGTCGCCGGCGTGTGCATTGGTTGTGCCTCGGTCATCTTCCAAACCTTGACCGGCAATCGCATCCTGACCCCGGCCATCATGGGCTACGAGGCCATCTACCTGTTGTTCCAGGCTCTGCTCATCCTGCTGCTCGGCACCCACAGCCTGGTGCTGCTCGGCCGGCACGGCAACGTCTGGCTGTCGATCGTGCTGATGCTCGGCTACTCCTGGCTGCTGCACCGCTGGCTGTTGCGCGACGGCCGCCAGAACGTCTACCTGCTGTTGCTGGTGGGGCTGGTGCTGAGCCTGGTGCTGAGCACCCTGACGCAGTTCATCCAGCTCAAGGTCAGCCCTGGGGAATTCTCGATCCTGCAAGGCTTCAACTACGCCTCGTTCAACAAGGCGCAGCCGCTGCAAGTGGCCTACTCCGCCGTCCTGGCCGCCCTCGCCTGCCTGGTGGTACGGCGCACGCTGCCGGTGCTGGACGTGCTGGCCCTGGGGCGCGACCAGGCCATCGTGCTGGGGGTCGATCACGGGCGTGCGGTCAGCCTGCAGATGGCCGTGATCGCCGTGCTGGTGGCGGTGTCCACCAGCCTGGTGGGGCCGACCGCCTTCATGGGCGTGTTCGTCGCCAACCTCACCTACGCACTGGCACGGACCTTCCGCCACCGCGCGACACTGCCGCTGGCCAGCGGGGTGGCCATGGCGCTGTTCATCGTCGCGCAGTACCTGGTCGAGCAGGTCTTCAACTACAACATGTCGGTCAACATCCTGATCAACCTGGTCTGCGGGGTGTATTTCCTGGCCCTGATGACGCGCACACGAGGTACCGCATGATCACCCTGAGCCATGTGTCCAAGGCCTATGGCCAGAACGCCGTGCTGACGGACGTCAACGTGCGCTTTCCGAGCGGACGGATCACCTCGCTGATCGGCCCCAATGGCGCGGGCAAGACCACGCTGCTGATGCTCATCGCCCGGCTCCAGCAGGCATCGGCCGGCGAACTGTGCATCGACGGGCAGGCAATCGGCCAACTGGCCGTGCGCGACTACGCCAGGCGCGTCGCGACCCTGCGCCAGACGCCGGACTTCAACCTCAGGCTGACCGTGGACGAGCTGGTCGCCTTCGGCCGCTTTCCCTACAGCCAGGGCGCGCTCACTGTTGAAGACAGACAGGCCATCGACGAGGCCATCGCCTTTCTTTCGCTGGAGCACCTGCGCGGGCAGTACGTCGACGAGCTGAGCGGTGGCCAGCGGCAGATGGCGTTCCTGGCCATGACCATCGCCCAACAGACGCCCTACCTGTTGCTGGACGAGCCGCTGAACAACCTGGACATGAAGCATGCCGTGCTGATCATGCGCGCGCTGCGCCGGCTGTGCGACGAGCAGGGCCGCACGGTGATCCTGGTGGTGCACGACATCAACTTCGCCGCCAACTACTCCGATCACATCGTGGCCATGAAACGGGGCACGGTGTGCTTTTGCGGCCCGGTCGCCGAGGTGATCGACGAGGCGCGCCTGCGCGAGCTGTTCGACCTGGATTTCGAGATCCTGCCCGCCGGGCGTGGATTCGTTTGCAACTACTTCAACCCATCGCTTTCGCCGGAGCTGCCATGAAACCCTTCGCCACGTCCCTGCTGACCCTGGCCGTCGCCCTGTCCCTGGCCGGATGCGACCAGCCCAAGGCCGATGCGCCGAGCGCGGCGGCCACGTCCAGCGCCGACTACCCGCCGGTGCGCATCGAGCACGCGCTCGGCACCACCGTGATCGAGGCGCCGCCACAGCGCGTGGTGGCCTTCGACATGAGCGAGGTCGACAGCGTCGTGCAGTTGCAGGCGCCCCTGGTGGGCATGGCCAAGGACTACGTGTCGACGTTCCTGCTGCCCTACCGCGATGACCCGGCCATCGCCGACGTCGGCACCACCATCCAGCCCAACCTGGAGCGCCTGCACGCGCTCAAGCCGGACCTGATCCTGATCTCGCCGCTGCAGGCGCAAAGCTATGCCGAGCTGAGCGAGATCGCGCCGACCGTCTATGACGATGTCGACCTGACCAACCAGCGCAGCGACTTTCTCGACACCGCCAAGGCCCATGTGCGAACGCTCGGGCGCATCTTCGGCAAGCAGGCCCTGGCCGAACAGAAGGTCGCGCAGATGGACGCCACCATCGCCCGCACGCGCCAGGTGACCGAGGGCCGCCCGGAAAAAGCCCTGATCGTGCTGCACAACAATGGCGCCTTCACCTCCTACGGGGTCAAGTCGCGCTATGGCTACGTGTTCGACACCCTGGGGGTCAAGCCGGCCAGCACCGACCTCCAGGCGAGCCTGCACGGTCAGCCGATCTCCAACGAGTTCATCCGCGAGGCCGATCCTGACATCCTCTACGTGATCGACCGGACCGCCGTGATGGAGCGCCGGCCCGCGCTGAACCTCGACAGCCTGGACAACCCGCTGCTACGCCGCACGAAAGCCTGGAACAGTGGCCGCGTGGTGTTCGTCGATGCGCAGACCTGGTACCTGTGCACCGCCAGCGTGACCTGCCTGGAGCGCATTGCCGACGACGTGGTGAAAGGCTATCGCGTTCAAGATACCCAGGCGGCGCGCTGAAGACGTTCCACGTCTTTCAACTGCTAATGATTTGCATTGCGGGATTTCGCGACTGGTTCGGATAGTCAGTGCATCACTTCCATTCTGGGTCGAAGCCAAAGGAATCCCGCAATGTCGTCACGCTGCACCCCTGTTTGCCTGGCGCCCGCCGCCTGCCCGTCGCCCCTACCGCGCCTGGCGCCTGATCGCACCTGCCTGGCTGTGCGCCTGGCCTTGCTAGTGAGCCTGGGGGCGACGACGCACTCGGCACTCGCGCAAACGCCCGCCCCCCAGGCCCCGAGCGAATCGACGCAGACGCACCTGGTCCTGTCGGACATCACCGTCGAGGCGACCGAGGACGCGGCAGACGATCTGCCGCCGGTCTACGCTGGCGGCCAAGTCGCCACCGGCGGGCGCATCGGCCTGCTGGGCAACAAGGACCTGATGGAAACCCCCTTCAGCACGCTCAGCTACACCGAGCAGTACGTGCAGGACCTCCAGGCCCGGGACATCACCGACGTGATCGCCGCCACCGACCCGTCGGTCTTCACCAACGGGGTGAAGAACACGCACAGCGAGAGCTACGCCATCCGCGGCTTCAACACCAGCCCCAGCGACATGACCGTCGAAGGGCTGTTCGGCATGGCGCCCTTCTACCGCGCCTCGCCGGAGATCTACGAGCGGATCGAAGTGCTCAAGGGCCCTTCCGTGCTGCTCAACGGCATGCCGCCGAACGGTTCGGTGGGCGGCACCATCAACCTGGTGCCCAAACGCGCCGGCGACACGCCGTTGACCCGCGTGACCGGCACTTTCGAGTCCGACTCGCAGCTTGGCGGGCACTTGGACATCGGGCGCCGTTTCGGCGAGGGCAACCAGTTCGGGGTGCGCTTCAACTCGGTCTACCGTGACGGCGATACGGCCACCGACGACCAGAGCCACCGGGTCGGCGTGAATGCCCTGGCACTGGACTGGCGCGGCGAGCGGGCGCGGTTGTCCCTCGACCTGTTCGACAGCGACGACACCACCGTCGGGCAGAACCGCGGCATCGGCCTGGCCGCTGGCCTGTCGGTACCCAAGCCCCCCAGCGCGGACACCTTGCTCAGTCCGGACTGGGGACGTGTACGCACCCAGGACAAGGGTGTGATCCTGCGCGGTGAGTACGCGCTGAGCGATCGACTGACCGCCTATGGCGCGGTGGGCACCAGCAAGACTCACTACCAGTACAGCGGGGCCATGTCGGCCACCGTGATCAATGCCCGGGGTGACCTGTCCACGACCCTGGGGCAACTGCGCCAGGAGTTTCACAAGACGTCCGCCGAAGTCGGCCTGCGCGGCCAGTTCGACACGTTCGGCATCGGCCACCAGTGGTCGGTCAACGCGACCCAGTACAGCGACAAGGAGCGCGACTGGGGGCGTCGCGGCATTCCGAACACGACCTGGGTCACCAACCTCTACCACCCCGTGTGGGGCCCCAAGGCGCCGGAGGCATGGCCCTACATCATTCATAACGAGAACGACCTCAAGAGCTACGGCATTGCCGATACCTTGTCGTTCCTCGACGAGCGTGTGCAGTTGACCCTGGGGGTGCGCCGTCAGGAAGTGGTGTCCGACACGTACAACACGGGCACCGGCGCGCGCAACCGACCGGGCTACGACGAACACGCCACCAGCCCGGCGGGGGCCATTCTGTTCAGGCTGACCGATGAGCTTTCGCTGTATGCCAACTACATCGAAGGCTTGAGCAAGGGCAGCTCGGCCCCCTTGACCGCGGCCAACGCCGGCGAGATGTTCGCACCCTACGAGTCCAAGCAGCGCGAGATCGGCGCCAAGCTGGACCTCGGCACCTTCACCCATACCCTGGCGCTGTACGAGATCAAGCGCCCCAACGGCTACACCGACCCGGCCACCAACCTCTACTCCTTCGGCGGCGAGCAGCGCAACCGCGGCGTCGAATGGAGCTTCTTCGGTTCGCCGATGATGGACGTGCGCCTGATGGGCGGCGTCGCCTACGTGGACCCGGAGGTGACCAAGGCCAGCACGAGCACCCAGGAAGGCAAGACCGCCACCGGCGTGCCGAAGCTGCAGGGCAAGCTGGGGGTCGAATGGGACACGCCCTTCGTCGAGGGCCTGACCCTGACCGCCAACGCCACGTCGTTGTCCAAGCAGTACATCAGCGCCGACAACGCCCAGTCGATTCCCGGCTACACGATCTTCGACGCCGGCGCGCGCTATGCGATGAACGTCAGTGGCAAGCCGGTGGTGGTCCGCGCCGGCGTCTCGAACCTCGCCAACAAGAACTACTGGGGTGTGCCGCAGACGTCCAGCCTGGCCCTGGGCGAGCCGCGCACATACCAATTGTCGGCGACGGTGGACTTCTGATCCCTGCCTGACGCCGCCCGTGCGCACGCCTTGAGCGAGCAAGTGGCGCCGATCGGCCACCGGGCTCGGCCACCAGGCTACAACGCCGTGCGCAGCGCCTGTTCCAGGCGTTCGCCCTGCGTGTCCTGGGCCGGGCCGACCACGGCGAAGTTGTAGGCGCCGTGGGACCAGTAGCGTGCCTCGAGCGCGCCCTCGCGCCGCTGCCCGCTGGCCATGTGGCCGAAGTGCCGACCCGGCGCACGCAGAAACACGCTCAGGCGCCCGCCCTGGGCGTCTTCGTACAGCAGCAAGGCTGCCGGGCCATTTTCGTTGGCGAGCAGGCGCGCCCCGACCGGGACCAGGCCTTGTTCGGCCAGGTCCGGCAGGTCGCCGACCTGGGTGAAATGCCGGGCGAGCCAGGCACGCAGGCGGGCCGGGTCGCGCGCCTGGATGTCCAGAGCCGCCGTCTCGGCGAACAGCCGGTGGGCCTGCACGGCATCCGCCATCGGCGGCGTACCGGCCAGCCAGGTGGCTTCGCGGGCCTGCCAGCCTCCCAGGCTGCCCAGGCCCAGGGTCAGCAGCAGGAGAGCTGCCGTGGCCAGGTGCTGCCGGCGCCGCCTGACCAGTCGCTGGCGCACCGTCGCCAGCGACGGACCGGCATCGGCACGGGCGTCGTACCCGCCGGCCAGGGCCGCGCGCAAGCGCCGGGCATCGTCGCGCCAGCCATCGACCATGGCCTGCTCCTGGGGATGCGAGGCCAGCCACAGGGTGATCTGCGCGCGCCGCGCCGGGTCGAGACGGTCGTCGACATAGGCGTGCAGTTCATGCTCGCTCGGGGCCGAAAAAATCATTTGAGCCTCCGCAACGCCATCGGCGCGGGCGTTTCTTCGGTCAGTTCACGCAGTGCCGCACGGGCACGGGACAGCCTCGACATCACCGTACCGATCGGGATGTCCAGGGCCTGGGCGACCTCCTTGTAGCTCAATCCCTCGACGCTGACCAGCAACAGCAAGGCGCGCTGTTGCTCCGGCAGGCGGGCGAAGGCCTGCAGGTCGGCCTGGGCGAAGACGCTCGACTCGGTGGCGTCATGTCGCGATGCCTCGCTGGTGCTACCGAGGCCGATCCAGCCCAGCCAGCGGGCATGCCGCTTCTCCCGGCGCTTGCCGTCCAGGAACAGGCGATACAGGATGGTGAACAACCAGGGCCGCAGGCCGTCGCGCTCGCGTTGCTGAGCGCCGCGGCTCAGGGCGCGCTCCAGGGTCGCCTGCACCAGGTCGTCGGCGCTGGTGGCATCGCGGGCCAGCCACAGGGCGAAGCGACGCAGGCTGTTGAGCAGGTCGCGCCATTGACGTTCATCCAGGTCATGCATGTTCAGGTTCGAGGCTCGGGGAAAAGGACTGACAACAGACGCCTGGCGAGCGAAAGCATTCCCTCGGGAATAGAATTTTCGCTCGAGCGTCGTACTGGCCTGTCCCCTCACGAGAACCTGCGCATGACCACTCCCCTGCAAGGGCGCCGCAAAGCCCTGCGCTTGTTCGGCATCGGCGCGGTGCTGGCGTCGGCCGGTGCCGGCTTCGCCTATGCCGCCGGCTGGATCGGCGCTCCGGCACTGACCCCGCAACGCATCATCGACACCTTCGAAGCCCAGGCCGGGCATCACCCGGGGTATCGCAAGAACCACGCCAAGGGCCTGTGCGTCAGCGGGTACTTCGAAAGCACCGGGCTCGCCGCGCCGCTCTCGAGCGCCCGGGTCTTCAGCCAGCCGCGTGTGCCGGTCATCGGACGCTTCGCCCTCGGTGGCGCCAACCCGCACGTTGCCGACGCCGCCGTGCCGACGCGCAGCCTGGCCCTGCAACTGAGCACCGACGACGGGCAGCGCTGGCGCACCGGCATGAACAACCCGCCGGTGCTGGCCGTCAACAGCGTCGAAGGCTTCTATGACCAGGTCCTGGCGAGCACACCGGACCCCACGACCGGCAAACCCGACCCGGCACGGCAGACAGCCTTTGCCAAGGCGCACCCGGAAGGCGCCGCGTTTCGTCAGTGGGCGGCCCAGTACCGGCCCAGCGACAGCTTCGCCAACACCGCCTACAACAGCATCAATGCGTTTCGTCTGATCGACGGCCAGGGGGCGGTGCAGCCGGTGCGCTGGCGCCTCGAGCCTCACACGCCGTTTCAGAACCTGCCCACGGGCATCGCCGACCCGGACTACCTGCAACATGACCTCCAGGCCCGCGTGAAGCAGGGCCCACTGCGCTGGACCTTGCGCCTCACCCTGGCCGAGCCTGGCGACGACATCGACGACCCGGCCCAGGCCTGGCCGGCGCAACGGCGCACGGTGGACGCCGGTACCGTGGTCATCGACCGGGTCGAAGCGCCGGAGCAAGGCGCCTGCCGTGACCTCAACTTCGACCCCCTGATCCTGCCGACCGGCATCGCGCCGTCCGATGACCCGATCCTCGCGGCCCGCTCGGCCGCCTATGCCGAATCCTTCAACCGCCGCAGCCGCGAACGCCTCGAGACAGGAGCACGCCCATGACCCCCAGCACCTTTCATCCACTGAGCCGGGCGGTGCACTGGCTGATGGCCGTGCTGATCCTGGCGATGCTGTTCATCGGGGTGAACATGGTCGGCAACCTGTCGCCCTGGCACCCCACCCTGGTCACGCTGCACAAGGCCACCGGGCTGGCGCTGCTGGTGCTGGTGCTCCTGCGTATCGTGCTGCGCGTGAGCCTGCCGCACCCGCCCCTGCCACGCGACCTGCCGCCGCTGCAGCGCTGGGCCGCCGGCGCCTCGCACCTGGCCCTCTACGGGTTGATGCTGGGCATGCCGCTGCTGGGCTGGGCGATGTTGTCGGCGGGTGACTACCCTCGTCCGCTGGGGCTGCCGGCGATCGCCCCGCACGACCTGTGGCTCTATGCCGTGCTGCGCCAGGCGCACGGCTGGGCCGGCTACCTGCTGTTCGCCACGATCCTGGTGCACGTGGGCGCCGCGCTGATGCATGCGCTCGTGCGGCGGGACGGGGTGATGCGTGCGATGTGGCCCGGTCGGGCCGGGCGTGCGCCGGCGCCGCCGCCGGTCGAGCGTTCGCGCTCTGAACGGTGACCGGCTCGGACGACCCAGAGAGACGGCCCGTCGATGAAGGATTCGTCATGCACGAAAATAACTGCGCGCCCCGCTCAAGGCCGGACACGGATGACCGATAACCGAGCGAGTGCCCAGGTTTTCTGACCTGTGGCAATTCGCTCTCTTTCGGTCCCTCTTCCTGGATGCCTCCATGCACTGGCTACGCGATGCAAAACTCTCCACCAAACTGATCGCCGCCTTTGGCTTGTGCGCGCTCATCACCCTTGCGGTGGGCGTGCTCGGCAGCCGCGGCATTTCCCAACTGTCGGACAGCCTCCGGTCGGTCTTTTCCAACAACCTGGTGTCGGTGTCCAAGGCCGCTGAAGCCAAGAGCAAGGCCATCGCGCAGCAGAGGGACCTGTACGCATTGATCGGCGCCATTGCCTCGAATGCTCCACAGGCGAGCCGTGATCAGGTTCTGCAGAGCCTGGAAGCCAACCGCACCGACAGCGAAAAGGCCTTCGCCCTGTACCGCACCACGCCCCTGGCAGACGATGAACGCGCTGCCGGTGATCGCATGGAGCGTGATTGGCCGGCCTATCAGGCCCAGGTACAGCGTGTGCTCACGGCGCTGCAGGCCGGTGATGTGGACACCGCTCGAAGCATCATCGGCAGTGACGTGCAACAGCACTATCGGGTCATCCTCGATGAATTCAGCGTGATCATCGAATCCAATAACCGCCAGATCGTCGAAGGCGGGCAACAGGCCAGCGCCAGCGAACGCGCGGCGACGACCGTGCTGTACACCGGCGTCGCCGTGGCCTTCATTGCCGCGCTGCTGCTTGGCGTCTTCATCAGCCGTCTGATCAGCCGCCCCATCGCCCAGGCCGTGGTAAGCGCCCAGGCTATCGCCCGTGGCGACCTGACGCAGCAGGTCCGTAGCGAAGCCGCCGACGAGACCGGCCAGTTGCTCAATGCTCTCGGCGACATGCAGCAGAGCCTGAAGACCACCATCCAGCAGATCGCCGATGCGTCCAACCAGTTGGCGTCGGCGGCCGAAGAACTCAATGCGGTGACCGAGGACAGCAGCCGTGGCCTGCTGCGCCAGAACGACGAGATCCAGCAGGCTGCCACGGCGGTGACCGAGATGACCTCAGCGGTCGAGGAAGTCGCCCGCAACGCCATGTCCACCTCCGAAGCCTCGCGGGGCGCCAGCGCCCAGGCCGGCGAAGGCCTGGGCCAGGCGCGTCATGCCGTGTCGGCGGTCGATGACGCCACGCGCGAGATCGGCACCTCCACCACCATCGTCGAACAGCTGGCCACGCAACTGCGTGACATCGGCAAGGTACTGGACGTGATCCGCGGCATCGCCGAGCAGACCAACCTGTTGGCGCTCAACGCCGCCATCGAGGCAGCCCGCGCGGGCGAGCAGGGTCGCGGGTTCGCGGTGGTGGCCGATGAGGTACGCGCACTGGCGGCACGCACCCAGGCCTCCACGGGCGAGATCGAAGGCATGATCAACGCCGTCCAGGCCAGCTCCGACCAGGCCGTGGTGGCCATGGGCAAGAGCCAGACCCTGGTGACTACCACCCAGACGCTGGCCCGTGCCACGGGCGATGCGCTGGAGCAGATCGCGGTGGGCATCGGCCAGATCAACGACCGTAACCTGGTGATCGCCAGTGCCTGCGAGGAGCAGGCCAACGTGGCGCGCGAGGTGGACCGCAACCTGCTCAACATCCAGGACCTGTCGACCCAGACGGCGACGGGTGCGCAGCAGACCAGCGCTTCGGCGCAGGACTTGTCGCGCCTGGCGGTGTCCTTCAACGAGCTGGTACGACGCTTCAAGCTCTGAATGGGGGCGTGAGGGCTCATCCTTTTGGGAGTGGGCTTGCCCGCGAGACAGGCGGCGACGGGCCGGACGCCATCGCGGGCAAGTCCGCTCTCATAGAAAATAAAATATCTTGTTGATTTTAAAAGAAATAACTTCAGGATTTTGTGGGCCCTGCGGGCCCACATTAGCACTTGGCAGAAACCATAAAATCTCCCACAGGTGACCGCGATAGCCTGCAACCCCACGGTGGGGCTACCGGTGTAGGAGCGGCCCCCGTGCCGCGATGGGCCGCAAAGCGGCCCCAGAAATCAATCAGCGACACAGTATCTGAGCACTGCCAGCTATCGTCATGTTCTCTGCGCGACAGCGCGGCGCCAAGGCGGCGGGCAAACTCCCACAGGTTGGAATACAGGCCTGACAGCCCGTTTCAGTGCGGCGTGCCTTCAGGGGTTGATGAAATGCACCAACACCCGCTTGATCGCCGGCCAGTTCACCCATTGCCAGAGTTTTCCGCTCGACAGGTGTTCGACGATGCGGTTGGAGCCACCGGTCAGGCTGACCACGGTGATGTAGACGAACCACTTCCTGATGAAGCTCGATAATCGTTTTCTCTTGTATCTGGGCAATCCACACATCCAGGCTGGGGGTCTTAAGAAGCGCTTGCAAGGTGACCGTGCGGGTCGCTCGGTCATCGGCCGAGCGCTCGATCAGGCAACCTGCCACCCACACAGTCCCTGCCGTCTGGCAAGCCTGTCTGGCTAGGACACCGCCACGTCGCCAGGAATGCCATCGACGTGAACGTCAAGGCCATGGCCGCACGAAACGGGCGCGCACGGTCGCTCAGCCCGAGGCCCGTGTCAACGGGTAGGCCCTGCCTTCTTCACAAGGTATGAGCACTGCGCCGACGATCAGCGCCAGCCGTCAATCCTGCGCCAGGCCGAGCAGACGCACCAGGCCTTGCCCGGCGAAGACCACGCGGTCGCACCAGAGCACTTCATGCAGCAGCACGATGGCCCAGACGATCACCTGAAACGGCACCTTGCGGGTCTTGTGTCGGCACACCTGCTGGGCGACCAGCGCGCCGGGCCAGCCGCCCAGCAGCTCGCTCAGGTGCAGGTACTTCTCAGGCACGCGCCAGCCCTGGGTGCGGGCACGATGCTTGTCATGCCAGTACAGGCCGAAGGCGATCAGGCTGGCCAATGGGTAGAACGCCAGCCACAGTGGGCTGGCACCCCCGAGCACCGCCTGCACCACGCCGAGCGCCGGCAAGGTGCACAGGGCGAGCAGAAGGGCCACCTTGGGCCAGCGCAGGTGCACCTCTGCCCTCCCCCGAGGTGCGGCCCGGGTGGTGCGTTCACGACTCACGTCAGCCCTGCGCCGTGGTCCAGTCGATCCAGCCGAACAGCCAGGTCGCCAGGATCAGCAGGCCGAAGCCGATGCGGTACCAGGCGAACACCGCATAACTGTGGTGGGCGATGAACTTCAGCAGCCCGCGCACCGCGATCATGGCGAACAGGAACGACACCACGAAGCCCAGGGCGAACACCGGCAAATCGGCGGGCTGGAATAGCTCACGGTACTTGTAGCCCGAGTACACTGCCGCGCCGACCATGGTCGGCATGGCCAGGAAGAACGAGAACTCGGTGGCCGCCGTGCGCGACAAGCCGAACAGCAGCCCGCCGATGATGGTCGACCCGGAACGCGACGTGCCGGGGATCATCGCCACGCACTGCACCAGGCCGATCTTCAGCGCCTGGTGCCAGCGCATCTGGTCGACGTGCTCGACCGTCACCTGATGGTCACGTCGCTCGGCCCAGAGCATGATCACCCCGCCGATCACCAGCGCTGCAGCCACGGTGATGGGGTTGAACAGGTATTCGTGGATCAGGTCGGCGAACAGCACGCCAAGCACCACCGCTGGCATGAAGGCCAGCAGCAGGTTGGCGGTGAAGCGACGCGCCTGGCGCTCACGCGGCAGGCCGACGACGATGTCGAGGATCTTGCGGCGAAACGCCCAGACCACGGCCAGGATCGCGCCGAGCTGGATGATGATGTTGAAGGCCATGGCCCGTTCGCCGCCGAAGTCGATCAGGTCGGCGACGATGATCTGGTGCCCGGTGCTGGAGATCGGCAGGAACTCGGTGAGCCCTTCGACGATACCCAGAATGATTGCCTGCAAGGCGCTCCAAAGATCCATCGTTCCCCCACGGGGCGCTGGTGCGTTCCAGGCCCGCTGTACGTTGAGTGGTGTGTTCTACCGCGAGCGGCGGGCCGTTTTACAGCGAAGGTTGGAGTAAAGCCAGTCGAAAAGTTCCGCTTCGATGAAAGTTTCATCTTAAGCCGAACAGCATGTTAGCAGAGGGTTTGCGAGCCTGGCGGAAATTTGACACGCGCGTCGCTTTCCGCTCGACGTGGGACTTGGCGTACAATCGCGCCCCTCTTCACTGACCGAGGATCCTCCATGTCCGGCCTGGAACTGTTCGCCGCCGCCCTCGGTGTGCTCGCCGTGTGGCTGACCGTCAAGCAGAACCCCTGGTGCTGGCCGATCGGCCTGGTCATGGTGCTGGTGTACAGCTGGATCTTCTACGACGTGCGGCTGTATTCCGACATGCTCCTGCAACTGGTCTACGCCGTCCTGCAGCTGTATGGCTGGTGGCAGTGGACGCGCCCAGGGCACCTCGAACGCGCCCGTCAGGTCAGCCGCCTGTCGGCGCCGGCCATGGGCCTGAGCCTGGGCGCTGGCCTGCTGGTCAGCCTGGTGCTGGGCGCGGCCATGGCTCACTGGACCGATGCCGCGCAGCCCTGGCTGGACGCCGCGCTGACCGGCTTCAGCCTGGTAGCGCAGGTGTGGATGGCGCAGAAGCGGCTGCAATGCTGGGCGCTGTGGGCCGTGCTGGACACGGTGTTCGTCGGCCTGTTCCTGTACAAGGGGCTTTACCTGACCGCAGCGCTGTACGCGCTGTTCACCTGGCTGGCCGTGCGCGGCTGGCTCGCGTGGCGGCGTGCGCCCAGCGTGGCCTGCGCATGAAGGTGCTGGTGCTGTGCGGACCTGAATCGAGTGGCAAGAGCTGGCTGGGCGGTGAACTGCAGGCGCACTTTGGCGGCTGCCTGGTCGGCGAGTACGTTCGTCATTTCATCGACCTGCATCGGCGCGACACCTGCCTGGCCGACATTCCGGCCATCGCCCATGGGCAACTGGCCTGGGAGGACGAGGCGCGTCGGCAAGCGCCCGAGCTGCTGATCCTCGACACGCATCTGCTGAGCAACCTGCTGTGGAGCCGGACGCTGTTCGGTGATTGTCCGGCCTGGCTGGAGCAGGCTCTGTTGGCCAGGCACTACGACCTGCACCTGCTGCTCGACCCGCGTGGCGTGGAATGGGTGAGCGACGGTCAACGCTGTCAGCCCGAGCTGGCGCACCGGTACGTGTTCTTCGAACAGAGTCGCCAGTGGCTGCTGGCCCACCATCAGCCAGTGCAGGTACTCGAGGGCACCTGGGCGCAGCGACGGGCAGCGGCCTTCGAGGCAGTCGAGCGGTTGTTGGCGCGCCCGACGACCACGACACGCTGATCCACGGTAGCCAGGCGTGCGCTTGCCATGAAAATGGCGGGCGAGATCAGCCTGCCTGCGAGCCGGCCAGCGGAACCGAGGCCGTTTGCCGGCCCTCCTCGGCCTGCGCCAGGCAGACGATGAAACGCGTGCCGTCGACCGTGTCCGAACTGACGCTGACGGTGCCACCATGGGCCTCGGCAATGGCCTTGACGATGAACAACCCCAGGCCCACGCTGCGCCCCACGCTCTGCTCGCTGCCGCGCACCATCGGCTCGAACAGCACGTCCAGGGTGGCCTGGGGGATCGGCTGGCCGTAGTTGAGGACGGTGACCTGCGGGTGCCCCTGGGAGAAGTCGGAAATCACATGGATCGGCTGGGCCGGGTCACCGTACGCCACGGCGTTGCCGACCAGGTTGCCGATCAGTTGCTGTATCCGGTCGGCGTCCAGGGGCGCGCGGCCATGGGCGACGGCCTGGTGCAGAAGCTTGACGTCCGGGAACGCCACACGCAGCTCGTCCAGGCTCTGGCGTACCACCTCGTGCAGGTCGAGCGGCGTCGGGGAGATGGCGATGCCGTGACCGATGCGTTCCAGGGTGAAGTCCAGCAGGTCGGCGATCATGCGCTCGGCGCGCCCTGCCGATTGGCCGATGTGCGACAGCATGCGCGCCTCGCGCGGTGAGCGTTCGGCGCGGCCGAGCATTTCGGACGCCATCTGGATTGCGGCCAGGGGCGTTCTCAGGTCATGGCTGACGATACCGACCATCTGCTCGGCATACACGGCGCGTTGCTGGGCGCTCTGGTACGCCTTCTTCAGCTGGGCCTGCGCTTCGTCCAGGCTCGCCTGCGCCAGGGTCTTTTCTCGCAGCAGGTTCTCTGCCAGGTTGCGTGCATGCAGCAGCTCGCGCTCGTAGCGGTCACGTTCGGTCGTGGTGAACACCGACAGCTGGTAGTAGGCCAGGCCTTCGTGAACCTGCCGCACGCCGTTGAGCAACATCGTGACGGCACTGCCATCGTGGTGCAGCAGCTGCAGCTTGACTTCGCCGACCGACCCTTGCATGTGCATGAGGGGCGCCCAGTGGGTCTGGTAGAAGATCCGCCCGCCCATGGTCAGCAGGTCCTGGAAACGCTGACCGCACAGGGTGTCGCAGGTATGCCCCAGCCACTCGGCGAAGGTTCGGTTGACCTGCAGCAGCGTGCCGTCTTCGCGCGTGGTCAACAGGCCGCAAGGGGCCTGGTCGAACAGCGTTCGCGCGTCCGGCAGCCCGGAGGTGTCAACCGTCATCACGGCTACCGAGCCTGGCGAGGAAGGCGTTCATCGCCTCGACGCAGGCACTGGGGGCGCTCATGTGCGGGCAGTGGCCGATGTTCTCGACCTTGCACAAGGTACTCCCGACGATGACCCGGTTCAGGTATTCGCCGACCTGCACCGGTGCGATCAGGTCTTCGCTGGCCTGCAGGATCAAGGTCGGGGTGGTCAGGCGCGCCACGTCCTCACGGTTGTCGGACAGGAAGGTGACGCGGGCGAACTGCTTGGCGATGTCCGGCCGCGTGCTGCAGAAACTCTGGGTCAGCTCGTCGGCCAGGGCGGGTTGGCCAGGCGCGCCCATGATCACCGGCGCCATGCTGCTGGACCAGCCCAGGTAATTGCTGTCGAGGGTTTCGAGCAGGGCATGGATGTCGTCGCGCGAGAACCCGCCGACGTACCCATCGTCATCGATGTAGCACGGGGATGGCCCGACCATGACATGGGCCGCGACCCTGCCGGGCGTGGCCAGGTCGCTCAGCACGCCGATCATGGCACTGACCGAGTGCCCGACCAGCACCACCGGCCCCTTGCCGTAGGCGTCGATGAGCTGCGACAGGTCATCGGCGTAGCCTGCCAGGGTTTCGTAGCGAACCGGGTCGTAGACGCTCAGGTCGGAGCGCCCCGAGCCGATCAGGTCGTGCAGGACCACCGTGAACCGGTCGGCGAAAGGTTCGACCAGGTAGCGCCACATGGTCTGATCGCAACCGAAGCCGTGCGAAAAGATCATCGTCGTCGGGCCATGCCCGAGGATGTTGACATTGTGGCGTTGCTGCAGGGTCATGGACGGTCTCGTGCGCAGTGGATGGGAAGAAGATGAAGGCCCTTGAATGCGAGTCGAAACGGCACGACAGGGCTCGGGACAGGCAGCCGGGGGGCAGGATAACGTACCTGCGCCGGTTGGAGTAGCCGCTTGCCGATCCGTGCGCTACAGGCGGCCGGTAGTGCCACGATCCTGAGTGCCTGAGCGCTCAAGTCCCGTCCATTCGTTACCGGGCTTGTAAGCGGCCTGGGTCACAAGGCAGGCCTGTTATCATTGATCACATTCCTGTGACCGTTCGATGACAATAAGGACATTTTCGTGAAGCACTGGTTCGGCCTCCTTCGTCATCCTGCCGCGCGGCTGACCACGCTCGCCCTTCTGGTGATCGTGATCCCCCTGGTGGCACGCAGCCTGCTGGGGTGGTCTCATCCCTTCGGCTACCTGTCGGACCTGGCCATCGGCAGCGGGCTGCTCCTGCTGCTGCAACGCCAGCGGCCCTGGCTGGCGCTGTCCGTGCTGCTGGTCTGGGCCCTGTTGAGCGTCGCCGCCGCCGAGCTGGTCAGCGCCGTGGGGCGGCTACCCGCCAGCAGCGATCTGGCCTACCTGTTCGATACACAGTTCGTGGAGAACTCCACCGGCGGTGGCCTGGCGCACCCGTGGTTGCCATGGGCCCTGGCCCTGGGGATCGCGTCATGGCTGCTGGCCTGCCGCCTGAGCCGCCGGCAGACGCCCCGCCTGCTGCCGCGACGCGCCTGGAGCGTGCCTGCGGCGCTGCTGGTCGTGCACTGGGCCGGGCAGCACCTGTCGCCTTCCGAGGCCGACCCGTGGCGTCAATTCAACCTGCCGCACCAGTTGCTCGCAACGGGCACCGGTACGCTGCAACAGCACGCCGAGCGGTGGGCCGGGCTCGCGCCCCAGGCGCCACCGCCGTCGATGACCGGGCTGGTGGGCGTCGACCTCGACGGCCAGCGCCTGCTGACAGGCCCCGGCCAGGCACGCAACCTGCTGATCGTCACCCTGGAAGGCATCCCGGGCGCTTATGTGCGCGCCAACCGCCAGGCGCTGCACAGCCCGTTCGATGACGACCTCATGCCCCGGCTCAGCCAGTGGGCCGAACGCGGCATGAACACCCCGGACTACGTGCTGCACACGCACCAGACCATTCGCGGCCTGTACGCGATGCTGTGCGGCGACTACGACAAGTTCGACAACGGCACGCCCAAGGGCGTCGAGCTGCTCAACCAGCAGGCCCGCAACCAGGCCTGCCTGCCAGCGCAGCTGCGTCAGCACGGTTTCACCACCCATTACCTGCAAGGCGCCGGCCTGCGCTTCATGGCCAAGGACCGCATCATGCCGCACATCGGCTTCGAGGCCGTGCATGGGCTGGAGTGGTTCACCCACGACAACTACCTGAGCTTCCCGTGGGGCAAGGACGACAAGGCCTTCTTCGAAGGCGCCGCGCAGTACGTGGGGCAACTGCGCCAGCAGCGCGAGCCCTGGATGCTCACGCTGCTGACGGTCGGCACGCACCAGCCCTACTCGGCACCCGAGGCTTACCTGGCGCGCTACCCCAGCGCCAAGCAGGCAGCGGTCGCCTACCTGGACGATGCCCTGGGCGACTTCCTGGAAACGCTGGAGCGCCAGGGCGTGCTCGAAGACACCCTGGTGGTGATCACCTCGGACGAGTCCCATGGCATCGACGGCGTGCGCCTGGCGTCGGCCTGGGGCTTCAACCTGATGCTCGCGCCCGACCAGGCGGCACTGCCACGGCTCAAGTCGGGCACCTATGGTCACGTCGACCTGACGGCCTCGCTGCTGGACTACTTCGCCCTGCCCGTTCCGGCCGAACTCAACGGGCGCTCGCTGCTGCGCGACTATGCCAGCGGCCGGCCCATGCTCTCGTTCACCAACGGTCAGTTGCGCCATCACGATGGTCGCGGCACGCTGACCGAATGCGATTTCCAGCAGCGCTGTCGTCGCTATGCCAGCGAGGGCTTCATTGCCAGCGCGGCGCGCTACCTGGGCCAGGGCGACCGAAACGCCGCGCAGCAGGTCACGGCCATGGCGGGGACCCTGGACCGTTCGTTGATGAGCACGCCGCTGAACGTGCGCTACCAGTTCGGCAGCGCGACGCCCGTGCCGTTGAACCCACGCGTGCGTGACGACTGGGTCGACAACCTGATCGGCGCCCAATACCTGGAAATGCCAGAGGGCTCACGCACGCGCGTACGCCTGAAAATCCGCTCGCTGGCCTCAGGCGACCCTGCACAGATCCTGCTCAAGGCCAAGGAGTTCGAGCAGGACGTGGCGCTGGGGCTGCCTGAACGGATGACCGTGAGCGCTGAGCAGCCGCTGGTCATGGAATTCGACTTCGACAACCCCACGGTGCGCAAGGCGTTCTCGTTCCACCTGCTCGGCTATGGCACGGGTGCCGTGGAAATCAGCGACTTCAGCGTGATCACTGCCCTGCCAGGGGAGGACGATCCGTACCGCGACGAGGAACACCCGCCCGCGTGATGGGGCGGGCTCGCCTAACGGATCTGGTGCTTGTGCAGCAAACGATAGAACGTCGGCCGCGAGACGCCCAGGACCTTGGCCGCCAGGGTCATGTTGTCCCCGTGCCGATGCAGCACGTCGCACAGCGCCTGACGTTCGGCCCGGTACTTGTAGTCTTCCAGCGTGGCGATCGGCGCTTCTTCTCCCTCCAGCGTACGCAGGCCCAGGTCCTGGGCCTCTACTTGCCGGCCTGCGGCCAGCACCAGCCCACGCCGGACGCGGTTGGCCAGTTCACGCACGTTGCCCGGCCAGTCGTGTCGCCCCATGGCGCTTAGCGCGGCCTCGCTGAACGCGCGAGGGGTGCGGCCGGTTTCCTGGCTGTAGAAACGCGCGAAGTGCTCGGCCAGCGTCGGCAGATCGGCGTGACGCTCGCGCAGGGCCGTGGTGGCGATGCGTGTCTCGGCCAGGCGCTGGTACAGGGCTTCGTCAAAGCGCCCTGCCTGCACGGCGGCCTCCAGATCAACCCGGGTCGCGGCCAGAATGCGTGGCTCGACCTCGCCCGAAGGCGCGTCCCCGGTCTGGCAAGCCCCCTGCGCGTCGATCAGATGCACGAGCGCAGCCTGTGCAGCAGGTGAAAGGTCGGCAATTTCATCGAAGAACAGCGTCCCGCCGGTCGCCGCCTGCACCCGCGACGGCAGGGACGGCTGCCCCCCGTCGCCTGCCTCGCTCGACGGGGCGGACAGCGCATACTGAGGCGCCTGCGTCGACAATCGGCTGCAATGGACCATCAGGAAAGGACGGTCTCGACGGGGCGACAGGCGATGCAACGTGCGCGCGACCAGCTCCTTGCCCGTGCCGGGCTCACCGTGGATCAGCACTGCAGACCCCGCAGGCGCCAGCTTGATCAGCCCTTTGCGCAGCTCGCGCATCGCCCGGCTGTCGCCCAGCAATTCGTGTGAAGACTCATCGGCCTTGACCGAGCCCTTGCCGCGCGAGCGCGATTTGCCATGGGCACGGGTCAGGGTGGCCTGCACGCGCGCCGGGTCGAACGGCACCGTGTGAAAGTCGAAGAACCACTCGCACACGAAGTCGCCGACGTTTTGCAGGCGCAGTTCTTCGGCGCTGAGCACGGCGATCCACTCGAGGGTGCTGTGCTTGATGAGCGCCTTGACGGCGTCTGGCTCGCGCAGGTGTTCGGCGCGCAAGCGCAGCAGGCCAACACCTGCCGCAAGGCTGCTGGCGCTGGAAAAGTCCCCGATATCGACCTCCCACCCGGCGCTGCGCAAGCTAGGCAAGAGCACGTGACACGCATCGCAGGGGTCGATGATCAATAGACGGCGGTGGGCTACAGCGTCGGACATGGACGGTTCCTTGGCGCCAAAGAGTGATTTTTCTTTCTTAAACAGTAAGTTGCAGCGCCTTCATGAAAAGTAGCAATTAACCGTCAAAAAAACGAATACCATTCGTCGGCCACGCCTGTTGGCAAGGAACTTTGACGCTCGCTGTGATCGTGAAATTTTTTCTCCGCGCATGTGACTTGGTAGTGTCATGCGCGCATCACTACCCAACACCCGACGACGATGATGTGCAGGGTCGTCGTCGACCTTTTCCGCTGTTCAGGATCATAGAGAGCCAAACCATGAACGCCCCGCTCCGTGTCAACGACGCCTTGCTGATCGCCGACCACGCCTTCGAACCGTTCCAGTGCGTTGCCTGGGATGCGCCCAACGGCACCGGTGAACTGAGCCTTGCCGTGATCGACCGGACCAACACCCGCATTGGCAGCAAGCAAGTGCCTTCGCGCGTGTACACCGATACCCAGCAATGGCTCGGGCTGATCGAACAGGTCAGAAGCGAGCTGAGCGAACAAGGCTATGCGCTGCAGCCTTGGGTGATGCCCAAGTAAGGGCCGCGCACTCAGCAACGAGGATGGGGCGGCATCAGCGCGGCGCGAAGGCGTCCAGGGTCCGGTAATCCGCCTCGAGCTGCTCGGCCAGCAGGCGAGCACGCCCTACGCGAATGGGCGAGCGCTCCATGTCCACCACCAGGCTGGCGCAGGGCAGCGGCTGCACGGGCGCCCACTGCGGGAGACGGCCATCGGTCAGCACCAGGCAGCGCTGGCGTTCTTCAGGCAGACGCTTCTGTCGGGCCAGCAGCCAGTGACGTGCCTGGGCCAGCGCGGCCAGCAACGGTGTACCGCCGCCGGCGCCCAGGTCGTCCAGCCAGCCCTGCAAGGCCTGCGAGGCTTTCAGGCCGTGGCACTGCCAACGGGGCGTGTCCCCGCTGGCGGTCAGCAGCGCCAGGCGCGCGCGTTGTCGGTACGCGTGATCGAAACATTCGGCCAGCAAGCCTTTGGCCTGAGCGAGCGCGCCATGCCGATGCGTCGAGGCGGAACTGTCGACGATCACCACCCAGAGCTCGGCAGGCCGTGCCTGCCGCCGTTGCCAGCGCACATCCTCACGCACGCGCGGCCTGCCCTGCCCCAGGGTCGCGGCCCAGGCCACCTGCCCTTCGCTGGCCTGGCGTGCCCGACCGCGCGGTGCGCCTTGCAGCGCGCCCTTGCCCTGAGAGGCGTCCGGCCGGTCAGTCCGGACGCGGACGCTCAGGGCTTTTTTGCCCAGGTCGGTACCTCGCGCCGCGGGCCGCTGGCCACAGGTCGGGGCGGCAGCGCTCCCCAGGCGCCCTGCCCAGGCGAGGGATCGCCTTCAGGCTCGCGCGGCGTGTGCCCGGCCTCATGGGGTGAGGGCGGGGACGAGGCCGCCTCGGGCGTGGGCGGTGACGCGACCCGACGGCGATGGCGCAAAGCGAACTCCGCCACGGCCTCGATATCCTCGACCTCGATGCGCGACGCGCTGCGCCAGGCCGCATGCGCCCGGGCAGCGCGCAACCAGACCAGGTCGGCACGCAGGCCGTCGACGCCTGCGGCGAAGCAGCGCTCGGTGATGTCGGCGAGCGCCGTGTCGTCCAGCGCAATGGCGTCGAGCCGCTGCCGCGCCGCGTGGCAGCGGGTGCGCAGTTCGGCCTGCGCCGTGGCCCATTCGGCGAGAAACGCGTGCGGGTCGCTGTCGAACGCCAGGCGCCGACGAATGATCTGCTGGCGCGCTTCAGGTGGCGGCTGGCCGTCCAGGGCGACGTTCAACCCGAAGCGGTCGAGCAACTGCGGGCGCAGCTCGCCTTCCTCGGGGTTCATGGTGCCGATCAGCACGAAGCGCGCCGAGTGGCGATGCGAAAGGCCATCGCGTTCCACCCGGTTGGTGCCACTGGCCGCCACGTCCAGCAGCAGATCGACCAGGCCATCGGGCAGTAGGTTGACCTCGTCCACGTAGAGCACACCGCCGTCGGCCTGGGCCAGAACGCCGGGCGCGAAGCGCACCTTGCCCTCGCCCAGCGCTGCATCCAGGTCGAGCGTGCCCACCAGGCGGTCTTCGCTGGCGCCCAGCGGCAGGGTCACGAACGGGCCGTCGCCGAGCAGGTCGGCCAGGCCGCGGGCCAGGGTGCTCTTGGCCATGCCGCGCGGGCCTTCGATCAACACACCGCCGATCTTCGGGTCGATGGCGGTCAGGCACAGCGCCAGCTTCAGCGCCTGCGCGCCGACCACCGCCGCCAAGGGGAACTGCACAGGTTCGGTCATTTCAGGTCTCTTCTTCGCCGGCGATCAGCTGTTCTTCCAGCGCTTCGCGGTAGGGACCGGGCGCAGCCCAGAGCCCACGCTGCTGCGCTTCGATCAGCCGCTCGGTCATGTCATGCAGCGCCTGCGGGTTGTGTTCGCGCAGGAATTCACGGGTTGCCGGGTCGAGCACATAGGCATCGGCCACGCCCTGGTAATGGTGATCGTCGATCAACCCGGTGGTGGCGTCGAAGGCGAACAGGTTGTCCACCGTGGCCGCCATCTCGAAAGCCCCCTTGTAGCCATGCCGCTTGGCACCGGCGATCCACTTGGGGTTGAGCGCGCGGGCACGGATCACTCGATTGAGCTCTTCTTTCAAGGTGCGCACGCGCGGGCGGTCGGCCTGGCTGTGATCGCCGTGGTAGGCGCTGACCGCCCCCTCCCCCAGCGTCTGCGCCGCTGCCAGCATGCCACCCTGGAACTGGTAGTAGTCGTTGGAATCGAGCAGGTCGTGCTCGTGGTTGTCCTGGTTCTGCACCACGGCCTGCAACTGGCCCAGGCGCTGGGTGAGGGACGCGCGCGCAGGCGTGCCGTCATCGTGGGCACCGTAAGCGTAGCTGCCATGGTTCAGGTAGACCTCGGCCAGGTCGGCACGCGTGTTCCACAGCCGCCCGTCGATCGCGTTCTGCACGCCGGCCCCGTAGGCCCCGGGCTTGGCACCGAAGACCCGCCAGCCGGCCTGACGCGTGGCCTGTTCGGTGTCCAGGCCGGTGGCCTGCAACGCCTGGCGCTCGGCACGCACCTTGGCCGCCAGCGGGTTGAGGTCGTCCGGCTCGTCCAGCGCCGCGACCGCTTGCACGGCCGCATCGAACAGGCGGATCAGGCCACCGAAGGCATCACGGAAGAACCCGGACACGCGCAGGGTGACGTCTACCCGTGGCCGATCGAGCAGGCTCAGGGGCAGGATCTCGAAGTCGTCGACGCGCTGACTGCCGTTGGCCCACACCGGCCGCACGCCCATCAGGGCCATGGCCTGGGCGATGTCGTCACCGCCCGTGCGCATGGTCGCGGTGCCCCAGACCGACAGCCCCAGGCGACGCAGGTGGTCGCCGTGGTCCTGCAGGTGCCGCTCGAGGATCAGGTTGGCCGAGGCGAACCCCAGGCGCCAGGCGGTGGTGGTCGGCAGGTTGCGCACGTCCACCGTGTAGAAGTTGCGGCCGGTCGGCAGCACGTCCAGACGTCCCCGGCTGGGGGCGCCACTCGGGCCGGCCGGCACGAAGCGCCCTGCCAGGGCAGCCAGCAAGCCGTCCATTTCCGCCGCGCCGCAGGCATCGAGACGTGGCGCGACCTCGCTCGCCAGCGCGTCGAGCACCTCACGCACGGGCTGCCAGGCCGGAGTGGCCGGCAGGTCGAGCTCGCCAGCCAAGGTCTGCTCGATCAACACCAGTGCCAGACGCTCGAGCCGCTCGCGGGTGTCGCCACAGGTGCGCCAGGGTTCGTCGCTCTGCGCCTGCAACCGAGGGTCGCGTACGCCCTGCCATGGCTGACCGAGGTCGCAGTCCAGCGGGTCGAAGCCCGGCGCCAGGCAGGCACCCAGCGTGCGCAACAGGCTGGCGTTGCCGCCCTTGCCATCGCCACGCGCCACCCGCAGCAGGGCCAGCAGCGTGTCGAGGCGCAGACGCCCCTCGGGCGACTGGCCGAACACGTGCAGCCCATCGCGGATCTGCGATTCCTTCAGGTCGCACAGGTAGGTGTCCAGGCGTGGCAACCACACGTCGGCATCCTCGAGCGTGCCTTCGAGCTGCAACTCGCGGTCGATGTGGTTGGCCTTGACCAGCGCCAGGATGTCGCGCTGCAACTCGCGCGCACGGCGCGGGTCGAGCAGCTGCGCTTCGTAGTATTCATCGGCCAACTGCTCCAGCTCGCGCAGCGGGCCGTAGGTCTCGGCACGGGTCAGCGGCGGCATCAGGTGGTCGATGATCACCGCCTGGGTCCGGCGCTTGGCCTGGGCACCCTCGCCGGGGTCGTTGACGATGAACGGGTAGATGTTCGGCAGCGGGCCGAGCAGCGCATCCGGCCAGCACTGCGCCGACAACCCGACCCCTTTGCCGGGCAGCCACTCCAGGTTGCCGTGCTTGCCGACGTGAATGACCGCATCGGCCCCGTAGGCATGCCGCAGCCAGAAATGAAACGCCAGGTAGCCGTGGGGTGGCACCAGGTCCGGGTCATGGTAGACCGCGCTGGGGTCGACCTGGTAGCCACGGGCCGGCTGGATACCGACGAAGGTCAGGCCCAAGCGCAGGCCGGCGACCATCAGCCGACCGTCGCGGTGCATCGGGTCCTGCTCGGGCGGGCCCCAGCGCTCCAGCACGGCGCGCTGATTGGCCTCGGGCAGCGCGGCGAAGGCCTGGGCGTAGTCGTCCAGCGCCAGGCTCTGGGCGCAGGGGCGCTGGTCGAGGTGTTCAAGGTCGTTGGTGACGCCGCCGAGCAGGGCCTGGATCAACGCCGTGCCGCTGTCGGGCAGCCCCTGGACCGGGTAGCCCTGCTGCTGCAGGGCCTGAAGGATGTTGAGCGCCGCGCCTGGGGTGTCCAGCCCGACGCCATTGCCGATACGCCCATCGCGGGTCGGGTAGTTGGCCAGCACCAGCGCCACGCGCTTCTGCGCATTCGGCAGGCGTGCCAGCTCGACCCAGCGACGCGCCAGTTCGGCGACGAAATCCATGCGCTCGGGGTGCGCGCGGTAACAGACGACGTCCGATTGGCTGCGCTCGCTGCGCCAGGCCAGGTCCTTGAAGCTGACCGGGCGGGTGATGATGCGACCATCGAGCTCCGGCAGCGCGATGTGCATGGCCAGGTCCCGCGCCCCGAGGCCCTGCTCGCTGGCTTCCCAGGCGGGCTGGTTGTCCTGGGCGCAGATCGCCTGCAGCACCGGGACGTCCCGGCGCAGAGGGCGCAGGCTGGGCCGCTCCGGGCTGGACAGGGCGAAGCCGGTGGTGTTGAGCACGACCTCGGCGCCCGCCTCGTCCAGCCAGGCTTCGACCTGGGTCAGGCAGGCCGGCTCCTTGAGACTGGCCACGGCGATCGGCAGCGGGTTCAGGCCTGCCGCCTGGAGACGCTCGCAGAACCGGTCGATGAAGGCGGTGTTGGCCGCCTGCAGGTGCGAACGGTAGAACAGGATCGGCGCCACCGGCCAGTCGGGTTGCCACTGGGCGAACCACGTGTCCAGGTGCGTACTGCCGTGGGCGGGGTGATAGACCGTGGTGCGTGGCAGTGTTTCAGGCTCGGCCCAGGCGCCCTCACGCCCGAGATAGCTGCTCGCCAGACACCTGAACAGGTTCAGGGCATTCTGCCGACCGCCCTGGCGCAGGTAGTGCCAGAGCCGCTCGGCTTCGGCGCCACGCACGTTGCCCAGGTCGGTCAGCTCAGGGTCCGGGCGATCGTCACCCGGTACCAGGATCAGCGTCAGGCCCCGGCGCGCCAGTTCGACCAGCTGCTCGACGCCATAGCGCCAATAACCGACCCCGCCGTGCAGCGAGACCAGCACCACCTTGGCGTGACGCAGCACCTGGTCGACGTACAGGTCGACCGAGGCATGATTCTGCACCTGCATGGGGTTGGCCAGGCGCAACGAGGGGTAGTCGTCGGGCAACTGCTCGGCGGTGTCGGCCAGCAGCGCCAGGTGCGAATCGCCGCTGCACAGGATCACCAGCTCGGCCGGCGTCTGCCCGAGGTCGGCGATGCTGTCGTCCGGTACGAAGCCCCCCGGCTGGGTCCTGAGCAGGTGCATGGGTCAGGCGCCCAGGGCCTGACGCAGGCGCGTTTCGAGCAGCGCCGCATCCAGGTCCTGGCCAATCAGCACCAGGCGCGTCAGGCGCGGCTCGTCGGCACGCCAGGCGCGGTCGAAGTGCTTGTCGAAACGGGTGCCGACGCCCTGGATCAGCAGGCGCATCGGCTTGCCCGGAATGGCCGCGAAGCCCTTGGCGCGCAGGATGCCGAACTCGACCACCAGCGTGGTCAGCGCTTCCAGCAGGCGGTGTTCGTCGGCTTCGGGCAGGTCGATGGAGATCGAGTCGAAGGCGTCGTGGTCATGGTCGTCCTCGCCTTCGCCGTCATGGTGGCTGTCGTGGTGCGTGCGCCGTCCATCGATGTGCACTTCGGACTCGGCGCCCAGGCCCAGCAGCACCTCCAGCGGCAGGCGGCCGCTGCTGGCCTCGATCACCTTGACCGCCGGCGGCAGCTCTTCCATCACCTCGGCACGGACCTTGGCCAGGTCGTCGGCCGCGATCAGGTCGGCCTTGTTCAGCACCACCAGGTCGGCACTGGCCAACTGGTCGGCGAACAGTTCGTGCAGGGGCGATTCGTGGTCCAGGTTCGGGTCGAGCTTGCGCTGGGCATCCACCTGGTCGGGGTAAGCGGCGAAGGTGCCGGCGGCCACGGCCGGGCTGTCGACCACGGTGATCACGGCGTCGACCGTGCAGGCGTTGCGGATCTCCGGCCACTGGAAGGCCTGCACCAGCGGCTTGGGCAACGCCAGGCCGCTGGTTTCGATGAGGATGTGGTCCAGGTCGCCGCGCCGGGCCACGAGCTCACGCATCACCGGGAAGAACTCTTCCTGCACCGTGCAGCACAGGCAGCCGTTGGCCAGCTCGAAGACCCGGCCCATGGCCTCCTCTTCGGTACAGCCGATGCTGCATTGCTTGAGGATCTCGCCATCGATCCCCAGCTCGCCGAACTCGTTGACGATGACCGCGATGCGGCGGCCCTGGGCGTTGTCCAGCATGTGCCGCAGCAGGGTGGTCTTGCCCGAGCCGAGAAAGCCGGTGACGATGGTGACGGGGAGCTTGGCCAGTGTTTTCATGTCGATGCCCTTGGCAGGATGGCGGGCATGCGGGACGACAGCACGGGCCTCGGGCCAGGCTGGCTCGCCACCGGGACACCCCGCCCGGTTGAAGTCGCAAACGTGTCGAGGCAGGTCTCCTGGCTTGCACCCTGCCAGCCTGGGGCTGACCGGACGACGCCTTCCCGCGTCGCGCGCAGTGGCCGTGTCGTCCTTGGGGTGTCTACAGTTGCGGGGGCAGCCGCGGCCTTGAACCGCGTTCCCGTCTTAGCCCCGACCCGGCCAGGCGCAGCGTGCAGCGTCGAACGGCCGGGGGCCTGGAGCGACGGGATGCGTACCGGCGATGAAGCGGCGGTCGGAGAACCTCGAACCAGCAAGGCTACGCAGTGGCTGGCAAGCGGTCAACCGCCACCGCGCCGGGCGCGTGCACCCTGGGCCGATGAATCGACGCCTCGGGCCGCCATTGACGCCTGGGGGCGCGCATGCTTTCCTACGGGCCTGCGTAAGGTGCCCCTCGGGGTGAAACGGGAAACCGGTGCGTCGCGGGCCTCTCGAAGGCTCACGACAAGGCCGGTGCTGCCCCCGCAACGGTATGCGAGCCATGCGTCATCGTGCCACTGGGCCTGTCCGGCCTGGGAAGGCGATGCGTGCCAGGAGAGCCCTGCTCTCGCTCGTCAGCCCGGAGACCGGCCTCACGCCTGATCAACACCCCGCGGTGGGCGGGCGCTGTCGCATGATCCCGGATTCGCCCCGAGCCTGACCTCGGCGCCCAGTGGCGCCCGTCCATTGGCCGACGGGCCTGAGGGGCCCATGGCGCGTGCCTGTTCGCCCTCACCCGTAGCAGAGGAACGCGTCCATGGCTTCGACTCTCACCCCTTCCAGCCTCGTGCGGCCAGCCAGCCTCACCCAGCGCCTGGTCATCGCCACCGGTGCCGGCCTGCTTGGCCTGGCGCTGGTCTGGTTCGCTGGCTTCTCGCACATCGACGCGGTCCACAATGCCGCCCACGATACGCGCCACAGCGCAGCCTTCCCCTGCCACTGAGGCCTTTCGCATGATCACGCGTATCGCCCGCACCGCCGCCTTCAGCGGCCTGCTCGCCGCCCTGCTGCTGACGGCGCTGCAAAGCCTGATGGTCACGCCCTTGATCCTCGAGGCCGAAACCTACGAGCATGCCGAACCCCACGTGCACGCCACCGAGAGCGCCATGCCGGCGCACGCCCACGAGGAGGACGCCTGGTCGCCCGAGGAGGGCTGGCAGCGCGTGCTGTCGACCACCGGCGGCAACCTGGTGGTCGCCGTCGGCTTCGCGCTGCTGCTGGCCGGCCTCTACAG
Source organism: Pseudomonas entomophila (assembly GCF_013523165.1). Classification (GTDB taxonomy): domain Bacteria; phylum Pseudomonadota; class Gammaproteobacteria; order Pseudomonadales; family Pseudomonadaceae; genus Aquipseudomonas; species Aquipseudomonas entomophila_A. The sequence continues at coordinate 52,608 of NZ_JAAMQI010000020.1, forward strand.
TGTGCGTGAACCCACCCGGATCGGCACGGGGCTGGCCTGGGGCCTGGCAGGCTTCGCCGTGTTCTGCCTGGCGCCGACCCTGGGCCTGCCGCCCGAGCTGCCGGGCACCGCCGCGGCCGACCTGGGGCAGCGCCAGTCCTGGTGGATCGGGACTGCCGCCGCGACCGCCGTGAGCCTTGCCCTGCTGGTGTTCACGCGGCACTGGCTGTTCAAGCTGGTCGCGCTCGCCCTGCTGGTGCTGCCCCACATCATCGGCGCCCCGCAGCCCGAGGTGCATGAAAGCCTGGCGCCTGAAGCGCTGGCGCAGCAGTTCAGGCTGGCGTCGTGGGCCACCAACGCGGTGTTCTGGGTGGCTCTGGGGCTGATCAGCGCCTGGCTGTATCGCGGTCGCCAGGCCTGATGACATCCGGCCCTGCAGCCCCGGCTTTGTTCGTCGGCATCGGCTGTCGCCGGGGCTGCTCGGTCGATGAACTGGCGAGCCTGCTCACACAGACCCTGCAGGCCCAGGGTGGGTCGATGGCAAGGCTGGCCGGGCTTGCCAGCATCACGCTCAAGGCCGAGGAGCCTGGGCTGTGCGCCCTCGCCGAGCGGCTCGCCGTGCCCTTGCGCTGCTTCGACCCCCACGCGCTGCAGGCTTTCGAACCTCGGCTCACGCACCGATCGCACGCCGCCTGGCGCGCCACCGGTTGCTGGGGCGTTGCCGAGAGCGCCGCGCTGGCCCTGGCTCATCAGCACACGGGCGCTGCCTGGCTGATCGTGCCACGCGTGGCCAGCGCCCAGGCCACCTTGGCCATGGCGTGCGGCCCTGGCTTTGCGGGATAATCTAGGTTTTTCGCAAGGATCCAGCATGACGGTGTATTTCATTGGCGCCGGCCCGGGCGACCCGGAACTGATCACGGTCAAGGGCCAGCGACTCATCCGCCAGTGCCCGGTGATCATCTACGCCGGCTCGCTGGTGCCCCCTGGCGTGCTCGACGGCCACTGCGCCACCCAGGTGATCAACAGCGCCGAGCTGCACCTGACCCAGATTATCGACGCCATCGCCCAGGCCCATGCCCAGGGCCTGGACGTGGCCCGGGTGCACAGCGGCGACCCCAGCCTGTATGGCGCCATCGGCGAGCAGATCCGTCACCTGCGCGCCCTCGGCATCGACTACCAGATCATCCCCGGCGTCACCGCCACCGCGGCCAGTGCCGCGTTGCTGGGCTGCGAGCTGACCCTGCCGGACATCGCCCAGACGGTCATCCTCACCCGTTACGGGGACACCTCGCCGATGCCTGAAGGCGAAGCCCTGGCCGACCTGGCCCGACACCGCAGCACCCTGGCCATTCACCTAGGCGTGCGCAACCTGCCGCGCATCGTCGACGAACTGTTGCCCGCCTACGGCCCCGACTGCCCGGTGGCCGTGGTGCACCGCGCCACCTGGCCCGACCAGGACTGGGTCCGGGGCACCTTGGCGGACATCGTGGCGCAGGTCGACGCCAAGGGCTTTCGCCGCACGGCGTTGATCCTGGTGGGGTTCGTGCTGGGCGATGCGCCGTTTGCCGAGTCGGCGCTGTACCGGGCCGGGCACGCGCACCTCTACAGGCCTTGACCCTCCGGGCCTGGAAGGTCTGAAAGCTCGGCACACGAGCGCGCCGAGTGTCGCCGTCGCGCAGCGATCCGATACGCGCCGCCTTCCAGCCACCGGCTGCCTGGGCTCAATGCGCTGATCTTCAGCGCTCATGTAGGAATTTTCTACAACTCTGTCTGCTTTTTTCAACAACCCTATACTGCCCATTACGTGCACCGGGGAGTTCGACGTATCGTGCCGCCCGCCGTCAGCCCTTGCTGACAGAATGATTCCTACAACTGACGGGAATCGGACTCATTTCCGACAGGAGTTTCTGATGACAACTGTATTGGTGGTGGACGACCATCCCACGGTACGTCTGGCCTTGCGCATGCTGCTCGAGCGTGAGCGGTTCATCGTGGTGGGCGAGGCCGAGAACGGCGCCGACGCCGTTCAGATGGCGCGGCGCCTGGCGCCCGACGTAGTGATCCTCGACATCGGCCTGCCGGGCCTGGATGGCATGGAGGTGATCAAGCGCCTGAAACTGTTCGAGACGCCACCGCGCATCATGGTGCTGAGTGGTCAGCCGGCGGATCTGTTCGTACGTCGTTGCCTGGACGCAGGCATCGCTGCGTTCGTCAACAAGAACGAGGACCTCGACTCGGTGATCTTCGCCCTCAAGGCCATGGTCAAGGGGTACTCGACCTTTCCACAACTGTCGGTCAACAGCCACACGCTGGAAAGCGAAAGCGTGCGCCTGGGCTATCTGTCCAACCGTGAGATGGAAGTACTGCGACGCTTGTCGCGCGGTGAGAACAACAAGAGCATCGGCGTGAGCATGAACTTGAGCGCCAAGACCATCAGCACCTACCGCGGGCGCATCATGGAAAAGCTCAAGACCGAGTCGCTGGTGGAAATGGTCGACCTGGCCAAGCGCAACCAGGTCACCTGAGCCTTGAATGCCCTGATCCTGCTTATCGCGCTTGCCCTCATGGGCGGCTATGCCACCGAGGCCGACGCCTTCGAGCCCCGTCAATTGCTGGCACGCTCGCTCAGCGTCAGCCAGCCGCTGTCGCTGAAGCCGGCCGATCGGCACTGGCTGGCGCAACGCCAAGCGCTGATCCTGGGCAGCTCCAGACCGGACTACCCACCCTTCGACATCAACATCAGCCCGCTGGACTATGAAGGCCTGACGGCCGATTACGCAGGGCTGATCAGCCAGGTGCTCGGCATCCCCGTCCAGGTGCGACGCTTCGACGACCGTCAGCAGGCGATCGCCGCCTTGCATGCCGGGCAGATCGACCTGCTGGGCAGCTCCAATGGGTTCGAGGCCGCGGATGCCCACCTGGCCCTGACCCACGCCTACGCCGATGACCTGCCGGTGATCGTCGGCACCCCCGCCCGCCCCCTGGGCAGCGGGCACACGCTGGCCGGCCTGCGCCTGGCGATGGTCGACCACTACCTGCCGCACGCGCGCGTGCGTGCGCTCTACCCCGATGCCACGCTGATGCCGGTGCGCTCGACCCTCGCCGGGCTGTCGGCGGTGCTGCTCGGGCAAGCCGATGCCTATCTGGGCGATGTCATCAGCAGCGATTTCATGATCAGCAAGAATTACCTGGGCCAGCTGCGTGTCGATCACTTCGTCAAGGCGCCGCGCGAGGCCTTCGCCTTCGCCGTGGACCGCCGCGAGACGACCTTGCTGCGGCTGCTCGATCAGGCCCTGCTGGCCATCGGCGACAGCGAACGCCTGAATATCCTGCGCCGCTGGACCAGCGGCACCACGCGCACCCTGCTCGAGCAGAATGCCGCCCTGCTGACCGACCAGGAGCAGCGCTGGATCGCCACTCACCCCACGATCAAGGTCCTGATGACCCCGACCCTGCCGCCGCTGGCCATGGAGGACGATGACCGACGGCTGAGTGGCATGACCGTCGACCTGCTGGCGCAGATCGGGCGCCGTACGGGCCTGCGCTTCGAGATCCAGGCGCGCGACTCGGTACAGGCCATGGTCGATCAGGTGGCCAGCGGCCAGGCCGACCTGATCGGTGCACTGGGCTATGGCGACGAGCGCGCTTCACGCCTGCTTTTCACACGGCCCTACCTGGTCAGCCCGCGGGTGCTGGTGACCCGGGTGGGTACGCCGCTGTCCGACACGACGCTGGCCGGTCAACGCGTGGCGCTGCTGCGTGGTTCACCGCTCAAGGCGCCGTTGCTGGCCCGGTTTCCCGAAGCCCGTATCGTCGAGGTGGAAAACCCCTTGCGCATGTTCGAGGCCGTCGCCAACGGCAAGGCGGATGCCACCTTGAGCGCGCAGGTCAACGCCAATTACCTCATCGGCCGCCTGTTCAAAGGGCGTCTGCAGATCGCCTCGACCTATGGCGACGAACCGGCCATCGCAGCGTTCGCGGTCGGGGCGACGCAACCGATCCTGGGGTCGATCCTGGACAAGACCTTGCTCAGCATGCCGCCCGAAGAACTCGACGCCCTCTTCGGCCCGTGGCGCAGCACGGCCCTGGTCAATGCCAACCCCTGGCACGATTACCGCACCCTGGCCCTGTGGGTGCTGGTCCTGTCAGGCCTGCTGCTGGCCGGCGTGCTGCTGTGGAATACCTGGTTGCGCACCCTGATCCAGCAGCGCACCGTCGCCGAGCAGGCCTTGCAGAACCAGCTGGTGGTAAGCCGGGACCTGCTCGAGCAGTTGCGTCAGGCCAAGAACGGCGCCGAGCAGGCCAACCGGGCCAAGAGCAGCTTCCTGGCGATCATGAGCCACGAGATCCGCACGCCAATGAACGCGATCATCGGCCTGCTGGAGATGGCGCTGCAAGAGCACGAGCAGGGCCGCAGCGATCGACGCGCCTTGCAGACGGCGCACGATTCGGCCATGGGCCTGCTGGCGCTGATCGGCGATATCCTCGACATCTCGCGAATCGAAGCCGGGCACATGGCGCTGCACCCGGTGCCGACCGACCTGGTCGCACTGGTCGAGTCGACCGCTCAGGTGTTCGCCGTCAACGCGCGGGCCAAGGGCTTGCAGCTGACGGTCAACCGGCCGCCGGTGGCGGTCTGGGTGCGGGTCGACCCGCTGCGCATTCGGCAGGTGCTGTCCAACCTGCTGAGCAATGCCATCAAGTTCACCCCCCATGGCGACGTGCAGGTCTATCTCGACGCCCAGGACCCACAGGACGGCAGTGCGCTGACCGTGCACCTTCAGGTACGCGACAGTGGTATCGGGATCCATCCGGCCGATCAGGTGAAGCTGTTCGCCGTGTTCTCGCAGGTGGAGCAACCGGGCGCCCATCAAGGCGCCGGACTGGGCCTGGTGATCAGCCGCACCTTGTGCGAGCTGATGGGCGGCAGCCTGGCGTTGCGCAGCACACCGGGCCAGGGCACGCAGATCGACGTGCGCCTGACACTGGACCCTGCGCAACCGAGCGAACCGGCCCGTGCGATCGACGCAGCGCCAGGCCACGTCAGCAGGCAGGCCCTGCAGGTGCTGGTGGTCGATGACTACCCGGCCAATCTCATGCTGCTGGAAAAGCAACTGACCAGCCTCGGCCACCATGTCACCTTGGCCGAGGAGGGTCAGGCGGGCCTGGCGCACTGGGCGCACGGACACTTCGACGTGGTCCTGACCGATGTCGCCATGCCGGCGCTCGACGGGCATGCGCTGACACGTCGAATCCGCGCCCTGGAACGTGAACAGGACCGCGCGCCCTGCCGCATCCTGGGGATCACCGCCAACGCCCAGGCCGAAGAGCGTCAACGCTGCCTGGACAGCGGCATGGACGATTGTCTGTTCAAACCCGTCGGCCTGCAGGCGCTGCGTGCGCACGTTCCTCCGGTCGAGGCGACAGGCCTCGCCAGCGCACCGGTCGCGCCTGACGTTTCAGCGCCCCTGGAGGTCAAGCCCAGCGGCTTCGACCTGGACGAGCTGCGTCACTTGACCCAGGGCGATCCGCATCTGGAACTGCGCTTGGTCCAGCAACTGGCCCAGAGCAATGCCCAGGACCTCGAGGCCTTGCTGGCCCTGGGTGAAAGGCCTGACCCGCAGGCGCTACGGGCGCTGGTGCACCGCATCAAGGGCGGCGCCAAGATGATTCGCGCCCGTGGCGTGGTGGCTGACTGCGAGCAGCTCGAACAGAACGATGGCCCGTGGGACGGCGCTGCACTGGCTCAGTTGCAGGCACGTGTGCGAGGCTTGCAGCACGACCTGGAGCAGCTCGCCGCAGCGCGTGCGCGCTGAAGGCCGAACGCTGGACGCCGAGGAACGTCGCTGACGCCCTTGCTGTCGCAAGCACAATGACGCGACCTACACAGGAGGCAGGATGGACTCGCTGACGGCGATCGTGGTGATGGGGGTGTCCGGGTGTGGCAAGAGCAGCGTGGGCACGGCGATCGCCGTGCGCAGCGGCGGCCACCTGATCGAGGGCGACGCGTTCCACAGCCCCGACAGCATCGCGAAGATGCAGGCGGGCATTGCACTCGAGGATGCCGACCGGGCCGGCTGGCTGGATCGCCTGTGCGAGGCGCTGCGCGCGTCGGTGCGCCAGGGCGAACGGCCGGTGCTGGCCTGCTCGGCGCTCAAGCGTCGCTACCGCGACACGCTGCGCCAGGCCGTGCCTGGCCTGGGTTTCGTGTTCCTCGAGTTGAGCCCGGCCGCTGCACGCGACCGAGTGACCCTGCGCCTGGGCCACTTCATGGCCCCCAGCCTGATCGATAGCCAGTTCGCCACGCTCGAACCGCCGGTCGACGAGCCCCTGACCCTGACCCTGGACGCGCTACAACCTGCCTCCGTACTGGCCGACCAAGTCGATGCATGGCTGACGTTGAAGACGGTCTCGTAAGCGGTTCGACCAGTGTGCGAACGACCGCCTGTCGCGCCCAGGGCACTTACCCGGCAGGCCGGATCACCAATGATCAAGCACCCGGCCAGATGCGTTGGCCACCGATTCCAGCGTCGCAAGCGATGCGTCTTCACAGGAGCTTGACCATGAAGCGATCCCTGACCACCACCTGCCTGCTCGCCGCCCTGCTCGCCTCTCCCCTGGCCTTGGCAGTGGGCACCGGCCCGACCCACCCGGACGACCCTCACAAGGGCGCGCCCACGCCAGGGGTCGACAGCACCCTGAACCCTACCCAGGACACCATGCCGACCAACCCGGATTCGCGCATCCAGGGCAACGGGCCTGACTCCCCACCTGCTCGCCAGGAGCATGACAACCCAGGCTTGCCAGGCCAGAAAGGGACGGGGTCGGAGCGCAACAGCGATCTGGACGGCGTTCGCACCGGCGACGGTTCTACCACCACCAAGCCATGAGCTTCACCGAGCGCGCCCAAGTTCGAATGCGCTCATGAGGCGCTATGCGAAAGCGCGGTGGCGTCCATGACGACCGCCGCGCCTCATCGTCTCTTCAGTGGTAGTCATTCACTACCCTGACCGCGCCCCGCCCGGCTTGGATGACGGCTTCTTTCACAGGAGCCCTCTCCATGACCGCAACGTCACCTGCTTTTCATCATGCCCAGATCTCACGGGCCTTCCCTGACTGGTCCAAACACCTGCATCCACACGACGCCTCTCGTGTGATCAAGGGCGCACGCCCTCCTTACTTCGATGAGCAAGGCGCCCTCTTCAGCTGGTACGCCGTCGCCGAGGAACAGGACAAGCAGACGCTGGCCGAGGCATTTCGCGTCCGTAATGCCAGTGCACGGTCCTTGGCCAAGGCAATGCGTGACAAGCGCGACCCGATCAGTTTCGCCACACCGCTGCTACAGGAAGCCCTGGGCCTGGAAGTACCGGTCGGTACGGCACAGTACGTGTTCCAACCCTTCACCGTGGCGCAGGACTGGATCCAGGAACCCCTCGATCAAAGCCTGCCGCCTTCGGGCGACCCATTGCCGCCTGCGAAGGTGGTCACGGCGAATGGTCCGGCGCGGGCGACCAGCCTGCTGGCCGCTGCCTTGCACAATTTCGAAGGCTTGGAGGCCGTCGGTCCGCTGAGCACCTTGCGCCTGGGTCCCGCGGACGACACCCCTTTGCCAGGGTTGAGCATGGGCCGCTTCGTCAGTACCTGCCGTCGCCTGGACCTGGGCGGGCGCTACCAGCGTCACCTGGCCGATCTCTATCACGGAGCACAGGCTACTGGCATCGAGCAGGCCTGGATCCAGGCCAGCCTCGACCAACTTCGACTGGATACCCACGTGGCCGCCTTGCGCGGCCTGATCAGTCACGCCGCCCGACGAACGCTGCTGGACTGGTGCGATCGAAGGCCTGGCGTGACCTACAGGGGCCACCCCTTGACCTGTCAGCGCCTGGAGCTGTTCGGCATCCCCCTGCATGACGTGCTGATCATCAGCGCCGAGAGCCGCGATCAGGTCAACCCGTGTCTCTTGTACATGCCGGGGCACCCTGATCAGCCCGTGCGCGAGTTCGACTCGATCAGTGCACTCGGCAAGCAACTGGCCGCTGGCCTTCAGGCAGAAGACGCCCGGCGGTACCTGCTGGGCAAGGCCTTGCTCGCACAGCAGCCTGCCCTGGACGCCCACGTGCGATCGGCGCTTTTCGAGCGCCATGAGCACTTGGGGGACCCGGTCTGGGTACCGGTAGACTCCCCCAGGGTCAGGGCGCAACTGCGCAAGTTGCCCACCACCCCATGGCGCGACCTGTACAAGGCCTACGTGCGAAAGCTCAAGGCCGATGCCGAATACGTCGTGGTGCCCACGGCCCGCGTGGATGCCGAGGCGCGCCTGACCCTGCTCGAGCACTGGCTCGATGCAGGACTGAACGTGCTCAACGTGGCGGCCATGTTCGTACCCGGCCTGGGCCAGGTGATGCTGGCGGTCAGCGCGGCACAACTGCTCGATGGCATCTTCCAGGGCTTCGAGGCCTGGGAAGACGGCCAACGTGCCGAAGCCTTGGGCCAGGTGGAGTCGCTGCTGCTCAACGCGCTCAGTGTCGGCGCACTGGCCGGTGGCTCGGTGGCATTGAAGGCCTCCGGGTTCATCGATGCCCTGGAGAGCGTGTTCGTCGATGGGCAGGAACGCCTCTGGCACCCCGACCTTGGCGCCTACCGCAGCGATGTCGCGATACCGCCCGACACCCTGCCCAATGTCCACGGCCAGTACGTGCTCGACGGTCGTCACTACGTGCGCCTGGAAGAAGGCTGGTACGAACAGCGTCTGGACGACGACGGGCGCTGGCACCTGCACCACCCGAGCGACCCTGACGCCTACGCCCCTGCCTTCGTCCATGACGGGGCCACGGGCTGGCGCCTGATCCATGAAACGCCGCTGGACTGGGATCGCTTGACCCTGGTGCGTCGGCTGGGTCCGGCCGGCCAAACCTTGAAGGAGGCCGACGTCATGGCCGCCTTGCGTGCGAGCGACACCGACGACGCATTGCTGCGGCATTGCCATGTAGCCGCCGAACCGCCGCCCGTCCTGCTGACCGATGCGCTCGTACGCTTGAATGTCGACGATGAGGTCGAGGACCTCATCGATCGCGTGCGACAGGGTCTGCCCTTGCCCCCGCACAAGAACTATGCGGTCGCCGCCTTGCCCCACCTGCCTGGTTGGCCCGAGGATCATATCGTGGAGGTCTTCGAAGGCAGCGAGCAGTGGGGAACGTCGGTCCGTTACGGGCGCCTCCCACAGCCAGGCGACGTGATCGTGAAGATGACACGCGATGAGTTGAGCCAGGGTGCGCTGGCAAGGGTGGTGATCGAGCAGATCGACGCCAGGACCCTCGCTGCACTGCTGCCGCCTGGCACGGCCATGGCGCGACCGGTGCAGACCTTGCAACAGGTCCTGGCCGACGCGTTGATCGGTCAGCGTGAGGCCGTGTTCGCCCGCCTCCATGACGCGCGTCAGGCGGCTCCGAACGCAGCCGCACGCTGGCTCGGGCGACAGTTCATCGGTGTGCCGGACAACGCCTTGAACGCCGTGGTGGAAGCGGCCAGTCAGACCGAGCAACGCCAACTCGACGCGGGGCGCGTGCCGCTGCGGGTGGCAGAGGAAGCACGCCAACTGCAAGCCCGCTGCCGCCTGGAACGTGCCTTGCTCGGCCTGTACCGCCCTGGCCTGGCCACCGCCGACACCTGGACCCTGTTCGCCGCCTTGCGCGAAGCCGAGCCCGCACTGCCGGCCGACCAGCTGTTCGAGACAGCCTGCAGGCGTCGCGCCTGGGCGGCGCGCACGCTGGGTCAGCAGCCGATCAAACCGGGCTTTCGCTCGCCCCTGCGCCTGAGCGATGGGCGTCTGGGGTATCCACTCAGTGGCCGACCTCGGTTGTCGCGCTGGCGGCGCCCTGCCGAGACCCGTCTGCAGGACCTCTACCCGAGCCTGACCGAGACGGAACGCACGCAGTTGCTGACCCAGCTCCGCGCGCGAGGCCCGCTTGCCGACCAATTGTCCGCGCTGCGACGCGAACAGGATACCTTGGCCGTGAGCCTGCTGCGCTGGACCGAGGCGGCCGAGGGTGATGAGCGCCAGGACCGCCACCTGTTCAGCCAGGCCATCAACCGCGCCTGGCGGCGCGAGGGAGGTGCTGACCTGGTGATCAGCAACCTGCGTATACATGAACTGCCGTTCCTGCCGGCACGCTTCGATCATGTCCGCAGACTCCACCTGCGAGGTCTGGCATTGCGCTCGATATCGGGCGACTTCTTGCAGAGCTTTGCGCAACTTGAGCGACTGAACGTGGCCTTCAGCCCCGATCTGGACACAGAGACGCTGTTCCAGGCCTTGTCCAGTGCGCCACGGTTGCGCGCGCTGAGTCTGGAGGCCGGCCATCTCGAGCGTTTGTCGGCACAGGCGGAGACTGCCCTGGCCGGTCTGCGCTCACTGACCGAGCTGTCCTTGCAACGCAATCTGCTGACCATGACCGAAAACGATTGGCGGACACTGGCACGCTTGCCGCTGACGTCGCTCAACCTGCGCCTGAATCGCATCACCCTGACGCCGACCGCGGCCCAGGTGATCGGCGAGATGGTCAATCTGCAGGCGCTCGACCTGTCGCACAACCCCCTGCACGTGGCACCGGCGCTGGGCCAACTGGCCCGCTTGCAGACCCTGCACCTGCACGACTGCGGGCTGAGCGCCTGGCCCGAGGGGCTGACCGCCTTGATGGAACGCCCCGACTGCGCCCTGCAACACCTGGATCTGAGCGAGAACCGCATCACCCAGGTCCCGGGGCTGACCGTGCTGCTCGACTCGATTTATGTACACGCGCTGAACGGCAACGCTCACGGGCGCTTCTGGCGCTTCAACTTCAATGGCCTGGAGGACGAGACGGCCCGCCAATTGACGGCCGCCGGCGTGGTCGTGCTCGAACACGAGCCCCTTGCCGACCCGGCACGCCACGTGGATTGGCTCGACGGCGCCCGCGAGGCGCAACGGGAGGTGTGGCACAGCCTGTTCGATGACGACGCCCACCGTGACTTGCGCGAGGTCATCGAACGGGTGGGTCGTTCCGCGCAGGCCCGGGACAACCTTCGCACCTTGCGCACCCAAGTCTGGACCTTGCTGGAACGTGCGGCAGAGGACACCGCCCTGCGCGAACGGCTGAATGAAATCGCCGGCGATTTTCCCGCGACCTGTGGCGATGCGGGGGCCGATGCCTTCAGCGCCCTGCAGATCGAAACGATGGCCTACAACGAGAGCACCACGAGCGACCTGCCTGGCCCGTACCTGTTCAACGTCTACCGGCGCCTGTTCCGCCGCGACCAGGTGAACGTCCTGGCCGCGCGCCTTCATGCGGCACGGCTCGAGCGCCAGGCGGTCTTGATCGCACGTGCCCAGGGCCAGGCGAGCGATGTTCCCCTGCCCCCGCTCGATGCGCTCGACGACATCAGTGACGAGCGGTTGCTCGAGGGTGGCGTGGACGACATCGAAATTCGCCTGGCACTGCGTCAAGCCCTGGCCGAGTCGCTGGAGTTTCCCGAACCCAGTCAGGACATGCTGTACCGGGAAACCGCCCAGGTCTCGCTGACCACGCAGTTCAACGTCGAGGAGGCCGTCCGGGCGCTGGACGCCGATGCACAGGCGCGACGGCGCTGGATCGCGGCACAACCGGCCTGGCAGCGATTCCTGCGCCGTCGCGAAGCGGCGCGATTCGACGCGCTGGACGCGCGCTGGTACGACGGCCTGGACTACCTTGCCGGTTGTCTCGACACGGACAGCCCCCTGGTGGACACCTTGGACGCGTCAGTCGTCAGCGTGCTGAGCGATGCGCTGTCATCGTCACCGCTCGATGAGGCAGGACGTCCACGACGGCTCACGTTCACCGACCAGGTGTACCGACAGGCCGTGGAGCGGGTCAGCGCTGCTCGACAGGCAGCGGTGGACGCCCTGATCGCACAGCTGACTGCCGAACAGGATCCGAACCGCTGATGCGCGTGCCAGCACGCAGGTCTTCGAAGCAGGCCTGCGTGCCATCGATCCGCGCCGACGCGCGTGCCAGTGCACCAGGCTCGCCGGTGGGCGGGTCGACGAACCAGTAGCAGTGCCCAATGGCGCGCGTCACCGCGACGTACGCCAGGCGCTGGACCTCGTGCTGCTGCGCGGTATCGAACGCGTGCGCATCCCCTGGGTCACCCAGGCCCGCCAGGCGATAGGCCTGGTTCTTGTACGGCGAGCTCGTCAGGTACTGGCAATCGCCCAGCAGAAAGACCGTATCGGCTTGCAGGCCCTTCGCACTGTGATAGGTCAACCGGCGCAATCGTCGCTCGGCGGCCGGCAGCCGTGCATCGTGCTCGATCAGGTCGGCCAAGGCCTTGTCGACCTGAGGCCGGTCGCTGCCCTTGCGGAACAGCAGCAAGATGCTATCGCCCTGGTGGTAATGCTCGCGCAGGGTCGCGGCAAGCACGTCGTCGTCCCTGTCCATGACCCGGACCGGCGTCTGTGGCAGCTCGGCGGCCACCCCGCTGGCCACGGCCTTCTTGCCCGGGACGGCGGGCGTGCCCTTGACCAGGTGCTGGGCCGCGTCGATCACCTGCTGCTGACTGCGGTAGTTCTCCACCAACATCACGCGGGTCATGGCAGGCGACTTGAAATGCTCGGCGAACTGCATGAAATAGGTCGGCGAGCTCCCACGCCAGCCGTAGATCGACTGCCAGTCGTCGCCCACGCACAACAACGAGGCATGCTGCACGGTACGCCCGGCGTGCATCGCCGGCCCGCGACGCCGAATCTCGGCCAGGCTGGCGCGCAGCCAACTGACGATCTGCGGCGAGACGTCCTGGAACTCGTCGACCATCAGGTGCGTCAGCGGGCGTAGCAGCGCATCGGGCAGCAGGCGCAGGTTGTCGGCATTGCGCTCGCTGAACAGTGCGAACATGCGGTTGTAGGTCATCACCGGTGGCGACTGATCGAGCAGGTGGTCCTCGAACGCCGTCCAGAACAGGGCCAGCGCTTCAAAGAACAGGGCATCGCTGTCGCCAGGGGGGAAGGTCATGTCGGCCACAGCCGCGTTGACCTCCAGCCCGAGGTTCTCGATGAACCCCGCAGCGCTGACGAACGCGTCCAGCAACGGGGCAGGCGCCAGCTCGCCCTTGATCCTGACCTCGAACCCCGGCCCGGCCACGGCATCGCCGGCCAAGGCGCGCGCGAAGTGCCGGGCGGCCTCGTAGGTGTCCAGCCAGATCAGCGGCTGGTCGCAGAACGCCTGGAACAGCGTGCGCTTGACGGCCCACTCGGCCCGCGCCGACAGTCGCGCGCCCGGGCGCTGGCGTTGCGCCGATTCGCTCGGATCGAAGCCCAGCATCACCCAGGCGCCCGTGCCTTCGACGCGGCCTTGAACCCGGAAATCGCCGCCACGAATGCGCACCACCTCGCGGCACGGCTCGATGCCCGGGATCGGCCAGGCACCGGCGGCGTACCACAGGTCTTCGATGAGATCGCACAGCTCCTCGTCGCGCTCGGCGGCCAATTGCGTCACCTGGGCACGCTTCTGCACGTCGGGGTGCTGAGGGTCGAGCGGCTTGAGCTGCATCGCATCCTGGCGCAGCGTGGCGACCAGTTCGGCGAACCGTGGGTGGCTGCCCAGCAGGTTCCCATAACAGCGGTTCAAGTGCTGGCGCTGGGTATCGTTCAGGCGCAGGTCGAAGGGGTTGCTCTCGACGTCGGCCGCGTCTGCCTCCTGTGCCGGGCTGCCGAGCATCTCGAAGGCGCTCATGCGGTCGAAACCGGGCAGGCTGCGCACCAGCGGCAAGAGCCGCGAATGGAAGGTGCGCACCAACTCGCGCGCCTGGGCGGGCGTCGGCGCCACGCCCCAGCCGTCGAAGACCTGGCGCAGCCGCTGGATGAAATCCTTGCGCGATTCACGGGTGAAGGTGACCACGGTCATGGCGTCAGGCTCGTAGCCCAGGTAGTGCTGAAGCAGCAGGATGCGCAGCACCAGCGAGGTCGACTTGCCGGCGCCAGCCCCTGCGACCACGCAGGTGGACGGTGTGTCGCTGAAGATCATCTTCCACTGCGCCGGGCTGGGCTGGGCGTGTGCAGGCAGGCGTGCAGCCACATCGGCCTTGAACCGCTTCTTCAGCTCACGGGTGATCGGCAGGCGCCAGTCGTCGAACAGGTGATCGTCTTCACCTGGGCGTGCAGGCGCCAGATGGCGATGGTCGCGGATGACCAGCACCTGGCGGCCGGCTTCCAGCCCCTCACGGTGCCCCTGCTCGAACGCGTGCTGCAGGCCTTCGGCCTGACCGTCGGACCACCCGGCGCGATGCCCCAGGTGCCAGGATTCCAGGTGCTGTGCCCGTAACCGGGACAGGCCCCCGCCGAACAGGCGCGCGATGACGCGGCGGAACCAGGGCAATTGCGCCGTCGGCAGAAGATCGGGCAGCGGCTGGGATGGGTCGACGGACACGGTCACTCCGGACAGGAAACGAATCAGGCTGCATGGTGGCGGTAAGTCGATGAAATGGCCAGTGTTTGCAAAGAGATCAGAGACTTGGCCGCCCCAGGGCAAAAAAGAGAGGGCTCGGTATCAATCGATTTATATGATGCTCATTAGCCAATATTTACGCTTTTTTTAGATGTTTGGCCGGTGCACCATGGCTTCATTCATCACCTTCTGGAGTCCGACCATGCTGCATCTTCGTCGCTTCGACAGCCTGGGCCATGCCGATCACGGTTGGCTTGACGCCCGCCATCATTTCTCTTTCGCCGAGTACCACGATCCAGCGCGCATGCACTGGGGCAACCTGCGGGTCTGGAACGACGACCTGATCGCGGCGGGCAGCGGCTTCCCACCGCACCCGCACCGCGACATGGAAATCATCACGTACGTCCGTGAAGGCGCCATCAGCCACCGCGACAGCCTGGGCAACCAGGGGCGCACCGAAGCAGGCGACGTGCAGGTGATGAGCGCCGGCACGGGCATCGTGCACAGCGAGTACAACCAGGAGGCGGTCGATACGCGGCTGTTCCAGATCTGGATCATTCCGGACCGCACCGGCGAGACGCCGTCCTGGGGCACGCGGCCGTTTCCCAAGGGGGAGCGCGGCGAAGGGTTCGTGACGCTGGCCAGCGGACGGGACGAGGACACCGACAGCCTGCGCATTCGTGCCGATGCCCGACTGGCGGCCGCGACCGTGCGCGCCGGAGAGGTGATCGAATACCGCTTCGAGGCGGGTCGACGGGGCTACCTAGTGCCGGCCAAGGGACGTCTCAAGGTCAACGATTTGCTGGCCGAGACCCGCGACGGCGTGGCGATCGAAGGCGAACCCGTCATTCGTGTGGAGGCGCTGGAGGACAGCGAGGTGGTGCTGGTGGATGTCGCCTGAGCCTGCCCGAGTGGCTGACAGGCGACGTACCGGCGTGTGAAGGCGCCTGTCCTGCCACCCTCGCTGGCAAGCCTCTCCACCTGTAGCCGTATCAGTATGATCACGGAAAAGTAAGAGGCTCTGTGGGGGCGTGCTTTCTGCACCCTCGCATGGGCTGTTTTTGTGGGCCCTGCGGTCCCAATCGCGGCACAGGGGCCGCACATGGGCCCGCAATTGCCTGTATTACTGCGGCAGGACTACGGGGGTAGGAGCGGCCCCTGCCGGGGCGCCGGACCGGCCGCGATTGGGACCGAAGGGCCCACAAAGCAGCCAACACCTCAGCGCCTGAACGAGAGCCACCCTGCTCGACCCTGCGCCCAGCCTGCACCGCCCTCATGCCCCCTGCCGATCCCGGCGCTCCTCCAGCAACGCCACGAACGTGCTCAAGCTGCGCGACACCGTGCCGCGGCGCCAGACCAGCCAGGTCTTGAGCAGGCGAAAGTCCTCGGACAAGGGCCAGACGCTCACCGTGCTGCATCCGGGCATGCTGTCGAGCATGCTGCGCGGCATGAGGGCCAGCCCTGCCCCGGCACTGACGCAGGCGAGCATGCCATGGTAGGACTCCATCTCGTGGATCTTGCCCGGCACCGCCTCGTCGCAGACGAACCAGCGCTCGAAATGATGACGGTAGGAGCAGTTGGCGCGAAACGCATAGATGCTCTGGCCGTTGACGTCCTGGGCGCGGGTGACCGGTGGGTGGTTGAGCGGCGCGATGACGACCATCTCTTCCTCGAACACCGCCATGCCCTCCAGGGTCGGGTGCAGCACGGGCCCATCGACGAAGGCAGCCACCAGCCGACCGCTCAACACGCCTTCGAGCATGGTGCCGGACGGCCCAGTGGACAGGTCCAGGTCGACCTTGGGGTAGCGTTGGTTGTAGGCCGCGAGCAGGCCAGGGATGCGAACCGCCGCTGTGCTTTCCAGCGAACCCAGGGCGAAGGTGCCCTGCGGATCGTCACCGGCCACCGTCGAGCGTGCCTCGTGCACCAGGTCCAGGATGCGCCGGGTGTACTCCAGGAAATTCCACCCGGCCGGCGACAGGCGCAGGCGGTGCTTTTCGCGAATGAACAGCTCCACCCCCAGATCCTGTTCCAGTTGCTTGATGCGGGTGGTCAGGTTGGAAGGCACCCGGTGGATCTGCTGCGCTGCGCCACTGATGCTGCCGTGCTCGGCCACGGCCTTGAAGATCTCCAGCTGTACCAAGTCCATGACCTTTCTCCAATCGTGAACGTTTCGGTCATTATTATTCAGTTTTCATAAAACCGATACGTCCGTATTCTGACCTCACTGTCCACCACGACGAGTAGCCTGCCATGCGCGATATCACGAGCCAGACCCATGCCATTTCCGTCGACCCGCACACGGACGAACAGATCGGGCATTACGCTTTCGAGGACGCCGCCGCACTGGACGCGGCGCTGCAACGGGCCAAGGTCGGCTATGACAGCTGGCGGCGCACGTCGCTGGCGCAGCGCAGCGAACACCTGACGCGCCTGGCTGCAGCCTTGCAGGCCAATGCCGAGGCCCTGGCGGTGATGATCACCCGCGAGATCGGCAAGCCCATCGCCCAGGCGCGTGGCGAAGTGGCCAAGTGCGTCAACCTGTGCCAGTGGTACGCCGAACACGGCCCGGCCATGCTCGCTCCAGAAGCCACCCAGGTGGAAAAGGCCCGGATCGAATACCGCCCGCTGGGCCCGATCCTGGCGGTGATGCCGTGGAACTTCCCGCTGTGGCAAGTGCTGCGCGGCGCCGTACCGGCCGTGCTGGCAGGCAACACGTACGTGCTCAAGCATGCCCCCAACGTGATGGGCAGCGCCTACCTGCTGCGTGACGCCTGCCAGGCGGCCGGCCTGCCGGAGGGCGTGCTGGAAGTGATCAACGTCACCGCCGAGGGCGTGACCCAGGCGATCAACGACCCGCGTATCGCCGCCGTCACCCTGACCGGCAGCGTGCGTGCTGGCATGGCCATCGGTGCCCAGGCGGGCGCCGCGCTGAAGAAGTGCGTCCTGGAGCTGGGCGGCTCCGACCCGTTCATCGTGCTGGCCGATGCCGACCTGGATGCGGCCGTGCAGGCGGCGGTCATCGGGCGTTACCAGAACACCGGCCAAGTGTGCGCGGCGGCCAAGCGCATGATCGTCGAGCAGAGCGTGCTCGAGGAGTTCACTCAGCGCTTCGTCGAAGCGACCCGTCGCCTGACGGTCGGCAACCCGCTGGACGAGGACACCTACGTCGGCCCGATGGCACGCTTCGACCTGCGTGACGAGCTCGACGGTCAGGTGCAGGCCTCGCTGGCCGAAGGTGCCACGCTGCTGCTGGGCGGGCACAAGCAGGACGGTGTCGGCAACTACTATGCCCCGACCGTGCTGGGCGACGTGACGCCGTCGATGACCGCGTTCCGCCAGGAGCTGTTCGGGCCGGTGGCGGCGATCACCGCCGCCCGGGATGCCGAGCATGCCGTGGAACTGGCCAACGACAGCGACTTCGGCCTGGCGTCGACGATCTACACGGCCGACCTGGCCCTGGCCGAGCGCATGACCGCGGCGCTGGACACCGGTGCGGTGTTCATCAACGGCTACTGCGCCTCGGACCCCCGCGTCGCCTTCGGGGGCGTGAAGAAGAGCGGGTTCGGCCGCGAGCTGTCGCACTTCGGCCTGCGCGAGTTCTGCAACGTGCAGACGGTCTGGGCAGATCGCGTCTGATCCCCCTGCCCCCCGCCATGATCGGGCAGCCCACGGGCTGCCCTTTTATTGGCCCACCTTTGCCACGCGCAGGTCGGCAGACCTGGCCTTCGATCAGGACCGCGCCGGCGGATCGTTCAGCAGCGAGTAGCCGCGCTCCAGCAGCGTCTTGCCGATGTACCGCGAGCCGACCTCGTTGAGGTGGGCGTTGTCCAGGTACAGCAGCTTGCCGTCGATCAGCGAGCGGCAACGCCCCTGTGCGCAGATGACTTGGTTAGGGTCGATGAAACGCACCTGCGGGAACCGTGCGCGCAGCGTGGCCCAGTACTGCGGACGCGCGGCCTGGGCGGCGTCACAGGTGCGCGGCGTCGCGAACATCAGCTGGCGCACCGGGCAGGTCGCTGCATTCTGGATCGCCTGGTTGTTCAGGATCACGATGACCTGGCCAGTGCTCTTGACCACCCGCTCCAGGCTGGCCGCGATCGGCTCGCCTGCGGCCTCGTCCGAGGGCCAACTGCCCGCCAATACCACGTAGGGATAGCGCTGGGCTTCGATCAGCGCATAGACCCTGGCATTGCGCTGCGCGCAGTGCTCGGCGTAGACCTTGGACATGTCGACGTTGTAGCCCAGGATCGGCGCGCACCCGTCCATGGTGTAGTCCATGAGGCTGACCCCATCGGGCCGCGCCAGCAGATCGACCATGCCGGTGAAGTGGTTGGCGAACGAATCCCCGACCAGGATGCCGTCGAGCTGCGCCTTGGGCGCGCCGAGCCGGCACTGCGCATCGGGGGCGGTACGGTACAGGGCATTGGGCACATGACAGCCGCGTCGATTGTCGGCGGGACGCTCCAGGGTCATGGCCTCGAGGGTCTCGACCGTCGGCCCGAAGCGCGCCGGGAAGCCCCCCTGCCACTGGATGACGCCGCTCACCACGGCCAACAACACGGCAGGCAAGGCAAAGCGACGGGCGAAGACCGTGGCGAATCCGGCCTGCAGGCCACTGCGCCGCAGGGGTTGTTCGACCCAGCGCCAGGTCAGCCAGGCCAGCACCACAGCCGCCAGCACGACCGCCAGCCCCACACTCGGATCGATGGGAATGGACAGGTAGTTGAGGTAAGCGATCAAGGGCCAGTGCCACAGGTACAGCGAGTACGAGATCAAGCCGATGAACACCAGCGGCCGGCTGCCCAGCAGCCGTGCGCGCCGCCCATCGTGCCCTGCGTGGATCAACAGCGCCGCGCCCAGACAAGGCAGCAGCGCGGTCAAGCCAGGGAACGGGGCGCCAGGACCGATCAGCGCCAGGGACCCGACGACCAGTGCCCAGCCCACCGCACGACTGACCAAGGCCGGGTACCGAGCCAGCGGCATGGGCCGGGTGACATGCCAGATCCCCAGGCAACCGCCGAGCATCAGTTCGAAGAAGCGTGTCGGCAGCAGGTAATAGGAAGCCGTGACGAACACGCCGGTGCCGTAGTGCGACAGCCCGATCGTCGCCAGCAGGCCGAGGCCGAGCAGCCAGGGCCAGCGACGCGGCATCCACCGCAGCAGGGCCAGCAGCAGGAGGGGCCAGATCATGTAGAACTGCTCTTCGATGCCCAGCGACCAGGTGTGCAGCAACGGCGCTTCACTGGCATCGGCGGCGAAGTAGTTGCCGTACTTCAACCAGATGAACAGGTTGGACACACCCAGCAGGGCGAACAAGGCATTGGCGCTCAGCCGCTCGAGGTCGACCGGGGACAGCAGCACCGCGCCGAGCGCCAGGGTGGCGAACAACACGGTGGCCAGGGCCGGCACGATACGGTTGATTCGCCGCTGATAGAACTGGCGCAGCGAAAAGGTCCCGGCGCGGGCCTGCTGGAATACTTGGGCGGTGATCAGGTAGCCGGAAATCACGAAGAAGATGTCCACGCCGACGAAGCCGCCCGGCAGCCAGGCGGCGCCGAGGTGGTGAAGGAACACGGCGATCACGGCCACGGCGCGCAGGCCGTCGATGTCGGGTCGGTAAGCAGTGCGTTGCATGATGGTGAACGTCCTCGAGGCAGTCCCGGATACCCAGGCAGGCAGAACACCCGCTTGGACAGGGGCCTCAAGGTTAACGCAAGCTCGAGGGCCAGGCGTCAACTCACCGACAATTTCATCGCCTCGTGAAATGGCGGCGTGTAACTGTCGCCATCGATGCCATTAAATTGACGAAAAGCAGGTCGACACGTGTCGCGTCGACCTGTCGTTTCAACGGGTCACTGCACCACGCCGCAGGCCATGCGCGCACCGCCGCCGCCCAGCTTCTCGGGATGATCGCTGTGGTTGTCGCCGCCCACGTGCACCATCAGGGCGTGGCCTTTGAAGTCTTCCGCCTTCAGGCGCGGTGCCAGTACCGGGTAGGTGGCCTTGCCATCGGCACCGACGTACAGCGCAGGCAGGTCGCCGCGGTGGCCGCTGTCGTCGTAGGGGCCTTTGTGGGCGTTGGTGGAGTCAGGGTCCCAGTGCCCGCCTGCGGCGCCGGCCGGAACGGCCTTGCCGTTGTCCTGGGCCACGCCACAGTCCGGTTTCTGGTGCAGGTGGAAGCCGTGCACGCCAGGCGGCAGGTCGGTCAGCTTGGGCGTCAACAGGGCGCCGTATTTGTTCTGCTCGATGGTGATGGTGCCGATCGACTTGCCGGCGCCCTCAGGGCCGGCCAGTTTGAGTTCGACGGTCTCGGCGGCCTGGGCCAGACCCGTGGTCGCCAGCAAGGCGGTCAGTAGCACTGCTTTCATAGCATCGTCTCCATGGATGAACGTGGGGCGGCATCGTCGGCTGCCTGGCGCACGCTAGCACGCGTGGACCTCTTGCCGCATCGGACAGCGCTTCCAGGAGACAGATTCCCAGTGGACATATTTACATACACGTCATTGGCCAGAGGCTCTGCACCGACTCGACACCCTCGGGGCACAGGTGCCATTCGTCGCATGTGCATGCGCTGCGATACAACCCCGGCGGCCAGGCGCATTCACACGTTAGGTCCAGTTCATTCGTCACGAGGAACGCAACCATGCGCGAGTATCCCTTCCCGCCATTCCCGGAGCAGCCGCAACAGGTGCCGGGCAACCAACACCAGATGAACCCGCTGCCCGATTGCGGGGAGAAGACCTATGTCGGTCATGATCGCCTCAAGGGCAAGGTCGCCCTGATCACCGGCGGCGACAGCGGCATCGGCCGTGCCGTGGCGATCGCCTTCGCCCGCGAGGGAGCGGATGTCGCGGTGGCGTACCTGGACGAGCACCAGGATGCCGAAGAGACCGCCAAGTGGGTACGCGACGCAGGCCGCACCTGCATCCTGCTGCCGGGTGACATCGCCCAGAAGGCCACCTGCGACGCGCTGATCGACAAGACCGTCGACGCCTTCGGCCGCATCGACGTGCTGGTCAACAATGCCGCCTTCCAGATGAGTCACGAGTCGATCGAAGACATCTCCGACGAGGAGTGGGTCAAGACCTTCGATATCAACATGACGGCCATGTTCCGGCTGTGCAAGGCTGCCCTGCCGCACATGCCCAAAGGCGGCTCGATCATCAACACCACCTCGGTCAATTCCGACTCGCCGACCCCGACCCTGCTGGCCTACGCGGCGACCAAGGGCGCCATCGCCAACTTCACCGCCGGCCTGGCGCAGATGATCGGGCCCAAGGGCATCCGCGTGAACAGCGTGGCGCCCGGGCCGATCTGGACGCCGCTGATCGTGTCCACCATGCCGCCAGAGCAGGCCAGCCACTTCGGTGAGCAGACGCCGCTGGGGCGTGCCGGACAGCCGGTGGAGGTGGCGCCCATCTATGTGCTGCTGGCCTCGGACGAGAGCAGCTACATCACCGGTAGCCGTTATGGCATCACCGGGGGCAAGCCGATCTTGTAACGGTGCCGGACGAGGGAGCGAGTGCAGCGGTGGGCGCGACGGTGCGTTCACGGCCGTCATCGCGGGCAAGCCCGCTCCCACCCGGCCGCCGGTCTGGGCATACATCAGTGCATTGATCGTACAGTCGCGACACAGGCACCGCTGCTACACCCGTCGCCACACTGCGATAATGCCGGTTGTCACGGGCACCGTGCGGGAGCGGGCTTGCCCGCGATGGCGGTGGCAAGAACACCGATAGCTGCCAGCCTTCCAACAGCCTCTTCTCGTCCTCTTGCCCTTCTTCTTCTGCGACAGGACACACCCCCCTGCCCTCAATTGATGGCCAAGCGTTTCCGATCCACCCCGGATGTATTATCGTTGCCCAGTGCGCAAACCGAAGCACCTGACCGTTCAGGCAGCTGCAAGACAATCGAGGGTGTCATGAGCAACGAAAGCATTAATTGGGACAAGCTGGGCTTCGACTACATCAAGACCGACAAGCGCTACCTGTCCGTCTGGCGCGATGGCCAATGGGATCAAGGCACCCTGACCGACGACAACGTCCTGCACATCAGCGAGGGTTCCACCGCGCTGCACTACGGCCAGCAATGCTTCGAGGGCCTGAAGGCCTACCGCTGCAAGGACGGGTCGGTGAACCTGTTCCGTCCTGACCAGAACGCCGCGCGCATGCAGCGCAGCTGTGCCCGCCTGCTGATGCCGCACGTGCCGACCGAGGTGTTCATCGAGGCGTGCAAGCAGGTGGTCAAGGCCAACGACCGGTTCATCCCGCCGCACGGCAAGGGCGCGCTGTACCTGCGTCCCTTCGTCATCGGCGTGGGCGACAACGTCGGCGTGCGGACCGCGCCCGAGTTCATCTTCTCGATCTTCGCCATCCCGGTCGGTTCGTACTTCAAGGGCGGCATGAAGCCCCACAACTTCATGATCTCCAACTTCGACCGTGCCGCCCCGCAGGGCACTGGTGCAGCCAAGGTCGGCGGCAACTACGCCGCCAGCCTGCAACCTGGCGCCGAGGCCAAGCAGCGCAGCTTCGCCGATGCGATCTACCTGGACCCGCTGACCCACACCAAGATCGAGGAAGTCGGCTCGGCGAACTTCTTCGGCATCACCGCCGACAACGAATTCGTCACGCCCAAGTCCGCCTCGGTGCTGCCGGGCATCACCCGCCTGTCGCTGATGGAACTGGCCGCCTCGCGCCTGGGCCTGACCGTGGTCGAAGGCGATGTGGAGATCGACAACCTGGGCCGCTTCATCGAAGCCGGCGCCTGTGGCACCGCCGCCGTGATCACGCCGATCGGCGGGATCGAGTACAACGGTTCGCTGCACGTCTTCCATGACCTGGAAAAGGTCGGCCCGGTCACCCAGAAGCTGTACGCCGAACTGACCGGCATCCAGAGCGGTGACGTCGAGGCGCCCGCCGGCTGGATCGTCAAGGTCGCCTGACCTGCCCTGCCCTCGATCAGGTCGCCCTGCGCTGGCCTGATCGAGCCTGCACACGCAGATGAATTTTTCTTAAACTGGGCGCTGTCCATTGTTTGGCACAATCGTGCTTTCCCCCGCTGCCCAGGAACCTGCATGCCTCGCGTACTGACCATCGAAGACGACGCCGTCACGGCGCAGGAAATCGTCGCCGAACTGTCCACCCACGGCCTGGACGTGGACTGGGCGGACAATGGCCGCGAAGGCCTGGCCAAGGCCATCGCCGGGGGTTACGACCTCATCACCGTGGACCGCATGCTGCCCGAGGTCGACGGCCTGACCATCGTCACCACCCTGCGCGGCCTGAAGATCGCTACCCCGATCCTGATGATCAGCGCGCTGTCGGACGTCGACGAGCGCGTACGCGGGCTGCGCGCCGGCGGTGACGACTACCTGACCAAGCCCTTCGCCTCCGACGAGATGGCAGCACGGGTCGAAGTGCTGCTGCGCCGCAACAGCGTGCCGATGACCCAGACCCGCCTGCAGGTCGCCGACCTGGAGCTGGACCTGATCAGCCATGAAGCACGCCGCGGCGAGCAGACCTTGAACCTGCTGCCGACCGAGTACAAGCTGCTGGAATACCTGATGCGCCATGCCGGCCAGGTGATCACGCGGATGATGATTTTCGAGGAAGTGTGGGGCTATCACTTCGACCCGGGAACCAACCTGATCGACGTGCACATCGGGCGCCTGCGCAAGAAGATCGACTCACCCGGCCAGACGCCGCTGATCCGCACCGTGCGAGGTTCCGGCTATGCAATTGCCGAACCCGTCTAAGGGCTGGAGTTCGTCCACCAGCCGGCTGCTGGCGCTGTACAGCTTTCTGTTCGTGACCTGGAGCTGCATCCTCATGGGGGTGCTCTACTACGAGGTGTCCGACTACCTGAACAAGTTGACCCGGCACTCCATGCTGCAGCGTCAGCACCTGTTCACCCACATGAGCGGCAAGCAGCTGGACGATGCGCTGATCGCCAGCCAGGCGTTCGAAGAGCGCAGCTTCGACGCTTATGGCCTGTTCGATGCCCACCTGCACCCGGTCGGCGGGCGGATCCGCGCCATCCCCGACGAGCTGCCGCTCGATGGCCGCGTGCACGAACTCGACCGCTGCCTGGACGCTGACGATCCCCACGTGCCGCGCGACAGCTGTGACGCTGTGGCAATCAAGGTCCAGGACGGTCGCTGGCTGGTACTGGTGCGCGACAACGGCTCGCTGTTCGTGGTCACGCGCATCATCCTGCACGCCCTGCTCTGGGGCATTTCACTGACCCTGATCCCGGGTTTCGCCGGCTGGTACCTGCTGCGGCGCAGGCCGCTCAAGCGCATCCGCGCGGTGCAGGCCAGTGCCGAGCTGATCGTCGCGGGCGACCTGACCCACCGGCTACCGCTGTCCAGCCGCCGTGACGAACTGGACATGCTGGCGGCCATCGTCAATGCCATGCTCGACCGCATCGAGCGCCTGATGCACGAGGTCAAGGGTGTCTGCGACAACATCGCCCATGACCTGCGCACCCCGCTCACGCGCCTGCGGGCGCAGCTGTACCGTATCCGCCAGCAGAATGGCGATGACTGGGCCGACGCGCCCGCCCTGGACCAGGCCATCAGCGAGACCGACACTTTGATGGCGCGTTTTCGCGGGCTGCTGCGCATCAGCGAACTGGAAGACCGGCGCCGCCGCGCCGGATTCGTGGACATCGATCCGGCCGGGCTGCTGGTGGAGCTGCACGATTTCTACTTGCCCCTGGCCGAAGACGGCGGGATCGGCCTGACGCTGGCCCAGCCCGATCGGTTGCCGTCGGTGCATGGGGACCGGGAACTGCTGTTCGAAGCGCTGGCCAACCTGCTCGGCAATGCCATCAAGTTCACCCCCGAAGGCGGGCAGGTGCGGCTCGACGCCGCGGTCGAAGGCAAGACGCTGTGCATTGCGGTGGAGGACAGTGGGCCGGGCATCCCGGAGGAGGAACGGCAGGCGGTGCTGAAGCGGTTCTACCGCAGCGAAGAAGGCCATCGTCATGCGGGGTTCGGCCTGGGGTTGTCGATCGTCGCGGCGATCGTGGACTTGCACGGGTTCCAGCTGGAGGTGGGCGCTGGCGCACTGGGCGGGGCACGGTTGGTGTTGCGCTGCCCGCTGGGGTGAGGGGCTGCTTTCCAAATCTTGTGGGCCCA
>NZ_JAAMQI010000021.1 GCF_013523165.1 Pseudomonas entomophila
ATCTATCTGACTATCAGTCCAAACTCACAAGCACCCACACGAATTGCTTGATTCAAGTTGTTAAAGAGCGGTTGGTTGAGAAGCTTTCGTCTCAACCGAGGCGCGCATTCTACGCTGTCCTCGTTGTGTGTCAAGCGTTTATTTTGAAGTTCTTTTCGGGAAACCCTAACAACTTCAACCACTTGACTCGCTGCGATCTCTCGAAGCGGGAGGCGAATCATACAGCGTTACAACCTGCTGTCAACTGCCTTTTTTCACCGCTTCCGGTCGAGACCGGAGCACTTCCCGCTTCGTTCTGATTCACGCAACCTGTTGATTAACAAGGCGTTTATCGTTCCGTCTGCGTTGGAAGTGGTGCGCATTATAAGGGGATCTGAAAGTCCGTCAACCGTTAATTTCAAAAAACCTTCATTTCGGTGAAATACGCAGGAAAGCACTCACCTCGCCTTCCTGCGCACGCCTTCACAGACTCGGGAACGCGAACTGCGACGCTTCGTGGGTCTTGCGCTGCGGCCAGCGCTGGGTGATCGCCTTGCGACGGGTATAGAAGCGTACGCCATCAGGCCCGTACGCATGCAGGTCACCGAACAACGAGCGTTTCCAGCCACCGAAGCTGTGATAGGACACTGGCACCGGCAACGGAACGTTCACCCCGACCATGCCCACCTCGATCTCATCGCAGAACAGCCGCGCCGCTTCACCGTCACGCGTGAAGATACAGGTGCCATTGCCATACTCATGGGCGTTGATCAGGTTCATTGCCTCTTCCAGGCTGCCCACCCGTACCACGCACAGCACCGGGCCGAAGATCTCTTCTTTATAGATACGCATCTGTGGGGTCACGCGGTCGAACAGCGTGCCCCCTACGAAGTACCCCTCCTCGTGGCCTGCCACGCGGTAACCACGCCCGTCCACCACCAACTGCGCCCCAGCGGCCACACCGTCGTCGATGTAGCCGACCACCTTGTCACGCGCAGCAGCGGTCACCAGCGGCCCCATGTCCAGGCCGCACGCAGTCCCGGCACCGATCTTCAACGCCTTGATCTGCGGCTCGAGCTTGGCGATCAAGGCATCGGCGATCGCATCGCCCACGCAGACCGCCACCGAGATGGCCATGCAGCGCTCGCCACAGGAGCCATAGGCCGCCCCCATCAAGGCGCTGACGGCATTGTCCAGTTCCGCGTCGGGCATCAGCACTGCGTGGTTCTTCGCCCCGCCCAGCGCCTGCACGCGCTTGCCACGGCGCGTCCCTTCGGCATAGATGTACTCCGCGATCGGCGTCGAGCCGACGAAGCTCAAGGCTTTCACCTCGGGTGCCTCGATCAGTGCATCGACCGCGTCCTTGTCGCCATGCACCACGTTGAGGATGCCCTTGGGCAACCCGGCCTCCTCGAGCAGGCGTGCGATGTACAGTGTCGAGCTCGGGTCACGTTCCGATGGCTTGAGGATGAAGGCGTTGCCGCACACGATCGCCAACGGGTACATCCACAACGGCACCATCGCCGGGAAGTTGAACGGCGTGATCCCGGCGACGATGCCCAGGGGCTGGAAATCGGACCAGGCATCGATGTTCGGCCCGACGTTGCGGCTGTACTCGCCCTTGAGGATCTCCGGGGCCGCGCAGGCGAACTCCACGTTCTCGATCCCGCGCTTGAGTTCGCCAGCGGCGTCTTCGAGCGTCTTGCCATGTTCGGTGCTGATCAGTTGTGCGATGGCCGCCTCGTGCTGCTCGAGCAATTGCTTGAAACGGAACATCACCTGCGCGCGTTTGGCGGCAGGCGTGTTGCGCCACGCCGGGAACGCGGCCTTGGCAGCGTCGATCGCCTGTTGCACGGTCGCGCGGTCGGCCAGCTCGACCTGGCCGATGACCTGGCCGGTGGAAGGGTTGAAGAGATCGGCGGTGCGCCCGCCATGGGAAACCAGCTCACCGTTGATCAGGTGCTGAACAGTGCTCATGCAAGACTCCAGTCGAAAAGGGACGGCAGGCGCCGTGACGGCGCCCGCGCGTGGCATTCAGTCGGTCAGTCGACCTGGGCGAGTGTCTCGCCCACCGCGTCGAACAGACGATCGAGCTCGTGCGGTTGGGTCGCGAAGGTCGGGCCGAATTGCAGGGTGTCGCCGCCATAGCGCACGTAGAACCCGGCTTGCCAGAGCTTCATGGCCGTCTCGAACGGCCGCACGATCGCATCGCCGTCGCGCGGTGCGATCTGGATCGCGCCCGCCAGCCCGTAGTTGCGGATGTCGACCACATGGCGCGTGCCCTTGATGCCGTGCAGCGTACGTTCGAAGTGCGGCGCCAACTCGGCGGCCGCCTGCACCAGGTTCTCGCGCTCCAGCAGTTCCAGCGTCGCCAGGCCGGCGGCACAGGCCAAGGGGTGCGCCGAATAGGTGTAACCGTGCGGGAATTCCACGGCGTATTCCGGGATGGGCTGGTTCATGAAGGTCTGGTAGATCTCCTGCCGCGCGACCACGGCCCCCATGGGCACGGCACCGTTGGTGATCTGCTTGGCGATGCACATCAGGTCGGGCGTCACGCCGAACGCCTCGGCACCGGTCATGGCCCCCATGCGCCCGAAGCCGGTGATGACTTCATCGAAGATCAGCAGGATGTTGTGCTGGGTGCAGATCTCGCGCAGCCGCTTGAGGTAGCCCTTGGGGGGCGGCAGCACGCCCGCCGATCCGGCCAGTGGCTCCACGATCACCGCAGCGATGTTCGACGCATCGTGCAGTTCGATCAGCTTGAGCATCTCGTCGGCCAGGGCGACACCGCCCTGCTCGGGCAGCCCCTGACTGAAGACGTTGACCGGCAGCACGGTGTGCGGCAAGTGGTCGACGTCCAGCAGCTGGCCGAACATCTTGCGGTTGCCATTGACCCCGCCCAGGCTCGTGCCGGCGATGTTCACACCGTGGTAGCCGCGTGCACGGCCGATGATCTTGGTCTTGCTCGCCTGCCCTTTCAGGCGCCAGTAGGCGCGCACCATCTTCAGCGCAGTGTCGGCGCACTCGGAGCCCGAGTTGGTATAGAAGACGTGATCGAGATCGCCAGGCGTCAGCTCGGCGATCTTCTCTGCCAGTTGGAACGACAGCGGATGCCCGAACTGGAAACCTGGCGAGTAGTCCAGCACGCCCGCCTGACGGGCGATGGCTTCGGTGATGGTCTGGCGAGTATGGCCGGCGCCGCAGGTCCACAGCCCGGACAAGGCATCGAAGATCTGCCGACCCTTGTCATCAGTCAGGTAGTTGCCCTGGGCCGCCACGATCAGCCGCGGGTCGCGGTGGAAGTTGCGATTGGCGGTGTACGGCATCCAGTGCGCATCCAGCTTGAGCTGGCTGGCGACACCTGTGGGCGCATTCTCGAACATGTTCATCAAGGGTCCTCGCGGATTCGGTCAGCGATGGGGTGTTGTTGCAGCCACAGTGGCACGCGGATAAAGTTCGGAAAACCCCTCGCTTCTAACCTTCAGTCAGGCGTTCACTAAACCGATGAGCCGTCGCCCCGACGTGCTGGCCCAGGTCAGCGACTTCGATATCCGCCTACTGAAGATCTACCGCAGCGTGGTCGAGTGCGGGGGGTTCTCGGCTGCCGAGAACGTGCTGGGCATCGGCCGCTCGGCCATCAGTCAGCACATGAACGACCTGGAGCAACGCCTGGGCCTGCGTCTGTGCCAGCGAGGACGTGCCGGGTTTTCCCTGACCGAGGAGGGCCGCGAGGTCTACCAGTCGTCCCTGCAGCTGCTCGCGGCCCTGGAAACCTTCCGCACCGAGGTCAACGGCCTGCACCAGCACCTGCGTGGCGAGCTGAACATCGGCCTCACCGACAACCTGGTCACGCTGCCACACATGCGCATCACCCATGCCCTGGCCGAACTCAAAGACCGCGGGCCGGACGTGCACATCCAGATCCGCATGATCCCGCCCAGCGAGGTCGAGCAAGGTGTGCTCGCGGGCAGCTTGCACGTGGGCGTCGTGCCGCAGACCCATCCACTGGCCGGGTTGGACTACCAGCCGCTGTACAGCGAGCGCTCGTTGCTCTACTGCGCCGTGGGCCATCCGCTGTTCTACGCCGACGATGCGCACGTCGACGATGCGCGACTCGACGCCCAGGACGCCGTGGCACCGACCTTCCGGCTACCGGCCGAGATCCAGGCGTACTACCAGGCCCTGCGCTGCACGGCCAGTGCCTCGGATCGCGAGGGCATGGCCTTTCTCATTCTCACCGGACGCTACATCGGCTACCTGCCCGAGCATTACGCCGACACCTGGGTCAGGGAGGGGCGCCTGCGTGCGCTCAAGTCGGCCTCGCGCTTCCATGACCTGAACCTGTGCTGGGTCACCCGCAAAGGGCGTCGCCCGAACCTGGTCGTGGAAAGCTTCCTGGAAAGCCTGGCGGCGACACGCTAGGACTTGTCACCCTGTTTCAGGCAGGTACTCTGTCCCCTCGTCATCCGCACCTTTCGTATGGAAGCGCTCAATGAGTCTAGAAGTGCCCGCGCACCGCGCCTCCCCCTCCGGCAGACCGGCCGGGCGCATTCGTCAGAAGAACGAGCAGGCCATTCTCCAGGCGGCCGAGGACGAGTTCGCGCGCCATGGGTTCAAGGGCACCAGCATGAACACCATCGCGACCAAGGCCGGCTTGCCCAAGGCCAACCTGCACTATTACTTCACCAACAAGCTGGGCCTGTACGTCGCCGTGCTGAGCAACATCCTCGACCTGTGGGACAGCACCTTCAACACCTTGACCGTCGATGACGATCCGGGCGAGGCCCTGACGCGCTACATCCGCGCCAAGATGGAGTTCTCCCGACGCAACCCCAAGGCCTCGCGGATCTTCGCCATGGAAGTGATCAGCGGCGGGCAGCGGCTGGGCGACTACTTCAGCGCCGACTACCGCCACTGGTTCCAGGGGCGCGCCGAGGTGTTCCAGGCCTGGATCGAGGCCGGCAAGATGGACCCGGTCGACCCAGTCCAGCTGATCTTCCTGATCTGGAGCAGCACCCAGCACTACGCTGACTTCGCCACCCAGATCTGCCAGGTCACCGAGCGCAAGCGCCTGACCAAGCAGGACATGCAGATGGCCAGCGACAACCTGGTCCATATCATCCTCAAAGGGTGTGGAATCACCCCGCCCGTCTGACGTGAGCCTATGCCTTCTACCCTGCTCGACCTCTGCGAGTTTCGCGAGGAGATCCGCAAGAGTCGTTTCATCACCCTGGCCGCCCCGATCACCTCGGTCGAGGACGCCGTGCGCTTCCTGGAACGCCATGCCGACCCCGCCGCCACGCACAACTGCTGGGCTTGGAAACTGGGCGACCAGTACCGCAGCACCGACGATGGGGAGCCGGGCGGCACGGCCGGACGGCCCATCCTGGCGGCGATCGAGGCCCAGGACTGCGATCAGGTCGTGGTGCTGGTGATCCGCTGGTACGGCGGTATTCAGCTGGGCACCGGCGGGCTGGCACGGGCGTATGGCGGCGGCGCCAACAAGTGCCTGCAACAGGCACCCAAGCGAGTCCTGGTGCAGCGCGACACGTTCACCTGCACCTGCACGTTCAGTGAACTGGCCCTGCTCAAGCTACGCCTGGCGGAAGTCGATGGGATCGTGGTCGAGGAGCAATTCACCGCCAACGGCGTCGACCTGCACCTGGCCCTGGGTCCGGACCGGGCCGAGCACTTGCAACGGCTGCTGGCAGACTTGAGCCGCGGCCGCATCCAGCTTGTACCCCTGGCCTAAGTTGCCCACATCCGCTGTGGGCCGCCTTGTGGATAAGCTTGGGGCATACCCCTGCACCCCACGCACGGCGTGCCCTGCAAGAGATTGGCTGTTTTTTGACCAGGCGTTTCATACCGGTTGCCGAGTACCGGATCCCACCGTTCATCCACAGGCGGACAGGCAGACCTGGCCAGATCGACGCTGAGTTTCACACACCTGCTGTGGATCAGCCTGTGGATAACCCGTGCGTGCCTCGCGAAGCCCGTGATGCGACAAGGCTCGCAGCCGATAGATCATTTTTTGTACAGCTTACCGGCCTGTCGAGCGCCGTGACCTGGCGTATGCTGGGGCTTTCATTCACCACTAGGAGTTTCCATGAGCGCATCCAAAACCGCAGTGGTCATCGGCGCCTCGCGTGGCCTCGGCCTGGGGCTGGTCCAGCGGCTGCACGAACAGGGCTGGCACGTCATCGCGACCGTGCGCGATCCGGCCAAGGCCACGGCCCTGCATGAATTGCCGGGCGTACGGGTCGAAGCCCTGGACATGAACGACGCCTCGCAGCTCGATACGCTCCAGCACCGCCTGGCGGATGAAGTGCTCGACCTGCTGTTCGTCAACGCCGGCGTCATGGGCCCCTTGCCGCAGTCCGCTGACACCATCCACCTCGAACAGGTGGGCGAGCTGTTCCTGACCAACGCGGTCTCGCCGATTCGCGTCGCCCGTCGCCTGGTCGATCAGGTGCGGCCCGGCACGGGCGTCGTGGCCTTCATGAGTTCGGGCCTGGGCAGCGTGACCAGCCCGGATGCCGGTGAGATCTGCTTGTACAAGGCCAGCAAGGCCGCGCTCAATTCGATGATCAACAGCTTCGTGGTGGCGCTGCAGCGTCCGGACCTCTGCGTGCTGGCCATGCACCCTGGCTGGGTCCGCACTGAAATGGGCGGCGAGAACGCCGAGATCGACGTGCTGACCAGCACCCGAGGGCTGCTCGAGCAGGTCGAGGCCCAGGCCGGTCACGGCGGGCTTCGCTTCCTGGACTACACCGGCAAGCCGCTGCCCTGGTAACTGGCAGGCCTCGCGCGCGGCGGGATTCGAGCACGGCCCTGGCGTCACTCGGTCGACTCGTCCCCCGTGTGGGGGCTGGACCTGTACAATGCTCGATTGTTAGTTGATCGAGATTCGCACCATGTATGACTGGCTCAATGCCTTGCCCAAGGCCGAACTGCACCTGCACCTTGAAGGTTCGCTCGAGCCCGAGCTGTTGTTCGCCCTTGCCGAACGCAACAAGATCGCCCTGCCCTGGCAGGACGTGGACGCGCTGCGCAGCGCCTATGCCTTCGGCAACCTGCAAGAATTCCTCGACCTCTACTACCAGGGCGCGAACGTCCTGCGTACCGAGCAGGACTTCTACGACCTGACCTGGGCCTACCTGCAGCGCTGCAAGGCGCAGAACGTCATCCACACCGAGCCGTTTTACGACCCGCAGACCCACACCGACCGTGGCATTCCCTTCGAGGTCGTGCTCGACGGCATCACCCGTGCGCTCAAGGATGGCCGCGAGCAGCTGGGCATCACCAGCGGGCTGATCCTGAGCTTCCTGCGCCACCTGAGCGAGGAGCAGGCCGAACGCACCCTGGACCAGGCCCTGCCGTTCCGCGATGCCTTCGTCGCCGTCGGCCTGGACAGCTCCGAGATGGGCCACCCGCCCAGCAAGTTCAAGCGCGTGTTCGACCGTGCCCGTGCCGAAGGCTTCCTGACCGTGGCCCATGCCGGTGAGGAAGGCCCGCCCGAGTACATCTGGGAGGCCCTGGACCTGCTGAAGATCGAGCGTATCGACCATGGCGTGCGCGCCATCGAGGACGAGCGCCTGATGCAGCGGATCATCGACGAGCAGATCCCGCTGACCGTCTGCCCCCTGTCCAACACCAAGCTGTGCGTGTTCGAGCACATGGGCCAGCACAACATTCTCGACATGCTCGAGCGTGGCGTGAAAGTCACGGTCAACTCCGACGACCCGGCCTATTTCGGCGGGTACGTGACCGAAAACTTCATGGCCTTGCACGAGCACCTGGGCATGACCCAGGCCCAGGCCACCCGGCTGGCGCAGAACAGCCTGGATGCACGTCTGGTCAAGTAAGGCGTCGCCCCGCCCTGCCGAACGCGAATCGCACCTGTGCGTACGATTCGCGTTCGGCACACGCCGGCGCGGCCGCGGCGTCAGCTAACCGACCTGCCAGGTCGGCAGGCACGCGATCTGATTGATCTGCTGCAAGCCGAAGGCCGAGAGGCGCAGGGCACGCGACTGCTCATGCTCGCGAATCCAGCCTGACTGCATGAACAGCTTGAGGAACGCCTGCCCCATGCTACCGCCCAGATGCGGGCGCTGATCGCTCCATTGGCAGCAATGGCAGATCACGCAGTCACGCTGCGCGCCCGGTGCCAGGGCATCGATGAACACGCCAATCGCGGCCATCTGCTGGCGCCCTTCCAGACTGACACGCTGCTGCGGCTCCTGACCCTCCAACCAGTTCGCCAGCACCAGGCGCTCGTACAGGTCGGCAGCCAGCTTCCCTCCCAGATGATCACCGCACCGCCGTGCCTGGCGCATCGACACAGGAATGTCCAACGGCAGACGCTGGACGGGTTTGCCTGGCGCAGCACCAATGCGAACACTGGCCATGGCTTCCACCGCCATGCCGACCTCGGGCGTGGCCAGGCGGAAATAACGTTTGCGGCCACGCGTTTCCGGCCGCACCAACCCGCCCGTGGACAGCAGCGAAAGGTGGGCGCATGCCGACGACGCGGTCAAACCGGTCATCGCGGCCAATTCCTCGGCCGGCCGCGCGACCCCATCGATCAGCGCCCACAACATGGCGCTGCGTTTGGGGTCGGCCATCAAGCTGGCGATCTGGCTGATACTGCTGACAGCTTTCATCTTTCGGGTACTCCCTGCGTCATCTGTCTGATTGCGGAACATCAGCCAGGCTGGACGAGCGCCTCGGACAATCACCAGGCCGCGCAAGGTACGAACACGTCAGAACGGCATGACCTCTGCCAGGCTGCCCCCACGTGGCCGCGCACTGCGCCCTGGCAGGGAAGCGTCTCTCGCTGGCACTGGCTGCCGGGGGCAGTATAAGCGGCGCGCCTGCACGCGCTTCTGACCTGAAACAGGCTCGAACCGCCGCAGAGGCACAGGGTCGTTCAGGTTGATGGATCCAATGTCGTGCACGTGACCCATCAGTCAGAGCATGCGCACGATGTCATGCCCAGTCTTTGCCAGCTCGCACACGTCGAGGGCATGTCACTGCATCCAGGCGGATAAGCGAATGCCCACGTGGAGGTTCACAAGGTATGGCAGAAGAATAGGAAATTTCCCTATTCGCCAAGTTGTGTCAAAGCTTCACACCCGCGCCGCACGACCCCGGCTTTCAAGCCAAGCGCCTCACCCGGCGCGCCAGTGCGGCCATGACGACCACAGCTGCACCGCACAGGCTGATGACCAGCGCCATGGGCACCGCGCTGCCATCGTGCAGCACGCCGACCAGCGCCGCCGTCCCGGACGCCACGCTGAACTGCAGGCAGCCCATCAGTGCCGAGGCGCTGCCGGCACGTGCGCCCTGCCCGGCCATGGCACAAGCCGAGGCATTGGGCGCGATGCACCCCAGGCTGGCGATACAGATGAACAGCGGCACCAGCAGTGGCCAGAGCGACGCAGGCCGCAGCGTGGCCACCAGCAGCAGGGCGAGCGCTGCCCCCAGGTAGACCCAGACAGCCCGCCCCAGCAGGACGGCCGGGCCACGGCGTGCCAGAAGACGTGCGTTGACCTGGGCGACGAGGATGAAGCCTGCGGCGTTGATCCCGAACAGCCAGGCATAATGTTCGGCCGGTACGCCATAGAGCTTGATGAACACGAACGGCGAGCCGGCGATGTAGGCGAACATGCCGGCGATGGCGATGCCGCCGGTCAAGGCATGGCCCACGAACGCCCGGTCACGCAGCAACCGACCATACTGACGCAGCGCGCCTGACAGGGGTTGGCGCGGCAGGTGCGCCGGCATGCTTTCGCCCAGGCCCAGGTAGACTGCCAGCAGGCACATCGCACTGAACAGGCTCAGCACCAGGAAGATGGACTGCCAGCCCGAGACGCTGACCAGCAATCCCCCGAGCATCGGTGCCAGGATCGGTGCCAGCCCCATGACCAGCATCAGTTGCGAGAACACCTTGGCCGCGTCGATCGGCTCACAGCGGTCGCTGACGATGGCCCGCGACAGCACCATGCCGGCGCAGCCCCCCAGCGCCTGAACGAAGCGTGCGGCGATCAGCGCGTCCAGTGTCGGCGCATAGGCGCACACGAATGAAGCGACGGCGAACAGCCCCACGCCGAACAGCAATGGCAACCGTCGACCGAAACGGTCGGCGATCGGCCCATAGGCCAACTGCCCGATCGACAGGCCGAGGAAGTAGGCCGCGAGCGTGGTCTGCACGTGCTTTTCATCGGTGGCGAAGGCCTGCGCCATGGCCGGAAAGGCAGGCAGGTAAAAGTCGATCGCCAGGGGCCCGAACGCGCTCAGGGCCCCCAGGATCAAGATCATTCGAAGGTTCATCCAACATCCTTAGCAGGCTAAGCAATTGCGCAGTCTACCTGGCCTGCCTGCGCTCGGCATGAAAACCTTGCCGAGCGGTCGGACACCTCCGCACTCGTCTAGAGCGCGTTAGC
This sequence comes from Pseudomonas entomophila, assembly GCF_013523165.1. Taxonomy (GTDB): domain Bacteria; phylum Pseudomonadota; class Gammaproteobacteria; order Pseudomonadales; family Pseudomonadaceae; genus Aquipseudomonas; species Aquipseudomonas entomophila_A. The sequence goes on from NZ_JAAMQI010000021.1 coordinate 10,425, forward strand.
CTGATAGCCCTCGTCGGTGATGGCTGCGAGGATCTGATCGGCCGACAACGCGCTGGTCACGCTCACCCGTCCGCTCGCCAGGTCCACGTCCACCACCGCCTCGGCATCGTGTGCCTGCAGGGCGCGGGTTACGGCCTTGACGCAGTGGCCACAGCTCATGCCTTGTACCTGGAACGTCTGCATGGTCTTCCTCCTGTCGAAATGAACGTCAGTCTCTTGCTTGCCCCCATGGCAAGGTCAAGCCCGTGCAGCGCCTGGCGCTGGAAATCTGGCCCCAGGTCGGCCAAGCTGCGCCTTTGCCAGGCGGTCGACAGGAGAGCCGTGATGATCAAGACAACGATCGGCGTGATGGGGCTGCTGAGCGCCCTGGCGCTGCCCCCTGCCCATGCCGAAGGCAACCATGACTACAGCGTGCTGATCATTTCCCGGGAGCGCCTGGAAGTGGCGACCAGCTGCGAGATCGGCATCTACCTCAACGATCAACTGGTGGCGCGGCTGTTCCAGGAGCAGTCCACCTCGTTCAACCTGCCGGCCGGACAGGTGGACGTGCGCCTGCGGCGCTTGCCCGGCCAGGCACCGGGCTGCAGCAACGGTCTGGAAAACCAGCGCAGCGTGCGCCTCACGCTGCCGGCCGGGCAGATCGTCAAATACCGTATCGCCATGGAAGGCCCTGGCTTCACGCTGAGGCCGACCAGCCTGGGCTATTGACCTTGACCACGGGGCAAGGTCGATGCTGACGGTGTGAACCGAGGAGCCAGACCATGCCAGCAGCCATCACCTATCACCTGCCGATCGACGGCATGACCTGCGCCAGTTGTGCAGGCCGGGTCGAACGGGCCTTGCGCCAGGTGGCCGGGGCCGACCAGGTCAGCGTCAACCTGGCGACCGAGCAGGCGCGCGTCGACGCCCCGCCGCAGAGCCTGCCGAGCTTGATCGAGGCAGTGTCCCAGGCGGGTTACCACGTGCCCTCGCAGACGCTGGACCTGCGCATCGACGGCATGACCTGCGCCAGTTGCAGCGCACGGGTCGAACGCGCCTTGCTCAAGGTGCCCGGCGTGTTGCAGGCGAGCGTCAACCTGGCCAGCGAACGGGCCCAGGTCCAGGCGCTCGGTTCGGTCGCCCTCGACGCGCTGACCGACGCCGTGCGCGACGCAGGCTACGACGCCAGGCCCCTGACGGATGCGCAGCCGGCTGCTGCCGGGCACCGCCAGGGCCTGTTCAGCGAGCGCACGGCCTTGATCCTCGCCCTGCTGCTGGCCGCCCCACTGGTGTTGCCCATGGCACTGCAACCGTTCGGTGTACACGGGATGCTGCCGATCTGGGCGCAATGGCTGCTCGCGACACCTGTGCAGTTCGTGCTCGGCGCACGCTTCTATGTCGCCGCCTGGAAAGGCCTGCGCGCCAGGACCGGCAACATGGATCAACTGGTCGCGCTCGGCACCAGCGCCGGGTACGGGTTGAGCCTGTACCAGTGGGCAATGGCCGACGCAGGCGCTTCCCCGCACGTGTATTTCGAGGCCTCGGCGGTGGTCATTGCCCTGGTCTTGCTCGGCAAGTACCTGGAGCGGCGCGCCAAACGCCAGACTGCCAGCGCCTTGCGCGCCCTCGAAGCCTTGCGACCGGAACGGGCGACACGGGTGGTCGAGGGTCAGGAAGAGGACGTCGCGATCAGCCAATTGCGTGTGGGGGACCAGGTGCGGATCAAGCCCGGCGAGCGCTTCCCGGTCGACGGCGAGGTCCTGGACGGCAGCAGCCTGGCCGACGAATCGCTGATCAGCGGCGAGAGCCGGCCGGTGCCCAAGCAGCCAGGCGATCGTGTGACGGGCGGCGCCATCAACGTCGACGGGCAACTGCTGGTGCGCACCCTGGCGGTCGGCACCGAAACCGTGCTGGCCCGCATCATTCGCCTGGTCGAACAGGCCCAGGCGGCCAAGGCGCCGATCCAGCAGCTGGTGGACCGGGTCAGCCAGGTGTTCGTCCCGGTCATCCTGCTGGTGGCCCTGTGCACCTTGCTCGGCTGGCTGTGGGCAGGGGCCGAGGCCCAGGTGGCGGTGATCAATGCCGTCGCCGTGCTGGTGATCGCCTGCCCCTGCGCACTGGGCCTGGCCACGCCTGCGGCAATCATGGCAGGCACTGGCGTGGCGGCCCGCCACGGTATCCTGATCAAGGACGCCGAGACCCTGGAGCGCGCCCATGCCGTGGGCCAGGTGGTCTTCGACAAGACCGGTACGCTGACGTCCGGCCGTCCACGCCTGGTGCACTGGCAGGCCAGCGACAGCGATGAGGCCGACGTGCTGGCACTGGCCGGCAGCCTGCAGCGCGGCAGCGAGCATCCACTGGCCCACGCCATGCTCGAGGCCTGCCACGCACACGGCGTGACGGTGCAGCCGCCCGACCGAACCCGCGTGGTCAGTGGGCAAGGCATCGTCGGCCAGGTCCAGGGGCGAACCCTTGCCCTGGGCAACGCTCACCTGCTCACACCGGGCGAATCGCTCCCCAGCGCACTGGCCGTCCAGGCACAGGCCTGGGAGGGGCAAGGTCATACCCTCTCCTGGCTGGTCGAGCAGGCCCCGGTACCGCGCGTACTCGGCCTGTTCGCGTTCGGCGACACCCTCAAGCCTGGCGCACGCGTGGCCGTGCAGGCCTTGCAGGCCCAGGGCATCGCCTGCCACCTGCTGACCGGCGACAATCACGGCAGCGCCCAGGCGGTGGCCGAGGCGACCGGCATCACCCAGGTGCAGACGCAGGTGTTGCCGGCCGACAAGGCTGCCCGGGTACAGGCGCTGCGCGAGCGAGGTGTGGTGGCTATGGTCGGCGATGGCATCAACGATGCGCCCGCCCTGGCAGCTGCCGACATCGGCATCGCCATGGGGGGCGGAACCGATGTGGCCATGCAGGCCGCCGGCATCACCCTCATGCGGGGCGACCCTCGGCAGGTGCCCGCCGCGCTCGAGATCAGCCGCAAGACCTACGCCAAGATCCGTCAGAACCTGTTCTGGGCCTTCATCTACAACCTGATCGGCATCCCGCTGGCCGCGTTCGGCCTGCTCGACCCGGTGCTGGCCGGTGCCGCGATGGCATTGTCCAGCGTCAGCGTGGTCAGCAATGCATTGTGGTTGAAGACCTGGTCCCCCTCCCTACTCCGCGAGGCCTCATGAACATCGGACAAGCCGCCCGACGCAGCGGGCTCAGTGCCAAGATGATCCGCTACTACGAAACCATCGGCCTGTTGCGACCGGCCACACGCAGCGACAGCGGCTACCGCGTGTACCGCGAGCAGGACCTCGACAGCCTGGGGTTCATCAAGCGTGCGCGCGACCTGGGGTTCTCCCTGGATGAAGTCGGCCAGTTGCTGCGCCTGTGGCAGGACGGCGACCGGGCCAGTGCCGACGTCAAGCGGCTGGCCACCCAGCACATCGACGATTTGAACAGGCGTATCGACGAGCTGGTCGGCCTGCGTGACACGCTCGATCGCCTGGTCACCTCCTGCCAGGGCGACACGCGCCCCGACTGCCCGATCCTGGAAGGCCTGGCGAGCGGCTGTTGCAACGCGCCGAACCACACCGACGAAAGACCGCGCATGCCGAACCCGACAGGATGATGTTCCGATCGCGACATCCCTGGCTGAATCCAGACGCGATGCCTCAAGAGAACCCCCTGCGCTGCCGATGGCTTGTGTATCTGCCAAGCTTTATAAAAAAAACCGGGAGCGTGGATGAACATCAAACAAAAACTGACGTGGGCGTTCGCCGTCATCGCCGGCCTGCCCATCGTGCTGGTCGCCACCCTCGTGGTGCTGAACCTGCGCAGCGAGTCGCGTGAGGGCTTTCTCGACAGCAGCACGCGCGAGGTGCGGCAGGTCAGCAATGCCATGCAGCTGTTCTTCAAGGCCATCGACGAGAACGTGGAAATGCTCGCCAATCACCCGGCGATCACGGCCGGCAATGGCGAGCTGAACAAGTACATGAGTGCAGCACCCTCCCGCGTGCTGGGCGAGCGTGACCAGCGCGTCCTGGACATCTTCAACGCCCTGGGCAACAGCCATGCAAGCTACGCCTACCTGTCGTACGGCGTGAGCGACGGCGGGTACGTCTCCTACCCGGCCGGGCAGAACTTCACCAACTACGACCCCCGTCAGCGCCCCTGGTATCAGGCGGCCATGGCGCAGCCGGGCAAGACCGTGCGCACCAGCGCGTACTACTGGCCGGCGGACAACGCCGTGCTCATTGGCAACGTGCGCACCGTCACCAACCAGTTGGGCAACCCTGGGGGCGTCGTGGGGGTCGACGTGTCCATTGGCGGCCTTACCGAGATCGTGCGCAAGATCAAGCTCGGCGACAGCGGCTACCTGATGCTGGTGGAAAACAACGGCAACGTGCTGGTCGACCCGCGCGACGCCGAGCACAATTTCAAGCCGCTGGCCAGCTTCGGCGACGGCTATGCCGAGCTGGCCCGTGCCGGCAAGGGCCTGGTCGAGGTCACCATCGACGGTGAGCGCTACATGGCCAACGTGTACCCCGACGAGGCCCTCGGCTGGACCTTCATCGGCCTGATCCAGGAGCGTGAAGTGATGCAGTCGGCCACCCGCCTGTCCTGGCTGATCGGCGGGATCGCCCTGGTGCTGGCGATCGTCTTCGCCATCGTCGGCGCTGCCTTCGCGCGGCTGATCGTGCGCCCGATCAACAGCGTCACCAGCGGCCTGGAAGACATCGCCCAGGGCGAAGGCGACCTGACCCGCAGCCTGGACGTACGGGGGCGTGACGAAACCGCGCAACTGGCCAGCTGGTTCAACCAGTTCCTGGGCGCCATTCGCAGCCTGATCCAGCACATCGGCGGTGCGGCGGGCAAGATCCTCAGCACGTCAGCCAGCTCCACCCAGGTGTCCGGCAACATGGCCGAGGCCGCCGGGCGCCAGCGCGAAGCAGTGGACATGGTCTCCACCGCCTTCCACGAAATGGTCGCCACGGCCAACGAAGTGGCGCGTTCCTGCAGTCAGGCCGCCGAATCCGCCGACAGCGGTCAGCGCCAGGCGCATGAGGGGCAGCAGCAGATCGACGCGGCGGTGCAGAGCGTGCACCGCCTGAGCCAGGAGATCGAACAGTCGGCGCAGTCGATCCAGCAACTGGAGCGCGACAGCAACTCGATCCAGTCGATTCTCGGGACCATCCGCTCGATCGCCGAACAGACCAACCTGCTGGCGCTCAACGCCGCCATCGAAGCGGCGCGCGCCGGCGAGCAGGGCCGAGGGTTCGCGGTCGTGGCCGACGAAGTCCGCGCCCTGGCCAAGCGCACCGCCGACTCCACCGCCGAGATCGACGGCCTGCTCGGCAACCTGGCGTCGCGGACCGCCGAAGTCGCCGGGCAGATGCACGCCAGCCTGGACGTGTCCCAGGACTCGGTCACCCGCATCAGCCAGGCCCGTGACAGCTTCGGGCAGATCCGCGAGTCGGTGGACATCATCCGCGACATGAACACCCAGATCGCCACGGCGGCCGAGGAGCAGCACCAGGTGGCCGAGGACATAAACCGCCACATCAGCCAGATTCATGGCGATGCGCAACTGGTGGCCGAACTGGCCCAGGCGGCCCGTCACGACTCGGAAAGCCTGGCCGGCCTGTCCAACGAGCTGGATGCACTGGTACGGCGCTTCCGGACCTGATCCTCAGCGCCGCAGTTCGCCGGGCGTGAAACCGAAACGCTGGCGAAAGGCGGCGATAAAGGCCGACGTCGATTCATAGCCGCAGCCCAGCGCGGTGTCCGTCACGCTGTCGCCGTTCTCCAGCAGGGCCAACGACGACAGCAGGCGCATGCGCTGGCGCCAATGCCGGAAGCTCAGGCCCGTCTCGCGGGGGAAGAGCCGGGTCAGCGTTTTTTCCGAGCAGGCCAGGCGCTCGGCCCAGGGCCCGAGCGTGTGGGGCCGATCCGGTTCGGCGAGCATGGCATTGCACAGCGTCAGCAAGCCGGGATGGCGCGGCAACGGCAACGAGAACCCCACCTCCGGCAGGCCTTCGAGCTGATCCAGCAGCACCGCGACCAGGCGCGCCTCGGCGCTGTCCGCTTGTGGATAATGCGCGTCGAACAGGCAGAACTGCTTGATCAGCTCGCGGGTCAGGGGCGTCACCTCCAGGACTCGGCAGTAGGGAGCCGCCCACGTGCAGGCGTCGCGTCGTACGTACAGGCTGCGCATGTCCGCCCGGGTCGAGGTGACCACCTCGTGCGCCACGCCTGCCGGGATCCAGATGCCCCATTGCGGCGGCGCAAAATAGCTGCCGCTTTCGGTGTAGACGCCCAGCACGCCTGTGATCGCATAGGAAAACTGCACCCAGTCGTGGCAATGCCGCGTGGTCCACGAGCCGGCCCCGAGGCTTTCGGCGCGGGCGTACAGTGGCCTGGGCAGGGCCTCGAGCGTCGGGATGGGTCTTGGGCTGGCGAGGCGGTTGGGGAGCGGCATGGCGTCGTCTGGGTCAAAAGCCGGAGCATGCCAGCAAAGACCATGCCGCGTCCTCTGGCGTTCGTGGATACCAGCTTGTGGGTCCTGACGGGCCCAATCGCGGGGTTGCAGGCTATCGCGGTCACCTGTGGGAGATTCTATGGTTTCTGCCAAGTGTGATGTGGGCCCTGTGGGCCCACAAAATCAGTCCCCCGCCTATATATAACGACCCTTCACTGCCTAGCGCTCGATGATCGCCGTCACGCCCTGACCACCCGCCGCGCAGATGGAAATCAACCCCCGCCCCTTCCCGGCATGCGCCAGCAACTTGGCCAGGTGCGCCAGGATACGCCCGCCCGTTGCCGCGAACGGGTGACCGGCCGCCAGCGAACTGCCCTTGACGTTCAACCGGCTGCGGTCGATCGCGCCCAGGGCGCCGGGCAGCCCCAGCGTCTCGCGGCAGTACGCCTCGCTTTCCCAGGCCTTGAGCGTGCACAGCACTTGCGCTGCGAAGGCCTCGTGGATTTCGTAATAGTCGAAATCCTGCAGGCTCAGGCCATTGCGGGCCAGCAACCGGGGCACGGCATGCACTGGCGCCATCAGCAACCCCTCCTGGCCCCTGACGAAGTCCACCGCCGCCGTCTCGCCATCGACCCACCAGGCCTGGACCGGCAGCCCTTGTGCCTCGGCCCAGGCCTCGCTCCCGAGCAGCACCAGGGACGCACCGTCGGTGAGCGGGGTCGAGTTGCCCGCCGTCAACGTACCCTGCCCGCCACGCTCGAACACCGGCTTGAGGGCCGCCAGCTGCGCATCGGTCAGGCCGGGCCGCAACGTGTTGTCGCGCGTCAGCCCCAGGTAAGGCGTGAGCAGGTCGTCATGCCAGCCTTCAGCGTACGACGCGGCCAGGCGCCGATGGCTGAGCAGCGCCAGGGCATCCTGTTCTTCCCGCAGAATCTGCCAGTGCTGGGCCATGCGCTCGCAGTGCTGGCCCATGGACAAACCGGTCCGTGGTTCGCCATTGCGCGGCAACTCAGGCTTCAGGTGCGACGGGCGCACCTTGAGAAAGGGCTTGAGCCGCTGGCCAAGGTCCTTGCCACGATTGGCCTGCAACAGCACCTGGCGCAGGCCTTCGCTGACAGCGATCGGCGCATCCGACGTGCTGTCCACACCGCCGGCGATGCCACAGTCGATCTGCCCCAGGGCGATCTTGTTCGCCACCAGCAGGGCCGCTTCCAGCCCCGTGCCGCAGGCTTGCTGCACGTCATAGGCAGGCGTCTGCGCAGACAACCGCGACCCCAGCACGCACTCGCGGGTCAGGTTCAGGTCGCGCGAATGCTTGAGCACCGCCCCGGCCACCACCTCCCCCAGGCGCTGGCCATGCAGGCGATAGCGCTCGACCAGGCCCTCCAGGGTGGCGGTCAGCATCGCCTGGTTGCTGGCCTGGGCGTAGGCACCGTTGGAACGGGCGAACGGGATTCGGTTGCCGCCGATGATCGCGACCCGACGTGCTTCACGCATGCGCATACTCCTCCTGACACCTCTTGATCCATAGAGCCTAGGTGTTTTTGCCCGGTTCGAACGACCCCGGCGTACGAATGGTCCACACTGCATGCTTGCCTCAAGGAGACCCGTACATGAGTGATCGATACCTTGGCTTCGCCAACTCCCCCCTGGGCCGGCGCCTGGTCGACGCGCTCGGGCTGCCCCGTCCTGCCCCGCTGGAGCGCTGGCAATCCGGCCGCCTGCGCCCGGTCGACGGCGCCCTGGTCATCGGTGGCGGGCCCCTGGCGAATACAGTGGAAGCGTTCGCCGCGCGCCTGACCGACACCTGCTACAGCTACGCCGGCGAAGGCTTGCACACGCCCGCCTGGGTGGCCGGGCTGGGGCCGAAGCTCAAGGCGGTGGTCTTCGACGCCAGTCACCTGTCCGACAGCGGCCAGCTCAAGCAGTTGCGCGAATTCTTCCAGCCGCTGCTGCGCAGCCTCGACCGCAGTGCCCACGTGGTCCTCCTCGGCAAGCCCCCGGAAACCGTGCAGGACCCGGCCGCCAGTGTCGCCCAGCGCGCCCTCGAAGGGTTCAGCCGCTCGCTGGCCAAGGAGCTGCGCAACGGTGCCACGGCTCAACTGCTGTACGTGAGCGAAGACGCCCACGACCAGCTCGAAGGCGCCCTGCGCTTCTTCCTGTCGCCCAAGAGCGCCTTCGTATCCGGCCAGGTCCTGCGCCTGCAAGGGTGCGAGCGCCAGGTCCAGGACTGGACCCGCCCCCTGGGTGGCTGCCGGGCCTTGGTGACCGGCGCAGCCCGCGGCATCGGCGCCTCGATCGCCGAAACCCTGGTGCGCGATGGCGCCGAGGTGGTGTTGCTGGATGTGCCCCAGGCACGTCAGGACCTGGAGGCCCTGGCGGCTCGCCTGGGAGGCCAGGCGCTGGCCCTCGACATCTGCGCCGCCGATGCCGCCGAACGCCTGCAGGCGAGCCTGGGCGACGGCGTGGACCTGGTCGTGCACAACGCCGGCATCACCCGTGACAAGACCTTGGCCAACATGACGCCCGAGTACTGGGACTCGGTCATGGCGGTGAACCTCGACGCCCCCCAGGTCCTGACCCAGGCTCTGTTCGACACCGGCACCCTGCGCAGCGGCGGCCGCGTGGTGCTGTTGGCGTCGGTCAGCGGCATCGCCGGCAACCGTGGCCAGACCAACTACGCCACGAGCAAGGCCGGACTGATCGGCCTGGCACAGGCGCTGGCCCCTCGCCTTGCCGAACGCGGGGTAACCATCAACGCCGTGGCCCCAGGCTTCATCGAGACCCACATGACCGCCGCCATGCCCTTCGGGCTGCGCGAGGCCGGCCGGCGCCTGGCCTCCCTGGGCCAGGGCGGGCGTTCGCAGGATGTGGCCGAGGCCGTGGCCTGGCTCGGGCAACCGGGCTCCGGGGCCGTCACCGGCCAGGTGCTGCGGGTCTGCGGCCAGGCCTTGATGGGAGCATGAACATGGCTATCGAGTGGCATGACCTGCACGCCCCCGACCCGACCGCAAGCCTGTACCTGCGCGCGTTGCGCACACGCACGATACGTGGCAAGACACTGCCCGCCCATGGCCTGCGCTGCACCCTGCGCGTGGACCGCGACCACCTGGCCGCCTACCGAGGCCTGTGCCGCTTTCCTGACGACAGCCATCTGCCGGCGACCTACCCCCACGTCCTGGCCTTCGGCTTGCACCTGCAACTGATGACCGCGCCGGACTTCCCCTTCCCGCTGCTGGGCATGGTCCACCTGGGCAACCGTCTCGAGGTCCTGCGCCCACTGGGCGCCCTCGACAGCCTGCAGTTCGCGGTGCACGCCGAGAACCTGCGCCCGCATGCCAAGGGTGGCACCTTCGACCTGGTCACCGAGGCCGAGGATGGCCTGGGTGTGATCTGGCGCGAGACCAGCCGCATGCTGGTCCGCGGCCTGCGCCTCGACGTCCCGGCAGACGCTGACGCCACAGCGCACGACGCCCCGTCCACGCAGGCCCCTTTGACCCGCTGGTACGCCGACAGTGACATCGGCCGTCGCTACGCCAAGGTCAGCGGCGATTACAACCCGATTCACCTGAGCGCCGTCAGCGCTCGACTGTTCGGCTTCCCCACGGCCATCGCCCACGGCATGTACAGCCTGGCCAGAACCCTGGCGGCCTTGCAGGATCACCTGCCTTCCAGCGGTCATGGCGTCGAGGTCGCCTTCCACAAGCCGATCCGCCTGCCCAGCGAGGTGATCCTCTCCACCAGCGATCTACAGGGCACGACCGGGCAGATGCGCCTGGAGGGGCACAGCGGGCCCTTGCACCTGGAGGGTCGCTGGTACGGGCTGACCTGAGGACCGGGGGGGCACCGACCTGCACGGCCCGTCCGATGCGGTCTTGCCCCTTGCGTTGCCTCGACGCGGGCCCGAAGCTATGCGCCTGGGTCCGCATTGATGAAACGAGTCCGATGAACCTGTCCGAACTGACCGCACGCCTGCATGCCATCCGCGACGCCAACGACTGGCAACGCTTCCACAGCCCCAAGAACCTGGCCATGGCGGCCAGCGTCGAAATGGCCGAGCTGGTCGAGATCTTCCAGTGGCTCGGCGAAGACCAGTCACGTCAACTGCCCGCCGATCAGCTGGCCCACGCCGGTCAGGAGATCGGTGACGTGGTGCTGTACCTGTTGCTGCTGTGCAGCGAACTGGGGCTGGACCTGGACACCGTCGTGCGCGACAAGCTGGCCGACAGCGAACGGCGCTTCGCCCGATGAACGATCGTCACTTCGACGCGCTGGCCACGCGCTTTGCGCACAAGATCTACGGCGGTGCCAAAGGCGCCATCCGCCTTGCCGTCCTGCAGGCCGACCTGGCGCAGACCCTGCCCGACCGCCCGTTGCGCGTGCTCGACGTCGGTGCCGGGCTGGGGCACATGGCGCTGTGGCTGGCCGAACGTGGGCACCAGGTGACGCTCGCCGAGCCTGCCGCGCCCATGCTCGAAGGCGCGCGTGAGCGATTTGCCGAGGCCGGTCGACACGCCACCTTCCTCCAGGCCGACTGGCAGTCCCTGCCGGCGCAGCTCGACACTCCCTTCGACCTGGTCGTCTGCCATGCCGTCCTGGAGTGGCTGGCCGAGCCACCGGCCATCCTGCCGGTCCTGCGCCACCTGACCCGTGACGATGGCTGGCTGTCCCTGGCGTTCTACAACCGCGATGCCCTGGTCTACCGCAACCTGCTCAAGGGCCACTGGCGCAAGTTGCGCAGCGACGAACTGGCCGGAGAGAAGCAGAGCCTCACCCCACAGACGCCCCTCGACCCTCGCGAACTGCGCACGCAACTCGAACCCCTCTGGCAGGTCGAAAGCGAAAGCGGCGTACGTGTCTTCCACGACTACATGCCCAGGGACTTCCAGACCAAGGCGGCGTTGGCCGACCTGCTGGAGATGGAACTGGCCCACCGCCGTCACCCCAGCTTCGCCGGATTAGGTCGCTACCTGCACTGGATCTGCAGGCCACGCTGATGACAACCCGGCAGGAGGTCACCATGTTGCATCGACGCCTGTGCCTGGCCGTGCTGCCTTTCGTGCTGAGTGCCTGCCAGAGCCCCAACCCGTACGTCGCCAGTTCGCTGCCCCTGCCGCCCGCGCCGGCGCAGGCCAGCCGGACCTTCGACGCCAGCGCCTACCCGGCACCTCCCCGCGACTACGGCCGCTACCGAAGCTGGAGCTGGCGTGAAGGTCGCCTGCCGAGCGGGGGGGCCAACACCGACCCTGCGCAACTGGCCGATGCCATCGGCAGCGCGCTCGACCAGCAAGGCCTGCGCCCGGCACGGGACCGCGCGGGCGATGTGCTGGTCAGCGCGAACGTCCGGCTCGAGCGGCGGGTGCGCCAGGTGCGCGATTATGACGACTACCCCTACGGCGGCTCGCCCTACGGCGGCGTAGGCTACGGTGGCTATCGCAACGGCTATGGCGGTTACGCCAGCGTTCCGGTGGTGCGCACCTACACGGTCGAAGTGATGGTGGTGAACATCGACCTGTTCGATGCGCGGGACGGCCAACCCGTGTGGAGCGGCAGCGCCGAAACCGGCAGCGATGGCTCATCGCCGCGGGAACGCGAAGGCGCCGTGCGCGAGGCGGTCAAGAAAGCGCTGAGCGGCTTCCCGCCCAGCTGAATACAGGTAACGGAGAAAGGCCATGGTCTCTCGTATCGTGCTGCTGTCGTTCATGCTGTTGCTGGGCGCTTGCGCCACCAGCCACGTCTCACAGGATTTCGATGCCGGGCGCGATTTCGCGGCCTATCGCAGCTGGGCCTGGCAACGACCGGCACTGGAGTACCGCCCGGACGACCCACGCATCAAGAGCGACTTGACCGAGCAACGCATCCGCGAAGCCATCGCCAGCCAGCTCGACCAACGGGGCCTGCGCCCGGCTCAGGCGAGTGCGCCGGCAGACGTGACGGTACGCGCCTACCTGGTGGTCGAGGATCGTCAGCAACAGGTCACCAACAACTACGGCGCAGGCTGGGGCGGCTACTGGGGAGGGGGGTACTGGGGCGGTCCGATGTACAACGAGACGCGCAGCATCGACTACAAGGTCGCCACGCTTCAGATCGACCTGTTCGACGGTCGCGACGGCAAGCTGGTCTGGCGAGGCAGCGCAGAGCACGTGGTCGACGAATCGGCGTCTGGCCCGCAGGCGCGCAGCCAGGCCATCCAGAAAGAGATAGGCCAGATCATGGCGCATTATCCGCCGCGCTGACCCTGCATGATGCCATCTAGCCATCGTTTCAGGTTTTTTACATCCGTTTACAGGCTCGCATCGCCGAGACGGTCTACCCTGAAAGCAAGGCTGCCGTCAGCCTGAACCGATGACCAACCTGAAGCGTGGTGCTGGGTCGATGCAGAGCATTGTTCTCTTGATGTGGCTGGCCATGTGTTCCGAGCAGGACATCCGCGGACGTCAGATCGCCGACACCCTGACCCTCGGCGTTGCCACCGGGGCCCTGATCTGGCTGTTCGCCACGGGGCACACCTGGATTGGCGCCTCGGCCAGCGATGCCGGATGGGGGCTGGCAATCGTCATGATGATGACGCTGCCCGGTTACTGGCTCGGGCATTTCGCGGCTGGGGATGTGAAACTGCTAGGTGCCTTGGCATTGGCGACCAGCCATGACTATGTGTTGGGCACTTTCATCGGTGCAGGCATTGCCTTGCTGGTCTGGATACTGGGGCGTCGTCGCCTGTGGACGGTGCTCAACGCACGGCTCAAGCAGCGCATGCGCCAGGTGATCGAAGGCCTTGGCGACAAACAGCCGCTGGCACCCTACGTGATGGTCGGGTTCGTCTGGACGGTGCTGTGGTTGTCGTGAATCTGATCGCGCTGCAGGCCTTTCTGCAGCCATGAATCGCCCGGTAATGGCGCAGGAGCGCCACCGTCGACAGGGAGTTGAACGTGAGTCAGCGTAACCATGAAGTGAAAGTCCTCATCGTCCATGATGGCGTGTGCGCCGTCGATGCCCTGCGCACCGTGCTCACACGTGACGGTTACGCCCACGTCACCGTCGAGGGCCCGGCGCAGGCCTTGAAGCGCTATGCCGCCGAAGCCGACATCGGCTTGATCGTCTGCGCCGTACAGACACCCGATGTCGAGCACTGGGCGCTGGTCCGATCCCTGGAGCGTGTCGGCACCCCGCAACGTGCCTTCAGGGCCACGCTGATCACTCAACGCGACGACGCCCCTGCCGTGCTCCAGGCGCTGCGTGCAGGGTTCGCCGATTATCACGCACGCCCGCTCGATCTCGACGAGTGGCTGCTCGAGATGCACCGACTGGAACACGAAGTGCTCCAGGGGCGCCGGGTCCAGCAGGACGTCGAGCACCTCAGCCAGCGCCTGCAAGACCTGGGCGATTTCATCGACCATCTGCACCAGGATCTCGAACGCGCCCGCGGCGGCAACCTGTCTCGTCGCTCGAGTGATCCAGACATCGAGGTGGACACCGACCTCGAATTGTTGCCAGCCGTGTTCGGCGCCCTTTCGCCCCGGCAACTGGAAGTCGCGCGCCTGGTCGGGCGCGGCCAGACCAACCATCAGATCGGCTGCGCGCTCGGTATCACCGAAAACACGGTCAAACTCTACGTGTCCCAGGTGCTACGCCTGACACGCATGCACAACCGGACCCAGCTGGCCCTTGCCCTGACGCCCAGCTCGTCGCCGGTGCGACAGCGGTTGACCAACCATTGAGCGAGCAGGCGGCCAGTGACGTGGCCTGCGAGGCAGGTGGCGACGAGCCGGACGCTATCGCGGGCAAGCCCGCTCCCACAAGTGGCTGCTCCCACAGGTTGCTTCAGGCAGGCAGCACAGCTCGCTGCTTCAGATGGCAGCACAATGATTCGCATCGGTACCTGTTTCTAGCAGGCAGAAACAGGCTGGCTCAGCATCCTGTGGGAGCGGGCTTGCCCGCGATGGCGGTCGTGATTTCACCTGATTGGTCAAAGGCTGTCTTGCCCCTCACCGACGCCTCACTCCCGCACCTCGAACGCCACCCGACCCGTCTGTCCGCTGTCATCCAGCACACTCAACTCAAACGACCCGACGCGCGTCAGCGCCACCATTAGTTCCTCCTGCCCTGCCGTCTCTCCGACCTGCCCGCCATTCAGGAACCACCAGCGCTGACCGTCGCCGCCAAGTGCCGACACGCGCAGACGCAAGGGCTCCCCGCTGGCCGCTAGGCGACGCAGCTGGTCGCCAGGGCGAATACCGACGATCGACAGCGGCGCTGCCGGCGGGGACTGCCGCGGAGGGCATGCAGGATCGACCGCAGGCAACCGTGCAGCACGGCGCTCGGCTTTCGGCAGCCAGGGTTCCACCGGTGCGGGCCACAAGGCGAAAACACGCGGCGTCGCACCGGGGCAATCCTCGTTCACCCGCAGCCCCTGGGCATTGACCCACACCGTGTCGCGCAGCCCCAGGCCCAAGGGCTGGTCGCTGGCCTGCAGGGTCGGCGGCACCGTGCCCTCCAAGGTCCAGGCGAAGCGCTGGCGCCGGCAATTCGGGTCGGTGCGGTCGAGGGGCTGGCCCAGCGGCCAGCAGATCGCGGCCACCCCGACACTCGCCGGCTTGTGCGGGGCCGGCTGCCCGAGGCCACGTTGCCGATCACGGTTGCTCAACAGGTCGTGCACCTGCAGCATCAACGGCGCGGCCGAGGCCAGGCCGAACTGGCCTGGCACCGGGGTGCCGTCCGGTCGACCGATCCACACCCCGATCAGGTAGCGCGGCCCGACCCCGATGGACCAGGCGTCGCGAAACCCGTAGCTGGTCCCGGTCTTCCAGGCCAGGGGCGCTGGCCCGGTCAGCTCGGCGTGCGGGTCACGGTCCGGGCGTGCCAGCCCCGACAGAATCCGCCGCGTGATCCAGGCCGCCCCGGGCGACATCAGCCGTCGCTCGATCAGCGAATCCTGTGGCTGCAAGCGGATCCGCGCCGCCTTGCCGTCACGCGCCAGGGCCGCGTAGCCACCGACCAGGTCCTCCAGGCGGCTGCCGACACCGCCCAGGATCAACGCGAGGTTGGGTTCGGCCAGCGGCGGCAAGGCCAGCGGCACGCCCCCCATGCGCAGTTGCGCGGCAAAGCGCTTGGGCCCGTAGGCTTCCAGCAGCTGCACCGCCGGGAGGTTCAACGACAGCGCCAACGCCGAGCTGGCCGACACCGGCCCGCTGAAGCCGCTGGAGAAGTTGCCTGGGCGATAGTCCCCGTACCGGCGCGGCACGTCCTGCAACAGCGACTCGGAATGGATCAACCCATCGTCCATCGCCATCGCGTACAAAAACGGCTTGAGCGTCGAGCCCGGCGAGCGCAGCGCATGGACCATGTCGACGTGACCGAAGCGCCGTGCGTCCTCCAGATCCACCGAGCCCAGGTAGGCGCGCACGGCCATGTCGTGGGCATCGACCACCAGCAGCGCGGCGGACGTGCGCTCCGGCAGCCGGGCGCGCCACCCCAGCAGCAGGTCTTCCAGGCGCCGTTGCAGCGCAGCGTCGAGGGTGGTGCGGATCAGCGGCGGGCTGCCAGGACGGTTCAGGCGCCGGGCCAGCAAGGGAGCCAGCGCAGGCTCTTGGCGCGGAGCCAGCAACAGCGGTTCCTCACGGGCCTCGGCGATGCGCTGGGCCGGCCAGGTGTGGTACTCGGCCAGGCGCTCCAGCACCTTGTCGCGGGCCTGCCGCGCGCGCAGCGGGTGACGATCCGGTCGCAGGCGGCTGGGTGCCTGGGGCAGCACCGCCAGCAAGGCGGCTTCGGCCGGCGTCAGGTGCTGGGGTGACTTGCCCAGGTAGGCCCAACTGGCCGCCGCCACCCCCTGCAAGGTGCCACCGAAGGGTGCCCGGTCCAGGTACAGCTGGAGAATCTCTCGCTTGGACAGGTGCCACTCCAGCTGCATGGTGCGCGCCATCTGCCGCAACTTGCCGCGCAAGGTCCGCGGGTGAGGCTCGAGCAGCCGCGCCACCTGCATCGACAGCGTGCTGCCACCCGACACCACACGCCCGCCGTGCAGGTTCAGCCAGGCCGCGCGCGCCAGCGCCAGGGGGTTGATGCCCAGGTGGTGGTAGAACCAGCGGTCCTCGTAGGTCAGCAGGGCCTCCAGGTACAGCGGTGACACCTGCTCGGCACTGACGGGGTAACGCCACACGCCATTGGCATCGGCGAACCGCCACAACGGCGTGCCATCCTCGGCGACCACCACCCGCGCCAGGTCATCCTCCGGCAAGGGCAAGGGCCACAGTCGGTCGGCCAGCCACACCAGGCTCAGAAGCGCCAGCGACGCACCGGCCAGCACACGCAGCCAACGCGGCCCACGCATCACGTAGCGCATCGACGCCCCCGGGTCAGGGAACCGAACCGGGCGCTCGGCAGCCAAAGTGTGGGCAACGGCAGCGACGCCGGCACTTTCATCAGGAAACGACTATGCATGTAGAAGGCTTTTTCGAATGGTTGGGCCAGGCGCTGGGCGCGTTGATCCGGGTCGTCGTGGACGCGCTCAGCGGCGTGTTCAATGGGCTGGCCAATGCCGGCGGCAACTTCGTCGACGGGCTCTCGCGAACGCTGGGGATGGACACGTCGCTGATCAGCATCCTGGCCTTGATCGTTGGCCTGGCGCTGCTGTACTCGGCGGTGCGTGCTTTCATGCGGGCGTCGGTGATCGCGGGCATCATCTGGGCCTTGCTGGGGTTGTGGGTGCTGAGCTGGGTCGTGCACTGAGTCACGCCCCCGCTCTGGGGCCGGGCGATCCCGCCCTGCCCCGTTCGCCCTCCGTTACCGCCCCTTGATCACCATCGGTGCCTGAGAGGCGCCGACCGCTTGCAGGTTCGGCCGGTACATCGACTCGACCTGCGGCGGCGGCACCTGATAGCTGCCCGGCGTGACCGCACGTGCCAGGTACAGCAGGTGCGAGGTCTGCTGGGCCTCGAGCTTAAGCGCTGCCACGTAGCGGTCGTCGCGGAACTCCTGGTGCACCAGGTTGGCGTTCTGCATCCCGTCGCGCCACTCACGCACTGTGCCGCTGGCATTGTCCAGGCTGGCCGAACTCTGCGCCAGGTTCTGGTTCTCCAGCTCCAGGCCCGCAGGCAGCAGGTCGACCACCAGGGCATCCGGCACCTGCGTGGCGGCCTTGACCGCCAGGTGGACCAATACCAGATCACCGCTGCGCACGTTGCGCAGGTCCAGCGGCTGGCCGTTCAGGCCCAGGTAGTCGCGCTGGATCTGCAGGCCATGGCTGCTGGCCGGTGGCGCCTGGCGCGGGTAACCGGACAGGGTCAACTGCTGGTAGAGGGTCTGATCGCTGTCATTGTGCAGGCTCAACGGGGCGGCCAGTTGCGAGCCTTCCAGGGTCAGCCCGGACGCCGCAGACGTCAGCTCGCGGACCTCGTCGCCGGTTTCCAGGCGCGCCTGCCAGTCGCTTTCGGGCTTGCCGAGCAATTGGCGACCGGCCAGGAACAGCGCGTTGCGCTCCTGGGTCGACAGCCAGGCATTGGCAGCCAGTGCGTCGGACAGCGCGAACAGCCGCTGCTCGACCTGATCGCTGGCCAGCTTGTCTTCCTGCAGCAGCGCCAGGATCAGCGCCTGGTCCCGCACTTCGCTGCCATAGTCGGCCATCCAGTCCTTGCCACGCTTGACGTTCAGGCCGGCATGCAGGGCTTGCTGGGCGCGCGGCTTGTCGCCCATGGCGTCCAGCGCGACCGCCAGTTGCACCAGCGGCAAGCCGGAGCGCGCATCGGCGCGCCGCTCGAACAGGCTGCGCAGGGCACCCAGCGGCGCCTGCTGACTGCGGGCCAGCACCAGCCCGGCATACGCCTGCACGGCGAAGCGGGTGTGATCGATGTTCTCGCTGTAGTCGGCCTCGATCAGGTTGCGCTCCTGCACGTAGCGCAGCAGGCGCTCGCTGGCCTTCTTCAAGGCCTCGGCCGGGACGCCGTAGCCCTGGTCGCGCGCGCGCAGCAGGAAGTCGGTCACATAGGCGGTCAGCCAGTACTCTTCATCGCTGTCGGCGCTCCACAGGCCGAAGCTGCCGTTGTAGCGCTGCATGCCCAGCAGGTGCTCGATGCCCATCTCGATCTTGCGTTTGCGCACCTCGGCCGGCTCGCCCTTGATGCCCAGCCGCTGCAGACTCTGCGGGTCGGCATAAAGCGACGGGTACAGGCCGCTGACGGTCTGTTCCAGGCAGCCATAGGGGTAGGCTTCGAGCGCGCGGATCTGCTCGGCCAGGTTCAAGGGTGGGCGGCTGGACAGCGCCAGGCTGGCTTGCAGGCCGGCCGGTTCGAAAGCTTCCAGCTCGCCGGGCGGCAAGGTCCAGGACTGATCCTTGAGCGCCACCCGGTAGTGCTTGAGCGTGGCGGGATAGGCCGGGCGCACGCCCAGCGTCCAGTGCCGCTCGAAGGTGCCGAACGACTCGCCCGGCAGCGTCAGGCCGTCGATGCGCACACGCACCGTGCCCTGGCCCAGGCCGCCCTGGGCATGCACCGGGATCATCAGCGTGGTGCGCTGGCCTTTCTCCAGGGTCAGCGAGCGTTGCGCGGCGCCGTCCAGCGCCAGTTGGCCTTCGGCGTCGAGCTGCACGCTGAGCTGCTGGGCCTGGCCGGACTGGTTGGCCAGGTCCAGGGCCAGCTGGGTCTGATCGCCACTGGCCATGAAGCGAGGTGCCGACAGCTCGGCGATCAGGGGCGCGGCGACCACGGTGCTGGCTTCGGCGACGCCGAACTGCTCGTCGCTCCAGGCTTGCGCCATCAGCCGCAGCTCGCCGTTGAAGTCCGGGATGTCCAGCGAGACCTGGCCTTCCCCCTGCTCGTTCAAGGTCACGGGCAGGCTTTGCAGGGCGACGATGTTGACGGTGGTGTTGGGCCGCTTGCCGCCCTTGGCCATGGCCGCATCGCCACCGAACGCCAGGCTGGCCAGACGACCCTGGCCGGCTTCGATCAGTTGGCCATAGATGTCCAGCTGGTCGGCCCCGTAGGCCTTGCGCCCGAACAGGCCGGTGAAGGGGTCCGGAGTCTTGAACTCGGTGATGTTGAGAATGCCGACGTCAACGGCCGCCAGCAGCACGTGCACCTGCTTGGGCAGCGTGCCCTCGGTCGTGCTGGCCTTGAGCTTGACGGTCAGCGGCTGCTTCGGGCGCATCTGCTGCGGCGCCTGGAGGGTCAGGTCGAGCTTGCGCTGCGACCGCGCCAGCGGCAGGTGCAGGATGCCCACGGCACGCTTGGGCGTGGCGTTGGCCTTGCGCTCGCCGGGCCGGATCACCAGCGCGCTGACGTAAAGGTCGTGCCGGGCCCAGCTCGGGTCCAGGCGCACGTCGAAGGTCTTGCCTTCGGCGGGGACGTCGATCTGCTCCCACCACAGGGGGCCGTCGCTGGACTCGACCATCAGGTAGCCACTGCCGGCCGCGGGCGGCGTGACGGTGACCTTGGCGGTCGCGCCATCGGCATACGCCGGGCGATCCAGCGCCAGCTTGACCTGATCCGGCCGCACGGCGCCGCCTTCGGCATTGTCCTGGGCACGGTAGCCGGCCCAGAACCGTTCGCTGGTCACCAGGCCGGTGTCCGGGTCTTCGACCTCGATGCGGTAAGGGCCCCACTCGACCTGGAAATCGACCTTGGCAGTGGCGCCGGCCGCCAGGTTGACGGTCTGCTCGCCTTCGTCGAGGAATTTCTCGTTGTAGGCGTAGCTCCAGCCGTCGCTCTGCGAGTAGTTCCAGTAGTAGTCACGGCGCTCGCGGATCAGCCGGACCTTGAGGCCCTCGGCGGCCAGCTTGTGCCCGTCACGGTCGGCCACCAGCACCTCGAAGCTGACCGGCGCATCGCTGTCGGTTTCCTCGCCGTCGAACAGCGCACGGACCCCTGGCAGCCGCTCGGCAGGCCAGATCGGCTGTTCCAGGCGCCGGGTGATGGGACGGCCGCCCGACTCCTGCAGGCTCGCCTGCACGGTCAGCTGCAATGGCGAACGTGCCTCGGCCCAGCGGCTTTCGATGGCCAGGGTGGTCTTGCCGGCCTGGTCGAGGGTGACCTCGTCGAGTTCCAGGTCCTGGCTGAGTTCGCTTTCGGTGACCGACCCGAACTGGTAGCCCGGCAGCGCCTTGACCGCTTCGCGCAAGGGCCGCAGGTACGCCTGGCCGCTGAGCCGGTTGCCGGCGGCCGGTGCGCCATAGAGGTAACGCCCTTCGACACGGACCTTGGCAGTCTGCTCGGGGCTGATCGGGCGCTCGCTGCCCTTGAGGTTCAGTGCCAGGCGCTCGGGCAGGAAGTCCTCGACCAGGAACTCGTGCACCTGCTTGCGCCCGCCGCCCAGGTCGAACAGCAGTTGCCAGCGCCCGGTCGGCGCCTCGTCGGCCAGTTGCAGCTGGTACTGGTACAGCCCGCTGTCGCCGGCCTCCCAGACGAACTTGCGGCTGACCTGCTCGTCGGGACGGCGCACCTCGACGCTGACTGGCTGGGCCTTGACCGGTTTGCCGTCCTGGTCGCGCAGCAGGCCGTTGAGCAGCACCGTCTCGCCCGGGCGATACAGGTCGCGCGGGCCGAACACGAAGAACTGCAGCGGGTTGGACGGTGGCCCGGCGATGTCGAATTCGGCCAGGTCCAGGGCGGCGCTGTCCAGACGCAACAACGTGGTCTCGCTGCCCTGGGTGGCAATCAGCGTGTTGGCCTTGGCCGTGATCGGCAACTGCGCATGGCCGTCACCGTCGGTCTTGGCCTGGGCCAGCAGCTTGCCCTTGTCGTCGCGCACTTCGAGGTCGACGCCACCGAGCGTCTTGCCACCCTCCAGGGCCTGGGCGAACACGTCCAGGCGGTCGCGGTAGCGGTGCGCCGACAGGCCGATGTCACTGAGGGTGAACAGCGTCGCCGGTTGCGAGTAGTCGTAGGTGCCGGCCGCGCGCATCACCGCCAGGTAGACGCCCGGCGCCTGCAGCGGCTTGATCCCGGCGATGGGCAGCAGCACGGTGTCGCGGGTGTTGCGCGGCGAATCGAGGTCGAAGCGGCCGCTGTAGACCAGCTCGGCCAGGTCCAGCAGCTCCTTGGACTGGTAGTACTCCAGGCTGCTGTTGCGCCCCCAGTTGACCAGGAAGGTCGACAACGTCTCGGGTTTGACGCGGAAGAACTCGACGTCCACCTTGTTCACGTTCAAGGCGATCACCGGCAGCCCTTCGGCCAACCGCGTCGGCAGCAGCGAGCCACGGCTGGCGAAGCCGACGGTCGGCTGCATGTCGCGGGTCTCCAGGCGCGTCACCGATTCCTCGGCCAGGCGCTTGCCGGTCACCGCCAGCAGGCCCGGCTCGACGGTCAGCACCAGCTTGCGCTGGGGCTCGAGGTGCCGCAGACGCAGCTCCATCTGGTTGTCCGACAGCTCCCAGGCGCCGTCGACCTTGCCCTTGACCGTATCGACCAGGTGAACCTTGGCGGCGAAGTCCTGGTTGGCATCCAGCGGGGCCGAGAAACTGATCGACAGGGCCGCTGCGCCTTCGAGCTGGATTTCCGAGGCGTCCGCCACGGTCAGCTCGCGATCGGCGTAACGCTTGGCCAGTACCGCCGGGTCCTGGCGCACGGGCGCCTTGGCCTGGGTAGGCGCGGTGGCTTGGGTGGTCGGCGCCGCCGGCGGCGCGCTCGAGGAACCACTGTCGCAGGCGGTCAGCAACGCCAGCGCACAGGCCAGCAACAATCCTTTGTCCAACATGGAGGGCAACTCTTAGGCAGGGAGGTCGTGAGGGCTGCAATCATAACGCACCTGCCGGCCCGCGTAGCGCTCGACTTTCGCCCTAGAGGCAGACGGCAGGCCGCATGCCCTGACGGCTGGCGACCGGTATACTGGCCCCTTGTCACAGGAGCCTGCATGTCCGTCCTATCCCACGACTGGCGCCATCGACGCACCCATCGTCAGGTCTGGGCCCTGGCTGCGCCCATGGTCCTTTCCAACATCTCGGTGCCCTTGGTGGCCCTGGTCGACAGCACGGTGGTCGGGCACTTGCCGCATGCCCATCAGTTGGGCGCCGTAGCCGTCGGTGCGACCCTGTTCACCTTCATGATCGGCCTGATGACCTTCCTGCGCATGGGCGCCACCGGGTTCGCCGCCCAGGCAGCCGGGCGGGCCGATGGCGACGGGCTGCGCCAGGTGCTGGCCCAGGGTCTGCTGCTGGCGCTCGTGTTCGCCGTGTTGCTCGGTGGGCTGGCCCTGCCCTTCAGCCGTCTGGCCTTGCAGGTGATGCAACCGAGCGCGGCCCTGGGCGAGGCCACCGAGGCGTTCTTTCACATCCGCCTGCTGGGCCTGCCGGCCGCGCTCGCCACCTATGCTCTGGTGGGCTGGTTCCTCGGCACGCAGAACGCCCGCGCGCCGTTGGCCATCCTGCTGACCACCAACGCCCTGAACATCGTGCTCAACCTGTGGTTCGTCCTGGGCCTGGACTGGGGCGTGCAGGGCTCGGCACGGGCCTCGGTGATCGCCGAGTGGAGCGCGGCACTGCTGGGGCTGGCCCTGACACGGCCCGCCCTGCGCACCTACCCGGGGCGCCTGGTCTGGGCCAGACTGAAGCGCTGGTCGGCCTGGCGCCCGCTACTCAGCGTGAACCGCGACATCTTCGTGCGCAGCCTGGCCTTGCAGGGTGTGTTCCTGCTGATCGCCCTGCAGGGTGCGCGCCTGGGCGAAGCGACGGTCGCGGCCAATGCCCTGCTGCTCAATGGCCTGATGCTCACCGCCTATGCCCTGGACGGGTTGGCCCATGCCGTCGAGGCGCTGTGCGGCCATGCCATCGGCGCCCGCGATCACGCAGCGCTGCGCCGTGCCCTGGTGGTGGCCTGTGGGTGGTCGCTGATCGTCAGCCTGGGGTTCGCGGCGGTCTTTCTGCTGGCCGGCCCTTTGTTCATCGACCTGCAGACCGACATCGCCGTGGTACGCGACGCGGCCTACCCCTTCCTGCCCTATCTGGCCGTGCTGCCCCTGGTGGCCGTGTGGAGCTACCTGCTGGACGGGCTGTTCATCGGCGCGACCCGCGCGCGGGACATGCGCAACGCCATGCTCTTCAGCGTGGTGCTGATGCTACCGGTGGCCTGGGGGCTGAGTAGGTTCGGCAACCACGGGTTGTGGTGGGCGTTCCTGGGGTTCATGGCGCTGCGGGCGCTGAGCCTGGGGTGGCTGGGCTGGCGGCTGGCGCGGCGTGGGGCGTGGGTGGGGTAACGTGAGGCAAGGCCCTCATGGCTGATTCCGTGGGCCTGCAAAGCCCCGTCGCAGCCGGTGCGGACCTGTGGGGGCAGGCTTGCCCGCGATGGCGGCCGATCCGTCACCGCCTGCATCGCGGGCAAGCCCGCTCTCATAGAACATGAAATATCTTGTTGATTTTAAATGAAGTAATTACAGAGCTTTGTGGGCCCTGCGGGCCCAATCGCGGCACAGGGGCCGCACATGAGACCGCGATTGCCTGTACCACTGCGGCGGGTGTAGGAGCGGCCCCAGTGCCGCGATGGACCGCAAAGCGGTCCCAGAAATCGATCAGCGACACAGTATCTGAGCACTGCCAGCTATCGCCATGTTCTCTGCGCGACAGCGCGGCGCCAAGGCGGCGGGCGGACTCCCACAGGGAGGGTGTTGGTCTCAGAGCGGCGTTGCAAGCCCGCGCAGTACCACCCACTTGCTACCCATGAAAAACCGCAGCTCAAGGCTGCGGTCCGAAGGGCATCGCGGTCACGGGGCGGGCCGGGCGAACGGCCCGCCCTGCTCTGTCAGGACGACAGGTAGGACGATCGCGTCAGCCCCAGCCGCAACGCGTCCAGGTACTGCGTCCGCTCGCGCGCGGTGATCCGTGCGCTGGCGACCTTGTCGCGGTAATGGGTCATCAGCTCTTCCGGCGACAGGTGCACGTAGCGCAGCATGTCCTCGATGGTGTCGTGGGTCTCGATACCGGCGTGGTAGACGCTGCCGTCGGCACGCTGGTAGATGTTCACCGAGTCGGTATCGCCGAACAGGTTGTGCATGTCGCCGAGAATCTCCTGATAGGCGCCTACCAGGAAGATGCCCAGCAGGTAGTCCTCGCCTTCACGCACGGCATGCACCGGCAGGCTGGTCTCGATGCTCTGCTCGTCGACGTACTGGTTGATCTTGCCGTCGGAGTCGCAGGTCAAATCCTGCAGCACCGCGCGGCGCAGCGGCTCTTCGTCCAGCCGGTGCAGCGGCAGGATCGGCAGTACCTGGCCGATCGCCCAGGTGTCGGGCAGGCTCTGGAACACCGAGAAGTTGCAGATGTACTTGTCGGCCAGCTTGTCGTTGAGCTCGTCGAGCACCTGGCGGTGGGAGCGCTGGCGCGCCTTCAGCGAGTTGTACAGCCGCCGGCAGACGGCGTAGTAGCACTGCTCGGCCAGGGCCTTCTCGGCCAGCGTGACCTTGCCGTCGGCATACTGAGCGGCCACGTCGCCGATGTAGTGCGTCGCGCGCCAGTAGGTTTCGGTGACCATCTCGATGTCGGTCGGCCCCAGCAGGTCCACCAGCCACTGCACGGTTTCCGGCAGGCTGTCGCGGTTCTCGATCAGCGGCATCTCGTCGTTGTGGCGCTCGACGTCGGTGACCTGCACCACCAGCATGGCGTGGTGCGCGGTGAGCGCCCGGCCGCTTTCGGAGAAGATGTGCGGGTGCGGCAGGCCCTGCGCGTCGCAGAATTCCTTGAGCATGCCCACAACCACGGCCGCGTATTCGTCGATGTCGTAGTTGATCGAGCTGGCGTTGCGCGAATGGGTGCCGTCGTAGTCCACGCCCAGGCCGCCGCCCACGTCGATATGGTCCACCGGCAGGCCCAGGGCACGCAGCTCGCCGTAATAGCGGATGGCCTCCTTGAACCCGTGCTGGTAGTCGGCCAGGTTGGCGATCTGCGACCCCATGTGGAAGTGCAGCAGGCGCACGCCCTGATCCAGCCCGGCATCGCGGAAGCGTTGCACCACCGACAGCAGCTGCGCCGCCGACAGGCCGAACTTGGACTTCTCGCCCCCGGTGTCGGCCCACTTGCTCGAGGCCAGCGACGAGAGGCGCACGCGCAGGCCGACCTGCGGCTTGACCTTGAGGTCGTTGGCCTCGTCGATCACCAGGGCGACTTCGGACTCTTTCTCGATGACGATGAACACGTTGTGACCGAGCTTCTGCCCCATCAGCGCCAGGCGGATGAACTCACGGTCCTTGTAGCCGTTGCAGACGATGGTGCCACCCTTCGGCGCCAGTGCCAGCACCGCCAGCAACTCCGGCTTGGAGCCGGCTTCCAGGCCGATGGAGACGTTCTCGGTGGCGATGATGTTCTCGACCACCGCTTCCTGCTGGTTGACCTTGATCGGGTACAGCGCCGTGTACTGGCTCTGGTACTCGAGCCGCGCGATGTTGGCGTCGAAGGCGCCGGTCAGCTGGCGCACCCGGTCCTGCAGGATATCGGGGAACCGCACCAGCAACGGCAACGAGAGGCCGCTTGAACGCAGCTGTTCGACCTGCTCGTACAGGTCGATCGGCGAGCTGTCCGGGCCATTGGGACGCACTTCGACACGCCCGGCCTCGTTGATCGCGAAATAACCGGCGCCCCAGTGACGGATGCCATAGACACTGCGGCTGTCGCCCACGGTCCATTGGCTGCCATCGTCTTTGCGTGTGCGTCGTACGGACATTCAAGTCCCCTATAAGAAAGTCGAAGACACGGCAGGCGAAACCCTCGGCCCACCGTGCAGAAACTGAAAATGACGAGTTCCCGTGTCAGGGGTAGACCCTGCCCACCGGAGCGAGTTTAGAACCTGCCTGGCAAAAAACCTGTGACAGCGCTCAGCCGCCGGACTTCTTGGCCTTGAACCCTTGGCGGATCAATTCGGCCAGCAGCAGCTCGACATGATCGCCCTGGATCTCGATCACGCCGTCTTTCAGCGCGCCACCGGTCCCGCAGCGACGCTTGAGCGTGGCGGCCAGGTCCTTGAGCTGGTCGAGCGGCAACGGCACGCCGCTGACCGAGGTGACGGTCTTGCCGCCACGCCCCTTGGTTTCACGGCGTACCCGGGCGATACCGTCGCCCTCGGGGATCACCGCCTGGCCACAGATGCAGGCATCAAGGGGCTTGGCGCAGGTCGGGCAATGTCGCCCGGCGTCGGTGGAATACACCAGACCGCCCAGGGCGGCGAAGGATGAGGCTTTCTTGGCCACTTTTGTGCCTCTTGCTGAGGACAAAAAATGATCGACCCCTGGCACCAGGATCGACCGCGATGCCCCACTCTGGCAGGGGCGGCGCTACCGTCGCATGCAGTGCGTCGGCCCGAAAAGGTCGCGCAGTGTACCCAGATTGCACGCGCTTGCTAAGCCGGGAATGCGCCATTTCCTGAAGCTGTCGCGACGTCAGCCACGCCGGTCCAGCACGTGCTGCAGCGCGACCAGCGAATCGGGGCAGTAGGGTTGCCAGCGGCAGTCGGTCTCGACCTGCGCCAGGCTGAGAAAGCGTGCTTCGCTGACCTCCTCGGGCTGCAGCTGCAGCGGGCCGTCCCAGGTCGCCGAATACACCGCGCACCAGACCCGGTTGCCGGGCTGGTCGAAGAAGAACGTGTCGTGAAAGTGCAGCGCGACGCCACTCACACCCAGCTCTTCGCGCAGTTCCCGTGCGGCGGATTCGTCGTAGCTTTCTCCGGCCGCGACCATGCCGCCGGCGGCCACGTCCCAGTAGCCTGGGTAGATCGCCTTGCTCAACGTGCGCCGGTGCACGCACAGCTCGCCGGCGCGGTTGAACAACAGGATGAAGGTGCAGCGACCGATCAGCCCGCGGGCGCGCAGCTCGGCACGTGGCAGGCTGCCGAGCGGTTGATCGTGCTCGTCGACCCAGGCGATGGGCTCGGCATCGGAGGCCGCACGGTGTGCGGCCTCGCGGGCAGAGGGCGTCATCAGCCCTGGGACAGCAACTGACGCAGGTCGATGACCGCAGCGTTGGCACGCGAGATGTAGTTGGCCATGACCAGCGAGTGGTTGGCCCACATGCCGAAGCCGCTGCCGTTGAGCACCATCGGGCTCCACAGCTGCTCCTGGGAGGCCTCCAGCTCACGGATGATCTGACGCACGCTCACGGTGGCGTTCTTCTTGGCCAGCACGTCGGCGAAATCGACCTCGATGGCGCGCAGCAGGTGCGACAGGGCCCAGGCCTGGCCGCGGGCTTCGTAGAACACGTTGTCGATCTGCAACCACGGCGTCTCGACCACTTCTTCGTCGAGCTGTGGCGCCTGACCGGCGACCACGGCTTCGGTCTTCAGGTTGCTGTTGAGCTTGACCCGGCCAACGCTCGCCGACAGGCGCTGGGACAGCGAACCCAGACGCGTGGCGACATCGCCCAGCCAGTTGTTCAGGTTGTCGGCGCGGGTGTAGAAGATCGCGCCCTTGTCGCCCGAGGCCAGGCGCGCCTGGTAGCGGCTCAGCGACTGGATGCCCTCGCGGTATTCGGATTCGCTCGACGGCAGGATCCAGCTCTTCTGGTCGAAGTTGAAGCGCGGTTCGGCACGGGCCAGGTCGGCGTCTTCGGTGGACTGCGACTGCGAACGGGCGAAGTCCTTGCGCAGTGCCCGG
Organism: Pseudomonas entomophila; assembly: GCF_013523165.1. Lineage (GTDB taxonomy): Bacteria > Pseudomonadota > Gammaproteobacteria > Pseudomonadales > Pseudomonadaceae > Aquipseudomonas > Aquipseudomonas entomophila_A. Next base: position 38,428 of record NZ_JAAMQI010000021.1, read on the forward strand.
GACAGGTCACGGACCTGGACCAGCACACCGTATTCCCAGCTCGGCATGTTGTCCATCCACAGCCCTGGCGGGAACCGGTCGTTGCTGATGTAGCCGCCCGGCTTGGTCAGCAGCGTGTCGGCCACGGTCTTGAGGGTTTCGATGGTGGTGTAGCCCACGACCATCTGCTGGTTGTTGCGCTGGGCGGCCGACTGGGCGTTCTGCTGCACCGGGAACAGCTCCGGTTCCTGACTCCAGTACCAGCTAAGGCCAATGCACACCAGCAGGTAGAGACCGATCAGGATGGCCAGCGCCTTGCCCCACAAGCCGCCGAGGTAGGTACGGGTGGCGGTGCCTCGGGTGTTCACGCGCTCGCGCGGCTCGGCTTGGCCCTTTCGGTTTTTCCAGTCCAGCATGGCAGTGTCCTTTTTAGTCACGACGATTCAGGGGCTTGGACCACGTGCACCGGCCAGGGTGCCACGGCAAGCATCGCTGAACTATAAAGCAAGCGTGCCCAGGAAGATAAGCGGCAAGGGCCCGGCAGGCGGGTGGGTCGCTGTCGCATCGGGCGGCGTCGCTTCCACGAATCGCCACACCCGGACACGCGCCACCGCCTGAAGGCCAATGGCCACTTCTTTTGCGTGTCTCGTCATCACAGCGTCACAGAAACGCCCTAGGTTCAGCGGCCTATCGTTGACTCCAGAGGCAGAGACGGCAATGCGCCTGAAATGGCTGACCAACCTCAATACCACGCTGCTGGTGGCCGTCTGCCTGGCCTTGGCCGCCACCTTGTGGTGGTCGCAGCGCGCCCTGGAACAGCCTTACCAGTGGATGGAGCGCTACCTGGCGCTGTCCCAGCACTTCCAGAACCAGGTCGCCCGGGGCATCGAGGGCTACCAGCGTACGGGCGACGCGGTGCGTCACGCCGCCGCCATGGAGGCCATCGAGCAGGCCTCGGCCAGCCTGGACGACTGGCCCGCGTCATTGACCGGCCACGTGCGGCCAAGCCTCGAGGCACTGCACGGCTTCATGGGCGGCGAACTGCTGGCGGCCGGCAAGCTGGCCGGCGACCCGCAGGCCTTGCTGCTGCAAGCCGAGCGCGAACTGGGCGCCACGCTGGAACAACTGATGCGCTACGCACGCGACGGCGGCCCAGCCGGTGAGGCGTATCGCCCGCCGTTGCTCGAAGCGACCTTGCACCTGGGCCGTCTTTCACTGGCCCGGGACAAGCTGGTCAGCAGCGGCCATGCCGAACTGACCGAGGACGTGCTGCGCGAAGTGGCGCTGATCCGGGCACAGGCCGAGGTGCTCGACGGGCTGCCACTGCTGGGCGTGACCCGCGACAGTGACTCCGGCGCCGATGACTTTGCCGCGCTGATGGGCCTGCAGAGCCAGGCGAACGCACAGCGCGAGGACGCGGCCGTGCCCTTGAAGCGCGAGCTGTCGAGCCTGCTCAACCGCTATCCGGCCGAACTGCAGCGCACCCGCCAGCAGATCGAGCAGCGCACGGCCCTGACGGCGCGCACCGCGCAACTCATCGACAGCGTGCGCCTGGCCTTCGCGGCCCTGGAGCCGGAGGTTCGCGCCCAGCACGCGCGGATCCAGGGCGAAGTGCGGCTGCTTCAGGGCCTGATGATCGCCTTGATCCTGGGCATCGCCGTGCTGGTGGACACGCTTCAGCGACGCCTGGCCCGAGTGCTGACACGCCTGGCGCCTGCCCTGTCACGCTGGGCGGAAGGCGACTTCAGCCAACCGATCGGCCTGGGCAGGAGCCACCGCGAGCTGCAGGACATCCAGGGTTCGCTCAACCGCCTGCGCGATTACCTGCTCGACCTGGTCGGCACCTTGCGTCACCAGGCCGAGCAGGTGGCCAACAGCAGCCATGCTCTGGCCGGGGTGAGCAGCGCACTGCACGCCGGCGCCGAGCGCCAGGCCGGCGACACCGGGCAGATCCGCGATGCACTGGGCGCCCTGGAGGCGACCATCCAGCAGGTGGCCGGTGATGCCAGCGCCGCCGCCCAGGCCAGTGGCGATGCCGGCCAGGCCGTCGAGCAGGGCCAGGTGGTGATCGGCCAGAGCCTCGAAGGGCTGCGTTCGCTGGTCGATGAGGTGCAGGGCAATGCCCAGGCCATCGAGCAACTGGCCGACGAATCGGCGACCATCGGCAGCGTGCTCACGGTCATCCGCAGCATCGCCGAGCAGACCAACCTGCTGGCCCTCAACGCCGCCATCGAGGCGGCCCGTGCCGGTGACATGGGGCGCGGCTTCGCGGTGGTGGCCGACGAAGTCCGCTCGCTGGCCCAGCGCACCACGGGGGCGACGGGCGAGATCCAGGCACTGATCGACCGGTTGCAGGTGGCCGCGCAGCGGTCCGTGCAGGGCATGCGCGCCCAGCTCGCCCATGCCGAGACCACGGCCGGACAGGCCCAGGCGGCCGACCAGGCGCTGGCGCGAATCGTCGGTGCGATCGGCACCATCGCCGACACGGCGGTGCGCATCGCCGAGGTGACCGGGCAGCAGACCGGTGCAGTGAGCGAGATACGCGATCACAGCGAACGCATCCATCGGCTGGGGGAAGACAACCTGCAGCGCATCGGCGAAGGGCGCGAGCAGGGCGAGCATCTGCTGAGGCTGGGTGGGACGTTGAATACGGCAGTCTTGGCGTTCAAGGTGTGAGGCCGCCATCGCGGTGACGGGTTTTGCGGGCCCGATCGCGGCACTGGGGCCGCTCCCCCAGGGAACCGCGATGGCCTGCCTCATCGCAGTGTGACTACAGGTGAGCGGCCCCTGCCGGAGCGTCGGACTGGCCGCGAGTGGGCAGCGTTGCGCTCAGGTCGATCAGGTAGACACCGCCCTTCTGTGGGAGCCGGCTTGCCGGCGATGGCGTCGGCGGGGTCGATGCTGATCGTGAACCCCGCCCGGCCGCGATGCCCCTGGGGCCGTCAGACTCCGCTATCATGCCCGCACGTTCCACCGTGCGAGACCACCATGCGCCGCCTGTTCTTCCTGCTGCTCCTGTCGCTGGCCCTCCCCGTCTGCGCCGCGGGTCTGCTCGACAACCGCCCCAGTGCCACCTTGGGCGCCGCCGCCCAGAGCGGCGCGGACTTCCTCCCCGTGCGCGAGGCGTTCGCCCTCAGCCGGGTCGACAGCGATGACCCGGAGACCCTCAAGCTGCGCTTCGTCGCCGCCGAAGGGTACTACCTCTATCGCCACCGCCTGCAGTTCAAGACCGAGCCGGCGGACATTGCCCTGGGCGCCCCGCGCCTGCCGCCAGGCGAGGCCAAGCACGACGAGTTCTTCGGTGACGTCGAGGTCTACCATGGCGTGCTCGATGTCGAGATCCCGCGCCCGACCGACGAGACGCGTGCCTTCACCCTGCTGGTGACCTACCAAGGGTGCGCCGACAAGGGCCTGTGCTACCCGCCGGAAACCGAACGCCTGGCGATCGCCGGCACCGCAGGCGCCACGGTCACGCCCCCCACCCTGCCGGCCGAGGGCTGGAGCTGGCGTTCGCTGGCCCTGTTCTTCTTCGCCGGCCTCGGCCTGACCTTCACCCCGTGCGTCCTGCCAATGCTGCCGATCCTGTCCGGGGTGGTGCTGCGCGGGCAGAACGGCGGCCTGCGCGGCCTGAGCCTGTCGCTTGCGTTCGTGCTGCCGATGGCGGCCTGCTTCGCACTGCTCGGCGCGCTGATGGGGGTGTTCGGCGCCGGCCTCAACCTGCAGGCACGCTTGCAGTCGGCCTGGGTGCTGGTGCCCTTCGCGCTGTTCTTCGTGGTGTTCGCCCTGGCCATGTTCGGGGTCTTCGAGCTGCGCCTGCCGCGGCGCCTGAGCGATCGCCTGGACCAGATCGCCCACCGCACCCAGGGCGGCTCGCTGCTCGGTGCGGCGGTGCTGGGCGTGCTCTCCAGCCTGCTGGTGTCGCCCTGCGTCTCGGCCCCGCTGGCCGGCGCCCTGCTGTACATCAGTGCCAGCGGCGATGCGCTGGGCGGTGCACTGAAGCTCTTCGCCCTGGGCCTGGGCATGGGCGCCCCCCTGGTGCTGATCGCGGCCGGCGGCGCCGCCTGGCTGCCACGCAGCGGCCCCTGGCTGGGCACGGTGAAGAACGCCATCGGCGTGCTGCTGCTGGGTCTGGCCATCGGCCTGCTCAGCCGCGTGCTGCCTGGCCCGCTGACGCTGCTCGCCATCGGCCTGCTGGCAGCTGGCGTGGCGCTGTTTCTCGGCACCCTGGAATTCGGCAGCAAGACACCCGGCCAGCGCCTGGCGCAACTGGCCGGTCTCTGCCTGCTGTGTTACGCCCTGGCCTGCTGGTATGGGGCCTTGAGTGGGCAGAGCGATCCGCTACGCCCCCTGCCATCGGCTGCTCCGGCAGGTGTCTCGGCCAGCCCGGCGACCGCTGCCGAGGCCTGGCACACGGTCGAGACGCCCGAGGCGTTGACCGCCGCGCTCGCCGAAGCCAAGGCCCAAGGGCGACCCGTGGTGCTCGACTGGTACGCCGACTGGTGCATCAGCTGCAAGGTGATCGAGCGCGATGTGCTGACCGACACCGCCGTCAAACGCGGCTTGCAGGGCTTCATGCAGGTGCGGGTGGACATGACCCAAAGCACGGCCGCGCAGCGTGCGTTGCTCGACCGCTACCACCTGTTCGGGCCACCGGCTTTGCTGTTCTTTGCAGCGAACGGCAGCGAACTGACCACTGATCGGGTGATCGGCGAGATCGGTGCCGCCGAATTTGCTGCTCGTCTGCAGACCCTACGCACGCACCTTGGCCTGTAACCGCCCGTCCGGCAGGCCTTTTTCACCTGGAATGACCAAACCCGCGATTCCAGTCACATACTTTCCACGATTCTCGGACAACGTGCGGGCTATTGCCGGGAACTGGACAGTGGGTGCCGCTTGCGGCATAGTCGCCGCGCTACGGCGATTTGCCCTACACGATCAAGGAACTGCAGATGGCGACCTTTCTGGTGCTGCATGGCCCCAACCTGAATTTGCTCGGGACCCGTGAGCCCACGGTCTATGGTGCCACCACCCTGGCGCAGATCGACCAAGGCCTGGTGCACCAGGCGCGTGCCGCCGGTCACCATCTGCTGCACCTGCAAAGCAATGCCGAGTACGAACTCATCGAGCGCATCCATGCCGCGCGCGACGAGGGCGTCGACTTCATCCTGATCAATCCGGCTGCCTTCACCCACACCAGCGTCGCATTACGTGACGCGTTGCTGGCGGTGAGCATCCCATTCATCGAAGTGCACCTGTCGAACGTGCACAAACGTGAACCGTTCCGTCATCACTCCTACTTCTCCGACGTGGCGGTGGGCGTGATCTGCGGCCTTGGCGCCACCGGCTACCGCCTGGCGCTGGAGTCGGCGATGGAACACCTGGCTGCGCGCGTACAGCCCTGATGCCACACGACCCTGGCCTTGAAGGGCCCGGGTCTCGAGAAACGTCTTCGCTACGTTTTCAATTCAATCCCTGACCAACTTGGGAGCTGCTGCTCAATGGATATCCGTAAAGTCAAGAAACTGATCGAGCTGCTGGAAGAGTCTGGCATCGACGAGCTGGAGATCAAGGAAGGCGAAGAGTCCGTCCGTATCAGCCGTCACAGCAAGACCCCAGCCGGTCAGCAGTACTTTGCCGCCCCCGTCGCCGCACCGGCACCTGCCGCTGCACCAGCGCCTGTCGCTGCCGCCGCCGCCCCGGCCGCCGAAGCCGCCCCTGCCCTCAAAGGCACCGTGATTCGCTCGCCGATGGTCGGCACCTTCTACCGCAAGCCTTCGCCGACCTCGCCGAACTTCGCCGAAGTGGGCCAGACGCTGAAGAAAGGCGACACCCTGTGCATCGTCGAAGCCATGAAGATGATGAACCACATCGAAGCCGACATCGGCGGCGTCATCGACGCCATCCTGGTAGAAGACGGCCAGCCGGTTGAGTTCGACCAGCCGCTGTTCACCATCGTTTGAACCGCGGAGAGCCTCCGATGTTGGAAAAAGTTCTGATCGCCAACCGCGGCGAAATCGCCCTGCGGATCCTGCGCGCGTGCAAGGAGCTGGGCATCAAGACCGTCGCCGTCCACTCCACGGCCGACCGTGAGCTGATGCACCTGGGCCTGGCCGACGAGTCCGTCTGCATCGGCCCGGCGCCGTCCAAGGATTCCTATCTGCACATTCCGGCGATCATCGCCGCGGCCGAGGTGACCGGCGCGACCGCCATCCACCCAGGTTATGGCTTCCTCGCGGAAAACGCCGACTTCGCCGAGCAGGTCGAGAAATCCGGCTTCGCCTTCATCGGCCCGAAGGCGGACACCATCCGCCTGATGGGCGACAAGGTGTCGGCCAAGGACGCCATGATCAAGTCGGGCGTTCCGACCGTGCCGGGCTCCGACGGCCCGCTGCCGGAAGACGAAGAGGCCGCGCTGGCCATCGCCCGCGAAGTCGGCTACCCGGTGATCATCAAGGCCGCCGGTGGCGGTGGTGGTCGCGGCATGCGTGTGGTGCACAAGGAAGAGGACCTGATCTCCTCGGCCAAGCTGACCCGCAACGAAGCCGGCGCCGCGTTCGGCAACCCGATGGTCTACCTGGAGAAGTTCCTCACCAACCCACGTCACGTGGAAGTGCAGGTTCTGTCCGACGGCCAGGGCAACGCCGTTCACCTGGGCGACCGCGACTGCTCGTTGCAGCGCCGTCACCAGAAGGTCCTCGAAGAAGCGCCGGCCCCCGGCATCGACGAGAAGGCCCGCCAGGAAGTCTTCGCTCGTTGCGTGCAGGCCTGCATCGAGATCGGCTACCGTGGCGCGGGGACCTTCGAGTTCCTGTACGAGGACGGCAACTTCTACTTCATCGAGATGAACACCCGCGTGCAGGTGGAGCATCCGGTGTCGGAGATGGTCACCGGGATCGACATCGTCAAGGAGATGCTGAGCATCGCCGCTGGCAACACGCTGTCGTTCACCCAGGACGACGTGGTCATCCGCGGTCACGCGCTGGAGTGCCGGATCAACGCCGAAGACCCGCGCAAGTTCATCCCGAGCCCAGGCACCGTCAAGCACTTCCACGCGCCAGGCGGCAACGGCGTGCGGGTCGATTCGCACCTGTACAGCGGTTACACGGTTCCACCGAACTACGATTCGCTGATCGGCAAGCTGATCACCTACGGCAAGGACCGCGACGAAGCCATGGCACGCATGCGCAATGCCCTGGACGAGATCATCGTCGACGGCATCAAGACCAACGTCCCCCTGCACCGGGACCTGGTACGCGATGAAGCCTTCTGCAAGGGCGGCGTCAACATCCACTACCTCGAGCACAAACTGGCCGACCAGGCGTGATCGACAGGTAGGCCTCAGGGCACCTCGTCCCTGGGTCGTGCGGCTGTTCAACTGAGCAGCGCGCGTCCAGGCGAGGCGTTTCGAAAAAATCCGGTACCAGGCTCTGGTGCCGGATTTTTTTTGGCTGTCCAAACGTGAAGATTGGCCATGCCAAGACACCGATGTCACTACAGGTGATGGTGATCGCCTACGGGAACGATCGCATTCTACTGTCTCGATCCATGCCTGAACGCGCTGACGATGCGCGCTTGGCATCGGAGATCGTGGGCTTGCCCGCGATAGCGTCCGGACCGTCACCTCCTCTCATAGAACATAAAATAAATTTTTGATTTAAAAGTAAATAATTTCAGATTTTTGTGGGCCCTGCGGGCCCAATCGCGGCACAGGGGCCGCTCCCACAGGGGAATGCGATTGCCTGCGATGCCGTGGTGCGGCTACGGGAGCGGCCCCTGTGCCGCGATTGGGCCCACAGGGCCCACATCACACTTGGTAGAAACCATAGAATTTCCCACATGGGACCGGGATTGCCTGTGCCACTGCGGCGGGTGGAGCGGCCCCAGCCGGGGCGCCGGACCGGCTGCGATGGACCGCAAAGCGGTCCCAAAAATCGATCAGCGACACAGCATCTGAGCACTGCCAGCTATCGCCATGTTCTCTGCACGACAGCGCGGCGCCGAGGCGGCGGGCGAAACTCCCACAGAGGGGCATCAGGCCTGGGTATCTGCTGGAGAAAGACAGGGACCACAGCAGCCTGCGCCACCTCACCCTTCTGCACAAACCCCCTGCACTCAAGTAGACTGCACGCCTCTGGCAGCCTGGCGCTGCCCTTCTCGAATCTGTCACAGGTACCCGCCATGCCCTGGCTGCAAGTACGCCTGGCCATCAGCCCGGAACAAGCCGAAACCTACGAAGATGCGCTGCTGGAAGTCGGCGCCGTCTCGGTCACTTTCATGGACGCCGAGGACCAGCCGATCTTCGAGCCAGACCTCAACACCACGCCGCTGTGGAGCAACACCCACCTGCTGGCGCTGTTCGAGGCCGACACCCAGCCCGACAGCGTGTTCGCGCACCTGCGCCTGCTGACCGATGCCGAACTGCCCGAGCACCAGGCCGAGGTGATCGAAGACCAGGACTGGGAGCGCAGCTGGATGGACAACTTCCAGCCCATGCGTTTCGGCCAGCGCCTGTGGATCGTGCCGAGCTGGCACGAGGCGCCGGATGCCCAGGCGGTGAACCTGCTGCTCGACCCGGGCCTGGCCTTCGGCACCGGGACGCACCCGACCACCGCGCTGTGCCTGGAATGGCTCGATGCCCAGGCGCTGGACGGCGTTCAGGTCCTGGACTTCGGTTGTGGCTCGGGGATCCTGGCGATCGCCGCCCTGCTGCTCGGCGCCCGCGAAGCGATCGGCACCGACATCGACGTGCAGGCGCTGGAGGCTTCGCGCGACAATGCCGGGCGCAACGGCATCGCCGAGGCGCGTCTGAGCCTGTTCCTGCCTGAGCAATTGCCGGCACTGCACGCCGACGTGCTGGTGGCCAACATTCTGGCCGGTCCGTTGGTCTCGCTGGCGCCCCAGTTGGCCGGTCTGGTCCGCCCAGGTGGTCTGCTGGCCCTCTCCGGCATCCTGGCCGAACAGGGTCAGGAAGTGGCCGACGCCTACGCCGAGGCCTTCGACCTCGACCCGATCGTCGAGCGCGATGGCTGGGTCCGCATCAGCGGCCGTCGGCGCTGATCCTTGCACTCCAGCAGACTCAGGACCGGCGTATGAGCGACAGCTTCGTCACCCAGTGCCCGCATTGCCAGACGCGGTTTCGCGTCACGCACCACCAGCTCGGCGTCGCCCGCGGGGTGGTGCGCTGCGGCGCCTGCATGCAGATGTTCAATGCTGCCAAGCAGTTGCTCGACGCCCACCGTGCGCAGGGTGATGCGGCGACCGGAGAGCCTGCCGTGGCACCGGCCGTGGACACGTCTGCACCGGCCTCGGTAACGCCTGCGCCGGCCACGCCCGTGGCACCGGCCCATGACTGGACCCACAGCACGCTGGACGAGGTCGATCTCGACGAGGAGCTGGCCCGCCTGGAGCAGCGCGACCGCCCCGTCGAGGCCCGTGACTCACGCCAAGCCGTGAGCCTGCACGCACGACGCGACGAACACCGCGACGAGCCCCAGGACGAACGCCCGTTCGGCACGGCCTCGGACGGTGCCGATGAGCCGGTGTCCACGGTGCTCGATGCCGACGACATCTCGCCCCGTGACGTGCCGGCCCTGTTCGAACGCGACGAGCCGACCCTGAGCCTCGAGGCCGCCGTGGACGCACCCGCTGACACGGCCCCTCCCCGGCTCGGCGACCTGCGTGACACGTCGGAGCCGTCCGCCCCGCTGGGGTCGCTGTCGGCAGTCGATGACGAAGAAACCGACGATCGGCTCGGGGGCCACTCCCTTGCTGCCGACGACGCGGACCGCATCGAGCCAGGCCTGGGCCAACCCTTGCCAGAGGCCCGACGCAAGGAGCCGTTGATCGACGTGGTCGACGACCCCTTGCGCCTGGACTGGCAGAAACCCAAGCCCAACTGGCGCAAGCGCATCCTGTGGAGCGTTCTGACGCTTCTGGCCCTGGGCGGGCTGGCGCTGCAATACGTCATCTATCACTTCGACGCGCTCGCCCGGCAGGACCAGTACCGCCCCCTGTTCCAGAGCCTCTGCCCGGCCCTGGGCTGCCAGGTGCCGACGCGGGTCGACATCGAACGGATCAAGAGCAGCAACCTGGTGGTGCGCAGCCATCCGGACTTCAAGGGTGCGCTGATCGTCGACGCGATCATCTACAACCGTGCGCCCTTCGCCCAGCCGTTTCCGCTGCTCGAGCTGCGTTTCGCCGACCTCAATGGCCAGCTGATCGCCAGCCGCCGCTTCAAGCCCACCGAATACCTCAGCGGCGAACTGGCCGGGCGCGGTGACATGCCCAGCCAGACCCCCATCCACATCGCCCTCGACATCCTCGACCCGGGGCCCAACGCCGTGAACTACAGCCTGAGCTTCCGCTCGCCACAGTGAGCCGTGCGCCCGATACCGTGAACGGCAGGTTCCAAGCGTCACGCTGCAAGTAACAGCGGATCGCGTCGTTTCGCCGATCCGCTCCTGCTTGCAGCGTGACACTTGTCGCTCGAAGCCCGAAGCTCGTCGCCTGCCCCTCCAATTGCTCAGATTTTATCCAATTCCATCTTTATCCAGTCACCGAGAGCGGGTATCATGCGATCCCTTTTTCGAACTCCCATGATCCGGCCCCACAACAGGGAACACCTATGTCGGCGGTACGCATCGGCCCTTATACATTACGGAACAACCTGATCCTTGCGCCCATGGCCGGGGTCACGGACCAGCCTTTCCGTACGCTCTGCCAACGGCTGGGCGCTGGCATGGTGGTCTCGGAAATGGTCACCAGCGACCTGCGTCTCTGGAACAGCCGCAAATCCCGGCTGCGTCGCATCCACGAAGGCGATCCCGAGCCGCGCTCGGTGCAGATCGCCGGGGGCGACGCGCAGATGCTGGCGGCTGCCGCACGGGCCAATGTCGAGTCGGGGGCACAGATCATCGACATCAACATGGGCTGCCCGGCGAAAAAAGTCTGCAACAAGGCGGCAGGCTCTGCTTTATTGAGAGATGAAGCGCTGGTCACCGAGATCCTGCACGCCGTGGTCGGTGCCGTGGACGTCCCGGTGACCCTGAAGATCCGTACCGGCTGGGACCGGGACAACAAGAACGGCCTGAACGTGGCGAAGATCGCCGAGCAGGCCGGGATCCAGGCCCTGGCGGTGCACGGCCGTACCCGCGCCGACCTGTACACCGGCGACGCCGAGTACGACACCATCGCGCAGATCAAGCAGGCGGTGTCGATCCCGGTCTTCGCCAATGGCGACATCACCTCGCCGGCCAAGGCCCGGGCGGTGCTCGAGGCGACCGGGGTCGACGGCCTGCTGATCGGCCGTGCGGCGCAGGGTCGGCCGTGGATCTTTCGCGAGATCGAGCATTACCTGCGCACCGGCGAGACGCTGCCGGCGCCAGGGCTGGACGACGTGGAAAGCATCCTGCTGGGGCACCTGGCCGCATTGCATGCCTTCTATGGGGATGTGATGGGCGTGCGCATCGCGCGCAAGCATGTGAGCTGGTACCTGGCGACACAACCGGGCGGAAAGGAGTTTCGCCAGCGATTCAATGCCTTGGAAGAGACACAAGCGCAGTGCGCCAACGTTCGCGAATTCTTCGAGGAACGTCGACAGAGCCTTGAGACAACGGAAGGACCAGGGGTGGCCGCATGACGATGATGACCGAGACTTTAGTGAGTGGAACAACGCCCGTGAGCGACAACGTCAACCTCAAACAGCACCTGAACACGCCGAGCGAAGAGGGCCGGACCCTGCGCGGCAGTGTGGAAAAGGCGCTGCACAACTACTTCGCCCACCTCGAAGGCGCGACCGTCACGGACGTGTACAACCTGGTGCTCTCCGAAGTGGAGGCGCCGCTGCTCGAAAGCGTGATGAACTACGTCAAGGGCAACCAGACCAAGGCCAGCGAGATGCTCGGACTCAACCGGGGCACCTTGCGCAAGAAGCTCAAGCAGTACGACCTGTTGTAACCCGAATCCCAACCAGAAAAGGCGACTCCCATTCGATGAGGTCGCCTTTTTTGCTGACTCCACCGCGTTATGGAATCCGAAATGACCGACCAGACTACCCGCCTGCCGATCCGCCGCGCCCTGATCAGCGTCTCCGACAAGACCGGTATCCTCGAATTCGCTCGTGAACTGCAACAGCTGGGCGTCGAGATCCTGTCCACCGGCGGCACCTACAAGCTGCTCAAGGACAATGGCGTCGACGCGGTGGAAGTGGCCGATTACACCGGCTTCGCCGAAATGATGGACGGCCGGGTCAAGACCCTGCACCCCAAGATCCACGGTGGCATTCTCGGGCGCCGCGGCACCGATGACGCCATCATGGCCGAGCACGGCATCCAGCCGATCGACCTGGTGGCCGTCAACCTCTACCCCTTCGAGGCGACCATCACCAAGCCAGGCTGCGACCTGCCGACGGCGGTCGAGAACATCGACATCGGTGGTCCGACCATGGTCCGCTCGGCGGCCAAGAACCACAAGGACGTGGCCATCGTGGTCAACGCCAGCGACTACGCCAGCGTGCTCGACGGCCTCAAGGCCGGCGGCCTGACCTACGCCCAGCGCTTCGACCTGATGCTCAAGGCCTTCGAGCACACCGCGGCCTACGACGGCATGATCGCCAACTACATGGGCACCCTCGACCAGTCCCGCGAGACCCTGAGCACCGACGCGCGCAGCGAATTCCCACGCACCTTCAACAGCCAGTTCGTCAAGGCGCAGGAGATGCGCTACGGCGAGAACCCGCACCAGAGCGCGGCGTTCTACGTCGAGGCCAAGCAGGGCGAAGCCAGCATCTCCACCGCCGTGCAGCTGCAGGGCAAGGAACTGTCGTTCAACAACGTGGCCGACACCGACGCCGCACTGGAATGCGTGAAGAGCTTCACCAAGCCGGCCTGCGTGATCGTCAAGCACGCCAACCCCTGCGGCGTGGCCGTCGCCCTGGACGCCGACGGCGGCATCCGCCAGGCCTACGAACTGGCCTACGCCACCGACAGCGAGTCGGCGTTCGGCGGCATCATCGCCTTCAACCGTGAGCTGGACGGCGCCACCGCCCAGGCCATCGTCGAGCGTCAGTTCGTCGAGGTGATCATCGCCCCGAGCATTTCCCAGGCCGCCCGCGACGTGGTCGCCACCAAGCAGAACGTACGCCTGCTCGAGTGCGGCCAGTGGCCCGCCGAGCGCGCCGCCGGCTGGGACTTCAAGCGGGTCAACGGCGGCCTGCTGGTGCAGAGCCGTGACAACGGCATGATCACCGCCGACGACCTGAAGATCGTCACCCGCCGCGCCCCGACCGAACAGGAAATCCACGACCTGGTGTTCGCCTGGAAAGTCGCCAAGTTCGTCAAGTCCAACGCCATCGTCTACGCCAAGAACCGCCAGACCATCGGCGTCGGTGCCGGCCAGATGAGCCGCGTCAACTCCGCCCGCATCGCCGCCATCAAGGCCGAACACGCCGGGCTGCAGGTGCAAGGCGCGGTCATGGCCTCGGACGCGTTCTTCCCGTTCCGCGACGGCATCGACAATGCCGCCAAGGTCGGCATCAGCGCCGTGATCCAGCCAGGCGGCTCGATGCGTGACGCCGAAGTGATCGCCGCGGCCGACGAAGCGGGCATCGCCATGGTATTCACCGGCATGCGCCACTTCCGCCACTGATTGACCGTAATCGGCCGCACTGAAGCAGGCATCTGCTGCGTTGGGGCCGGTTCCGCTGATGCTCATTGCCATCAGGCAACCCCGCTCATCGGAACCGGCCCCGCCTTGCATCTACCCACTTCATTGCGGCCTCGTACAGTGCGAAGCAACGCTTCCCGTTCGACAGATTTCGAGGTTTTGACATGAAAGTTTTGATCATCGGCAATGGCGGTCGCGAACACGCCCTGGCGTGGAAAGTCGCTCAGGACCCCCGCGTCGAAAAAGTCTTCGTCGCGCCAGGCAACGCCGGCACCGCCATCGAGCCCAAGTGCGAGAACGTCGCCATCGACGTCACCGCCCTGGAACAGCTGGCCGACTTCGCCGAGAAGAACGTCGACCTGACCATCGTCGGCCCCGAGGCGCCGCTGGTGCTGGGTGTGGTCGACCTGTTCCGCAGCCGTCGTCTGGACTGCTTCGGCCCGACCAAGGGCGCAGCGCAGCTGGAAGGCTCCAAGGCGTTCACCAAGGACTTCCTGGCGCGTCACAAGATCCCGACCGCCGACTACCAGAACTTCACCGAGATCGAGCCGGCGCTGGCCTACCTGCGCGAGAAGGGCGCACCGATCGTGATCAAGGCCGACGGCCTGGCCGCGGGCAAGGGCGTCATCGTCGCCATGACCCTGGACGAGGCCGAAGCCGCCGTGCGCGACATGCTGGCGGGCAATGCCTTCGGCGATGCCGGTTCGCGGGTGGTGATCGAAGAGTTCCTCGACGGCGAAGAAGCCAGCTTCATCGTCATGGTCGACGGCCACAATGTGCTGCCGATGGCCACCAGCCAGGACCACAAGCGCGTCGGCGACGGCGACAGCGGCCCGAACACCGGCGGCATGGGCGCCTACTCCCCTGCCCCGGTGGTGACCGCCGAGGTGCACCAGCGCGTCATGGACCAGGTGATCTGGCCGACGGTGCGCGGCATGGCCGAAGAAGGCAACGTCTACACGGGCTTTCTGTATGCAGGCCTGATGATCGACAAGGCTGGCAACCCCAAGGTCATCGAATTCAACTGCCGCTTCGGTGACCCGGAAACCCAGCCGGTCATGCTGCGCCTGGAATCGAGCCTGGTGCTGCTGATCGAGGCGGCATTCGCCGAGGCGCTGGACAAGGTCGAGGCGCAATGGGACCCACGGCCGAGCCTGGGCGTGGTCCTGGCTGCCGGCGGCTACCCGGGCGACTATGCCAAGGGCACGCCGATCAGTGGCCTGGACGCAGCGGCAGCGCTCGAAGGCAAGGTCTTTCATGCCGGCACGGCGCTCAAGGACGGCCAGGTCGTCACCAGTGGCGGGCGTGTGCTGTGTGCTACGGCGCTGGGCGACACGGTCGAGGCAGCCCAGCAGCAGGCCTACCGCCTGGCCGAGCAGATCCGTTGGGACGGCGGCTTCCACCGCAGCGACATCGGTTACCGTGCCATCGCCCGCGAGCGCGGCGAGCAGCACTGATCGCTCACGGACCGGACAGCGCCAGCGGTGCGACGCACTGTCCCCGGTTCGTCGCAAGGCCCGCCCTGGGCCTTGCCTTCGGCTTGGTATGCCACGCATAGTGGCGACCCCGGCACCTAGCAAAGAAGGGAACTCGTCGTGCGTCGGCTTCGGATTGCCATTGTCCTGATCTTCAGTGCACTGACCTTGTTCTGCCTGCCGCCGGCCACTGCCAACCAAGGCGATGGCTGGGCCGTGCTGCTCGACGAGCAGGCCAACCTGCAGGTGAGCGACGTGCGCTCCGACCGCTATCGCCACCAGTTCAGCCCCCTGCGCCTGGAGGAGCTGGATGCGGCACTGCCCGACCAGGCCCTGTGGCTGCACTACCGACTCGAACCTGGCCAGCAGGAACGCCTGCTGCGCATCTTCGCCCCCGACCTTTCGCGCCTGGACCTGTACGCCCTCGACGGTCAGACCGTCGTGCGCCAGTTGCACCATGGGCGCGACATGACCGGCGCCAGCCCGACCCTGCGCAGCAGCGATCATGTGCTGGCGCTGCCCAACACCGACCGCCCCTTGGACATCTACCTGAGGCTGGTCTCCGAACACCAGTTGCGTCCGGCGATCAGCCTGGAAACCGCGGCGGTCGCCGCCGCCCACCAGTTCCAGCCGCTGCTGTTCGGGATGCTGTTCGGTGGGCTGGTGATGCTGATCCTGCACAACCTGATCCGCTTCTTCCATTCACGCTCCAGCACCTGCCTGGTCCTGGCGCTCTACCATGGGCTGATGCTGCTCAGCGCCTTGATCCTGCTCAACCTCAGCGGCCCCTGGTGGCACCTGTGGCACACCGCGCAAACCCCGGCGGCCTACCTGACGCTGGTGCTGGCGGGCATGGCCGGGCTGTATTTCACCCAGCACTTCTTCGCGCCTTGCCAGTCGGCGCGGCTGAACCGGCTGCTGCAGATCGAGATCCTGGTCGCCGGCATCAGTGGGCTGGTCCTGCTGTTCGTCGACACCCTGCCCCTGAACCTGATGACCTATGGTCTGCTCGCCCTGGGCAGCCTGAGCATGCTGGCGGTGGCGATCTACCACGGACATCGCGGCTACGCCCCGGCGCGCCTGTTCATCGCCGCCATGCTGGTGTTCACCGTCGGCGGCCTGGTGCTGCTGCCGGCCCTGCTGGCGTTCACCCGCACGCCCATGCCCTGGCTGCTGTGCACCCTGATGGGCATGACGGTGATCAGCGGGGTGCTGTTCAACATGGCGGTCGGCGAGCGCCTGCGCAAGATCAGCCTGGCGCGCATCAGCGCCAGCCGGGCCCTGGCCGCGAGCGATGCCGAAATCAATGCCAAGGCCGAGTTCCTGTCCAAGATCAGCCACGAGATCCGCACCCCGATGAACGGGGTGCTGGGCATGACCGAACTGCTGCTGGGCACTCCGCTGTCGGTCAAGCAGCGCGACTACGTGCAGACCATCCACAGCGCCGGCAACGAGCTGCTGACGCTGATCAACGAGATTCTCGACATCTCCAAGCTCGAATCCCGGCAGATCGAACTCGACGACGTGCAGTTCGACCTCAACGCGCTGCTCGAGGACTGCCTGGACATCTTCCGCGCCAAGGCCGAGCAGCAGGACATCGAGCTGATCAGCTTCACCCACCCGTCGGTGCCCAAGGTGGTGAGCGGCGACCCGACCCGCCTGCGCCAGGCGCTGTCGAGCCTGCTGGACAATGCCCTGAAGAACACCGAGCAGGGCGAGATCCTGCTGGCGGTGGCGCTCGAGCAGCGTGGCGAGTCATCGCGCCTGCGCATCGCCGTGCAGGACAATGGCGCCCCCATGCCCGAGGCCGAGCGCGAGGCCCTGTTGCAGTCCGAGCTGCACAGCCGGCACTTCCTGTCCGACCATGAACTGGGCGGGCACCTGGGGCTGGTCATCGCCAAGCAGCTGGTCGGGCTGATGCAGGGCGAGTTCAACATCAAGAGCACCAGCGGGCTGGGCAACACCTTGTGGTTGACCCTGCCACTCGACCCGAGCCGCCTGCAACAATCACCGACCGACCTGGACGAGTCCCTGCGAGAAGCACGGGTGCTGGTGGTCGACGACAACGAAACCTGCCGCAAGGTACTGGTGCAGCAGTGCAGCGCCTGGGGCATGAACGTCAGCGCGGTCGCTTCGGGCAAGGAAGCTCTGGCCCTGCTGCGTACCAAGGCCCACCTGCGCGACTACTTCGATGTGGTGCTGCTCGACCAGAACATGCCCGGCATGACCGGCATGCACTTGGCGGCCCGGATCAAGGAAGACCCCAGCCTAAACCACGACATCCTGGTGATCATGCTCACCGGCATCAGCAACGCCCCGAGCCGGGTGGTCGCGCGCAACGCCGGGATCAAGCGCATCCTGGCCAAGCCGGTAGCCGGGTACACGCTCAAGACCACCCTGGCCGAAGAGCTGGCCCAGCGTGGCCGGGAGGCCGTAGCGTTCCTGGGCGTCGAGGGTGCGCCTGCCCTGGAGCTGCCCAGCGACTTCCACATCCTGGTGGCCGAGGACAACAGCATCTCCACCAAGGTGATCCGCGGCATGCTCGGCAAGCTCAACCTGGAGCCCGATACCGCCAGCAATGGCGAAGAGGCGCTGCAGGCCATGCAGCGCAAACGCTACGACCTGGTGCTGATGGATTGCGAGATGCCTGTGCTCGACGGTTTCTCGGCCACCGAGCGCCTGCGCGCGTGGGAAGCCGAGCAGCAGCGTCCCCGCACCCCGATCGTGGCCCTGACCGCGCACATCCTCTCCGAACACAAGGACCGCGCGCTGCAGGCCGGCATGGATGGGCACATGGCCAAGCCGGTGGAGTTGTCGCAGTTGCGCGAGCTGGTGCAGCACTGGGTCGAGCAGCAGGCGCAGCAGGCGGGAAAGCGGGTGTCGTGAGGCTGGGGCTGGTCTCGAGCGCCCTGCGGGCTCGTCGCGGGCAAGCCCGCTCCCACAGGGGCCAGTCAGCAGGCTGATCTCACTCAGGGGCCAGTCAGTGGGCTGATGCCAGACAGTGGTTTGGAATGAGGGCCGGTGGGAGCTGGCTTGCCAGCGATAGCGTCCGATCCGGCGGCGCCTGCATCGCGGGCAAGCCCGCTCCCACAGAGGCCAGTCAGCAGGCTGATGCCAGGCAGTGGTTTGGAATGAGGGCCGGTGGGGCTTGCCAGCGATAGCGTCCGATCCGGCGGCGCCTGCCTCACGGGCAAGCCCGCCCCACCAGCCCCTGCCAGTAGCCGCTATCACGGCGCTCGAGGCTCACGGCTTGCTGCCATACCACCGGGGCGTGTACACCCACACCCCACCCTCGGCGCGCGGGAACGTGCAGGTCGTCGACGACCCCACCAGCACCATGGTGCGCATGTCGACCATCTCCGGCACCAGCTCGCCCAGGGTCACTACCCGCAGCGCCTGGGCCGGACGGCCGACGTCGCGCCCGAGCACGACCGGCGTCGCCGGGTCGCGGTGACGGCGCACCACATCCAGGGCCTTGCCCAACTGCCATGGACGAGCGCGGGAAATGGGGTTGTAGAACGCCAGCGCCAGGTCGGCCTGGGCGGCCAAATCCAGACGGGTCTCGATGATCGACCAAGGCTTGAGGTTGTCGGACAGCGACATCACGCAGAAGTCGTGCCCCAGAGGAGCGCCTGCCAAGGCGGCGGTGGCCAGGGACGCGGACACGCCCGGCAGCACCTCCAGCTCGACCCTGGCCCAGGCCGGGTCGCTCGATTCGTGCAGGGCCTCCATCACCGCCGCCGCCATGGCGAACACGCCCGGGTCCCCCGACGACACCACCACCACCGAGCGGCCTTGCGCCGCCAGTTCGAAGGCATGCCGCGCACGCTGCATCTCTTCACGGTTGTCGGTGCAGTGCAGCACCTGGTCCGCGCGGAACGGGCCGGCCATGCGCACGTAGGTCTCATACCCCAGCACATCGTTGGCACGGGCCAGCTCGGCCTTGACCGCAGGCACCATCAAGTCGGCAGCGCCCGGCCCGAGGCCGATCACCGCCAGGCGTCCACGGGCACGCCCTACCGCCTCGGGCGGCACCGGTTGCGCGGCCACGGCCAGCGCGACACCGGTGACGTCGGTCGGGACGAAGCGCGCCTCCGGCAAGGCCTGGGCCAGCACGGCTTGTGCACAAGCGTCGCCGGGCACGAAGCGCAGCGGTACGCCCAGGGCGCGTGCGGCTTCGTGCAGGCTCGGTTCGGCCATGTGCAGCTCGCCGGCCACCAGGCAGGCCACGGCTGGCTCGACCAATGCGGCCTGGGCCAGTGCCTGGCGAATGCTACTGGCCAGGGCCGGCCCAGGGCCTTCGAGCGCGACCACCACCTGGCGCGCATGGATCAGCAGCTCGTCACGGTTCGCCAGGCGGGCCTCGCAGCCGACGTACAAGGTGCGTCGTGCCTGCTCGTGGGTGGGCAGGCGCGCCGGGGCCAGCCACGGGGCCTGCCCTTCGATGCGCAGCGACTCGCCGCCGAGCAGGTCGGAGACGAACCGCTTGCCCTGTTCGAGGTCGGCCAGGACATAACCGCTCGGCGGGTTGAGCAGGCAGGTGCCGAAACGCAGCTCGCCGCTGGTGGTGATCGCCGCCGGCACTGCCAGCGCCGCACCGATCTCGCGAGCCATGACGTTCACCCCGCCCAGCCCGCCGAGCAGCGGCACCACCGCACTGCCGTCCTCGGCCACCGCCAGCACGGGCGGCTCGTGGTCTTTCTCGCTCAGCAGGCTGGCCAGCGCACGGATGACGATCCCGGCCGCGCACAGGGCGATGATCGGCGTATCCTGCTGGTACAGGGCCCGCAATGTCTCGCCGAACGCCGTGTAGCCGAGGTCGGCCTGCTCCACGCGCCCGACCAGACCATGCACCTGAGACTGTGGGTACAGCGCCTGGATCTGCCGGGCAGCGGCCAGGCCACCCTGGCCGAGCACGACGATGGCCGGTGCCTTGCGCGTGGTTAGCCCTGCCATTTTTCCCCCGGCACGATGATCAGCGAGAAGTAAGGCGAAGACAGCGGGTCGACCGCGTCGAGCGGCACGATCTTCTGGTTGCCCATGGTCGCGCGCTCGACGTACAGCGCGCGCCCGTCCAGGCCCAGCTCGACCAGCACCTGGCGAACCTTGATGAAGTTGCGCCCCAGTTTCATGATCACCGCCGCATCGGCGTCGGCCAGGCGGCGCTTGAGTTCGTCAGGGGGCAGCACGCCCGAGAGCACCGACAGGCTCTGGTTGCGGTAGACCAACGGCGCCCCGAGCACCGAGGCGCCGCCGAGCATCGAGCACACGCCCGGGATCACCTGGGTCTCGTACTGCTGCGCCAGGCGGTCGTGAACGTACATGTACGAGCCATAGAAGAACGGATCGCCCTCGCAGATCACCGCGACGTCGCGTCCGGCGTCCAGGTGCGCGGCAACCTGCCGGCTGGCCTCGTCGTAGAAGTCGCTGATCACCTGCTCGTAGGACAGGGGCGCCGGCAGCGCCTCGGTGGTCACCGGGTACACCAGCGGCAGCAAGGTCTGCTCGGCCTGCAGGTGCGCCTCGATGATGCCGAAGGCATTGCCGCGCTTGCCCTTGGCGACGAAGTACGCCACCACGGCGACCTCGCCCAGCAGGCGCTGCGCCTTGACCGTGATCAGTTCAGGATCGCCAGGGCCGACCCCCAGCCCGAACAGCCGTCCGCGCGCGCCCATCACTCCACCTCCGTGGCCAGCGCGTTGACCGCTGCGGCGGCCATGGCACTGCCGCCCAGGCGCCCTTGCATGATCACGAACGGCACGCCGCGGCTGTCGGCCGCCAGCATGGCCTTGGACTCTGCCGCGCCGACGAAGCCGACCGGGAAGCCCAGGATCAAGGCCGGCTTCGGCGCACCGGCATCGAGCATCTCCAGCAGGTAGAACAGCGCGGTGGGGGCATTGCCGATCACCACCACACTGCCTTCCAGGTGCGGGCGCCACAACTCAAGGGCCACCGCCGAACGGGTGTTGCCGGCAGCCTTGGCCAGGCCTGGCACGCTGGGGTCGCGCAGGGTGCAGACCACGGGGTTGTTGGCCGGCAGACGGGCGCGGGTGATGCCCTCGGCCACCATGTGCGCGTCACAGAGGATCGGCGCGCCCTGGGCCAGGGCCTCACGCCCGGCCTGGCCCGCGCCTGGCGAGAACTGCAGCCCGTCGATGGCGTCGACCATGCCGCAGGCGTGGATCACCCGGACCGCGAGTTTTTCCAGGTCGGCCGGAATCCGGTCGAGACGCGCCTCCTCACGGATGATGCGGAAGGAATTGCGATAGATCTCCTGACCGTCGCGAATGTAGTCAATCATCAGGGTGCTCCGTCGGCAGGTCGAGCATGGCGCCTGCTTCGTTCAAGGTGAGGTCGCGTGCGCGCAGGGTGCCGAAGCCCGGCAAGCGCGCATCGCGCAGGTACAGGTCATAGCGGCCCGGGGCGCGGGCCAGCAAGGTGGCAGGGGCGACATGGGCCGCTGCGCAGGAACGGATGCAGCCGCTCAGGTGCACGCGGCCCGGCGCACCCGGCGGCAGCAGGCCCGCCAGGGTCAGGGCATCGCCCTTGGTGTCGGCCAGCCCCTTGGCGCAACCTCGGGCGCCGGTGCAGGCGATCACCTGCGCCAAGGGCTGGTCGGCCCCGGTCAGCAGACCGAGCCGGCGCGCCTGCGCCTGTGCCTCGAGCAGCGACGAGGCCTGGACATCGGGCAGGACCAGGCTTTGCCAAGGCGTCACGCGCAGGCTGCCCTCGCCATGGACGCGCGCCAGGTGCGCGGCGCCGCGCAGCATGTCCGGGTCCAGCCGTCCCAGCGGGGGCGCCAGCCCCAGGGCCTGGCCATGGCGCTGGGGCAACACGCCGAGCCAGCCTGCCGCCCGGACCGGCCGACGCCACGTGCGCACGGCCGGGTCGTCGCGCACGGGCAGCCCGAGCCCTGCGACGAATCGCTCGGCAGGGCACGTCTCGAGCAACTGACGCATGCGCGCCTGTTCGAGGCTGGCCAGGTCGAGGAAGCGCGTCAACACGGCCTGCACCAGGTTCAGGCCTTCGCTCAACGGCACCGCGCCCAGCGGCGCGTCGGTCGCCGGGCAGCCAGCCAGGCCGAAGGCCAGCCAGGGCTGCCGGTCGAGTTCGAGGCCCGACAGCCACAGGTCATGGGGGTGTTCGAGCATCGCCAGGGCTTCGCCTGCGTCCAGCTGCACGGCGAACTTGGCCGACAGCTGGTGGAAGCGCGGTGTGCGCTCCAGCAGAGCCAGGATCTGCTCGGCCAAGGGCCGCGCGTCGAACAGCCCGGCCGGGTCGAGCCCCGCCAGCGGGCTGAGCATGAGGTTGCGCACATCGTCGCTGCCAGCCTCGCGCGGACCCAGCCCGGCGGCCAGCAGGTGCTCGACCAGCCCCTGATGATCGGCACCGACCCCGCGAATCTGCAGGTTGCCGCGGTTGGTCGCCTCGATCACGCCCCCGGCGAACCGCTGGGCCGCCTCGGCCACCGCCTCGGCCTGAGCGGCCGACAGCACGCCGCCGGGGAGCTTGATGCGGCAGATGCCGCCGTCACGCGCGCCGACGATACGCCACAACCCCGGGCAGGCCGAGGGACGGGGTGAGACGACGGGGGGCAGGACCGGCTTCAAGAGGGCATCCGACAATCGTGAAAGTGCGCTGGTGGGTAGAAAGGCGCGGTATTATGCCTGCTTTGTCCATCGGCATGAAAAGCCAGTGGTCGAAGAGGCGAATGAATCGGGGCGCGCGCCCTTCTGGTGGACGAGGTAATGCAATGACGCCCTGGCTGACGGTGGTGGGGATCGGAGAAGACGGCTTCAGCGGCCTGGGCAAGCAGGCACGGCGTGCGCTGCTGGCGGCGTCACGCGTGGTCGGCAGCGTGCGCCAGCTGGCCTTGCTGCCCCGCTGCGTGACCGCCGAGCGGCTGGACTGGCCACGCCCCTTCTCCCTGGAGCCCCTCCTGGCCTGCCGCGGCGAACCGGTCTGCGTGCTGGCCAGTGGCGACCCGATGTTCTACGGCGTCGGCGCCAGCCTGGCGCGCGAGGTGCCGGCCGCCGAGATGCAGGTCATCGCCATGCCGTCCTCGTGCAGCCTGGCGGCGGCCCGGCTGGGCTGGCCCCTGCAGGAGGTGCAGGTGCTGTCGCTGGTCGCACGGCCCCTGGCGGCGCTCAACGCCCAGGTGTACAGCGGCGTGCGCCTGCTGGTGCTGAGCAACGATGGTCAGACGCCCGCGCAGGTCGCGGCCCTGCTGCGCGAACGCGGTTTCGGCCCGAGCCGCCTGCAGGTGTTCGAGCACCTGGGCGGCACCGAGGAGCGCCACCTGAGCGACACCGCCGAGGCATGGCCCCATGCCCAGGTCGCGGCGCTCAACGTGGTGGCCATCGAATGCCTGGCCGAGCCCTCGACGTACTCCCTGTCGCCGGTGGTGGGCCTGCCGGACAGCGCCTTTCGCCATGACGGCCAGCTGACCAAGCGCGACGTGCGCGCCGTCACGTTGGCCCGCCTGGCGCCCCGCCCTGGCGAGCTGCTGTGGGACGTGGGCGCCGGGTGCGGCTCGATCGGCATCGAATGGATGCGTGCCCATCCCAGTTGCCGGGCCATCGCCGTCGAAGCCGACGAAGGCCGGCAGGCGCACATCGAGCACAACCGCGATGCCTTGGGCGTTCCCGGGCTGCGCCTGGTGCGGGGGCAGGCGCCCGGTGCGCTGGACGGTCTGCCGCGCCCGGATGCCGTGTTCATCGGCGGCGGCGTGACGGTCGACGGCCTGCTGGCGCAGTGCTGGGCGCAACTGAAGCCCGGCGGGCGCCTGGTCGCCAATGCCGTCACGCTGCAGAGCGAACTGACCCTGGCCCAGTGGCGAGCCGTCCACGGCGGTGAGCTGACGCGCCTGCACGTCGCCCATGCCCAGCCGCTGGGCAACTTCGACACCTGGCGTCAGGCGTTGCCGATCACCCTGCTCGACCTGGTCAAACCCCTCGATGCGTGAAGAGACCCGCGAACAGGCCGCGCCACTGCGCAGCGGCCTGACCACCGGCAGTTGCGCCACGGCCACCGCCCTGGCGGCTGCGCGTCTGCTGCTGACCGGCGAGCGTGACGATGCGGTGGGCATCACCCTGCCCAAGGGCCGCGAGGTGCAGATGCGCCTGGAGTTCTGCCGTCTCACGCCCCTGGGCGCCGAAGCCGGCACGCTCAAGGATGCCGGCGACGACCCGGACGTCACCCATGGCGCGCTGTTGTACAGCGAAGTGCGACTGAGTGCCGAGCCAGGGGTGCGCTTCTTCGCCGGTGTCGGGGTCGGCACGGTCACCCGCCCCGGCCTGGTGCTGGCCGTGGGCGAGCCGGCGATCAACCCTGTGCCCCGCCGCATGATCGCCGAGCACCTGCAACGCCTGGCGGAGGCCTGTGGCCATGGCGGCGGCTTCGAGGTCATCGTCAACGTGCGCGACGGTGATGCGCTGGCGCTCAAGACCATGAACCCGCGCCTGGGGATCCTGGGCGGGCTGTCGATCCTCGGCACCAGCGGCATCGTCCGCCCGTTCTCCTGCGCCGCCTACATCGCCTCGATCCATCAGGGCATCGACGTCGCCCACACCAATGGCTACACCCACCTGGCCGCGTGCACCGGCAATGCCAGCGAAGACACCATGCGCCGGGTCTACGGGCTGCCCGAGATTGCCTTGATCGAGATGGGCGACTTCGTCGGCGCGGTGCTCAAGCACGTGCGCAAGGTGCCGGTGGCGCGCCTGAGCCTGTGCGGAGGGTTTGGCAAGATCAGCAAGCTCGCCGCCGGCCACATGGACCTGCACAGCCGCCATTCGAGCATCGACCTGCCGCAACTGGCCGGGTGGGCGGCGCAGCTGGGCGCCGATGCCACCTTGCAGGCCGAGATCGTCGCTGCCAACACCAGCCAGCAGGCCCTGGCGCTGGCGCGCGCGGCCGGCATCGAACTGGGTGATGCAGTCTGCGCCCATGCCCTGGCGTTCGCGCGCAGCGTGGTGCCGCCGACGGTGCGGGTGGAGGTGTTCGCCATCGACCGACAGGGCGGCATCGTC
Source organism: Pseudomonas entomophila (assembly GCF_013523165.1). Classification (GTDB taxonomy): domain Bacteria; phylum Pseudomonadota; class Gammaproteobacteria; order Pseudomonadales; family Pseudomonadaceae; genus Aquipseudomonas; species Aquipseudomonas entomophila_A. The sequence continues at coordinate 63,575 of NZ_JAAMQI010000021.1, forward strand.
GGCCAGGCGGGGGTGGCATGATGCCGCGCCTGCTGCTGCTCGGCGGCATCACCGAAGCCTTGGCCCTGGCGCGACGCCTGGGGCCTGAACACACCTACAGCCTGGCCGGGGTCGGCCGGGTGCCGGACGATCTGCGGTGCCAGGTGCGTGTGGGCGGTTACGGTGGCGCCGAAGGGCTGGCCGCCTACCTGCGCGAAATGCATGTCGACCTGCTGATCGACGCCACACACCCCTACGCGGCGCAGATCAGCGGCAATGCGGCACGCGCGGCAGCGGCCGTTGGTATTCCGTGCTGGGCGCTGCGCCGTCCTGCCTGGCAGGCAGGGCCCAAGGACGATTGGCGCGAGGTGGCCGACTGGCCGGCGCTGATCGACGCGCTGGCGCCGTTCCGACGCCCGCTGTTCACCCTGGGCCGCGAGCCGCTGCGCCATCTGGACGAGATTCCGGCACACCAGTTCTGGACCCTGCGTGCACTGGAGGCCTGCCCTGGCAATGCACGCTGCGAAGTGATCGGTGCCCGTGGGCCGTTTCGCCTGGAAGACGAGCGGGCTCTGTTTGCGCGGGGGCAATTCGACGTGCTGGTCAGCAAGAACAGCGGCAGCGGCGCCACCGAGCCGAAGCTCGAGGTAGCGCGCGAGCGCGGGATGCCGGTGTTGGTGCTGGCGCGGCCCTGCCTGCCGGCGGTGGACCGGGCGTTCTTCGACGTCGAGGCGTTGGCCGAGGCGCTGGGCATCGCCTAGGGCGGCGCCTGGGCGGACGTCATCGCAGGCAAGCCCGCTCCCACAGGTGGCTTTGCCATCGTGCGATTGCCTGCTTGAAATGGGCACCTGTGGGAGTCCGCCCGCCGCCTTGGCGCCGCGCTGTCGCGCAGAGAACATGACGATAGCTCAGGATCCGAAGCTTCATTGCTAATCGATTTTAGGGCCGCTTTGCGGCCCATCGCGGCACAGGGGCCGCTCCTACACCCGTAGCCCCACCGCAGGGTTGCAGGCTATCGCGGTCACCTGTGGGAGCGGCCCCAGTGCCGCGATTGGGCCCGTAGGGCCCATACACCAGCCCATGTGGTCGGACATGTATCGAGCATAAAGAGGCAGTTGCTCCCATACCTATAGGCTCATCAGTATGCTCGCAGACGGCCCCCCAGACTGTCCATCTGCTGGCGCCTGCATCGACAACCGGGCTCAAAGCCGGAAATCTCCTACCCGGTTTTCATCCCCTTCTCGTGGCCTGCTTTCCCTCCTGTACTCTACACTTCGCCTCCCCTTTTCAAGGAACCCACCCCATGGACATGCACTGGTGGATCTGGCTGGTCTTCGGCATCGCGCTGATCCTGCTGGAGCTGGCCCTCCCGACCTTCTTCATCCTCTGGTTCGGCATCGGTGCCGTGCTGGTCGCCTTGATCGCGCTGGCCATGCCGACGCTGCAGCTGCCGGTGCAGATCCTGCTGTGGGTGCTGTTCTCGAGCCTCACCACCGCGCTGTGGTTCTGGCTGTTCCGCCGCAAGACGCCGGACGTGCGCTGGACCGCCGACAGTGTGCTGGGCGAAGTAGGCCTGCTGACCGCCCCCGTTTCTCCGTTCCAGAAAGGCCGGGTCCGGTTCCAGAAGCCGATCCTCGGCAACGAGGAATGGGTCTGCGTGGCCGATACCGAGCTTTCCGCCGGCGAGCGCGTGCGCCTGACCGCCATCGAAGGCAACACCGCCCGCGTCGTGCGGGCCTGATCATCGCTACAAGGAGTTCATCCCCATGACCAGCCTCATCGTCGTCTGTACCCTCGCCCTCTTCGTGCTCGTGTCCGTGTTCAAGGGGGTGCGCATCGTGCCCCAGGGCGAGGAGTGGATCGTCGAGCGTCTCGGCCGCTACCACACCACCCTCAAGCCGGGCCTGAACATCGTCATCCCGTACATGGACGTGGTCGCCTACCGGCTGCCGACCAAGGACATCATCCTCGACGTCGAGCAGCAGGAGATCATCACCCGCGACAACGCGGTCATCGTCGCCAACGCCCTGTGCTTCGCCAAGGTGGTCGACCCGCAGAAAGCCTCCTATGGCGTGCAGGACTTCGCCTTCGCCGTGACCAGCCTGACCATGACCTCGCTGCGCGCCATCGTCGGCGCCATGGACCTCGACGAAGCGCTGTCCAGCCGCGAGCAGATCAAGGCACGCCTGCGCGACGCCATGTCCGAGCAGACCGAGGACTGGGGCGTCACGGTGCGCTCGGTGGAGATCCAGGACATCAAGCCCTCGCCGAACATGCAGATCGCCATGGAGCGCCAGGCCGCCGCCGAACGTGAGCGAAAGGCCGACGTCACGCGCGCCGAGGGGGCCAAGCAGGCCGCCATCCTCGAAGCCGAGGCACGGCTGCAGTCGGCGCGGCTGGACGCCGAAGCGCAGATCAACCTCGCCGAGGCCTCGGCACGCGCCATCACGCTGGTGCGCGAGGCGGTCGGCAGCGAGACGACGCCGGCCATGTACCTGCTCGGCGAACGCTACATTGGCGCCATGGAGCACCTGGCCGGCAGCGACAACGCCAAGGTCGTGGTGCTGCCGGCAGACCTGCAGGAAACCGTTCGCGGCCTGCTGGGCCGTGGCAAGACGGCATAGGGCGCGCCACGTGCCATGGGGGCCGGGGGTGCGGCACGTCATCGCACCCCCGGCCCTTTTGCGTATACTCGGCGTTACAATCGCGCCCTGATTCCTGACCGGATCTCTCCATGCCCCCACGTCGGCACATCGCCTGGATAGCCTGCTTCGCCGTGCTGTTCAACCTTCTGGCCATGCCGCTGTCTTCCGCCGCCTCGCACCACGCGGCGCAGCAGCTGGTGTGGGGGGCGTTCTGTTCGAGCCTGTCGGGCGCGGCCAAGGCGGATCGGCAGGCGCTGGCTGCGATCGACGTGGCCGCGATCGACCTGGCGCCACACGACCTGGGCAAGGCCGAACTGCACCACGGGTGCTGCCTGGGCGGGGCGCCCGTGCTCAGCCTGCCAGGGCACATGCCTCAACTGCGCCATCCGCCGCTGCGCTGGCTGGCCCATGCCACGCCTTCGCTCGGCGAGCGCACCACGCCTCGCCAATTGTGGCCGGCGCTCAACCCGCGTGCTTCTCCCACGGCCTGAGCCTGCTGCGACACCCGTCCTGCGCCTCAACCACTGGAGACCTTTCATGCTCAAGCACGCCCTGCTCCTGGCCGCCCTGCTGCTGCCCGGCGCCTTCGCCAACGCCCACGAATACACCCAGGGCGACCTGCACATTGCCCACCCCTGGTCGATGCAACTGCCGCCCAACGCGCCCAGCGTGGCGGCCTACTTCGTCGTGCACAACAACGCCGCGGTGGACGATCGCCTGCTGGGCGTGGACAGCCCGATCACCGACGACGCGCAACTGCATGCGCACGTCCAGACCGATGACGGCCTGATGCGCATGCAACCGGTGCAGAGCGTCGTGGTACCCGCCGGCCAGGACCTGACCTTCGCGCCGGGGGCCTACCACGTCATGCTCATGCATCCGACGGAGCGCACGTCGCTGAGCGACGGCCAGCGCTTCCCGTTGACCCTGCACTTCGAAAAGGCCGGTGACGTCACCGTCCAGGTGCTGGTGCAGCGCGAGCCGCCCAAGGCCGCCACTGGACAGCCGCATACCCACTGACCGCGCCTGATCCTTCGTGATGCGCCTGCCCCTCGGCCGACCTGCTCGCCGCCGCTCCGATCACCACCGTGTGAACGGCAGCTGGCTGAGCCTGTTCGCCATGTGGATGATCTTCATCGGCCCCCTGATCGCTCAGTCGATGCCGATGAGCCATCACGCCGGCATGGCCATGAACGCGGGCATGGAGGGGCACGCACACGCGGCCTCCGCAGCCGATCCGCAGGCCCACGGTGTGATGCACCACGGGCGCCAGCACGACCCTCAGTTGCACGTGCTCTGGGAGCAGTGCGGCTATTGCAGCCTGCTGTTCAACTGCCCTGCCCTGCCCAGCACCCTGAGCCCGCTGGGCACCCACCGCCTGCCGCCCGTGGTCGCGGCCGCCCTGCCCCTGCAGCCTGGCCACGCCACGCGCACCGTGTTCCCCGGTGCCAGAAGCCGCGCGCCACCGGCCTCGATCGACGTCTGAACCTTCGACTTGCGCGGGCCCCTGCGGCGCGCGCCCGTTTCCGACTGATCGACTGGAACCCTCATGACCGGTTGCACGTACCTTTCTGCGCTACCGTTGCGCACCCCGCTGACGCTGCTGTGCGGCTCGCTGCTCGCCCCCCTCGCCCTGGCGGCGGGCCCGGAGCCCGTGTCTGCCCTGCGTGGCAGCGACGAACTCAGCCCCACCGTCATCACCGCCGTCGCGCCCAGCTCCCCCCTGACCGTGGTCACCGACCCCAGGCAACCACGCCAGCCCGTCCCGGCCAGTGACGGCGCCGACTACCTCAAGACCATTCCGGGCTTTTCGGCCATCCGCTCGGGCGGTACCAACGGCGACCCGGTGCTGCGTGGCCTGTTCGGTTCGCGCCTGAACATCCTCACCAATGGCGGCCTGATGCTCGGCGCCTGCCCCAATCGCATGGATGCGCCGACGTCGTACATCTCGCCGCAGACCTACGACCGGCTGACGGTCATCAAAGGCCCGCAGAGCGTCATCTGGGGCCCGGGCGGCTCGGCTGGCACGGTGTTGTTCGAGCGCGATCCGGAACGCTTCGGCGAGCTTGGCAGCCGGGTCGATGCCAGCCTGCTGGTCGGCTCCAACGGCCGCTTCGACAGGCGTCTCGATGCAGCCGCAGGCAACCGGCAGGCCTACGCGCGCTTCGTCGGCAACCAGTCACGTGCCGGTGACTACGCCGATGGCCACGGCGACGACGTCCCGTCACGCTGGGACAAGTGGAACGGCGATGTCACCGTGGGCTGGACCCCGGACGCCGACACCCTGCTGGAGCTGACCGCCGGGCGCGGTGACGGCGAAGCCCGCTACGCCGGGCGCGGTATGGACGGCTCGCAGTTCAAGCGCGAAAGCCTGGGGCTGCGCTTCGAGCGGTCCAACCTGGGCGAGGTGCTCGACACGCTCGAGGCGCAGGTCTGGTACAACTACGCCGACCACGTCATGGACAACTACAGCCTGCGGCGCCCGTCGGGCAGCGGCATGATGGGCCGGCCGATGGTCAGCAACGTCGACCGCCGCGCCCTGGGCGCACGGCTCAAGGCCACCTGGCGCTGGGACGACCTGCAACTGATCGGTGGGCTCGACGCCCAGCGCAACACGCACCGCAAGCGTGGCGGGATGGGCGTGGACGCCCACCGTGGCCAGGCCTGGACCCAGGACGCCGACTTTCATGACTACGGCGCCTTCGCCGAGCTGACCTGGTACGCCACCGACACTGACCGCCTGGTCAGTGGCGCGCGCCTGGATCGTGCCAGCGCGCGCGACTTCCGTCAGGCCGGCAGCACCGGCACGCGCAAGCGCGCCGACAGCCTGCCCAGCGGCTTCATGCGCCTGGAGCACGATCTGACCGTACTGCCCGCCACCGCCTATGTCGGCCTGGGCCATGCCCAGCGTTTCCCCGACTACTGGGAGCTGTTCTCCCCAGGCGTCGGCCCGGTGGGCGCGCGGGACGCCTTCGCGGGTATCAGGCCGGAGAAGACCACCCAGCTCGACCTGGGCCTGAGCTACAAGGACGAGCGCCTGGAAGCCTGGGCGTCGGCCTACGCCGGGCAGATCCGCGACTACATCCTGTTCGACTACCGGGCCGGCATGACCGGCGCGGCCCGTTCGCGCGCCAGCAATGTCGATGCGCGGGTGATGGGCGGGGAGCTGGGGGTTGCCTATACGCTGCTCGAGCACTGGAAGGCCGATGCCACCCTGGCGTATGCCTGGGGCAAGAACAGCAGCGACGGTCGTGCCCTGCCACAAATGCCGCCCTTGGACAGCCGGTTCGGCCTGACCTATGCGCGCGATGAGTGGAGTACCGGCGCCTTGCTGCGTGTGGTGGCGCCCCAACGACGCATCGCCGAAGGCCAGGGCAACGTGGTGGGCAAGGACTACCGCGACAGCGCCGGGTTCGGCGTGTTCTCGCTCAACGGTGCCTACCGGGTGAACAAGCAGGTCAAGCTCAGCGCGGGGGTCGACAACCTGTTCGACAAGACCTACGCCGAGCATCTGAACTTGGCGGGTAACGCCGGGTTCGGATATCCGGCCAGTGACCCGACACCCGTCAACGAACCGGGCCGCACGTTGTGGACCCAGGTCGACCTGAGTTTCTGAACCCCGTGGGTGCGGTCGGCTGGCCGCGCCCTGCTTGAGCCACAAGGGAGCGCTCCATGAGCGAGTCACGCGTTTCATTCTACAACCTGGCCTGGCGCTGGCATTTCTATGCCGGTCTGTTCGTCGCGCCGTTCATGATTCTGCTGTCGATCACCGGCATGATCTACCTGTTCAAGCCGCAGCTGGACCCGCTGCTCTACCGCGACCTGATGGTGGTCGAGACCGGCCATCACCGGCAGAGCGCCGACGCGCTGCTGGCCTCGGTGCAGCACACCTACCCGCAGGGCCACGTGGCCCAGTACCTGCCGCCGCTGAACCCGCAGCGCAGCGCGCAGTTCGTGGTGCACGATGCCGGCCGTGAACTGAACGTCTTCGTCGACCCCTACCAGGGCACGGTGCTGGGCGCGCAGGACAGCAAGTACAACCTGCAGGCCATCGCCCGCGGCCTGCATGCCGAGCTGATGATCGGCACGGTGGGCGATCGCCTGATCGAGCTGGCGGCCGGCTGGGGTATCGTGCTGGTGGTGTCCGGCCTCTACCTGTGGTGGCCACGCGGCCGGCGCACCGGTGGCGTGCTGTGGCCCCGTGCCGCCGCGCGGGGACGGGTGCTGTGGCGCGACCTGCACGCCGTCAGCGGCTTCTGGGGCGCGGGCTTTCTGTTGCTCGTGCTGCTGAGCGGGATGACCTGGACCGGCTTCTGGGGCAAGCAGTACGCGGACCTGTGGAACCGCTTTCCGGCGGCCATGTGGAACGCCATGCCCACCTCGGACCAGCAGGCCCGCGACCTGAACAGCGCCCACCGGCAGACCGTGCCCTGGGCCATGGAAAACACCCCGATGCCGCAGTCCGGCGCGCACGCCGAGCATGCCGGCCATCACGGGATGTCCAGCGGCCCTGCCGCCCCGCAGGTCAGCCTGCAACAGGTCCAGGACATCGCCACGGCGCGGGCGGTCGAGCCGGGCTACAGCATCACGCTGCCCACCACCGCCGAAGGCGTGTTCACCCTTGCGGTGTTCGCCGACGATCCGCGCCATGACGCCACGCTCCACGTCGACCAGTACACCGGCAAGGTGCTGGCCGACGTGCGCTGGCGCGACTATGGGCTGGCGGCCCGCGCCACGGAAATGGGGGTGATGCTGCACCAGGGCAAGCTGTACGGCCCGCTGCACCAGGCGGTGGTCTGCCTGATCTGCCTGATGGTGCTGCTCGGGTCGGTCAGTGGTCTGGTGATGTGGTGGAAACGTCGGCCGGCCGGTGGTCTGGGGGTACCGCCCCTGCGCCATGACCTGCCGCGCTGGAAGGTGGCCACCGGGGTGATGCTGGTGCTGGGCGTGGCCTTCCCGCTGGTGGGGCTGTCGATGCTGGCGATGTGGCTGGTGGACACGGTGCTGGTACGCCGCCGGATGCTGGCCAGCGCCTGAGCCGTCGGCGTCACGGACCTGCCAGGCCTCGACCCCGGTCGAGGCAATCCGTCGCGCACACTTGTCGGGGAGCCGTGGTAGCCTGTGCGGCTTTCCCTGACAAGAAGACCGAGCCTCGATGGAATGCCGCCAATGAAACGGACCCCTTCCCGTCCTGCCGACGACCAGCACCTGCAACGCAACCTGACCAATCGCCACATCCAGCTGATCGCCATTGGTGGCGCCATCGGCACCGGCCTGTTCATGGGGTCGGGCAAGACCATCAGCCTGGCCGGGCCGTCGATCCTGTTCGTCTACATGATCATCGGCTTCATGCTGTTCTTCGTCATGCGCGCCATGGGCGAACTGCTGCTGTCGAACCTGAACTACAAGTCGTTCATCGACTTCTCCGCCGACCTGCTCGGCCCCTGGGCCGGTTTCTTCACGGGCTGGACCTACTGGTTCTGCTGGGTGATCACCGGCATCGCCGACGTCATCGCCATCGCCGCCTACTCGCAGTTCTGGTTCCCCGACCTGCCGCAATGGATACCGGCGCTGACCTGCGTCGCGGTGCTGCTGTCGCTGAACCTGGTCACCGTGAAGCTGTTCGGCGAGATGGAATTCTGGTTCGCCCTGATCAAGATCGTCGCCATCCTCGGGTTGGTCGCCACGGGCCTGTACATGGTGGTCATCGGGTTCGAGTCGCCGAGCGGGCGCACCGCGCAACTGGCCAACCTGTGGAACGACGGGGGTATGTTCCCCCATGGGCTGATGGGCTTCTTCGCCGGCTTCCAGATCGCCGTGTTCGCCTTCGTCGGCATCGAGCTGGTCGGCACCACGGCCGCCGAAGCGAAGAACCCCGAGCGGACCCTGCCCCGGGCGATCAACTCGATCCCGGTGCGCATCATCGTGTTCTACGTGCTGGCCCTGATCGCGATCATGGCCGTGACGCCCTGGCGTGACGTGGTGCCGGGCAAGAGCCCCTTCGTCGAGCTGTTCGTGCTGGCAGGCCTGCCCGCGGCGGCGAGCATCATCAATTTCGTGGTGCTGACGTCGGCGGCCTCGTCGGCCAACAGCGGCGTGTTCTCCACCAGCCGCATGCTGTTCGGCCTGGCCCAGGAAGGCGACGCCCCCGGCGCGTTCGGGCGCCTGTCGCGTCGGGCGGTGCCTGCCAACGGGTTGTATTTCTCCTGCCTGTGCCTGCTGTTCGGCGCGGTGCTGATCTACCTGATCCCGGACGTGGTCGAAGCCTTCACCCTGGTCACCACCGTGTCGGCGGTGTTGTTCATGTTCGTCTGGACGCTGATCCTGCTGTCCTACCTGAGCTACCGCAAACACCGCGCCGCGCTGCACCAGGCCTCGCGTTACAAGATGCCGGGCGGGCGCGTGATGTGCTACGTGTGCCTGGCGTTCTTCGCCTTCATCCTGGTGCTGTTGAGCCTGGAGAGCGACACCCGCGCCGCGCTGGTGGTCACGCCGCTCTGGTTCCTGGTGCTCGCGGTGAGCTATCAGGTCGTGCGGCGCAAGCGGCCGATCAACCGCTGATCGAGACGCGCTGATCGGTGCGCCCCCTCACCCGGGGGCGCGCGCCTGGCTAGTTGGCTTCGATGCCGTGCAACACGGCTTCGGCCAACGCCAAGCCTTTCTCCAACGAATTCTCCGTCGCCATCAACAGGCTACGCAGCGGTTCGTCCGCTTTCTCCAAGTCCGTAGCATTGGTTTCGTACGCGGCCTTCAAGGCGGCGACGGCACACACCAGCGCATCTTCGCTGTCGATACCTGCACGTACCATGAAGGTGGGTTCGTGGGCGTGGTTGCACGTGCCGAAAGAAGAACACGCGGTGACGGGGCGCGGGGCGCCAGTATCGGGATAGGCAGAGGACGGTGATTTCATGGATGCACCTCTCGTGAGCAAGAGAGGGGCTTTAGCGACAGGCAGGGTGGATCTGGGAGGGCTTTCTCGAGCATGGGTTACTCCTTGCAACTCTCTGTGATGACGCTCCGTACCCATACGCCAATATAGGTGGGCGGAGCCGTGCGGGTTGGCGTGCCGGACAGAGGACCGGTGAGCCCGAAGGCTCCCGCACACGGCGCCGCCCATAGCGGGTGCAACCATGCAGGACACCACTGCCTTCGGCAGCCGTATCCGATCTCTGTCTTGTCAGGGACGCCAATCCCGTACCGCAGAATCTACTGCGGTGGCGCACGGTACTCAAGTCACAAGGGTGTGTCAAAATGTTCGACGAGCGGTCAGGACGCGATCAGCCGAGTATCCAGGCCAAACCGCTCTTGGCTCACCAGCCGATAGTTGCCCTCGGCGAGTTCGCAGCTGATCAGCAGGTTCCACGAGTGCCGGGTTACAGCAGAAGGAATCAAGACGAACGGGTGCTCGGCGAGCAACGCATCGGCAAACTTCTGCTGGTTGGGCGAAGCCGCAGCGCTCGTCAGCCATACGGGATTGGGCACGTCCTCGGGTTGTACGACCTTGATCAGGCGGTGATCCAGTACTTCGAAGCAGGTGAGCACATGGGCAACGGTATCGAGCGTGTCGAAACCGGCATGCACGGCGACCTCAAGGATGGCAGTGGCCGGGTCGGCTGAGGCGTACACGACAGTACGACCCGGTGGATTCCACCGTCCGCCGAACGTTCGAGCTCCGATGCCACTGTCCCAGGACGCTTTGTAGATCTCACGATCAAGGCGCCAGGCACGCCAGGATGACGCCCAGGGCAATCCATTCATTGATAGACGCCCAGGGCAATTCGCTCCAGATAATCCTCGACTGCCTGAAAGCCGACCGGGTTGTCGATGACATCTAGCGGCACGTCGCCATCCAGGTACTTGCATGGACGTCCCAGCCATTCCTCGGCAAGCGCCTGAGTTCCAAAGACAGTGATGGCGTGCTCGAGCACCTTGGCGTACTGGAACGCGATAGCGCTCTGCTGAGCGTTGAGCTGCGCGGGTTGCTCGGTGCTGCCCCGTCGCTGGAGCGTCCTCACGGACCTACCAACGATACGGCTCAGGACTTTCTGAGTCGAATACAGAAGCGAAATGGAAAGCATGTCTTGTACGTCTTTGAGCGCGAACCCCTTGAGGGTCTGCTTGTAGATCATGACGTTGCTCAACTGGTCGGAATTGCCGTGGAGCAGGTATTCCGTGGGCCTGCGTGCAGCACCAACCTCGGCGGTTTCGATGGACATCATGGCGCATTCTCCTCGTACGACATTTGGCGCAATTATAGCGCCAAATGTCGTATACCGTGCGCTCACGTTGCTAGCACTATGCATCAAGTATGTTCAGATTTGCCCCTCTGCCCTTACGTGCCCTGATCCAGGTACGCCAAGGCGTGTAGCACGGGATGTGTTTTCTGCAAGACGACGTTCCTACGCGTAGGCCCTGAGTATCCCATCAGCGTACAGGGTCTGGTGGTTGAACCTTCTGCTGGTCAGGTGGGGTGAGTCGGGCTAGTGTGCAAACCTGCCACATGCCCGTCCCTGGCAGCATTAACCCAGGCTGCTTGGCCTACTGTTCCCAGATCCTTCGTGAAGCACACCCATGACCTACCACCTGCGTGACGCCCTGCCAGATGATCTCCCCGACCTCCTCGCCATCTACAACGATGCGGTCCTCAACACCACGGCGATCTGGAACGAGACGCCCGTGGACCTGGCCAACCGCCAGGCGTGGTTCGAGCTGCGTGCCGCCCAGGGGTATCCGATCCTGGTGGCCGTCGATGACAGCGGCGTGCTGGGGTATACCTCGTACGGCGACTGGCGGCCGTTCGAGGGGTTCAGGTACACGGTGGAGCATTCGGTCTATGTGCGCGGTGATCAGCGGGGCAAGGGCCTGGGGCCAGTGCTGATGGAGGCGTTGATCGAACGGGCGCGGGTTGGCGGCAAGCATGTGATGGTGGCTGCCATCGAAAGTGGCAATGCGGCGTCCATCCGGCTGCACGAGCGGCTGGGGTTCGTGGTGACCGGGCAGATGGTGCAGGTGGGGGTGAAGTTCGGACGGTGGCTGGATCTGACGTTCATGCAGAGGATCGTCGGGGATGACGGGGTGCCAGGGGTAGATTGAGGGTAGTGTCTGCTTGAAGCTGTGGTAGGTAATGGAGCGGCTTCTTTGGCTCTGATCGATATCGGGGTGGCGGTCTTTATGAGCCCTGCGGGCTCAATCGCGGCACTGGGGCCGCTCCTACAGGGGGGACGCGGCGGTCTGCCAGATCAGCAGCGCGATCCACACTGTAGATACCGTCTTGATCCTCACATCGCAAGTGCGATCTGAGGGTCGAACGGTTTGTCGGATTTCACCACGCCATACACCAGGTGCAGCAGCTTGCGCATGGCCGCACAGACGATCTGTTTGTAC
>NZ_JAAMQI010000022.1 GCF_013523165.1 Pseudomonas entomophila
CGCTTGGGTGAAGGGAGGAGGGGCGAAATCTCCCACGGTCTGTACTGCGCGAACAGTCAGAAGCGGATCTAGTCCCTCCTCCTCCCTTCAAGTCCTACCATACAAGCGGCCCCTGTGCCGCGATCGGCCTCGCCAGAGGCCGTAAAATCAGCGACACCTTGCACTCAGGATATACCCGGACGAGCCGCCCTCGCTTACCCATTACCGTACCTTGCCCGCCGTCGGCAACAACGCCTCCTTGTCGAAATCATCCACATCGATGACCTTCCGACGCGCCGTCTCGGCCCGCTGCACGGTCGCCGCCTGCTCGGCATCGAGCACGCCTGCTCGCATCGCCGCATCCAGCAGGGCCTCACCCGGCGCCGGCACGAACTGGCCGTCCTTGAGGGCCTTGTGCAGCGTGCGCTGCAGAGGTGCCGCCAGATCGAGCTGGTCGCACGCGTGTTGCAGCGCCGCGACCGCATCGCCGTCGTGGGTCGGGCGGTAGCAGCCGGTGAGCAGCTCTTCCAGGGCCGGGTCACCCTGATTGCGGCCGATCAGCGCGGCCACTTCGGCGTCCAGGGCATCGCTCGGCCCGGTATGGCGACGGCCGAACGGGAACACCAGCACGCGCAGGGCACCACCGACGAACCGGTTGGGGAAATTGTCGAGCAGCCTGGACAGCGCGTTCTCCGCCTGGCCCAAGCTTTCTTCCATCGCCCAGCGCAGCAGTGGCTGCATGTGCTCGGGCGAGCCGAGGTCGTGGTAGCGCTTGAGCGCTGCCGAGGACAGGTACAGGTAGCTCAACACGTCACCCAGGCGCGCACTCAGCCGCTCGCGGCGCTTGAGCGAACCGCCCAGCAGCATCATAGACAGGTCCGCCAGCAACGCGAACGCCGCCGCCTGACGGTCGAGGGCGCGGAAGTAGCCCTGGCTCAGGGCATCGCCCGGGGCACGCTCGAAGCACCCCAGCCCCAGGCCGAGCACCAGGGTGCTGGCGGCGTTGCGCAGGGCGAAGAGGATGTGCTGGCCGAGCAGGCCGTCGAACGTGCGCAGGGCCTGGTGCGGGTCGTCCTGCGCCGCGGCGGCCATTTCCTTGAGCACGAAGGGATGGCAGCGGATGGCGCCCTGACCGAAGATCATCAGGTTGCGCGACAGGATGTTCGCGCCTTCCACGGTGATGAAGATCGGAGCGCCCTGCCAGTTGCGCGCCAGGTAGTTGTTGGGGCCCATGATGATGCCCTTGCCGGCGTGCACGTCCATGGCGTGCTGGATGCATTCGCGGCCGCGCTCGGTCAGGTGGTACTTAAGGATCGCCGACAGCACCGAGGGCTTTTCACCCAGGTCCACCGCCTGCGCCGTCAGCAGGCGCGCGCTGTCCATCAGCCAGGCGTTGCCACCGATACGCGCCATGGACTCCTGAATGCCCTCGAAGGCCGCCAGGGGCACGTTGAACTGTTCACGGATCCGCGCGTACTGGCCGGTCACCAGGCTGGTGAACTTGGCGGCGCCGGTTCCGACGGCCGGCAACGAGATCGACCGGCCCACCGACAGGCAGTTCATCAGCATCATCCAGCCCTTGCCGAGCATCGGCTGCCCCCCGATCAGGTAGTCCAGGGGGATGAACACGTCCTTGCCGCTGTTGGGCCCGTTCATGAACGCGGCGCCGAGCGGCACATGGCGTCGGCCGATGGTGACACCGGGGGTATCGGTAGGGATCAACGCCAGGCTGATGCCCAGGGTTTCCTGGTCACCCAGCAGGTGATCCGGGTCGTAGGCCTTGAACGCCACGCCGAGCAGGGTGGCGACCGGGCCCAGGGTGATGTAGCGCTTGTCCCAGGTCAGGCGCAGGCCGATCACCTCTTCGCCTTGCCACTGGCCCTTGCACACGATGCCGGTGTCCGGCATGGCGCCTGCGTCCGAGCCGGCCAGCGGGCCGGTCAGGGCGAAGCAGGGGATGTCCTCGCCACGGGCCAGGCGGGGCAGGTAATGGTCGCGCTGGGCGTCGGTGCCGTAGTGCAGCAGCAGCTCGGCCGGCCCCAGGGAGTTAGGCACCATGACCGTCGAGGCCAGGTCGCCGCTGCGGGTGGCCAGCTTCATCGCCACCTGGGAGTGGGCGTAGGCGGAAAAGCCCTTGCCGCCGTACTCTTTGGGAATGATCAGGGCGAAGAAACCATGGCGCTTGATGTGGTCCCAGGCCTCGGGCGGCAGGTCCATGTCCTGGCCGATCTGCCAGTCGCTGACCAGCGCGCAGAGCTCCTCGGTCGGGCCGTCGATGAAGGCCTGTTCTTCCTCGGTCAGGCGCGGGGCCGGGTAGTGCAGCAGCGTGTTCCAGTCGGGGCGCCCGCTGAACAGCTGCCCATCCCACCACACCGTGCCGGCATCGATGGCTTCGCTTTCGGTCTGCGACATCGGCGGCAGGGTCTTGCGGAACCAGTCGAAGATCGGCGCGGTGAACAGCCTCTGGCGCAGGTCAGGCAACAGCACCAGGGCCGCGGTGGCCGCCAGCGCTACCCAGAACACCGCCAGCAGCCAGCCGGACGTGTGACTGAACACCCCCATCGCCACCAGGTACAGCGCCAGGATCGCCAGGATCGCCGTCGGCGCGAGACGCCGGTGCGTGAGGTACGCCGCACCGATCACCAGAACCACCACCCACAACAGCCACATACGCCTTCCTCCGTGAACAGTTCGAATCGAGCCATGTCTCGGAACCGGGAAGTGCGTTCGTCGAACGGCTGGTGTGAACAATGACCTGCCCGCACGCAGGGAGTTCGCAAGCGATTGCCAGAGAATGTGTCTGGAGTAGACTGGGATCTTCCGCGTACTTGACAGGATATCGCCATGCTGAAGATCTGGGGCCGCAAGAATTCGAGCAACGTGCGCAAGGTGCAGTGGATCGCCCAGGAGCTCTGGCTCGACGTCGAGTCGATCGATGCCGGGGGGCATTTCGGGGTGGTCGACGAGCCCCATTACCGAGCGCTCAACCCCAACGGACGGGTGCCGATGCTGGAGGACGGTGACCTGGTGCTCTGGGAGTCCAACGCCATCGTGCGCTACCTCTGCGCCGAGTACGGGCGCGAGCAGGGCTGGTACCTCGAGGACCCGCGCCAGCGCGCCCAGGCGGACAAGTGGATGGACTGGACCACCTCGTCGCTCGCCACGCCCTTCAAGCCGCTGTTCTGGGGCCTGCTGCGCACCCCGGCCGAGCAGCAGGACTGGGTCGCCATCAATGCCGCGCACAAGGCCTGCGCGAGCCTGCTGTCGATCGCCGACCAGGCACTGGCCGAACAACCCTACCTGTCGGGCGAGACCGTCGGGATGGGGGACGTGCCGCTGGGGGCCTTCGCCTACGCCTGGTTCGAGATGCCCATCGAGCATCCGCCGATGACCCACCTGCGCGCCTGGTACGACCGGCTCAAGGCGCGGCCGGCCTACCAGGCCGGGGTCATGACCGAGCTGAGCTGAACACTCAGCCTGATTCGATAGTCACTATCGATACAGGTGACTGTACTTGAGCGGCCTGGCCCCCCACCATGGCCGCCTATCACTGCGTCGGCCCAGGGCCGGTGCGCTCCGACTCCTCTTTCCCGGTAACTGACCTGTTATGAGTTCCGCTCTGTCCATTCGACAGCTGACCAAGACCTACGGCAACGGTTTCCAGGCCCTCAAGGGCATCGACCTGGACGTCGCCGAAGGGGACTTCTTTGCCTTGCTCGGCCCCAACGGCGCCGGCAAGTCCACCACCATCGGCATCCTCTCGACCCTGGTCAACAAGACCAGCGGCACGGTGAAGGTGTTCGGCCATGACCTGGACCGCGACCCGGCGGCGCTCAAGCGTGCCATCGGCGTGGTGCCCCAGGAATTCAACTTCAACCAGTTCGAGAAGACCTTCGACATCGTCGTGACCCAGGCCGGTTACTACGGCATCCCGCCGAAGCTGGCCAAGGCGCGTGCCGAGCAGTACCTGACCCAGCTGGGGCTGTGGGACAAGCGCGACGTGCCTTCGCGCTCGCTGTCCGGCGGCATGAAGCGGCGCCTGATGATCGCCCGTGCGCTGGTGCACGAACCGCGCCTCTTGATCCTCGACGAACCCACTGCCGGGGTCGACATCGAGCTGCGTCGGTCGATGTGGACCTTCCTCACCGAGCTGAACCAGCAGGGCATCGCCATCATCCTCACCACCCACTACCTCGAGGAAGCCGAGCAGCTGTGCCGCCACATCGGCATCATCGATCACGGCACCATCGTCGAGAACACCAGCATGCGCGACCTGCTCGGCAAGCTGCACGTGGAGACCTTCGTGCTCGACCTGCGCCGTGACCTGGCCCAGGCGCCGGTGCTCGAAGGCTACCCGTGCCGGCTGATCACCCCGCATACGCTGGAAGTGCAGGTGGACAAGGCCGTGGGCGTCACCGCGCTGTTCGGCCAACTGGCGCTGCAGGGCATCGAGGTGCTGAGCCTGCGCAACAAGACCAACCGGCTCGAGGAGCTGTTCGTGTCCCTGGTGGAAAAGAACCTGTCGAAGGTGGCGGTATGAGTCTGGACCTGCGCAACAACTGGATCGCCCTCAACACCATCGTCTACCGGGAAGTGCGCCGCTTCCTGCGCATCTGGCCGCAGACGCTGCTGCCGCCGGCGATCACCATGGTGCTGTACTTCGTGATCTTCGGGAACCTGATCGGCCGACAGATCGGCGACATGGGCGGCTTCACCTACATGCAGTACATCGTGCCGGGGCTGATCATGATGTCGGTGATCACCAACTCCTACGGCAACGTGGTCTCGAGCTTCTTCGGCAGCAAGTTCCAGCGCTCGATCGAGGAATTGATGGTCTCGCCGGTGTCGCCTCACACCATCCTGATCGGCTATGCCCTGGGCGGCATCCTGCGAGGGCTGGCGGTGGGCGTGATCGTCACCGTGCTGTCGGGGTTCTTCACCGACCTGCAGGTGCACCACCTGGGCGTGACCGTGCTGGTCGTGCTGCTCACGGCGACGATCTTCTCGCTGCTGGGCTTCGTCAACGCGGTGTTCGCCCGCAATTTCGACGACATCTCGATCATCCCGACCTTCGTCCTGACACCGCTGACCTACCTGGGCGGCGTGTTCTATTCGATCACGCTGCTGCCGCCGTTCTGGCAGACCGTGTCGCTGGCCAACCCGGTGCTGCACATGGTCAACTCGTTCCGCTACGGCATCCTCGGGGTCTCAGACATCCGGATCGGCACGGCCATCACCTTCATGCTGGTGGCCACGGCGGTGCTGTACACCGTCTGCGTGCGACTGCTGGTCAGCGGCCGCGGCATGCGCACCTGACACCCGGGCCTTGCGCCGGCGCCACTGCCGGCCTACCCACCAGCGCCAGTACAGCAGGGTCAGGCTGTAGCCCAGCAGCCCGAGGATCACCCCGCAGACCACCGAGCCGAGCAGAAACGGTTGCCAGACTGTGGACAGCTGCTCGCCGATCCAGGCGAAGGTGAGCTCGTCGGGCAAGTGGCGCGCAGGGACCTGCATCAGCCAGGCGCCGGTCAGGTAGGTCACCAGGAACACCGGCGGCATGGTCAGCGGGTTGGTCAGCCACACCAGGCTGACGGCGATCGGCAGGTTACCGCGCACACCGATGGCCAATGCCGCCGCCAGCAGCATCTGCATCGGCATGGGGATCAACGCCGCGAACAGGCCCACGCCCATGGCCCGGGCGACCGAATGGCGGTTCAGGTGCCAGAGGTTGGGGTCATGCAGCAGCCTGCCCAGAAATCGCAACGACTTGTGTTCGCGGATGCTGGTCGGGTCCGGCATGTAGCGTTTGAAGATTCGGCGCGGCATGGGGGCTCTCGCGGGTGTCGAGCGGCCAGTATGCCCGGATTGCCGAAGGCGCCTTCGACAGAGATTGTGACAATTCTTGAGCAACCGGAACGCGCCAGGCAGCTATGCCTGATCGGGGAATGTTGCCTGGGAGGGCGCTGGCATGCGCGCAAGGATGATGGCGCTGGCGTTGGGGCTGGTCTGTCTGCGGTACCTGCCGGCCTTGCCTTCGGTCGGATGGCTGGGGGCGGGGCTGTTGGTGTCGCTGGGCTGCCTGCTGACGCGAGGGCGGTTACTGGGGTGGTTCGGCCTGGGGCTGTGCTGGGCGTGCTGGTGCGCACACGGTGCCCTGGACGATCGGCTGCCCATGGCCTTGGACGGTCGAACGCTGTGGCTCGAGGGCACGGTCAGCGGCCTGCCTCGGCAGACGGGGCAGGGGGTGCGCTTCGAGCTGAGCGAAGCCCGGTCGCGGCGTGCGGCATTGCCACAGCGCCTGCAACTGAGCTGGTTCGACGGGCCGCCGGTGCGCAGCGGGGAACGCTGGCGCCTGGCGGTGACGCTCAAGCGCCCCCATGGGCTGCTCAACCCGCACGGGCCTGACCAGGAAGCGACGCTGCTGGCACGGCGCATCGGCGCCACCGGTTCGGTCAAGGCCGGCGAGCGGCTTGCTGCCACTGACCCCGGCTGGCGGGACGGCCTGCGCCAGCGGCTGCTGGCCGTCGATGCGCACAGGCGCCAAGCTGCCCTGGTAGCACTGGTGCTGGGCGACGGCAGCGGTCTGTCCCAGGCCGACTGGGACACGCTGCGGGCGACCGGCACGGTGCACCTGATGGTCATTTCCGGGCAGCACATCGGCCTGCTGGCCGGGTTGATCTACGCCCTGGTGGCGGGGGCGGCACGGCTGGGCCTGTGGCCGGCGCGTCTGCCATGGTTGCCGTGGGCATGCGGCCTGGCCCTGGGCGCGGCCCTGGCCTATGGCACGCTTGCCGGTTTCCAGGTGCCGGTCCAGCGTGCCTGCGCCATGCTGGCGATGGTACTGGTCTGGCGCCTGCGCTTTCGCCACCTGGGCGCGAGCTTGCCGTGGTGGACGGCGCTGGTGGGGGTGCTATTGATCGAGCCTTTGGCCAGCCTGTTGCCGGGGTTCTGGCTGTCGTTCGGCGCGGTGGCCGTGCTGCTGTTCTGCTTCAGCGGCCGCCTGGGCGGCTGGCGGCCCTGGCAGGCGTGGACCCGCGCGCAAGGGGTGATCGCCCTCGGCCTGCTGCCGCCCTTGCTCGCCCTCGGCCTGCCGGTCAGCCTGAGTGGGCCGGTGGCCAATCTGCTGGCCGTGCCGGCGATCAGCCTGCTGGTGTTGCCCCTGGCGTTGCTCGGCACGTCGCTGATCGGCCTGCCACCCGTGGGCGACGCCTTGCTCGGGCTGGCCGGCGGGCTGCTGGCCGGGCTGTTTGAGCTGCTGGGTCAGCTCGCGCAATGGCGCCCCGCCTGGCAGCCGCCAGCCCTGTCCCTGGGGGCATGGTGCCTGGTCGGGCTCGGCAGCATGCTGGCGCTGCTGCCCCGTGGCGTGCCGTTGCGCCTGCCCGGCGCGGTGCTGATGGTGGGCGCGCTGTGGCTGCCGAACACCCCGGTGCCCCAGGGCCAGGTGGAGGTCTGGCAACTGGACGTCGGCCAGGGGCTGGCCACGCTGCTGCGCACCCGGACCCACACCCTGCTGTTCGATGCCGGCCCTGCGTACGGCGACGTCGACCTGGGCGAGCGGGTGGTGCTGCCGACCCTGCAGCGGTTGGGCGTGCGCCGGCTCGACCTGCTGATCGTCAGCCATGCCCATGCCGACCATGCGGGGGGCGCGCTGGCCGTGGCCGCCGGACTGCCGCCTGCCCGGACACTGGCAGGGGAGCCCGAGGCGCTGCCTGCGGCATTGCCCGGCCATGCCTGCCGGGCAGGCGAGCGCTGGGACTGGGACGGCGTCACGTTCGCGCTCTGGCAATGGCCTGCCGCACCGGACAGCAACCAGCGCTCGTGCGTGCTGCAGGTCGAGGCCGGGGGTGAACGCCTGCTGTTGACCGGCGACGTGGAGGCGGCCGCCGAACGCCTGTGGCTGGCACAGACCCCCGACCCTCGCACCGACTGGCTGCAGGCGCCCCATCACGGCAGTCGAACCTCGTCCACCGACGCCTTCCTGCGCGCCACGGCGCCGCGCGGCGTGCTGATCTCGCGTGGCCGGCACAACGGCTTCGGCCATCCCCATCCCAGCGTGCTGGCGCGCTACCGGCGCCAGGGCATCGCCCTCCACGACACGGCCCTGCATGGCGCACTGCGCCTGCGCCTGGGCAGCGGGGGCGAGGTCCATCGCCTGCGGGCCGAGCGTCGCTTCTGGCGCGACCCTGGCGAGTGACTTCCGGTGGCTGAGCGCCGCGTCATGCATGTGGTAGAGTGGCGAACTTTTCCGAGGGGTGATTACTGTGTGGGAGTTGGTCAAGTCCGGCGGTTGGATGATGTTGCCGATCATCCTCAGTTCCATCGCTGCCATGGCGATCGTCGTCGAGCGTTTGTGGGTCCTGCGCGCCAGCCGGGTGACCCCGCCGCACCTGCTGGGCCAGGTCTGGATGTGGATCCGCGACAAGCAGCTGACCGGCGACAAGCTCACGGCCCTGCGCGCCGACTCCCCGCTGGGCGAGATCCTCGCGGCGGGGCTGGCCAATTCCCGGCACGGGCGCGAGATCATGAAGGAGTGCATCGAGGAAGCCGCCTCGCGGGTCATCCATGACCTGGAGCGCTACATCAGCACCCTCGGCACCATTGCCGCCATGGCACCGCTGCTCGGCCTGCTCGGCACCGTGCTGGGCATGATCGACATCTTCAGCGCCTTCATGGGCACGCAGATGACCGCCAACGCCGCCGTGCTGGCCGGCGGCATCTCCAAGGCCCTGGTCACCACCGCGGCCGGCCTGATGGTCGGCATCCCGGCCGTGTTCTTCCACCGCTTCCTGCTGCGCCGCATCGATGAGCTGGTGGTGGGCATGGAGCAGGAGGCGATCAAGCTGGTCGAGGTCGTGCAGGGCGATCGCGAGGTCGAGGTGGCCGGAGGCGCGGCGTGAAGTTCCGACGCAACCGTGCCCGCGAGAACGTCGACATCAACCTGGCGTCGCTGATCGACGTGGTCTTCGTCCTCTTGCTGTTCTTCGTCGTCACCACGACCTTCACCCGCGAAACCCAGTTGCGCGTGGAGCTGCCCGAGGCCACCAGCGCCGAAGCGGCGCCAGCGGAGGAAGGCAAGCTGGTGGAAATCACCATCAGTGCCGATGGGGTCTATTCGGTGAACAACCACCTGCTGCCCAGCAGCGACCTGGCGACCCTCACCGAAGCCCTGCAGCGCGAGTCCGGCGGCGACAACCAGCTGCCACTGGCGATCAGTGCCGATGGCAAGACGCCGCACCAGGCCGTGGTGACCGCCATGGACGCTGCGGGCAAGCTGGGCTTCAGCCGTTTGCGCATGACCACCGTCGAGGCGGTTCAGGGAGCGAAGTGATGGCCTTGGGCGAACGCCTGCTTGCCGCCTGGTACGCCGGGCACCCCGCCCTGACCCTGCTGCGGCCCCTGGAATGCCTGTACCGGCGCATCGTGGCCGGCAAGCGGGCACGCTTTCTCGACGGTCGCCGCGAGGCCTACAGGGCGCCGGTGCCGGTGATCGTGGTCGGCAACGTCACCGTGGGCGGCACCGGCAAGACGCCCATGATCCTCTGGCTCATCGCGCAGTGCCGTCGCCACGGCCTGCGGGTCGGGGTGGTCAGCCGGGGCTACGGTGCGCAGCCGCCGCACCTGCCCTGGCGTGTGGAGGCCGGGCAGGGCGCCGAGCAGGCAGGGGATGAGCCGCTGCTGATCGTGCAGCGCACCGCAGTCCCCTTGATGATCGACCCAGACCGCGCCCGCGCGGTGCGTAGCCTGCTGGCCGCCGAACCGCTGGACCTGATCCTGTGCGACGACGGCTTGCAGCATTACCGGCTGGCGCGCGACCTGGAGCTGGTGCTGATCGACGCCGCCCGTGGCCTGGGCAATGGCCGCTGCCTGCCCGCCGGCCCCCTGCGCGAGCCGCCCGAGCGTCTGGCCGAGGTCGATGCCGTGCTGTTCAATGGCGCCCCGACCGACCGCACCGAGGGCTATGCCTTTGGCTTGCGGCCCAGTGCACTGGTCAACGTGCGCACGGGCGAGCGCCGCGGGCTCGCGCATTTCCCGCCTGGCCAGGCCGTGCACGCGGTGGCCGGCATCGGCAACCCGGGGCGTTTCTTCAAGACCGTGCAAGCGCTAGACTGGCAGCCGATTGCGCACCCGTTCGCCGACCATGCCCGGTTCAGCCGCGAGGCCTTGGATTTCAGCCCGGCCCTGCCGCTGGTGATGACTGAAAAGGACGCGGTGAAGTGCCGTGCCTTCGCGGCCGACGACTGGTGGTACCTGGCGGTGGAGGCCGAGCCGTCGCCGGCGTTCGTCGCTTGGTTCGACGCACAGCTCGAACGGTTGCTGCCACACCGACGCGCGTGAGTCGTCGGTGCTCATCCTTTTTCCGGCCCCACATCCTTAGGACGCATTCATGGACACCAAACTGCTCGACATCCTGGCTTGCCCGATCACCAAAGGCCCGCTCAAACTCAGCGCCGACAAGACCGAGCTGATCAGCAAGGGCGCAGGCGTGGCCTACCCGATTCGTGACGGCATCCCGGTGATGCTGGAAAGCGAGGCACGCACCCTGACCGACGACGAGCGTCTGGATAAATGAGCACCGCCTTCACCGTGGTGATTCCCGCCCGGCTGCGCTCCACGCGCCTGCCGGGCAAGCCGCTGCTGCCGATCGCCGGCAAGCCGATGATCCAGCACGTCTGGGAGCAGGCCTGCAAGAGCGCGGCGACGCGGGTGGTGATCGCCACCGACGATGCGAGCATCGTCCAGGCCTGCCAGGCGTTCGGCGCCGAGGTGCTGCTGACCCGCGCCGACCACGAGTCCGGCACGGACCGGCTGGCCGAGGTGGCCGTGCAACTGGGGTTGCCTGCCGACGCCATCGTGGTCAACGTCCAGGGTGACGAGCCGTTGATCCCGCCGGTGATCATCGATCAGGTCGCCGCCAACCTGGCCGCCCATGGGCAGGCCGGCATCGCGACCCTGGCCGAACCGATCGAGCAACCCGATCAGGTGTTCAACCCCAACGCGGTGAAGGTCGTCAGCGACCGTCACGGCATGGCCCTGACGTTCAGCCGGGCGCCACTGCCCTGGGCTCGCGACCTGTTCGCCCAAGGCCAGGACCGCTTGCCCGACGGCGTGCCCTACCGACGCCACATCGGCCTGTACGCCTACCGGGTGAGCTTTCTCCAGGACTTCGTGGGCTGGGGCCCGTGCTGGCTCGAGCAGACCGAAGCGCTGGAGCAGCTGCGTGCCCTCTGGCACGGCGTGCGCATCCACGTCGCCGATGCACTGCAAGCGCCGGCGGTCGGCGTCGACACGCCTGAAGACCTGGCGCGCGTGCGCCGCCTGCTGGAGGCATGATGCGTATCCTGTTCGTTTGCCTGGGCAACATCTGCCGTTCACCCACGGCCGAAGGCGTCCTGCGGCATCAGTTGCAGGCGGCCGGGCTGGCCAAGCGGGTCGAGGTGGCATCCGCTGGCACCGGCGACTGGCATGCCGGTGAGCCGCCTGACGCCCGTACCTGCCGTGCGGCCCTGGCACGGGGCTACGACCTGTCGCGCCAGCGTGCACAACAGGTCAGGCCCGAGGACTTCTTCGAATACGACCTGATCCTGGCCATGGACCCGAGCAACCTCGCGCACCTGCAGGCCATGCGTCCGCCTGCCTCGACCGCCGAGGTCGACCTGTTCCTGCGCCGCTATGGCGGCGCGCGTGCCGACGTGCCCGATCCTTACCACGGCGGCGCTGCCGGGTTCGAGCAGGTGCTGGACCTGATCGAGGCTGCCTGCCAGGCCATGGTGGCCGAGCTGCGGGGTCGTCCATGACCCTCGTGCTGCGCGAGCACGCCTCGCTCAAGCCCTACAACACCTTCGGCATCGATGTGCACGCCGCCGTGCTGGCCGAGGCCCACAGCGACGACGAGGTGCGCGAGGCCCTCGACGAAGCGCGCCGGCGATCGTTGCCCCTGATGATCATCGGAGGGGGCAGCAACCTGCTGCTGACCGCCGACGTCCAGGCCCTGGTCCTGCGCATGGTCAGTCAGGGCCGCCGTGTGGTGGCCGAGACCGACGGGCAGGTCATCGTCGAGGCCGAGGCCGGCGAACCCTGGCACCCCTTCGTGCAATGGACGCTGGCCCAGGGGTTCTGTGGCCTGGAGAACCTCAGCCTGATCCCTGGCACCGTCGGCGCAGCGCCCATGCAGAACGTCGGCGCCTACGGGGTGGAGATCAAGGACGTGTTCGCCGGGCTGACCGCCATGGACCGCCACGACGGCCAGGTGCGTGAGTTCAGCGTGCAGGACTGCCACTTCGGCTACCGGGACAGCGTGTTCAAGCGCGAACCCGGCCGCTGGATCATCTTGCGCGTGCGCTTTGCCCTGGACCGCCAGCTGCGGGCGCAGCTCGACTATGGCCCGGTTCGCCAGCGTCTGCTCGAACAGGGGGTCGAGCAGGCGAACGCTCGGCACATCAGCGAGGCCATTTGCAGTATTCGCCGTGAGAAACTGCCCGACCCGGCGACCCTGGGCAATGCCGGCAGCTTCTTCAAGAACCCGGTGGTGCCTGCGCAGGTGGCCGAGCGGATTCGCCGCGATCACCCCGGCGTCATCGCCTATCCTCAGGCCGATGGTCAGGTCAAGCTGGCAGCGGGTTGGCTGATCGAGCAGGCCGGCTGGAAAGGCCACCGTGAAGGCGATGCCGGTGTGCACGGCTTGCAGGCCCTGGTCCTGGTCAATCATGGGCACGCCACCGGCGCCGAGCTGCATGCCCTGGCGTGCCGCATCCGGCAGGACATCCAGGCCCGTTTCGGCGTGACGCTGGAGATGGAGCCCAACGTGCTGTAGAACAGGGCATGCTCAGGGTTCGCCTGCCTGCCATCGTGTCTGTCCGCAAGGGCAGGCACGATGGGCGACCTGTCGCGAAACGTTTGTCGCGACCTGTTGCCCAAGCCCGCAAGCGGCGGCATGCCTGGTAACGGGTGCTGTGCGTCATCCACCTTTCGTTTTCGACCGCCCGGTATCCCATGACCCTAGCTCCTGCCTACACCTTCCTGGATTTCCCTGGCGAAATGGCGCGCTTGATGCGCGAAAAGGAGTGGTCACAAACGCCCTTCGGCCCGCTCGAAGGCTGGTCCCAGGCCTTGCGCTCGGCCGTCAGCATCTGCCTGGGGTCGCGCTTCCCGATGGTGCTGTACTGGGGTGAGACCCGCGCCCTGATCTACAACGACGCCTGGAGCCCGGTGCCGGGGCGCAAGCACCCAGCGGCCCTGGGCAGCCCGGGGCCCGAGGTGTGGGCCGAGATCTGGGACATCATCGGGCCGATGTTCGACCACGTGATGGACACCGGCGAGGCCACCTGGTCCGAAGACCAGCTGCTGCCGCTCAACCGCTTCGGCTACACCGAAGAGTGTTACTTCTATTACAGCTACAGCCCGGTCCGCGGTGAGGACGGGCGAGTGGAGGGGATCTTCACGGCGGTCACCGAGACCACCTACCGTGTGTTGGCCACGCGTCGTGAACGCCTGTTGCGGCAGGTGGCCGAAGCCACTGCGCAGACGCGCACCCCAGCGGATGCCTGTCAGGCGGTGGCCCGGCTGCTTCACGGCGTGCCGCAAGAGGCGCCCTTCGTGCTGGTCTACCTGGCCGACCCGGCCTCCGGTGGCTACCGCCGTGTGGCCATCGAAGGCTGCGCGGCGGCCGACGATCTGGCACCGGCGGTGATCCTGCCGGGCGAGCACGTGACGCCCTGGCCGCTGCACAGCGCCCTGGACGCCCCGGTGCCGGTCGAAGGGCTTGCGTCACGCTACCCGGGACGGCTGTCCGGGCAGCCCTGGCCGGAGCCGCTGGAGCAGGCGCTGGTGGTGCCGGTGCCGAGCGCGCGTGCCGGTGTGCCCTATGGTTTCCTGATCCTCGGCATCAGCCCGCGTCGACGCATCGACCCGGATTACATCACCTTGTTCCAGCGCGCCGCAGGGCACGTGAGCACCGCGCTGAGCAACATCGAGCGCTATGAAGAAGAGCGTCGACGCTCGGAGGAACTGGCCGAGCTGGACCGGGCCAAGACCGTGTTCTTTTCCAACGCCAGCCATGAGTTCCGCACCCCGCTGACGCTCATGCTCGGCCCCCTGGAAGACATGCTGGGCCAGCACACCGAAACGCCCGGGCAGCTGACGGTCGCGCGCGAGTCGCTGCACCTGGTCCATCGCAACGGTCAGCGGCTGCTGCGGCTGGTCAACACGCTACTGGACTTCTCCCGTATCGAGGCCGGCCGCGTGCGCGCCGACTTCATGCCCGTTGACCTGTCCGCGTTCACGGCGGAACTGGCCAGCAGTTTTCGCTCGGCCATGACGCGCGCCGGGCTGGCGTACCACATCGACTGCGACGTGCTGGGCGAGGCGGTCTGGATCGACCAGGAGATGTGGGAAAAGATCGTCCTCAACCTCATCTCCAATGCCTTCAAGTACACCTTGAGCGGGCAGGTCAGCGTGCACCTGGCGCGTGTGCCCGAGGGCGCGCGCTTGCAGGTTCGGGACACCGGGGTCGGCATCCCGCAGCAGGAGCTCGAGCGCATCTTCGATCGTTTTCACCGCATCGAAGGCCAGATCGGTCGCACGCACGAGGGCACGGGGATCGGCCTGGCCCTGGTCAAGGACCTGACCCGGCTGCACGGCGGGCAGGTCGGCGTACGCAGCGAAATTGGCGTGGGCACGTGCTTCGAGGTGCTGCTGCCGTTCGGCAATGCGCACCTGCCGGCCCGCAAGGTCCAGGGCAATGCCCTGACCTCGACTGCCATCCATGCCGACACCTTCGTCGCCGAAGCCTTGCGCTGGCTGCCCGAGCCTGGCGGCGATGCGCTGCCGATGGGCGAGCGTACCGTTGGCCAGGCCAAGCCCAGCAACGGCCTGCACATCCTGCTGGCCGACGACAATGCCGACATGCGCGGCTACGTGCAGCGGCTGCTGACCGAGGCCGGTTTCGCCGTGACCGCCGTGGCCGATGGGCGCGAGGCGGTCGATCAGGCTCGCCGGGTGCGGCCCGACCTGGTGCTGTCGGACATCATGATGCCGGTGCTCGACGGCTTCGGGGTGATCCGGGCCCTGCGCGACGACCCGGCGACCCATGAACTGCCCATCATCCTGCTGTCGGCCAGGGCCGGCGAGGAAGCGTCCATCGAGGGCATCGCCGCCGGTGCCGACGATTACCTGGTCAAGCCGTTCAGCGCCCGGGAGCTGATCGCGCGGGTGGACGGGGCGCTGCGCCTGGCCAAGCTGCGCCAGGAGTCGGCCGCTGCGCTGCGCCAGGCCAACGAGGTGCTGGAGTCGCGGGTGCGCGAGCGTACCCGCGAGCGTGATCAGGTCTGGGCCTTCAGCCATGACATGATCGGCATCGCCGACCTCGAGGGCGTATGGCTCAGCGTCAACCCGGCCTGGACTCGGGTGCTCGGCTGGCCCGCCGAGCAGATCGTCGGCAAGACGTCGGCGTGGCTGGAGCACCCGGACGACAGCACCCGCACGCGTGAGGAAATCCAGGCGCTGGCCATTGGCGCGCCGACGTTCAACTTCGAGAACCGCTTCCGCACCCGGCTGGGCAGCTACCGCACGCTGAACTGGACGGCCGTGCCCGAAGGCGGCCTGCTGTACTGCGTGGCGCGCGATGTCACGGTCGAGCGCGACCGGCTGGCCGAACTCGAACAGGCCAAGGACGCCTTGCGCCAGAGCCAGAAGATGGAAGCGATCGGGCAACTGACCGGTGGCATCGCTCACGACTTCAACAATTTGCTGACCGGCATCATGGGGTCGATGGAGATGCTGCAGCGCCATGCGCTGCCCGAGCACCCCCGTGCCCAGCGCCATATCGGCAACGCCATCGTCTCGGCGCAACGCGCCGCCGCATTGACCCAGCGCCTGCTCAGCTTCAGTCGGCGCCAGGCGCTGGACATGCGGCCGGTGGACGTGAACCGGCTGATCACCGGCATGGAGTTCCTGCTCCAGCGCACCGTGACCGAGAACATTCAGGTCGAGCGTGTCCTGCAGCCCGAGGCCTGGACCGTCCATACCGATGCCAACCAGCTGGAAAACGTGCTGCTGAACCTGTGCATCAACGCCCGCGACGCCATGGGCGAGACGGGGCGGCTGCGGATCTGCACGCGCAACGTCGTGCGCTCGGGCCCCGTGACGAGCGATGGGCCCCTGGCCGGCGACTACCTGTCGCTCGAGGTCAGCGACACCGGCGAGGGCATCGCGCCAGACCTGCTGGACAAGGTCTTCGAGCCGTTCTTCACCACCAAGCCCCAAGGCAAGGGCACCGGGCTGGGTCTGTCCATGGTGTACGGCTTCGTCAAGCAGACCGGTGGCCATGTGGAAGTCCAGAGCACGCCAGGGCAGGGCACCTGCATGACCCTGCTGCTGCCGCGCCACCGGGGCACGGTGACAGGCCTTGCGTCCGAACTGCCGGCGGCAGCCAGCGTGCTGAAGACCGGCACCGGTGAACGTGTGCTGTTGGTGGAGGACGAGCCCAGCGTCCGTCTGGTGGCCACCGAGCTGCTGACCGAGGCGGGGTACCATGTCGCCGAGGCCGAGGATGCGCAGGCGGCCCTGGCACTGGTCGACCGCGAGCCGGCCTTCGACCTGATGGTGTCCGATGTCGGTCTGCCGGGGCTGAGCGGTCGCGAACTGGCCGACCGGGTCAGGAGCCGCCAGCCGACGATCAAGGTGCTGCTGATCACCGGCTACGCCAAGGACGCCGGTAACCTCCGGCACTTCCTCGGCGAGGGCATGCACATCCTGCAAAAACCCTTCTCGGTAGAGGCCCTGGCCATGAAGGTTCGGGACGTGCTGCACGGCGCTTGAGCGCAGCGCGCCGGGAACCGTGCGGGCTCAGAGCTTGAAGCGCACGTGGATCTTGCTGGTCGGCGCCGTTCGGTCGACCGAGATGCCCCGGTCGCCGAACCCGGAGTAGCCCTTGATCAGGCGCATGCCCAGGCCTGTGCCGTTGGGTTTGGGGTAGGCCTCGGGGAAGCCGTCGCCTTCGTCGATGACGATCACCTCGATGGCCTCGGCATCGACCTCCTCGACCCGTACGACGATGTCCCCCTTGCCGTACTTCAAGGCATTGGTCACCAGCTCGCAGATCACCAGGCCCAGGGGCGCCAGGCGCTCGGCCCTGATCGAAGTCGGCTCGATCGACAGCTGGATGTCACGGTCGTCGAACGCCTTGCCGACGTCCTCCATCAAGGCATGCAGGTACTCGCTGACGCTGGCTTCGTGGCAGTTGTCGTCCAGGTAGAGTCGCTCATGCACCGCAGCGATGGCCAGCACCCGATTGGCTGCAGTCTGCAACTGGAGCTTGACCGTTTCTTCGGTCGCCACGTTGGCCTGCAGCAACAGCAAGGTGTTGACCAGTTGCAGGCTGTTCTTGATCCGGTGGTGGATCTCGTGAAGCTGCAGATCGCTCTCGCTGATCCGGGTGGTCTGCGCATCGATCAGCGACATCAGCTGGAGTTCATGGTTACGCCGCTCGGTGACGTCCCGGGAAATCGCGATGATCTTGTCGATGTTCTGGTGCTTGTCGTAGATCGGCGCCGCCGTGACGTCCCACCATTTCGGTTCGCCCTTGGCGGTAGGGCAGAACGACTCGAACCGTACCGATTCACCCATGACCAGGCGCTGCATGGCATTGCGAACGGTCGGCTTGGCGTCTTCCGGCCACAGCTCGACCCAGTTCGAGCCGTTGACCTGCTCGGCATTGTCGAGCTGCATGC
This sequence comes from Pseudomonas entomophila, assembly GCF_013523165.1. GTDB lineage: Bacteria > Pseudomonadota > Gammaproteobacteria > Pseudomonadales > Pseudomonadaceae > Aquipseudomonas > Aquipseudomonas entomophila_A. Next base: position 17,706 of record NZ_JAAMQI010000022.1, read on the forward strand.
GGCATACCCCGGCCTCGTTGAAGAACTCGATGGTGCCGCACGGTGAGAGGATCTTGACGCAATCGGGGCTGGCGTTGAGCACGCTTTCGGAATACGGAAGCGGGTGGGCTTCCTCGTCGCGCATGGCCATGCGTTCGACCGCCATCGCAATGACGTTGGCGATGCCCTCCATGAACACCAGATCGCTTTCGATGAAGTCGGTGTCGTCGCCACTGTCGGCTTCCAGCACGCCGTAGGGGCTGGACGGCCCTCGGATCGGGACGTTGATCGCACGCCGGATCTCATAGCGCTTGAGCAGCGAGGGGGTTCGGAAACGGTTTTCCTGGCCCAGGTGGTTGGAGATCACCGGTCGATCGGTCATGAACGCATAACCTGCCGGGCTGGCCTCGTCGGCACCGATCGTGGCATGGCCGATGTCCTGCGCGTCCCAGCCCACCCCGTGTGAAAGCAGGAAGTGCTCGGCGTCGGGAAGCGGGGTCAGGATCTTGGCATAAGGCGTGCGCATGCCTTCGGCGACCGTGGCACAGGCTTGCGTCAGCAGCGCATCGATGTCCGTGGCATGCAGCGAACCTACGCCGAAGTTGACGACCAGCTCGTGCTGCTTGCGCAGCCGGGCATGGGAGATCTGCAACGCCGCACGAACCGTTTCGTCGGGAGAAGTATCAGGCATGGAGTGTCCAGGGGGGGTAACGAGCTGTTCGAACGGGTCACGCCCGCGACAGGCAAGCGGCGACAGCGCGCAAATGTACACAAGCGCGCGCCTGCGGCATAGCGGTGAGTCAAGAGGCGTTGTCTGTCGTCTTTCGCATCGGACGAGCGGCGTTTGCCAGAACGGCGTCCCGCCCCACGAAAAAGGCCCCGCCAGTGTGCACTGGCGGGGCCTGTTCAGGCTACCGGTACCTTAACCGTGGGGCTTGTGAGCCTCGGTCGAGGCAGGCAGCTCCGAGGCCCGCTCGCCAGGGGCGGCAGAGATGGCCTGGTCGGCAGCAGCCTGGGCGGCAGCCGCAGCTGCTGCCGCGGCGGCTTCGGCTTCACGCTTGCGGCGACGCACTTCACGTGGGTCGTTCGGCGCGCGGCCGTTGGGCAGCATGATGGTCGAAGGCTCGACCGTCGCCAGGTCCGCCGCTACAGGGTCCGCTTCGGCCTTGGGGGCTTCAGGCTGGGCCTCGGGCTTCACTTCGGCGCTCACCGGTTCGCTGGCCGGCGTCTCGACGGCAGGCGCGACGGCCGGGGTGTCGACCTCGGTCGCGGTCTGCTTCTCGATTTCACCGGCTTCGCTTGGCGCTGCCTGGGTCACGGACGTCTCGACCGAAGGCTGCTCGGCAGGGACGTCGACATCGGCGGCGACAGGGGCGGGCGCGGCGTCGGCGTCGGCCTTGGGCTGCACGACATGCACCGGATCGGCTTCGTCCGAGGCCACCGGTGCCGCTGGCTGCGACTCGGTCTCGCCTGTTTCGGCGATGGCTGCGGCGCTCGGCGCTTCGGCCGCTGGCGGCGGGGTCACTTCGACCACCGGCTCCAGGCCTGGCTCGACGCGGGCGGCGGGTGCCTGAACAGGCTGCTCGACCACTGGCGCGACGGTCACTTCGTCGGACGAGGTCACCACGGGGGTGGCGTCGGCGACGGCGTCGGCAGACACGTCCACGGCCGGGGCCTCGACACGCGCGGTCGCACGCTCGGCCTGCTCGTTGGCCTGGGCATGGGCCTCGCTGCTGACGGCGCTGCTGGCCACGGCGGCGGTCACGGCCAGGCCTGCGGCCAGGTCGGCGCTCTGCGGGGAGGGCGTGTGCTGGCGCGGCGACTCGTCACCGGATTCCTCGTCGGTGCCTTCGATCAGCTCGCCGTTGGCATTGCGCTGGCGTTCACGACGATTGCTGCGACGACGCTGGCCGCGCGAACGACGGCGCGGACGCTCCTCGTCGCTGCCATCGTGCGTGTCGTCCTGCTGCGACTCGTCCACAGACAGGGCCTCGGCAGTGGCGTCGGCAGCCTCTTCCTGGACCTGTTCGGCCGCACGTGGCTGACGCTCTTCACGAGGCTGACGCGGCTGGCGCTCTTCGCGAGGGGCAGAGGCCTCCTGCTCAGCGCGTTCTTCCTGCTGTGGACGCTCTTCGCGCGAAGCAGGTGCTGCGTGTTGCGCGTGCTCTTGCGGCTGAGCCTGCACGTCCTGCGCAGCCTCGTCCTCGCGGGCGACACGCTCTTCGCGTGGTGCGCGTTCTTCACGGGGTGCACGCTCTTCACGAGGCGCACGCTCTTCGCGTGGGGCGCGTTCTTCACGAGGTGCGCGCTCCTCGCGGGGTGCACGCTCTTCACGTGGGGCGCGTTCTTCACGCGGTGCACGCTCTTCACGGGCCGGGCGTTCCTCGCGGGCGACGCGCTCCTCACGGGGTTGACGCTCTTCACGTGCTACCGGGGTAGCGTCCAGCGGCTCGCGCAGTTCGCGTACCGGGCGCTCGTCGCGGTTGCCACGACGGTCATCACGCGACGAGCGGTTGTTACGCTCTTCACGCGGTGCACGTTCTTCACGGGGCTGGCGTTCTTCACGTGGCTGACGCTCTTCGCGGGGGGTGCGCTCGTTACGCTCCTCGCGTGGCTTGCGCTCTTCGTCACGGCGACCGTTGCGGTTGCGGGTCTGCTGACGGCCGTTGCGACGCTCCTCGTTGCGCTGGGGGCGCTGCTGTTGCGGCTCGGCAGGTTTCTCGGCCTTGGCGACCGGGGCCGGGGCAGGCTCTTCCTTACCGGCGAACAGGCTGACCAGGGACTTGACCAGGCCCTTGAACAGGCTGGGCTCCGGTGCGCTCTGCGGCTTGGCGACCGGGGCAGGCGCCGGTGCCGGTGCGGCAGGCGCTTCCTCGACGGCGGCTGGGACCGGTGCATCCCCTCGCGGTGGCGCGGTCTTCACGGCGGCTTCCTGGCGAACCAGGGTGCGCGTGGCCGGGGCCTGCGGGGCTTCCTCGACTTCGGTGGCGGCGATTTCGTAGCTGGACTGGCAGGTCAGCACGTCCGGGTTGTCATCGCGCAGGCGCTGCACTTCGAAGTGCGGCGTCTCGAGGTGATCGTTCGGCAGGATGATAATGCGCGCACGGGTACGCAGTTCGATCTTGGTGATCGAGTTGCGCTTCTCGTTGAGCAGGAACGCCGCGACCGGGATCGGCACCTGGGCACGGACTTCGGCGGTGCGGTCCTTGAGGGCTTCTTCCTCGATCAGGCGCAGGATCGCCAGCGACAGCGATTCGACGTCACGGATAATGCCGGTGCCGCTGCAACGCGGGCAGACGATGCCGCTGCTTTCGCCGAGCGAAGGACGCAGGCGCTGACGGGACATCTCCAGCAGGCCGAAGCGCGAGATGCGACCGACCTGCACGCGGGCACGGTCGGCCTCGAGGGCTTCGCGCACGCGCTCTTCGACGGCGCGCTGGTTCTTCGCCGGGGTCATGTCGATGAAGTCGATGACGATCAGGCCGCCGATGTCACGCAGGCGCAGTTGGCGAGCGATCTCTTCGGCTGCTTCGAGGTTGGTCTGCAGGGCGGTCTCTTCGATGTCGCTGCCCTTGGTGGCGCGCGCCGAGTTGATGTCGATGGAGACCAGGGCTTCGGTGGGGTCGATCACGATCGAACCACCGGACGGCAGCTCGACGACGCGCTGGAAGGCGGTCTCGATCTGGCTTTCGATCTGGAAGCGGTTGAACAGCGGGACGCTGTCTTCGTAGAGCTTGACCTTGCTGGCGTACTGCGGCATCACCTGGCGAATGAAGGTGAGGGCTTCTTCCTGGGCATCGATGCTGTCGATCAGCACTTCGCCGATGTCCTGGCGCAGGTAGTCGCGGATGGCGCGGATGATGACGTTGCTTTCCTGGTAGATCAGGAACGGCGCGGAGCGGTCGAGGGAGGCTTCCTTGATCGCGGTCCACAGCTGCAGCAGGTAGTCGAGGTCCCACTGCATCTCTTCGCTGCTGCGGCCCAGGCCGGCGGTGCGAACGATCAGGCCCATGTCGGGCGGGATGGACAGGCCGTTGAGGGCTTCGCGCAGCTCGTTGCGCTCTTCGCCTTCGATGCGGCGGGAGATGCCGCCGGCACGTGGGTTGTTGGGCATCAGCACCAGGTAGCGGCCGGCCAGGCTGATGAACGTGGTCAGGGCTGCGCCCTTGTTGCCGCGTTCTTCCTTCTCGACCTGGACGATGACTTCCTGGCCTTCGCTGAGCACTTCCTTGATGTTGACCCGGCCTTCAGGGGTCTTCTTGAAGTACTCGCGGGAGATTTCCTTGAGCGGCAGGAAGCCGTGGCGTTCGGAGCCGAAGTCGACGAAGGCGGCCTCGAGGCTGGGCTCGATACGGGTGATGCGGCCCTTGTAGATGTTGGCCTTCTTCTGCTCGCGCGCACCGGACTCGATGTCCAGGTCGTAGAGGCGCTGGCCATCCACCAGAGCTACACGCAACTCTTCGGGTTGAGTTGCGTTAATCAGCATTCTTTTCATGTAGTACCGTCGGTTTCCGGGCTGCCGGAAACGGCGTTCGGCACACACGACTTCTCATGGTCGGTGCCAAGGTGCGCAAGCAGTGGCGGGCCACTGCTCTTGTCCAGCGACGTACGGTACCGACCGGTTGCCCGGTGCGGCCGAGGTCGCGACGACGCGTCCTGTTTGCTGCGGTGCCTACTGCACTCAGTCAGGAGGAGGAATCAGCTTTCGGCCGTGGATGCCCGCGGGCATCTGCATCGAGACCAGGTTCACCCGCCAGGCCTTGCAATGGCCAGGAGAGGCGGACACCGTGCTACACGGTCCGAGGAGCTGTGCATCTCCACCCTGCACATGTCCCTGAAAATTCGGGTGCTGCCGCGCGCTGAATCCGCAACGGGTTGCATGGTTCGCCCGCGTCGATGGGAGCGCGGACGGATTCGTGTCCGAGGCAGGTATTTCCGAAGCGTTCGCCGTGCGCTGCGTGGAAGCGCCAGGCTGGCAGAGGGACTGAAAGCAACGGGGAAGGAGGTGAAACACCGCACTTGTCGTTTTTTTTCGGGCTTCTCTACGCGGCGCTGGTGGCGATTCCAGGCAATTCGTTAAACTGGCAAAGCTCCGTCGGACGGCCTCGCGTCCTCGAGAATTGCGTCGATCAGGGGCGGGCGAGCTGTCGCTTTTCATCACGTGCCGCACCAATTGCCGCTGACCTGCCACTTTTGGCGGCACTCGCGACTATAACAGCAATGATTAAGTGCTTCAATTCCATAAAAATTGTATGATTCGGGCCATGACGACCAATACTTCCCCGACCTCCGGCGTTCAGCTGATCGAGGTCCCGCCTGAGCTTGCCGGCCAGCGCATCGACAATTTCCTCATCACCGCGCTCAAGGGTGTGCCCAAGACGCTGGTCTACCGCATCGTGCGCAAGGGCGAGGTGCGGGTCAACAAAGGCCGCATCAAGCCCGAGTACAAGTTGCAGGCCGGCGACATCGTGCGCGTGCCGCCGGTGCGCCTGCCCGAGCGCGACGAGCCTGCGCCCGTCGCCCAGGGCTTGCTGCAGCGCCTGGAGGCGGCCATCGTCCACGAGGACAAGGCGCTGATCGTGCTCAACAAGCCGGCCGGCATCGCGGTGCACGGTGGCAGTGGCTTGAGCTTCGGCGTGATCGAGGCGCTGCGCCAGTTGCGTCCGGACGCCAAGGAGCTGGAGCTGGTGCATCGCCTGGACCGCGACACGTCCGGGCTGCTGATGATCGCCAAGAAGCGCAGCATGCTGCGCCACCTGCACGCCGCCCTGCGGGGCGATGGCGTCGACAAGCGCTACATGGCGCTGGTGCGTGGCCACTGGCCCACGTCGAAGAAGCAGGTCAACGCGCCCTTGCAGAAGAGCAACCTGCGCTCCGGCGAGCGCATGGTCGAGGTCAACGACGAGGGCAAGGAGGCGCTGACGCTGTTCCGTGTCCTGCGCCGTTTCGGCGAGTTCGCCACCCTGATCGAGGCGCGGCCGGTGACCGGGCGTACCCACCAGATTCGCGTGCACACGCTGCATGCCGGGCACTGCATCGCCGGTGACAGCAAGTACGGCGACGAGGACTTCACCCGCGAGATCCGCGAGCTGGGTGGCAAGCGGTTGTTCCTGCATGCCTACGCCCTGACCGTGCCGCTGCCCGATGGCGGCGAACTCAAGCTCGAGGCGCCGGTGGACGAGACGTGGGCCAGTGCCGTGGAGCGTCTCGGTGCGGCCTGACTACGACCTGCTGATCTTCGACTGGGATGGGACGCTGGCCGACTCCATCGGCCGTATCGTCACGGCCATGAACACGGCCGCCGAGCGTTTCGGCGAAGCGCCGCGCAGCGAGCAGGCGGTCAAGGGCATCATCGGCCTGGCGCTGGACGAGGCGATCCTGACCCTCTACCCGCACCTGTCGCCTGAGCAGGTCATCGTCTTCCGTCAGCACTACGCCGACGTCTACGTCGACCTGGATCAGGCCCCGTCGCCGTTGTTCGAGGGCGTGGTCGAGACCCTTCAAGCCTTGCGTGCCGACGGCTACCGGCTGGCCGTGGCGACCGGCAAGGCGCGCCGCGGACTCGATCGCGTGCTGCGGGCCAATGGTTGGGAAGACTACTTCGAAATTACCCGTGCGGCCGATGAAACCCGCGGCAAGCCTCACCCTCTGATGCTCGAGCAGATCCTCGCGCACTGTGGCGTGACGGCCGAGCGCGCGCTGATGATCGGCGACTCGACCTTCGACTTGCTGATGGCCCGCAACGCGGGCATGCATTCGGTGGCGGTGGGCTACGGCGCGATGCCGCTTCAGGCACTGAGCGAATTCGGGCCGCAGGTCTGCATCGAGCACTTCAGCCAGCTGCGCACGTGGCTGACGACGACCCAGCGGTTTTCAATTCAGGGTGAATGAGCATGGTGGACGAATGGAAGGCACCGGGCCGACGTGAGCCGGAGGCGCCCAGGGAGGCCGCTTCCGAGGCGCAAGAGGAAGTCTGGATCGAGGTGAAGGGCAAGGACCAGCTGCGCGAGGAGCGCGAGGACCGGCGCAGCTGGAGGCTGCTGGAAGACACCCTGCAGGCCGGTATTCGCGAGCAGCGCCGCTCCCGTCGCTGGGGCATCTTCTTCAAGCTGCTGACCTTCGCCTACCTGTTCGGGCTGCTGGCGCTGTTCTGGCCGCACATGAGCTTCGACGGCGCCACCGCGAGCGGCGGCCGGCATACGGCCGTGGTGGACGTGCGCGGCGTGATCGCCGACAAGACCCTGGCCAGCGCCGACAACCTCGTCGGCAGCCTGAGAGCGGCGTTCAAGGACAGCGGCACCCAGGCAGTGGTACTGCGCATCAACAGTCCGGGCGGCAGTCCGGTGCAGTCGGGGTACGTCTATGACGAGATTCGTCGGCTGCGCGCCGAGTACCCGGCCATCAAGCTGTACGCGGTGATCACCGACCTGGGCGCTTCCGGGGCGTACTACATCGCCAGCGCCGCGGACGAGATCTACGCCGACAAGGCCAGCCTGGTCGGCTCGATCGGGGTGACGGCGGCCGGTTACGGATTCGTCGGCGCCATGGAAAAGCTCGGCATCGAGCGGCGCACGTACACGGCCGGCGAGCACAAGGCCTTTCTCGATCCGTTCTCCCCGCAAAAGCCTGAAGAGACCGCGTTCTGGCAGGGTGTACTGAACACCACGCACCAGCAGTTCATCGCCAGCGTGAAGGCCGGCCGGGGCGAGCGCCTCAAGGACAAGGAGCATCCCGAGCTGTTCAGTGGATTGATCTGGACCGGCGAGCAGGCCAAGGCGCTGGGTCTGGTGGATGGTCTGGGCAGCGTCAGCTACGTGGCGCGTGAAGTGGTCGGGGCAGAGAAGCTGGTCGATTTCACCGTCAAGGAGTCGCCTCTGGAATTGGTCTCCAAGGGTCTGGGCGCGAGCCTGGCCGAGCACCTGGCGCTGTGGATGGGCTTTGCAGGCCCTTCGTTGCGCTGATCCAGGCGCTCGGCATGGCAGCCTCGGGCTGTCATGCTCACCCGCTCAAGGCACGCTGATGCCTTCTTCGGCCAGCATCTGCACCAGACGGATCAGCGGCAGGCCGATCAAGCTGGTCGCGTCGCTGCCCTGGGTCTCGCGGAACAGGCTCACGCCCAGCCCTTCGGCCTTGAAGCTGCCGGCGCAGTCGTAGGGCTGCTCGGCCTGCAGGTAGCGCTCGACCTGGGCGCTGTCCAGGTCGCGCAGGATGACCGTGAACGGCACGCAGTCGACCTGGCAGTGCCCCGTGGCGCTGTTGAGCAGCGCCACGCCGGTCAGGAAGGTGACGGCACGGCCACTGGCATCCAGCAGTTGCTCGTGCGCCCGTTCGAAGGTGTGCGGCTTGCCGAGGATCCGCTCGTCCAGGACGGCGACCTGGTCGGAGCCGATGATCAGGTGGGCAGGGTGCGTGGCCGTCAGGGCGCGGGCCTTCGCTTCGGCCAGGCGACGCACCAGGGCCTCGCCGGGTTCGGCGGCCCGCCGTGCTTCGTCGATGTCCGGGCTGGCCCAGTCGAAAGGCAGGCGCAGGCGTTGCAGCAGGTCGCGGCGATAGGTCGAGCTCGAGGCCAGTAACAGGGGAAGCATGGCGGACTCCTGGTCAGATCGAGCGAGTCTAACATGCGTGGGTCGACCGAATTTCCTTTGACAGGTGCCGGGGGCATCCCTAGAATGCTGCGCCTATGTTGAATGACCCGATTCCATCTCACGTTGACCCGCGCAAATTGGCTGATCGCGGCGTAACCCTCAAGGGTTCGCTGGCGCTTGCCGATTTGGAAAGACTCTGCGACCCGCTGTCCGACACTGTCGGTACGGTGCAGGCACAATTCGATTTTGAGCGAGACGAGCAAGGCGCTGTGGTCTTCCACAGCGCGCTGGACGTCGAGGTCAAGATGGTCTGCCAGCGTTGTCTTGAACTGGTCACCCTGCCGATCCACAGCGAATGTACGTACGCCGTGGTGAAGGAGGGTGCGAACACCCAGTCGTTGCCGAAAGGCTATGACGTGCTGGAACTGGGCGAGGATCCTTTGGATCTGCAGGCGCTGGTCGAGGAGGAGCTGTTGCTCGCCCTGCCCATCGTGCCTGCTCATCATCCGGAAGAATGCCAGCAGCCGGCGGGTGTCAACGAGCCCGAGCCGAGCGAGGACGAGGTATCGCGGTCCAACCCGTTCAGTGTTTTGGCGCAGTTAAAGCGTGACCCAAACGTTTAGGAGTTAATCAGTATGGCTGTTCAGCAGAACAAAAAATCCCGCTCTGCCCGCGACATGCGCCGTTCCCACGACGCCCTGTCGGAAAACGCACTGTCGGTCGACAAGAGCACCGGTGACGTTCACCTGCGCCACCACGTTTCGCCAGAAGGCGTTTACCGTGGCCGCAAAGTGATCGACAAGGGCGCTGACGAGTAAATCTTGTCTGCCCGGATCATCGCGATCGACGCAATGGGCGGGGACTTCGGTCCCCGTCGCATTGTCCAGGCGAGTCTCGCCTGCCTGCGCTCCACCCCCTCGCTTCACCTGACCCTGGTGGGTCACGCTTCCCTTCTCGAAGAGCTCGTCGGCAACCAACTGGCTGCGGACCGCGCACGCCTGCGCATCGTCGCGGCCAGTGAAGTGATCGGCATGGACGAGCGGCCTTCGCAAGCCCTGCGCGGCAAGCCCGACGCCTCCATGCGCGTGGCGCTGCAGCTGGTGCGCGATGGCAAGGCCCAGGCCTGCGTCAGTGCAGGCAATACCGGGGCGCTGATGGCGTTGTCGCGGCAGGTGCTCAGAACCTTGCCGGGCATCGACCGCCCTGCCATGGTCGCCGCGATCCCAACCCAGGCCGGTTGCTGCCAGCTGCTGGACCTGGGGGCCAACGTCGATTGCAGTGCCGAGCACCTGTATCAGTTCGCCGTCATGGGGTCGGAGGCGGCCCGTGCGTTGGGCATCGCCCGCCCGCGGGTGGCGCTGCTGAACGTGGGCACCGAGGACATCAAGGGCAACCAGCAGGTCAAGCAGGCCGCAGCGTTGCTCCAGGAGGCGCCCGGCCTGAACTACGTCGGCTTCATCGAGGGGGACGGGGTCTACCGAGGCGAGGCGGACGTCGTGGTCTGTGACGGGTTCGTCGGCAACGTCCTGCTCAAGTCCAGCGAAGGGCTGGCTACCTTGATCGGCACGCGGATCCAGTCGCTGTTCCGCACGAGCGCGCTGGCCCGGGTCGCCGGTTTCGTCGCCATGCCCTGGCTGCGTCGCCTGCACATGGAGCTGGCGCCGGCCCGCCACAATGGCGCGAGCCTGCTGGGGCTGCAGGGCATCGTCGTCAAGAGTCACGGTTCGGCCAGTGCCGAAGCGTTTCAGAGTGCGATCCACCGTGCACTCATCGAGATCCAGGAGGATCTGCCACGACGCCTGCAAGGGCGGCTGGGGGATCTGCTGCGCTAGACACGCGTTCATCACGGAGAATGTGACCACGTGGTCGCGTTCACCATCCAAGTTTCATCATCGTGCGTACCCGGCTGCATCGGGTACGCGTTTCGACAAGACCACAAGGGTTCGTTTCCATGTCCGCATCCCTCGCATTCGTCTTTCCAGGTCAAGGCTCCCAGTCGCTGGGCATGCTGGCCGAGCTCGCCGACCAGCACCCGCTGATCCTCGAGACCTTCAAGGAAGCTTCCGAGGCTCTGGGTTATGACCTCTGGCACCTGGTCCAGCAGGGCCCGGAAGAGCAGCTCAACCAGACCGACAAGACCCAGCCCGCCATCCTGACCGCCTCGATCGCCCTGTGGCGTCTGTGGCTGGCCGAAGGGGGCGTGCGTCCGGCCTATGTGTCGGGTCACAGCCTGGGCGAGTACAGCGCACTGGTCGCCGCGGGCAGCCTGTCGCTGCAGGACGCCGTCAAGCTGGTCGAGCGCCGTGGACAGTTGATGCAGCAGGCCGTGCCTGCAGGCCACGGCGCCATGGCCGCGATCCTCGGCCTGAGCGATGAGCAGGTGCTGGACGTCTGCGCCGAGGCGGCCGAAGACGAGGTGGTCAGCGCCGTCAACTTCAACTCGCCAGGCCAGGTCGTGATCGCAGGCAACAAGGCCGCCGTCGACCGTGCCATCGAGCTGTGCAAGGCCAAGGGCGCCAAGCGTGCATTGCCGCTGGCCGTCAGCGTGCCTTCGCACTGCGCCTTGATGAAGCCTGCCGCCGAGCGTTTCGCCGAGTCCGTCAATGCCATCGACTGGGCTGCACCGCAGGTGCCGGTGGTCCAGAACGTCAGGGCCGCCGTGGCGGCCGACGTCGATACCCTCAAGCAAGACCTGCTTGCCCAGCTCTACCAGCCCGTGCGCTGGGTGGAGTGTGTGCAGGCACTGGCCGCGCACGGCGCGGTCGATCTGGTGGAGTGCGGTCCGGGCAAGGTCCTGGCCGGGCTGAACAAGCGCTGCGCCGATGGCGTGACCACCTACAACCTCAACACCCCTGACGCCTTCGCCGCCACCCGTGCGGCGCTGGCCTGAATTCGGAGAAACCTGCATGAGCCTGCAAGGCAAAGTTGCACTGGTCACTGGCGCCAGCCGTGGCATCGGTCAGGCAATCGCCCTTGAGCTGGGTCGCCTTGGCGCCACCGTCATCGGCACTGCCACCACGGCCTCCGGCGCCGAGCGTATCGCGGCGACCTTCAAGGAGCACGGCATTACCGGCACCGGCCTGGCCCTGGACGTCACGTCCAGCGAGTCGGTCGACGCCACGCTGAGCACCATCCAGGAGCAGTTCGGCGCGCCGGCGATTCTGGTCAACAATGCCGGCATCACCCGCGACAACCTCATGCTGCGCATGAAGGACGACGAGTGGTTCGACGTGATCGACACCAACCTCAACAGCCTCTACCGTCTGTCCAAGGGCGTCCTGCGCGGCATGACCAAGGCACGCTGGGGCCGTATCATCAGCATCGGTTCGGTGGTCGGCGCCATGGGCAACGTCGGGCAGGCCAACTACGCTGCCGCCAAGGCGGGCCTGGAAGGCTTCAGCCGTGCGCTGGCACGTGAAGTCGGCTCGCGTGGTATCACCGTCAACGCGGTGACCCCGGGCTTCATCGACACCGACATGACCCGTGAGCTGCCCCAGGCGCAGCACGAAGGTCTGCTGAGCCAGATTCCGCTGGGCCGTCTGGGCCAGGCCGAAGAGATCGCCAAGGTGGTCGGCTTCCTGGCCTCGGAGGGTGCGGCCTACGTCACTGGCGCTACCGTGCCGGTCAACGGCGGGATGTACATGTAAGGCGTGAACCAATCAGGCGAATCCTTTCGAAAAAACCATACTTGGTCTCGAAAATCCGCTATAACGCTGCAACCAGATTCCAGGCGCAGGACACGGTCCAGGTCGGGAGGATGCGAACCGCTTGAAAAGCGGGCGTCTTTCTATAAACTTGGTCGCCGGCCAGCTGCCTGACATATGTCCACTAGGAGTGAAACATGAGCACCATCGAAGAACGCGTCAAAAAAATCGTCGCCGAACAACTGGGCGTCAAAGAAGACGAAGTCTCCCCTGAGAAATCCTTCGTCGAAGACCTGGGCGCCGACTCGCTTGACACTGTAGAGCTGGTGATGGCTCTGGAAGAGGAATTCGAGACCGAAATCCCTGACGAAGAAGCCGAGAAGATCACTACCGTACAAGCTGCCATCGACTACGTTAAAAACCACCAGGCCTAATCGCCTGTAGTCGTCGCTTCTTGTCGGAAAAACCGCACTGCCTTCGTAGGCGTGCGGTTTTTTCTTTGAAGGAACCGAGGATCGTCGCCGACCCTGTCACACGGGGCGCGTGACGGAATCTGTCAATAAAATAAGGAGAGTACTGTGTCGCGTAGACGCGTCGTGGTCACCGGTATGGGCATGCTGTCACCGTTGGGTACGGATGTACCGAGCACCTGGCAGGGCATTCTGGCTGGCCGCAGTGGCATTGGTCCGATCGAGCACACGGACCTGTCTGCCTACTCCACCCGTTTTGGCGGCTCGGTGAAAGGGTTCGACGTCGAGCAGTACCTGTCGGCCAAAGAGGCCCGCAAGCTCGACCTGTTCATCCAGTACGGCCTGGCCGCAGGGTTCCAGGCGATCCGCAATGCCGGCCTCGAGGTCAACGATGCGAATCGCGAGCGCATTGGCGTCGCCATGGGTTCGGGCATTGGCGGTCTGACCAACATCCAGGAAACCAGCAAGACCTTGCATGATCAAGGCCCTCGGCGCATTTCGCCGTTCTTCGTGCCTGGCTCGATCATCAACATGATTTCCGGCTTCCTGTCCATCCACCTGGGCTTGCAGGGGCCGAACTACGCGGTGTCCACCGCGTGCACCACGGGCACCCATTGCATCGGCATGGCCGCGCGCAACATCGCCTACGGTGAAGCCGACGTCATGATCGCCGGGGGCGCCGAAATGGCGGCCTGTGGCCTGGGCATGGGCGGCTTCGGCGCATCCCGCGCCTTGTCCACGCGCAATGACGAACCCACGCGCGCCAGTCGCCCGTGGGACAAGGGGCGCGATGGTTTCGTGCTGTCCGACGGTGCTGGCGCGCTGGTGCTCGAAGAGCTCGAGCATGCCAAGGCCCGTGGGGCGGTCATCCACGCCGAGCTGGTGGGCTTCGGCATGAGTGGCGATGCCTACCACATGACCTCGCCACCCGAAGATGGCGCCGGTGCGGCGCGCTGCATGACCAACGCACTGCGCGACGCCGGGCTTGCGCCGGAGCAGGTGAGCTACATCAACGCCCACGGCACCTCGACGCCAGCGGGCGACCTGGCCGAAGTGGCGGCCATCAAGCAGGTCTTCGGTGAGCATGCGTACAACGTGGCGATCAGCTCCACCAAGTCCATGACCGGTCATCTGCTGGGCGCCGCCGGTGCCGTCGAGGCGATCTTCAGCGTGCTGGCGATCAACAGCCAGATCGCGCCGCCGACCATCAACCTGGACGAGCCGGACGAGGGCTGCGACCTCGACTTCGTGCCGCACCAGGCGCGCAGCATGCCCATCGAGGTGGTGTTGTCGAACTCCTTCGGTTTCGGCGGTACCAACGGGTCGTTGGTGTTCCGTCGGTTCGTGGACTGATGCAGCACTGGCTGGACGGTCAACCGGCGAACGCCATCGACCTGCACAACCGCGGGCTGGCGTACGGCGACGGGGTGTTCGAAACCATCGCCGTGCGTCAGGGCCGTCCCAGCCTGCTGGGCCTGCACCTCGAGCGTCTGGCGCTCGGGTGCAGCCGCCTGGCGATCCCCCTCGACCTGCCGCAGGTGCGTGACGAGCTGCTGCGCTTCGCCCGAACGCTGGGTGACGGCGTGGCCAAGCTGGTCGTGACCCGTGGCGATGGGCTTCGCGGTTATGCGTCGGCGCCCGACGTACCCGCCCGCCGGGTGCTGCTGGCCGGCCCGGCGCCGGCCTATCCGGCTCGGCATGCCGAACAGGGCATCACGCTTTTTCCGTGCCAGACGCGTCTCGCCGAACAGCCGCGCCTGGCCGGCCTCAAACACCTCAACCGCCTTGAGCAGGTCCTGGCCCGTGCCGAGTGGCAGGGGAGTGATCCGGCCGAAGGCCTGATGCGCGACACCAGCGGCCGTCTGATCGAAGGGGTCTACAGCAACCTGTTCCTGGTGCACGACGGTGGCCTGCTGACGGCCGACCTGAGCCGCTGCGGTGTGGCTGGCGTCATGCGCGCGGCCCTGATCGAGGCGGCCCGCGCCGAGGGCCTGGCCGTCAGCGTCACCGACCTGGCAATGGCGGACCTCGCCCAGGCCGACGAAGTTTTTCTCTGCAACAGCCTGTACGGCGTCTGGCCCGTGGTGCGTCACGCCGAGCTGAGCTGGTCGCCGGGGCCGGTGACCCGTAAACTGCAGGCCCTTGCCCAGACGTTATTGGATGCCTGATTCGTGAGACGCCTACTGCTTCTGACCGTGGAGGCCCTGTTGATCCTGGCCGGGCTCGCTTTGGGCTGGTCGGCCTGGAAAGTGGCCTCGGTGGTCGATCAACCCCTGGCCGTGAGCCAGGAGCGCATGCTCGACGTGCCCACTGGCACGACCCCCAATCGCATGTTCTACCGCATGCAGGACGACGGCCTGCTCAAGGACGCCTTCTGGCTGCGCCTGTACTGGCGCTTCAACCTGGCCGGCACCCCCCTGCACACCGGTGAGTACCGCATCACCCCTGGCATGACCGTCGCCGACCTGTTCGCCGCCTGGCGGCGGGGCGACGTGGTGCAGTACAACCTGACCATCGTCGAGGGCTGGACCTTCCGCCAGGTGCGCGCGGCGATCGCCCGCCACGACAAGCTCGAGCAGACCCTGACCAACGTGTCGGACGAGGCGGTGATGGAGCGCCTGGGCCATCCGGGCGTGTTCCCGGAGGGCCGCTTCTTCCCCGACACCTACCGCTTCGTGCGTGGCATGAGCGACGTCGAGCTGCTGCAGCAAGCCTACATGCGCCTGGAGGAGGTCCTGGCGCGGGAGTGGGCCGAGCGCGCCACCGACCTGCCGTACCGCGATCCCTACCAGGCCCTGATCATGGCCTCGCTGGTGGAGAAGGAAACCGGCGTGCCGCAGGAGCGTGGGCAGATCGCCGGGGTCTTCGTGCGTCGCCTGCGCCTGGGCATGATGCTGCAGACCGACCCGACCGTGATCTACGGCATGGGCGAGCGCTACAACGGCAAGATCACCCGCGCCGACCTGCGTGCGCCGACCCCGTACAACACCTACACCATGACCGGCCTGCCGCCGACGCCGATCGCCATGGTCGGCCGTGAAGCCATTCATGCCGCGCTCAATCCGGCGTCGGGCAGCAGCTTGTACTTCGTGGCGCGTGGCGATGGCAGCCATGTGTTCTCCGACGACCTTGGCGATCACAACACGGCCGTGCGCGAGTACCAGCTCAAGCGTCGCGCCGACTACCGCTCCAGCCCGGCACCGCGTGCCACGCCGGAGGCGACGCCGTCGAGCGATGCCACGCCTGGCCAGGAGGCCGCTCCTGACCAGCAGGTCGAACCGGACAAGACACCCGATACACGCACCGACGATGCCGATCCGGCGTCCGATTCCGCCGAACCTGTGCGCGCCCCGCAAGCGGACGCGCCCCATTCTCGATAAGGACTGCGCGTGAGCGGTTTGTTCATTACCTTGGAAGGCCCCGAAGGCGCGGGCAAGAGCACCAACCGTGACTACCTGGCGGCGCGTTTGCGCGAGCAGGGGCTGGACGTGGTCCTGACCCGCGAGCCTGGCGGTACGCCGCTGGCCGAGCAGGTGCGTGGGCTGTTGCTCACCCCCAGTCAGGAGCCCATGGCCGCCGACACCGAGCTGTTGCTGGTGTTCGCCGCACGTGCCCAGCACCTGGCCGAAGTCATTCGGCCGGCTCTGGCGCGCGGGGCGGTGGTGCTGTGCGACCGCTTCACCGATGCGACCTATGCCTACCAGGGCGGCGGCCGTGGCCTGAGCCAGGCGCGCATCGCCCAGCTCGAAGAGTTCGTGCAGGGCGACCTGCGCCCTGACCTGACCCTGGTCTTCGACCTGCCGGTGCACATCGGCCTGCAGCGGGCCGCCGCGCGCGGCCGCCTGGATCGCTTCGAACAGGAGGGTCAACCCTTCTTCGAGGCCGTTCGCCAGGCCTACCTGGCGCGGGCCCAGCAGGCGCCACAGCGCTATGCACTGCTCGATGCCGCGCAGCCGCTGGCGGCCGTCCAGCGTGACCTGGATGCGCTGTTGCCGATGCTCCTGGACCGTTGCCGTGGCTGACGCCTATCCCTGGCAGGCGGCGCTCTGGCAACACCTGGCCGGGCGTGAGCGGCATGCCCACGCCTACCTGCTGCACGGGCCGCGCGGGATCGGCAAGCGCGCCCTGGCCGAACGGCTCATGGCGCGTCTGTTGTGCCAGCGGCCCCAGGCGCTGGAGGCCTGTGGCCAATGCAAGGCCTGCCTGCTGCTCAAGGCCGGCAGCCACCCCGACCATTTCGTGCTCGAGCCTGAAGAGACCGACAAGCCGATCAAGGTCGACCAGGTGCGCGACCTGGTCGCCTTCGTGGTGCAGACCGCCCAGCTGGGCGGGCGCAAGGTGGTGCTGATCGAGCCGGTCGAGGCGATGAACGTCAATGCCTCGAACGCCTTGCTCAAGAGCCTCGAAGAGCCGTCCGGCGACACGGTGCTGATCCTGGTCAGCCACCGGCCCAGCCTGCTGCTGCCGACCCTGCGCAGCCGCTGTCAGCAGGTCAGCTGCCCGGTGCCGAGCGCGGCGCAGAGCCGTCAATGGCTGGCCACGGCCCTGCCTGACACGGATGAGCCCGAGCGCGAGCTGTTGCTGGCGCTGGCGGCCGGTTCGCCACTGATGGCCGCCAGCCTGCAGGCGCAGGGCGTGCGCGAGCAACGGGCCCTGGTGACCGGCGGGGTCAAGCAACTGCTCAAGCAGCAGCAATCGCCCAGCCAGTTGGCCGAGGCCTGGAAAACCGTGCCCATGCTGTTGGTGTTCGACTGGTTCCATGACTGGGCCTATCGGATCCTGCGCTACCAGCTGACCCAGGACGAAGACGGCCTGGGCCTGGAGGACATGCGCAAGGTGATCCAGTACCTGGCCCAGAAAAGCCGCCAGGACCAGGTGCTCGAGGTGCAGGACTGGATCCTCCAGCAGCGCCAGAAGGTGCTGTCCAAGGCCAACCTCAACCCGGCCCTGCTGCTCGAAGCCTTGCTGACGTCCTGGGCGCGTTTGCCCGGTGCGCGTTGAGCCCCGCTCTCATCCACTTTCTTCCTGACTGGTTCCCATGCTCGTAGACTCCCATTGCCACCTCGACCGTCTTGACCTCACCGCCCACCAGGGCTGCCTCGACACCGCCCTGCAAGCGGCGCGTGACCGTGGCGTCGGGCACTTCCTGTGCATCGGCGTCAGCGCCGACAATGCCCAGGCGGTCAAGACGCTGAGCGAACGGTATGCCGACGTCGACTGCTCGGTCGGCATCCACCCCCTCGACCTGACGCCTGGTGAAACGCCGGCGCTGGACTGGTTGCTGAGCGAACTGGCCCACCCCCATGCGGTGGCGATCGGCGAAACAGGCCTGGATTACCACTACGAGCCCGAAGCGGCCTCCGTGCAGCAGGCGTCTTTCCGCCTGCACCTGGAAGCGTCCCGCCAGACCGGCAAGCCGGTCATCGTGCACACCCGCGCCGCACGGGCCGATACCCTGGCGCTGCTGCGCGAGGCCGACCTGCCCCAGGCCGGCGTGCTGCACTGCTTCACCGAGGATTGGGACATGGCCAGGGCGGCCCTGGACCTGGGCTACTACATCTCGCTGTCGGGGATCGTCACCTTCCGCAATGCCGAGGCGCTGCGCGAGGTCGCCCGGCGGGTGCCGGCCGATCGCCTGCTGGTGGAGACCGACTCGCCTTACCTGGCGCCCATCCCTCACCGTGGCAAGCCCAACCTGCCGCAGTACGTGCGGGAAGTCGCCGAGTTCGTCGCCTCGCTGCGCAGCGAAAGCCTGGAGTCCCTGGCGGCGCAGACCACGGCCAACTTCAAGCGGTTGTTCCCGCTTGCCCGCGTGGCCTGAGGCCGGCAAAAAAAACCCGAACTCCGGGGGGAAGAGTTCGGGTCAAGACCATTAGGAGTGGAACGAAGACACCCGGTCCTTGGTGCCTCCATTGCCCGATGCGCGGGGGGAAGGCATCGGAGCAACATAAGAAGTATCGATGATGGATCCCGGCGCGCCACTGCCGATCGGCCGATTCTTAAACGGTTTTGGAATACGCGACGGGGTTGCTTGTAGCGCGGCGCTACAAGCGCAAGTCAATGCGCCTCCGGCAGCGACGAGTGGCGGTCTGAAGGAGGCCGGTCCAGACCGTTCGGCACGCCTGACATGTCATTCGCTGCTACAACCCAACGTGTAAGATCCGTGCAATTTCCCGCCAGTTAGGCATAATAATCCGCTTTGAACGCTACCCAAGCCTACTTATGCAGAAAGAACCTCGTAAGGTCCGTGAGTTTCGTCGTCGCGAGCAGGAAATCCTCGATACGGCCCTGAAGCTGTTCCTCGATCAGGGTGAGGACAGTGTGACGGTCGAAATGATCGCCGACGCCGTCGGCATCGGCAAAGGCACCATCTACAAGCACTTCAAGTCCAAGGCCGAGATCTACCTGCGGCTGATGCTCGACTATGAGCAAGAACTCAACGCGCTGCTGCATTCGGCCGACGTCGACCGCGACAAGGAGGCGTTGTCCCGCGCCTACTTCGAGTTCCGCATGCGTGATCCGCAGCGCTACCGCCTGTTCGACCGGCTCGAAGAGAAGGTCGTCAAGGGCAATCAGGTCCCGGACCTGGTGGAGGAGCTGCACCGCATCCGTGCCTCGAACTTCGACCGCCTGACGGTCCTGATCAAGGGCCGCATCAGCGAGGGCAAGCTCGAGGACGTGCCGCCGTACTTCCATTACTGCGCGGCCTGGGCACTGGTGCATGGCGCGGTGGCGCTGTACCACTCGCCGTTCTGGAGCAGCGTGCTGGAGGATCAGGAGGGCTTCTTCCAGTTCCTGATGGACATCGGCGTACGCATGGGCAACAAGCGCAAGCGCGAGCCGGACGCCGGCTGACGCGTTCACGTCGGCCTCCAGGGCGGTTCTGGCGCAAAAGCTGCATCTGGCCGCTGTCTGTCGGCTTTCCGTCGCCGGCCTCTGGAGGAACGATGCGTAGCCTGGTCTTGCTGTCGGCGCTCATGGCGTTGGGCGGCTGCATGAATGTCAGCGACATGGGGGAGGGGGTGCGCTACCACCTGAGCGATGCCGGCCTGCTCGACCATAGCGACACGCGCCGAACGCTGTCGGTGCGTCTGCAGCCGGACTCGTTCATCTACATCGGCCAGGGGTCGTTCGTGCCGCCCGGGCGCGGGCCGATCCCGCGCTCCAACGCGGTGGCCCAGGCAGCCTTCGACAGCTTCATCGAGTACTTCCCCCTGGTGCGGCGTGCACAGGGCCCGCTGGGCCTGGAAGAGGCGCTTGCCGAAGCGCGCGATGTCGGCGCCCATTACGTCCTGTATACCCGCTTCGCGCGCACCGACGACCGTGTGGGTAACGATGAGGAATGGTACGACGAACAGGCCGTCGATCGCCTGGGGGTCGACACGGGCGTGGTGCAGATGATGCTGATCGAGACCAGCACGCGCTACCTCATCGACACGGTGCGCATCAAGAGCCGTGGCGGCTTGTTGACGCTGCACGACAACAAGCCCGAAGATCTGTTGGGCCCGCCGATGCGAGACTACGCTCGCAGCTTGCTGGGCATGAGCCGATGAAGGAGGCGACATGGCCGACCAAGACACGCCAGGCGATCTGATCGCGCATTTGCCCAAGGCAGGCAGGGGCCTGCCGCCCGTTCACCTGTGGAACCCGGCGTTCTGTGGCGATATCGACATGCGTATCGCGCGGGACGGCACCTGGTATTATCAGGGCACCCCGATCACCCGGCCGGCGATGGTGCGCCTGTTTTCCGGGATCCTGCGTCGCGATGAAGACCGCTACGTGCTAGTCACCCCGGTGGAGAAGGTCGGCATCCGCGTCGACGACGCGCCCTTCGTCGCCGTGACCTTGGAGGTCAGCGGGGAAGGCGAGGGCCAGTCGCTCCGGTTCGTCACCACGGTGGGCGATCAGGTCGAGGCAGGGCCGTCCCATCCGTTGCGTGTCGACCTCGACCCGCACACCCAGGCGCCTTCGCCCTATGTGCTGGTGCGCACCAACCTCGAGGCGCTCATCCACCGCAACGTGTTCTACCAGCTCGTCGACCTGGCGGTCGAGCGGCAGGTCGAGGGCGTGCCGTGGCTGGGGGTGTGGAGTGGCGGCGTATTCTTCCCGATCGGTCGTGTGGACTGAGGCACCGCCTTTCACGGGGCGCTGAAACGAAAAAACCTCCAGGGGGTACGCCTCTGGAGGTTTTCATCATCTGGCTCCGCGACCTGGACTCGAACCAGGGACCCAATGATTAACAGTCATTTGCTCTACCGACTGAGCTATCGCGGAATCTGCACGTATCTTACTGATACCTAAAGAGAAGTCAAGCTTCTCCCCGGCACCGGCTCGATCACAGCACCTCGACGATGGCCTTGGTCACGACATGGATATTGTTCTGGTTCAGCGCCGCCACGCAGATGCGGCCGGTGCTCAGCGCGTAGATGCCGAACTCGTCCTTCAGGCGGCCGACCTGCTCGGCGGTCAGGCCCGAGTAGGAGAACATGCCGCACTGCCGGGCGACGAAGCTGAAGTCCTGCTTGGCACCGTACTGGGCCAGCAGCTCGACCATCTGCTTGCGCATGCCGTGGATCCGGCCACGCATCTCGGCCAGTTCGGTTTCCCACATCTGGCGCAGCTCAGGGTCGTTCAGCACGGCTGCGACGATGCTGGCGCCATGGGTCGGCGGGTTGGAGTAGGTGGTGCGGATCACCCGCTTGACCTGGGACAGGACTCGCGTGGCCTCGTCGCGGGAGTCGGTGACGATCGACAGCGCACCGACGCGCTCGCCATACAGCGAGAACGACTTGGAGAAGGAGCTGGACACGAAGCACTGCAAGCCGGAGTCGGCGAACAGGCGCACGGCGAAGGCGTCCTCGGCGATCCCGTCGCCGAAGCCCTGGTAGGCCATGTCGAGGAACGGCACGTGGCCCTTGGCCTTGATCACCGCCAGCACGTTCTTCCAGTCGTCCAGGCTCAAGTCGACGCCGGTCGGGTTGTGGCAGCAGGCGTGCAGCACGATGATCGAGCCGGACGGCAGGGCCTCGAGGTCTTCGAGCATGCCGGCACGGTCGACGTCATGGCTGGCGGCATCGTAGTAACGGTAGTTCTGCACCGGGAAGCCGGCCGTCTCGAACAGCGCGCGGTGGTTCTCCCAGCTCGGGTCGCTGATGGCGACGGTGGCGCCTGGCGACAGGCGCTTGAGGAAGTCCGCACCGATCTTCAGCGCGCCCGTGCCACCGACGGCCTGCACGGTGACTACGCGACCGTCGCGCAGCAGGGGCGAGTCGTTGCCGAACAGCAGCGTCTGCACGGCCTGGTCGTAGGTGGCGATGCCGTCGATCGGCAGGTAGCCCCGCGAGGCGTGTTGCGCGGCACGCCGGGTCTCGGCTTCGATGACGGCGCGCAGCAGCGGGATGCGACCCTCTTCGTTGCAGTACACGCCGACGCCGAGGTTGACCTTGTCGGTACGTGGGTCGGCGTTGAACGCTTCGTTGAGGCCCAGAATGGGGTCGCGGGGTGCCAGCTCGACAGCGGAAAACAGGCTCATTGTTACCTTGGCTCTGATGGAGAGTGATAGGGGTCGCACGCTCCAGCCAGATGCACTGAAGCGGTGCACAAACGGGGAGTCAGTATAGTGATACGTCGGCCGGACTGCGACAGTCTGGCGCAGCTTTTCGAGGCCTG
The DNA here is from genome assembly GCF_013523165.1 of Pseudomonas entomophila. Taxonomy (GTDB): domain Bacteria; phylum Pseudomonadota; class Gammaproteobacteria; order Pseudomonadales; family Pseudomonadaceae; genus Aquipseudomonas; species Aquipseudomonas entomophila_A. The sequence goes on from NZ_JAAMQI010000022.1 coordinate 40,053, forward strand.
GAGGCGATTATTTTTCAACCCTTGGACCGCTTCCGGGGTCGCATGCAGGAAGAGGGTGACGGCAGGCTGCTCGCCGGGCTGCCGAAGGCACCTGAATCAGTGTAGACTACTGGTTAAATTTACAGTTAAGCACGACGACCGAGGTACTTTCATGTCCGAGTTTGAGCTCGTCACCCGATTCGCGCCCGCAGGCGATCAGCCGGAGGCCATCCGTCAGATGGTCGAGGGTATCGAGGCAGGGCTGGCGCACCAGACCTTGCTGGGCGTGACCGGCTCGGGCAAGACCTTCAGCATCGCCAACGTGATCGCCCAGGTGAAACGCCCGACGCTGATCCTGGCGCCGAACAAGACCCTCGCCGCGCAGCTGTACGGCGAGTTCAAGACGTTCTTCCCGAACAACGCGGTGGAGTACTTCGTCTCGTACTACGACTACTACCAGCCCGAAGCCTACGTGCCGTCCTCCGACACCTTCATCGAGAAGGACGCCTCGATCAACGACCACATCGAGCAGATGCGCCTGTCGGCGACCAAGGCCCTGCTGGAGCGTCGCGATGCGATCATCGTCACCACGGTGTCGTGCATCTACGGTCTGGGCAGCCCGGAAACCTACCTGAAGATGGTCCTGCACATCGACCGCGGCGACAAGCTCGATCAGCGTGCGCTGCTGCGCCGCCTGGCCGACCTTCAGTACACCCGCAACGAGATGGACTTCGTCCGTGCCACCTTCCGCGTGCGCGGTGACGTGGTGGACATCTTCCCGGCCGAATCGGACCTGGAGGCCATTCGGGTCGAGCTGTTCGACGACGAAGTCGAGAGCCTGGCGGCCTTCGACCCCCTGACCGGCGAGGTGATCCGCAAGCTGCCGCGTTTCACGTTCTACCCCAAGTCGCACTACGTGACCCCGCGCGAGACGTTGCTGGGCGCCGTGGAGGGCATCAAGGAAGAGCTGAAGGACCGGCTCGAGTACCTGCACAAGAACAACAAGCTGGTCGAGGCGCAGCGCCTGGAGCAGCGCACCCGCTTCGACGTGGAGATGATCCTCGAGCTGGGCTACTGCAACGGCATCGAGAACTACTCGCGCTATCTGTCGGGCCGACCTGCCGGGGCGCCACCGCCTACCTTGTACGACTATCTGCCAGCAGACGCGCTGCTGGTGATCGACGAGTCCCACGTCAGCGTGCCGCAGGTGGGAGCGATGTACAAAGGCGACCGCTCGCGCAAGGAGACCCTGGTGGAATACGGGTTCCGCCTGCCGTCGGCACTGGACAACCGGCCCATGCGGTTCGACGAGTGGGAGGCGGTCAGCCCGCAGACCATCTTCGTGTCGGCCACGCCCGGCCCCTATGAGCAGGAACATGCCGGCCGGGTGATCGAGCAGGTGGTGCGACCGACCGGTCTGGTCGACCCGGAGATCGAGATTCGCCCGGCGTTGACCCAGGTGGACGACCTGCTTTCGGAAATCCGCAAGCGCGTCGCCATCGACGAGCGGGTGCTGGTCACCACCTTGACCAAGCGCATGTCCGAAGACCTGACCGACTACCTGGCCGACCACGACGTGCGGGTGCGCTACCTGCACTCGGACATCGACACGGTCGAGCGGGTCGAGATCATTCGCGACCTGCGCCTGGGCACCTTCGATGTGCTGGTGGGGATCAACCTGCTGCGTGAGGGCCTGGACATGCCCGAGGTGTCGCTGGTGGCCGTGCTCGATGCCGACAAGGAAGGCTTCCTGCGTTCCGAGCGGTCGCTGATCCAGACCGTGGGCCGTGCGGCGCGTAACCTCAACGGGCATGCGATCCTCTACGCCGACCAGATCACCGGCTCGATGCAGCGAGCCATGGACGAGACCGCTCGACGCCGGGAAAAGCAGGTCGCCTTCAACGAAGCCAATGGCATCGTGCCCAAGGGCGTGGTCAAGGACATCACCGACATCCTCGAAGGTGCCAGCGTGCCAGGGGCGCGGAGCAAGAAGCGCAAGGGCGCGGCCAAGGCAGCCGAAGAGACCGCACGTTACGAGGCCGAACTCAGCACGCCGGCGGACATCACCAAGCGGATCAAGCAGCTCGAAGAGAAGATGTTCCAGTTCGCCCGCGACCTGGAGTTCGAAGCGGCTGCGCAGCTGCGTGACGAGGTCAACCAGTTGCGCGAGCGATTGCTGACGGCATGAGAAGTGGGTTCCAGGCGGGTCGTCATCGAGACCTGTGTGCTGCAGCCGGCAGGAGCGGCATGGTACGTGTCCGCCTGGGACATGGAGTGGGCTGATCTTATGGCCCCAGCGGGCCAGGCCCTTCAACGGCTTTGGAAAAAGCCTCAAGACAGGGTCACTATTGCACCCATGGATCCACCGGCACGATACAAGCACACGCAGCCCTCCTGTGGGAGATTCTATGGTTTCTGCCAAGTGCTAATGTGGGCCTTGCAGGCCCAATCGCGGCACAGGGGCCGCTCCTACACCCGTAGCCACACCGCGGGGTTGCAAAGCTATCGCGGTCACCTGTGGGAGCGGCCCCAGTGCCGCGATTGGGCCCGCAGGGCCCACAGGATCAGCCCCCACGTCAGCTCAGAAAAGCCCGCCCCTACGAAACTGCTGGCCCGCGATCACGTCAATGCCACCGACCTGTGAGGGCTTGCCCGCGATAGCGTCCGGTCCATCACCGCCTGCATCGCGGGCAAGCCCGCTCCCACACACGAAGTGAACCGCTCTGCCAGATCGGCAATGTGGTCCGCCTCGTTAGGTAAGGCCCGCAGGGCCTACAGCACCCGGACGGAGGCCAGGGCAGGGCGCATCGGTCTCCCATGGCTGGAGCCCGATACCCGCTCCCTGCTAACATCCGGGCTTCGTTTCATTCCAGCCCGAGAGTCCAATGACCACCGTTCGCACGCGTATCGCGCCGTCGCCCACTGGCGATCCCCACGTAGGCACTGCCTACATCGCCCTGTTCAACTATTGCTTCGCCAAGCAACACGGCGGCGAGTTCATCCTGCGCATCGAGGACACCGATCAGTTGCGCTCGACGCGCGAGTCGGAACAGCAGATCTTCGACGCCCTGCGCTGGCTCGGCATCGAATGGAACGAAGGCCCGGACGTGGGCGGCCCGCATGGCCCGTACCGGCAGAGCGAGCGGGGCGAAATCTACGCCAAATACGCCAAGGAACTGGTCGAGGCCGGTCACGCCTTCTACTGCTTCTGCACCGCCGAAGAGCTCGACCAGATGCGCGCCGAGCAGACCGCCCGTGGTGAAACGCCACGCTATGACGGTCGTGCCCTGAAGCTCGAGCCACAAGAGGTCCAGCGTCGCCTGGCCGCCGGCGAGCCGCACGTGATCCGCATGAAGGTGCCGAGCGAGGGCGTCTGCGTGGTGCCGGACATGCTGCGTGGCGAGGTCGAGATCCCGTGGGACCGCATGGACATGCAGGTGCTGATGAAGACCGACGGTCTGCCGACCTACTTCCTGGCCAACGTGGTCGACGACCACCTGATGGGCATCACCCATGTCCTGCGTGGCGAGGAATGGCTGCCATCGGCGCCCAAGCTGATCAAGCTGTACGAATACTTCGGCTGGGAGCAGCCCAAGCTGTGCTACATGCCGCTGCTGCGCAATCCGGACAAGAGCAAGCTGTCCAAGCGCAAGAACCCCACGTCCGTGACCTTCTACGAGCGCATGGGCTTCATGCCCGAGGCGATGCTCAACTACCTGGGGCGCATGGGCTGGTCGATGCCCGACGAGCGCGAGAAGTTCTCGCTGGACGAGATGGTCGAGCACTTCGACCTGTCGCGCGTCTCGCTGGGTGGCCCGATCTTCGACATCGAGAAACTCTCCTGGCTCAACGGCCAGTGGCTGCGTGACCTGCCCGTCGAAGCGTTTGCCCAGCGCGTGCGTGACTGGGCCTTCAACCCTGATTACCTGATGGCCATCGCGCCGCACGTGCAGGGCCGCGTCGAGACCTTCAGCCAGATCGCGCCCCTGGCCGGCTTCTTCTTCGAAGGGGCGGTCAAGCTCGATACCACGCTGTTCGCCCACAAGAAAATCTCGCCCGACCAGGTGCGCCAGGTCATGCAGCTGATCCTGTGGAAGCTCGAGAGCCTGCGTCAGTGGGACAAGGAGCGCATCACCGCGACTATCCAGGCCGTGGTCGACGGGCTCGGCCTGAAGCTGCGCGATGCCATGCCGCTGATGTTCGCCGCGATCACCGGCCAGTCCAGCTCGGTCTCGGTGCTCGACGCCATGGAGATCCTGGGCCCCGACCTGACGCGCTACCGCCTGCGCCAGGCGCTGGAGCAGCTGGGTGGCGTCTCCAAGAAAGAGAACAAGGAGTGGGAAAAGCTGCTGCTCACCCTCGACTGAGTGCGGGGCAGGGGGCGGTAAGTCGCACGCAGCAAGCAGAAGCGTATCAGCGCTGCCGCCCAGCGTGCAGCTTGCCGCTCACCTCCAAGGTAAGTGATTGTTATGCCAGAAAATTTTTTTCAACTTTTTTGAAAAATATGTTTGACAGGCGTTCGATCCGATCTTAATATGCGCCCCGTCCACAGCGATGAACGAAACGAAACGCCAGACACCCAGTTAGGCGAATCGAGTTCAAAGCGACAACGTGGGGCTATAGCTCAGCTGGGAGAGCGCCTGCATGGCATGCAGGAGGTCAGCGGTTCGATCCCGCTTAGCTCCACCATATTCCGCTTCACGACCTCTCGGGGTTGGGAAGCAAGACCGGGTCCAGCAACCGGGTCTTGAAGGTAAGAAGGTTCGTCCCCTTCGTCTAGTGGCCTAGGACACCGCCCTTTCACGGCGGTAACAGGGGTTCGAGTCCCCTAGGGGACGCCAGTTTCACACAAGTGCCATCATCGATGACGCTGGGCCGCGAGGCTAGAAATCTGGGGCTATAGCTCAGCTGGGAGAGCGCCTGCATGGCATGCAGGAGGTCAGCGGTTCGATCCCGCTTAGCTCCACCAATTTTGCCAGGGTTCGTGAAAACGGACCTGCACGAAGGTTACATGTCCCCTTCGTCTAGTGGCCTAGGACACCGCCCTTTCACGGCGGTAACAGGGGTTCGAGTCCCCTAGGGGACGCCATTTTTACCCGCGTTTTGCGGGACCTTTAAGGCTCATTCGAATATTGAATGGGCCTTTTGTTTGTCCGTCGTAAACACCCTGTCGCCATATGACGCCGTCGAGTTCGAGCAGGTGCGAGCGGTCAGGGCCTTGCATCCGGTACACTGGTGCGGTCCTCACGATCAGGAGACGGCATGAGCTGGGATCTGGAAACGCCATTCATCATCGACCTGCGCGTCGGTGCCGAAGACATCGACGGGTTGGGTCATGCCAACAACGCGGTCTACGTCACCTGGCTGGAGCGTTGCGCGTGGCGCCATTCCCAATGGCTGGGGCTGGACCTGGCCGAGTACCGGCGCCTGGATCGTGCGATGGCCGTGCACCGCCACGAGATCGACTACCTGGCCGCGACCCACCAGGATGACGAACTGCAACTGGCCACCTGGATCGTGGACTGGGACCAGCGCCTGCGCATGAACCGCCGCTTCCAGCTCAAGCGCCCCAGTGACGGCACGACCGTGCTGCGCGCCCAGACCACCTTCGTGTGCATCGAGCTCTCCACCGGCAAGCCCAAGCGCATGCCGAGCGAGTTTCTCGAGCGTTACCAGCCCGTGCAGGCGGACGGCGAGCGGTAAGCCGCCCGCTGCGCGTGGCCAGCTACATGCCACATGCCACAAGCCACATCGCGGCGCGGTTCGTTTGCTGGCCGTGTGCCCCTCACAGCCCCAACGTCATGCATCACCTGTCCCCACACCGATCCACTCGAAACGGCCGCCGCCTTCCTCGGAGACCCCCATGCAAATAGCCTTGGCCCCAATGGAAGGGCTGGTCGACAACATCCTGCGTGACGTGCTCACCCGCACCGGCGGTATCGATTGGTGCGTCACCGAGTTCATCCGCGTGTGCGATCGGCTGTTGCCGCCTGCGCAGTTCGACAAGCTGGCGCCCGAGCTTCGGCAGGGTGCCCGGACGGCCGCAGGCGTGCCCATGCGTGTGCAGCTGCTGGGGTCCGACCCGGTGTGCCTGGCCGAGAATGCCGTGCTGGCCTGCGAACTGGGCGCCCCGGTCATCGACCTCAACTTCGGGTGCCCAGCCAAGACCGTCAACAAGTCGCGTGGGGGTGCGGTGCTGCTCAAGGAGCCCGACCTGCTGCATGCGATCGTCAGTGAAGTCCGGCGCGCCGTACCGGCGCACATTCCGGTCACGGCCAAGATGCGCCTGGGCTTCGAGACGCCCGATGGCGCGATGGACTGCGCCCGGGCCTTGGCCGACGGTGGCGCAGCGCACCTGGTGGTGCATGCACGGACCAAGGTCGAAGGCTACAAGCCGCCGGCCCACTGGGAGTGGGTGGCCAAGGTGCAGGACGTGGTCGGCGTGCCGGTGTTCGCCAACGGCGAGATCTGGAGCGTGGACGATTGGCGACGCTGCAAGGCGGTGAGCGGCGCACGTGACATCATGCTCGGCCGTGGTCTGGTGTCGTGCCCCGACCTGGCCCTGCAGATCGCCGCAGCGCACGAAGGGCGCGAATATCGTCCCATGACCTGGCATGCGTTGCTGCCGCTGCTCCAGGCGTTCTGGCAGCAGGCCCAGGCCAAGCTCTCGCCCCGCTATGCGCCGGGGCGCATGAAACAGTGGGTTTCCATGCTGACGCGCAATTACCCCGAGGCCGTGGCGCTGTTCGCCGAGCTGCGCCGCGAGAGCGATTGCGCGCGCATCAGTGCGCTGTTGGGGCTGCCGGCGGTGTCGACCGAGCCGTGCGTCGCCTGAGCTGATATTTTTTTGAGTGTGCGCCTTGAAAAGGCACGTCGGGTCCTTATCTCTTCAGTACGCGATGCCGAAGTCGGGTCGCGTGATGACTGAACTCGCTGAATCTCAGGAGATGAACCATGACTACTGCTTTTTCGCTCGCTCCACTGTTCCGCCATTCCGTCGGTTTCGACCGTTTCAACGACCTGTTCGAGTCGGCGGCACGTAACGAGACGGGTAGCAGCTACCCGCCCTACAACGTGGAAAAACATGGCGATGACCACTACCGCATCGTGATCGCCGCGGCCGGTTTCCAGGAAGCCGATCTCGACCTGCAAGTGGAAAAGGGCGTGCTGACCGTGACCGGTGGCAAGCGTGACAACGCCAATGGCGAGGTCACCTACCTGCACCAGGGCATCGCTCAACGCGCCTTCAAGCTGTCGTTCCGTCTGGCCGACCACATCGAGGTCAAGGCCGCGGACCTGGCCAATGGCCTGCTCAGTATCGATCTGCTGCGTCTGGTGCCGGAAGAAGCCAAGGCCAAGCGCATTCCGATCAATGGCGAAAAGCCTGCGCTGAACTGAGCCTGTCGGGTCATGTAACGAGAGCGCCGGTCTGGGGTATGTCACCCTGACCGACACCGGGGTCGCCTAGCGACCCCGGTTTTCGTTGTGCCTTCTGATCCTGTCGTCTTCTCGACACCGTGGCCGCCCCAGGGCTCCCGCGCTGGCTCAAGGCTCCGCAGGTCGATGGGCCAGCAGGGCCCGGAAGGTGTCCAGCGGCAGCGGTCGGCTGTACAGGTAGCCCTGGTACAGGTGACAGTCGAGCTGCTCGAGAAAGGCCAACTGCTCGGCCAACTCCACGCCCTCGGCGATCACCGTGAGGCCCAGGCTGTGCGCCATCGCCACGATGGCCCGGACGATCGCGGCGTCGTTGGTGTCCAGCAGCGCGTCACGCACGAAGGTCTGGTCGATCTTCAGCGTGTCCACCGGCAGGCGCTTGAGGTAGGTCAACGACGAGTAGCCAGTGCCGAAGTCGTCCATGGCGAAGCCCACCTCGTGGTGCTTGAGTTCGCGCATCTTGTCGATGGTATCGTCCAGGTTCTGGATGACGATGCCTTCGGTGATCTCCAGTTTCAGCAGGCGCCTGGGCAGCCCGCACTGATCGAGGCTGCGCAGGGTGCGCTCGACGAAGTCGCGCTGCCGGAACTGGCGCGGGCTGATGTTGACGCACAGGCTGAAGCGCGCCGGGTCGATCAACCCGTCGGCGAGCAGGTCCGCGCACGCCTGGCAGGCCTGGTCCAGAATCCATCCCCCGACCTCGACGATCAGCCCGCTTTCCTCCAGCACCTGAATGAACTGGGCCGGGGACTGCTGGCCCAGCACGGGGTGATACCAGCGCAACAGCACTTCGGCGCCGACGATCTGCTGGTCGCGTGCATCGACCTGGGGCTGGAAGTGCAAGGCCAGTTCGTTGCGGGCCACCGCCAGGCGCAGGTCGCTTTCCAGGCGCAGGCGCTCGCTGGCGGCCGTCTGCATGCTGCTGTGGAACAGCTCGGTGGCATTGCGCCCGGCATCCTTGGCGCGGTACAGGGCGATGTCGGCCCGCTTGAGCAGGTCGGCAGGCGTGGTGCCATGGTCAGGGATCAGTGCCACACCGATGCTCGGCGTCACCTGCAACTGTTGCCCGTCCAGCGCCATGGGCGCGGCCAGCAGCTGACGCAACCGGCTGGCCCGCTCGCCAACCTGCGCCTCGACCGCTTCTCGACTGCCCCTCAGGCCGCCGAGCAAGACCACGAACTCATCGCCACCGAGCCTGGCCACGGTGTCCTGGACGCGAACGCTGGCCTCCAGGCGCGCGGTGACGATCTTGAGTACCGTGTCGCCCACCGGGTGGCCGAGCGAGTCGTTGATGTGCTTGAAGTGGTCCAGGTCCAGGAACAACAGGGCCCCGCGTGACTGGTTACGTTGCAGCACGTCGATCTGCTGGCTCAAGCGGTCCATCAGCAAGGCGCGATTGGGCAGGTTGGTCAGCGGGTCGTGGTAGGCCAGGTGACGGATCTGGGCCTGGGCGTTCTTCAGCTGGGTCACGTCGCGCGCGTTGACCAGCAGGCAGTCGGTTTCGTTGAGGGTGATCGGCTCCACCGACATTTCCACGACGAGTGCGTCGCCGCATTTGTGGCGTCCGAGCATCTCGCGCCGGTGCACGCGGCCCTGTTCGAGCAGTTCGGCGAGCAGGGCGCTGCGTTGCTCCTCGTCGGCCCAGATGCTGAGTTCGAACACACTGCGCCCCACCACGTCCTCGAGCCGATAGCCGGTCAGGCGACAGAACCCCTCGTTGACCTCCAGGTAGCGTCCCGTATCGCGCTCGGTGATGGTGATGGCATCAGGGCTGGAGTGGAAGGCCTTGGCGAACTTCTCTTCACTGGCCTTCAGGGCGGCCTCGGCGCGCTGCTGCTGGGTAATGTCGCGCAAGGTGGTGACGCTGCACGCTTGACCCTCGACATCGATCATCCGGCTGGCGATCACGCACGTCAGCCGCTCGCCCTGGGCGGTCTGGGCCACGACGGCCACGTTGCTCAGGCCCTGGTCGCGGATGACCTGCTCGATGCGCCGGGCCCGTTCGGGCGCTTCGGCCCACAGCCCCAGTTGTTCGGCGGTACGCCCGATGACCTGGTCGGCACGCCAGCCGAAGGTCTGGGTGAAGGCCGGGTTGACCTCGATGAACTGACCGGTGTCCTGGCGCGTCACGCAGATGGGGTCGGTGCTCACCTGAAACAGGCTGGCGAACTTCGCCTCCGAGGCGCTCAGGCGCTGTTCACGTTCGACCTGCTCACTGAGGTCGACGAAGGTGGTCAGCAGGTGGGTGACCCCGGCCATCTCGACGCCTTGCGTGCTGAGGATGCCATCGTGCACCTTGCCACCGCTGTCGCGGAACGACACCTCCAGCGTGATCGGCCCGCTGGCATGCTCGGTGGCCTCGAGGACCTGCTGGCGGTGCGCGGGATCGACCCACAGGTCCAGCTCTGCGGTGGTCTTGCCGATGGCCTCGGCCAGCGGCCAGCCCAGGCTGTGCTCGAAGCTCTGGTTGGCTTCCAGGATCAGCCCATCGTGGCGGCGGGTGAGCAGGATCACGTTGGGGCTCAGGCGGAACAGCGTGGCGAAGCGCTGCTCCGACTGCATCAACGCGACCTCGCGCTCACGCTGCCGGGTGACCTCGCGGACCACGCCGATCATCTGCGCGCGGCCTTCGGCGTCGTGCAGCAGGCTGCCACTGATCTCCAGCCAGTGCAGGCTGCCGTCGGGCCAGCGAATGCGATGGCGCATGGCCTGCTCGAAGGGCTGACCGGCGATCACGGCCTCGAAGGCCTGGCGCGCGCGATCGCGATCCTGGGGCGGGAGCAGGTCGAGGTACTCGATGTCGGCAGGCAGCGGCTGGCTTGGATCGAAGCCGAACAGCGCCTGGGTGCCCCGTGACCAGCTCACGCCACCTGACGGGATGTCCCACAGCCAGGCGCCAAGGCGTGCGCCGTTGAGCGCGGCCAGCAATTGCGGGGCGTTCTGCCAGGCCTGCTCCGAGGCACCGGGATCGGAGGCCAGGATGCGTGGCAGGCGGGGAAAGCGGTGTGTGGAAGTGGGCATCGGTACCAGACCTTTGGCGATGACGCGTCCTGGGGGGCGAGCGACGAAAATGAAGCCTGTTCAATCAGGTGCAGCATGGGCATCGAGCAACGCCATGAACGCCCGAGCGGCGTTCGACAGCGTTCGTTCCGTATGCAGAATGTAGCCCAGCTGGCGCGATAGCTCGATGCCGGGCAAGGGGATCGGCGCAACTTGTTCATCGAGCATGGTACGCGGCAGCACGCTCCACGCCAGACCGATCGACACCATCATCTTGATGGTCTCCAGGTAATTGGTGCTCATGGCGATGTTCGGCGTCAGCCCCTGGCTTTCGAACAGCCGATGGACGATGTGATGGGTGAACGTGTTGCCGCCCGGGAACACCGCCGGATGCCGCGCCACGTCGGCCAGGCCGACCGCCCGGTCGTTGGCCAGCGGATGCTCGGGCGAGGCGACGAAGTCCAGCCAGTCGCGCCAGACCGGCGTGGCGCGGATCAGCGCATGGGGTTCGGGCGCCAGCGTGATGACCGCGATTTCGGCGCGACCGTGCAGCACTTCGTCATAGGCGGCCTCCGAATCGAGGAACTGAATGTCCAGCGCGACCTGGGGGTACTGGCGGGTAAAGGCGCGCAACACCGGCGGCAGGCGGTGCAGGCCGATGTGATGACTGGTGGCCAGGGTCAGGCGGCCCCCGACTTCGCCTGCAAGGTTGGTCAGCGCGCGCCGGGTATCGTCCAGCACGTTGAGGATCTGGTAGGCACGCGGCAGCAGGGCCCGTCCGGCTTCGGTGAGGGTGACTTCACGGCCCAGGCGATCGAACAGCCGGGTGTCGAGCTGCTGCTCGAGGTTGGCGACCCGCTTGCTGATCGCCGGCTGGGTCAGGAACAGCCGTTGTGCGGCGCCGGAAAAACTGCCGGTCTCGGCGATCGCGATGAAGGCGCCCAAGGTCGCAAGGTCCATCTGTGATTCCTGAAGGTTATCCAAAGCATGAAAATTATGAATTTGAGTTATTCAATCTAGCGCCTTAGCATTCGTCCGTACAAGCCAAGTGGTCTTTGGCACAGAAAGTCGCTGATGAGGAAACGCTCCATGGCCGGCAGAACGCTTTACGACAAACTCTGGGACGCGCACGAAGTGAAGCAGCGTGACGATGGGTCGTCGCTGATTTACATCGACCGCCACATCATTCATGAAGTCACCTCGCCCCAGGCGTTCGAAGGGCTGCGCCTGGCGCAGCGCAAGCCATGGCGGATCGACGCCAACATCGCCACGCCCGACCACAACGTGCCGACCACCCCGGAACGCAAGGGCGGCATCGACGCCATTGCCGACCAGGTCTCGCGCCTGCAGGTCAAGACCCTCGATGAAAATTGCGACGAGTACGGCATCGTCGAGTTCAAGATGAACGACGTACGTCAGGGCATCGTGCACGTCATCAGCCCGGAGCAGGGCGCGACCCTGCCCGGCATGACCGTGGTCTGCGGTGACTCGCATACCTCGACCCACGGCGCCTTCGGGGCCTTGGCCCACGGCATCGGTACCTCGGAAGTCGAGCACGTGCTCGCCACCCAGTGCCTGGTCGCCAAGAAGATGAAGAACATGCTGGTCAAGGTAGACGGCACCTTGCCCCAGGGCGTCACGGCCAAGGACATCGTCCTGGCCGTGATCGGCCAGATCGGCACCGCTGGCGGCAACGGGCATGCCATGGAGTTCGCCGGCAGCGCCATCCGCGCCTTGTCGATGGAAGGCCGCATGACCATCTGCAACATGTCCATCGAGGCCGGCGCGCGCGTCGGCCTGGTGGCCACCGACCAGACCACCATCGACTACGTCAAGGGGCGCCCCTATGCGCCGACCGACGCACAGTGGGAGCAGGCGGTCGCCGCCTGGCAGGACCTGGTCTCGGACGACGACGCGGTGTTCGACACCGTGGTCGAGCTGCGTGCCGAGGACATCAAGCCGCAAGTCAGCTGGGGCACGTCGCCGGAGATGGTGCTGGCCGTCGACCAGCGCGTGCCCGACCCGGCCGCCGAGCCCGACCTGGTCAAGCGCGGCTCGATCGAGCGTGCCTTGAAGTACATGGGCCTGTCGGCCAACCAGGCGATCACCGACATCCGCCTGGACCGCGTGTTCATCGGCTCGTGCACCAACTCGCGTATCGAGGACCTGCGCGCCGCCGCCGAGATCGCCCGCGGTCGCAAGGTCGCGGCCAGCGTCAAGCAGGCCATCGTGGTGCCCGGTTCCGGCCTGGTCAAGGCACAGGCCGAGCGCGAAGGCCTGGACAAGATCTTCCTCGCCGCCGGCTTCGAATGGCGTGAACCAGGCTGCTCGATGTGCCTGGCGATGAACCCGGACCGGCTGGAGAGTGGCGAGCACTGCGCGTCCACCTCCAACCGCAACTTCGAAGGTCGTCAGGGGGCCGGTGGGCGTACCCACCTGGTCAGCCCGGCCATGGCCGCCGCCGCCGCGGTCGCCGGTCACTTCATCGATGTCCGCGAGTTGATCCAAGGGAGCGCAGCATGAGAGCCTTCACCCAGCACACCGGCCTGGTCGCACCGCTCGATCGCGCCAACGTCGACACCGACCAGATCATTCCCAAGCAATTCTTGAAGTCGATCAAGCGTACCGGCTTCGGTCCGAACCTGTTCGACGAGTGGCGCTACCTGGACGTCGGCCAGCCTTACCAGGACAACAGCACGCGTCCGCTGAACACCGAGTTCGTGCTCAACCACGACCGTTACCAGGGCGCCAGTGTCCTTTTGGCCCGCGAGAACTTCGGCTGCGGCTCAAGCCGCGAGCACGCGCCCTGGGCCCTCGACGAATACGGATTCCGCAGCATCATCGCGCCGAGCTTCGCCGACATCTTCTTCAACAACAGCTTCAAGAACGGCCTGTTGCCGATCGTCCTGCCGGCTGACGAGATCGACGAGCTGTTCAGGCAGGTCGAGGCCATGCCCGGCTACCAGCTCACCATCGACTTGCAGGCCCAGGCGGTGACACGCCCGGACGGCAAGGTGCTGACGTTCGAGATCGACGCCTTCCGCAAGCATTGCCTGCTCAACGGCCTGGACGACATCGGCCTGACCCTGCAGGACAGCGAGGCGATCGCGGCCTTCGAACAACGCCACCGTGCCAGCCAGCCCTGGTTGTTCCGGGGGTGAGACGAGCGACACGACGCGCCACGCGCGGACGGTAGCGCGGTGCGTCAGCTGTGACCAGGATGTCGAGGCGGCGCTGACGCGCTGACGTGCAGCGTGCAGATCCCAAGGAGACCCCGATGAACGAACACCACACCGACGTCGTGCAGCGCCAGTTCGGCGAGCAGGCCAGTGCTTACCTGAGCAGCGCCGTGCATGCGCAAGGCAGCGAATTCACGCTGCTGCGTGAGGCGGTCAGCGGGCAGGGCGCTGCGCGGGTCCTGGACCTGGGCTGTGGCGCCGGGCACGTGAGCTTCCAGGTCGCGCCCCTGGTGGGCGAGGTGGTGGCCTACGACCTGTCGTCGGCCATGTTGGCGGTGGTCGCCGCGGCGGCCGGGGAGCGTGGGCTGGACAATGTGGTCACCGTCCAGGGGCCTGCCGAGTGCCTGCCATTCGAGGACGGTACGTTCGACTTCGTCTTCAGCCGCTATTCCGCGCACCACTGGAGCGACCTGGGCCTGGCGCTCCGGGAGGTGCGTCGCGTCTTGAAGCCAGGCGGTGTGGCGGCCTTCATCGACGTGATGTCGCCGGGCAGCCCGTTGCTCGACACCTACCTGCAAAGCGTCGAGGTGCTGCGCGACACCAGTCATGTGCGCGACTATACGGCGGCCGAGTGGATCGGCCAGGCGAGCGAGGCCGGTTTGCAGGTTCGCAGCCATGCCCGCCAGCGCCTGCACCTGGAATTCGCCTCCTGGGTCGAGCGCATGCGCACGCCCGAAGCGATGCGCGTGGCCATTCGTGCGTTGCAGCACGCCATGGGCGAAGAAGTACGGCAGTATTACCAGATCGACCCCGAGGGTTCGTTCAGCACCGACGTGCTGGTCCTGTGGGCCGAGCGTTGAATTCGTTTCGGCGGGGCCGGTCTGGCCGCGCCGCTTGATTGGATAGAGGAAAGCATGAGCAAGCAGATTCTGATTCTCCCGGGTGACGGCATCGGTCCGGAAATCATGGCCGAAGCGGTGAAGGTGCTGGAGCTGGCCAATGACAAGTTCCAGCTCGACCTGACCCTGGAGCATGACGTGATCGGCGGCGCGGCCATCGACCAGCACGGTGTGCCGCTGGCCGACGAGACGCTCGAGCGTGCCCGCCGTGCCGATGCCGTGCTGCTGGGCGCCGTGGGTGGGCCGAAGTGGGACCGTATCGAGCGCGACATCCGTCCCGAGCGCGGCCTGCTGAAGATCCGCTCGCAACTGGGCCTGTTCGCCAACCTGCGCCCGGCCATCCTCTACCCGCAACTGGCCGACGCCTCCTCGCTCAAGCCCGAGATCGTCGCCGGCCTGGACATCCTCATCGTCCGCGAGCTGACCGGTGGCATTTACTTCGGCGCGCCCCGTGGCACCCGTGAACTGGACGGCGGCGAGCGCCAGGCGTACGACACCTTGCCCTACAGCGAGAGCGAGATCCGCCGCATCGCCCGTGTCGGTTTCGACATGGCCCGCGTGCGCGGCAAGAAGCTCTGCTCGGTGGACAAGGCCAACGTGCTGGCCTCCAGCCAGTTGTGGCGCGAAGTGGTCGAGGAGGTCGCCAAGGACTACCCGGACGTGGAGCTGAGCCACATGTACGTCGACAATGCGGCGATGCAGCTGGTGCGTGCGCCCAAGCAGTTCGACGTGGTAGTGACCGACAACCTGTTCGGCGACATCCTGTCCGACGAAGCCTCGATGCTGACCGGTTCGATCGGCATGCTGCCGTCGGCCTCGCTGGACGCCGACAACAAGGGCATGTACGAACCGTGCCACGGTTCGGCCCCGGACATCGCCGGGCAGGGCATCGCCAACCCTCTGGCGACCATCCTCTCGGTGTCGATGATGCTGCGCTACAGCTTCAACCAGCACAGCGCCGCCGACGCCATCGAGCAGGCCGTGAGCCGGGTGCTGGACCAAGGCCTGCGCACCGGCGACATCTGGTCGAGCGGCTGCGACAAGGTCGGTACGCAGGAAATGGGCGACGCAGTAGTCGCGGCCCTGCGGAATCTGTAATCTCTCTGGCCCGCTATCGTTTATCCATCGGGTAGCGGCCCACTTTTAGCAAAGGTGTAGTTGCGATGAAACGTGTAGGTCTGATCGGTTGGCGCGGCATGGTTGGCTCCGTGCTCATGCAGAGGATGCTGGAGGAGAAGGACTTCGACCTGATCGAGCCGGTCTTCTTCACCACCTCGAACGTCGGGGGCCAGGGCCCGGCGGTGGGCAAGGACATTGCCCCGCTGAAGGACGCCTACAACATCGACGAGCTCAAGACCCTCGATGTCATCCTGACCTGCCAGGGCGGCGACTACACCAGCGAAGTCTTCCCCAAGCTGCGTGAAGCCGGCTGGAAAGGCTACTGGATCGATGCGGCCTCCAGCCTGCGCATGCAGGACGACGCGGTCATCGTGCTGGACCCGGTCAACCGTCGGGTGATCGACCAGCAGCTCGACGCCGGCACGCGCAACTACATCGGCGGCAACTGCACCGTCAGCCTGATGCTGATGGGCCTGGGTGGCCTGTTCGAGGCCGGGCTGGTGGAATGGATGAGCGCCATGACCTACCAGGCCGCCTCCGGCGCCGGTGCGCAGAACATGCGCGAGCTGATCCGCCAGATGGGCGCCACCCACGCGGCCGTCGCCGATGACCTGGCCAACCCGGCCAGCGCCATCCTCGACATCGACCGCAAGGTCGCCGAGAGCATGCGCGGCGAGGCGTTCCCGACCGAGCACTTCGGCGTGCCGCTGTCGGGCAGCCTGATCCCGTGGATCGACAAGGAGTTGCCCAACGGCCAGAGCCGCGAAGAGTGGAAGGCCCAGGCCGAGACCAACAAGATCCTCGGCCGCTTCAAGAACCCGATCCCGGTGGATGGCATCTGCGTGCGCATCGGTGCCATGCGCTGCCACAGCCAGGCGCTGACCATCAAGCTGAACAAGGACGTGCCGCTGGCCGACATCGAAGGCATGATCAGCCAGCACAACCCGTGGGTGAAGCTGGTGCCCAACCACCGCGAGATCAGCATGCAGGAGCTGAGCCCGACGCAGGTGACCGGCACCCTGAACGTGCCGGTAGGGCGCTTGCGCAAGCTGAACATGGGTTCCCAGTACCTGGGCGCCTTCACCGTCGGCGACCAGTTGCTGTGGGGCGCTGCCGAGCCGCTGCGCCGCATGCTGCGGATCCTGCTGGAGCGTTGAGCGCGTCGGTTGCCTGAAGCGTGAAAAAGCCCGCCCCTGTCCTGCAGGGGCGGGCTTTTTCATGGGCGCTGGCAACCGGTGTGTGCCCGGGCTGTGACACGGCACGGCTTACTCCCTGCGCCAGCGTGGTGATGTGTTGCATGGGCCTGCCAGCCTCATGCCTCAGGCGAACAGAGACCAGTGCCGCCCTGCCTGGGAGTGCCACCTGTGCCGACATCTAAGGTCTCGTCGGCTCTGGGGTTCTCCTTGCCGCGCCGCTCAGGCAGCGCTTTGCTGCGCCTGCGCGCGCGAGGTCTGAAAGCTCAGGAAGGCGCCGGTCAGCAGGACGACCGCGCTCGCCACGAAGGTGCTCTGATAGCCGCTGGCATCGAACAGCAAGCCGCCGACGGTCGAGCCCAGGGCGATGGCGAACTGGATGACGGCCACCATCAGGCCGCCGCCCGCTTCGGCGTCGTGCGGCATGGCCTGGGCGATCCAGCTCCACCAGCCCACGGGCATGGCCGTCGCCATCAGGCCCCACAGGCCCAGCAGCACGGCCACAGGAATGACCCAGCCACCGAGCGGGATCAACGCCACGGCGATCACCGCCATGAGGGCCGGAATGGTGATGAGCGGGCCGTACAGGCCCCGCTTGAGGATCGAGTCGATGACCACGGTGCCGATGAAGCCCGCCACGCCGATCACGAGCAGCAGCAGCGACAGCGTGGATACGCTCACGTGCGTCACCGTTTCGAGGAAGGGGCGCAGGTAGGTGAACAGAGCGAACTGACCCATGAAGAAGGCCCCGCACGCCGCCATGCCGTAGGCAACGGTGCGGCTCTTGAGCGCCTTGAATACGTTCTCAGAGCCCGGAACCCGGGCCTCGTTCTTCATGGGAGGCAAGGCGAACCATTGCCAAACCAGAGTGAGGACCGCCACGGGCACCAACGCAAAGAAGGCGCCGCGCCACCCGATGATGGAGCCCAGATAGCTGCCCAGCGGCGCGGCGATCACCGTCGCCAGCGCGTTGCCGCCATTGAAGATTGCCAGAGCCTTGGGCACGTTACGGGAAGGCACCAGGCGGATTGCCATGGCGGCCGACATGGACCAGAAGCCGCCGATCACGACGCCAATGAGGGCACGGCCAGCCATGTAAGTCACGTAGTTGTGCGCCAGCGCCACGATGGCGCCCGAGACGCCCATCAGGACGGTGAGCACCAACAGCAGCTTCTTGCGGTCCATGGTGCCGGCCAGCGCCGAGATCGACAGGCTGGTCAGGACCGCGAACGCGCCGGAGATCGCGATGCCCTGGCCTGCCATCCCTTCGGTAATCCGCAGGTCGCCGGCGATCGAGGTCAGCAGGCTGACGGGCATGAATTCGGAAGCGACGAGCGCGAAGACGCACAATGACAAGGCAAATACGCCGCTCCAATAGGCGGGGCGATCTTCGGTCGGGGCCTCAGCAGGGGTGTCAGATGTATTAGGTGTCATGGAATGCTTTGTTATGTCCCAGTGCCCATGGATAAATGCCATGCACATCCGTCGGGACGAGCACGGCAAGATGGGGGGTTAATCAGTGTGCCGAAGCCCTTGGATGGGATCGGCTTTGGCAATTGCTGGCGGTGGAAGCCACCTAGGTCCGCGCCGGGCGAATGGCACACCATCCTCCCGGCGACTGCTTCAATCCGTCATGCCGAGCCCAGGTGCTGCGTGAAGTACGCCGTCAACGTGTCGAAGGGAATCTTGTCCATCTGGTCGTACAGATCGACGTGGTCCGCGTTCGGCACGATCAGCAATTGCTTGGGATCAGCAGCCGACTTGACGGCATCCTCCGAGTAGTAACGGGAATGGGCATTTTCGCCCGCCACCAGCAGGACTGGACGCGGAGAGATCATCTCGACATGCGCAAACAGCGGGAAGCTGAAGAACGACATCGGCGTCGTGGCCGTCCACGCCGTGGTCGAGTTAATGCTGCGCGCATGGAAGCCGCGCGGCATTCTGTAGTAATTGAAGAAGGCTCGCAGCACGGGGTCCGGATTGGCGGGCAGGGTTTCAGGCAGCACACGCTGCCCCTTGACGAGGTTGCCGTTCTCGTCGAATGGCATTTCGTGATAGCCCAACGCATACTTGCCGCTTTCCGCATCTGCCCAGCGCTGCTGGCTGATGTAGTCGATGACCTTGTGGCGCTGCTCCGTGGTGTAGCTGTTCTTGTAGCTGCGGCTGATGCTGCGCGACATGTCATACATCGATGTTGTAGCGACTGCCTTGATGCGCGAATCGCTGGTGGCGGCCGTCAGCGCCATGCCAGCAAAGCCGCAGATACCGATAGCACCGATGCGATTGCGATCCACATTCGATTGCAGGCCCAGAAAGTCCACAGCGGCGCTGAAATCTTCGCTGTTGATGTCCGGCGAGGCGACGTGGCGGGGCTCGCCACCGCTTTCTCCAGTGAACGAAGGATCGAATGCCAGGGTGACGAAGCCGCGCTCAGCCATGGTCTGCGCATACAGGCCCGAGGACTGTTCCTTCACTGCGCCAAACGGCCCGCTGACCGCAAGCGCCGGCAGCCTGCCGTTGGCGTTCTTCGGCTGGTACAGATCGCCCGCCAAGGTGATGCCGAAGCGGTTCTTGAGGGTGACCTTCTTGTGCTGAACCTTGTCGCTCTTGGCGAAAGTTTTGTCCCACTTGTCGCTCAGCTCAAGGGGAGATTGCGCGGCAGCCGGACCCGCGGCGATGGCGCCCACACTCAGGGCGGCGATGCCGGTACCGGTCATCTTCAGCACGTTACGGCGGCCAATACCTGCGTTGTCCAGAATGGCGATGTCCCCATCGGTCTCATAGCGGGTGTTCATGGTCAAAATCCTTTGCTGATTGAGCTCGGTGGCCGTGGTTGTGAGAGACCTCAGACGGTCTGCCCGCCATCGACGACGACATTGGCGCCCACGGTGAATCCGGCCTCCTCGGAGCACAAGTACAGCACGGTCGCTGCAATCTCCTCGGGCTTGCCCGGGCGGCCCACCGGCTCGTTGTCCACCACGTTGCGCAGGCCTTCCTCGGTGCCCCCGGTGATGCGGTCCATCATCGGCGTAGCGATGAAACCTGGAGAGACGACGTTCACGCGGATGCCCTTCGCGGCGTAGTCCAGGGCGGCGGCCTTGCTCATGCCGGTCAGGCCCCACTTCGTGGCGCAATAGGCTGCCTGTCCTGCGAAGCCCTTAACGGCTGCGCCGGAGCCCGTGTTGACGATCGCGCCGCCGCCTTGCTTGAGCATCTGGGGAATCTGATGCTTCATGCTAAAGAAGACACCGCTCAGGTTGGTGCTGACCTGGCGCTCCCACTCGGCGCTGGTGATGTCGGCCAGCGCAATGACGCCGTGATCCACGCCAGCGTTGTTGAACGCGAAGTCGAGGCGGTCGAAAGTGTCCACCGTCCTGGCGATGGCGGCCTCCACTTCGGCTTCCTTGGTCACGTCGCAGAGGATGGCGGCTGCGCGGCCGCCTGCCTGATCGATCAAGCGCACCGTTTCCTGGATACTCGCGTCGGTGCGTCCCACCACAGCGACGGCAGCGCCGGCCTTTGCAAAAGCGAGCGCCGTTGCGCGCCCGATGCCGGTGCCTGCGCCGGTGACGAAGGCGACCTTGCCTGTGAAATCGAATTGGATTGCCATGGGAGCTCCTTTGCAGTGTTGGTTAAATGACATGGAAGGAGAGCGCATCAGCTCCTGCATTCGCCTGTGGGTTTCAATGCTTCTCGACGCGGACCTTCGTCGGCATGAAGCAAATTTTCTTGCGTCCCGCGCGTCCTGACTAGCTAATGAATACTTAAAAGGGCTATTAGGTGCACTAATCAAAACTCTATGAGAAACTGAAAAGCATGGTCAGACGCAATCTCAACGATCTCCTCTCATTTGTCACCGTGGCGCGCGAAGGCAGCTTCACGCGTGCGGCCGCGCATCTGGGAGTCACCCAGTCGGCGCTGAGCCAGGCCATCAGCGGTTTGGAGGCCCGGCTGGAGATCCGGCTTCTCACCCGCACCACGCGCAGCGTGTCTCCCACCGCTGCGGGGGAGCGGCTGCTGCACGCCATCGGCCATCGCTTCGACGAGATCGAGGCGGAGCTGGACGAGTTGACGGAGCTGCGCGACAAGCCTGCCGGCACGGTGCGCATCACCTGTGGTGACCATGTGCTCAAGACGACGCTCTTGCCCAAGATTGCGCCCCTGCTACGCAAATATCCGGACGTGAAAGTGGAGTTCGACGTCAACTACGGATTCAGGGACATCGTGGCCGACCGCTTCGACGCGGGCGTGCGTCTGGGCGACACCATCGACAAGGACATGATTGCGGTACCGATCGGTCCCAAGCTGCGCATGGCCGCGGTCGCTGCCCCAGCTTACTGGGCGCAGCATCCGAAACCGAAATCACCGGAAAACCTGACCCAGCACATGTGCATCAACCTGCGCTTTCCCACGCATGGGGCGCTGTACGTCTGGGAGTTCACGCGCAAGGGCAAACAGTTGAATGTGCGCGTTGAGGGTCAGGTCACCCTCAACAGCACCCCGCATATCGTTCAGGCGGCGCTGGAAGGCCTAGGCATCGCCTTTCTGCCCGAAGAGGAGTTCGCCCCGCATATCGAGGAGGGCCGGCTCGTACGTGTGTTGGAGGACTGGTGCACGCCGTTCGAGGGCTACTACCTTTACTACCCCAGCCGGCGGCAGCCATCGCCGGCGTTCTCGCTGGTGGTCGATGCGCTGTGTTCGCGCGAGGCACTCGTCAAGAAGCACAAACGCCGGTAGCGGCGACAACGCCCGGCATAAGGAAAGGAACTGGATGAAAACTCGGAGCATTGCCACCTGTCCACGCGCCAGATCGATGAAGGCCGTATAGACGCCATAGCGAGGCCACGTGCCTCTGCCCGAGCGATAACCTCCATGCCGAGGCCCGGATACACCAGCACGTCACCACACCGATCACCCCACGCCCCAGCCCTCAGGCCAAGAGCCATGGCCTCACCGACGCAATCGGCGTAAAGTGCCGCCCCTCGCTCATCCGGAAGACCTCCCATGCCCCAGACTTTCGACATCGCCGTCATCGGTGCCACCGGCTCGGTGGGTGAAACCCTCGTGCAACTGCTCGAAGAGCTCGATTTCCCGGTCGGCGAACTGCACCTGCTGGCCAGCCTCGAGTCCGCCGGCAGCAGCGTCGCGTTCCGCGGCCGCAACGTACGGGTGCGCGAGGTGGAGGCGTTCGATTTCACCAAGGCCCGGTTGGCCTTCTTCGCCGCAGGCCCTGCGGTCAGCCGCCGCCTGGTCGACAAGGCCCTGGCTGCCCAGTGCACGGTCATCGACCTGTCCGGCGGCCTCGAGCAGGCACCCGTGGTGGTCCCGGAAGTCAACGGCGCGCAGCTTGCACAGATGCCGTGGCCTGCCGTGGTGGCAAGCCCCAGCACAGCGACCATCAGCCTGGCCGTGGCGCTGGCGCCCTTGCGTGCGCTGCTGGACATCGAACGCCTCCAGCTCACGGCCTGCCTGGCGGTCTCCGCCCAAGGCCGCGAAGCCGTCACCGAACTGGCCCGGCAGACCGCCGAGCTGCTCAACGCCCGACCGCTCGAACCACGCTTCTTCGACCGGCAGATGGCGTTCAACCTGCTGGCCCAGGTCGGCCCGAGCGATGACCAGGGCCACGGCGTGCTGGAACGCCGCCTGGTGGACGAGCTGCGCGCCGTGCTGGAGGCGCCGACGCTCAAGGTCGGTGTCACCTGCATCCAGGTCCCGGTGTTCTTCGGCGACAGCTACAGCGTCACCGTGCAAAGCCGTCTCCCGGTCGATCTGGC
This sequence comes from Pseudomonas entomophila, assembly GCF_013523165.1. Taxonomy (GTDB): domain Bacteria; phylum Pseudomonadota; class Gammaproteobacteria; order Pseudomonadales; family Pseudomonadaceae; genus Aquipseudomonas; species Aquipseudomonas entomophila_A. The sequence goes on from NZ_JAAMQI010000022.1 coordinate 62,630, forward strand.
CGCGGTCAACGCGGCCCTCGACGCCGGCGAGAGCCTCGAGCGCGTGGAAGGGGACGACTACCCGACACCGGTCGGCGATGCAGTGGGCCAGGATGTGGTCTATGTTGGACGAGTACGCCAGGGCATCGACGACGCCGAACAGCTCAACTTCTGGCTGACCACCGACAACCTGCGCAAGGGTGCGGCGCTCAACGCGGTGCAGATAGCGCGCTTGTTGATAAAAGACCAGCTGTAAAAGATACTTGCCAGCACTTATGTCCTTGTTCCATCACGGGCTCGCCGGGACGATTCATCGATAGGGAAGGGGTCATGCTTCGAATCCGCAAGATGGTGCTGGCCATTGCCGCCGCTACCGCGTTGTCCTCTGGCGTGGTCAACGCCCTGGAGCTGGGCGACCTGACGCTCAAGTCCGGCCAGGGCCAGCCCTTGGATGCCGAGATCGAGCTGCGCGACGTGCAGGACCTGACGGCCGCCGACCTCAGGTCGAGCCTGGCAGGGCCCGAGGAGTTCAGCCGGGCCGGGATTCCCATGCCGGCCTACCTCGAAGACCTGACCTTCACCCCGGTGATCGTGCCCAATGGCCGCAGCGTGCTGCGGGTGACGTCGAGCGCCGCGTTGCCGGCCCCGGTGGTCAAGTTCCTCGTGCAGGTCATGTGGCCCCAGGGCCGCCTGCTGCGTGACTACGACGTCGCGCTCGATCGCCCCCAGCCACAGCCCTCGCGTGCCGCGCCAGGCGTTCAGCCTGCCGTGAGCGCTGCCGGCACCTACACCAGCCGGCGTCGTGACACCCTGTGGCAGATCGCTGCGCGTAATGCCCAGGGCGGGTCCGTGCAGCAGACCATGCTGGCGATCCAGGCGCTCAACCCGGGCGCCTTCATCGGCAACAACATCAACCAGCTCAAGGTCGGGCAGGTCCTGCGCCTGCCCGATGCGCAACAGATCCAGAGCATCCCGCAGCGTGACGCCGAAGCCGAGGTCGCCGAGCAGTACGCCGCCTGGCGTGAAGGCCGGCGCCTGGGGCCGCGCGCGCGCCAACTGGACGCCACGCGGCGGACCAGCGCCGGGGCGGCCCCTGCCCAGGTGACCCAGGCCGACAACCTGCGCCTGGTGTCGCCCGAGTCGACGGCCGCCGCCAACGATGCCCGCGCCCTCAACGATCAGCTGGCCGTGGCCCAGGAAAGCCTCGACACCAGCCGGCGCGACAACGAAGAACTCAAGAGCCGCATGGCTGACCTGGAAAGCCAGCTGGACAAGCTGCAGCGGCTGATCGAACTCAAGAACGACCAGCTGGCACGCCTGTCGCAGCAGGCCGGGGTACCGGCGCCGACACCCTCGGCCGCCAATGCCACCGCGCCAGCTGCAGCGTCTGCGCAGCCCGCAGAGGCCCCGGCCCAAGTCCCAGGCGCGACGCCCGTCACGGGCGCTGTGCAGCCCCAGCCCGCTGTGGCCGCAGCGCCTTCCACGGCGAGCGAACCGGTCATCCAGCCTGCCCCGGCAGCCGCCGGCACGCAGCCTGAAGCCACCCCGGGCGAGGCCGCGCCACCCGCACGCGACACGCTCGATACCCTGCTGGGCAACCCTTGGTTGCTCGCGGCCATCGCCGGCTCCCTGTTCCTGGTGCTGTTGCTGCTGATACTGCTCATCCTGCGCAAGCGCAAGGCCCAGCAGGAGGCCGAGAAGCACCTGCGCATGGCGCGTGAGCTGGCCGAAGAACAGAACGATCCCGAACTCGACCTGCCCCCGGGCAGCTTCGATGAACTCGACATGCCGCACACCTTGTCGCCTGCTGCCGTGGCGGCGTCCACGGCCGCTGCCATGCCGGCCGAAGCGGCGCAGTCACGCGAGCAGGCCGACGCGCTGGCGGCCGACCGGGTGCTGATGGAGGCCGAGCTGAAGGTCGCCGACGGTCGCCTGAACGACGCTGCCGAGCTGCTGGAGGCAGGGGTAGCCGCACATCCGTCACGCAACGACCTGCGCCTGAAGCTGATGGAGGTGTACGGCCGACAGGGCGATCGCGACGGCTTCGTCAGCCAGGAGCGGCAACTGCCTGCCACCCACCAGAACCAGACCGAAGTCGATACGCTCAAGCAGCGTTTCCCGGCAATGCTCGGTGTGGTCGCGGCGGGCCTGGGCGCCGCTGCCTTGGCGACCGAGCGCGACGAGCAGTACGTGCAGGCGCTGCTGGACGACGCGCCACGCCCTGCGCCATCGACGCCGGGTGTGGCCCGCGAGCCGGTGACGGCGCCCGTGGTCGAAGACGACCCGTTGGCCGACGTGCCGGACGAGGTGCTGGGCGCGGCCGCCGATCTGCAGGTCAACGCCGATCTGCCGGTGGCCGGCTATGCCGAGCCCCCGGTGCTCGAGCCCGTTGCGGCCAGCGCGTCAGGCGAGGTGCCTTCGGCCGTGGCCGAGCCGCATGACGCCGACGATGACTTCGAGGCCATGCTGGCCCAGGCCCAGGCGCAAGCGGCCGGTGACGCGTTCGACCTGGACGTGGGCACGCCCGATGCCGACGAGCCGTTCCAGGCCGATACCGCCATCGTGGCCGACAGCGTACGCGGCGATCAGCGCCCATCCCCGATCGCCGAACCCGACCTGGGTGACGATTTCGACCTCTCGCTGGCGCTGGACGACGACTCGCCCGCCGCGCGCAACTTCGCCAGTGAGCTGGACGACGTCAACGCCGAGCTGGACAGGCTGTCGGACAGCTTCGACACGCCTGCAACCGGTGCGCCCAGTGTCGCCGCGGCCGCGCCGACACCCGAGCCGGAGCCGGAACCCGAGCCAGAACCCGAGCCGGTCGATGACCTGGACTTCGACTTCTTCTCGGGTGCCGACGAGGTGGCGACCAAGCTCGATCTGGCCCGTGCCTACGTCGACATGGGCGATCCTCAGGGCGCCCGCGACATCCTCGACGAAGTGGTCAAGGATGGCGATGAAGGGCAGCGTCTGGAAGCCCGGGAACTGCTCTCGCGCCTGGCCTGAACGCGGCAGCGGTGCCGACGACGCCCTGCGCGTGCACCGCAGCCCCTGGCCACGACGCTCTTCCGGTCGGGGGTACGTGCCCTGACCGGCCCATTCATGCCCTGGTCTCGTTATACTCCCCGCCTTTCGTGGAACCGACAGGTCTTGCTTCTTGGATATCATCGACACCGTCGCGGCCGAATCAGCGGCCGAAGGCCATTTCCGTATCGCCTTGGGCGTGGAATACAAAGGCGCCCGCTACCGGGGCTGGCAACGTCAGGCCAGTGGCGTGCCGAGCGTCCAGCAGGCGCTGGAGCAGGCGCTGTCCAAGGTGGCCGACTCGCCCATCAGCGTGCTGTGCGCTGGCCGCACCGACGCCGGCGTGCACGCCTGTGGCCAGGTCGTGCACTTCGACACCCAGGCGGTGCGCGACGAGCGCGCCTGGACCCTGGGCACCAACTTCAACCTGCCGCCCGACATCAGCGTGACCTGGGCACGGCAGATGCCGGCCGACTTTCATGCGCGGTTCAAGGCGGTCGCCCGACGCTACCGCTACGTGATCTACAACGACCCGATTCGTCCGGCGCACCTGGCCGAAGAGGTGACCTGGAACCACCGCCCCCTGGACGTCGCGGCCATGGCCGAGGGTGCGGCCTACCTGCTCGGCACCCATGACTTCAGCGCCTTTCGCGCCAGCCAGTGCCAGGCCAAGTCGCCGATCAAGCACATGCACCACCTGCGCGTCACCCGGCATGGCCAGATGATCGTGCTGGACGTGCGTGCCACGGCGTTCCTGCACCACATGGTCCGCAACATCGCCGGCGTGCTCATGACCATCGGCGCGGGCGAGCGGCCCGCGAGCTGGGCACGTGAGGTGCTCGAAAGCCGCAACCGCCGTGAGGGCGGCGTCACCGCCCATCCCCATGGCCTCTACCTGGTGCAGGTGGAGTATCCCGACGCGTTCCAGCTGCCCCAGCGTTACATCGGGCCGCACTTTCTGACCGGCTACGAGGCCTTGTCGGCTGACGTTGGATGAGGCTTTTGCTAACATCCGGTGCTTTATCCGCTGACGGGGTACCTCGTTCGTGACTATCGTTCGCAGCAAAATCTGCGGTATCACCCGTGTCGAGGATGCCCTGGCCGCCGTCGAGGCGGGCGCCGATGCCATCGGCCTGGTGTTCTACGCCAAGAGCCCGCGTGCCGTAAGCGTGGCCCAGGCGCGTGAGATCCTCGCGGCATTGCCGCCCTTCGTCACCAGCGTCGGCCTGTTCGTCGACGCGTCGCGTTGCGAGCTGCAGGACATCCTCGACGCCGTGCCGCTGGACCTTCTGCAGTTTCACGGCAACGAGACGCCTGAGGCCTGCTCCGGGCACCACCGGCCATGGATCAAGGCGCTGAGGGTGCGCCCCGGCGACGACCTCGAGGCGGCCTGCCAGCAGTACGCCGGGGCCCGCGGGCTGTTGCTCGACGCGTATGTGCCCGGCGTGCCCGGCGGCACGGGCGAGACCTTCGACTGGTCGCTGATCCCCGCACGGCTGAGCAAGCCGGTGATTCTGGCCGGGGGGCTGAGCGCCGACAATGTCGGCCAGGCCATCGCCCAGGTGCGTCCCTATGGCGTGGACGTCAGTGGCGGGGTGGAGCTGCGCAAGGGCATCAAGGATGCCGCCCGGATCCAGGCCTTCATGGCCGCGGTGCAGGCGGCTTCGGCGACGATGTGACGGCACGTCGGGCGGCATCGTCCATAGCTATCGCTGCCACGGTCACGACCGGGCAGGCCTGGCGCCAGCGGCGCCGACAGAACATGGGGTGAGAGACGGTCGACGGGCGAAGCACGGCATGCCGATTCGCCGGACCGGTTCGCAGCCGTTTCGAACAGATGATGAGTTCAAGGGCAGGGCGCGTGTGACCGATGTCATCCGCCTGCCAAGACTGGAGATGAAAGCATGAGCAACTGGTTGGTAGACAAACTGATCCCATCGATCATGCGTTCCGAGGTGAAGAAGAGTTCGGTGCCCGAAGGGCTGTGGCACAAGTGCCCGTCCTGCGAGGCGGTGCTGTACCGTCCCGAGCTCGAGAAGACCCTGGACGTTTGCCCCAAGTGCAACCACCACATGCGTATCGGCGCGCGTGCGCGCATCGACATCTTCCTCGATGCCGAAGGCCGTGCCGAGCTGGGCGCCGACCTGGAGCCGGTCGACCGCCTCAAGTTCCGTGACGGCAAGAAGTACAAGGACCGCCTGAGCGCTGCGCAGAAGCAGACCGGCGAGAAGGACGCGCTGATCTCCATGAGCGGGACCCTGCTGGGCATGCCGATCGTGGTCAGCGCCTTCGAATTCTCGTTCATGGGCGGCTCCATGGGCGCCGTGGTCGGCGAGCGCTTCGTGCGCGCGGCCAACCATGCCCTGGAGCACCGCTGCCCGATGGTCTGCTTCGCCGCCTCCGGTGGCGCGCGCATGCAGGAAGCGCTGATCTCGCTGATGCAGATGGCCAAGACCTCCGCAGTGCTGGCGCGCCTGCGCGAAGAGGGCATCCCCTTCATCTCGGTCCTGACCGACCCGGTCTACGGGGGCGTGTCGGCCAGCCTGGCGATGCTGGGCGACGTGATCGTCGGCGAGCCCAAGGCCCTGATCGGCTTCGCCGGCCCGCGCGTGATCGAGCAGACCGTGCGCGAGAAGCTGCCTGAAGGCTTCCAGCGCAGCGAGTTCCTGCTGGACCACGGCGCCATCGACCTGATCATTTCGCGCAACGAGCTGCGTCCACGCCTGGCGCGCCTGCTGGCCCAGATGACCGGCCAGCCAACGCCGACCCTGATGTCCGAGGCGCCGGTGGCGATCGACGAGCCCGTCGTCGCCTGATGAGCGCGCGCAGCCTGGGCGAGTGGCTCGCCTACCTCGAACAGTTGCACCCGTCGGCCATCAACATGGGCCTGGAGCGTTCCCGGCAGGTGCTCGAGCGGCTCGCGCTGGGTGCGCTGGCGCCGCGTGTCGTGACCGTGACCGGCACCAATGGCAAGGGCTCCACCTGCGCCTTCGTCGCCGCGTTGCTCAAGGCCCAGGGGCTGCGGGTGGGGGTCTACGCCTCGCCGCACCTGCTGCGCTACAACGAGCGCGTCCAGATCGACGGGCAGGAGGTCGATGACCAGGCGCTGTGCGAGGCGTTCTGCGCCGTCGAAGCCGCCCGTGGCGACGTGTCGCTCACCTACTTCGAGATGGGCACCCTGGCGGCGTTCTGGCTGTTCCGCCAGGCCGCACTGGATGCCGTCGTGCTCGAGGTGGGCCTGGGCGGGCGGCTCGACGCCGTCAACCTGGTGGATGCCGACCTGGCGCTGGTCACCAGCATCGGCGTAGATCATGCCGAATACCTGGGCGACACGCGCGAGTCCGTCGCCTTCGAGAAGGCCGGGATCTTCCGACCAGGCACCCCGGCCCTGTGCGGCGATCCGCACCCGCCGCAGCCCTTGCTCGACAAGGCCGCCGAGCTGGGTTGCCCGCTGTACGTGCGCGGGCGTGACTTCGACCTGCAGGACGCAGGTGATCGCTGGTGCTGGCAAGGGCGGATGGCCGACGGCAGCCCGATGACCCTCGAGCTGCCGGCGCTCGATCTCCCCCTCGAGAACGCCGCCCTGGCGCTTCAGGCTTACCTGCTGTGCGGCCTGCCATGCGACCCCGAGCACCTGCGTCAGGCGTTGCTCGCCACCCGTGTCACCGGGCGGCTGGATCGCCGTTCCGTGCTGTGGCAAGGCAAGCACCTGCGGCTGCTGCTCGACGTCGGTCACAACCCTCATGCCGCCCAGTACCTGGCGCGGCGCCTCGCCGCCCGGCCGCCTCGGGGGCGACGGCTGGCGGTGTTCGGGCTGTTGTCCGACAAAGACCTCGACGGCGTGATCGCGCCGTTGGCCGACGTGGTCGACGACTGGGCGGTGGCACCGCTGCAATCGCCGCGCAGTCGTCCGGCGAGCGAGCTGCACGACGCCCTGAAGAACCTTGGCGCCACGGTGAAGTCTCATGAGGGCGTCGACGCTGCGCTGGACGCGCAGTGCACGCAGGCGACGGAGGACGATGAGATCCTTCTGTTCGGTTCGTTTTTCTGTGTCGCCCAGGCCCTTGCATGGCTGGAGCGACAAGGCGTAAGGGGCTAGGGTGATGGCAGGGCTGGACAAGGGCGTGAAGCAGCGTATCGTCGGGGCGCTGGTGCTGGTGGCATTGGCGGTGATCTTCCTGCCGATGCTGTTCACGCGCCAGGACGAGGTGCGTGAAGTCCAGGTCGAGGCGCCTCAGGCGCCGGCCAGGCCCGAACTGGCGCAGGTGCAGGTCGAGCCGGTCGCGGTGCCCGAGCCCCAGGCATCGTCGCAGACACCGACGGCCAGCGCGGCGCCACCGGTGGTGGTCAACGAGTCCACCGCGCCCCTGACCGCCCCGCGTCAGCCCATCACGCCGTCCCACGACGCAGCCGCCAAGGCGCCTGCCAAGGCACCGGCGCCGGTGACCCGGTCTGAAGCACCCGCGACCGCCCAGGCGCCATCCCCGGCACCGGCGGCTGCCCAGGCGCCGAGCACCGGCAACAAGGTCGACGGCAGTGGCCTGCCGGTCAGCTGGTCGATCCAGGTGGCCAGCCTGTCCAATCGGGCGGGTGCGGACAACCTGCAGAAGACCTTGCGCAGCCAGGGCTACAATGCCTACATCCGCACCGCTGGCGGGCTCAACCGGGTCTTCGTCGGGCCGTTGATCGAACGCAGCGAGGCCGAGCGGGTGCGTGACGTGATCAACCGTCAGCAGAAGATCAAGGGCATCGTCGTGCGTTTCGAGCCAGAGCGCGGGTAACGCTGCACGTTCATCCGACCAAGGCCCGACAGGGCCGAGGTCGCGGCGGCTACCGTGTCCTGCCTCGGCCGCACCCCGATCTGCCAAGACCGTCACATCCCCTGTGGGTGTCATGCTGCACGCCTGCGGGAACTCATCGGCCGCCAGCCTGTCCGCGGTCTGACATTCCGCTTACCCCATCCCCGTCCCTCTGCTAAAATGCGCCCCCTAATAGGTCTGCAGGCAGCACCGTGGCATTTACCTGGGTCGATTGGGCGATCATCGCGATCATCGCCGTTTCCTCGTTGATCAGTCTCAACCGTGGCTTCGTCAAGGAGGCCCTCTCGCTGGTCACCTGGGTGGTCGCCGGCGCGGTCGCCTGGCTGTTCGGCGGATCGCTGTCGCAGTACCTGGAGCCATACATCCAGACGCCATCGGCACGGGTCATCGCAGGCTGTACCATTCTGTTCGTCGCCACGCTGATCGTGGGGGCGATGATCAATTTCATCGTGAGCGAGCTGATCCGCGTGACCGGGCTGTCCGGCACCGATCGCTTCCTCGGCATGGTCTTCGGCGCAGCGCGTGGCGGCCTGCTGGTGGTCGTGGCCGTCGGGCTGTTGAGCCTCGGGCCGGTCCAGCAGGATCCCTGGTGGCAGCAGTCCCGTCTGCTGCCGCAGTTCGTGCTGGTCGCCGACTGGTCGAAGAATCTCGTGCTGGGCTTTGCCAGCCAGTGGATGTCCGGTGGGGTCGGTCCCTCGACCGATCTCCCTTTCAAGGAGCAGCTGCTCGGGCCGAACCGGTCGTGAGCGGACTCAGTCAGGTTTCATCAAAGTAGGGGTTGCGTCGCATGTGTGGCATCGTCGGTATCGTCGGTAAGTCGAACGTCAATCAGGCGCTGTATGACGCGCTAACCGTCCTTCAGCATCGCGGCCAGGACGCTGCCGGCATCGTGACCAGCCATGATGGCCGGCTGTTCCTGCGCAAGGACAACGGTCTGGTGCGCGATGTCTTCCAGCAGCGCCACATGCAGCGCCTGGTCGGGCACATGGGCATCGGTCACGTGCGCTACCCGACGGCGGGCAGCTCGACCTCGGCCGAGGCCCAGCCGTTCTACGTCAACTCGCCCTACGGCATCACCCTGGCGCACAACGGCAACCTGACCAACGTCGAGCAGCTGGCCAAGGAGATCTACGAATCGGACCTGCGTCACGTCAACACCAACTCCGATTCCGAAGTCCTGCTCAACGTGTTCGCCCACGAGCTGGCCGTGCGCGGCAAGCTGCAGCCGACCGAAGAAGACGTGTTCGCGGCCGTGTCGCACGTGCACAGCCGTTGCGTCGGCGGTTATGCGGTGGTGGCGATGATCACCGGCTACGGCATCGTCGGCTTCCGTGACCCCCATGCCATTCGCCCGATCGTCTTCGGTCAGCGTCATACCGACGAAGGCGTGGAGTACATGATCGCCTCGGAAAGCGTGGCCCTGGACGTGCTCGGCTTCACCCTGATCCGCGACCTGGCGCCGGGCGAAGCGGTCTACATCACCGAGGACGGCCAGCTGCACACCCGTCAGTGCGCCACCGCGTCGACGCTCTCGCCGTGCATCTTCGAGCACGTCTACCTGGCGCGCCCGGACTCGATCATCGACGGCGTGTCGGTGTACAAGGCGCGGCTGCGCATGGGCGAGAAGCTGGCCGACAAGATCCAGCGCGAGCGCCCCGACCATGGCATCGACGTGGTCATCCCGATCCCTGACACCAGCCGCACGGCGGCGCTCCAGCTGGCCAACCACCTGGGCGTCAAGTTCCGCGAGGGCTTCGTCAAGAACCGCTACATCGGCCGGACCTTCATCATGCCTGGCCAGGCTGCCCGCAAGAAGTCGGTGCGCCAGAAGCTCAACGCCATCGAACTGGAGTTCCGCGGCAAGAACGTGATGCTGGTGGACGACTCGATCGTGCGCGGTACCACCTGCAAGCAGATCATCCAGATGGCCCGCGAGGCCGGCGCCAAGAACGTCTACTTCTGTTCTGCCGCCCCCGCCGTGCGTTACCCCAACGTCTACGGCATCGACATGCCGAGTGCCCATGAACTGATCGCCCACAACCGCACCACCGAACAGGTGGCCGAGTTGATCGGCGCCGATTGGCTGGTCTACCAGGACCTGCCCGATCTGGTGGAATCGGTCGGTGGGGGCAAGATCAAGATCGAGCAGTTCGATTGCGCGGTGTTCGACGGCCACTACGTGACCGGCGACGTCGACGAGGCCTACCTCGACCGCATCGAGCAGTCGCGCAACGACACCGCCAAGGTCAAGCATCAGGCGGTCAGCGCGATCATCGACCTGTACAACAACTGATTCTGGGAGCAGGGCATGTCGGATCAATGGGAGGCCGGACGGCTGGACAGCGACCTCGAGGGTGTCGGTTTCGACACCCTGGCGGTACGCGCCGGTCAGCACCGCACGCCAGAAGGGGAGCACAGCGAGGCGGTGTTCTTCACCTCCAGCTACGTCTTCCGCACGGCGGCCGATGCCGCGGCGCGGTTCGCGGGCGAGGTGCCGGGTAACGTCTACTCACGCTATACCAACCCGACGGTCAGGGCGTTCGAGGAGCGCCTGGCCGCCCTCGAAGGCGCCGAACAGGCCGTCGGCACGTCGACCGGCATGGCGGCGATTCTGGCCACGGTGATGGCGCTATGCAGTGCGGGTGACCATGTGCTGGTTTCGCAGAGCGTGTTCGGCTCGACCATCAGCCTGTTCGAGAAGTACTTCAAGCGCTTCGGGGTCCAGGTGGACTACGTCCCGCTGGCCGACCTGGAAGGCTGGCAGCAGGCGCTCAAGCCCAACACCCGGTTGCTGTTCGTCGAATCGCCCTCCAACCCCCTGGCCGAGCTGGTCGATATCGCCGGGTTGGCCGCCATCGCACAGGCGCATGGTGCGCTGCTGGCGGTGGACAACTGCTTCAGCACGCCGGCCTTGCAGCAGCCGCTCGCCCTGGGTGCGGACATCGTCATCCATTCGGCGACCAAGTTCATCGACGGTCAAGGCCGTTGCATGGGCGGGGCCGTCGCCGGGCGTGCCGAGCTGATGAAGGAGGTGGTCGGCTTCCTGCGTACCGCAGGGCCGACCTTGAGCCCGTTCAACGCCTGGGTGTTCCTCAAGGGGTTGGAGACGCTCAAGCTGCGCATGCGCGCGCACTGCCAGAGTGCCCAGGCGCTGGCCGAATGGTTGACGCAACAGGACGGGATCGAGCGGGTGCACTATGCCGGCCTGCCGAGCCACCCCCAGCACGCGCTGGCCAAACGCCAGATGAGCGGTTTCGGGGCGGTGGTGAGTTTCGAGGTCGCCGGTGGCAAAGAGGGCGCCTGGCGCTTCATCGATGCGACGCGGCTGGTGTCGATCACCACCAACCTGGGCGACAGCAAGACCACCATCGCACACCCGGCCACCACCTCTCACGGGCGCCTGACGCCCCACGAGCGTGAAGCGGCGGGTATTCGCGACAGCCTGATCCGCGTGGCGGTAGGGCTCGAAGACGTGGCCGACCTGCAGGCCGACCTGGCACGAGGTCTGGCCGCACTGTGATCGACTGGAAAGGCGGCGAGGTTAGCCACAATGGCCGCGTGGCCCTGGTCACCGGTGCCGCGCGCGGCATCGGCCTGGGCATTGCGGCCTGGCTGATCTGCGAAGGCTGGCAAGTGGTCCTGAGCGACCTGGACCGCAAGCGTGGCGCCAAGGTGGCCAAGGCCCTGGGCGACAATGCCTGGTTCGTCTCCATGGACGTCGCCGACGAAAAGGACGTGGTGACCGGCGTGGCCCAGGTGCTGGGCCAGTTCGGCCGCCTGGACGCCCTGGTGTGCAACGCGGCCGTCGCCGACCCGCACAGTGGCACGCTCGAGAGCCTGAGCCTGTCGCAGTGGAACCGGGTGCTGGCGGTCAACCTGAGCGGGCCCATGCTGCTGGCCAAGCACTGTGCGCCTTACCTGCGCGCCCACGGTGGCGCCATCGTCAACCTTGCCTCGACCCGCGCCCACCAGTCCGAGCCCGACACCGAGGCCTATGCCGCGAGCAAGGGCGGTCTGGTGGCGTTGACCCACTCGCTGGCCATCAGCCTGGGGCCGGAGATTCGCGTCAATGCCGTCAGCCCCGGCTGGATCGACGCGCGCGACCCCGCCCAGCGCCGCACCGAGCCGTTGGGCAGCGGTGACCATGGCCAGCATCCGGTTGGGCGCGTGGGCACCGTCGAGGACGTGGCCGCCCTGGTCGCCTGGTTGCTGTCCAGCCAGGCTGCGTTCGTGACGGGGCAGGAGTATGTGGTCGATGGCGGCATGACACGGAAGATGATCTACGTCTGACGGGTGGGCGGGGCAG
>NZ_JAAMQI010000023.1 GCF_013523165.1 Pseudomonas entomophila
TCGAGACCGGAGCACTTCCCGCTTCGTCCTGATTCACGCAACCTGTTGATTAACAAGGCGTTTATCGTTCCGTCTGCGTTGGAAGTGGTGCGCATTATAAGGGGATCTGAAAGTCCGTCAACCCTTTATTTCGATTCATTTCGCTTTTTCCGGTTGAACCGCGGCAAGCGCTTCCAGATGACAGGTATCCGCACCGCCATCAGCATGGCCCCCGCCCCTGCATAGAGTGTCCACTCCCCCAGATCCGAGCGCACGACCCACAAGAAATGCAGCAGCCCCAGTGCCAACACGCCATAGACGAGCCTGTGCAGGGACCGCCATCGCGCACCCAGCCGCCGTTGACTGGCCTTGTTCGACGTCACCGCCAGCACCAGCAAGCCAAGGAACCCCACTGCACCGACGATGATGTAGGGCCGCCGACTCAACTCGACACCCAACTGCCCGAGATCCAGGCCGAGCATGAACACCAGGTAGCCGAGCAGGTGCAGTAGAATGTAGGCGAAGCTCCACAGCCCCAGTTGCCTGCGCACCACGATCCAGCCGGCCCACCCCGTCATGCGGTGCAACGGACTCATGCACAGACTGATGAGCAGGTAGATCAGGCCGCCCAGCCCCAGACGGGTGACCAGCACCTTGCCAGGGTCGGGACCCAACTGGTTGCCTACCGCTTCATAGAGCCACCAGGCCGGCAGCACGCAGCCGAACAGAAACAGCGCCAGTCGCAGTCTTGGATAGCGCATCAGTAGTACTTCCGCAGATCCAGCCCCGTGTACAGGCCGCCGACCTGTTCGGCATAGCCGTTGAACATCTGCGTGTCGCGCACGTTCGGGCTGAACAGCCCACTGGGCAGCCGTCGCTCACGTGCCTGTGTCCAGCGTGGGTGATCGACCTGCGGGTTGACGTTGGCATAGAAACCATACTCGTCGGGCGCCAGGCCTTGCCAGGTGGTCGTGGGCTGCTCGGCGACCAGGCTCATGCGCACGATCGACTTGATGCTCTTGAAGCCATACTTCCAGGGCACCACCAGCCGCAGCGGCGCTCCGTTCTGATTGGGCAATTCGCGACCGTACATGCCGACGGCCATGAGGGTCAGCGGATTCATCGCCTCGTCCAGGCGCAAACCCTCCACATACGGCCAGTCGATCAGGGCGAAGCCCGAGCGCTGTCCAGGCATGTGCGCGGGATCGCGCAGGGTCTCGAAGCGTACATACCGGGCCTTCGAGGTCGGCTGGACGCGCTTGAGGATGTCTGCCAGGGGAAAGCCCAGCCACGGGATCACCATCGACCAGGCCTCGACGCAGCGCAGCCGGTAGATGCGTTCTTCCAGTTGGTAGGGTTTGACGAAGTCTTCCAGCGCATAGCTTCCCGGCTTGTCGACTTCGCCATCGACCACGAGCTGCCAGGGCTCGGTGGGCAAGCTGCCGGCGTTTGCGGCCGGATCGCCTTTGCCAGGCCCGAACTCGTAGAAGTTGTTGTAGTGGGTAGCGTCGCGAAACGGCGTGATGGCTTCGTCTTTCACGGTCACCGCCTGCCAGCGCGTCTCAGCGAGCTTGTCGGTGAACCAGCCTGCCGGCTTGCCGGGTTCGACATCCGGGTAGCGCGCGGCATCGGCCGCACGGCCGACAGCGGGCAACGTACCGAGCGTCAACCCGGCCATGGCGCCACCGAGCACGCGACGACGAGAGAGGTAGAGGGATTCGGGCGTGACGTCCGACAACTTGCAGTCGGACGACTTGGGAACCTGGATGAGCATGTCGACCCCACAGCACTGGACAAGGATGTACCAGTAGACTGTAGGGCCGCAGGGTTATTCCGGCATTAAATCGATTTCACGCTTTACGCCGGCGCTTGCGCAGCAGGTACTGCACCGGGCCCGAGGCTGCATAGGCGAGGAAGATCAGCAGCAGGATGCGCGGTGGGTCGCTGAACACCACGGCGAAGACCAGCACCACCGCCAGGATGGCGACGAAAGGCACACGCCCTTTGAGGTCCAGTTCCTTGAAGCTGTTGTACTTGACGTTGCTGACCATCAGCATGCCGGCCGCCGCGACCAGCAGGGCCACCAGGAACGACAGCTTGGAGCCCTGGATGCCGTAGTCGCTGAAGGCCCACACGGTGCCGGCGACCACACCGGCCGCCGCCGGACTGGCCAGCCCGATGAAGTAACGCTTGTCGGCCGTGCCGACCTGGGTATTGAAGCGCGCCAGGCGCAGCGCCGCACCGGCGACATAGATGAAGGCCACCATCCAGCCGACCTTACCCATGTCCCCCAGGGCCCAGACGAAGGCCAGCAACGCCGGTGCCACCCCGAAGGCGACCATGTCCGACAGCGAGTCGTACTCGGCACCGAAGGCGCTCTGGGTATTGGTCATGCGCGCCACACGGCCATCGAGACTGTCGAGCACCATGGCCACGAAGATCGCGATGGCGGCGAACGCCAGGTACTTGCTGCCCTCGTGGGGGTCACCGGCGCTGAAATAGCCATGCGCGCTGATGGCGCTGATGATCGAGTAGAACCCGGCAAACAGGTTGGCGGTGGTGAACAGATTGGGCAACAGGTAGATGCCACGGTGCCGAACCTTGCGCCCTTCGGCGTCATGCCCCTCTTCAATGTGCTCATCGACAGGTAGCAGGCTTTCGGCGTCGGAGGGCGTGTACGGCTCTTCGGGACGTTCGCTCATGGAGATTACCTTGCAACAGGATGGAAAGTATTCGACGCAGGCAGGCGACGGAGGTTCGACGCCTGCCCCTGGTCGCTTTATACCAGATGCGGGCGCCTGAACGAAAAAACGCGGCCGAGGCCGCGTTCTTCGTCACGTCAGGACAGGATCAGTTCTTGCTCTTGTCGACGATCTTGTTGGCCGAAATCCACGGCATCATCGAACGCAGCTGCTCGCCGATGATTTCGATGCCGTGGGCGGCGTTGTTGCGGCGCTTGGCGGTCATCGACGGGTAGTTGGTGGCGCCTTCGCTGATGAACATCTTCGCGTACTCGCCGTCCTGGATGCGCTTGAGTGCATTGCGCATGGCCTTGCGGGATTCTTCGTTGATGACTTCAGGACCGGTCACGTACTCGCCGTACTCGGCGTTGTTGGAGATCGAGTAGTTCATGTTGGCGATGCCGCCTTCGTACATGAGGTCGACGATCAGCTTCAGCTCGTGCAGGCACTCGAAGTAGGCCATTTCCGGCGCGTAGCCAGCGTCGACCAGGGTTTCGAAGCCGGCCTTGACCAGCTCGACGGTACCGCCGCACAGCACGGCCTGCTCACCGAACAGGTCGGTTTCGGTCTCGTCCTTGAAGGTGGTTTCGATGATGCCGGTACGGCCACCGCCGACGCCTGCGGCGTAGGACAGTGCGACGTTCTTGGCGTTGCCCGACGCATCCTGGTAGATGGCGATCAGGTCAGGGATGCCACCGCCCTTGACGAACTCGGAACGCACGGTGTGGCCCGGGGCCTTCGGCGCGATCATGATCACGTCCAGGTCGGCGCGTGGCACGACCTGGTTGTAGTGGATCGAGAAGCCGTGGGAGAAGGCCAGGGTCGCGCCCTGCTTGATGTTCGGCTCGATCTCGTTCTTGTACAGCGTGCCCTGGAATTCGTCCGGGGTCAGGATCATGACCAGGTCGGCCGCGGCGACGGCAGAGGCCACGTCAGCGACTTTCAGGCCGTGGGCTTCTGCCTTGGCGACGGTGGCCGAGCCTTTGCGCAGGCCGACGGTGACGTCGACGCCCGAGTCCTTCAGGTTGCACGCCTGGGCGTGACCCTGGGAGCCGTAACCGATGATGGCGACTTTCTTGCCCTGGATGATGGAAAGGTCGCAATCTTTATCGTAGAAGACTTTCATGAACTACCCCTGTTATATCCTGGCTCGCGGGAGCCAACGCTAATTGTTGAAGTTAGATGCTGAGCACTTTGTCGCCCCGGGCGATGCCGGTGACGCCACTGCGAACGGTTTCAAGGATCGACGTGGTGCCGATCGCCTGGATGAAGCTGTCGAGCTTGTCGCTGGTGCCGCTCAGCTGCACGGTGTACACGCTGGCGGTGACGTCGACGATCTGCCCACGGAAGATGTCGGTGGTGCGCTTGATCTCGGCACGCTGGGCGCCGGTGGCCTTGACCTTGACCAGCATCATTTCGCGCTCGATGTGCGCGCTTTCCGACAGGTCGACCAGCTTGACCACTTCGACGAGCTTGTTCAGGTTCTTGGTGATCTGCTCGATCACCTCATCGTGGCCGATGGTGGTCAACGTCAGACGCGATACGCTCGAGTCTTCGGTCGGTGCCACGGTCAGGCTCTCGATGTTGTAGTTGCGCTGGGAAAACAGCCCGACCACGCGAGACAGGGCACCGGGTTCGTTTTCCAGCAGCAGGGAAATGATGTGCCGCATATCAGGTACGCTCCGTCTTGCTCAGCCACATGTCACGCATCGAGCCGTCCTTGATCTGCATCGGATAGACGTGCTCGCTCCTGTCGACCTGGATGTCGATGAAGACCAGGCGATTCTTCAGGGCGAAGGCTTCCTCGAGCTTGGGCTTGAGGTCCTTCAGGCTGGTGATGCGAATACCGACATGGCCGTAGGCCTCGACCAGCTTGATGAAGTCGGGCAACGACTCCATGTAGGAGTGCGAGTGGCGGCTGTTGTAGGACATGTCCTGCCACTGGCGAACCATGCCCAGTACGCCGTTGTTCAGGTTGACGATCTTCACCGGCAGGCCGTACTGCAGGCAGGTCGACAGCTCCTGGATGTTCATCTGGATGCTGCCTTCGCCGGTGACGCAGGCCACGTCGTCGTCCGGGAAGTTCAGCTTCACGCCCATGGCCGCCGGGAAACCGAAGCCCATGGTGCCCAGGCCACCGGAGTTGATCCAGCGGTTGGGCTTGTTGAAGCGGTAGTACTGCGCCGCGAACATCTGGTGCTGGCCGACGTCGGAGGTGACGAAGGCGTCGCCCCGGGTGACTTCGCACAGGGTCTCGATGACCTTCTGTGGCTTGATCACTTCGCCGTCGCCCTGGTCGTACGGGAACAACCCGCGGTTGCCGCGCCATTCGTCGATCTGCTTCCACCAGGTGTCCATGGCCGCCTGGTCAGGGGTGCCCCCGATTTCCTTGAGGATGGCCTGCATGTCGGTGAGCACGCTGTCGACCGGGCCCACGATCGGCACGTCGGCCTTGATCATCTTGGAGATCGACGCCGGGTCGATGTCGATGTGGATGATCTTGGCGTTCGGGCAGAACTTGGCCGGGCCGTTGATCACACGGTCATCGAAACGCGCGCCGACAGCGAAGATCACATCGGCGTGGTGCATCGCCATGTTGGCCGGGTAGCTGCCGTGCATGCCGAGCATGCCGAGGAACTGGCGATCGGTGCCGGGATAGCCGCCCAGGCCCATCAGGGTGTTGGTGACCGGCAGGTTCAGCGCACGGGCGATCTCGGTCAGGGTCTCGGAGCCACCGCCGAGGATGACGCCGCCACCGGAGTAGAGGATCGGGCGCTTGGCCGCCAGCAGCATCTCGGCGGCCTTGCGGATCTGGCCGGAGTGGCCACGCACGGCCGGGCTGTAGGAGCGCAGCTTGACCTTCTTCGGATAGACGTACTCGAACTTCTCGGCCGGGTTGGTCATGTCCTTCGGAATGTCGACCACGACCGGGCCCGGACGCCCGGATTCGGCCAGGTAGAAGGCCTTCTTCAGGACTTCCGGGATTTCCGAGGCGTGCTTGATCATGAAGCTGTGTTTCACGATGGGCCGGGAAATGCCGATCATGTCGGTTTCCTGGAAGGCATCGGTGCCGACCATGGTGCTGGGCACCTGGCCTGACAGGATGACCATCGGGATGGAGTCCATGTACGCCGTGGCGATACCGGTGATGGCGTTGGTGGCGCCCGGGCCGGAAGTCACCAGCACGACGCCGGCCTTGCCGGTGGCGCGTGCATAGCCGTCGGCCATGTGGGTCGCGGCCTGTTCATGGCGCACCAGGATGTGCTCGATCTCTGGTTCCTTGAACAAGGCATCGTAGACATGAAGGAGAGCACCACCAGGGTACCCGTAGATGTGCTTGATGCCCTCGTCACGCAAGAAGCGGACAAGCATCTCGCCGCCAGATAAAAGCTCCACGTTGTTCACCTCTAAAACGCCAGAGTACCGCCCGAGGGGCGGGGTCTTGATAGGTTTACTGCCAAGCAGAGCATGAGCGAACGTTCAGCACTGACTGAGCAAGTATTGGGAGCGTCCCTAGTGTTGCGGGACCTTCCCACCCAGCGCGAGGTAACGCGTTGCGGGGTGACACAGGTCGGCGCGGGTGTGCGCCTCATGTTCGGCTTGGCGGGTCTGCTTCTGGCAGTCCCCCTACAGCGGAAACTGGATTCTTGTGATTCGGCGGCGACAAGTCAAGAAAAATTATTGCCAATATTTCCAAGACTTCAATTACAGCCACCACAAACGAGAAGGCTTGCAGCAGGAAAATAAAGATTCTCATGAAAAAGGGCCACAATCTGCGGCCCTGAGAGGTAAAACCGAAAAAATCAGGCGGATGGTGCGATCAATTGGTCGAATGCCGCCAGCAAGCGCCGTAGCTCGCGACTTTGCTCAGGCCGGTCGACATAGACCGTTTCGGCCATCACCAGGATGCCCGAGGCCTGGGGCAGCGGCAGACCTTGCTCGAGGATCTGCGTCATGCGCGGCAGGAAGATCCATTGCAGCCACTGCTCGAAGCGCAGGCTGTCGAGCGCGAAAGGCACGGTGCTGGCCAGTGCCTGGTCGCTGGGCGGCGTGCGGTCCCACCACCCCTGTACCTGCAGTTCGCGCTCGATCAGCAGCAGCTGATCGGCGATGTCCAGGATACGTGGCTCCATCACGACGCCACCTTGGCTTTCTGGCGGGCCAAGGCCGCACCGGCGCTGTCGCCCTGTTTTTCGCGCGCCTGGGCGATCACGTTCCACAGCTCGGCCTGCAGGTTCGGCCGCCCGTTGGCGTAGGTCAGCGCCCGGCGTGCCAGTTGTTCGGCCTGGGCGGCATCGCCCTGGGCCAGACGGACCTGCGCCAGGCGGAACAGCACCTGGGGTTCACGCGGCGCGATGCGCTGGGCCCGCTCGAGGCTCGACGAGGCGCCGTTGAAGTCCCCACCCCCCTGCTGTTGCTGGGCCGTGGTCAACAACGCCAGCACCGGACCATCGAGCTGCTCGTCGGCCGACAGACCGCCGCTGGCAGCCGGGTTGCTCCGTGGGATGCCGGTCGGCGTGCGGGCGGCTGCCGCGTTGCGGGCGGCTGCAGCGTCCATGGCAGCGATGTCGAAAGGCTCGTCGTCGCCAGCAGGCGCTGGCGTGATCGGCGCCGTGCTGATCGGCGCCGCAGCGGTGGACGCCGGGAACGTCTGGATCGGCGCGGCACCGGCGCCCTGAGGCACCATCACCGTCACCCCACTGTCGGCCGGCATCGACTGAGCCTGTACGGTACCCCGGTTGGCCGAAGCCGCCGGGGCACGAGTGGCCTGGACACGCTCGCTGTTGGACACCCGCGTGCTCGAATCCACCACCGGGATCGAACCACGTGGAACGCTGGCGCAGCCATGCAGCATGGCCAGCGCCGTCAAGGCAGGAAACCACCACTTGTTCACGTCACACCCTCTCATGCATCGGATGGCCCGCCCTGATGGCGGGCCACGCATTCAGTTCATCCAGCCCTTGACCCAGTCCATGACCGAATCTTCGGCCTCGGGCTGGGCATTGCAGGCGGCGCCGGCAGGCGGTTCGCTGCCGCGAATATACGGCATCTGCACGGCCCCCGGACAGCTGGCATCGGACCCCTTGCCCGAATACGGGTCGATCCAGGCCTGGACGATGTTGTCCGGCTGCGGCATGTCCAGTGGCAGCGGGTCGGCCTTGCGCATGAAGCTGGTCCACACCTGCAGTGCACCGGTCGCCCCGGTGAACGGCGTCTTGCCATTGTCGTCGCGACCCAGCCAGACCACGGCCAGCAGGTCCTGGCTGAAGCCGGAGAACCAGCTGTCGCGCGAGTCGTTGCTGGTGCCGGTCTTGCCCGCCAGGGTCAGGGAGCTGGGCAGGGTGTTGTAGACCGAACGACCGGTGCCTTCGCGCATGACCCGTTGCATGGCGTTCTGCACCAGGAAGATGGCGCCCGGGTCGAAGGTCTGCTGGATCTGGAAGGGGTAGCGCTTGAGCGGTTCGCCCTCGGCGGTCAGCACACTGCGGATACCGCGCATGGGCGTGTTGAATCCACCGTTGGCCAGGGTCTGGTACATGGTCGCCACCTGCACCGGCGACATGCCGCCAGCGCCCAGCAGCATCGCCGGGAACGGCTGCCAGTCGACGTTGACGCCCAGGCGCCCGATGGTCTTGATCACGTTGGGCACGCCGACTTCCAGGCCGATCTTGGCGGTGGACAGGTTGTAGGAGTGCGCCAGCCCTTGATAGAGGTAGATGGTCCCATGGGGCTTGCGCTCGTAGTTTTGCGGTCGCCAGACCTGACCGTCGGCGCCCTTGACCGAGAACGGCTCGTCCTGCACCCAACTGGTCAAGGTGTACTGGCTGGGCTTCTCCAGCGCCGTCAGGTAGACCGCCGGCTTGACCAGCGAGCCGATCGGCCGGACGGCATCGATGGCTCGGTTGAAGCCGGCGAAACCGGCCTGACGGCTGCCGATCAGCGCTTGCACCTCGCCGGTTTCCGGGTTGGTCACGACCATCGCCGACTCGACCTCGTCGGCGCCCTTGCGTCCGGCCAGACGCTTGAAGGTCTCGGTCATGGCCGACTCGGCCTTCATCTGCAGGATCGGGTCGAAGCTGGTGAAGATGCGCAAGCCTTCTTCGGTCAAGTCTTCGTCGCGGTAGTCCTGGCGCAGCTGACGCTTGACCAGGTCGAGGAAGGCCGGGAACGAGCTGTCGGCCAGGCTGCCGCGCTTGGTCACGCCCAAGGGCATCTTCTTCGCCGCATCGACCGCTTCCTGGGTCGCCACGCCCTGCTCGGCGAGCAGGTCGAGCACCAGGTTGCGGCGGTTCAGGGCACGTTCAGGCGAGCGGCGCGGGTTGTAGTAGGACGGCCCCTTGACCATGCCCACCAGCAAGGCCACCTGGTGCAGCTTGAGTTCCGACAGCGGCTGGCTGAAGAAGAACTGGCTGGCCAGGCCGAAGCCGTGCACGGCGCGCTGGCCGTCCTGGCCGACGAACACTTCGTTGAGGTAGGCCTCGAGGATCTCGCGCTTGTCGTAGTGCAGCTCCAGCAGCACGGCCATCATGGCCTCGGTCAGCTTGCGGCTCAGGCTGCGCTCGTTGGTGAGGTAGAAGTTCTTGACCAGCTGCTGGGTCAGGGTGCTGCCGCCCTGGCGCATGGCGCCGGACGAGGTGTTGACCCAGATCGCCCGGGCGATCGACTTGGGCGACACCCCCATGTGGCTGTAGAAATCACGGTCTTCGACCGCGACCAGGGTCTCGAGCAGGTAAGGCGGCACCTGGTCGATCTTGATCAGGATGCGGTCCTCGAGATTCTTGGGGTAGATGCCGCCGATCATCAGCGGCTCCAGGCGCACCACGTCGAGCTTGGCGCCATTGGCCCCACTGAGCCCGGCCACGTAGTCGCCGGAGAAGCGGACCCGCACGAACTGCGCGGGCTCCAGCCCTTCGTAGAACTGGAAGCCACGGGTGTTGATGTCGACCGTGTTGCCGTTGACCGAGGCGGCGCCCGGGCCGTTGGCCGAGCTTTCGCGTCGATAGCCGAGGGCATCGAGTTCGGTCAGGAAGTCGTCACGGCTGAGCTTCTGGCCGCTGAACAGCTCCAGGGGTCGGGCGTAGACCTTGGCCGGGATCGACCAGCGTTTGCCGGCGAACTTGTCCTGGACGACGGCGTCGAGATAGACCGCGAAGCCGGCGAGTATCACCAGGCCGACCAGGCTGAGCTTGAGAGCCCAGCCCAGCCAGGCGCGAGCGCGTCCGGTCGGGCGTTTTTTGGGGGTGCGGGAGGTCTTGGTACGAGTCATGGCGGCGGATTATACGCACTTTGCTGAGGCTGGGCAGGCGCCCTCTGGCGGTTTGCAGGGGCGGCACCATTGACCATAATGACGGATTCGAATTCCCTGACCCAGAAGGATCGCCCGTGAGCCAAGCTCTGATCAACGCGCTGCAGAACCCCGCGCTCTACCCTCACCCCGTCGACGGCTTCCAGCTGATCGAGACGCACATTTCCTGGGTCCTGCTGACCGGTGACTACGCCTACAAGATCAAGAAGCCGATGAACTTCGGCTTTCTCGACTTCACCGAACTGAGCCAGCGCGAGCACTTCTGCCAGGAAGAGCGTCGCCTCAATCAGCGCCTGACCGAAGGCGTCTACCTCGACGTCCTGCCGATCACAGGCTCTGCGAACGCGCCGCAGCTGGACGGCCAGGGCGAAGCGATCGAATACGCCCTGAAGATGCGCCAGTTCCCCCAGGAGCACATGCTCAACACCCTGCAAGCCAATGGCGAACTGACCGCCGCGCACATCGACCAGATGGCCGCGCAGATCGCCGACTTCCACCTTCATGCCCCGGTCGTGCCCGTCGAGCATCCGCTCGGCACCCCGGAGAGCGTGATGCAGCCGGTGGAGCAGAACTTCGAGCAGATCCGCCCGTTCCTCACCGACGCGGCCGACCTGCAGCAACTCGACGGCCTGCAGGCCTGGGCCCAGAGCAGCTTCGAGCGCCTGCGCCCGCTGCTCGAAGCGCGCAAGGCCAATGGCTTCATCCGCGAGTGCCATGGCGACATCCACCTGGGTAATGCCACGCTGATCGACGGGCAGGTCGTGATCTTCGACTGCATCGAGTTCAACGAGCCGTTCCGCCTGACCGACGTGTACGCCGACATCGCCTTCCTGGCCATGGACCTGGAAGACCGCGGCCTGAAGAGCCTGTCGCGGCGCTTCGTCAGCCAGTACCTGGAACTGACCGGCGACTACGAGGGGCTGGAGCTGCTGAACTTCTACAAGGCCTACCGTGCCCTGGTACGGGCCAAGGTCGCCCTGTTCAGCCTGGCGCCCGACAGCACCGGCGTGCAACGCGCCACCACGCTGCGCACCTACCGCAACTACGCCAACCTGGCGGAAAGCTACAGCGCCATCCCTTCGCGACTGCTGGCCATCACCCATGGCGTCTCGGCGGTGGGCAAGAGCCACGTGTCGATGCGCCTGGTCGAGGCCCTGGGCACGATTCGCGTGCGCTCGGACGTGGAGCGCAAGCGTCTGTTCCCCGAGCAGGCCGATGGCGGGCAGGCGCTGCATGCGGGCCTGTACGACCCCCAGGCCAGCCAGAAGACCTACCAGCGCCTGCATCACCTGGCCGCGACCGTCCTGCGCGCCGGGTTCCCGGTGGTGCTCGATGCCACCTACCTCAAGCGCGAACAGCGCCAGGCCGCAGCGGCGATCGCCAGCGACACCGGCGTGCCCTTCGTGATCCTCGACTGCCACGCCCCGGATGCGGTGATCGCCAGCTGGCTGCAACAACGCCAGGCCGAACAACGTGATCCGTCCGACGCCACGCTCGAGGTGATCAAGGCGCAACAGGCCGAACGCGAACCACTGGATGCCGAAGAACAGGCCTGCAGCAAACGCGTCGACACCCAGGCCTGCGCCAGCATGGACGGCCTGATCGACCAGATCCGCCACTACCTGCCAGGCTTGTAACCCTGTGCCGGGCCGACGGCGCCTGCAACAGGCACCCCGTCGGCCATCAAGGCCTGTGCCTACACAAGTGCCCCTGCCCCGCTACACTGCTGTGATTCGCCTGCATCCCCCGATCCGCCGCCTGCAGCAGCAAGGAGCCTGGATGAACGACGAGTTGCAAGGTCTGAAGAACCTTGGCAAGACCTCCGCGTAGTGGCTGCATGCCGTTGGCATCCACACTGAATCAGACCTGCGTCGGCTGGGCGCGATAGGTGCCTACCAGGCCGTCAAGACACGCGGCTTCAGGGTCTCCAAGGTGCTGCTCTATGCCATAGAAGGCGCCTTGCTCGACGTTCACTGGAACGAGCTGTCTTTCGACCACAAGCGTGCGCTCGAGCAGCGACTGTTGCTTCATCCGCCTTCCCAGACGATCGCAAAATAAAGTTCACAAAGCCATTGACTGTGAAATGAGAATCGTTATGATTATCACAACTGGTCGCGAGACTGGTTGGGTAATCTGGAAGACCTTGGTTCGGACGTTCAGATTATCTCCTCATCAGGCTAATCACGGTTATTGACCCGGCACTTTGCCGGGTCTTTTTTTGCCTGCTCGATGCCTGAGCCTCCTGGCACCCCTGGCATGATGAGCCGCTACGGTCGCCGCCGAGCCGACCTCGAGACGTCCGTATCCATCACTTGAGCAAGGCAGGCTTGTCGAGCAGCATGAGACTTTGCACCATGGGCGCCTCGCCCCGCCTCGCCCCGCCTGGAGCCGCCTCGATGTCGCCCACACCTCGCACTGCCCCCGCCAACGCGCCCTCACCCGCACAGGGTGCGACCCTGCTGTGCCACTCCGACGCCCTCGCCGAGGGGCAAAGCCGCGTTTTCGAGGTGCAGGACACGACCCTGTTCGCCATACGCCACCAAGGCCGCGCCTACCTGTACGTCAATCGCTGCCCACACCGCGACGTGCCGCTGCACTGGCAAGACGGTGGCTTTCTCGACGACAGCGCCAGCTTGATCCGCTGCGCCCGGCATGGCGCACTGTTTCTCATCGAGGACGGCGAGTGCGTCACGGGCCCGTGCGAAGGTCAGCGCCTGCAAGCGGTCAGTTGCCGGGAAGACGCGGAGGGTCTGTGGGCCGCGCCTACACCCTCACCGGCAAGGGACGGTCGATGACGATGCCCGTGGTCTCCACCCGGGTGCCGTAGGCCAGCACCTCGACGCCGTCGCGCACCGCCGTGCGCAAGGCCTGGGCATAGGCATCGTCGATCTCCTGGGCCGGGCGCACTGCGTCGATCCCGCTGAGGTTCACACAATACAGCTGCACGGCCCGTATCCCTTGTCGAGCCAGGCCGGCCAGTTCGCGCAAGTGCTTGGCGCCGCGTTGCGTCACCGCGTCGGGGAACGCCGCCACGGGGCTGTCGGCATAGCCCAGGGTCACGCTCTTGACCTCGACGTACGCCGGCCCCTCGGGGTACTCCAGGTAGAAATCCACCCGGCTGCGCTCTTCGCCGTAGGCCACCTCACGGCGCAACGCATGGAACCCGGCCAGTTCGGTGATGACACCGGCCCGCAGCGCCTCCTCCACCAACGCATTGGCGCGCCCGGTGTTGATGCAGGCAATCCGGCCCTGGGGCGTCTCGCTCAACTCCCAGGTGCCTGGCAGCTTGCGCCTGGGGTCGTTGGAGCGCGTGAACCACACGTGGCCGCCCTCCTGCATGCAGTTGAGCATCGACCCCGTGTTGGGGCAGTGAATGGTCAACTGCTCGCCGCTGGCCAGCTCGATGTCGGCCAGAAAGCGCTTGTAGCGGCGCAGCAATCGCCCTTGTTCGAGCGCAGGCTCGAACCGCATCAGCCCTGCCACCCCTGCAAGCCACGGGCGATGCGCTGCACCGCCTCTTCGAGGCGCTCCAGGTTCTGGGTGTAGGCGAACCGTACGTGGTGGCCGGCCAGGTGGCGACCGAAATCCAGCCCAGGTGTGAAGGCCACGTGCTGGGTTTCCAGGAAGTGCTGGCAGAAGGCGAACGCATCGCCGCCGAACGCACTGATGTCGGCGTACAGGTAGAACGCGCCTTGCGGCTCCACTTCGATGCGAAAGCCCAGCTCACGCAGCGCCGGCAGGAGGAAATCGCGACGTCGGGCGAACTCGGCGCGGCGTGCCTCGAAGATCGCCAGCGTGTCCGGCTCGAAGCAGGCCAGCGCAGCGTGCTGGGCCATGCTCGGCGCACTGATGTAGAGGTTCTGCGCCAGTTTCTCCAGGTCGGCCACCGCGGCAGGTGGTGCGACCAGCCACCCCAGTCGCCAGCCGGTCATGCCGAAGTACTTGGAGAAGCTGTTGAGCACGAAGGCGTCCTGGTCCACTTCCAGCACACTGGGCGCGTCCATGCCATAGGTCAGGCCATGGTAGATCTCGTCCACCACCAGGTGACCGTCCTGGGCGCGCACGGCCTGCGACAGATTCGCCAACGCATCGCGGTCGAGCACCGTGCCGGTCGGGTTGGCGGGCGACGCCACCAGGGCGCCGACGGTCTGCGCGTTCCAGCAGCGCTGCACGTGCGCGGGCGTCAGCTGGTAATTGTCGTCCGGCCCGACCGGCACCAACTGCGCGCCGCCCTCGACCAGGCGCAGGAAATGCCGATTGCAGGGGTAGCCGGGGTCGGCCAGCAGCCAGTGCCGGTCAGGGTCGACCAGCAGGCTGCTGGCCAGCAGCAGTGCGCCGGAGCCGCCCGGGGTGATCAGGATCCGCTGGGGATCGACATCCACCCCGTAGCGCTCGCCATAGAAGCGCGCGATGGCCTCACGCAAGGCGGGCAGCCCGCGCGCGGCCGTGTAGCGGGTATGCCCGGCGGACAGGGCCGCCTGGCCGGCCTGCACGATGGGCGCGGCAGTGGTGAAGTCAGGCTCGCCGATCTCCAGATGGATCACATCATGCCCGGCTGCCTGCAGCTCATTGGCCCGCGCCAGCAGGGCCATGACGTGAAAAGGTTCGATGGCGCGACTACGCTGGCTATAGGGTCGAGGCATGGTTTTCTTCCAATCCGAACGGAACTGACAATTCTGCCAGGAGGCGGCGAACGTGTACTGCACGCCGCTGTCCATTAGCACGATGCAGGCGGGGTAGCATACCGCACCCTCTATCTGGTAAGTTCGGCGGCTCACAGTCGCAGGGCCGGCAGGTGCCGGAGATGGAGCAAGCCTGTGCATTGGATCAGATGAGTGAGAGGCGGTCTATTCATGTCCACCCAAGAAAAGCATAAAAGCAGTCAACTTTACGATGAAGTAGGACCTTACCAGGTCGCCGAAGGTGAGGAGTACATGGGCGAGCCCATGAAGGCTCACTTCACCAAGCTGCTCAATGCCTGGAAGCAAGATCTGATGCAGAGCGTGGATCGCACGGTCGACCACATGAAAGACGAAGCCGCCAACTTCCCGGACCCGGCCGACCGCGCCAGCCAGGAAGAAGAGTTCGCCCTGGAATTGCGCAACCGCGACCGCGAGCGCAAGCTGATCAAGAAGATCGACAAGACCCTGCAGTTGATCATCGACGACGACTATGGCTGGTGCAACAGCTGTGGCATCGAGATCGGCCTGCGTCGCCTGGAAGCCCGTCCGACCGCCGACCTGTGCTTCGACTGCAAGGAAATCGCCGAGAAGAAGGAAAAGACGGTCGGCAAAGGCTGATCGTTTTTCCACCTGAACGGGGCGCTTCGTGCGCCCCGTTTCGTTTGCAGACCCGACCTGCCCATGACCGATTCCCGTTACATCGGGCGCTTCGCCCCTACCCCCAGCGGCTTTCTGCATTTCGGCTCCCTGGTCGCCGCCCTGGCGTCCTGGCTGGATGCGCGCGCGGTCGACGGCCGCTGGCTATTGCGCATCGAGGACACCGACCCGCCCCGCGAGATGCCCGGCGCCCGCGATGCGATCCTGCGGACCCTCGAGTCCTACGGCCTGCACTGGGACGGCGAGGTGGTCTGCCAGAGTCAGCGCCACGACGCCTATGCCGCCGTGGTCGACCGCCTGTTCAGCCTGGGTCTGGCCTATGCCTGCACCTGTTCGCGCAAGCAGCTGGAAGGTTACAACGGCTTCTACCCCGGCTTTTGCCGCGACGCCGGGCATGCCCGCGAAGGCGCGGCCATCCGCCTGCGGGTGCCCGAACTGCTCTACCGCTTCACCGACCGGGTGCAGGGCGAGTACGCGCAACACCTGGGCCGTGAGGTGGGTGATTTCGTCATTCAGCGCCGCGACGGGTTGTATGCCTACCAACTGGCGGTGGTGCTGGACGATGCCTGGCAGGGCGTGACCGACATCGTGCGCGGTGCCGACCTGCTCGACAACACCCCGCGCCAGCTGTACCTGCAAGAGCTGCTGGGGTATTCGCAGCCGCGCTACCTGCACATTCCACTGCTCGTGCAACCAGACGGGCACAAGTTGGGCAAGTCGTACCGTTCGCCACCGTTGCAGGGGGATCAGGCGACGCCCCTGTTGCTACGGGCGCTGCGCGCACTGGGGCAGGACACCGAACCGCAGCAATTGCAGGCGACACCGGCTGAAGTCCTGGCCGTGGCCCGCACACGGTGGCGGCCAGAGTCGATCGCACGGACGACCATGATGCCTGAAGCCGCCTTGCGCTGAGCGTCGGCGCAGGTCGACATGACACAGAAGTGGCTGACCTTATGGGCGCTGCGGTCCCGATGGCGGCACTGGGGCCGCTTCCCCAGGGGCGCGATAGCCTGGATCAACCCCTTGGCTAACGCCGACGATTCCCGCTAGCATCGCCGGTCACTTGCGCCGATAAAGCGTCCACGCCCGCAGCGCCCAACCCTCGAGGCCAGCATGTACATCTATCGTTTGGTCCTGCTTCTGGTGGTGGGGATCTACCTGTTCTCGCCCGCCATCATGGATTGGTGGATCGAGCCGACCGGCGCCTGGTACCGCCCCTACCTGCTCTGGCTGATCCTCATCGTCGTCACCTTCATTCTGCAGAGCCAACGAGATGCCGATGAGCTTTAGCCTGACCCAGCTGATCCTGATCAGCGCCGCCTACCTGCTGGTCCTGTTCGGCGTGGCCTGGGTCAGTGAACGCGGGCTGATCCCGCGCGCCGTGATCCGCCACCCCCTGACCTACACCCTGTCGCTCGGCGTCTACGCCAGCGCCTGGGCATTCTATGGCTCGGTGGGCCTGGCCTATCAGTACGGGTACGGCTTCCTGGCGGTATACCTGGGCGTGTCCGGGGCCTTTCTGCTGGCGCCGGTGCTGCTCTACCCGATCCTGAAGATCACCCGCACCTACCAGCTCTCGTCGCTGGCGGATCTGCTGGCGTTTCGCTTTCGCAGCACCTGGGTCGGGGCGCTGACCACCCTGTTCATGCTGATCGGCGTGCTGCCCCTGCTGGCGCTGCAGATCCAGGCGGTGGCCGACTCGATCAACATCCTCACCGGCGAGCCGATCAAGGCGCGCGTGGCCCTGGCCTTCTGCGCGATGATCACCCTGTTCACGATCTTCTTCGGCTCACGCCACATCGCCACGCGCGAAAAGCACGAGGGCCTGGTCTTCGCCATCGCCTTCGAGTCGGTGATCAAGCTGCTGGCCCTGGGCGGGATCGGGCTGTACGCGCTGTACGGCGTGTTCGGCGGGCCGCACCAGCTGGAAGTCTGGCTGCTGCAGAACCAGACCGCGCTGGCGGCCCTGCACACGCCGCTTCAGGAAGGCCCATGGCGTACCTTGCTGCTGGTGTTCTTCGCCTCGGCCATCGTCATGCCGCAGATGTACCACATGGCCTTCACCGAGAACCTCAACCCTCGCTCGCTGGTGAGCGCCAGCTGGGGGCTGCCGCTGTTCCTGCTGCTGATGAGCCTGGCGGTGCCGCTGATCCTGTGGGCCGGCCTGCGCCTGGGCGCCAGCACCAACCCGGAGTACTTCACCCTGGGCCTGGGCATCGCCGCCGACAGCCCGGCGCTGGCGCTGCTGGCCTATGTCGGCGGCCTGTCGGCCTCCAGCGGGCTGATCATCGTCACCACGCTGGCCCTCTCGGGCATGGCGCTGAATCACCTGGTCCTGCCGCTCTACCAGCCCCCGGCCGAGGGCAACATCTACCGTTGGCTGAAGTGGACCCGACGCGCACTGATCGTGGCGATCATCGCCGCCGGCTTCGTGGTCTACCTGACCCAGAGCAACCACCAGAGCCTGGCCAACCTCGGCATCGTCGCCTTCGTCGCCACCTTGCAGTTCCTCCCCGGCGTGCTGTCGGTGCTGTATTGGCCGACGGCCAATCGGCGGGGGTTCATCGCCGGGCTGCTGGCGGGCTTCCTGGTCTGGATGGTCACCATGCTGCTGCCGATGCTTGGCAACCTGCAGGGCTTCTACATCCCGTCGCTGGACATGATCTACGTGCTGGACGACACCAGCTGGCACATGGCGGCGATCGCCTCGCTGGCCGCCAACGTCCTGCTCTTCACCCTGATCTCGCTGTTCACCAACGCCAGCGCCGAGGAAGTCAGTGCCGCCGAGGCCTGCGCGGTGGACAACGTACGCCGGCCCCAACGGCGCGAACTGCATGCCGCCTCGCCCCAGGAGTTCGCCACCCAGCTGGCCAAGCCGCTGGGCGCCAAGGCTGCACAGAAGGAGGTCGAACAGGCCCTGCGTGACCTCTACCTGCCCTTCGACGAACGACGCCCCTATGCCCTGCGTCGGCTGCGCGATCGGATCGAGGCGAACCTCTCCGGCCTGATGGGGCCGAGCGTGGCGCAGGACATGGTCGAGACCTTCCTGCCCTACAAGTCCGGCAGCGAGAACTACGTCACCGAAGACATCCACTTCATCGAGAGCCGGCTTGAGGACTATCACTCGCGCCTGACCGGCCTGGCCGCCGAACTCGATGCGCTGCGCCGCTATCACCGCCAGACCCTGCAAGAACTGCCGATGGGCGTGTGCTCGCTGGCCAAGGATCAGGAGATCCTGATGTGGAACAAGGCCATGGAAGAACTCACCGGCATTGCGGCCAAGCACGTGGTCGGCTCCCGCCTGACCACCATCGACGAACCCTGGCGCGCCTTGCTGCTGGACTTCATCAACGTGCCCGACGAGCACCTGCACAAGCAGCGCCTGGCACCGGACGGCCAGAGCCGTTGGTTTAACCTGCACAAGGCCGCCATCGCCGAACCCCTGGCCCCTGGCAACAGCGGCCTGGTGCTGCTGGTCGAGGACTTGACCGTCACCCAGGCCCTGGAAGACAAGCTGGTGCACTCCGAGCGCCTGGCCAGCATCGGGCGCCTGGCCGCGGGTGTGGCGCACGAGATCGGCAACCCGATCACCGGCATCGCCTGCCTGGCGCAGAACCTGCGCGAAGAGCGCGAGGACGACGGCGAGATCACCGAGCTGTCGGGGCAGATCCTCGAGCAGACCAAGCGGGTGTCGCGGATCGTGCAGTCGCTGATGAGCTTCGCCCATGCCGGCGGCAGCCACCAGAACACCGAAGAGCCGGTGTCACTGGCCGAAGTGGCGCAGGATGCGATCGGCCTGCTGGCGCTCAACCGGCGCAATTTCGAGGTGCAGTTCTTCAACTTGTGCGACCCGGACCACTGGGCCGTGGGTGATCCGCAGCGCCTGGCCCAGGTGCTGATCAACCTGCTGTCCAACGCCCGCGACGCGTCGCCGCCCGGAAGTGCCGTGCGCGTGCGCAGCACGGCGTGCGAGCACACCGTCGACCTGATCGTCGAGGACGAAGGCACCGGCATACCCAAGGCGATCATGGACCGTCTGTTCGAACCGTTCTTCACCACCAAGGACCCTGGCGAGGGAACCGGGCTCGGGCTCGCACTGGTCTATTCCATCGTGGAAGAGCATTATGGACACATCACGATCGACAGCCCGGCCGATATCGAACGGCAACGAGGTACCCGGATTCGCGTGACCCTGCCCCGGCATGTCACGGCGACGTCCCCCGAGAATCGAGACCGTCGAGAGAATTGAATCAATGCCGCACATTCTGATCGTCGAAGACGAAACCATCATCCGCTCGGCCCTGCGCCGCCTGCTGGAGCGCAACCAGTACCAGGTCAGCGAAGCCGGCTCGGTGCAAGAGGCCCAGGATCGCTTCAGCATTCCCAGTTTCGACATGATCGTCAGTGACCTGCGCCTGCCCGGCGCACCGGGGACCGAGCTGATCAAGCTGGGCGAAGGCACGCCGGTGCTGATCATGACCAGCTACGCCAGCCTGCGCTCGGCGGTGGACTCGATGAAGATGGGCGCGGTGGACTACATCGCCAAGCCGTTCGACCACGACGAAATGCTCCAGGCCGTGTCACGCATCCTGCGCGATCACCAGCGCACGCCGGCGGCCGCTGGCGAGCCGCGCCCTGCGAGCAAGCCGGCCGGCAGCGACAAGGCAGCCGCGCCAGTGCCGCCTGGCAATGGCGACATCGGCATCATCGGCGCCTGCGCACCGATGCAGGACTTGTTCGTCAAGATCCGCAAGGTGGCGCCCACCGACTCCAACGTGCTGGTACAAGGCGAATCGGGGACCGGCAAGGAGCTGGTGGCCCGGGCGCTGCACAACCTGTCGCGGCGCGCCAAGGCCCCGATGATCTCGGTCAACTGCGCCGCCATCCCGGAAACCCTGATCGAGTCGGAACTGTTCGGCCACGAGAAAGGCGCGTTCACCGGTGCCAGCGCCGGGCGTGCGGGGCTGGTGGAAGCCGCGGACGGCGGCACCCTGTTCCTCGACGAGATCGGCGAACTGCCGCTGGAAGCGCAGGCCCGCCTGCTGCGCGTGCTGCAGGAAGGGGAAATCCGCCGGGTCGGTTCGGTGCAGTCGCAGAAAGTCGATGTCCGCCTGATCGCGGCGACCCACCGCGACCTGAAAAGCCTGGCCAAGGTCGGCCAGTTCCGCGAAGACCTGTATTACCGCCTGCACGTGATCGCGCTGAAGCTGCCGGCTCTGCGCGAGCGCGGCAGCGACGTCAACGAGATCGCCAAGGCGTTCCTGGCTCGGCACGGCACGCGGCTGGGGCGCGATGACCTGCGCTTTTCGCACGAGGCCGAGCAGGCCATCCGTCATTACAGCTGGCCGGGCAACGTGCGCGAACTCGAAAACGCCGTGGAGCGTGCCGTCATCCTGAGCGAGAGCGCGGAGATCTCGGCCGAACTGCTGGGCATCGACATCGAGCTGGGCGACCTCGAGGACGACGGCCTGTTCGAGGACTCGAACGTCAATGGCACCGGCACGAGCAACCACGAGCCGACCGAAGACCTGTCGCTCGAGGACTACTTCCACCATTTCGTGCTCGAGCACCAGGACCACATGACCGAGACCGAACTGGCGCGCAAGCTGGGCGTGAGCCGCAAATGCCTGTGGGAACGCCGCCAGCGCCTGGGCATTCCGCGGCGCAAAAGCAACGTGGCCAGCGAAGGCTGACACCATGAAGGCGGCGCTGGCCGCCTTTTCGCGTTTATCACGCCGCTCGCTTTCCTTCCCCGCCAGGGCGACGCCGCGCTTCACGACCCGCGCGGCCCTGGCCCTGCACGTGCCAGCCTCTCGGCGCCCCCTCGAGCCTGCCCGGCCCTGACACCTTCACGAACGCCAGACGCCCAGGAAACTGTTACCTCACCAGCGCTGAGCGTAACAGTCCGAGGCGTACGGTAACGAAATCCTTCCGCTGCGACAGCCCGTCGCAGGCCTGCCTCCTCTCGAACCCCCGGTTTCCGGGGCTTTCGCAAAGTTGGCACGGCATCTGCTATATGCTTAGTACAAAAACAATAACAAGCATGGCAAAACAGAATAAGAACAAGACGAATCGGCTCACGCACAATAAGAACAAGACGGCGGAGGCGCAGCTAACTGATTCTTTTGGAGAGGAATGGTGTTTGGGGCTTGCCCCACGATCTGGCAGAGAACAACAAAAACTGCACTGAAAAGCAGCGCCTGAACAGATTGGATCGGTTGATCAGCATGACTCGGCGTCCAAAGCAATCCGTTTGCTCTTCACTCCCAGGTTGGGAGTGACCCACGGGAAGGTCCCTGGGTAGGGCACTCAACAAAAACAAAAAGCCCGCTAGAAAAACAACAAGAGCACGCAACGACTTTCCTGGGGAGCTTCGGCTCCCCATGTCGTTTCCGGCCTCCAGCACCCTGCTCGTCCCGCCTACACCATTCCTCGAGTAAATGCTAGAATCCCCGCCCATCATGCGGCCATTCACTCATTCTTGGCCGAACATTCCTTCAAACAGTGCCTCCCATGCTGAAGAAGCTGTTCCAGTCATTCCGCCCTCCCGTCGGGGGCCAGCACCACCGGCGCACCACGCCCGAGGTGATCAACAGTAGCCAACATTCGCTGCAGCGCGGCCAGTTCAGCCGCCATGCCGTCGGCATCGTCGAACGTCTGCAAGCCGCAGGCTACCAGGCCTACCTGGTCGGCGGCTGCGTGCGCGACCTGCTGCTGGGCATCCAGCCCAAGGACTTCGACGTCGCCACCAGCGCCACGCCCGAGCAGGTACGGGCCGAATTCCGCAACGCGCGGATCATCGGTCGTCGTTTCAAGCTCGTGCACGTGCAGTTCGGCCGCGACATCATCGAAGTCGCCACCTTCCGCGCCCATCACTCGGACGACGATCAGTCCGATACGCACCGTTCGTCGCACAACGCCAGTGGTCGCATCCTGCGCGACAACGTTTACGGCACCCTCGAAGACGATGCACAGCGACGCGATTTCACGATCAATGCGCTGTACTACGATCCGGTCAGCGAGCGCATTCTCGACTACGCCAATGGCGTGCACGACATCCGCAACCGTCTGATACGCCTGATCGGTGACCCGACCCAGCGCTACCAGGAAGACCCGGTGCGCATGCTGCGGGCCGTGCGTTTCGCCGCCAAGCTCGACTTCGGTATCGAGAAGCACAGCTTCCAGCCCATTCGCGAGCTGTCGTCGCTGCTGCGGGAAATCCCGCCTGCCCGTCTGTTCGAAGAAGTGCTCAAGCTGTTCCTGTCCGGCCATGGCGCGCTGGCGTTCGAAATGCTGGTCGACCTGCAGCTGTTCCAGGCGCTGTTCCCGGACAGCGCCCATGCGCTGGACGAGCGTCCTACCTATACCCACACCCTGATCAGCCAGGCCCTGACCAACACCGACCTGCGCGTCAGCCAGGGCAAACCGGTCACCCCTGCGTTCCTGTTCGCCGCGCTGCTGTGGCCAGCCCTGCCAGGCCGTGTGCTGTACCTGCAGAGCCAGGGCGTACCGCCGATCCCGGCGATGAACGCAGCGGCCAACGACCTGATCGCCGACCAGTGCCAACGCATCGCCATCCCCAAGCGCTTCACCTTGCCGATCCGCGAGATCTGGGACATGCAAGAGCGCCTGCCACGTCGCAGCGGCAAGCGGGCCGACCTGTTGCTGGACAACCCCCGCTTCCGCGCCGGGTACGACTTCCTGCTGCTGCGCGAAAGCGCCGGCGAGCAGACCGACGGGCTGGGCCAGTGGTGGACCGACTACCAGGATGCCAACGAAGGCGGCCGGCGCAGCATGATCCGTGACCTGGGCAGCCGCGACGAAGGCACCGCGCCGCGCAAACGCAAGCGCAGCACCAGCAAGCGCAAGCAGGGCGGCGATGACGGCTGGGACTGAGGGGCGCGTACGCGCCTACATCGGCCTGGGCAGCAACCTGTCCGCGCCGACGGCCCAGTTGAACAGCGCCGTGCAGGCCCTGCAGGTACTTGCAGGGTCGACCCTGGCAGGCGTGTCGTCGTTCTATACCAGCGATTCGCTGCTGCCCGGCCAGCCACGCTACACCAACGCGGTCGCGGCGCTGGACACCACGCTGTCGCCGCTGACGCTGCTCGATGCGTTGCAGGCCATCGAGCACGCCCACGGCCGTGAGCGGCTCGAGCGCTGGGGCCCACGGACCCTGGACCTGGACATCATCCTGTTCGGCGACGCTGTCATCGATGAACCGCGCCTGAAGGTGCCGCACTACCACCTGCATGCGCGCGCGTTCGTGCTCTACCCGCTGGCCGAACTGGTCCCGGCCGACTTCCAGCTGGCGGACGGGCGGCGCCTGGCGGACCTGCTGCAAGCCTGCCCGCTCATCGGGCTGGAACGCCTGTAACCCGTGCTCCGCGCGTGCCGGTAACACCGCTTCGCGCGCGGTAACGTTGCGGTAACAGGAGCATTGACTTCCCCTGTCTCGCTCACGACTATAGGCGGCCCGTGGCCCCTGCGGTCCCGGCCGTAGACCATGAACATCACGTACGATGATGTGCCGACGTCACGGCAGCCGGAGCGAACCGGTCTGCCGTGCCCCGGCCACTGAGGAAGCCACATGCCTGACGTCACCCTGACCACCCTGCATGGCCTGAAGGCCAGGGGGGAAAAGATCACCATGCTCACCTGCTATGACGCGACCTTCGCCAAGGCCGCCAGCGATGCGGGTGTGGATGTCCTGCTGATCGGTGACTCACTGGGCATGGTCCTGCAAGGGCATGACAGCACCTTGCCCGTCAGTGTCGCCGACATGGCCTACCACACCGCCTGCGTCAAACGCGCCGCCCCCCGTTCGCTGATCCTGGCCGACCTGCCCTTCATGGCCCATGCCACGCCCGAGCAGGCCTTCGCCAACAGTGCCACGCTGATGCAGGCGGGCGCGCACATGATCAAGATCGAGGGCGCGGCCTGGTTGGCCGAGACCATCACGCGCCTGGGCGAACGTGGCGTGCCGGTGTGCGCGCACCTGGGCCTGACCCCGCAGACGGTGAACGTGATGGGTGGCTACAAGGTGCAGGGCCGTCAGGAAAGCCAGGCGCAGCAGCTGCGCGAGGACGCCCTGGCCCTGGAACGCGCAGGGGCGGCCATGCTGCTGCTCGAATGCGTGCCCAGCGAACTGGCCGCGCAGATCAGCCAGGCGGCCAGTGTGCCGGTGATCGGCATCGGTGCCGGCAGCGCCACCGACGGCCAGGTCCTGGTCCTGCACGACATGCTCGGCCTGTCGCTGAGCGGCCGCTCGCCACGGTTCGTGAAGAACTTCATGGCTGGCCAGCCGGACATCCCCAGTGCCCTGGCCGCCTATGTCGACGCCGTCAAGCACGTGACCTTCCCTGCCAGCGAACATGGGTTCAGCGCATGAATACCGTCAAGACCGTCCGAGAACTGCGCGCCGCCGTCGCCCGCGCGCGTGGCGAAGGCAAGCGGATCGGCTTCGTGCCGACCATGGGCAACCTGCACAGCGGCCATGTGGCTCTGGTGACCAAGGCCGCGCAGCGTGCCGATTTCGTGGTCGCCAGCATTTTCGTCAACCCGCTGCAGTTCGGCGCCAACGAGGACCTGGGCAATTATCCCCGTACCCTGGCGGCCGACCAGGAGAAGCTGTTCGATGCCGGCTGCAACCTGTTGTTCGCACCTGGAGTCGAGGACATGTACCCCGACGGCATGGCCGTGCAGACCCGCGTCAGCGTCCCCTATCTGTCCGAAGGCCTGTGTGGCGCCAGTCGTCCCGGGCATTTCGAAGGCGTGGCGACGGTGGTCAGCAAGCTGTTCAACATGGTCCAACCGGACCTGGCCGTGTTCGGCGAAAAGGACTTCCAGCAGCTGGCGGTGATCCGCGCCATGGTGCGTGACCTGAACCTGCCCGTGCAGATCATCGGCGAGCCGACCGTGCGCGCGGCCGATGGGCTGGCCCTGTCCTCGCGCAACGGTTACCTCGACGAGGCGCAACGCGCCGTCGCGCCGGTGCTGTACCAGGTCCTGAGCGATATCGCCGAGGCGCTGCGCCGGGGCGAGCGCGATTACGCCCAGCGGATCGTCGAAAGCCAGACCAGGCTGCTGTCGGCCGGATTGCGGCCGGACTACCTGGAGATCCGCCACGCGACCACCCTGCAGCCGGCCAAGGCCGAGGACGACGACGTGGTCATCATCGCCGCAGCCTACCTGGGCACCACGCGGCTGATCGACAACGTGCACGTCAAGCTCCAGCGCTCGTCGCCCGACGCCTGACGCCTGACGACAGCTGGCCGTCCTCTGCCGACGACGGCCCCCTGCCTGACCGCCGTGAAGCCGACTCGTCTTCGCAGCGCTGCCCTCGATCACCCCTGCCCCAGGTCTTCACCCACAAGTTCACCGGCCTGATACAGGCAAGCGCAGTCCTCCTGTGGGAGCGGGCTTGCCCGCGATAGCGTCCGGCCCGTCACCGCTTGCATCGCGGGCAAGCCCGCTCCCACAGAGAAGATGAGCCGCCCTGCCAGATCAGCGATGTGGTCCACATCATGTCAGGCAAAGACATTGAAAGGCCTGACCCCCTGCCCTTTCGCCCACTCGGCGCCCTGTCCATCCGTTCCTGACGTGTGTCTATAATGCTCGCATGCCTGCAACTGGCCGCGTCGGCCAGTGTCCAAGGCAAGTCAACGCACCTAGGGAACCATTCGCAATGGCGTATTACCGTACCCCACATGATGTGACGGCGCTGCCTGCCTGGCATGCGCTCCAGCGGCACCGCGACGCCATGCAAGGATTCAGCATGCGCGAGGCATTCGCCCAGGACGCCCAGCGTTTCGAGCATTTCTCCCTCAGCAGCTGTGGTTTGTTTCTCGACTACTCGAAGAACCTGATCAACGAAGAAACCCGTGACCTGCTGGTGAAGCTGGCCCAGGACGTGGGGCTCAAGGACGCGATCGCCTCGATGTTCTCCGGCGAGATCATCAACGCCTCCGAAGGCCGTCCGGTCCTGCACACCGCGCTGCGTCGCCCGATCGGCGACAAGCTGGAGGTCAACGGCACCGACGTGATGCCGGACGTGCACAAGGTGCTCAACCAGATCACCGAACTGGTCGGGCGCATCCACGACGGCCTGTGGCGCGGCTACAGCGAAAAGCCGATCACCGACGTGGTGAACATCGGCATCGGCGGCTCCTTCCTGGGCCCGGAACTGGTGTCCGAGGCGCTGACGCCCTACGCCCAGCGCGGCGTCCGCTGCCACTACCTGGCCAACATCGATGGCAGCGAGTTCCACGAGCTCTCGGCCCGCCTGCGTGCCGAGACCACGCTGTTCATCGTCTCGTCGAAATCCTTCAACACCCTCGAGACGCTGAAAAACGCCACCGCAGCCCGGGCCTGGTACCTGGCGCAGGGCGGCTCGGAAGCCGAGCTGTACCGCCACTTCATCGCGGTCTCGAGCAACAAGACCGCTGCCGTGGCCTTCGGCATCCGTGAAGAGAACATCTTCCCCATGTGGGACTGGGTAGGGGGTCGTTACTCGCTGTGGTCGGCCATCGGCCTGCCGATCGCCCTGGCCATCGGCACCGCCAACTTCAAGGAGCTGCTGTCGGGCGCCTACACCATGGACCAGCACTTCCAGAACGCGCCGTTCGAGCAGAACATGCCGGTCCTGCTGGGCCTACTGGGCGTCTGGTACGGCAACTTCTGGGGCGCGCAGAGCCACGCGATCCTGCCGTACGACCACTACCTGCGCAACATCACCAAGCACTTGCAGCAGCTGGACATGGAGTCCAATGGCAAGAGCGTGCTGCAGGACGGCACCCCGGTGAAGATCGATACCGGGCCGGTGATCTGGGGCGGCGTGGGCTGCAACGGCCAGCATGCCTACCACCAGCTGCTGCACCAGGGCACCCAGCTGATCCCGGCCGACTTCATCGTGCCGGTGGTGAGCTTCAACCCGGTCGCCGACCACCATCAGTGGCTGTACGCCAACTGCCTGTCCCAGAGCCAGGCGCTGATGCTGGGCAAGACGCGCGAGGAGGCCGAAGCCGAACTGCGGGAAAAAGGCCTGCCCGAAGCGGAAGTCCAGCGTGTCGCGCCGCACAAGGTCATCCCGGGCAACCGGCCGAGCAACACCCTGGTGGTCGAGCGCATCAGCCCGCGTCGCCTGGGCGCCTTGGTGGCCATGTACGAGCACAAGGTGTTCGTGCAGAGCGTCATCTGGGGGATCAACGCCTTCGACCAGTGGGGCGTGGAACTGGGCAAGGAACTGGGCAAGGGCGTCTACCAACGCCTGGTCGGCAGCGAAGCGCACGCCGCCGATGACGGTTCGACCCAAGGTCTGATCAACTACTTCCGCGGCCGTCACCGCGGCTGATCGCACCCCGCCCGTCGCTCGCGGGTCGGCCTCCAGCCAGGCCGACCCGCGAGCCGCTCGAACACGGTACAGCCGTCCCCTCACCCACGGCCGATCGCTTCGAAAGGCCTAGCTGCAGGTCGCCATGGAAGCCATCCGTCGACGTATCGAAACCCAAGTGCTCAGCATGACCGGCCTGGCCCTCGGCCAGCTCGACCTGGAAAACCCCAAGGGCGACCCAGGCCTGTTCGGCCCGCAGAGCGTGTGCTGGCGCGTGCACGGCGACTTCACCAGCATGCTGATCGGCGGCATCGGCGCGCTGCTGCTGCAGTTGCTGCACCCTCTGGCCCTGGCCGGGGTCTGGGATCACTCCAATTTCCGCAAGGACTTGATCGGGCGGCTGCGGCGTACCGGGCAATTCGTGGCCGGCACCACGTTCGGCTCGACCCGGGACACCGAGTGGCTGATCGAGAAAGTCCGCAAGGTGCACCTGCACGTCGTGGGGGTCGCGCCTGATGGCAGGCCCTATGCCGCCAGCGACCCGGACCTGCTGACCTGGGTGCATGTGGCCGAGGTCAGCAGCTTCCTGGCCGCGCACCTGCGCTACCACGATCCACACATGACGCTTGCCGACCAGGACCGCTATTACGATGAGGTCGCCCTGACGGCCGAGCGTCTGGGTGCACGCGGCGTGCCGCGCAACCGGGCTGAGATCGCTGCGTACCTGGAGGCGGTCCGGCCGCAATTGCGCTGCGACGCCCACAGCCTTGAGGTGGTGCAGGTGCTGCTCGACGCCCCCGCACCGAGCCGCCTGGCAGTGCCGGTCGGCAAGCTGATGCTCAAGGCCGGCATCGACCTGGTGCCAGAATGGGGCCAG
The DNA here is from genome assembly GCF_013523165.1 of Pseudomonas entomophila. Taxonomy (GTDB): domain Bacteria; phylum Pseudomonadota; class Gammaproteobacteria; order Pseudomonadales; family Pseudomonadaceae; genus Aquipseudomonas; species Aquipseudomonas entomophila_A. The sequence goes on from NZ_JAAMQI010000023.1 coordinate 28,574, forward strand.
CGCCTGCTCGGTCTGCAGCTCGGCCCGCTCGAGCGTCGCTTCACGCGTGCGGGCGTGCATGGCATCGCCCCGGTACTGCGCTGGGCCGTGCGCGACAGTTCGCTGTATCGGGCACGACGACGCATGGGCATCACCTGACGGGTGCCGGCCCAGGGGCGCCCGGAACCCAAGCGCCCTGCCAGACTCCAACCCTCCCCGCTCGCGACAGACGACCGCTGACATGATCAAAGGAGTGAGCCGCGTTGCTGCGGCCTTGGTGGCCCTCGTGGCCCTGTACGGCCTGATCGGTTTCTTCATTGTGCCGGGCATTGCCCTGCGCCTTGCCAATCAGCAGCTGCAGCAGTACACGACCGCACCGGCCGAGCTGCAACGCCTGGAATTCAACCCTTTCAGCCTCGAGCTGACGCTGTGGGGCCTGAGGATCGGCGCGCCAGGCGAGCCGACCCTGGGGTTCGAGCGGCTGTACGGGCACCTGCGGCTGGACAGCGCCTGGCGCGGGGTCCTGCACCTGACGGAAGTCGAGCTGGACAGGCCGCGTACCCAGGTGGCGTTCGCCAAGGACGGCACGCTCAACCTTGCCCAGCTGTTCACGTTACCCACGCCCTCGGCAGCGGCGGACGAACCTGCGGCCAGACCATTGCTTGTGCGCATCGACCGCGTACGAATCAATGACGGCTACCTGCGTGTCCGTGACGCTCGCCCGAGCGAGCCGATCGTGCTGCTGTACGACTCGCTGAACCTCGAGTTGAAGCACCTGAGCACGCTACCGGGCGACGACGCCGAAATGACCCTGTTAGCCAAGGGGCCCGACGGTGGACAGATCGACTGGACCGGCACGTTCGGCCTGCTGCCGTTTCGCTCCCAGGGCACGTTGAAGATCACCGATGGCCAGATGAAGCTCTGGTGGCCGTACGTCCGCGACCAAGTGCCCCTGGTACTGGAAGACGGACGCTTCAGCCTCGAGACCCGGTACCGCCTGGACCTGACTCGAACGACCGAACTGGTGCTGGACAACACCTCGCTGACCATCGCGCCCTTCGCCCTCAAGACCCGCGACGGCTCGAAACTGCTGCGCGTCGCCAACCTGCGCGCCCGCGATGCGTCGGTCGACCTGGTACGGCAGACGGTCGACATCGGCACGTTGCGCAGCGACAACCTGGAGACCTGGGTCGCGCTCGAAACGGATGGTCGACTCGACTGGCAGGCGCTGCTGGCGCCGCCCGCAGACACGTCGGCTCGCACCGCCCGCCCCGCCAGCGGCAAGGCGACACGGCGGTCGTCAAAGACCGGCAGCACCCCCTGGCAGATACGGGTCAATGATGCCCGCCTGCGAGGGTATCAGTTGCATCTCGCGGACCGTCGTCCGGCAGAGCCCGTCCTGTTGGACGTCGGTCCGCTGAACCTGGACGTGAAGCGCTTCGACAGCCTGAACAAGACCCCCTTCACCCTCATGCTCGACACGGGCGTGGGCAAAGAGGGTCGGCTTCAGGCAAAAGGACAGGTCAATCTCGCGCCGGTCAGCGCCCAGCTCGACGTGGTCACCCGCGACCTCGACCTGCGCATCGCCCAGGCCTACATCACGCCGCACATCCGCCTCGAACTGCGCAGTGGCAGGCTCGACAGCGACCTGAAGGTGAATCTCGAGCGCGTGGAGCCCCTGGCGTTCACCGTGACCGGCAAGGCCCAGGTGAACCAGCTGCACACCCTCGACACCCTCAAGGACCGCGACCTGCTGAAATGGCAGCGCCTGACCCTCCAGGGGTTGTCGTACGTGCATGGCGATGCGTTGACGATCGACACGGCAACACTGGACCAGCCCTATGCGCGCTTCATGATCAACGAAGACCGCAGCACCAACATCGATGACCTGCTCATCGAGACGCCGTCCGAAAAGGCCCAGCGTCAGCAGGCGCGTGCCAGCGCGCCGTCCGAACCAGCCCTGGGCATTCATATCGGCCGGACGCTGATCAAGGACGGTGCGGCGAACTTCGCCGACTTCACCCTCACGCCGTTCTTCGCCACGGCCGTGCAGCAGCTTCACGGCACCATCGGCACGATCGACAACCGCCGCGCCGAGCCGGCCAGGATCGACATCGAGGGCAAGGTCGACCGCTACGCGCCGGTGGCCATCAACGGCAAGCTCAACCCGTTCGACCCCATGGCCAGCCTGGACATCGCCGCCGGCTTCAGACGCGTCGAGCTGACCACCCTGACGCCGTATGCCGGCAAGTTCGCCGGTTACCGTATCCGCAAAGGCCGGCTCAACCTGGACCTGCACTACGTGATCACCCAGGGTCGGCTCGTGGCCGAGAACGAAGTGGTCGTCGAACAACTGCAATTGGGCGAGCGGGTCGACAGCCCCGATGCGCTCGACCTGCCGATCCGCCTGGCGGTGGCGTTGCTCAAGGACAGCAAGGGCACCATCTCGTTGTCCTTGCCGGTCTCGGGCGACCTGCGCAACCCACAGTTCCAGGTCATGCCGATCGTCTGGCAGACCCTGCGCAACCTGGCCCTGCGCGCCGTTCAATCACCGTTCCGCTTCATCGGTGGCCTGGTCGCCGGCGGCGATGCCGAGGACTTGAGCACGGTGAGCTTCACGCCAGGGTCGAGCGACCTGGACGATGCGGCACGGGCTGCCCTGGACACCCTCGCCCAGGCCCTGGCCAAACGGCCCACGCTGCGCCTGGAAATCGAAGGCACCAGCGCACAGGCCAGCGACGGCCCGCTGATCGCCCAGCAGCGCCTGGAGCGCGAGTACCAGAACGCGTGGTACAAGGTTCTCCAGCGGCGCGGCGACAAGGTGCCCGCGGATGCCTCCCAGCTGCAGGTCAGCGACGAAGACAAGCCTGCCCTGCTCGAGGGCATCTATCGCACCCGCCTCAAGCAGCCGCCGCCTGCCGAATGGGAGCGCCTCGCTCCCGCGCAACGTGCGGCCAGGTTGCGCGATGCCCTCCTCGCGTCGTGGACGCAGAGCACGACCTTGCTGAGGCTGCTCGGGCAGGACCGCGCAAGCAGCATCAAGGATTACCTGGTCGGGCATGGCAAGGTCGGGGACGAACGCGTGTATTTCATCGACACGACCCTGGGCAGTGCACGCCCCGATGGCCGGATCGTCACGCCGCTGCACCTCGACGCCGAGTGACAGCGCAAACGAAAAACCCCCGGCATCGCTGCCGGGGGTCTTGATCAACGTTGGCCAGATCCGTCTGGCCACTCGCTGGGCGCTTATTCGGCTTTCAGGCCGTCAGCCGAAACGGCTTGGACGCCTTTGATCTTCTTGGCGATCGAGACGGCGACTTCTTTCTGCGACTCGCTGACTTTCACGTCGGAGGACAGGGAAACCACGCCTTTGTTGGTTTCGACTTTGATGTCGCTGCCTGGAATGCCTTTCTCGGTCAGCAGGTCAGCTTTGACCTTGGTGGTGATCCAGGTGTCAGAGGTGTCTTGTTTGACTTCTTGGGTAGTCGTGTTGGCCGCCAGCGTCATAGGTGCCTGTGCAGACTGCTGAGCGAAAGCGGCGTTGGCCATGGTCAGCGTCAGAGCGGTAGCAGTAGCGGCAGCAATGGCGAACTTCTTCATACGGAACACTCCTGGTCTTCGATAGGGCTGAGCCAGTCTTTACGGCTTCAGTACTTATCAGAGTGCACAAGCGATGCCAGGTTCAATCGACAATAAACTTCTTATGAATCAATAGGTTAAATAAAGGACAGCCTTATAACGTCGTGCAAAATGCATACTGCGGCGTTTTTTTGCAGGCAAGATGCAAGCTCGCCGCAAGCCCGTGCACCCTCCGACATGAAAAAGGGCCCCGAAGGGCCCTTTTCTGAAGCGGTGTCGTGCTTAGACGCCCGATGCCTTGGCAGCTGCGACGTCCTTGATCGACAGCTTGATACGGCCGCGGTTGTCCACGTCCAGTACCAGCACTTCGACTTCCTGACCTTCCTTGAGGATGTCGGTGACCTTCTCCACGCGCTCGTTGCTGAGCATGGAGATGTGCACCAGACCGTCCTTGCCCGGCAGGATGTTGACGAAGGCGCCGAAGTCGACGATGCGCTCGACCTTGCCGACGTAGATCTTGCCGATCTCGGCTTCGGCGGTGATGCTCAGCACGCGCTGACGCGCGGCCTCGGCCGCTTCCTTGCTTTCGCCGAAGATCTTGATCGAGCCGTCGTCTTCGATATCGATCGACGCCTTGGTCTCTTCACAGATGGCGCGGATGGTCGCGCCGCCCTTGCCGATGACGTCACGGATCTTGTCGGTGTCGATCTTCATCGCGATCATGGTCGGTGCGTTGGCCGACAGCTCGGTACGCGACTGGGCGATGATCTGGTTCATCTGGCCGAGGATGTTCAGGCGCGCTTCCAAGGCCTGGCCCAGGGCGATCTCCATGATCTCTTCGGTGATGCCGTTGATCTTGATGTCCATCTGCAGCGCGGTGACGCCCTTGGCGGTACCGGCGACCTTGAAGTCCATGTCGCCCAGGTGGTCTTCGTCACCCAGGATGTCGGTCAGGACCGCGAACTTGTCGCCTTCCTTGACCAGGCCCATGGCGATGCCGGCCACCGGCGCCTTCATCGGTACGCCCGCATCCATCAGGGCCAGCGAAGCACCGCAGACCGACGCCATGGAGCTGGAGCCGTTGGACTCGGTGATTTCCGACACCACACGGATGGTGTACGGGAATTCGCTGTCGCTCGGCAGCATGGCCTGAACGCCACGACGGGCCAGACGGCCGTGGCCGATTTCACGACGACCGGCGCCGCCCATGCGACCGCACTCACCGACCGAGAACGGCGGGAAGTTGTAGTGCAGCATGAAGGCATCGCGCTTCTCGCCTTCGAGGGTGTCCAGCAACTGGGCGTCACGGGCAGTACCCAGGGTCGCGACGACCAGGGCCTGGGTTTCGCCACGGGTGAACAGGGCCGAACCGTGGGTCTTGGGCAGGACCCCGACCTCGATGTTCAGCGGACGCACGGTGCGGGTGTCACGGCCGTCGATACGCGGCTTGCCGTTGACGATGTTCTCGCGGACGGTACGGTATTCCAGCTCGCCGAAGATGTCCTTGACCGCGCCTGCGCTCGGGCCGGTCTCTTCGTTGGTGAAGCGGGCCACGACCTGGTCGCGCAGCTCGCCCAGACGGGCGTAGCGATCGGCTTTCAGGGTAATGGTGTAGGCCTCGGAGATGGCTGCGCCGAACTCGCCACGCACGGCATCGAGCAGCGCGGTGTTGGCGGCGGCAGGCTGCCATTCCCAGGTTGGCTTGGCGGCTTCGGCAGCCAGCTCCTTGACGGCCTTGATGACGGCCTGGAGTTCGTCGTGGGCGAACAGCACGGCGCCCAGCATCTGGTCTTCGGTCAGTTCCTTGGCTTCGGATTCGACCATCAGCACGGCAGACTCGGTACCGGCAACGACCATGTCGAGGCTGGAGGCGGCCAGTTGCTCGTAGGTCGGGTTCAGCAGGTAGCCGGTGCTCTCGTGGAAGGCGACGCGGGCAGCGCCGATCGGGCCTTCGAACGGAATGCCGGAGATGGCCAGGGCAGCGGACGTACCGATCATCGCGGCGATGTCCGGATCGGTCTTCTTGCTGGTGGAGACCACGGTGCAGACGACCTGCACTTCGTTCATGAACCCTTCGGGGAACAGCGGACGGATCGGACGGTCGATCAGGCGCGAGGTCAGGGTCTCTTTCTCGGAAGGACGGCCTTCACGCTTGAAGAAACCACCTGGGATCTTGCCGGCGGCGTAGGTCTTTTCCTGGTAGTGCACGGACAGCGGGAAGAAGCTCTTGCTCGGGTCGGCCTGCTTGGCACCGACCACGGTAACCAGCACGGTCACGTCGTTATCGACGGTGACCAGCACGGCGCCGGAGGCCTGGCGGGCGATACGGCCCGTTTCGAGCGTAACGGTCGATTGACCGAACTGGAATGTCTTGATGACCGGGTTCACGGTTTCTACCTTCTTCAATGGCTCTGGGGGAAACTGGTGTCTTGCGAATGCTTGGGCAGTGCAGGGAATCGGCCCCGTCGACCGTCCAGATAAAACAAAAGGTTGGAAGCCTGGCCAACCGAGCGAAACATCGCTCGGCCAGACCAGACCGCCAACCTCTTCGACGAACATGACCTGTTCTCGTGCACCGCTGCCAGGCAGCGATGCTCAAGACCGCAACACGCCATGTACACCACGTGGCCGAGCCGCTATTAGCGACGCAGGCCCAGGCGACCGATCAGGGCGCTGTAACGGGTGGTGTCCTTGCCCTTCAGGTAGTCCAGCAGCTTGCGACGCTGGTTAACCATGCGGATCAGGCCACGACGCGAGTGGTGGTCTTTCTCGTTGGCCTTGAAGTGGCCTTGAAGCTTGTTGATGTTGAAGGTCAGCAGGGCAACCTGAACTTCCGGGCTACCGGTGTCGCCGGCGGCTTGCTGATAGTCTGCAACGATCTGAGCTTTTTCTTCGACGCTGAGGGCCATGTGGCTTCTCCTGATAAACGGATCCCGCACGCGGGGTCCAATAGGCCAGGGACGGAGCCCTGTATTAATGTAAGAGGCGTGACCGTGCCTATTGACAGCCATCCTCGATCCACGGGCGTTGGCCTGAGCCGCTGCCTGTGGCTTCGATCATTCCGATCGAATCAAGCGACGTGGCGCGATGCGCCCGTCTTCGCTCACTTCACCGATACCGATGAAGCGACCATCGTGATCCTGTACGCGCACCATGCCAAAGGCCGGTGCTTCCGGTGCCCTCACGGGCTGACCGTGCAGCCAGTAGAACGCACTGTGCTCCGACAACTGCACCAGCGGCCAGTCGAGCAAACCGCTGTCGGCAGGGAGCAGGAAGCGATCGAGCGCTTCGTGTCCACCTTCGGCATGGGCCTGTTCGAGTGCCTCGAGCGTCACCGTACGGGCCAGGTCGAACGGACCGGCCTGCGTACGCCGCAACTCGGCGACGTAGGCGCCGCAACCGAGCACTTCGCCGATGTCCTCGACCAGTGTGCGGATGTAGGTGCCTTTGCTGCAGCCGACCGACAGTCTGGCACGTGTGCCGTCGACGTCGAGCAGTTCCAGGTGGTTAATAGTAACAGAACGCGCCTCGCGCTCCACTACCTCTCCTGCACGTGCCAGTTTATACAACGGCTGGCCATCGCGCTTGAGCGCCGAGTACATCGGCGGGATCTGGCTGATCGGGCCACGAAACTGCGGCAGGGCCGCTTCGATCTCGGGCCGACCGGCGGTCACCTCGCGGGTGCGCAGCACCTCGCCTTCGGCATCGGCGGTGTTGGTGGTCTGGCCCAGTTGCATGACCGTCTCGTAGCCCTTGTCGGAATCGAGCAGGTACTGGGAGAACTTGGTCGCTTCACCAAAGCACAGCGGCAACACGCCGGTGGCCAGCGGATCGAGGCTGCCGGTGTGGCCGGCCTTCTCGGCGTTGAGCAACCAGCGCACCTTCTGCAAGGCCGCATTGGACGTGAAGCCCAGTGGCTTGTCGAGCAGGATGATGCCGCTGACGTTGCGGCGGATACGTTTGACCTGGGCCACCGCTTACTCCTCGGCGTCCGGCTTGTCGGCATCCTGGTGCTGACGGTCTTCGGCCACCGCGCGCTCGATCAGCGCCGACAGGTGGGCACCCCGGCCGATGCTCTCGTCGAAGTGGAAGTGCAACTGCGGGACACTGCGCAGGTTCATCGCGCGGCCCAGGTGCAGGCGCAGGAAGCTGGCGGCGCTGTTGAGCGCCTTGAGGGTCTGTGCCACGGTATCGGAACCGTCGGCACCCATGACGGTGATGAACACCTTGGCATGGCCCAGGTCACGGCTGACGTCGACGGCGGTGATGGTCACCAGGCCGACACGGGGATCCTTGACCTCGCGACGAATCAGGTCAGCCAGTTCGCGCTGCATCTGATCGCCGATACGTTGGGTACGGCTGTATTCTTTTGCCATCGTTGTTACCTGTCACTAAAGCGGCAAACGCCCGACCAGGCAAATGCCTGACCGGGCGCTGTTTCAGAACGCGATCGGACCACCCCGCAGGATGACCGCTCGCATTCCCTGGCACTTCGCTTAGAGCGTACGTGCCACCTGGACCTTCTCGAAGACTTCGATCTTGTCGCCGACCTTGACGTCGTTGTAGCTCTTGACGCCGATGCCGCACTCCATGCCCGAACGGACTTCGGCAGCGTCGTCCTTGAAGCGACGCAGCGATTCCAGCTCGCCTTCGAAGATCACCACGTCCTCGCGCAGTACGCGGATCGGACGGTTGCGGTAGACGGTGCCTTCGATGACCATGCAGCCAGCGATGGCGCCGAACTTCGGCGAACGGAACACGTCACGCACTTCGGCGACACCCAGGATGTTCTCGCGAACATCGCTGCCGAGCATGCCGGTCAGGGCCTTCTTGACGTCTTCGATGATGTCGTAGATCACGTTGTAGTAACGCATATCCAGACCTTCCTGCTCGACGATCTTGCGCGCACCGGCATCGGCACGCACGTTGAAGCCGAACAGCACCGCGTTGGACGCCAGCGCCAGGTTGGCGTCGCTCTCGGTGATACCACCGACACCGCCACCGACCACACGCACCTGGACTTCGTCGTTGCCCAACCCGCCGAGCGAGCCTTGCAGCGCTTCCAGAGAGCCGCGCACATCGGTCTTGAGCACGATGTTGAGGGTCTTCTTCTCTTCCTGACCCATGGTCTCGAAGATGTTTTCCAGCTTGCCGGCGTGAGCACGGGCCAGCTTGACCTCGCGGTACTTGCCTTGACGGAACATCGCCACTTCACGGGCTTTCTTCTCGTCGGCGACCACGGACAGCTCGTCACCGGCTTCCGGCGTGCCGTCCAGGCCGAGGATCTCGACCGGGATCGACGGGCCGGCTTCCTTCACAGGCTTGCCGTTCTCGTCGAGCATGGCGCGAACGCGGCCGTAGTTGGAGCCGCACAGGACCATGTCGCCCTGACGCAGCGTACCGTCCTGGACCAGGATGGTCGCCACCGGACCGCGGCCCTTGTCGAGGCGCGATTCGACCACGACGCCACGACCTGGCGCAGTCGGCGTGGCGCTCAGCTCGAGAATCTCGGCCTGCAGCAGGACGGCTTCGAGCAGTTCGTCGACACCGGTACCCATCTTCGCCGAGACCTTCACGAACGGCGTGTCACCACCCCAGTCCTCGGACGTCACGCCTTCGACGGACAGCTCGTTGCGGATACGGTCGAGGTCCGCACCTGGCTTGTCGATCTTGTTCACCGCCACGACCAGCGGGACGCCCGCTGCCTTGGCATGCTGGACGGCTTCGCGGGTCTGCGGCATGACGCCGTCGTCCGCTGCCACCACCAGGATGACGATGTCGGTGGCCTTGGCACCCCGGGCACGCATCGCGGTGAACGCGGCGTGGCCTGGGGTATCGAGGAAGGTGACCATGCCGCGGTCGGTTTCCACGTGGTAGGCACCGATGTGCTGGGTGATGCCACCGGCCTCGCCTGCGGCAACCTTGGCACGACGGATGTAGTCGAGCAGCGAGGTCTTGCCGTGGTCGACGTGACCCATCACGGTCACCACCGGTGCACGCGATTCGGTCTCGCCTTCGAACTTCAGCGATTCGGCCAGGGAGTCTTCCAGCGCGGTGTCGCTGACCAGCTTGACCTTGTGGCCCAGCTCTTCGGCGACCAGCTGCGCGGTTTCACGGTCCAGCACCTGGTTGATGGTGACGGGCGTGCCCAGTTTGAACATGAACTTGACGACTTCAGCGCCCTTGACCGCCATCTGCTGTGCCAGCTCGGAGACGGTGATGGTCTCGCCGAGGGTGACGTCGCGGACGATCGGACCGGTCGGGCTCTGGAAGCCGTGCTGGTTGCGCTTCTTGAGCTTGCCCTTGCCACCGCGACCGCGACGGAAACCATCGCTCTCTTCTTCGGTGGTGCGCGGCGCAGCGCGCGGCGTCGGAGCCTTCTCTTTCTCTTTGACCTTGACCTTCACCGACACGCGCGGCGCTTCGTTGCGGCGCTCGCCACGACGATCGTCCTCACGGGCACGCTCGCCACGACGGGCGTCGTCCTTCTTGCGCTCGGCAGCGCGCGCAGCGGCGTCTTCGGACGTCGGCGCGTTCGCCACGGGGGCAGCAGCAGCGGCCGGAGCCGGTGCCGGTGCAGCCGCTGGCGCAGCCTTGGGCGCTGCAGCCGGGTCGCGACGGGATTGCTCCTCGATGCGCTGACGGGAATCGGCGTTGGCCTTGGTGCGCGCGGCTTCTTCGGCGGCACGACGCTCTTCGAGCTCGCGCTTCTGCTCCGCCTGGATCTCTTCCTGGCTGCGCTGGACGAATACTTTCTTCTTGCGTACTTCTACGCTGATGCTCTTGCTACCGGCGACACGCAGGGTGCTGGTGGTCTTGCGCTGCAAGGTGATCTTGCGCGGCTCTTCCGCCTTGGCCTTGTGGCCACTTTTCAGGTGGTTCAGCAGAACCTGCTTTTCATTGTCGGTCACTACCTGACCGGCGTCGGTGTGCGGCAGACCTGCCTCACGCATCTGCTGCAGCAGGCGCTCTACCGGTGCTTCGACCTCTCGGGCCAGTTCTTTCACCGTGACTTGCGTCATGCACTTCTCTCCTCAGGCCGCGCCTAATTACTCGAACCAGTGGGCTCGGGCGGCCATGATCAACTTGCCGGCACGCTCTTGGTCGATGCCGTCGATGTCGAGCAGGTCGTCAATCGACTGCTCGGCCAGGTCTTCGCGGTTAACCACGCCGCGCACCGCCAGTTCCGCTGCCAGGTCGTCGTCCATGCCCTCGAGGGAGAGCAAGTCTTCGGCCGGGTGAGCGTCTGCCAGTTTTTCCTCGGTAGCGATGGCCTTGGTCAACAAACGATCCTTGGCACGAGCGCGAAGCTCGTTGACGATGTCTTCGTCAAAGCCGTCGATGTTGAGCATTTCTTCCAACGGTACGTAGGCAATTTCTTCCAGGCTGGTGAAGCCTTCGTCGACCAACACCTGCGCCAACTCTTCATCGACTTCCAGCTCTTCGATGAAGTTGCGCAGGATGTCGCCGGTCTCGGCTTGCTGCTTGGCCTGGATGTCCTTCTCGGTCATCACGTTCAAGGTCCAGCCGCTCAGCTGGCTGGCCAGGCGAACGTTCTGACCGCCACGACCGATCGCCTGAGCGAGGTTGTCCTCGGCCACGGCGATGTCCATGGCATGGGCATCCTCGTCGACGATGATGGCTGCGACTTCAGCGGGCGACATGGCGTTGATGACGAATTGTGCCGGGTTCTCGTCCCAGAGGACGATATCCACGCGCTCGCCACCCAGTTCGCCGGAAACGGCCTGGACGCGCGAGCCACGCATGCCGATGCAGGCACCTTGCGGGTCGATGCGCTTATCCTTCGAGCGCACTGCGATCTTGGCGCGCGAACCCGGATCACGGGACGCAGCCATCACTTCGATCAGACCCTCGGCGATTTCCGGGACTTCGATCCGGAACAGCTCGATCAGCATCTGTGGGGCGGTACGCGACAGGATCAGCTGCGGACCACGGTTTTCGGTACGGATTTCCTTGAGCAGCGCACGCAGGCGCACGCCGACCCGGAAGGTTTCGCGAGCGATGATGTCTTCGCGCGCCAGCAGCGCCTCGGCATTGTTGCCCAGGTCGACGATGACGTTGTCGCGGGTGACTTTCTTGACCGTACCCGAGATGATTTCACCGACGCGCTCGCGGTAGGCGTCGACGATCTGCGCACGCTCGGCCTCACGGACCTTCTGTACGATGACCTGCTTGGCGGTCTGGGCGGCGATGCGACCGAACTCGATGGACTCGATCTTTTCTTCGATCACGTCACCGACCTTGGCTTCGGGATGACTCTCCTGAATCTTGCTCGGCCAGACTTCAATGGCCGGATCGTCCAGGTCGTCTTCCTCGACCACGGTCCAGCGACGGAAGGTTTCGTAGCTACCGGTGTGGCGGTTGATTTCCACACGCAGGTCGACTTCGTCTTCAAAACGCTTCTTGGTCGCGGTGGCCAGGGCCACTTCCAGCGCCTCGAAAATGACGCCGGGCGGAACGCCCTTTTCGTTGGATACCGATTCAACAACCAGCAGTACTTCTTTGCTCATCGTACGCCTCGCCTTGCGCAAGCCTTCAGACCCGGAATCTCCGCCGGGCCAGGCACGTCTCAGTCAAAACTGGGAATGATATTGGCCTTGTCGATCGAATCGATCGGCAACAGGAACTCGTGGGTGTCTACCTGAACCACCACGTCCTGCTCCTCCACACCGCGGAGAAGGCCTTGGAAGTTACGCCGCCCTTCGAACGGCGTACGCAGTTTGATCTTCACTTGTTCGCCGGCATGCAGTGCGAACTGTTCAAGCGTGAACAATGGTCGATCCATGCCGGGAGAAGACACTTCGAGGGTATATTCGGAGCTGATTGGATCTTCTACATCCAGTACGCCACTGGCCTGACGGCTGACCGCTTCGCAGTCGTCCACCAGGATGCCGCCCTCTTTGTCGATGTAGATACGCAGGACCGAATGCTTGCCTTGGGAGATGAATTCGATCCCCCAGCATTGGTAGCCCAGACCCTCGACAACCGGGGCCAACAAGGCCTGCAACTGTTCTAGCTTGCTCGACACCTGAACCCCCTCGTGCATGCTGTGCAAATAAAAAATGGGCGAAGCGCCCATCCCTGATACGCCGTCGGACAACGGCGCTAAGACTGTTCAGCTAACAAAAAGCCCCTGTGAAGGGGCTCCGCTGACATTGGTTGCGGGGGCTGGATTTGAACCAACGACCTTCGGGTTATGAGCCCGACGAGCTACCAGACTGCTCCACCCCGCGTCAACGCTGGAGCGAAAGTATAAGACCGAACCCGCGAAGGGGTCAATCTGACCTCCACCTGCAAGAAAGCCCGCAACAGCGGGCTCTCATGCTTCAATTGGTACCGAGAAGGGGACTCGAACCCCTACACCCTATGGGCACAACCACCTCAAGGTTGCGTGTCTACCAATTCCACCACCTCGGCAATACTACATGAAACCTGTTACTTCTGCTCTTCAGCCGGAGGAGGTACATCACCCGCTTGAGGGGTTGTTGCGCTCTTCTGTTCTTGGAGCACCGGTACATCATCATTCAATACCGGTTTTTGTTGCTGCTGGACTTCCATGACCGCTGGATCTGGGAGACCGGCTTGAGAAAGCTCATGTGCTTTCTGCTTTGCGAAGTATCCTAACCCAAGTGCCGTCAAAAAGAAAGAGGCAGCAAGTATAGCAGTGATCTTACTCAGGAACGTTGCGGAGCCCTGACTACCGAAGACGGTATTCGAAGCACCTGCACCAAACGAGGCACCGGCTTCCGCACCTTTACCCTGTTGCAGCAACACCAGCGCAATAACCCCGATGGCACCCAACAGATGAAAAACGACTACGACTGTTTCCAGCATTTGTTCAGTTTCCTGCGGCGCGACAAATTGCACCGAATTCGTCTGCGTTCAGGGACGCTCCACCAATGAGCCCCCCATCGATATCCGGCATGCCGAACAACTCAACCGCATTGGCTGCCTTGACGCTGCCGCCGTACAGGATCTGTACGTTGGCGGCTACCTCGGCATCCTTTGCCGCCAGCTGGCTTCGGATCGCGGCGTGCACATCCTGGGCCTGCTGAGGCGTCGCCGTCAGCCCTGTACCGATGGCCCAAACAGGCTCGTAGGCAATGACCGCATTGGCAAAGGCCGTCACACCCAATGCATCGATGATGCTGCTCAACTGACGCCCGACCACTTCCAGCGTCTGGCCTGCCTCGCGCTCCTCAAGGGTTTCCCCAATACACAGCACTGGCTTCAAACCACTTTCCTGGGCGGCTGCAAACTTGCGATTGAGCACTTCGTCATCTTCGCCTATCAACTGGCGTCGCTCGGAATGCCCGATCAGGACAAGCGTGCAACCTGCATCGACCAGTTGAGCCGGTGATATTTCACCCGTCAACGCGCCTTGCCCAGGTTGTACCGCAGAATTCTGTGACCCTACGCGTATCCCCGTATCCTTCATACCTTCGACAACGCGATGGATGAACAGCTCAGGGGGGAATACCGCCACTTCGATGTTGCCCGGAAGGACCAGCCTGCTTAGGCCGGAGACAAGCTCAGCGACGCTGGCGCGGGTACCGTGCATTTTCCAGTTACCAGCTACCATGGGGCGACGCATGCTTTACCTCGTCGATCAAAGTGGGCGCAGATCTTATCCAAACGAATCCGCGCTGGCAAGCCTCTTTCATGCCTCTTTCACGCACATACCTCGGTGACCAGTCTGGCCAACGATTCGGCGTGCTTGCGGACCTGACCTTCGTCGTCGCCCTCGACCATCACCCGCACCAGCGGCTCGGTACCCGACTTGCGCAGCAGCACGCGACCACGGCCGGCCATGGCCTCGGTCGCCTGGGCGCTGGCCTGCTTGACCTCCGGGTGCTCCAGGGGATCGACGTCGCTGCCGGAGAAGCGCACGTTGATCAGCACCTGCGGGCACTTGCGCAGTGCCTGGCGGGCCTGGGCCAGCGTTTCGCCGCGGCGCTTGAGCGCCATCAGCACCTGCAGGGCGGCGATGATCGCATCCCCCGTGGTGGTGTGGTTGCAGCACACCACGTGCCCGGAGTTCTCGCCGCCGAGCTGCCAGTCGCGCTCTTGCAGCTCGGCCATCACGTAACGGTCGCCGACCTTGGCCCGTGCGAAGGGAATGCCCAGCTCGCCCAGGGCCAGCTCCAGCCCGAGGTTGCTCATCAAGGTCCCGACCACGCCGCCTTGCAGCTTGCCGCGCTCCTGCAGGTCGCGGGCGATGATGAACAGCAGTTCGTCGCCATCGACGATCGCACCGGTGTGGTCGACCATCAGCACGCGGTCGCCGTCACCGTCGAACGCGATGCCCAGGTCGGCATGCCCGACCAGCACGGCGGCCTGCAGCGATTCGATGTGCGTCGAGCCACAGCCTTCGTTGATGTTCAGCCCATCGGGCTGGGCATGCAGCACGGTGACATCGGCACCCAGCTCGCGGAACACGCTCGGTGCCACCTTGTAGGTCGCGCCATGGGCGCAGTCGACCACCAGCTTGAGCCCGGCGAAATCGGTGCTGCTCGGCACGCTGCTCTTGCAGAACTCGATGTAGCGGCCGGCCGCGTCGTTGATCCGCGAGACCTTGCCCAGCTTGCTCGACTCGACCACGGTCATCGGCTGGTCGAGCAACTCCTCGATCATCAGCTCGATGTCGTCGGGCAGCTTGACGCCCTGGCCCGAGAAGAACTTGATGCCATTGTCGTCGTGCGGGTTGTGCGAGGCACTGATGACGATGCCGGCTTCGGCGTGGAAGGTGCGCGTCAGGTAGGCGATGGCCGGCGTGGGCATCGGCCCCAGCAGCATCACGTCCGCGCCGGCCGCGGAAAGCCCGGCCTCGAGGGCCGACTCGAACATGTAGCCGGAGATGCGCGTGTCCTTGCCGACCAGCACGCGGCAGTTGCCCTGCTTGCGGAAGGCCATGCCTGCCGCCCAGCCGAGCTTGAGCATGAAGTCGGGGGTGATCGGGTATTCACCGACACGGCCACGGATGCCGTCGGTACCAAAGTATTTTCTGCTCATGACGAGGCTCCAGGGTTCTCTTATTCGGCGTTCTGCACTGCAGCGATCATGCGCACCACATCGACGGTCTCGTGCACATCATGGACACGAAGGATACGCGCGCCCTTGGCCATCGCCAAGGCAGCCAACGCCAGGCTGCCATAGAGTCGTTCATCGACCGATCGTTCCAGGGTCAGGCCGATCATGCTCTTGCGCGAGACGCCGACCAGCAGCGGACGCCCCAGGCGATGCAACGCCTCGAGGTGCTTGAACAGGCTCAGGTTGTGGGCCAGGGTCTTGGCGAAGCCGAACCCCGGGTCGAGCACGATGCGGCTGGCGTCGATACCGGCCACCGCACAGGCGGCCATGCGCGACTCAAGGTAGCGTGCCACGTCCTGGGTCACATCATCGTAGTGCGGGTCGTCCTGCATGGTGCCGGGCTCGCCGCGCATGTGCATCAGGCACACGGGCAGCCCGGTGGCGGCGGCGGCATCCAGCGCGCCGTCGCGCTCGAGCGCACGCACGTCGTTGATCAGGCCGGCGCCCAGGCGTGCCGCTTCGCGCATGACCGCAGGCGTGGAGGTATCGACCGAGACGATCACGTCCAGGTGGGCCGCGATGGCTTCGACCATCGGCGCCACGCGCTCGAGCTCTTCGGTCACCGACACGGCACGCGCACCCGGCCGGGTGGATTCGCCCCCCACGTCGATCAGCGTCGCACCGGCTGCCACCATGGCTTCGGCATGGCGCAACGCAGCGTCGCGGCGCGCGAACTGACCACCGTCGGAAAAGGAATCAGGGGTGACGTTGAGGATGCCCATGACATGGGTCTGGGACAGATCAAGAACCCGGTTGCCGCAAGGCAACCGGGTGGGGTACTGCTGAGAGCTCATAGGCGCCCTTAGTGTTGAGCGGCGGGGCCACCGATCGGGGACTCGGGACGGTCGCCTTGCGGCGCGGCCGGCGTACCGGACGGCCCGGCACCGTTGTTGTCCCAGTCACGCGGCTCGCGCGGGGTACGGCCGGCCATGATGTCATCGATCTGGTCGGCATCGATGGTTTCGTACTTCATCAGCGCTTCGGCCATGGCATCGAGCTTGTCGCGGTTTTCCGTGAGGATCTGGCGAGCTGTGTCGTAGCAGTGATCGATGATACTGCGCACTTCCGAGTCGATCAGCTTGGCGGTCTCACCCGAGACGCTGGTGTTCTGACCCGACGAACCACGACCCAGGAACACTTCGCCTTCTTCCTCGGCGTACATCAGCGGGCCCAGCTTCTCGGACAGACCCCACTTGGTGACCATGTTCCGGGCGATCTGGCTGGCCCGCATGATGTCGTTGGAGGCGCCGGTGGTGACACCGTCGAAGCCCAGGGTCATTTCCTCGGCGATCCGGCCGCCGTACAGCGAGCAGATCTGGCTGATCAGGGCACGCTTGGACAGGCTGTAGCGGTCTTCCTCGGGCAGGAACATGGTCACGCCCAGGGCACGGCCACGGGGAATGATGGAGACCTTGTAGACCGGGTCGTGCTCGGGCACCACACGGCCGACGATGGCATGGCCGGCTTCGTGGTAGGCGGTGTTCTGCTTTTCCTTCTCGGACATGACCATGGTCTTGCGCTCGGCGCCCATCATGATCTTGTCCTTGGCCAGCTCGAATTCCTTCATCTCGATCGTGCGCTTGCCGGAACGGGCAGCGAACAGGGCGGCCTCGTTGACCAGGTTGGCAAGGTCGGCACCGGAGAAGCCGGGGGTGCCACGGGCGATGACCGCCGCATTGACGTTGTCGCCGATCGGCGCCTTGCGCATGTGGACCTTGAGGATCTGCTCGCGGCCACGGATGTCCGGCAGCCCGACCACGACCTGACGGTCGAAGCGACCGGGACGCAGCAGTGCAGGGTCCAGCACGTCGGGGCGGTTGGTCGCGGCGATGACGATGATGCCGTCGTTCATCTCAAAGCCGTCCATCTCCACCAGCAACTGGTTGAGGGTCTGCTCGCGCTCGTCGTGACCGCCACCCATGCCGGCGCCACGGTGGCGGCCGACAGCGTCGATCTCGTCGATGAAGATGATGCACGGTGCGTGCTTCTTGGCCTGCTCGAACATGTCGCGCACGCGGCTGGCGCCGACACCGACGAACATCTCGACGAAGTCGGAACCGGAAATGGTGAAGAACGGCACTTTCGCCTCACCGGCGATGGCCTTGGCCAGCAAGGTCTTGCCGGTACCGGGCGGGCCGACCATCAGCACACCGCGGGGGATGCGACCGCCCAGACGCTGGAACTTGCCCGGGTCGCGCAGGAACTCCACCAGCTCGCCCACTTCTTCCTTGGCCTCGTCGCAACCGGCGACGTCAGCCAACGTGGTCTTGACCTGATCTTCGGAGAGCAGGCGCGCCTTGCTCTTGCCGAAGCTCATCGGGCCACCCTTGCCGCCAGCGCCGCCCTGCATCTGGCGCATGAAGAACATGAAGACCGCGATGATCACCAGGATCGGGAAGCTGGCCACCAGCAACTGGGTCCAGATGCTCTGCTGCTCGGGCTGCTTGCCTTCGACCACCACACGGTTGTCGACCAGGTCGCCGATCAGGCCGTTGTCGGCGATGGCCGGGCGAACGGTCTTGAAGTTGTCGCCATCGGTGCGCTTGCCCGTGATGACGGCGCCGTCGACGGTCACGCGCTCGACCTTGCCTTCCTTCACTTGCTGGATGAAGTCGGAGTAGTTGAGGGTCTGCGGCTCGTTCGGGCTGGAGAAGTTGTTCATCACCGTCACGAGGACCGCCGCGATGATCAACCACAGGATCAGGTTCTTTGCCATGTCGTTCAATTAGCTACCCTCTGAGGTCCGGCGCACGACGCGGCCGTGCCTCGCATGATATTCATCGGCGTAACTTACTACATTACCTACGCATCCGCAGGCGCCGTCTGTAACCCTTTGTGAAACTTAGCCTACACGAAGATCCGACAAGCCCGTCAGAAAACGCCGATTGGAATTAACTATCACTTGACCTGGCAGCGCCTGCCCTGCGGCACGCCCTACCCCTTCCAACCTCTGGCGAGCAGGTACTGCTCGCGGGAACGGTCCCGCGACGAGGACGGCTTGCGCATCTGCACCTTGTCGAACCTGCCACGCACGTCCTTGAGGTACTGATCGAAGCCCTCTCCCTGGAATATCTTGATCAGGAAATCGCCGCCAGGTTTCAACACGCGGCTGGCCAGGTCCAGCGCCAGCTCGCACAGGAACATCGCCCGTGGCATGTCGACCTCGGGGGTACCACTCATATTGGGGGCCATGTCGGAAATCACAAGGTCCACGTGGGAATCGCCGACCGCCTGCAGGATGCGTTCGAGCACCTCGTCCTGGGTGAAGTCGCCCTGGATGAAGGTCACGTCGGGGATGCTGTCCATCTCGAGGATGTCGGACGCGATCAGACGCCCCTGCCCACCGATCAGACGACTGGTCACTTGCGACCACCCGCCCGGGGCGGCGCCCAGGTCGATCACGCTCATGCCAGGGCGGATTAGCCGGTCCTTTTCCTGGATCTCCAGCAGCTTGTAGCTGGCGCGCGAACGGTAGCCGTCCTTCTGCGCCTGTTTGACGAAGGGGTCGTTGAAATGCTCTCTCAGCCAGTTATGGCTGCTTTTGGAACGTTGCGCCACGGGGCACCTCGATGATATGCGTCGTGATTGACTGGGCGGAGCCACGGGCCCTCGGGTAAAATGCCCGTCAATTTTACAGAATCAGACGAAAAGGGTCAGATTATGCCGCTCAATAACGAGCAGAAGAAGCAGTACAAGTCCATTGGTCATGACCTCAAGCCTGTCCTGATCGTCGCCGGCAATGGGGTGAACGAAGGTGTGGCGGCCGAATTGGAGCGCGCCCTGGCCGATCACGAGCTGATCAAGGTGGAGATCCGCTCGGAAGATCGTGAAGAGCGTGCCGCAGCCATCGCCGAACTGTGCAAGGTCGGCCGCGCCGAGCTGGTGCAGACCATCGGCAAGAAAGCCCTGATCTACCGCAAGAACCCGCAGCCGAACAAGCAGCTGTCGAACGTCCACCGCTACAAGTAAGCGGCGGCACCCGTCAGCGACGCGGCGTACGCGTCCTGACGGGGACGGGCTGGGCCACCAGCACGATGCCGGCAAAGCCCAGCGCCAGGAAGCAGATCATCTGCCACCGTTCACCGACGGCAATGCCGTAGCGCAGCGTGTAGTACGCCACGCAGGCAGTGAAGCCCAGCAACAGCATCTGCCCCCGGAACTGACGCCACCAGGCCGGCAGTCCGTCGACCCGCGCCAGCACCGCCAGCTGGATCATCAGCCCGAGCCACGCCACGCCGACCAGCCAGCGGTCGATCTGCGCGGCGACGTCCTGCACCAGCAACGGCGCCAGGCCGCTGACCTTCAGCGCCGGCACCAGCCCGACGTGGAACACCCACAGGCCGCCGACCCAGAAAACCTGGGCCAGCTGCCAGAGGATGCCCTCGAGGGACGGCGCCCGCAGGCGTCGGTCAGATGTGCTTGACTTCGACAATCTCGTACTCGACCGTGCCGTTGGGCGTCTTGACGACGGCTGCGTCCCCTTCGCTCTTGCCAATGATGGCGCGGGCGATCGGTGCGCTGCTGGACAGTTTGCCCTTCTTCACGTCGGCCTCGTCCTCGCCGACGATCTGGTAGGTCACCTGATCGCCGGTCTCGGTGTTCTCGAGCACCACGGTGGTGCCGAAGATGACCTTGCCGGTGTGGGCGATGGTGGTGACATCGATCACCACCGCGTTCTGCAGGCGGCCTTCGATGTCACGGATACGCGCCTCGACCATGCCCTGCTCTTCACGCGCGGCGTGGTATTCGGCGTTTTCTTTCAGGTCGCCCAGCTCGCGCGCTTCGCCGATCGCCTGACTCAAGCGCGGGCGCTCGGTCTTGCTCAGGAAGGTCAGCTCCTCTTCCAGGGCGCGGGCGCCCTGAACGGTCATGGGGTACTTGGTCATGCTCATGGTTTGAGTCCTGCGTGCAGATCCTGCAAGCGACGCACGGTCTTTTCCGGACCGAACTTCAACGCTTCGCAGATGGCTTCACCCGCGGCAATGGTCGTGGTGCAGTAGATCTTGTGCTGCAGCGCGTTGCGGCGGATCGAGTAGGAGTCAGCGATCGACTGACGGCCTTCGGTAGTGTTGATGATCAACGATACTTCGTCGTTCTTGATCATGTCGACCACGTGCGGGCGACCCTCGGTCACTTTGTTGACACGGCGCACCTTCAGACCGGCCTGCTCGATCACCTTGGCGGTGCCGGCGGTGGCCACGATCTCGAAGCCCAGGCCGATCAGGTCACGGGCCACGCCGGCGACTTGCGGCTTGTCGTCGTCACGCACGCTGATGAAGGCGGTGCCACCGGTCGGCAGCACTTCGCTGGCGCCCATCTGGGCCTTGGCGAAGGCTTCGCCGAAGCTGTCGCCGACGCCCATCACTTCACCGGTGGATTTCATCTCTGGGCCGAGGATCGGGTCCACGCCCGGGAACTTGGCGAACGGGAAGACGGCTTCCTTGACGCTGTAGAAGTTCGGGATGATCTCTTCGGTGAAGCCCAGCTCCTTGAGCGTCTTGCCGGCCATGACCCGCGCGGCGATCATCGCCAGCGAAGTGCCGATGCACTTGGAGACGAACGGCACGGTACGCGAGGCGCGCGGGTTGACTTCGATCACGTAGATCTTGTCGCCCTGCAGGGCCAGCTGCACGTTCATCAGGCCGACCACGCCCAGCTCCAGGGCCATCTTGCGCACCTGCTCGCGGACTTCGTCCTGGACCTCCTGGCTCAGCGAGTACGGTGGCAGCGAGCAGGCCGAGTCACCGGAGTGAACGCCGGCCTGTTCGATGTGCTGCATGATCGCGCCGATCACCACGTCGGTGCCGTCACAGACCGCGTCCACGTCCATCTCGATGGCGCAGTTGAGGAAGTGGTCGAGCAGGACCGGGCTGTCGTTGGAAACCTGCACCGCTTCGCGCAGGTAGCGCTTGAGCTCGTCCAGCTCGTAGACGATCTCCATGGCGCGACCGCCCAGCACGTACGAAGGACGCACCACCAGCGGGTAGCCGATGTCGCCGGCGGCACGAATGGCTTCGTCCTCGCTGCGCACGGTGGCGTTCGGCGGCTGCAGCAGGTTCAGGCGCTGCACCATCTGCTGGAAGCGCTCGCGGTCTTCGGCGCGGTCGATGGCGTCCGGGCTGGTGCCGATGATCGGTACACCGGCCTCTTCCAGGGCGCGTGCCAGTTTCAGTGGGGTCTGGCCACCGTAGTGGACGATGACGCCCTTGGGTTTTTCGACGCGGCAGACTTCCAGCACGTCTTCCAGGGTCAACGGCTCGAAGTACAGGCGGTCGGAGGTGTCGTAGTCGGTCGACACGGTTTCCGGGTTGCAGTTGACCATGATGGTTTCGTAACCATCGTCACGCAACGCCAGGGCCGCGTGGACGCAGCAGTAGTCGAACTCGATGCCCTGGCCGATGCGGTTGGGGCCACCGCCGAGGATCATGATCTTGTCGCGCGTCGACGGGTTGGCCTCGCACTCTTCCTCGTAGGTGGAGTACAGGTACGCGGTGTCGGTGGCGAACTCGGCGGCGCAGGTGTCGACGCGCTTGTAGACCGGCAGGACGTCCAGCTTGTGACGATGGCGACGCAGGTTCTTCTCGGTGATCCCGAGCAGTTTCGCCAGGCGCTGGTCGGAGAAGCCCTTGCGCTTGAGGCGACGCATCAGGTGGGCGTCGATGTCGGCCAGACCCAGGGTCTTGACCTTGTCCTCGTCCTTGATCAGGTCTTCGATCTGCACCAGGAACCAGTGATCGATGCTGGTCAGGGCGAAGATTTCGTCGCGGGTCATGCCGGCACGGAAGGCGTCGGCCACGTACCAGATGCGCTCGGCGCCCGGCACGGTCAGCTCGCGCTTGAGGGTGCTGGCAGCTTCCGGGCTGGCCAGGTCGACTTTCGGGTCGAGGCCGCAGGCACCGACTTCCAGGCCGCGCAGTGCTTTCTGCAGGGACTCCTGGAAGGTCCGGCCGATGGCCATGACTTCACCCACGGACTTCATCTGGGTGGTCAGGCGGGCGTCGGCCTTGGGGAATTTCTCGAAGGCGAAGCGTGGCAGCTTGGTGACGACGTAGTCGATCGACGGCTCGAACGAGGCCGGAGTGCGGCCGCCGGTGATGTCGTTCTGCAGCTCGTCGAGGGTGTAGCCGACGGCCAGCTTGGCGGCGATCTTGGCGATCGGGAAGCCGGTGGCCTTGGAGGCCAGCGCCGACGAACGCGACACGCGCGGGTTCATCTCGATGACGACCATGCGGCCGGTGTCCGGGCAGATGCCGAACTGCACGTTGGAGCCGCCGGTCTCGACACCGATCTCACGCAGCACCGCCAGCGAGGCGTTGCGCATGATCTGGTATTCCTTGTCGGTCAAGGTCTGGGCCGGGGCGACGGTGATGGAGTCACCGGTGTGCACGCCCATCGGGTCGAAGTTCTCGATCGAGCAGACGATGATGCAGTTGTCCTTCTTGTCGCGGACCACCTCCATCTCGTATTCCTTCCAGCCGATCAGCGATTCGTCGATCAGCAGTTCCTTGGTCGGCGACAGGTCCAGACCACGGGCGCAGATCTCTTCGAACTCTTCACGGTTGTAGGCGATGCCACCACCGGTGCCGCCCATGGTGAAGGACGGACGGATGATGCACGGGAAGCCCAGGCGCTCGAGCACCGCGTTGGCTTCGTCCATGCTGTGGGCGATGCCGGAACGCGGGCACTCCAGGCCGATGTCCTTCATCGCCTTGTCGAAGCGTGAACGGTCTTCGGCCTTGTCGATGGTGTCGGCGTTGGCGCCGATCATTTCCACGCCGAACTGCTCGAGCACGCCGTGGCGCTCCAGGTCCAGGGCGCAGTTGAGGGCGGTCTGGCCACCCATGGTCGGCAGCAGCGCGTCAGGACGCTCCTTCTCGATGATCTTGGCCACCGACTGCCACTTGATCGGCTCGATGTAGGTGGCGTCGGCCATCGACGGGTCGGTCATGATGGTGGCCGGGTTGGAGTTCACCAGGATGACGCGGAACCCTTCCTCGCGCAGGGCCTTGCAGGCCTGGGCGCCGGAGTAGTCGAATTCGCAGGCCTGGCCGATCACGATCGGGCCAGCGCCGAGAATCAGGATGCTTTTGATGTCTGTACGTTTTGGCATGGTTGTCACTCAAATCCGCGGGTCAGTCGGCAAGCCGTCTTGAACGATCTTGGTCGGGCGCGTCCGGACGCGGCGCGTGCCGGTCCGGGAGCCCTGGAGCAGGATGCTTAGCGGCGCTTGGCCATGGCATCGATGAAGCGGTCGAACAGCGGCGCGACGTCGGTCGGCCCTGGGCTCGCCTCAGGGTGGCCCTGGAAGCTGAACGCGCTCTTGTCGGTACGCTCGATGCCTTGCAGGGTGCCGTCGAACAGCGACTTGTGGATGGCGCGCACGTTGCCCGGCAGGGTCGCTTCGTCGACGGCGAAGCCGTGGTTCTGGCTGGTGATCATCACCACGCCGGAGTCGATGTCCTGCACCGGGTGGTTGGCGCCGTGGTGACCGTGGCCCATCTTCACCGTCTTGGCACCGGAGGCCAGGGCCAGCAGCTGGTGACCCAGGCAGATGCCGAAGACCGGGATGTCGGTTTCGAGGATGTCCTTGATCGCCTGGATCGCGTAATCGCACGGCTCGGGATCGCCAGGGCCGTTGGAGAGGAACACGCCGTCGGGGTTCAGCGCCAGCACTTCGCTGGCCGGGGTCTGTGCCGGCACGACGGTCAGGCGGCAACCGCGGTCGACCATCATGCGCAGGATGTTGACCTTGACGCCGTAGTCGAAGGCGACGACGTGGTGCGGCAGTTCGGCGGCATCGACGGTCGGGTGGCTGTCGGTCTTGAGGTCCCAGACACCGGAGCGCCACTCGTAGCGCTCCTTGGTGCTGACGACCTTGGCCAGGTCCATGCCTTTCAGGCCCGGGAAACCGCGTGCCGCAGCGATCGCCGCTTCCTCGGTGATGTCGTCACCGGCCAGGATGCAACCGTTCTGGGCGCCCTTCTCACGCAGGATGCGGGTCAGGCGACGGGTGTCGATGCCGGCGATGGCGACGACGTTGTTGGCCTTGAGGTAATCGGACAGCGACTGGGTGTTGCGCCAGTTGCTGGCCAGCAGCGGCAGGTCACGGATGACCAGGCCGGCGGACCAGACGCGGTCGGACTCGGCGTCTTCGGCCGTGGTGCCGGTGTTGCCGATGTGAGGGTAGGTCAGGGTGACGATCTGCTGGGCGTAGGAAGGGTCCGTGAGAATTTCCTGGTAGCCGGTCATTGCGGTGTTGAACACCACCTCACCAACGGTCTGCCCGTCGGCTCCAATGGCTTCACCGCGAAAAATGCTGCCATCGGCAAGGGCGAGTATGGCTGGCTTAGTCAAGAAGACCTCCCGTAAATCAAGCCTGAAAGGGCGATCGCAGGTTGCAAAAAAGCGGAATGACGTATGGACACGTCACTCCGCTTTAATATGCTGATTATCTGCGCGCTTTTAGTGGACACACTAAAGCTGTAGCTTACAGGAATGAGTGTTTTGGGTCTACCGGATATGTGCCTGAAAAACACGGGATGGCGACATGGGTGGGGCGTGGGGCTTGTTTGTGTGGCAGGCCTGGAGAAGAGTTGCGGGCTTTTGCGGGTCCTGCGGACCCGATCGCGGCCGGTCCGGCGCCCCGGCGGGGGCCGCTCCCACACCCGTAGCCACGCCGCGGTGAGGCAGGCTATCGCAGCTCTCTGTAGGAGCGGCCCCTGCGCCGCGATCGGGTCCGCAGGACCCGTAAACCCGCCACACCGTCGCCGATATGGCCCACACACGCACCGCCCTGCCGAAAAACACAGCAAGCACCCACCCCTCTCGGCCCAGGCACCTGCCGCCCTCGGTCAACGCAGGTCCAGCACGTCCTGCATGTCATACAACCCAGGCGCGCGCCCATCCAGCCACAGCGCAGCACGGACCGCACCCTTGGCGAAGGTCATGCGGCTGGAGGCCTTGTGGGTGATCTCCACGCGCTCGCCCTCGGCGGCGAACAGCACGGTGTGATCGCCGACCACATCGCCCGCACGCACGGTGGCAAAGCCGATGGTCTTGCGATCGCGCGCGCCGGTCTGGCCTTCGCGACCGTACACGGCCACTTCGTCCAGGTCACGGCCCAGCGCCTGGGCCACGACTTCACCCATGCGCAACGCAGTGCCGGACGGCGCATCGACCTTGTGCCGGTGGTGCGCCTCGAGGATCTCGATGTCCACCTCGTCACCCAGCACGCGCGCGGCCGTGTCCAGCAGCTTGAGGCAGAGGTTGACGCCGATGCTGAAGTTGGCGGCGAAGACGATCGGAATCTCCTTGCCCGCCTCGGCCAGCAAGGCCTTCTCGTCGGTGGTGAAGCCCGTGGTGCCGATCACCATGGCCTTGCCTGCCTTGCGGCAGAACGCCAGGTTCTTCAGGGTCACCGACGGGTGCGTGAAGTCGATGAGCACATCGAATTCGTCCGCCACCTTGGCCAGGTCACCGCACAGGGGCACACCGATCCGGCCCAGTGCTGCGAGCTCGCCGGCATCGGCACCGACCAGCGAGCTGTCGGGCTTGTCGACCGCTGCCGTCAGACCCGCGCTTGGCGCCTGCTGCTGCACGGCCTCGATGAGCGTCTTGCCCATCCGCCCTGCCGCGCCCATCACCGCAATACGTCGCATGTCGTGTTCCTTGTCAGAGATCGCCGAAGAAGCGCTTCACGCCGTCGAACCAGCCACTGGCCTTGGGCGAGTGAGAACTGTCGACCTGCAGCGAATCGCGCAGCTCTTCGAGCAGCTCGCGCTGGCGACGGCTGAGGTTGACCGGGGTCTCCACGGCCACACGGCACAACAGGTCGCCCGGCGCACCGCCACGCACGGGGGCCACGCCCTTGCCGCGCAGACGGAATTGCTTGCCGGTCTGGGTGCCTTCCGGGATCTTCAACTTGACCCGGCCATCGAGCGTCGGCACTTCAAGCTCACCGCCCAGGGCCGCTTCGATGAAGCTGATCGGCACTTCGCAGTACAGGTGCTTGCCGTCACGCTGGAAGATCGAGTGCTCACGCACGCTGATGACCACGTACAGGTCGCCCGTCGGGCCACCCTGGGCACCGGCTTCGCCTTCTCCGGACAGACGGATGCGATCGCCCGTGTCGACCCCTGGCGGCACTTTCACCGACAGCGTCTTGTACTCTTCGACGCGCCCTTCGCCCTGGCAGGCCGTGCACGGATCGCTGATGATCTTGCCCTGGCCGTGGCAACGCGGGCAGGTCTGCTGCACCGAGAAGAACCCCTGCTGCATGCGCACCTGACCGATGCCGCCACAGGTCGGGCAGGAAATCGGCGAAGAGCCCTTCTTGGCCCCGGTGCCATCGCAGGGGGTGCAGTTGACCAGGGTCGGCACACGGATGCTGACCGTGGTGCCGCGCACCGCTTCTTCCAGGTTCAGTTCGAGGGTGTAGCGCAGGTCGCTGCCACGCTGGGCGCCACCGCGACCGCCGCCCCGGCCACCGCCGAAGAAGTCGCTGAAGACATCGCCGAAGATGTCCGAGAAGTTCGCGCCGCCGAAACCGGCGCCGCCGCCACCCATGCTCGGGTCGACGCCGGCGTGGCCATACTGGTCGTAAGCGGCACGTTTGCTGGCGTCGGACAGGACCTCGTAGGCCTCGTTGGCCTCCTTGAACTGGTCCTCGGACTCCTTGTCACCCGGGTTACGGTCCGGGTGGTACTTCATCGCCAGGCGGCGATAGGCCTTCTTGAGGTCAGCTTCACTGGCGCCGCGCTCGACACCCAGCACCTCATAATAATCACGCTTTGCCATAGGTCATTTGCACTCTTGAGGGCGTTCGGCAAACCTCTGCGCATCATGCGCCGTGCCGACAGCACCTGCCGCCACACTCGGAAGCGCCCAGACAGATGCCGTAAAAATTCTCGTGTTCCAGACACGCCAACGCGGGAGCAAGCCCCCGCGCGGCGACATCCTACCAGCTGATCGCCTCATGGCGATCAACCGGCCGACAACTTGCAGGGATTACTGCTTGTTGTTGTCTTTCACTTCTTCGAACTCGGCGTCGACCACGTCGTCCTTGCGCGCTTCGGGCTCAGCCTGCTGCTGGGCACCGCCTTGCGCCTGCTCGCCTTGCTCGGCGTACATCTTCTGCGCGACCGGCGCGGAGACCTTGGACAGCTCCTCGACCTTGGCGTCGATGGCAGCCTTGTCGTCGCCTTTCAGGGCGGCTTCCAGGGCAACCACGGCGGCTTCGATCGCGGACTTCTCGTCGGCCGTCACCTTGTCGCCGGCGTCGGTGACCATCTTGCGGGTCGAGTGGACCAGCGCGTCACCCTGGTTGCGGGCAGCGACCAGCTCTTCGAACTTGCGGTCTTCCTCGGCGTTGGCCTCGGCGTCACGCACCATGCGCTCGATCTCGTCGTCCGACAGACCGGAGTTGGCCTTGATGACGATCGACTGCTGCTTGCCGGTGGCCTTGTCCTTGGCACCGACGTGCAGGATGCCGTTGGCGTCGATATCGAAGGTCACTTCGATCTGTGGCACGCCGCGTGGTGCTGGCGGGATGTCGGCCAGGTCGAACTTGCCCAGGGACTTGTTCTGCGACGCCTGCTTGCGCTCGCCCTGCAGCACGTGAATGGTCACGGCGTTCTGGTTGTCGTCGGCGGTCGAGAACACCTGCGACTTCTTGGTCGGGATGGTGGTGTTCTTCTCGATCAGCGCGGTCATCACGCCACCCATGGTTTCGATACCCAGGGTCAGCGGGCTGACGTCCAGCAGCAGCACGTCCTTCACGTCACCGGCCAGTACGGCGCCCTGGATGGCAGCACCCATGGCGACGGCTTCGTCGGGGTTGACGTCCTTGCGCGCTTCCTTGCCGAAGAAGTCGGCCACGGCCTTCTGCACCATCGGCATACGGGTCTGGCCACCGACCAGGATCACGTCGTCGATCTTGCTGGCGTCGATGCCGGCGTCCTTCAGGGCGATGCGGCAAGGCTCGATGGTACGCTTGACCAGGTCTTCGACCAGCGATTCCAGCTTGGCGCGGGAGATCTTGACGTTCAAGTGCTTCGGACCGGTCGCATCAGCGGTGATGTACGGCAGGTTGACGTCGGTCGACTGGGCCGAGGACAGCTCGATCTTGGCTTTTTCAGCAGCTTCTTTCAGACGCTGCAGGGCCAGTGGATCGTTCTTCAGGTCCATGCCGGACTCTTTCTTGAACTCGTCGACGAGGTAGTCGATCAGGCGCATGTCGAAGTCTTCGCCACCCAGGAAGGTGTCGCCGTTGGTGGCCAGTACTTCGAACTGGTGCTCACCGTCGACTTCGGCGATTTCGATGACCGAGACGTCGAAGGTACCACCACCGAGGTCATAGACGATCACGGTGTGGTCGCCCTTGGCCTTGTCCATGCCGTAGGCCAGGGCCGCGGCGGTCGGTTCGTTGATGATGCGCTTGACGTCCAGACCGGCGATGCGGCCGGCGTCCTTGGTGGCCTGACGCTGGCTGTCGTTGAAGTACGCCGGTACGGTGATGACCGCTTCGGTCACCGCTTCGCCGAGGTAGTCTTCGGCGGTCTTCTTCATCTTCTTCAGGACTTCGGCGCTGATCTGCGGCGGCGCCATTTCCTTGCCGGAGGCTTCGACCCAGGCATCACCGTTGTTCGCCTTGACGATCTTGTACGGCACCAGCTTGATGTCTTTCTGCACGACGTCTTCTTCGAAGCGACGGCCGATCAGGCGCTTCACCGCGAACAGGGTGTTGTGCGGGTTGGTCACGGCCTGACGCTTGGCGGACTGGCCGACCAGGATCTCGCCGTCGTTGGCGTAGGCGACGATGGACGGCGTGGTACGCGCGCCTTCGGCGTTCTCGATGACCTTGACGTTACCGTTTTCGAGGATGGAAACACACGAGTTGGTGGTCCCCAGGTCGATACCGATGATCTTGCCCATGTAAACTCTCCCGAAACTTGAATTAGGTTACAGCGGCGGCTGAGGCCAACTGCGGCAATACGTGAGTGCTTGACACCTAGATGGGGATGCCCGGAAGGATTTCAAGCCTTTTCATCGATAGAAGGTTGCGGCGCGCTCGGCGCCTTGCTGACCACCACCATGGCGGGGCGCAGCAGACGGCCATTGAGCAGGTAGCCCTTCTGGAACACCTTGAGCACGCTGTTGGGCTCGACCTCGGCGCTTTCCTGCATGGCCATGGCCTGGTGGTGCTCGGCGTTGAACGGCTCGCCGTGCGGGTCGATCGGCTGCAGGTTGTAACGCGCCAGGGTGTCGCTGAACATCTTCAGGGTCAGCTCGATGCCTTCGCGCATCGGCTTGATGGTCTCGTCGTCGGCGCTGGACAGCTCCAGGCCGCGCTCGAGGCTGTCGATCACCGGCAGCAGGTCGCCTGCGAACTTCTCCAGCGCGAACTTGTGCGCCTTCTCGACATCCTGCTCGGCGCGGCGGCGCACGTTCTGCAAGTCCGCGACGGCGCGCAGGGATTGATCCTGGGCGGCGGCCAGCTGCTCCTCGAGCACCTGGACGCGGGCACCGAGCTCGTCTGCGCCGGTTTCGTCGACGTTGCCGTTAAGGATGTTTTCGTCCAGCTGTTCGTCAGCCATGGTCTCTCTCCTGCGCAAATGGGTCTGTGCGAGGCGTGCTCGCTGGTCTGCCGGATATATGGGGGCTGAAATGCCAGCTTCAAGGGCTGACCGCCCGTCGTGATCGGCGTGCTGGGTTCGACCTCGCGAACCGGCATGGCGCTCACAAAATCTCGGCCTGGCGCGCGTCTTCGCCCGTCGCGTGCAACACCCTGCCAAACACCACTCGGCCAGCGGGCATTGCCACGCTTTCGCGCGGACTGTATAAATAACCAGACCTGAATGTATAACCAGATCTGACCCCTCGGGAGCCGCCCATGCTGGTGCATCTGTCGATCCACAACTACGCCATCGTCGAACACCTGGACCTCGAGCTCGCGCGCGGCATGAGCGTCATCACCGGCGAAACCGGCGCCGGCAAGTCGATCATGCTCGATGCGCTGGGCCTGGCCCTGGGCGATCGCGCCGACTGCGGGGTGGTTCGTCCGGGCGCCGACAAGGCCGACATCCTCGCCACCTTCGACCTGATCGACATTCCCGAGGCGCACGCCTGGCTGGTCGCGCGCGACCTGGAGCAGGACGGCCCTTGCATCCTGCGCCGCGTCATCACCGCCGAGGGGCGCAGCCGTGGCTACATCAATGGCACGCCCTGCCCACTCGGCGACCTGAAGGCCCTCGGCGAGCTGCTGATCGACATTCACAGCCAGCACGAGCACCAGTCCCTGCTCAAGACCGACACCCATCGCCGCCTGCTCGACGAATACGCCGGCGCCAGCGACCTGGCCCGCCAGGTGCACCTGGCGGCCCAGCGCTGGCGGCAGACGCGTCAGGAGCTGGAGCGGCTGTCCAACTCCAGCGATGAACAGCGTGCGCGTCACCAGCTGCTCAGCTACCAGCTCGAGGAGCTCGAGAACCTCAACCTGGGCGAGAACGAGCTGGAGCTGCTCGAGCAGGAGCACAAGAACCTCACCAACGCCGAGGCCCTGTTCGGGGTCTGCCGGCAGGTCATCGACCAGTGCAGCGAAAGCGACTCGGGCAACGTGCTCAGCGTGCTGACCGCCTGCCTCAGCCGGCTGGGCAACACCGGCGACGGGCCCAAGGCGCTGGGCGAAGCGGCCAACCTGATCGCCAGTGCGCAGATCCAGATCGAAGAAGCGGTCGGCGAACTCAACCGCTTCCTCGACCATTTCGATGCCGACCCGATGCGCCTGCAAACCCTCGAAGAGCGTCTCGACGCCCTGTACACCCTGGCGCGCAAGCACCGCGTGCAACCGAGCGAACTGCCCGAGCTGCAGCAGCGGCTGATCGATGAACTCGAAGGCCTCAACGCCAGCGACGAGTCGGTCGAACGCCTGGGCGACGAGCTGGCCGCGTACGCCAAGCACTACCAGCTCAAGGCCGCCGAACTCAGCGGTTTGCGCCACCAGGCTGCCGGCCAACTAGCCAATGCCGTCGAACAGGAGATCCAGCGGCTCGGCATGCCCGGCGGGCGCTTCCACATCGCGCTGACGCCACTGAACGGCGAGGATCTCTCGCCCCACGGCCTGGAGTCGGTCGAACTGCTGGTCAGCGCCAACCCGGGCCAACCGCTCAAGGGCCTGGCCAAAGTCGCTTCCGGGGGCGAGCTGTCACGAATCAGCCTGGCGATCCAGGTGATCACCGCGCAGACCTCGCGCATCCCGACCCTGGTGTTCGACGAAGTCGACGTCGGCATCGGTGGCCCGACGGCCGAGATCGTCGGGCAGTTGCTGCGGCGCCTGGGCGATCGCGGCCAGGTGCTGACGGTCACTCACCTGCCCCAGGTCGCGGCCCAAGGGCACCATCACCTGTTCGTGCACAAGGTTCGACACAGCGACACCACCCACACGGCAGTCGCCAACCTGGGCAAACGGGAGCGGGTAGAAGAGGTAGCACGCATGCTGGGCGGCATCGACCTGACCAAGGAATCCCTGGCCCATGCACGCAAGATGGTCGTCAGCGGTAAATAAGGAAGAAAGGCCCGGCAGGGGCGCCATGAGGCGCCGCCTGCCGGGGGGGTGTCGCCGATACGCTAGGCCTGGACGGGAAGCGCCGCCCCGATCCCTTGAGACGCTGACCGGCTCCCGGTCAT
The DNA here is from genome assembly GCF_013523165.1 of Pseudomonas entomophila. GTDB lineage: Bacteria > Pseudomonadota > Gammaproteobacteria > Pseudomonadales > Pseudomonadaceae > Aquipseudomonas > Aquipseudomonas entomophila_A. Next base: position 60,926 of record NZ_JAAMQI010000023.1, read on the forward strand.
CCAGTGTGGGCGGCACCGGCCGTCACACCGCCCTCGCCGCCCCGTATCACCTCAGATCACGCCTTCTTGGCGCGGATGTACAGGACCAGGTTGTGGTCCACCAGTTCGTAGCCGTGCTCCTGCACGATCTCCTTCTGACGCCGTTCGATCTCTGCGTCGAAGAACTCGATGACCTCGCCGGAATCCACGTTGACCATATGGTCGTGGTGGCCGCCATCCGCCAGTTCGAACACGGCATGGCCGCCATCGAAGTTATGACGCACGACCAGGCCAGCCGCTTCGAACTGGGTCAGGACACGGTAAACGGTCGCCAGACCCACGTCCTCGCCGGCCTCCATCAGTGCCTTGTACACGTCCTCGGCGCTCATATGGCGCTGCTCGTTCAGGTCGAGCATCTGGAGGATCTTGACTCGAGGCAGTGTCACCTTGAGACCGGCTTTGCGTAATTCGCTATTTTCAACCATGGTCAGCTTTCTCGCCGATGCTGCTTCGCAGCTTCTCTTAATACGGGTATGATCGGGGTTTACGTTGTCCAGCCAAGATAGTGGAAGTCGCCCACCGATGCAAAACACCAAGCTCTTGCTAACCAGCCTCACCTTCGTGGGACTGCTCGCACTCGCCGGTTGCTCGTTTCCCGGGGTTTACAAAATCGACATCCAGCAGGGCAATGTCGTCACGCAGGACATGATAGACCAATTGCGCCCCGGAATGACCCGGCGCCAGGTAAGGTTTATCATGGGCAACCCGCTGCTTCAGGACACGTTCAACACCAATCGCTGGGATTATCTCTATACCCTGCAGCCTGGTGGTGGCCGACGTCAGCAAGAGCGCATGAGCGTGTTCTTCAATGACAGCGACCAACTGGTCAACCTCTCCGGCGACTTCATGCCCGGCGTGAGCAAGGACCAGGCGATCCTCGAGGGCAGCGGTGACACCACCCTGACCCCGGCCAGCGAACCAGGCCAGGCGCAGCCGGCCGAACAGCCAGCCAAGCCAGGCTCGCTCGAGGAGTCGATCCAGCGCGAGATCGACACCATCGAGACGACCCCGGTGCCGACGCCGGCACCGCTGGAAACGTCTCCGCAGTAAACTTCTCGCCGCGCGGGTCGCCTTGCCACCTGCGCTCGCTCGCAACGGCCCGTCCAGTCAATGGACGGGCCGTTGTGCATTCAGCCGTGCAATTGCTTGGCGCGCTGGCAGAAGGCGTCGACCAGGGTGTTGGCCGCCTGGTTGAACAGCGGCCCGAGGGTGGCCCGCACCAGGGGCCCGGCGTAGTCGAACGCCAGGTCCAGGCTGATCTTGCAGGCCTTGTCGCCCAGGGGCTTGAACACCCAGACACCGTGCAGCTGCGTGAACGGCCCTTCCTCGAGGTTCATCTCGATGGAGTGACCCGGCACCAGGGTGTTGCGGGTGACGAAATGCTGGCTCATCCCGCCCTTGGCCACCTCCAGCTTGGCGCGCATGTGCGTGTCGCTGGACTCGAGCACCGTCGCGGCCGAGCACCAGGGCAGGAACTGTGGATAGCTGGCCACATCATTGACCAGATCGTAGAGCGCCTGGGCGGGATAGGGCAGCAAGGCGGAACGTTGGATATGGGTAGTCAAAGCATCACTTCCAAAGCGGGGGCGGCAGCGCCATGTGGCGCCTCTGGACCTGTCCTGTAGGAAAGACAGTGCCAGCATTGTCCGGGTTTCGTCCGGCAGGCTCAAGCATGCAGAAATCCCGTAGCCGACAACGCGAACCGCTGCTTATAATGCCAACCCTATGGCTAAGCAAAAGAAACATCCGACCGGGACCATCGCGCAGAACAAGAAAGCGCGACACGATTACTTCATCGAACACAAGTTCGAGGCCGGACTGGTCCTGTCCGGTTGGGAAGTAAAAAGCCTGCGAGCGGGCAAGGCCCACCTGACGGACAGCTACGTGCTGCTCAAGGATGGCGAGGCCTGGCTGTTCGGCAGCCACATCACCCCCCTGACGGCGGCCAGCACCCACGTCATCGCCGACCCCCAGCGTACGCGCAAGCTGCTGCTGAACAAGCGCGAGCTCGAACGCGTCGAGGCCGCGGTGGCGCAGAAGGGCTACACCTGCGTGGCCCTGGCGCTGTACTGGAGCAAGCACCTGATCAAGTGCGAGATCGCGCTGGGCAAGGGCAAGAAGGAATACGACAAGCGCGACACCGAGCGCGAGCGCGACTCCAACCGCGAGATGCAGCGGGCCGTGCGGAGCAAGGGCAAGGACGACTGAGGTGGGCTTGGGTGGCGTGTAGCTGCCTGAGAGACCGTCGTGAGTCTGAACCTGGGACCAGGAGCAGCGCTGCTGTTTTAGTCGGCGGCGCTGGTTCTGTGGGCCCTGCGGGCCCAATCGCGGCCGGTCCGGCGCCCCGGCAGGGGCCGCTCCTACACCGGTCGTGGCGGCTCAGGCGAACGCGATTCCCTGTCAGGAGCGGTGGCTCAGGCGAACGTGATCTCCTGTAGGAGCGGCCCCTGTGCCGCGATCGGCCCTGCAAGGGCCGTAAAACCAGCCTACCCCTCTCTCACATCAATCCCCCCACGCACACCCCCTCACCGCCCACTGCGCCGCTCCGCCCGCGCCACCCGCTGGGCCTCCTGCTGCGCCTCCTGCAACACCTCCTGCACGTACAGAATGTGCTGGCTGGACACCTCCCGCGCCTCATCCGCCCGCCCTTCGACGATCGCCAGATACAATGCCCGATGCTGCGCGATCAGCATGTCCCGCGTCTCCGCCCGCTGCTGGTACATGCCACCGATGTTGGTCACCACGTTACGCTTGAGCAGGTCGAACAACCCACGAATCGTGTGCAACAGCACCGCGTTGTGGCTCGCCTCGGCGATCGCCAGGTGGAAACGCGCATCCGCCGCGCCCTCCTCTGCCCGACTCACCCGATCGACCCGCGAGTAGCAATCCTGCAGCGCATCGAACGCGGCCTTGAGCCGCTCGCGGTCCGGGTCGGTCGCGCGCTGGGCTGCGTAGTAGGCGCACGAGGCCTCCAGCGTGTGACGAAACTCCAGCAGATCGCGCTGCGCATCCCCACTGTGCTCGAGCAGGTTCAGCAGCGGATCGCTGAACGTCGAGCCCAATGACTCGGCCACATAGTTGCCGCCGCCCTGGCGACTGACCAGCAGCCCCTTGGCCACCAGCTTCTGGATCGCTTCACGCAGGGAAGGCCGCGACACGCCGAACTGCTCCGCCAGCGCACGCTCGGCCGGCAGGCGCTGCCCGGAAGTCAAGGTGCCCTCGAGAATCATCGCTTCCAGGCGCGCGACGATATCGTCGGACAACCGCCGCTGGCGAACCTGATCAAACACCATCTGACGCACTCCCTCACCACGCACTCACAGGCGCGCATTGTCGCTCATCCATCACCGGGCGACATCCACCCGCGCCACCGTCGATCGACTCACGACGAACGTCGACACCGAGACAAATTGACACACCCCGGGCGAGGCTTTTACCCTAACCACTCCACATTGTAAATTGGTATGACCAATTTACAATGCCAGCGCATGACCAACAACAATTAGGGGCCACCCCATTATGCAAACCTGGCAACAACTCTACGCGCCGCTTGGCAGCCTGGGCCTGTCCGCGCTCGCCGCCGTCATCCCGATCGTGTTCTTCTTCCTGGCCTTGGCGGTGTTCCGCCTCAAGGGCCATGTGGCCGGCAGCATCACCTTGGCGCTGTCGATCCTGGTGGCGATCTTCGCCTTCCAGATGCCCGCCGACATGGCCATCGCCGCTGCAGGCTACGGCTTCGCCTACGGCCTGTGGCCCATCGCCTGGATCATCATCGCCGCCGTGTTCCTCTACAAGCTCACGGTCAAGAGCGGCCAGTTCGAGGTCATTCGCAGCTCGGTGCTGTCGATCACCGACGACCAGCGCCTGCAGGTGCTGCTGATCGGTTTCTGCTTCGGGGCCTTCCTCGAAGGCGCGGCCGGGTTCGGCGCGCCCGTGGCCATCACCGCCGCGCTGCTGGTCGGCCTGGGCTTCAACCCGCTGTACGCCGCCGGCCTGTGCCTGATCGCCAACACCGCGCCCGTGGCCTTCGGCGCCCTGGGCATCCCGATCATCGTCGCCGGCCAGGTGACCGGTATCGACGCCTTCCACATCGGCGCCATGACCGGTCGCCAGCTGCCGCTGCTGTCGCTGTTCGTGCCGTTCTGGCTGGTGTTCATGATGGACGGCCTGCGCGGCGTGAAGGAAACCTGGCCCGCCGCGCTGGTGGCCGGCCTGAGCTTTGCCGTCACCCAGTACTTCACCTCCAACTTCATCGGCCCGGAGCTGCCGGACATCACCTCGGCCCTGGCCAGCCTGATCGCCCTGACCCTGTTCCTCAAGGTCTGGCAGCCCAAGCGCGCCATGACCAGCATGGCCGGCAGCACCGCCGCAGTCGCCGGTGGTGGTGGCATCCAGCCGAGCCCCTACAGCCTGGGCGAGATCTTCAAGGCCTGGTCGCCGTTCCTGATCCTCACCGTGCTGGTGACGATCTGGACCCTCAAGCCCTTCAAGGCTGCGTTCGCCTCGGGCGGTGCGATGTACGACTGGGTGTTCAACTTCGCCATCCCGCACCTCGACCAGCTGGTGATCAAGACCGCGCCGATCGTCGTCAACGCGACGCCCATGCCGGCCGTGTTCAAGCTCGACCCGATCTCCGCCACCGGCACCGCGATCTTCCTCTCCGCCCTGCTGTCGATGCTGGTGCTGAAGATCAACGTCAAAACTGGTCTGACCACTTTCAAGGAGACGCTGTACGAGCTGCGCTGGCCGATCCTGTCGATCGGCATGGTGCTGGCCTTCGCCTTCGTCACCAACTACTCGGGCATGTCGTCGACCATGGCCCTGGTCCTGGCCGGCACCGGCGCCGCGTTCCCGTTCTTCTCGCCGTTCCTCGGCTGGCTGGGCGTGTTCCTGACCGGCTCGGACACCTCGTCCAACGCCCTGTTCAGCTCGCTGCAGGCCACCACCGCCCACCAGATCGGCGTCAGCGACACCCTGCTGGTGGCCGCCAACACCAGCGGTGGCGTGACCGGCAAGATGATTTCGCCGCAGTCCATCGCCGTGGCCTGCGCCGCCACCGGGCTGGTCGGCAAGGAATCGGACCTGTTCCGCTTCACCCTCAAGCACAGCCTGTTCTTCGCCACCATCGTCGGCCTGATCACCTTGGTCCAGGCCTACTGGCTGACGGGTATGCTGGTGCACTGACGTGACGAACGCCGGGCGTGCACACCTGCGCCCGGCCTTTTCCCACCCCTCACGCTGCGAGATCCCATGATCATTTCCGCCTCGACCGACTACCGCGCAGCCGCTCAACGCAAGCTGCCACCGTTCCTGTTCCACTACGCCGACGGTGGCGCCTACGCCGAGCACACGCTGCGCCGCAACGTCCAGGACCTGGCCGACATCGCCCTGCGCCAGCGGGTGCTGAAGAACATGTCCGAGCTGAGCCTGGAAACCCGCCTGTTCAACGAGACCCTGAGCATGCCGGTGGCCCTGGCGCCGATCGGCTTGGCCGGGATGTACGCCCGCCGTGGCGAAGTGCAGGCCGCGCGCGCCGCCGCCAGCAAGGGTATCCCGTTCACCCTGTCCACCGTCTCGGTCTGCCCGATCGAGGAGGTCGCCACGGCCATCGACCGGCCGATGTGGTTCCAGCTCTACGTGCTCAAGGACCGCGGCTTCATGCGCAACGCCCTGGAGCGCGCCAAGGCCGCCGGGGTCAAGACGCTGGTGTTCACCGTCGACATGCCCGTGCCCGGTGCCCGCTACCGTGACGCCCACTCCGGCATGAGCGGCGCCAACGGCCCGCTGCGCCGCGTGCTGCAGGCCATGACCCACCCGCAGTGGGCCTGGGACGTCGGTATCAACGGCCGCCCCCATGACCTGGGCAACATCTCCGTGTACCGCGGCAACCCTACCGGCCTGGCCGACTACATCGGCTGGCTGGGCGCCAACTTCGACCCGTCGATCTCCTGGAAGGACCTGGAGTGGATCCGCGACACCTGGGACGGCCCGATGCTGATCAAGGGCATCCTCGACGCCGACGATGCCCGTGACGCAGTGCGCTTCGGCGCCGACGGCATCGTCGTCTCCAACCACGGTGGCCGCCAGCTCGATGGCGTGCTGTCCAGCGCCCGCGCGCTGCCGGCCATCGCCGATGCGGTCAAGGGCGACCTGACCATCCTCGCCGACTCCGGCATCCGCAGCGGCCTGGACGTGGTGCGCATGATCGCCCTCGGTGCCGACAGCGTGCTGATCGGCCGCGCCTTCCTCTATGCCCTGGCGACCCACGGCGAAGCCGGCGTGAAAAACCTGCTCGACCTGTTCGAAAAAGAAATGCGCGTGGCCATGGTGCTGACCGGGGCCAAGTCCATCAGCGAGATCAGCCGTGACTCGCTGGTGCGCGAACTGGGCGCCTGACCCCGCCCTTCACACCGCCTGATTGACCGGGGCACCTGTCGCGCCAGACGGCACGGCCCCGCGAGGAGACTGCATGAGCCTGCCCGCCACCTTCCTGCGCGACGCCGAACGCCTGATCCCGGCCGCGCGACGCTTCGACGACCCGACCTCGACCCTGGCCTTCGGCACCGATGCCAGCTTCTACCGGCTGATCCCCCAACTGGTGGTGCGCGTCGAGTCCGAAGACGAGGTGGTCGGCCTGCTCCACCTGGCCCAGCGCGACCGCGTCTCGGTGACCTTCCGCGCCGCCGGCACCAGCCTCTCCGGCCAGGCCATCAGCGACTCGGTGCTGATCGTGCTGGGCGACCAGTGGAACGGCCGGCAGATCCGCGACGACGGCGCGCAGATCCGCCTGCAACCCGGCGTCATCGGTGCCCAGGCCAATGCCTGGCTGGCCCCCTACGGGCGCAAGATCGGCCCGGACCCGGCCTCGATCAACGCCTGCAAGATTGGCGGCATCGTCGCCAACAACGCCAGCGGCATGTGCTGCGGCACCGCGCAGAACACCTACCACACCCTGGCCGGCCTGCGTCTGGTGCTGGCCGATGGCACCTGCCTGGACAGCGAAGACCCGGCCAGCGTCGCCGCCTTCGAGCGCAGCCATGCCCCGCTGCTCGCCGAACTGGCGCGCCTGGGCCGCGAGACCCGCGCCAACACCGCCCTGGGCGCGCGCATCCGCCACAAGTACCGCCTGAAGAACACCACCGGCCTGTCGCTCAACGCCCTGGTGGACTACGACCAGCCGCTGGACATCCTCTACCACCTGATGGTCGGCTCCGAAGGCACGCTCGGCTTCATCAGCGCCGTCACCTACGACACCGTGCCCGATCACCCGCACAAGGCCACCGCGCTGCTCGTCTTCACCGACGTCGAGAACTGCTGCAAGGCCGTGACCTTGCTCAAGCAGCAGCCGGTCTCCGCCGTCGAACTGCTCGACCGCCGCAGCCTGCGCTCGGTGCAGGACATGGTCGGCATGCCGGCCTGGGTCAAGGCACTCTCGGGCAGCGCCTGCGCCCTGCTGATCGAATCGCGCGCCGCCAGCCAGAGCCTGCTGCACGAACAGCTCGACCAGATCCGCGCCGCCATCGCCCACTTCCCCCTGGAGCAGAAGGTCGACTTCAGCGAAGACCCGGGCATGTACAACCTGCTGTGGAAGATCCGCAAAGACACCTTCCCCGCCGTCGGCGCCGTGCGCCAGACCGGCACCACGGTGATCATCGAGGACGTCACCTTCCCCGTCGAGCAACTGGCCGAAGGCGTCAACCGGCTGATCCAGCTGTTCGAACGGCACCGCTACGACGAGGCGATCATCTTCGGCCACGCGCTGGAGGGCAACCTGCACTTCGTCTTCACCCAGGGCTTCAACAGCCCGGCCGAAGTGGCGCGCTACCAGGCCTTCATGGACGACGTCGCCCAGTTGGTCGCCGTGGAATTCGGCGGCTCGCTCAAGGCCGAACACGGCACCGGCCGCAACATGGCGCCCTTCGTCGAGCTCGAATGGGGCCAGGACGCCTACCAGCTGATGTGGACGCTCAAGCGCCTGCTCGACCCCAACGGCATCCTCAACCCCGACGTGGTGCTCAGCGACGACCCGCAGATTCACCTCAAGCACCTCAAACCACTGCCTGCCGCCGACGCGATCGTCGACAAGTGCATCGAGTGCGGTTTCTGCGAGCCGGTGTGCCCGTCCAAGGGCCTGACCCTCAGCCCACGCCAGCGCATCGTCATGTGGCGCGACATCCAGGCCCGCCAGCGCGCCGGCGAAGACACCCGCGAGCTGATGCAGGCCTACCAGTACCAGGGCATCGACACCTGCGCCGCCACCGGCCTGTGCGCCCAGCGCTGTCCGGTCGGCATCAACACGGGCGAACTGGTGAAGAAGCTCCGCGCCCAAGCCGCCTCGCACGCCAAGACCGCCGATTGGCTCGCCGACCACTTCCATACCACCCTGCGCGGCGCCCGCCTGACCCTGGCCGCTGCCCACGGTGCCCGCGCACTGCTCGGCGCCCCACGCCTGGCCCGCCTCAGCGCCACCCTGCGCCGGGCCAGCGGCGACCGCCTGCCCCAGTGGACCCCGGCCCTGCCCCAGCCCCTGCGC
>NZ_JAAMQI010000024.1 GCF_013523165.1 Pseudomonas entomophila
CCCTTGCGCCCCTGTAAAACCGCTGGCCCTGTCGCGGCCCGGCAAGGCCGCACAGTTTGGACGCCATGGTAGGTCTGACAGACCAGGGCCATGCCCATAGGAGGGCTTGTCTGCGATGCAGGCGGTGACGGGTCGGACGCCATCGCGGGCAAGCCCGCTCCCACAGGCCCGTGGCGGCCGGTTTCATCGCGGCGTGGTCGTAGGTGTTTGGGCTGCATCACTGATCTGGCAGACCGGCGCATCCCCTTGTGGGAGCGGGCTTGCCCGCGATGCAGGCGGTGCCGGGCCGAATGCTATCGCGGGCAAGCCTGCTCCCCACACAGGCTGTATGAAAGCGCTGAAGGTCCGTGTTGGGCCGCAGCGCTGATGGGTCAGAACCCTACCGTCGCCGACAGCAGGTACGTCCGGGGTGTTGACAGGGTCAGCCCTGGTTCACTGTCATCCGGCGCGCCTGCCGAGCTCCAGTAATGATCGTCCAACACGTTCTCGACGCTCGCACGCAGCGTGACGTCCTTGTGGTCGATCTTGAAGGCATACCGAGCGCCCAGGTCGAAACGCTTCGAAGCGTCGATCGCCTTGCTGTTGGCCTGGTCCAGGTACTGTGAGCCGGTGTAGATCCCGCGCCCGGTCAGGGTCAAGCCGGTGACACCGGGTACGTCCCACTCAGCGCTGAGGTTGACGTTGTACTCGGGCGTGGCCGGCGCACGGTTGCCGTCGAAGGCGCCGCTGACGGTGCCGGTGAGCTGACTGTCGAGGTACATCACACCCCCCAGCAGGCGCACGCCGCTGACCGGCTCGCCGAACACGGTCAGCTCGACGCCGTCGTTGCGTCGCTTGCCATTGGGGCCGAACACCCGCGAGGTGGCGTTGGTCTCGTAGGCGGGCTGCCGGATGCGAAACACGCTGGCGGTAAGGGCCACATCGCCCAGGTCGTACTTGGCGCCGACCTCGACCTGCCGGCTCACGAACGGCGGGAAGATCTCGTCCTCGTTGATCGACACCGACGGTGCGATCTTGCCCTGGCTCAAGCCTTCCATGTAGTTGGCGTACACCGATAGCCGATCGCTGACCCTGTACAACAGGCCGCCCGAGGGCGAGACCTTCTCCTCGTCGTAGCCCGTGTCGCCCTTGATGCCCTCTTCCCAGTCGTCGACCTTGACCCGCTGCCAGCGCGCCCCCAGGGTCAGTTGCAGACGGTCCTCGAAGAAGCCCAGGGTGTCGCTCAGCGCCACGCCGCTGAAGCGGTTTTCCGTGTAGACCTTGGAATCGAGTCGGGTGGGGATGGCTGGCGCGGCTGTCTCTTTGGGGTGGTATAATTTGCTGCGTGCCGTGGCGTAGCGGCTGCCACCGTTGGTGAAGTCCATGTAGAAATGCGTGGCCGACAGGTTCACTTCATGGCTCACCGTCCCGGTCTGGAACCAGTTGCGTACGCCGACGGTGGCCGTGCGCACGCGCTCGTCGCGGGTGAAGTCGCGTGGCTGGACGTTGAAGTCACCGGCATCGTTGACCACCGACACGGCATGGCGCAGGAAGTCGTGATCGCTCTTGCGGGCCCCGACACCGCCGTAGAGCATGACCGCGTCACTGACGTCGTACTCGCCCTGCACGGTGGCGAAGGTGTCTTCGGTGCGGGCCTTGCTCCAGGGCTGGGCGTAGTTGTGGCGCACGTCATCGGCCTTGGGCACCTTGGCATTGGCGGCGACCAGCACACGCTCCTGGGGTGCGTCGGTGTCGCGCTCGGTGTGGCCGATATCGGTCGACAGGCGCAGGCGCTCGCCGCGAACGTCCAGCCCGAGCACGGCCATTTCGCGGTTCACGCGCTGGTGATCCCATTCGGTGTCGCCTGACTGCTTGACGCCGTTGAAGCGAATGCCGAACAGGTCGCCCTCACCAAAACGCCGCCCCACATCCACTGCCGCGCCGACCTGACCCTTGGAGGCATAACTGGTGGTGAACTCGGTGATCGCGGTATCGGTGGCACGTTTGGGCACCACGTTGATGCCCCCGCCGACGCTGCCACGGGGCGAGATGCCGTTGATCAGCTGGCTTGGCCCTTTGATGATGTCCACCCGTTCGGCCATCGCCATGTCGATGGTGTAGGTCGGCAGGATGCCGTACAGGCCGTTGTAGGACACGTCGCTGTTGTACAGGCTCAGGCCGCGGATGGTGAACTGCTCGAAGCGCCCCCCTGCCGGGTTGGTGGCGCGCACCGAGGGGTCGCTGGCGATCAGGTCGCCCAGGGTGCGGGCCTGCTGGTTCTGTATGGCCTGCTGGGTGTAGGTGATCACGCTGAAGGGCGTGTCCATGAAGTCGCGCGACCCCAGCAACCCCTGGCTGCTCTTGCGCGCCACCTGGCCGCCCGCATACGCCTGGCCCTCGGTGGTGGCGCCCGCGCCCAGGATCGAGATCGGCGCCAGCTCGAGGCCGGTGCCTTCAGGCGCCGGAGCCAGCGTGTAGGCCTGCGCGCTGAGCGGGACCCACTGCAGCCCCGAGCCCTGCAACAACCGGGTGAAGCCCTCCTCGATCGCGAACTTGCCCGACAGGCCGGGGCTGCGCCGCCCCTCGACCAGCGCAGGGTCGACGGAGAGGTCGACGCCGGCCTGGCCGGCGAAACGGGTCAGGGCCACGCCGAGGGTGCCTGCCGGCACGGCATAGGCGCGCCGGGCCAAGGGGTCGGCCCAGGCATCGGTCATGAACAAGGGGCTGGTAGTGATCGTCAGCAGCAGGCTGGCGCGCAACAGGGGACGCAGGGAGGGGGTACGAACGGCGGGCATGGCGGAAGGCTCTCGTTGTTTTGCTCTTGCCTGGAATGACCGACGAGACGAAAAAAGGGGACAGCCTCACGTCGTCTTTTTTGCAGCGCCCTGCCCCCTGGGCACCAGGGTGACCCAATAGCGCGTGCGCGCCTGCACCTCCAGCGGCAGTGTGGCGGCCAGCAGCGTCAGGACGCGGTCGGTGTCGTCGAGCCTGAAGCTGCCCGTCACCCGCAGCCGCTCCAGGGCCGGATCCCACCGCAACAACCCCGGGCGATAGCGCGACAGCTCTCGCAACAGCTCGCCCAGGGGCTGGTCCTGCATGCTCAGCACGGCCTCGCGCCAGCCCGGCAAGGCGGCGTCGAACGTGCGGGCCTGCCCTGCCCCTTCACGGCCCAGGTCGATCTGCTGCCCGGCGTGCAGCGTCAGCGTCGATCCCGTCCTGGGGGACACGTGGACACTGCCGGCGACCACCGACACTCGGCACTGGGCCCCCTCCAGACGAACGCAGACATCGGCCTGCCTGACGTCGAGGCGACCCTGGTCGGTCTCGATGTGCCAAGCGGTGCCGATGGGCACGCGCAGGGCCAGCTCGCCGCGGATAAGCGTGACCTGTCGAGCGGCCTGATCGAGGTTCGCCGCGCTGTCGGTGTTCAGGTGCAGCACGCTGCCGTCGGCCAGGACCCATCGGCTCTGCTCGCCGACGGCGGTGCGCAGGTCGGTGCCCCAGGTTTCCAGTGGCCACTGCCTGTTCGCCAGCCAGGCGCTGGGCAGCAGCGCCAGGACGCCCAAGGCACCTTTGAGCACCTGGCGTCGGGTCGCGCCGGGGCGGTCGAGGGTGGCCATGGCCAGGCCGCTGGGCAGCGCGGCGAAGCGCTGACGCAAGTGCTGGGCCTTCTGCCACGCCTGCTCGTGGGCAGCGTCGCGCTCGCGCCATTGCCGCAGGCGCTCATGATCCTGCTCGCTGGCCTGGCCGGATTCGAGCAGTGCCAGCCAGCGTGCGGCGCTGCGGATGGCGTCGAGCGCCGCGTCCGGCGCAGTCGATCGACTCACAGGTCCGCCAGCAGGCAGTGCTCGTAGGCTTGGGCCATGTAGCGTTTGACGGTCCGCTCGGAGACGGCCAGGCGCTCGGCGATGGCGCGATAGCCCAGGCCATCGAGCTGGCTCCAGAGAAACGCCCGGCGCACGGCCGACGGCAAGCCTTCCAACAGCGCATCGAGCGCATGCAGCGTTTCGAGCAGCAGCCAACGGTGCTCAGGCGACGGCACGTTGTCTTCCGGCAGCCGCGCCAGTGCGTCCAGGTACGCCTGTTCGAGGCTGCGACGTTGATGGAAATTGCTGAGCAGGCGCTTGCCGACGGTGACCAGGTAGGCACGCGGCTCGCGCAACTCGGTTAGCGATTGCGTGCTGCACAGCACCCGCACGAAAGCGTCCTGGCTCAGGTCGGCAGCATCCCAGGCGTTGCCCAGGCGCCGGCGCAACCAGCTCTCCAGCCAGCTATGGTGGTCGCGGTAGAGCGTCTGCACCGTCTGCGGTGGAAGCGTCTCTGCTGGGGTCATGTCAGGGGCCTTGGACCAGGACGGCGGTAAATGAGAGTGATTCTAATTAGTACCGCGTGCGCCGTCCATGCCCCTGTGCGACACGGCGCAGGTCCTCGGAGCCCCTGCGCGTGCGTGGGAGGCGCTCGATCAGAAGTCGATCGTGCCGGAGAACTTCACCAGCCGCGGATCGCCCTGGGTCAGGTAACCGCCGTTGGCCGAAGCCCAGTAGTTCTTGTCCGTGAGGTTTTCGACGTTCACCCGCAAGGTGAGGTCCTTCTCGGCCACGCGCATCGTGTAGCGGGCACCGGCATCGAAGCGGTTCCAGGTCGGCAGGCTGAGGGTATTGGCAGCATCGACGAACTGCCCACCGGTGCGCAGCATACGCGCATTGAGCGCCAGGCCAGGGACGCCGGGCACGTCCCAGTCGACGCTGGCGTTGAGCTGGAAGGTCGGCACGCCGATGGCATGGTTGCCGTCGTTGGCGCCGTTGGCGGTGTTCTTCTGCTCCGAGGTCATGCGGGTGCCGCCGGCCATCACGCGCAGGCCTTCGATAGGCTCGCCGAAGAGGCTGAGTTCGAGGCCTTTGTTGATCTGCTCGCCGTCGCGGATGTAGCGGTCACCTGAGGTATAGCCGTCGGATGGCTTCTCGATGCGGAACACGGCCAGGCTGGCACCGTAGGTCTGTCGGTCGAACTTGATGCCCGCCTCGAGCTGCTTGGTGCGGCCTGGGGGGAACATTTCGCCGACATTGACGACGTTGGCAGGCGCGGTCGGCCCCTGGGCCAGGCCTTCGATACGGTTGGCGTAGAGCGAGAGGCTGTCGGTAGGTTTGAAGACCAGGCCGTAGACCGGTGTGGTGATGCCTTCGTCGTAGGGTTCGCCATTGCGGCTGCCGTCGCGATAGGGGCGCGCAGGCGTTACCGGAGAGGTGCCGTCGTAGTAGTAGTTCTCGACACGCAGTTGTTGACGGCGAATGCCGTAGGTCAGCAGCAGGCGGTCGTCGAACAGGCCGATCGTGTCGGACAACGCGATGCTGCGATTGCGCGTCTTGGCGGTCACACCGGGATCCCCCATGTCGCCGCCAGTGCTGGTCGCAAGCGTGGGTTTGGCGAATGCAACGCCGTCGTAGATGTGGGTCGGGCGTGCGCTGTAGAACACGTAGGCGTTTTCAGCCTGGGTCCAGAGCATGCTGGCGCCCAGCGCGATCTGATGGCTTACCGCACCCGTTTGCAGGCGCCCGTTGAGGCCCGTACTGAAACTGCTGTTGTCCTCGCCATGAACGATATCGGAAGCGGTAATGTTCGCCGCGCCGCTGTTACCCGTCAGCACGGGCGTACCATACGTACCCTGCTCGCGTGTATGCCGCGCGCCCCCGGCCAGGTAGGCGGTCCAGCTGTCGTTCAGGTCCCACTCGCCGCGCAGCATGCCGAACGTGTCTTCCGACTCGCTGTAGCTCCAGGCCTGCCCGTAGTTGTGGCTGGCATCCGGCGCGGTCGGCACCTGGGTGGCGGTGCCAGGGCGTACCGAGTTGCGCAGGTGGTTGATGCGCTGCTTCTGGTAGCCGAAGTCGGTGGATACACGCATGTCGTCGCCTCGGTAGTCGAGCCCGGCGACGAACAGCTTGGTGCGCTGGTCCTGGTCGTCGATGGCGGTCTCGCCCTCGCGCTGGCTAAGGTTCAGTCGCGCACCGAAACGATTGTCCTCGCCAAAACGCTGGCCGATGTCCAGGTGCTCGCCAATGCGCCCATCGCTGCTGATGTCCTGGGTGTAGCGACGTGTCGGCACCTCGTCGGCGCGCTTGGGCTGCAGGTTGACGTTGCCGCCCAGGCCGCTGCCGGTCGGGCTGACGCCGTTGAGGAAGGCGTTCGGCCCCTTGAACACCTCCACCCGCTCGACGCCGTCGGTGGACATGATCTGCCGCGGCAGGATGCCGTACAGCCCGTTGAAGGCGATGTCGTCACCGGCCAGCGGCAGGCCACGGATCACGAACACCTTGGCCTGGTTGCCGAAGCCGAAGGACTCGCGCACCGAAGGGTCGTTGGCCAGCACGTCGCCGATGTCCTCGGCCTGCTGGTCCTCGATCACCTTGGCGGTGTAGCTGGTGAGGGAGAACGGCACGTCCAGGTTGTCCTGATTGCCGAGCACGCCCAGTTGTCCGCCGCGGGCCACTTGGCCACCGGCAAAGACCTCGGGCAGCGTGCTGGGGGTGCGCTTGAAGGCATCGGCGTTGACGTCGGTCGCTTCCAGTTCGAGGGGCTCGGCGGCGTTGGCCATCAGGGTGGCCGAACAGCAGAACGCGAGCAGGGTCGGGCGTGACGGGAAGCGAGGGGCCATCGAATGGGTCCTGGATAAGGGGGCAACAACCGGAACTTGAATGGTAATGCTTCGCAACTGTGAACAGCAAGCATTGACGTCGAAGACGTGGATTGAATACGAGAAACTAGAAGTCCCTTTCGATACCACTTCCCTCCACTAGGGTGTGCAACGACTTTCTCAAGAGATCGATACTTTCTTCATCGATTGCCGTTCCTTGAAATTCGGCAACGATGGTCTCGCCATTGAAATGCTCTTGAACATTCGATTTTATCTCCACCTTCAGCCTGCTCTCCGAAAGCCCTATCTTTTGTATGGCGCCTGCGATTTCGTACTCTGTGCTCTCGGTCTGAAGGCCAATGTCGCCTTCGGTGAAAGGGATGTCTTCGTCATCCAAACGGGTCATGATGATGAAGTTGTGTGGATCAGCTGCATCATCACCCACTGCAACGATCAGGACGTCATCTTCTTCGTAGCACTTTATATGGGTAGCGTTAAAGACCTTCATATCCACCTCTGTCTTCATTTCGCATTCAGCACCCGCGCTTTGCGGTCAGCTCATTCTACGGATCGTATCGGTACGCTTGAACCGGCACTCGAGTAGCCTCGCCTCTTGCCAAGCGACTGCGAAATCGGCGTGGCGAGACGAAAGGATGACTTCACGCCCAAAACAGCGAAACACCCATGCGCACGATCAGCGCCACCAGCAGCACCAGAAACAGTATGCGAATCACGCCACTGCCGTAGCGCAACGCAATGAAGGCACCCACGACGGCCCCGGCCATATTGCACACCCCCACCAGCCCGCCGATCAGCCACAGCACATGACCGGACGGCGCGAAGAACAGCAGCGCGGCGCTGAAGGTGCCCAGGTTGATGAGCTTCGCCGAGGCCGAGGCGTTGAGGAAGTCGAAGCCGAAGACGCGGACGAACACGAACAGCAGCAGGCTGCCGCTGCCTGGGCCGAAGACACCGTCGTAGAACCCGATCGCGGCGCCGAAGCCGATACCGGCCCACAGCCTGCCGATGCCGTAGCGAGGGTGGGCGTGCAGGCGTCCCAGGTCCTTCTTGATGAAGGTGTAGATCGCCATGACCACCAGCAGAACGAAAACGGCGTACTGCATGAGGGCCTTGGGAATCAGTGCGACGGACAGCGCGCCCAGGTAGGCGAACAGGAACGCGGCCATGAACATGGGCAGCAGCAGCCACCAGACCAACGTCACCCGTTTAAGGTAACGCGGCAGTGCGGCCACGCTGCCCATCCAGACCGCCAGCTTGTTGGTGCCGAAGACCGTCGCCAGGCTGGTGCCAGGCAAGGCGTGCATGAGGGCTGGCAGCTGGATGAGCCCTCCTCCGCCCACCGCGGCGTCGATGAGACCGCCGCAGAAGGCGAAAAGGCCGAGGACAATCAATTGATAATCTAAGCTCATGTCGATCATATTATCTTTGCGCAATATTTATCAAAGATGACCTCAACTCTTGATGGCAGAAAATATGACTCCCAGAATTGCTAGCTTGATAGCAACTCGGCCAACCCACGAAATGCCTGACCAACCCTAAGATTATAGTCGAGCATTATTGAGGATAGCTCATCAACATTAAAAGTCTCCTCTAAAAAATTAGCATACAGCTGAGTAGCTGCAAGCGCATGCAGTCCATGCCTCATTTCCACATCACCTGAATGCCCCATCACATAGGCCTTTGCACACCGAAGAAGCTTCTTATCATCTCGCAAATGAGGACTATACAGAAGGATTAGATCTTCAACAAACTGGGCAAGAAAATTGTATTCCGACCCGCTCCAAAATTCTGAAGAGACTGAAACCATCATAGCTCGCAGCATTGCTTTCTTATGGAGAACGTCACCTATTGCACTTTTACATCCAGCCACGCCTACATCATATAGATACTCTGAGAATGCACTACAAGCGCTTACCTCTTCATGCGGAGCGAATTCCGGAATATTGAAAGCCCGCCTCATATGACTGAACATTCCATCATGGCTTGCCTGACCCAATCCAAAATCATCTTTAGCAACTTCGTGCATATGCGCCATAACTCGATGATAAAGTTCAGCATTTTCAGCACCAATACAATGGGCATCTGCCGCGAGTCGCATGATTACCTTGCACGAAACCAAACTCGTGGTTTTATGAGTCTCATTCCAACCCTTGAAAAAACCAGCTAACTTATTAGAGCCTGGCCTCTTGAAAAGCGCGGCAAAAGTCTCCGCCGCATAGCACTGGGCTTGCGCAGTGACAGTGTCATTCAATACATAATCTATAGCTGCTTGAATTTCTTTAACCTTTCTCGAGTCTGCTGCAATAGGCGGCTTACGTGTATTTTTGTCAATCCAGCGAGCCGGCGTTGCAATCTTGCTAAAATCCGCTGGCAAGCACTCTAAAAATTTTTTACTAATGCAATGCATTGAGTTGTAATGCGCCTTTAAAACAGGATAGTTTTGTAATTTTTTTCACACATTTTCGATGCGCCCATGATTTGCTCCCTGTTTATAATCTATGCCCAGCCAAGTCTTGAAGCTTTCCAGCCAAGGCAGCGTGATCCTATATGAGCTTACAGACATCAACAATTAACTTATAATGAACATACTGCTCACTTTAAAATGAGGATTCCGATGGAACTATCTCAACTTAAAATTTTTAAAACTGTAGCAGACCACGGAAGCATAAGCCGCGCCGCCACACAACTTCACTGCGTACCTTCCAACATTACAAATAGGATAAAGTCGCTTGAAAGAGAACTAGGCGTCACATTATTCAATAAAAAAGGAAGAGGTCTTGTCATCAGCACTGCCGGCGAGATACTTCTAGATTATGCAAATCAAATTATTCTCCTATCACAAGAAGCTAGCCGCTCCCTAACGCCAAACTCAGAACCCAAGGGCTTACTAAAAATAGGATCTATTGAGTCGGCTGCTGCGAGACGACTACCTAAACTTCTGATGAAGTGTCGGCAACATTATCCAAACCTGCAAATACAACTAACTATTGCTCAATGGCCGGAGCTTATCGATGCGGTAATAAACCATAATCTCGATGGAGCGATCATAGCCAACGACTATCCACATGCAGACCTTTCTTATACTAAAATTTCCGAAGAAACTCTCGTAGTTGTATCGCCTTCCACGAGTGGTTCCTTCGCAACACAAGACGAAGTTGCCAAAGAGTGCATTTACATGTGGCCCTTGGGATGTCCATACCGGAAAGCCCTAGAAACATGGCTCACGCAAAGTACTGTGCCGTACAAAATAACAACCATCAGAAGCTATGGGACAATTATAAGCTTTATCAAGGCAGGCCTAGGCATCTCAGTTATGCCAGAAAGTCTTTTCCGTCAAGTTGAAAACAACCCAAACATAACTGGACATTATGTACCAAGTTTTTCAGCGGTAAAAAACCATATAGTATGGAACAAAAATTCAGGCCCCCATAGACTGAGGAATATTTTTTTGGAAATACTCAACTTGAGTGATAACAGAACCCCTTGAAACCGTTAACAATTTTGGCCATGGCGTACGCGCCGACACTTCAGAAGAAATTACTTACAAACAGCTTCGCTTTGGGATATCTGGAAGTAAACTCAAATATCAGTTTGAAAAAAATTCGATGCATTCCTACTAGGTTCTTTATTTCTGTATATGTCTGCCAAGATTAACTCAAAATGAGCATTCACTCACGTCAAGGGGAGCTGTCCACAATCAAAAGCAAACATATAGGGCGAGCTGGAGTGGCTATCTCGAAGCTTTTTGCGAGCTTGTCGGAGCGCGTGACGATCCGACGGTTCTCTTTCGGCCAGCCAAAGATACGCTTGATGACGTTGTGTTTACGGTACTTGGATCGGTCAAACAACCGGGGCAAGCCAGGCCTGGGTTTACGCTTCATCGAACGCAATGGAATCACCGACCTCATCCGATAATCGTCACAGTAGCGGCGCAGCGCTTCGCAGTCGTAGCCTTTGTCGGCAAGCAGTCACTTGCATCGCTTCCGCGGACGACCGCGACCGTTCGAAGGGATACTGACGTCGTCCAAAAGCGGCTGAGCATAGGCAATGGCGCTGGCCTGACCGCCGGAAAGCACGAAGCGTAGCGGCACACCTTGGGCATCACACAGCATATGGATCTTGGTAGTCAGCCCGCTGCGACTGCGGCCTAAAGCATGGTCGGCAGGTTCTTCAGCCCCCTTTTTCCCGGCGCCTGAGGAGGCTCGGGTAGCGCGTACAGCGGTCGAATCGAGCATCCAGACCTGCAAGTCTATGAGGCCTTGATCATTGAGTTTCAGATGCAAGCGTCTGAGCATCTGGTCGAACATGCCTTGATTACGCCACGTCCGGAATCGCTGGTATACCGTGGACTAGGGCCGAATCGCTCTGGCATGTCTCGCCAGGCGGCACCTGACTACAGGACCCAAAGAACTCCACCGAGCATCAGGAGATCGCTCAAGCGTGGCCGGCCTCGATTGCACTTTTCCATGAACAGGTCAGCCACCATGGCCCAGGCTTCGTCTGAGAGTTCATAACGCTTTGCCATCACACAGAATCCATTGCTGCAGATGGCCGAAAACTCCACAAACCTTAGGTCATCAGGGGGCCGGATTAGGTTTCCTGAAATTTTGTATAGAGCCAAACGCAGGCACGGAAAACCTCAATTTACTTTTATTTCGGAAAAAACAGTGGGCAGTTTGCTCAGCACATCAGCTAGGACGCTCTGATTATCTTTAAGGACTTTGTAATCTATAATTTTTTTCCCAACCATGACTCGACCAAGTGCTTCAGCTAAGTATTTACATACCTCTCTATCAGCATAGCCTTGGCTGTGAAGCCAAAAATGAAACTCATCAAAAAGCCCAAACTTTAGTTGATTCTGCAAAACCCTGGCATTAGCAAGAATAGTTTCATCCAGCGCCTTACCTTCTACGATATCAGCCAGCCCACCGATCAGCAGCATTCCATCGTATGATATAGCGGAGCAGAAATCGACAATATGTTCTTGCGTAACTGTACGCATTTTTGTATTGGCCTGAATCTTTATTCCCGAGTCCTTTGCATAACTTAAAATACTGTAATAACTTTCACCTTTGCACCAACGCGCAGCCAATTCAACTGCCAGACTCGCAGGGCGAATATTGGAAATTATTTTAGCAGACGAATATTTCGTAATAATTGGCCAGCAAATACTCAGTAAATCCTGAGGTGATCCGCTAAATTCAAGATCCCAGATATTTTCATCAATCCAAGCCTCAATAAATCTTAGCTGATCAAGCCCTAGCAAAGTCTTTCCATAATAAGGGAGTTTTTCAGGCGGCACTGATTGCAAACGAAAATGAATTACCTCAAATACTTCTAGCAAGCGCGCTTTATCTTCATCATTGGCAAGGTGGTACGCCAAGGTTTCCCGCGCCAGATCAAGAAACAAATCTTTTTGAAGCAAGGTCTCATCATCTTTGAGCATAGATAGAAAATAACTTTCGATAGCACTGAGCGTCTGCTCTTTATCATCCATCTCAGCCATCAAAGTGCTGACATCGCCCCCACCCTCAGCTTCCCATGCTTTCCACTCAGCTCGTCGGGCGGATGGCCGGCGCACAAATTCGACAAGGTCATCGCTTGCGGCCTCGAACTCAAACGGCTTGATTACCTCAATCAAACTGCTTAAGCATTCCTCAGAATTATTAAAGTCAAGCAGCTTAAGTGCTTCTTCCCACCTTTTCTTGCTTTTCCAACCATATCGACCATCATAAAGCTTGGGGTTGGTAAAAATAATACTCCCCTCAGTATGGTAGCCCGCCCGTCCAGCTCGCCCAATTAAGTTCTGAAAATCCCTGGTAGATATTTTGCGACCCGCCTGCATCACATTAGATATTAATAAATATTTAATAGGTAAATTAACCCCTTGAGCAAGTGTCGAAGTACAAATCACAAGGTGAGCAGCCTTATGATCCATCGCCCATTCCACAGCGATCCTTAGGCCATTTGGCACAGCGGAACTATGAGGAAGAACACCTAAGGGAATAACCTTCGAGAATATATGCTTGTCTGAGAAGTGTAATTCCGACAGGAAAGCCAACTTTTCCAGCTCTATACCGTCTGAAATATCTTTTGGCGCCGGGGTATTAAACCCCCGCTCATAGGCTTTAGCCACTACCTTGCTAAGCGAAGCTATTGATCTTTTGTCTCCACAGAATATCGCAACTGGCCCTTGGCGACAAAGTCTCAGACCGAGATAACAAGAAATAGTCTGGCTTTTCTCTTTATCGGGAAAAATAAAATCTTTCTTCTCCCTGCCACGACGACCAAGGTTTACTTGCTGAATAATTTGAGGCACATAAAGGCCGCTGGCAGCTTTGTTATCCTGCCGCAAATAACTCAGCTGCCCCATGTCTGTGACCCAACTGAGGAATGCAACACTTTTGATCGAGGGTAGCCAGTTACTCCCTTGAATGTTGATTCCTGACTCTCCATTAAGCCATTCACCGATGGTTTCCGCATTTGGCATTACTGCGGAAATTAAAACCTTTTGAGCACTTTGCGGAATACTTTCTTTAAGCGAAGCGATCAAAAGCTCATACGTTACACCACGCTTACCACTATCAAACTGATGCCCTTCATCGAAAATTAGCAGGTCAATTTTTTCTGCCAATGATGGCTCATGACGAAGCAGATAAACCAGCTTCTCTGGAGTGGAAACGATGATGGTATGATCATGCCTCCCTTTGTAATCATCTCCCAGTAAGAACTTGAGAAACTCCTGCTCTTCATAATCAACATTTGTAACATCTCTCAGCTCATTAACATTAATCGAATCGTGCTCGAATGTACGCAAAAAACCCTGAGTAATTTCACGACACAACGCTCGGAACGGTGCAACGACTACGGCGAGCTTAGCTCGCCCTGAGAGAAATCCACTTCGAATAATCAACTCTGCGGATTTGGTTTTTCCAGCGCTTGTGGGCATCTGCATTACGGCTGAAATCCCCCGCAGCACCCCGAGACGACCAACTAGTCGTTGTCCAGGCCAAAATTCCTTCATAAAATGATCATTGTTCAGAACATGCTTCCACCGATCAATTTCAAGCCCTGAATATTTTGGCAAGCAAATCAGGGATGAGTTCTCTACCTTTCTTTTAATTAGCGCCGCGATTATATCAACAAGTAAAATTTCTCGATCTGTCCCGCTCAAATAAATCTGCTCCCTAAAGCTCACCAACTCATCCTCTACATCAGTAAGATCTGCCTCCATATTCATGAACGAGCGATATGTTCTCGCCATGTTAAAAATACTGTTATTAAAGAGCCTTGAAGGGACAAGGCTAAAGCCCTTATCCAACTCCGACTTAAGCAGCCACACGAGAAAGCGCTCTAATCCGCTATCCGTAAGTTCTACAGGTATATCTGCAACAGTCCTAGCCAAAACCAATGAGCTTCCTGGCATATCTGCAAGGTAGTAAGAAGAGGAGCTCAATACTCTTAAATACTCATCCGCACCCGAGCTGATTCTAGCTGTGCTCATGGACTCAAAATATTGACCGGCTAGGACTAACTGTTCTTTTAGGGTTTCTTTCAAAATCCTCCGCTCATCATTTGGCCTCGATTCTAGAGCGGCTAACTCGCCAAGAATACCAACCGTAAAGACCAATAAACGTTTCGGGTCTTGTTGGAGGGTTACGTGATATTTCTCATCGATACCAAACTCGTACTGCTTCGCCTTCACGCGGGTGACGTCCAAAATTACCCGCGCTTTTGTTTCAAGCTTCATCTGCCGCCCTCCGATATAGCTCGTGAACAAGGTCCATCAGCTGATCAGCACTCACAACTAACAATTCCAATTTATCGGCATTTGGGTGGTTACTGCAAATGGAGGTTGACACTATATCCTCGTCTACAGACGTAGATGTGCAGACAGCTGCCGCACCGTAGCAGCGCTTACAAGGATAATCGGGCTCACGCTGGAATCGTTCTACCAATTCCATTCCATTGAAATCGTCTCTATCATAGAGCTTTTGCTTCATTGCATTAAGTGACTCTGCAATTCGAAGCTCATCCTTTATAGAATGATCAATTGCATCTTGAAGCACATTATTTTTCGAATTCTCAGTCGCTTTTGCCTTGACCTCATAAATTAAAAGCTCGTCATTATCGCTAATAACATTTGGAGCTTTTTTGAATGCAATAACGTCAGAACCTTTTGTTGATTCATTAGCAATTGCCTTCCGATCATAGCGCGTGCGAGGGACGTGGTAATCTCTCAAATATTGTAGGTAATCTGCAATTAGGATTTCGGCAAAATCACCCGCTCGAATACTCGGACCAGGCGCGACACTTCTACTCGGAAACTTCTCTGAAGTCAGATATTCCGAATTGCTCATCATCGGATTTTTGATGAACTGCAAGTGCTTATCAAGACAGTAGTGGTTGCGAAAATGCCTAGCCCACTCAGACATGACCTTGACATCTAGAGCATCATATTTTAGAGCGAATACAGATATAGCTTGCCCGCAGGCAGATGTATACGTACCCGTTTGTTCAAGCCAAGCAAGATGACCTGCTACTAGTGACATGTCACACCTATGTGTATATCGCAAGCGACTGGACAGTTTTATGATTTTATTAACTTATTACCTAAATGTACCAGCGCTCTGACAGTTAATTCAATAGCGCCCACAGCCTTGCCTCTGTTCCATGCTGATTTCCCGCCACATTTCGAGCTTCTATGGGACTGCACCATCATCAGCGCCCCCTTTGAGCCGCATAGCTCACGCTGAGATAGCGTGTTTTCACCTCATTTTGATTCATCACTCCTCAGTACCGCATTTGATCTCGGTCATTCTTTCCTGAAAAGTTGGCGTCAGATCTTTGCGCACCCCTACTCACAACCCTCAGCCCGTGGTATCAATCTGAGGCCATCTAAATACATCGGGCCGTTTCGGCCGTATGAGAGAGAATGCCGCTCGAGATTTACCAGTGGGATGACATCGCGCAGAATTTCAAGGAGAAAGCATCTGCAAGCTGTTCTTCCAGAATTTATTGCATGGTTGTAAGCGCAGTCATACCTTTACCTTCGTTTAACGCAATAACTGCTCAATTAACATCCACCCAAAGAAAACTAGTCATAGCTATACAATTTTGGCGGCAATGTTTCCCTATCATCGACGGCCACATACAGCTTTTTTCCAACATTCCGAATATAACCTTTTTCTTTCATCTTAGCGAAAGCCATTGCGACATTCGATCGCCACTCCGCCAATGGAACTAACTCTAATACTTTGTATCGGCCATGGATTAGGTCGGCTGTCTCATCAACGGATATATGATTGTTTACCGCTAAAATCGCAATCCGAGACTGCACGAAAACGAAAGCTATCTCGTATAAAAGCCGGCCATTCGGTTTAGGAACCTGCAGCGCGTGGCTCCTGCGCTTGTTTACAGTCGCATGCATAAAAGCCCCTACAGCTGCCACCTCAATTGGAAGGTTACGCCTTAGCTGTGCAGCACTCTCTTTTGAAACTTGAGATGTAATCACCGCATCGTGCAACACAACTTTTTTTATCACTTCCTGGTCATATGGTAGCAACCTAGCTTCTGCCCTAGCACAAAGAGCGCAAACACTGTTACCAGAATTCAGGTGCGGAGTTACACCACCACAGTCTTTACAATTTTGCAAGGTAACAGCATGAAGACAGTATGAATTAACCCCCTCTTCCCTCACTGGCTCGACCATTTGAAACTTAGAAAGCGTAGCTCCATACCAGATGAAAATTGGGTGCATAATTACACGCTGCAAGTAATCAATCCAAAGATGGACCTGACTATCTTGAGTTTTAATTTCGATGACTAATGCATTCCAGGTTTTAGCCCACATAGCGTCAATGCTCATCATCCCGAGAGAGATGAGAGGAGTAGCTTCACTAACCCGGCTCCGGATTCGCAGTGGGTACTGTGCCTCCATCAGGAATGAGGCATTGTCCGGATTGTTTCGCAGCCTCGCCTGAAAATCTTGATGACCTCTCCATTCAGGATTGACGGCATTGTAAATCGCCACAAACCTTGTTGTAGCTCGTGAGTAGGCGTTAAATAGCTCGGCAGTGTCTAGGCTCTCCGCCCCTAACACAATTACCACCGGTGCTTCTAAACCTCGGAATTTAGCTATATTTTCAGTCGCGAGCTTTTTAGAACCGATCAAATCAACATAAAATTTTGAGTTGATTGCGCCCATTAAAATGACAATATCGCCCGGGCTTACTCCACCTTCGATTAATCCTTTTCTGATGCGGACAAGCTCTTGCCCAGGATCTAGGGTAATTATCTCGCGCGCAGTATCCTCCTCCACTATTCGAGGAGAAGACAATTGAAGCTTAGGAGGAACCACCTCAGAAAGAATTTCCGTAACGGCTTTAGGCATTCGCAGAATGATTGTGAGGGGGAATGCAGTTATCCCCAATACCTTTTCCAAGACACTCAATGTCACACCGCTCTTTTCAAAACTGAATACCTGAGTCTCATCGCAAAAAAATGTTATAGGCTTGTTTTCAAACCAGTCTACTAAAGTTTTGCACCAAGATTCAGCCAAGGCCTGAGATTCATCTACTACAAGCGCATCATACTCATCCATCAACCCTTCTCGGATAGCAGCATCTAGATGCTTGACGCAGTTTATTTTGTACCAAGCCTCACCAGCCGCGATCTGGCCCAAGGTATCCGATGCCAGGCGACAAAGCCCGTGCCATGTCAAAACTGTACATGCGCGATAACCTTCTAGCTGCTCACAGATGTGGTCTTTTAGTCGCTTGTTGAATGTGAGAACCAACACCCGCTTGCCGACAACCGAATATTTTCTTGTGGATTCGATAGCTATTAGGGTTTTTCCGGTGCCAGGCCAGCCTGTGATAAGAGACCTGCCACTTTGCATGACATTACGAACTACAGCACTCTGCTCACTCGTCAGTCGGAGCCACATTTTGTTGTCGAAGCGGATACGGCTTGCCCAACATGGGTGACCATCGATCTGGGGCGAAAGATAATCAATCAGTTGCTGAGTTCGATCCTGTCCTAAATCAGGATTTTTCAGCGCTTTCTTCCAATACGTCATCAGATTGATGATGTTCTGGGCTACGTCGGGGTAAGCTTCAATATCGATATACAGCGGCTGGGGTGGGGTTGATCGAGTGTCAAACATCCCAGGGATGTTGGCGCGATCAAAATCCGAATCAGGAAAAATAAATCCGTATCCGATCCTCAAACGCAGCGATGGCTCTGCCCCAAGCCAAGAAGCGAATCCATGGACATTCTTTTTCGTTTGACTCAATGGATCTATCTTGTAGCCCTTGCGAACGTGTATGAAACACGAATTCTGGAGCCGATAGACGCCGCTTTTGATTTCAAGGGCCAAGACCCCGTTCTCAGGATGGATGATTAGGAAGTCGATTTCACCAGTAGGCCTTGCTTCTCGATCAAGCTTGGTGACTGCGGAGCACAGCCACGGAAGGCTATGAATGACCGTGTATCCATCAGGGAGCTGGGTTTTCAGAACAGAATAAAGGTGACGTTCTCCATGGCTCTCTGTGTGGTGGGGGCCATGCTCCGGGATCATCCTTGCCATCTACAGCGTTCGTCCTAATCTGATTGACCAATCTGTCGCGATGATAGCACTTTAACGCCCCTTTGTTTTGCCGGATGGCGCCTGCAACCTTCCAGACTCTCCTGCCGGGGAAAGGAACCTAAAGGATGATGCTATCCAGCAGAACTCATCCCAAACATACCTTCAAACTTCTCAAAGACCGCTAAAGGCGTAGGAACACGACCAGTCCTTAGAAGCGTATAGCCGGGTACGTCTACTATAAGAGCGAAATTTCAGCCTTAGGCTCTGTACGAAATTTCAGTAAACCTAATCCGGCCCCCTGATGACCTAAGGTTTTGTAGAGTTTTCGGCCATCTGCAGCAATGGATTCTGTGTGATGGCAAAGCGTTATGAACTCTCGGACGAAGCCTGGGCCATGGTGGCTGACCTGTTCATGGAAAAGTGCAATCCAGGCCAGCCACGCTTGAGCGATCACCTGATGCTCGATGGTGTTCTTTGGGTCCTGTGCTCAGGTGCCGCCTGGCGAGACATGCCTGAGCGATTCGGTCCCTGGCCTACGGGGTACCAGCGATTCCGGCGTGGCGTAATCAAGGCACGTTCGACCAGATGCTCAGACGCTTGCATCTGAAACTCAATGATCAAGACCTCATAGACTTGCAGGTCTGGATGATCAATTCGACCGCTGTACGCGCTACTTGAGCCTCCTCAAGAGCCGGGAAAAAAGGGGCCAGAAGAACCTGCCGATCATGCTTTAGGCCGCAGTCGCGGCGGCTGACTACCAAGATTCATATGCTGTGTGATGCCCAAGGTGTGCCGCTACGCTTCCTGCTCTCCGGCGGTCAGGTCAGCGACATTGCTTATGCTCAGCCGCTTTTGGACGACGTCAGTATCCCTTCGAGCGGTCGCGGTCATCCGCGCAAGCGATGCAAGTGGCTGCTTGCCGACAAAGGCTACGACTGCGAAGCGCTGCGCCGCTACTGTGACAATTATCGGATGAGGTCGGTCATTCAACTGCGCTCGATGAAGCGCAAACCCAGGCCTGGCTTGCCCCGGTTGTTTGACCGACCCAAGCACCGTAAACGCAACATCATCGAGCGTATGTTTGGCTGGCTGAAAGAGAACCGCCGGATCGTCACACGCTTTGACAAGCTCGCAAAAAGCTACGCCGCCATGGTCTCACTGGCTTGTGCCATGCGGTGTTTGCGATATCTTTTTTCGTACAGAGCCTAGTAGTCAGTCCGCCGCGACTACGGCCTAAAGCGTGATCGAAGGGCTCTCCAGACTCCCTTTTTTCCCGGCGCTTGAGGAGGCTCGGGTAGCACGTACAACGGTCGAGTCGATCATCCAGACCCGCAAATCTATGAGGCCCTGGTCATTGAGTTTCAAATGCAAACGTCTAAGCATCTGTTCGAACGTGCCTTGATTTCGCCATCTCCTTAACCGCTGGTACACCGTGGACCAGGAACCTAATCGATCAGGTATGTCTCGTCAGGCGGCACCTAAGCATAAGACCCAAAGAACGCCATCAAGCATTAGGCGATCGTTCAAGCGTGGCCGACCTCGATTTGCGCTTTTAAACGAATAGGTCAGCCGCCATGGTCCAAGCTTCGTCTGAGATTTCATAACACTTTGCCATCACACAGAATCCATTGCTGCAGATAGTCGGAAGCTCTATAAAACCTTAGGTCATCAGGGGGGCCGGATTAGGTTTCCTAAAATTTCGTACAGAACCTAAGCTGGTTGATCGATCAAAAGCGGATGCAGGTCATTGACCCTGAGCACTACGCACGCTCAATGGCGCCCATCAACTAAGCCTCCACTTTATTGACTGACGAGTGGGCACCTCCCTGCACCAGGCACGCCACTCACTCATGAACAAGATCGCCCACGATGCAAGTCAACGGATATAACTCCCTCCATTGACATCCAGCGTGGCGCCGTTCAGCGACGCCTGGGAGGGGCGCAGCGTAAATGCGACCACCTCAGCGATTTCGACGGGACTCGCCATGCGCCCCACGGGAATATCGGCAACGGCTGCCGCTTCCCCATGCTGGGCGATGAACTGTTCGGCCATGTCCGTGCGCACCCACCCAGGCGCAATCGCTAACGCCACGATACCGTCGCCGGCGACACTGCGGGCGAGGGACTTGGTCAGGTTGATCAGCGCGGCCTTGCTTGAGCCGTAGGGCAACGCGTCAGCGGCGTAACCCCGTTGAGCCGCGCGACTGGCCATATTGATGATGCGCCCGCCTCCTTGGTCACGGTAGTGGGCAACCGCCTCACGGCAGAGATCGGCCGCGGCGAAGAAATTGACCTGGAACTCGCGACGCCACGCCTCACGCCATTGGGCAGACGGTGCCTCGAGCGGTATCTCAGTACGGATGCCGGCGTTGTTGATGAGCCCGTGAATCCGCCCGCCGCTCACCTCGAGGGCAGCGCTCCACAAGCGCTCGGGGCCGGAGGCATCGCTGAGGTCGCCTTGCACGATCCAGCCATTGCCTCCGATTCGGTCCAACAGGTGCTGGGCACCTTGTGCGTCACGGCTGTAGTGGATGACGGGACGAGCGCCTTCGGCTGCCAACTGCTCGACGATGGCAGCGCCGATGCCTCCCGATGCCCCGGTCACCAAGACGGTCTGCCCCGCGAGCGGGCCTTTCGTGTCACTCATGAGCGTTCACCTTCCATTGTCAAAATCAAGAGAAGCCACTCGCGCCGGGGCGGGCGAGCGGCTTTCGGTACCTTTATTTGGCGGCGTTCGCCTGCGTCGACGCCTTGTCGATCAGTTGCTGGATCTCGCCGGTGTCGCGGCGCTGGCGCAGGTAGATGTTGAGCACGTCCAGGTCGGCAGCCGAGATATCACTACGCAGGCCAAACGAGACGCCCTGCTTGGCCAATGCCGGTTTCGGGAGGATTTCGCGGGTCCAGTCAGGGTTGGCCAGTGCGAACAAATGGTTGGTGTCGCTGGCATCGACCAGCACATCGGCGCGCTTGGACATCACGACTGACTGCAAAGGTGACGTCTGGCTTGTCCAGTGTTGCGATGTCGTTTGTCACCTACGCCACTGTGCGGTTGGCCTCGTTCACCAGCAGAGACACCCGGTAGTCGGTTCTTGATGATGAGCGGCATCATTGACCTTTCGATCGGCACCTTGCTCGCCGGCCCCCTGGCTGATCGTTTCGGCAAGCTCTGGATCATCATTGCCGCCTTGCGCGCGATGGGCCTCTTTTGCCTGACCTTCGCTTTCATGAGCAGCCTGCATAGCTTCACCGGGATGGCCACCGGCGCGACGATGCCCAACATCATCACGTTGCTTGCTGAATGCGCCCCTCTGCGTCGGCGCTCGCTCCTCGTTACTTCGGCGTGGTGTAGCTTCGGCTTGGACGGCACGCTGTGCAGCTTGGTCAGCGAGCACTTGATCCAGCTCTACAGCTGGCGCTCGGTGTTCGTCACCGGCGGCGCCCTACCGCTTGTCCTGGGGCTAGTGTTCCTCTTCTGACTGCCGGAATCGTTCAGGCTTCAGCTGTAACGTCACCACCCTTATGAGCGCCTCGTGGCGGCAGCCAATCAACTAAGGTCTGGCAGTGCCGGCGGCGAGACCCGATTCATCAACAGTGAGCACAGCGTCGAACCGCCAACGCCGCCGGGATGACCTACTGCAGGCGGTTGCATTGGGGGATGATCCTGCAGGTGAGAGGCACTCTTTGCAACTTCACGGTCGGTCTGTAAATGGACCGTTTCAAGCCGAACTGCATCGTGGGGCTCATGTTCGCCGGCTGCGTCGTGCTCACCCTGCTGGTCGCACTGTTCAGCGATTCATTCGCACGCGCAGGCACGCTTGTCTGCTTGTTACGGTACGTGCTGATGCCCGCGGACGGGGGCTGCTTTCCCCTTGGGGCGTCCCATTACTCCACACAGATCCGGGCTACCGGGGTCAACTGGGTAATCGGTACTGGTCGGGTAGGCGCCATGCTGGGCACCGGTTCAGGCGCACTCATCGCGACATGGGATGGACGATAACGGATATCCTCATCCTGCTGACCCTTCCCGTGATGATTGCAGCCTTGGCCATCCACTGCAAAAGGCGCGCACGTGCCGTGCCGGCTTTGATCGTCACCCAGCAGCGAATTTGACGGGCTGGGCATATGGGCTTTGCGGCTACGAGTCTGACGATGTCTTGCCGCGTCATCTCGACGCCGCAGCGCTTGCTCGACCCACCGCCTCGTGCGCGCTATGTAGGAACAGCCGGGTCAGCGTCAGGCACAAAAAAAGGGCCCGAAGGCCCTTTTTTCGAACATCTACACCCCACTAGAGGCTGTAGACTTATAACTGGAGCGGGAAACGAGACTCGAACTCGCGACCCCGACCTTGGCAAGGTCGTGCTCTACCAACTGAGCTATTCCCGCGTCGTGATGGGGCCATTCTAGCGATCTGGCCAATCACGTCAAGCCTTTGATTCAAAAAAACTTTATTTCTGTTCGGCACCTTCGCGCAAGTGCGGCCAGGCGGCGTGCAGGTAGTGCACCATGGACCACAAGGTCAGCCCTGCCGAAATCACCAGCAGCAGATAACCTGCGACCACCCAAACGCTCAGCACTGGCGGGTTGGCCAGCAGAATCACCAGGGCCAGCATCTGTGCGGCGGTCTTCCATTTGCCCAGGTTGGACACGGCCACGTGCGCCCGTGCGCCCAGTTCAGCCATCCACTCGCGCAAGGCCGACACCACGATCTCGCGGCCTATGATCACCGCCGCCGGCAGGGTCAGCCAGAGGTTGGCATGGGTCTGCACCAGCAACACCAGTGCCACGGCCACCATCAGCTTGTCGGCGACCGGGTCGAGGAAGGCACCGAAGGGGGTGCTCTGCTTGAGGCGGCGGGCCAGGTAGCCATCGAGCCAGTCGGTGGCGGCGGCGACGGCGAAAACGCTGCTGGCGGCGGTGTAGCTCCAGTGGTACGGCATGTAGAACAGCAGGATGAAGATCGGGATGAGCAGTACGCGCAGAACGGTGAGCAGGTTTGGAATATTCATCGATACGACTGGCCACGAGGTGAGTACGGCATTCTACTCGCTATGCAAGTTGGCATAAATCGACTCCGCGAGCTTTTTACTGATGCCAGGCGCCTTGGCGATTTCGTCGACGCTGGCGCGATTGAGCTCTTGTAGACCGCCGAAGTGCTTGAGCAGTTCGCGGCGACGTTTCGGGCCGACGCCGGCGACGTCCTCCAGGCTCGAGGTGCGCCGGGCCTTGCCACGGCGCGCACGGTGGCCGCTGATGGCGAAGCGGTGGGCCTCGTCACGGATCTGCTGGATCAGGTGCAGCGCCGGGGAGTCGCCCTTGAGGGTGAACTCGTGGGCCACGTCGTTGAGGTACAAGGTCTCGAAGCCGGCCTTGCGGGTCACGCCCTTGGCCACGCCGAGCAGGGTCAGGTCGGTCAGGCCGAGTTCCTGCATCATCTCGCGGGCCATGTTCAGCTGGCCCTTGCCGCCATCGACCAGCAGTACGTCGGGCAGCTTGCCCTCCCCGTCCTTGATGCGCCGGAAGCGCCGGGTCAGGGCCTGGTGCATGGCCGCGTAGTCGTCGCCGGCGGTCACGCCTTCGATATTGAAGCGGCGGTAGTCGGACTTGATCGGGCCTTCGGGGCCGAACACCACGCAGGAGGCCACGGTGGCTTCGCCACTGGAGTGGCTGATGTCGTAGCACTCCAGGCGCTGTGGCACTTCGTCGAGTTCCAGCACCTGGGCCAGGGCTTCGAAGCGCGAGGCCATGTGCTGCCGGTTGGCCAGCCGGGCACCGAGCGCCTGTTCGGCGTTGGTCACGGCCAGTTGCTGCCAGCGGGCGCGGGTGCCGCGCACGCGGTGGGTGATGGTCAGGTCGCGGCCGCGCAAGGTCTGCACCGCTTCGCTGATGACGGCGAAGTCGTCGTGGACCACGTTGACGATCAGTTCGGTGGGCAGCTCGCGCTCGGCGTTGCCCAGGTAGTACTGGGACAGGAAGGCCGCCATCACGTCGGCGGTGTCTTCCTCGATGCCGACTTGCGGGAAGAAGTTCTTGCTGCCCAGCACGCGTCCGCCGCGCACGCTGATCAGGTGCACGCAGGCGCCGCCCGGGTTGACGAACGCCGCGACCACGTCCACGTCGCCGGAGCCGCCCTCCATGTGCTGCTGGTCCTGCACACGGCGCAGCAGGCCGATCTGGTCACGCAAAGCTGCGGCCTTCTCGAAGTCCAGAGCCATCGCGGCACGCTCCATCTCGCCGTTGAGTTCGTTGTGCAGCTGCTGGCTGCGACCTTCGAGGAACATCACCGAGTGACGCACGTCCTCGGCGTACTCGTCATCGCTGACCAGCCCCACGCACGGCGCCTTGCAGCGCTTGATCTGGTATTGAAGGCAGGGCCGGGTGCGGTTGGCGTAGTAACTGTCCTCGCACTGGCGCACGAAGAAGGTCTTCTGCAGCAGGCTCAGGCTCTCGCGAATCGCGCCTGCGCTGGGGTAAGGGCCGAAATAGCGACCCTTGGCCTTCTTCGGGCCGCGGTGGATGCCCAGCCGTGGGAACTGCCCGTCGGACAGGAACACGTAAGGGTAGGACTTGTCGTCGCGCAGCAGGATGTTGTAGGGCGGTCGCCACTCCTTGATCAGCGTCTGCTCGAGCAGCAGCGCCGAGGTCTCGTTGGCGGTGATGGTGGTGTCGATCTGGGCGATGCGGCCGACCAGCGCGGCCGTCTTGGGCGCCAGGCCGGTCTTGCGGAAGTAGCTGGCCAGGCGTTTCTTGAGGTTCTTGGCCTTGCCCACGTAGAGCAGCCGAGCCTCGGCATCGAACATCTGGTACACGCCGGGGTGACCACTACAGGTCGCCAGGAACGCGCTGGCATCGAAAGTCTGCGACATGGGTACCTGAACAATTCGCCGTTAGAGGCTGGCGTCTACCATACCGTGGCGGACGGCCAGCAATGTGAGTTCGACATCGCTGCTGACCGAGAGTTTTTCATAAATGCGATAGCGGTACGTGTTGACCGTCTTGGGCGACAGGCACAGCTTGTCGGAGATGATCTGCACCTTCTGGCAACCGACGATCATCAGGGCGATCTGGATTTCGCGCTCCGACAGCGCGTCGAAGGGCGAGCTCTGGGACTGGTAGGGCTTGAGCGCCAGCTGCTGGGCGATCTGCGGGCTGATGTAGCGCTGCCCGGCGAAGGCCAGGCGAATGGCCTGGACCATCTCCTCGAGCCCGGCGCCCTTGGTGAGGTAGCCTGCCGCGCCGGCCTGGAGCAGGCGCGTCGGGAACGGGTCCTCCTCGCAGGCGGTCACCGCCACGACCTTGATGTCCGGGTGACTGCGCAGCAGTTTGCGCGTCGCCTCGAGCCCGCCGATCCCTGGCATTTTCACGTCCATGAGCACGACGTCCGGCTTGGATTCGCGTACGGCCTTGAGCGCCGCTTCCCCGGAATCCGCTTCGCCGATCACCTCCAGGCCGTCGATGTCGGCCAACATGCGGGTGATACCGGAACGCACCAGATCGTGATCGTCGACCACAAGGACCCTAATCAAGCAGACACCTCGGCATGGAGCGATTGGATCCGCGTACCTTAACAAAATTTTGCATGGCTCACCTAGCGCATCCCATCGTCCAATTGCAGTTTTGCCGCAGGCGTGTCAGAGGCGACGGTCCTGGGCATGAGAAGACGCTGCATGCGCAGGAAACACGCATCCTCGCCCACTTCGACGAAGTCATGACGCAGGTACAGGTGGCGCGCCGGATTACCGCGAAAGACCATCAACCGCATGGCCGGCAGGCGCCGCTCGACGGCCTGACTGGCAAGACGCTCCAGCACGCGCGCCCCTACCCCTTGGCCGCGATGCTCGGGCAGCAGGTGCAGCTCGCGGATGAACAGCGCGTGGCGATCCTGGCTGAGGCTGCAATACCCTGCCCGCCTGCCGTCATGCAGGATGCACCACTGCTCGCGCCAACCCCAGGCCTGGTCGAAGGCCTCGTCGGTCCAGTGCAGATCGAAGCGCTGGTAGTACGGCTGCATGGCCTGGCGAGTGAGGGTGCGGGCGAACGGCAGATCGGCCTCGGTGGCCGGGAGCAGGTCGACGGTAGGGTATGCGTCCATGACGGCAGTCTCGCTGTGCGCAAAGGTCGGCTGGACTGACGTTATGGGCCCTTCGGACCCACAAGATCAACCCGTGCGCGCTGTCGCCCCCCCGCACCCGGGCGGCACCTCAGGTAGCGCTCATGTTCTGCCGTGCTCGGCCACCTGCGTGACGCGCCCCGCACCCGTTGGTCGACGGCGCACCGCGTAGATACCCAGGATCGCAGCTGCGACACCCACGGTCATCAGGGTTTCATAGCGGTAGGCGTCGCTGAACAGCATGTACCCCAGCA
Source organism: Pseudomonas entomophila (assembly GCF_013523165.1). Lineage (GTDB taxonomy): Bacteria > Pseudomonadota > Gammaproteobacteria > Pseudomonadales > Pseudomonadaceae > Aquipseudomonas > Aquipseudomonas entomophila_A. Next base: position 26,580 of record NZ_JAAMQI010000024.1, read on the forward strand.
CCAGGGCGATCAGGCCGATCACCAGCCAGGTCAGCCAGGGAAACAACCACATCTTCAGCGCCAGCACCGTCCCCTCGCGCTCGGCCCGGGCACGCATGCGCAGCTGCGAGACCGCGATCACCAGGTACACCAGCAGGGCGATGGCGCCAGTGGTCGAGAGCAGGAAGCCGAAGACCTTACCAGGGAACGCGTAGTTGACCAGACAGCCGACGAACCCGGCCAGGGTCGACAGCACCACGGCCACCGTCGGCACGCCGCTTCCGGAAATGCGACGCACGCCAAGCGGCGCCTCGCCCCGGGTGCTCAACGAGTAGAGCATGCGCGAGGCGGTGTACAGCCCCGAGTTCATGCAACTGGTCACGGCCACCAGCACCACCAGGTCGACCATCAGCTTGGCGCCGGGCACGTTCAGCACCTCCAGCGCGCGCTGGAACGACCCCACCGACTTGAGCGCCGGGTCGTCCCACGCCACCAGCGACACCACCAGGAAGATGGAAGCCAGGTAGAAAATGGCGATGCGGTAGACCACCAGGTTGGTGGCACGGCGGATCTTCTCCTGTGGGTTGGCGGTTTCGTCCGCCGCGATGGTGACGATCTCGGCACCGAAGAAGGAAAAGATGGTGATCAGCACGCCGCCCAGCACCGTGCCGAAGCCATTGGGCATGAACCCGCCATGGGCCCAGAGCCGGCTGACCCCGGACACCTGCGCCAGCGGCCAGAAGCCCGTCACCGCCAGGGTGCAGACGACGATGAAGGCCACGATGGCGATCACCTTGACCAGCGCGAACCAGTATTCGAATTCGCCGAAGTTCTTAACGCTGACCAGGTTGCTGGCCGACAGCACGAGCATGATCAGAAAGGCGAAGGCCCAGGAGGGCACCGCTGGGAACCACGCATGCAGGATGTCGGCCCCGGCGATGGCCTCGACCGGAATGATCAGGACCCAGAACCACCAGTACAGCCAGCCGATGGTGAACCCTGCCCAGGGGCCGATGGCCTCGCTGGCATAGGTGGAGAACGACCCGCTGTTGGGGTTGGCGATGGCCATTTCACCGAGCATGCGCATGACCAGCAAGACCAGCAGCCCCGTCATGGCATAGGAGATCAGGATCGCCGGGCCTGCGGTGGCGATGGCGTTGGAGGAGCCGATGAACAGGCCCGCCCCGATGATCCCGGCGATGGAAATCATCGAGACCTGGCGGGCATTGAGGCCGTGCTGCAGGGCACGTTGCTTTTTTTGTGGGTGTGAAGCCATGGGTAACCCTCGAGTGGGCAGCCGCCCGGGGCGGCGATGGATCGACGAAGAGGCTGGCGGGGTGTTCAGCGGCGTGGTGAACGCGCCTGGCCTGTGGACGTCGCAAAGGATCGATCGACGGGGGCCAGGGCACACGGCCTGGCGAGTCCATCCGGGTGGGGAAGCGCATCAACAACCATCTTGTTCTCACTCCTGCATCGCTGGCGGACTGTCATCGTTGATGCAGGTCAGTATCCCGTCACGTAGCGCGGCCCAACAAACGACCTTTTGGATGCTCGTGATTCCATGGAGGAATGCACAAGAGCGTCTTCCAGCGCACTTGACTCGACACGCAGGACTCATCGACCTCATTCAAGAATCGATGGAATGACTGCAATCCAATTATTCGTTTGCACGGCGTGCCGGGCCAGGGTTCGATGAGCCTCCTTTTCGATCCAGGCCCAGGCACCCATGAACCCGGAAAGCATCAGCTCGTCCATTGCCATCGTGCACCCCCTCACGCTCTCCCATGGCCGCAACGCCGAAGTCTGGGACACGACGGGCAAGCGCTACATCGACTTCATCGGCGGCATCGGCGTGCTCAACCTGGGCCATTGCAACCCGGCGGTGGTGGCGGCCATCCAGGAGCAGGCGGCCTGCCTGACGCACTCGGCGTTCAATGCCGCGCCTCATCAGCTCTACCTGACCCTGATGGAACGCCTGGCCGCGTTCGTTCCGGTCTCCTACCCGGTGGCCGGCATGCTGACCAACAGCGGCGCGGAGGCCGCCGAGAACGCCCTGAAAATCGTGCGTGGCGCCACCGGCAAGCGCGCGATCATCGCCTTCGACGGTGCCTTTCACGGGCGAACCCTGGCGACGCTCAACCTCAACGGCAAGGTCGCGCCCTACAAGCAACGGGTCGGGGAGCTGCCTGGCCCGGCCTACCACCTGCCCTACCCCAGCGCAGACACCGGCGTGACCTGCGCCCAGGCCTGGGCAGCGCTGGAGCGACTGTTCAGCGTGGAGCTGGCCGTGGAGGACGTGGCCGCGTTCATCCTGGAGCCCGTGCAGGGCGAAGGCGGCTTTCTGGCGCTGGATCCGGGCTTCGCCCAGGCCCTGCGGCGCTTCTGCGATGAACGGGGGATCTTGATCATCGTCGATGAAATCCAGTCGGGCTTCGGCCGCACGGGCCAGCGCTTCGACTTCCCGCGCCTGGGGATCGAGCCGGATGTGCTGTTGCTGGCCAAGAGCATCGCCGGCGGGATGCCGCTCGGCGCGGTGCTGGGCCGTCGTGGGCTGATGGACGCGTTGCCCAAGGGCGGGCTGGGCGGCACCTATTCAGGCAACCCCATCGCCTGCGCCGCTGCATTGGCAAGCCTGGCGCAGATGAGCGACGAGCACCTGGCGACCTGGGGCGAACGCCAGGCCCAGGCCATCGTCACGCGCCATGATCGCTGGATCAAGACGGGCCTGACCCCTGCCCTGGGCCGCCTGACCGGCGTGGGCGCCATGCGTGGTTTCGAACTCGTCGATGCCGACGGCAAGCCGGCGCCCGCGCAACTGGTTCGGCTGCTGACCCTGGCGCGCGAGCGGGGGCTGCTCCTGATGCCCAGCGGCAAGGCCCGGCACATCGTACGCCTGCTGGCGCCGCTGACGATCGAGCCCTCGGTGCTCGAGGAAGGCCTGGACATCCTCGAGCAGTGCCTGGCCGACCTATAGCGTGCTTAGAGCCCCAGCTCCTGAGGGGTCAGCATGTCCGACTCGAAGGCGATCCAGCCGCCTTCGAGTTCGGCATGCCCGTTGACGATCGGGCCGTAGTAGCTCAGCCCGTTCTCCAGGGTGACGCAGATGTGAGTCGCCCCTTCAGGTGCGGCCAGCGTGCCGACGAAGTGCGCTTTCTTCAGGGTGTCGGTCACGGCTTCCAGCCCGATGCGCATGGCCGTGTTCTCCACGGCCTCGACCTCGCCCCCGTGGGACTCTGCGCTGATGGTCACGGTGGCGGTGTACGGGAACTGGCTCAAGCGATCTACCTCATGGGGTGCAATGGACGGCACCGCGGTGCCGGAAGGTGCGTAGGGTATGCCAGCACGCGCCGATAGGCGAGCCTGGGCTGCGACGCCGCCGTCATGGCCTCGCTGGGTGCGATCTGCTAGGGTGCGCGCCGAAGCCCGCCATACCACCTTGAGGATCGCCCGTGAGCACCGAGCCACCCCTGATCGCCGACCTGTTCGAGACCGACAAACGCCTGACGCTCAAGCCGGTGGTCGACTTCAACACCTACCTGCGCAATGCCTTCGGTGACGGCCCGTGCCGCTGCCACCGCTGCCTGGAGCTGCAGGGCGACGAAAGCGGCTACACGTATCGGCACACCTTCGTGATGCAGGGCCAACCGGTGCACCGACGCTTCGCCATGACCGCAGGCAGCGACGTGCTGCAGGCCCTGAAGAAGGCCTGGCTGTCGTACACCAAGACCGACCTGAACGCCCGGGGCGAGCTCGAGATCGAGACCGTGAAGGGCTTCACCGACGCCAGCCTGCACGAACGCCTGCTGGCCCTGCTGCCGGCCAGCGGGCTGGCGCGCGAGGATGCAGGCACCTGGCACCTGCAGGCCGTGGGCGACTGACGCCCGCGCCCTGCCCGTGGATCAGTGCTCCCCGGCGCGCTTGAGCAGCTTCTTGCAGCGCTCCGACAGGTGCACCACACGCAGGTGCTTGCCGGCCTTGGCATAGCGCTCGCGCAAGGTCTTCAGCGCGGCGATCGCCGAATAATCGACGAAGGTCAGGTGCTGGCAGTCCAGGGTGACCCGGTCAGGGTCTCCGGCCGGGTCGAACTGGTCGAGAAAAGGCGTGGTGGACGCGAAGAACAAGGTGCCGTGCGCCGTGTACAGCTTGCTGCCGTCGGCCTCCAGGTGGCCGTTGGCGTACAGTTCGCGGGCATGCTGCCAGGCGAAGCTGATGGCGGCGATGACGATGCCGAACAGTACGGCGGTCGCCAGGTCGGTGAACACCGTCACCACGGTCACGGCGATAATCGCCAGAACGTCGTTGACCGGCACCTTGTGCAGCACGCGCAGCGAGGCCCAGGCGAAAGTCTGCTGCGCCACCACGAACATCACGCCGACCAGGGCCGCCAACGGGATCCGCTCGATCAGCGGCGACAGCAGCAGGATGAACAGCAGGATCATCACGCCGGCCACGACCCCGGAGACCCGTCCACGGCCGCCGGAACTCAGGTTGATCACGGTCTGGCCGATCATCGCGCACCCGCCCATGCCGCCGAACAGGCCCGAGACCAGGTTGGCCGCGCCCAAGGCCATGCACTCGCGATCCGGATAGCCGCGGCTTTCGGTGATCTCGTCGGTCAGGTTGAGGGTGAGCAGGGTCTCCAGCAGGCCGACCATGGCCATGAGCACGGCATAGGGGGCGATGATGCGCAGCGTGTCCAGGCTCCAGGGGACGTCGGGCCAGGCCAGCGTCGGCAGACCGCCGGCGATGTGCGCCATGTCGCCGAGGGTGCGCGTCGGCAGGTCGAGCAGGTAGACCAGCAGGCCCACGCCCAGGATCGCCACCAGCGCAGGCGGCACGGCCCGGGTCAGCTTCGGCAAGGCATAGACCACCAGCATGGTCAACGCGACCAGCCCGATCATCAGGTACAGCGGCGCGCCGCTGAGCCAGTGTTCACCCTGCTTGAAATGCTCGAGCTGTGCCATGGCGATCACGATCGCCAGGCCGTTGACGAAGCCGAGCATGACCGGGTAAGGCACCAGCCGGACCAGCTTGCCCAGGCGCAGCAGGCCGAACAGCAGCATGATCACCCCGCCCAGGACGACGGTGGCCAACAGGTACTGGGCGCCGTGCTGGACGACCAGGGCGACGATGACGACCGCCATCGAACCGGCGGCGCCCGAGATCATGCCGGGGCGCCCGCCGAACAGCGCGGTCAGTGTGCAGATGATGACGGCACCATACAGGCCCATCAGCGGATTGAGGTGGGCGACCAGCGCGAAGGCGATGCACTCGGGCACCAGGGCGAACGACGTGGTCAGGCCGGCGAGTACGTCGGCACGGATCGGGGTGGGTTTCATGGGCTTCCTGTGATGGGCGATCTACGCTGCCGGTACGCGGACAGGCCAGGACGACCGAGCCCCAAGGGCAGGTCGACGGCTGGAGAGGACCGCGGGCGCGAGAGTGAAACGCGGGCTCCAGTCGCTCTGGAGCGCCGTGATCAGGCGGTGAATGTTACGGAATTTGTCTGAAATGGACCACTGTCCCGTCGACGCAGGCCCGTCGTGCACCCGGCCCATTCGGGCGCAAGCCTTGTCACGCCGCGTCAGCCGTGCGGCCTGATGACGCGAGGTGGCGATGCCCGCGGGCGATACAACGGCCAACGAATTTGCCATGATGGCCTTCTCCCCCTCCTGCTGAGGTATTGGACATGAAACGACGCCTTTTTCTGGCCTGCCTGTCGGCCTGTGCAAGCCTGCATGCCCAGGCCGCTTCCGAGGTCATCGCCCTGCAGCACCGCGCGGGGGCCGAGCTGCTTCCGGCTGCCCAGGCTGCGCTGGGGCGAGACGGGACGGTGAGCGTTTTCGAAGACAAGCTGATCGTCAATGCGCCCCCGGAGCGTATCGATGACGTGCGCGCGCTGTTGCGCCAGCTCGACACCCGCGCCAGGCGCCTGCTGATCAGCGTCGACACCGATGACACCCAAAATCAGGACCGACGCGGGTCGGCACGGATCATCGAATACGGCACCAGCAACCGCGAAGGTGGTTTTCAGCAGGTCCAGACTACCGACGGGCAGACAGCCTTGATCCAGGTGGGCCAGAGCGTTCCCATCACCACTGGCACGGCGACACCCTACGGTGCGCAGACGAACACCGAATACCGCAACGTCACCCAGGGTTTCTACGTGACGCCCACCGTGTCGGGCAACACGGTTCATCTGAAGATCAGCACCAATAACGACCACATCAGCCGCGAACGTCAGGATGTAGTGGACGTTCAGAGCAGCGACACGACGCTCAGCGGGCCTCTGGGCGAATGGCTCTACCTGGGGGGCAGCAACGGGCAGTCGCAGTATCGCTCGTCCGATTCGGCCTATACCTACAGCACCCAACGCAATCGGGATGTCGCCCTGCGGGTCAAGGTGGATGTGATCCCCTGATCACCCAAGACCCAAGCTTCGAAAGATGACCGATGAGTCGTCTACGACCAAAGATGTAGTGGACCTATTTTTTCACTACAAAAGCGTTGACAGGCGAATTTCCCCTTGGGCATGATGACCTCGCTCACGCTGATCACGGGCTTTAAAAGCCCTGGGCAGGCGCCTTCCACCGCAAGGATGCCCACCCCAACGGCCCACGAGGCGGTTCGATCGGATTGCGGCTGCACAGAGAACGTTGTCTCAAGGAACGGAAGCGGATCGAGCAGTAACCGGCAATCGCGTCATACCGCCAGCAGGACGTCTCACGTTCGCCTGCCAGGGACGCGCTCGCCCCTTCGATCATGCCCTGCCCCCTGGAACACCCTTCTGCGCCGCCACAGCCTTCGAACCGCATCCGCCGATCAGGACGTCGAGCCTCGGTACACAACTCCAAGACTGATGCGACGAGGTTGATCCCATGGCACTGACACGCGAACAGCAAATTGCAGCCCTCGAGAAAGACTGGGCCGAGAACCGGCGCTGGACTGGCGTGACCCGTACCTACACCGCCGCCGATGTCGTCCGCCTGCGCGGCTCCGTACAACCGGAGCACACCTTTGCCCGGCTAGGCGCCGAGAAACTCTGGAAACTGGTCACCGAGGGCGCTCACCCGACCTTCCGTCCCGACAAGGACTTCGTCAACTGCATGGGCGCGCTCACTGGCGGCCAGGCCGTGCAGCAGGTCAAGGCGGGCATCCAGGCCATCTACCTGTCCGGCTGGCAGGTCGCCGCCGACAACAACTCCGCCGAGTCGATGTACCCGGACCAGTCGCTGTACCCGGTCGACTCCGTCCCCACCGTGGTCAAGCGCATCAACAACGCCTTCCGCCGCGCCGACCAGATCCAGTGGAAAGCCGGCAAGCAGCCCGGTGACGACGGCTACATCGATTACTTCGCCCCGATCGTGGCCGATGCCGAAGCCGGGTTCGGCGGCGTGCTCAACGCCTACGAGCTGATGAAGAACATGATCGAGGCCGGCGCGGCCGGCGTGCACTTCGAGGACCAGCTGGCCTCGGTGAAGAAATGCGGGCACATGGGCGGCAAGGTGCTGGTCCCGACCCAGGAAGCCGTGCAGAAGCTGGTGGCCGCGCGCCTGGCAGCCGACGTGGCCGGGGTACCGACCATCATCCTGGCGCGGACCGATGCCAACGCGGCGGACCTGCTGACCAGCGATTGCGACCCGTACGACCAGCCGTTCGTGATCGGCGAGCGGACCCGCGAAGGCTTCTACAAGGTACGCGCCGGCCTGGACCAGGCCATCGCCCGGGGCCTGGCCTATGCGCCGTACGCCGACCTGATCTGGTGCGAGACCGCCAAGCCCGACCTGGACGAGGCACGCCGCTTCGCCGAGGCGATCAAGAAGGAATACCCGGATCAGCTGCTGTCCTACAACTGCTCGCCGTCCTTCAACTGGAAGAAGAACCTGGACGACGCGACCATCGCCAAATTCCAGCGCGAGCTGTCGGCCATGGGCTACAAGCACCAGTTCATCACCCTGGCTGGCATCCACAACATGTGGCATGGCATGTTCAACCTGGCGCACGACTATGCACGCAACGACATGACCGCCTACGTCAAGCTGCAGGAGCAGGAGTTCGCCGATGCCAGCAAGGGCTACACCTTCGTGGCGCACCAGCAGGAGGTGGGCACCGGGTACTTCGACGACATGACCACGGTGATCCAGGGCGGCGCTTCATCGGTCACGGCACTGACTGGCTCCACCGAGGAAGAGCAGTTCCACTGATCGACCGCCCCTTCCACGCGTGAACAGGGCCTGCCTGGCGGGCCCTTCCCCTTCCCCACCTCCCGCTTCGCCACCGTAGATCGCCTCGCGACGCACCGTTCGTCATGGCCGTCTATGCTTTCGATGGAACGCGTCAGGTACGCCGATAATCCTAAAGGCATTGATCCAGATCGATAGGGACGCCTGGCAACTCCGGTAAAACGTGTGTGTTTCTCCGGCGTGCAAGGCAAGGTGGCCACATGAACTTTGAATCACCAGGCGGCCTGTACAAAGTTACAACTTGTGAGAATGAGATTAATTATCATTGCGCAGAGCGACCATTACTGCATTTTACAAGAAAGAGCCTTGCGGCCTCGTCACCCAATCCCCGTATTCCGGGGCCTGCAGCCTGGCATGAATGCTTTTTGTTCCTAAGCTTACGAATAAATTTACCCTGGCGGTTTTACTTGCGCGGGGTTTACCCATAAAATCGCCGCCATTGATCCCGCTGCGACATTTCGTCACTGCTTCCGCGACACGTCGTCACTGCGCTACTTATTTCAGACTGTAGAGCTCGGCCTCTATATAAGGATTTCAGCATGTCCGATACGGCAGGACTGATCGCCCACAACTGGGGCTTCGCCATCTTCCTTCTGGGCGTCATCGGTTTGTGCGCCTTCATGCTGGGCCTGTCCAGCCTGCTCGGCAGCAAGGCCTGGGGCCGCGCCAAGAACGAGCCGTTCGAATCCGGCATGCTGCCGACCGGCAGCGCGCGCCTGCGCCTGTCCGCCAAATTCTATCTGGTCGCGATGCTGTTCGTGATCTTCGACATCGAAGCCCTCTTTCTCTTTGCCTGGTCTGTGTCCGTCCGCGAAAGCGGCTGGACCGGATTCGTCGAAGCACTCGTTTTCATAGCAATTCTGTTGGCAGGTCTTGTCTACCTTTGGCGGGTCGGGGCGCTCGATTGGGCACCCGAGAGTCGTCGCAAGCGGCAAGCGAAGCTGAAACAATGAGGCTTTGGCATGCAATACAATCTCACCCGAATCGACCCGGACGCGCCCAACGAGCAATACCCTGTCGGTGAGCGCGGCACCGTCACCGACCAGATGCTCGAGGATCAGGTCCACAAGAACATCTTCATGGGCAAGCTCGAAGATGTGCTCAGCGGTGCGGTCAACTGGGGACGCAAGAACTCGCTGTGGCCGTACAACTTCGGTCTCTCCTGCTGCTACGTGGAAATGACCACGGCCTTCACGGCACCCCACGACATCGCGCGCTTCGGCGCCGAAGTCATCCGGGCCTCGCCGCGTCAGGCCGACTTCATGGTCATCGCCGGCACGCCGTTCCTGAAGATGGCCCCGATCATCCAGCGCCTGTACGAACAGATGCTGGAACCGAAGTGGGTGATCTCCATGGGCGCCTGTGCCAACTCCGGCGGGATGTACGACATTTACTCGGTCGTCCAGGGGGTGGACAAGTTCCTCCCGGTGGACGTGTACGTGCCGGGCTGCCCGCCACGCCCCGAAGCCTTCCTGCAGGGGCTGATGCTGTTGCAGGAGTCGATCGGGCAGGAGCGTCGCCCGCTGTCCTGGGTGGTCGGAGACCAAGGCATCTACCGTGCCGAGATGCCCGCCCAGAAAGACCTGCGACGTGAACAGCGCATTCAGGTCACCAACCTGCGCAGCCCCGACGAAGTCTGATCCAGCGACCTGCCGCCCGTTCCTGCGAACCGGCGGCCTGGCTTCATTCTCTACGTTGACCGAAAGCGACCGAGACCATGACAGCGGACACCGCTATTTATATTCCGCCCTACAAGGCTGACGACCAGGATGTGGTCGTCGAATTGCACACGCGCTTCGGCGCCGACGCCTTCGTCGCCCAAGAGACCCGTACCGGCATGCCGGTCCTGTGGGTCGAGCGTGCCAGGCTCAAGGACGTCCTCGTCTTCCTGCGCAACGTCGCCAAGCCTTACAGCCTGCTGTACGACCTCCACGGCATGGACGAGCGCCTGCGCACGCACCGCCGTGGCCTACCTGCCGCCGACTTCAGCGTGTTCTACCACCTGATGTCGATCGAGCGTAACAGCGACGTGATGATCAAGGTCGCGCTGACCGAAAACGACCTGAACCTGCCCTCGATCACCAGCATCTGGCCGAACGCCAACTGGTACGAGCGTGAGGTCTGGGACATGTTCGGCATCGACTTCGCCGGGCACCCGCACCTGTCGCGCATCCTGATGCCGCCGACCTGGGAAGGCCACCCGCTGCGCAAGGACTTCCCGGCACGTGCCACCGAGTTCGATCCGTACAGCCTGAACCTGGCCAAACAGCAGCTCGAAGAAGAGTCGGCGCGTTTCAATCCGGAAGCCTGGGGCATGAAGCGTCAGGGCGCCAACGAGGACTACATGTTCCTCAACCTTGGCCCCAACCACCCTTCGGCGCACGGCGCCTTCCGCATCGTCCTGCAGCTGGACGGCGAAGAGATCGTCGACTGCGTGCCCGACATCGGCTACCACCACCGTGGCGCCGAGAAGATGGCCGAGCGCCAGTCCTGGCACAGCTACATCCCGTACACCGACCGGATCGATTACCTGGGCGGGGTAATGAACAACCTGCCCTACGTGCTGGCGGTCGAGAAGCTGGCCGGCATCAAGGTGCCGGACCGGGTCGACACCATCCGCATCATGATGGCCGAGTTCTTCCGCATCACCAGCCACCTGCTGTTCCTGGGCACCTACATTCAGGACGTGGGCGCCATGACGCCGGTGTTCTTCACCTTCACCGACCGCCAGCGGGCCTATACCGTGATCGAAGCGATCACCGGTTTCCGCCTGCACCCGGCCTGGTACCGGATCGGCGGCGTCGCCCATGACCTGCCACGCGGTTGGGAAAAACTGGTGAAGGACTTCGTCGACTGGCTGCCCAAGCGCCTGGATGAGTACACCAAGGCGGCGCTGCAGAACAGCATCCTCAAAGGCCGTACCGTCGGCGTGGCTGCCTACAACACCCAGGAAGCGCTCGAGTGGGGCGTCACCGGTGCCGGCCTGCGCTCCACCGGCCTGGACTTCGACCTGCGCAAGGCTCGCCCCTACTCGGGCTACGAGAACTTCGAGTTCGAAGTGCCCCTGGCGCACAACGGCGATGCCTACGACCGCTGCATGGTGCGCGTCGAGGAGATGCGCCAGAGCATCCGCATCATCGACCAGTGCATGCGCAACATGCCCGCCGGCCCGTACAAGGCGGATCACCCGCTGACCACGCCGCCGCCGAAAGAGCGCACGCTGCAGCACATCGAGACCCTGATCACTCACTTCCTGCAAGTCTCGTGGGGCCCGGTCATGCCGGCCAACGAGTCGTTCCAGATGATCGAGGCGACCAAGGGCATCAACAGTTACTACCTGACGAGCGATGGCGGCACGATGAGCTACCGCACCCGGATCCGCACCCCGAGCTACCCGCACCTGCAACAGATCCCTTCGGTGATCAAGGGCAGTATGGTCGCCGACCTGATCGCGTATCTGGGCAGTATCGACTTCGTTATGGCTGACGTGGACCGCTAAGCATGAACAGCACGCTGATCCAAACCGACCGTTTCGCCCTGAGCGAAACCGAGCGCTCGGCCATCGAGCACGAGATGCACCACTACGAGGACCCGCGCGCGGCGTCCATCGAAGCCTTGAAGATCGTCCAGAAGCAGCGCGGCTGGGTCCCGGACGGCGCCATCCCAGCGATCGGCGAGGTGCTGGGCATCCCTGCCAGCGACGTCGAAGGCGTGGCCACGTTCTACAGCCAGATCTTCCGCCAGCCTGTCGGGCGCCACATCATCCGCGTCTGCGACAGCATGGTCTGCTACATCGGCGGCCACGAGTCGGTCGTCGACCAGATCCAGAGCGAACTGGGCATCGGCCTGGGCCAGACCACCGCCGACGGGCGCTTCACCCTGCTGCCCGTCTGCTGCCTGGGCAATTGCGACAAGGCCCCGGCGCTGATGATCGACGACGATACCTTTGGCGACGTGCAGCCGGCTGGCGTGGCCAAGCTGCTGGAGGGTTACGCATGACCATCACTTCCTTCGGCCCGGCCAACCGCATCGCGCGCGCCGCCGAGACCCACCCGCTGACCTGGCGCCTGCGTGACGACGGCGAGCCGATCTGGCTCGAGGAGTACCAGGCCAAGAACGGCTACACGGCTGCTCGCAAGGCGCTGGCGCAGCTGTCCCAGGATGAGATCGTGCAGACCGTCAAGGACGCCGGCCTCAAGGGTCGCGGTGGCGCAGGCTTCCCCACCGGCGTGAAGTGGGGCCTGATGCCCAAGGACGAGTCCTTGAACATCCGTTACCTGCTGTGCAACGCCGACGAGATGGAGCCCAACACCTGGAAAGACCGCATGCTCATGGAGCAGCAGCCGCACCTGCTGATCGAAGGCATGCTGATCAGCGCCCGGGCACTGAAGGCCTACCGCGGCTACATCTTCCTGCGCGGCGAGTACACCACCGCCGCACGCAACCTCAACCGTGCCATCGACGAGGCCAAGGCCGCCGGTCTGCTGGGTCGCAACATCCTGGGCAGCGGGTTCGACTTCGAACTGTTCGTGCACACCGGGGCCGGGCGCTACATCTGCGGTGAAGAGACCGCGCTGATCAACTCGCTCGAAGGGCGCCGCGCCAACCCGCGCTCCAAGCCGCCCTTCCCCGCCGCCGTCGGCGTCTGGGGCAAGCCAACGTGCGTGAACAACGTCGAGACCCTGTGCAACGTGCCGGCCATCGTCGGCAACGGTGTGGACTGGTACAAGTCGCTGGCCCGCGAAGGCAGCGAGGACCACGGCACCAAGCTGATGGGTTTCTCCGGCAAGGTCAAGAATCCCGGCCTGTGGGAGCTGCCCTTCGGCGTCACCGCCCGTGAGCTGTTCGAAGACTACGCCGGCGGCATGCGCGACGGCTTCACCCTCAAGTGCTGGCAGCCAGGCGGCGCCGGGACCGGCTTCCTGCTGCCCGAGCACCTGGACGCGCAGATGTACGCCGGCGGCATCGCCAAGGTCGGCACGCGGATGGGCACCGGCCTGGCCATGGCGGTCGACGACAGCGTCAACATGGTGTCGCTGCTGCGCAACATGGAGGAGTTCTTCGCCCGTGAATCGTGCGGCTGGTGCACCCCCTGCCGTGATGGCCTGCCCTGGAGCGTGAAGATGCTGCGTTCCCTGGAAAAGGGCCAGGGCAAGCCGGAGGACATCGAGACCCTGCTCGGGCTGGTGAACTTCCTCGGCCCTGGCCGGACGTTCTGCGCCCACGCACCGGGCGCGGTCGAGCCGCTGGGCAGCGCCATCAAGTACTTCCGTGCCGAGTTCGAGGCCGGTGTCGCCCCCGTGGGCAGCGACGCCCTGCGCCCGAACCTGGCCCGACCCATCGTGGTCGGCGCATAACAAGATGACTGGCAGGTGGTCCGTGCCACCTGTCGGCCACGCAGGCCCGCCGGTTCGACCGGCGTCGGCCGCTGGCCCACCGTTTTCCATTAGCCACGCCTGCTCACGCGGGCCAACGAAGAACTTTGAACCATGGCCACTATCCACGTAGACGGCAAAGCGCTCGAAGTCAACGGCGCAGACAACCTGTTACAGGCCTGTCTGTCGCTCGGCCTCGACATCCCTTATTTCTGCTGGCACCCGGCGCTCGGCAGCGTCGGCGCCTGCCGCCAGTGCGCGGTCAAGCAGTACACCGACGAGAACGACACTCGGGGTCGCATCGTCATGTCCTGCATGACCCCTGCCACCGATGGCACCTGGATCTCCATCGACGATGACGAGTCCAAGGCGTTCCGCGCCAGCGTCGTCGAATGGCTGATGACCAACCACCCGCACGACTGCCCCGTGTGCGAGGAAGGCGGTCACTGCCACCTGCAGGACATGACCGTGATGACCGGCCACAACGAGCGCCGGTATCGCTTCACCAAGCGCACCCACCAGAACCAGGACCTCGGCCCGTTCATTGCCCACGAGATGAACCGCTGCATCGCCTGCTACCGCTGCGTGCGCTACTACAAGGACTACGCGGGCGGCACCGACCTGGGCGTCTACGGCGCCCACGACAACGTGTACTTCGGTCGCGTCGAGGACGGCGTGCTGGAAAGCGAGTTCTCCGGCAACCTGACCGAGGTCTGCCCGACCGGCGTGTTCACCGACAAGACCCACTCCGAGCGCTACAACCGCAAGTGGGACATGCAGTTCGCCCCGAGCATCTGCCATGGCTGCTCGAGCGGCTGCAACATCAGCCCCGGCGAACGTTATGGCGAGCTGCGCCGGATCGAGAACCGCTTCAACGGCTCGGTCAACCAGTACTTCCTCTGTGACCGTGGTCGCTTCGGCTACGGCTACGTCAACCGCAAGGACCGCCCACGTCAGCCGGCGCTGGCCGACGGCTCGATCCTGACGGTCGATGCGGCACTGGACAAGGCCGCTGCCCTGCTGCGCGGTCGTACCATCGTCGGCATCGGCTCGCCGCGCGCCAGCCTGGAAAGCAACTACGGCCTGCGCGAACTGGTCGGCGCCGAGTACTTCCACAGCGGCATGGAAGCCGGCGAGCTGGCCCGCGTGCGCCTGGCGCTGCGCGTGTTGAACGACAGCCCCCTGCCCGTGCCGACCCTGCGCGACATCGAGAGCCACGATGCGGTGTTCGTGCTCGGCGAAGACCTGACCCAGACCGCCGCCCGCGTCGCCCTGGCCGTCCGCCAGGCCACCAAGGGCAAGGCCGTGGCCATGGCCGAAGGCATGAAGGTGCAGCCGTGGCTCGACGCCGCGGTGAAGAACATCGGCCAGCACGCGCTGTACCCGCTGTTCATCGCCAGCCTGGCCGAGACCAAGCTCGATGACGTCGCCGAAGAATGCGTGCACGCCGCCCCCGCCGACCTGGCGCGCCTGGGCTTCGCCGTAGCCCATGCCATCGACCCGAGCGCGCCGGCCGTGGCCGGTCTCGACGACGAGGCCAAGGCCCTGGTCGAGCGCATCGCCCAGAGCCTGATCGCCGCCCAGCGTCCGCTGGTGATCGCCGGCACCTCGCTGGCCGAGCCTGCGCTGATCGAGGCCGCTGCCAACATCGCCAAGGCGCTCAAGCTGCGCGAGAAGAACGGCTCCCTGAGCCTGGTGGTGCCGGAAGCCAACAGCCTTGGCCTGGCGATGCTCGGCGGCGAGTCCGTCGACGCTGCGCTGGACGCGGTCATCGACGGCAAGGCCGATGCCATCGTGGTGCTGGAGAACGACCTGTACGCCCGTCTGCCGGCCGCCAAGGTCGATGCCGCGCTGAACGCCGCCAAGGTGGTGATCGTCGCCGACCACTCGCGTACCCGTACCGTCGAGCGTGCCGACCTGGTCCTGCCGGCCGCCAGCTTCGCCGAAGGCGATGGCACCCTGGTCAGCCAGGAAGGCCGCGCGCAACGTTTCTTCCAGGTCTTCGACCCGAGCTTCCTCGACAGCGGCAACCTGGTCCACGAAGGCTGGCGCTGGCTGCATGCCCTGCGCGCCACCCTGCTGGAAAAACCGGTGGACTGGACGCAACTCGACCACGTCACCCGCGCCTGCGCCGACGCGGCGCCGCAGCTGGCCGGCATCGTCGATGCCGCACCGTCCGCCGCGTTCCGCATCAAGGGCCTGAAGCTGGCACGTGAACCGCTGCGCTACTCCGGGCGGACCTCCATGCGCGCCAACATCAGCGTGCACGAGCCGCGCATCCCGCAGGACAAGGACACGGCCTTCGCCTTTTCCATGGAAGGCTACTCCGGCTCGGCCGAACCGCGCCAGCAGGTGCCGTTCGCCTGGTCGCCGGGCTGGAACTCGCCACAGGCCTGGAACAAGTTTCAGGACGAAGTCGGCGGCCACCTGCGTGCCGGTGACCCCGGCGTGCGCCTGATCGAGTCGCAAGGCGATCGCCTGGGCTGGTTCGCGACCATCCCGAACGCCTTCAACCCGGCACGGGGTACCTGGACCGCCGTTCCGTTCTTCCACCTGTTCGGCAGCGAAGAGACCTCCTCGCGTGCAGCACCGGTGCAGACGCGCATCCCGACGCCTTACGTGGCCCTGGCACCGTCCGAAGCCGAGCGCCTGGGCGTCAACGAAGGCGCACTGCTCAGCCTGCAGGTCGCTGGCCAGTCGCTGCGCCTGCCGCTGCGCATCAACGAGCAACTGGGCGCTGGCCTGGTCGCCTTGCCCAAAGGGCTGGAGGGCATTCCACCGGCCATCTTCGGCGCCACCGTCGAAGGCCTGCAGGAGGCAGCACGATGAGTTGGTTCACCCCTGAAGTGATCGATGTGATCCTCACCGTCGTACGCGCCATCGTGGTGCTGCTGGCCGTGGTGGTCTGCGGCGCGTTGCTCAGCTTCGTTGAGCGGCGCCTGCTGGGCTGGTGGCAGGACCGTTACGGCCCGAACCGGGTCGGCCCGTTCGGCATGTTCCAGATCGCTGCCGACATGCTGAAGATGTTCTTCAAGGAAGACTGGAACCCGCCCTTCGTCGACCGGATGATCTTCACCCTGGCCCCGGTGGTGGCGATGAGCGCACTGCTGATCGCCTTCGCGGTGATTCCGATCACCCCGACCTGGGGCGTGGCCGACCTGAACATCGGCTTGCTGTTCTTCTTCGCCATGGCCGGTCTGTCGGTCTACGCCGTGCTGTTCGCCGGCTGGTCGTCGAACAACAAGTACGCCCTGCTCGGCAGCCTGCGGGCATCGGCGCAGACCGTGTCGTACGAAGTGTTCCTGGGCCTGGCTCTGATGGGCGTGGTAGTGCAGGTGGGCTCGTTCAACATGCGCGACATCGTCGAATACCAGGCGCAGAACCTGTGGTTCATCATCCCGCAGTTCTTCGGCTTCTGTACGTTCTTCATCGCCGGCGTCGCCGTGACCCACCGTCACCCGTTCGACCAGCCCGAAGCCGAACAGGAACTGGCCGACGGCTATCACATCGAGTACGCAGGCATGAAATGGGGCATGTTCTTCGTCGGTGAATACATCGGCATCATCCTCATCTCGGCGCTGCTGGTGACGCTGTTCTTCGGCGGCTGGCACGGCCCGTTCGATCTGCTGCCGCAAGTGCCGTTCCTGTGGTTCGCGCTCAAGACCGCGTTCTTCATCATGCTGTTCATCCTGCTGCGAGCGTCGATCCCGCGTCCACGCTACGACCAGGTGATGGACTTCAGCTGGAAGTTCTGCCTTCCGCTGACCCTGATCAATTTGCTGGTGACCGCTGCGCTCGTGCTGTACAACGCGCCAGCCGTCGCGGCCCAGTAAGGAGTCGACCATGTTCAAATATATCGGCGACGTCGTAAAAGGCACCGGTACCCAGCTGCGCAGCCTGGCCATGGTGTTCTCCCACGGTTTCCGCAAGCGCGACACCCTGCAGTACCCCGAAGAACCCGTGTACCTGCCGCCCCGCTACCGCGGCCGCATCGTGCTGACCCGCGACCCTGACGGTGAAGAGCGCTGCGTGGCCTGCAACCTGTGTGCGGTGGCCTGCCCGGTCGGCTGCATTTCGTTGCAGAAGGCCGAAACCGACGATGGCCGTTGGTACCCGGAGTTCTTCCGCATCAACTTCTCGCGCTGCATCTTCTGTGGCCTGTGCGAGGAAGCGTGCCCGACCACCGCGATCCAGCTCACCCCGGACTTCGAAATGGCCGAGTTCAAGCGTCAGGATCTGGTCTACGAGAAGGAAGATCTGCTGATCTCCGGCCCAGGCAAGAACCCTGACTACAACTTCTACCGCGTCGCGGGCATGGCCATCGCCGGCAAGCCGAAAGGTGCCGCGCAGGACGAAGCCGAGCCGATCAACGTGAAGAGCTTGCTCCCATAAGGACAGACAGATGGAATTCGCGTTCTACTTCGCATCCGGGATCGCCGTGGTCTCCACCCTTCGGGTGGTGACCGGCACCAACCCCGTGCACGCCTTGCTCTACCTGATCATTTCGTTGATCTCCGTGGCGATGATCTTCTTCTCGCTGGGTGCGCCGTTCGCCGGTGCCCTGGAAGTGATCGCCTACGCTGGCGCCATCATGGTGCTGTTCGTTTTCGTGGTGATGATGCTCAACCTGGGGCCGGCTTCGGTGGCCCAGGAGCGCGGCTGGCTCACCCCCGGGATCTGGGCCGGGCCGGTATTGCTGGGCGCCCTGCTGTTGATCGAGCTGCTCTACGTGCTGTTCGTCAACCCGAGCAATGCCGCCATCAGTGGTACCACGGTCGACGCCAAGGCGGTCGGCGTCAGCCTGTTCGGGCCTTACCTGCTGGTGGTCGAACTGGCGTCGATGCTGCTGCTCGCCGCAGCGGTCACGGCGTTCCACCTCGGACGCAACGAGGCGAAGGAGTAACTCATGCCTGCAATCCCTCTCGAGCATGGCCTGGCAGTAGCCGGCGTGCTCTTCTGCCTGGGCCTGGTCGGCCTGATGGTCCGTCGCAACATTCTCTTCGTGCTGATGAGTCTGGAAGTGATGATGAACGCCTCGGCCCTGGCGTTCATCGTCGCCGGCAGCCGGTGGGTGCAACCCGATGGCCAGGTGATGTTCATCCTGGTGATCAGCCTGGCCGCCGCCGAGGCCAGTATCGGCCTGGCGATCCTGTTGCAGCTGTATCGCCGCTTCCACACCCTCGACATCGATGCTGCCAGTGAGATGCGCGGATGAACCTACTCTTCCTGACCTTCGTCTTCCCCCTGATCGGCTTCCTGCTGCTGTCGTTCTCCCGCGGGCGCTTTTCGGAAAACCTCTCGGCGCTGATCGGCGTCGGCTCGGTCGGCCTGTCGGCCGCCGTGGCCGCCTACGTGATCTGGCAGTTCAACGTCGCGCCGCCACCCGGTGGCGCGTACACCCAGTTGCTCTGGCAGTGGATGTCGGTGGATGGCTTCGCGCCGAACTTCACCCTGTACCTGGATGGCCTGTCGGTCACCATGCTGGGCGTGGTCACCGGCGTCGGCTTCCTGATCCACCTGTTCGCGTCCTGGTACATGCGTGGCGAGACCGGCTACTCGCGGTTCTTCTCCTATACCAACCTGTTCATCGCCAGCATGCTGTTCCTGATCCTGGGCGACAACCTGCTGTTCATCTACTTCGGTTGGGAAGGCGTGGGGCTGTGCTCGTACCTGTTGATCGGTTTCTACTACAGCAACCGCAACAACGGTAACGCCGCCCTCAAGGCCTTCATCGTGACCCGCATCGGCGACGTGTTCATGGCCATCGGCCTGTTCATCCTGTTCGTCCAGCTCGGCACCCTTGAGGTGCAACAGCTGCTGGTGCTGGCGTCGCAGAAATTCCAGGCAGGCGACACCTGGATGGTGCTGGCGACCTTGATGCTGCTCGGCGGTGCCGTCGGCAAGTCGGCGCAGCTGCCCCTGCAAACGTGGCTGGCCGACGCGATGGCCGGCCCGACACCCGTCTCGGCGCTGATCCACGCCGCGACCATGGTGACCGCAGGCGTCTACCTGATCGCCCGCACCCATGGCCTGTTCGCCCTGGCGCCGGACATCCTGCACCTGGTCGGCGTGATCGGTGGCGTGACCCTGGTCCTGGCGGGTTTCGCCGCGCTGGTCCAGACCGACATCAAGCGGATTCTCGCCTACTCGACCATGAGCCAGATCGGCTACATGTTCCTGGCCCTGGGCGTCGGTGCCTGGGAAGGCGCGATCTTCCACCTGATGACCCATGCGTTCTTCAAGGCGCTGCTGTTCCTGGCCTCGGGTGCGGTGATCGTCGCCTGCCACCACGAACAGAACATCTTCAAGATGGGCGGCCTGTGGAAGAAACTGCCACTGGCCTACGCCAGCTTCGTGGTGGGCGGCGCGGCCCTGTCGGCCTTGCCGATCCTGACCGCGGGTTTCTATTCCAAGGACGAGATCCTCTGGGAAGCCTTCGCCAGTGGCCACAGCGGCTTGCTGTACGCCGGCCTGGTGGGCGCGTTCATGACCTCGCTGTACACCTTCCGCCTGATCTTCATCGCCTTCCACGGCGAAGCCAAGACCGAAGCGCATGCGGGCCACGGGATTTCCCACTGGCTGCCGCTGGGTGTGCTGATCGTGCTGTCGACCTTCATCGGTGCCTGGATCCATCCACCGCTGGCTGGCGTCCTGCCACAAAGCGTCGGGCATGCCGGTGGCGAGGCCAAGCACTCGCTGGAAATCGCTTCGGGCGCCATCGCCATTGCCGGTATCCTGCTGGCGGCCATGCTGTTCCTCGGCAAGCGTCGCTTCGTCACCGCCATTGCCAACAGTGGCCTGGGCCGTGCGCTGTCGGCCTGGTGGTTCGCCGCCTGGGGCTTCGACTGGCTGTACGACAAGCTGTTCGTCAAGCCGTACCTGCTGATCAGCCACCTGTTGCGCAAGGACCCGGTCGATCGCGGCATTGGCCTGATCCCGCGCCTGACGCGTGCTGGCCACGTGGCCATGAGCAAGACCGAGACTGGCCAACTGCGCTGGTACACCGCTTCGATCGCCGTGGGTGCCGTGTTGGTGCTCGGCGCCGTGCTGATGGCGGCATGACCATGAACCTTGCGACTCTGCGAAAGGAAACGAACCCGTCATGATTCTGCCTTGGCTGATCCTGATCCCCTTCATCGGCGGCTTCCTGTGCTGGCTGGGCGAGCGCTTCGGCGCCACCCTGCCACGCTGGATCGCGCTGCTGACCATGTCTCTGCTGCTCGGTATCGGCCTGTGGCTGTGGGGCACCGGTGACTTCACGCTGGCCCCGGCCCCGGGCGTCGAGCCGACCTGGGCCCTCGAGTTCAAGGTGCGTTGGATCGAGCGCTTCGGCATCAGCATCCACCTGGCCCTCGATGGTCTGTCGCTGCTGATGATCCTGCTGACCGGCCTGCTCGGTGTGCTGTCGGTGCTGTGCTCGTGGAACGAGATCCAGCGCCACGTCGGCTTCTTCCACCTCAACCTGATGTGGATCCTGGGCGGCGTGGTCGGGGTGTTCCTGGCCCTGGACCTGTTCCTGTTCTTCTTCTTCTGGGAAATGATGCTGGTGCCGATGTACTTCCTCATCGCGCTCTGGGGTCACAGCTCGGCCGACGGCAAGAAGACCCGCATCTACGCGGCGACCAAGTTCTTCATCTTCACCCAGGCCAGCGGCCTGATCATGCTGGTGGCGATCCTGGCGCTGGTGCTGGTCAACTACGGCAACACGGGTGTCATCACCTTCAACTACAGCGACCTGCTCAAGGCGCAGTTGCCGGCCGGCACCGAGTACCTGCTGATGCTGGGCTTCTTCATCGCCTTCGCGGTGAAGCTGCCGGTGGTGCCGTTCCACTCCTGGCTACCGGACGCCCACGCCCAGGCCCCGACCGCCGGTTCCGTGGACCTGGCCGGTATCCTGCTGAAGACGGCGGCCTACGGCCTGCTGCGCTTTGCGCTGCCGCTGTTCCCGAACGCGTCGGCCGAGTTCGCGCCCATTGCCATGACCCTCGGACTGATCGGGATCTTTTACGGGGCCTTCCTGGCCTTCGCGCAGACCGACATCAAGCGCCTGATCGCGTTCTCCAGCGTCTCGCACATGGGCTTCGTGCTGATCGGCATCTACTCCGGCAGCCAGCAGGCGCTGCAGGGCGCCGTGATCCAGATGCTCGCCCACGGCGTGTCCGCTGCGGCGCTGTTCATCCTCAGTGGCCAGTTGTACGAGCGTCTGCACACCCGTGACATGCGCGAGATGGGTGGCTTGTGGCACCGGATCGCCTACCTGCCGGCCATCAGCCTGTTCTTCGCCGCTGCGTCGCTTGGCTTGCCAGGCACCGGCAACTTCGTCGGCGAGTTCCTGATCCTGATCGGCAGCTTCGCCAGCGTGCCGTGGATTACGGTGATCGCCACCACCGGCCTGGTGTTCGGTTCGGTGTACTCGCTGATCATGATCCACCGGGCCTACTTCGGTCCGGCCAAGGCCGACACGGTGCTGGCCGGGATGAACGGGCGCGAGCTGGCCATGATCCTGAGCCTGGCGGTGCTGCTGATCCTGCTGGGTGTCTACCCGCAGCCGTTCCTCGACACCTCCGCCGCCACCATGAGTGGCGTGCAGCAGTGGCTTGGCTCCGCTTTCACTCAACTCGCTTCGGCCCGGTAAGAGCGCTATGGAATTCACCACTCAACACTTCATCGCACTGGCGCCGATGCTGATCACCACCGTCACCACGGTGGTGGTGATGCTGGCGATCGCCTGGAAGCGCAACCATTCCCAGACCTTCCTGTTGTCCACCATTGGCCTCAACGCGGCCTTGCTGTCGATCCTGCCGGTGTTGAAGGTCGCGCCGCTGGCCGTCACGCCGCTGCTGACCATCGACAAGTTCGCCTGCCTGTACATGGCCCTGATGCTGGTGGCGACGCTGGCCTGCGTCACCCTCGCCCATGCTTACCTGGGCGAAGGTGCACAGGGCTACCCGGGCAACCGCGAAGAGCTGTACCTGCTGCTGCTGATGTCTGCCCTGGGCGGCATGGTTCTGGTCAGCGCCAACCACATGGCCGGGCTGTTCATCGGCCTGGAGCTGCTGTCGGTACCGGTCTACGGGCTGGTCGCGTATGCCTTCTTCAACAAACGCTCCCTGGAAGCGGGCATCAAGTACATGGTGCTGTCGGCCGCCGGCTCGGCGTTCCTGCTGTTCGGCATGGCACTGTTGTACGCCGATGCAGGCAGCCTGAGCTTCGAGGGCGTGGGCAAGGTCCTGGCCACCACCGGCATGCCGACGCTGCTCGCGCAGATGGGGCTGGGCATGATGCTGGTCGGTCTGGCCTTCAAGCTGTCGCTGGTGCCGTTCCACTTGTGGACGCCGGACGTCTACGAAGGGGCCCCTGCTCCCGTCGCGGCCTTCCTGGCAACAGCCAGCAAGGTGGCGGTCTTCGCCGTGGTGGTTCGTCTGTTCATGCTGTCGCCTGCGGCCAGCAGTGGTGTGCTCAGCACCGTACTGGCCGTGATCGCGGTGGCGTCGATCCTGGTAGGCAACCTGCTGGCGCTGACCCAGAGCAACCTCAAGCGCCTGCTCGGTTACTCGTCCATCGCCCACTTCGGTTATCTGCTGATCGCACTGGTGGCGAGCAAAGGCCTGGCCAACGAGGCGATCGGGGTCTATCTGGTCACCTATGTCGTCACCAGCCTCGGCGCCTTCGGGGTGATCACCCTGATGTCTTCCCCGTACAAGGGCCGTGACGCCGATGCGCTGTACGAATACCGCGGCCTGTTCTGGCGCCGTCCGTACCTGACCGCCGTGCTGACCGTGATGATGCTGTCGCTGGCTGGCATTCCGCTGACCGCAGGCTTCATCGGCAAGTTCTACATTATTGCCACGGGTGTGCAATCGCAATTGTGGTGGTTGACCGGTGCACTGGTCGTAGGCAGCGCCATCGGCGTCTACTACTACCTCCGGGTGATGGTGACCTTGTACCTGAACGAACCCAACTTGCGCCGCCACGATGCCCCCTTGCGTTGGGAGCAGCGTGCCGGTGGCGTGATGTTGCTGGGCATCGCCATTCTGGCATTCGTGCTCGGGGTCTATCCGCAGCCATTGCTGGAGCTGGTTCAGCAGGCTGGCTTGCCCTTGATCGGCTAAGCCACTGATGCACAATGACACCCCGCCTCGGCGGGGTGTTTTGTTTTGGGCCGGCTAAACCGGGGACGGTTTACGTCGGCATACCCTTCACGCAGACTCGTTCAGAGGTGGCCACCGCGCGACGCAGTTCACTGGTCGCCGAGGGAAGGTGCACGTCGGGATTGGGCATGCCGCTGGGCGACAGCTCGTGGGTCATCTCGAATTCGGCGCGTACCGACCAACCACAGGCCTCCAACGTGCATTGCAGGTAAGCGACGCGCAAAAAGACGTGCCGGCCTTCGCTGGTACGAATGCGCATGCGGCTTTGGCAGTGAGGGCAAACCAACTTGTACGTGCTCATGCGCACCTCCCGGCTTGGGCATCTGTACGCCTGGCCTTGCCCATCCAGGCACGTCCAGCGGATAGATAAGCTGAAAAGTTAAATTGACCAAAAATCAATAGTTCAAATGGTTTTGTACTGTAGGATTTAATCCGCAGTCTTACAGTCTTTTTCATAATGTCGTTTCAATACCTCATGGGCTGAGTAGGTTCCAAATTCATATTCGTTGTGAATAGTTTACGCACTATAAATGTGTCAAAACCAGCCATGGATACTTGAAATGAGTAATGACGCGTTGTCCGACATCTTGGAACGACTCAAACAAATTACCGCTTGCCAGACAGATTCGGCTTTATCACGTGCACTTGGCATCAGCCCACAGACCTTGAGCAGTTGGAAGGTTCGGGCGAGCGTGCCCTATGCACTATGCGTAGAGCTGGCCATACGTCATGATCTTTCGCTGGATTGGCTGCTGCTGGGCAAGGAACCGCGATTGCCGCCCTCTTCACCCGCCGAGGCCCGATCACGTATCGAGGATGAGCCAACCGCGCACCTGCTCGAACGTCTGCGCCTGCTCGAGCCGGCAGACTTGCAGGCCATCGCTTCGAGCGTCGATGACAAGCTGCGCTTGCGTCAGCTCGAGCGGCAACTCGAGGCCTTGACCCTGCAAAGAGTGCACGATGCCTGACTCATCCCTTGCGCCAACGCTGGAAAAGGTCACGCAAATCTGCAGTGTCCAGCCACACCATGATCTTGACGCTGATGGGTATTACCACCACAGCTGCGACGAATGCCGCCATGCCGCTGGATAACAGAGGCGCCAATGCTTCCACCAGGGGTGTGAACAGATAACCCACGCCGGCTGACATCATCAGGGAGCCGACCTGCTGCCATGCCTTGAGTCGCTTGCGCGAACTGATCATCATCCAGGCCTTGACGCGGTGCCTTGAGCTGCTGACCAACCAGGCGCCAAGCACCGCCCCGAACAGGGCATTGCCGTCGAACCCTGTCACGTTGACCAAGGTCTGGGCCGTCTCGAAGGTCCGGGCGGCCTGTTCCGAATCGCTATTCATGACGTCATCCCCACTCTTCAGTGCGCCGAACTCCAACGTTGCCTTACCAGGCTCGACCGCAGCCGATTGCGTGTCTCCAGCACCACGCACTGCCAGTAGCAATGGGTCAATCGTCGCCCTGCCGCGTGACGGTCAAGATCCTGCAAGCGCTGGATGCCACGGGCACGCAAGCGGTGACGCCATTGCGCGAACGCGTCGGCGGCCACCGAGACGGCCGCGTACGCTGCCACCTCCAGTCGCGCCTCGCTGACGTGGGCTGACAGCCTCAACGCGTGACGCAATGCGGCCAGTGAAACGCGTGGCCAGAACGGATCGTGACATCCCACCAGCCGTTGCGGGCCGGTGACTGCTGCGTACGTCTCATCAATGTGCATGATGCGTGGTCTCCGTCCTTCAGTCTTTGAGCATGCCGTAGCGCAGGGCCTTGATCACGGCGGCGATTCGCGTGGTGACGGAGAACTTGCGCAGGATGTTGCCGATGTGAAAATTGACCGTGCATTCCTGGCAGCCCAGGATCTGGCCGATTTCCCACGAGGTCTTGCCATAGGCACACCAGAGCAGTACCTGCTCCTCACGTGGGGTCAGTTTGATCGGACAGGCGTCCGTCTCGGTCTGGGGTGTCAGGGGGCGAACGTGTGATGACATGGCAGCGTCCTCGTCAAGGTAATTAAGGCCGGTCAGACCTGGCTCGAATGGGCATGCACTCACCTTAAGCAATGCAGCCCTTCCTCCCTAGCGAAGCAATTTGTAAAACACTGCGGTACAAGACCAGCCTGAATGTGCGTCCGAGAAACCACGACGCAGACGTGCTCCGAATCCCTCGGCCAGCGTCTGATGCCCATCGCCTTCTTTTCTTGCCCCTGGAGTCCGTCATGCGTCCGGTCCTGATCTTCCCTCCTGCCCTCAGTGTGCTGGGCCTCATGGCTTCCAGTGGCCTGGCGGCGGCGCAGCCGCCCTTGGAGCTGGGCCAGGTGTTGATCGAGGACCAGCGTCAGAGTGAGGTAGACGCCGCACGTGAGCGTCTTCAGGCAGTGCCTGGCGCAGTGCGCGTGATCGACCTGCAGGAGGTGTCGCAAGGCAGGGTGGCCAGCAACCAGGATGTCCTGGCCTACCAACCGGGCGTCTTTGCCCAGTCGGCCGGCAATGACGGCATCAAGCTGTCCATTCGCGGCTCCGGCATCAATCGAGCGCCTGGCGCGCACGGCTCAGGGGTCTACACCCTGTTCGACGGCCTGCCGCTGACCGGTCCAGGGGGGACGCCGTACGAACTGTTCGAACCGCTCTGGTTGAGCCGCGCAGACGTTCTGCCGGGCGCCAATGGGTTCGAGCTCGGTTCGCTGGCCCTGGGCGGTGCGATCAACTACGTCACCCACACAGGCTACGATGCGGCGCCGCTGCAGGCGCGCTACGAAGTGGGCAGTCGCGGCTATGCGCATCGTCAGCTCAGCTCAGGGCAGGTCCTGGGCAACTTCGATTACTACGTGGCCTTGACCGACGCCGAGTACGACGGCTATCAGCGGCACACGAGCGGACGCTCCAAGGGGCTGGCCGCCAATGCGGGTTACCGTTTCAACACCAACCTGGAAACGCGCTTCTACCTTCGCTATCGCGAAACCGACAACGACCTGGCCGGTCGCCTGACCAAGGACCAGATCAGGCACGATCCGCGCGCAGCCAACCCGGTCTACCTGCGCCGCGACGCCAGCCGCCCGCAACCGGGCAGCACGTGGCTGGCGAACAAGACCACACTGTACTTCGACGACGAGTCGCGCTTGGAAACCGGGCTGGTGTACCACGACTACCCCATGGACTTGCGCGAGGGGGCCAATCGGCTCAAGGTCGCCTACACCGACGTGAGCGGCAGCCTGGCCTATCACCGACGCGACACGGTGTTCGACCGCGAGAGCAAGACCACCCTGGCCTGGCGCACCACCAAGCACCTGCCCAACAGTGGCGCCTCCGAATTCGTGCGCGTACCCGAGGCCGGCAATGGCTTCAGGCCGATTGGGACGCGCACCCGTGATTTCAGCTACCAGGGCTCGGACACGGTCCTGCGCCTGAGCAATGAACTGGAACTGCTGCCGGACCTGTGGCTGACCAGCGGCGTGGCAGCGATCTACACGCGTCGGGAAAGCGCGGTCAGCTACCCGCGAGACGGCGGGAAGGTCAGCCAGCACGATTGGGATTACGCGCCGCGCCTGGGGTTGCGCTATGACCTGACGCCCGACATGCAGGTGTTCGGCAATCTCAGCCGCTCGGTCGAACCGCCCCACCCGTGGTCGCTGATCTGGAGTTCACCGGCCATCGGTGGCCGTCAGATCCAGCCCATCGCCATGCAGAACCAGACGGCCACCACCCTGGAGCTGGGTGCACGCGGCAACGCGGCGCTCGGGCGCTGGGACCTGGCCTGGTACTACGCGCGGGTGCGCCACGAGCTGCTGGCCGTGGAGATCACGCCGGGTGTGACACCGTCCGAGTTCAACGCGAGCGGCACCGTTCACCAAGGCGTGGAGGCCAGCCTCGTCAGTCGGCTGTGGGAAGCCTCCGACCGGGGTCACCTGGACCTGCGCCAGGCCTACACTTTCAGCGACTTCCATTACCGGCACGATGACCGCTTTGGCGACAACCGACTGCCGGGCCTGCCGATGCACTACTACCAGGCCGAAGTGCGTTATGACTGGCCGAGCGGGCTATATGCCGGCGTCAATACGCAGCTGGTGTCCAAGGTGCAGGTGGATTATGCCAACAGCTACCAGGCCGATGCGTACGCATTGTTCGGCGCACGCCTGGGCTGGGACTCGCCCAAGCGGGACTGGCAGAGCTGGCTGGATGTGCGCAACCTGGGCGACCGTCGCTACGCGGCCACGGTCACGCCAGGCTATGACGACAGGGGCGCCGACCTCGCCCGTTCGACACCCGGTGAGGGCATGGGCGTCTATGCGGGCGTGGCCTACAGCTGGCGCTGAGCCTCAGGAGGGCAGCTGGATCTGCGATTTGCTCGACGCGAAGATCGCCCAGCTGGAAATGAACAGCGCGGCGATCAGCGGGCCGATGACGAAGCCATTGAGGCCGAAGACTGCCATGCCGCCCAGGGTGGAGATCAGGATGAGCCAGTCGGGCATCTTGGTGTCTTTGCCTACCAGCAGGGGGCGCAGCAGGTTGTCCACCAAGCCGATCACCAGCACCCCGAACGCGGTCAGCACGATGCCTTGCCAGATCGCACCGGTCATCAGGAAGTACACGGCCACGGGTGCCCAGACGATGCCCGCCCCGACCGCTGGCAGCAGCGACAGGAACGCCATCAGCACGGCCCAGACCAGGGCGCTGGGGATATCCAGAATCCAGAAGATGAAGCCGCCCAGCGCCCCTTGCGTGACGGCGACCATCAGGTTGCCCTTGACCGTGGCACGCACGACGCGGCTGAACTTGAGCTGCAGTCGACGCTTCTGTTGCTCGGGCAGCGGGACGGCCAGACGAACCTTGCGGGCCAGTTCGGCGCCTTCACGCAGGAAGAAGAACAGCAGGTAGGTCATCACGCCGAAGCCGACCAGAAAGTCGAACGTGCCCTGGCCGAAGCTGAACACCTGGCTGGCAAAGTATTGACTGCCCTGCATCGCGCCGTGGGAGATCTTGTCGCGCAACCCGTCGAGGTTACCCATGCCCATGCGATCGAGCGTGTTTTGCGCGAACGCTGGCAGCATGTCCTTGCCGTGCTCCAGGTAACCGGCCAGGTCCAGCTGTCCGCCCTGGATGCGTTGGTACAGGGTCGCGCCCTCTTGCACCAGCAGGGCACTGATGACGATCACCGGCAGCACCGCGATCAACAGGCAGATGGCCAGGGTGGCGCCTGCTGCCAGGTTGCGACGGCGCCCGAAACGCAACAGCAGCTTGCGTTGCAGCGGTGCGAAGATGATACCCAGGGTCACGGCCCAGAAGACGGCGGCGTAGTACGGCAGCAGAATCCAGACAAAGGCGATCGTGACCAGGGTCAACAAGACGGCCAGCGCCTTGTTTTGAAGTGCAGTTTCGTTCATGGAGGTTCCTCGTGAGCTCAGACATTAGTGCGCGCGCCTCCGGCAAAGTGCCATGCCTGAGTTGACGCACGTCAATATTCCCGAGCCCGCCCACCGCTAGCATTGGCGCCTTTTGCGCGGTGCCCCATGACCCTGTTCGCCAAACCTGAATTGCTGGCGCCTGCCGGCTCCCTGAAGACGCTGCGCTACGCGTTCGCGTACGGCGCCGATGCCGTGTACGCCGGTCAGCCGCGCTACAGCCTGCGTGTACGCAACAATGCCTTCGACCTTGCCACCCTGGCCCAGGGGATCGGTGAAGCCCATGCCTTGGGCAAGCGCCTGTACGTGGTGATCAACATCGCGCCGCACAATGCCAAGCTCAAGACCTTCCTGAAAGACCTGGAGCCGGTGATCGCCATGGGGCCTGACGCGCTGATCATGTCCGACCCCGGCCTGATCATGCTGGTGCGCCGACACTACCCACAGATGCCGATACACCTGTCGGTGCAGGCCAACACGGTGAACTGGGCCAGCGTCGAGTTCTGGGCCGGTCAAGGCGTGCAACGGGTGATCCTCTCGCGCGAGCTGTCGCTCGAGGAAATCGAGGACATCCGTCAGCAGGCGCCGGGCATGGAGCTGGAAGTCTTCGTGCATGGCGCGTTGTGCATGGCCTATTCCGGACGCTGCCTGCTGTCGGGCTATCTCAACCGGCGCGACGCCAACCAGGGCGCCTGTACCAATGCC
This sequence comes from Pseudomonas entomophila, assembly GCF_013523165.1. Lineage (GTDB taxonomy): Bacteria > Pseudomonadota > Gammaproteobacteria > Pseudomonadales > Pseudomonadaceae > Aquipseudomonas > Aquipseudomonas entomophila_A. The sequence continues at coordinate 56,438 of NZ_JAAMQI010000024.1, forward strand.
TGCCGCTGGAAGTACGACGCCGCTCCGGCCAGCGAAACGCTGGGTGGCGAGATGGTGCACACGGTCGAGCCGACCCTGGGCATCGGCACGCCGACCGGGCAGGCGTACCTGCTCGAAGAAAGCGGCCGACCTGGCGAATGGATGCCGGCCTTTGAAGACGAGCATGGCACCTACATCATGAATGCCAAGGACCTGCGTGCCATCCAGCACGTCGAGCGTCTGGCGCGCATGGGCGTGCACTCGTTGAAGATCGAAGGCAGGACCAAGTCGCATTTTTATTGCGCCCGCGCCGTGCAGGCCTACCGCAAGGCGATCGATGACGCCGCAGCGGGACGCCCCTTCGATCGCAGCCTGATGGGGGACCTGGAATCCCTGGCCAACCGAGGCTATACCGAAGGCTTCCTGCGTCGTCACGTCCATGATGAGTACCAGAACTACCAGCGCGGCCAGTCGGTGTCCCAGCGCCAGCAGTTCGTGGGCGAACTGACCGGCGCGCGGATCGACGGCTGGGCCGAGGTCAGGGTGAAGAACCGGTTCGCCGTGGGCGATCACCTGGAGCTGATGACCCCTCAGGGCAACTACCCTTTCGAACTGCAGCGTCTGCGTGACCCACGGCAGGCCCCCCTCGAGGTGGCGCCAGGCGATGGGCATGTGGTGTTGATCCCCGTCCCCGAACAGGTGTCGCTGGAGCATGGGTTGCTGCTGCGCGACCTCGACGTCGAACAGCCCATCGAATGACAGGCTGGGTCATGAGGCGTCACACCTCATCACCCAGCGCGGCGTTCGCCACCTGCTAGAGTCACCACTTCCTACATGATCTGGCTCGAGGTACTCATGCTGCGCGCTACCGTCCTGACCCTGGCCTGCCTGGTCGGCAACCACGCTTTCGCTGATCAGCCGTCGTCTTATGGCCAGCAGCTCGAAGGCTTCGATTACCCGCATCCCCTGCGGCACTTCGAGTTCTCTTCGCAAGGTCAACACCTGCAGATGGGCTACATGGACGTGCCCGCAGCCGGCAAGGCGAACGGGCGTACCGTCGTGCTGCTGCATGGCAAGAACTTCTGCGCCGCGACCTGGGAGGGCACGATCGACAGCCTCAGCCAGGCCGGTTATCGCGTCATCGCGCCGGACCAGATCGGTTTCTGCACCTCGAGCAAACCTCGCCATTACCAGTTCAGTTTCCAGCAACTGGCCCTCAACACCCAGGCCTTGCTCGACACGTTGAACGTGAAGCAGGCCATCGTGCTGGGCCATTCCACCGGCGGGATGCTGGCGACGCGTTACGCATTGATGTACCCCGACAAGGTCGAACGCCTGGCCATGGTCAACCCGATCGGGCTGGAGGACTGGAAAGCCCTGGGTGTGCCTTACCGAAGCGTGGACCAGTGGTATGCGCGTGAACTCAAGGTCAGTGCCGACGGGATCCGTGAATACGAGCGCAAGACGTACTACGCGGGGCGCTGGAAACCGGAGTACGAACGCTGGGTGCAGATGCTCGCTGGCCTCAACAGCGGCCCGGGGCATGAGGCGGTGGCCTGGAACTCCGCCCTGCTCTACGACATGATCTTCACCCAGCCGGTGGTCTACGAGTTCAAGGACCTGTCGGTGCCGACCTTGCTGCTGATCGGCGACAAGGACACCACGGCGATCGGCAGCGACGTGGTCGAGCCGGCGTTGAAGGCGACCTTGGGCCGATACGCGGTGCTTGGGCCTGCCATCAGCCAGCAGATACCCCGTGGTGAACTGATCACCTTCGAAGGACTGGGTCATGCACCGCAGATCGAAGCGCCGGAGCGTTTCCACCAGGCCTTGCTTGGGTGGCTTGGCAAGGCGTTGCCGTGACCTTCATGCTGCCGACGCGCCTGGGCGGCCTCAGCCATAGCGCTCCAGCTGCATTTCGCGCAAACGGCTCAGGGTGCGCTGGAAGGCGAAGCTCAGGTAGCCTTCGGGGTACAGCGCTTCGAGCGGAACGTCGGCCTCGAGGTACAAGGCCACGCGCCGATCGTAGCACTCGTCCACCAGTGCGATGAACCGCCTGACGCTGTCATCCTTGGCCGACAAGGACGGCAGCTGACGGTCACCGGCCTCGACACGGCTGGCGGCATCCTCGGTACCTCGGGCAATACGTGCCGGACGCTGCCGGGCGCCCAGCACGGGCACGCCCTCGAGCAGGATGGCCGCGAACCGGGTGCACAGCGCCATGAACTCGTGAGTCGCCATGGGCTGCTCGCACAGGGCATCGAACCGGCACCAGACGATCCGATCGCTGCGCCTGATTACCTCGAGGCACCGCGTCCCGAGCTGCAGCGGCTGGTCGGTTCCGGGCTGCTCGGGGTCGAGCGCGCGAAACACCGCTTCCAGAGGGCGCTCGACGGTCCCTTCGCGCACCCAGTAGCGTTGGTGTGGCTGGCCGACGCGCAGGCGATGGTCCTGTTCGCCGGCGACGGCCAGCACGTGCATGTGCTGCTCGATCGCGGCGATGGCCGGCGTGAATCGCTCGCGGTTGAAGCCGTCTTCGTACAGGCAGGAAGGCGGTTGATTGGAGGTGGCTACCAAGGTCACCCCCTGTTCGAACAGTACCTGAAACAGACGGCCCAGGATGATCGCATCGGCGATGTCGCTGACGAACAACTCGTCGAAGCACACCACCTCGACCGTGTCGGCCAACTCCCGAGCCAGCGCTGCCAAAGGGTTAGCCGTACCGTTGAGCTGGAACAGCCGCTGATGGACCCAGGCCATGAAGTGATGGAAGTGCTGGCGCCTGGCACGCAGCGGCACACCGACCACGCTGGCATGGAACATGTCCATGAGCCAGGTCTTGCCACGCCCCACCGGCCCCCACAGATAGACACCCTTGGCAGGGCGACCTGACGTCAGCGCGTGGTAGCACGCCTGCAGACCCTGCACTGCAATCCGTTGCGCCGGATCATCGATGAACCCCTCGTGATGAACGGCGCGGTCGTAGCGGCTTTGCGGATCCAAGGGCATGCGGGCAGGCTCGCGTGGGCAAACCCGCATGATACGCCATGCGCTCAGTGGGTGCTGAGGCCCACCTTCAGCAGGGCACCGTCCTTGGCGTCGGTCAGCAGGTAGAGAAACCCGTCGGGGCCGACCCGGACGTCACGGATACGTGCACCGAGTTCGCCCAGCAGACGCTCTTCATGAACGATTCGGTCACCGTCGAGTTGCAGCCGGATCAGTTCCTTGGTGGCCAGCGCCCCGATGAACAGGTCATGGTCCCAGGCCTTGAACGTCGAGCTGTCATAGAAGGCCATGCCGCTGATACCGGGCGATTTCTCCCAGACATGGTGCGGGTCTTCCATCCCGTCGACATGCTTGCCCTTGGCCTCCGGGATGGGCAGCATCGAGTAGTCGATCCCGTGGGTTGCGATCGGCCAGCCGTAGTTCTTGCCTGCCTTGGGAATGTTGATTTCATCGCCGCCACGTGGCCCATGCTCATGGGTCCAGACCTTGCCGGTCCAGGGATTGAGCGCAGCGCCCTGCTGGTTACGGTGACCGAACGACCAGATTTCCGGGCGGACCTTGTCTTGCCCTACGAAAGGGTTGTCCCTGGGGACTTCGCCGTCTGGCATGAGACGCACCAGCTTGCCCTGCAGCTTGTCCAGGTCTTGAGCCGTGGCGCGCTGGTTGTTTTCCCCGAGTGCGATGAAGAGGTGACCGTCACGGTCGAAGACCAGTTTGCCGCCAAAATGGTTACCTTCCGACAGTTTCGGCTGCTGGCGGAAGATCACGTTGAAGTCGTCCAGGTGGCGCAGGTCGCTGGACAGCTGACCACGACCAACGGCGGTGCCTGCCTTGCCATCGCTGCCTTCCTCGGCGTAGGACAGGTAGACCGTGCGGTCCGACGTGAAGTCCGGCGACAGCACGACGTCCAGCAAACCACCCTGCCCTTCCGCCCAGACGCTTGGCACGCCACTCAGCGGCGGCCCGACCTTGCCTTCAGGACCAATGACACGCAGGTCACCCGGTCGCTCGGTGACGAGGATGTGCTTGCCGTCGGGCAGAAAAGCCAATGACCATGGGTTACGCAGGCCGTCCGCCACCGTGGCGACGGTCAACTGGCCTTCCTCGCTGGGGTAGTACGCTTCGGGAAGCGCCTGGGCCAGAGCAGGCAGCAGCGTGAATGCCGCCAGGGCCATCGACCATGAATAACGGGACATGCAGGGACTCCTTTCGAAAGGCCGGAATGAACGGCAGGGCCAGCAACGGACAGTCAACGCACGGGCGTCGTGTCTCGTGGCAAGGGCGTGGGTGTGGAACGGGGCAGCTCGGTACGCGGCGCAGGACGCAGGTTTTCGCCATTGCCGATGCCGCGGTTGTCCAAGGTGGGCGGACGCGGCTGTGGCACGGTCGAGGGACCGTGAACCGGCGGCGTGGCCGGGACACTGCCTTGGCGACTGTTGGGGTTGATCCGCTGAATCGGGCTGTTGTAGGGATTGCGATCGGCAGCAGGCGTGGCGGGGGCGACTGGCGCCGCCTGGACGGACGAGACGATCAGCAGGCTGGTCAGCGCTGCCACGAGGATAGGTTTCATGCTTCGACTCCTGAGCGAAGGCTGTCGGGCATTGGAGGGCCTGAAAAAGACTAGGTTTCCTGGCGCATCGAATCCACTTGATTCTTGATATGTCCAACAGACCCTGACACCGCTCGTTCGGGGCACGCCTGGACCGGGGTCGTGCATTGCCGCCAGGTCTTTGTCACACTGCCTGCTGACTCCCTAATCAAGGCTGGCCCTCATGAAACCACGCGTTTGGCGCCACCGTGTCCTGACAGCGTTGATGGCACTCACATTGGGCGGCTGTGCGCTGTTTTCCAGGCAAGACCCGTTGCAGGTCACCGTGGTGGGCATCGAGCCTTTGCCTGGACAGGACCTGGAAATGCGCATGGCCCTGACGCTTCGCGTGCAAAACCCCAACGATCAGGCCGTGGACTTCGACGGCGTGGCACTGACGCTGAACGTCAACGGCCAACCACTGGCCAGCGGCGTCAGCGATCAGGCCGGGCACATAGGACGCTATGCGGAACAGGTAGTGACAGTCCCCATGAGCGTCGGCGCATTCGGCATGCTGCGCCAGGTCTATGCACTGGACAGGTGGCAAGGACTCGATGGCCTGCCCTACCGTGTGGAAGGCAAGGTGTCAGGGCATGGCTGGGGTACCTGGCGCTTCTCCGACAACGGCACACTGCGATGGCCTGGCGCTGCACTCGCACCTTGAGACCCGGGCATGCGTCAGCGCTTGACGTTGGACGCCGCCATCATCTTGTTGACCTCGCCACGCACCAGGTCGGCGTACTCGGGGGGATTCATGGCGTCCAGCTCTGCGCGGACCCACTCGGCCCACTTGCCCTTGCGTCGCGACTTTTCGCCGATCAGCCTGCCTGCGTCGGCCTTGGCCTTGCCCAGGTTGCTTTGCCAGAATTCGAACAGGCGGGCCTTGTGTGCTTCGATCTCTGCACGCTCGGTAAAGCTGAGATTGGCGAGGTTGAAACTCATCGTCGATCCTGCGAGTGAAAAGAAAGAGTATTTTACACCCTCATGACGATCGATCGATGCCGGGTTGCAACTTTCCGACTCAGGAAAAATCCATTAGAGATCCCATGACCTGAAGGAGAACCCCATGCCTCGAAAATCTACCGTGCACGCCGATGCCGAACAGATCAAGGATCAGGTGTTCAGCGAGCTTCAATCGCTCATCACCGAATCGGAAAAACTGCTCAACGACAGCGCCTCGATCGTCGGCGACGACGCCGACTCGCTGCGCACCCAGATCAGTGAAAAGCTGCGCCAGGCACGTGAAGCGTTGGGCGAGATGGGTAACAAGGCCAAACCGGTGGTCGAAGCCACGCAAGCCTACATTGGTGGCCATCCGTGGCAGACCGTAGCGATCTCCGCAGGCCTGGGCGTGGTCGTGGGCCTGTTGCTGGGCCGTCGCGACTGACGCCGCCTGTGCATGCGGTATGGCTCGCGGCGTAGCTCAGGCGAACGCGGGAATGCCGCTGTGAAAGCGCAGTTCGGTATCGGGGCTTGTGATCAGCTCTGCTTCTGCTTCCCTCACACGCTCGACCACCTTGGCGATGTCATCCGCTTCGCCATAGTGGTGAGCCAGCTTCAGATACCCCTCGTAATGCCTCGCTTCGCTTTTGAGCAAGCCGTGATAGAACGTACCCAGCTCATCGTCCAGATGCGGCACCAGGGCGGCGAATCGCTCGCAACTGCGTGCTTCGATGAAGGCACCGACCACCAGCGTATCGACCAGTTTGGCAGGCTCATGAGCGCGTACATGCCGACGTAGTCCTGACGCGTAACGGCCTGCCGAGACGGGCCGCAAGGCTATCTTGCGGCGCTTCATCAGGCGCAGTACCTGCTCGTGGTGCACCAGTTCTTCGCGTGCCAGGCGCGACATCATGTTGATGAGGTCAAGGTGCGCGTTGTATTTGGCGATCAGGCTCAACGCCGTGCTGGCCGCCTTGAATTCACAGTTCTTGTGGTCGATCAGCAGGGTGTCTTGATCGAGTAGAGCCGCTTCGATCCACGCATCCGGAGTGCGGCAACCGAGAAACGCATCGATGTCAGGATTCAGGTGCATGGGCGCTCCGCTCGAGTCAAGTCTTCTAGAAAGACAAAACCCCTACCTGCGTGTGCAGATAGGGGTTTTGCGAAATGAATCTTGGCGATGACCTACTCTCACATGGGGAAACCCCACACTACCATCGGCGATGCATCGTTTCACTGCTGAGTTCGGGAAGGGATCAGGTGGTTCCAATGCTCTATGGTCGCCAAGAAATTCTGTAGCCGGTGCGTCGTGATCGACGTGCCAGCAGATTCGGACATGTGATATTTGTGTGTTCGCGAACTTTCGGTTCGTGTGTCTTCACACCCAACCTGCGCTTGGCAGATTGCTTGGGTGTTATATGGTCAAGCCTCACGGGCAATTAGTATTGGTTAGCTCAACGCCTCACAGCGCTTACACACCCAACCTATCAACGTCGTAGTCTTCGACGGCCCTTTAGGGGATT
>NZ_JAAMQI010000025.1 GCF_013523165.1 Pseudomonas entomophila
GGGGTGGATCAGTGAAGGGCGGGGCTGGTTTGGCGTGGTTCGGATCAGAGACGGCGGGGCTGGATTGTGGGCCCTGCGGGCCCAATCGCGGCACAGGGGCCGCTCCTACAGGTGGACCGCGTTGCTGATCTGGCAGAGGTGTGCGGTTCCGCTGGGGGTTGGACTGCGCTGCTGATCTGGCAGGCTGGCACTGTCCCCTGTAGGAGCGGCCCCCGTGCCGCGATTGGGCCCGCAGGGCCCATGAAACCCGCCCCGCCGACCCTGCCTGCTGAAGCGCCTCTACAGCGCCTCACCTCCGTGCATCAGGAATCCTGCCGCCGCTGCTGGTAGATCCAGTCCACGATCTCCCCCTCCGGCGCATACCCGCACACCAGCTCGCGCAACACCTTGCGCACCTGGGGGTAATCGTTCGCCTCGACCGACGCCAGCAGCGCCTCCAGCCTGCCCTTGAGCACGCCCCACGACAGGCAGTCCTCGTTCGCGGACATGATCATCGGGTGCTGGGTCGGCTCGACGTTGTCGCCGATCAGCAATTCCTCGTACAGCTTCTCCCCCGGCCGCAGCCCGGTGAACTCGATGGCGATGTCGCCCGTAGGGTTGCGCTCGGAGCGCACGCTGAAACCGGACAGGTGGATCATCTTCTCGGCCAGCTCGACGATCTTCACCGGCTTGCCCATGTCCAGCACGAACACATCGCCGCCCTGCCCCATGGACCCCGCCTGGATCACCAGCTGCGCGGCCTCGGGGATGGTCATGAAGTAGCGGGTGATCTTCGGGTGGGTGACCGACAATGGCCCCCCCTGCTTGATCTGCTTGTGGAACAGCGGGATCACCGACCCCGACGAACCCAGCACGTTGCCGAACCGCACCATGGTGAAGCGGGTCTTGTTGACCTGCGCCACGTTGTGCGGGTCCCCCAGCAACACGGGCGCCGTCTCGCGGCTCAGGGCCTGCAGGGTCATCTCGGCCAGGCGCTTGGTGCTGCCCATGACGTTGGTCGGGCGCACGGCCTTGTCGGTGGAGATCAGCACGAAGCTCGACACCCCCGCCTGCAAGGCGGCCTGGGCCGTGCTGAGCGTGCCCATCACGTTGTTCAGCACGCCCTCGGCAACGTTGTGCTCGACGATGGGGACGTGCTTGTAGGCGGCGGCGTGGTAGACGGTGTCGACCTTCCAGGTGTTCAGGATATCGACCAGTTGCGTCTGGTTACGCACCGACCCCAGGATGGGCAGCACCTGCACGGGCCGGGGCTCGCGCCTGAGGGTTTCCTCCAGCTCGGCGTGGATGCAGTAGAGGTTGTACTCGCAGTGATCGAACAGGATCAGCACCCTGGGCCGCTGCTCCAGAATCTGCCGGCACAGCTCCGAGCCGATCGACCCGCCCGCACCGGTGACCAGCACCACCTGGCCGACGATGCAGCGCTCCAGCAAATCGCTCTGGGCCGGGACCGGGTCACGGCCCAGCAGGTCGCCGATGTCCACTTCACGGATATCGTCGACCTTCACCCGCCCGCTGGCCAGATCCATGATCCCCGGAATACTGCGCACGTGCAGCGCGAAGCCTTCCAGGTAGCCGAGGATCTCCCGCCGCCGTTCCCGGGCAGCCGACGGCAAGGCCAACAAAATTTCCTCGGCGCCGGTGGCATCGATCATCCGCTGGATGTCGGCCGGCTTGTACACCTGCAGGCCGGAGATCATCCGATCGGTGATGTCGGGGTCATCGTCGATGAAGGCCACCGGGCGCATGACCTTGCCCATGCGCAAGGCCGCGACCAGCTGGTTGCCCGCCGAGCCGGCCCCATAGACCGCCACTTTGGGCAGGCCGTTGTCCCGGTTGGTGAACGGCACGTGCTGGGCGGCGGTGAACCAGTCGCCCAGGAAGTACTGGCGCATGGCAAGGCGCAGGCCGCCGACGATCACCATGCTGAGCCACCAGTAGTTGAAGATGATTGAGCGCGGAACGACCGGGGGTGGCGGGCTGTACCAATAGACGACCAGGGTCAGCAGCAGCGACGACAGGCTCACCGCCTTGACGATCGCCACCAGCGCGTCGTTGCCGAAGTAGCGCATGACCGCCCGGTACAGGCCGAAACGAATGAACAGCGGGATGGCCACGACAGGAGCGGCGATGAACAGGAAGGCGTGGGCCTTGACCGGGTTGTACATCTCGTCGTAGCCGAGCCGGACGACGAACGCCAGCCACAGGGCGACCCACACCAACACGACGTCGGTGGTCACTTGGATCAGGCGCTTCTGTCGACGTGACAGGTTCACCAGGAATGTACGCAGCTTGTCCATATCCGCCGACCCGGTCGGCTGGCCCTCATCGTTGTTGTACAGAAGACGCCACACGGGCATCCCTCGGCAGGCCGCGCCGTGTGCCTGGCCATCGCGACATGGGGTCACAAAGCCGTTGGCACGCGCGCGCCTCCCTACACGTCAATCACCGGCCTTGCCCGCGTCGTACCGCACGGCCAGCAGGACCAGCGGCGCGTAGGCGATCACGGTGCCCAGCATACCGTCGAGCCCTGCCAGCACGACGAGGCAGGCGATGGGCAGCAACCAACCCAGCGTGAGCGCCGCCACGGCCAGCGTGACGGGCCGGTGACCGGCCACACGGCGGGCAGCGTGCTGGTAGGCATGGCTGCGGTGCGCTTCGTAGACCTTGTCACCGTTGAACAGCCGCCGCAGCAGCGTCACGGTGGCATCGACGATGAACACACCGAGCAAAATCACCCAGGCCCATAGGTAAGCAGGCGCCACCCAAGCCCCTTGCAGCGACAGCCCACCCAGGGTCAGGCCCAGAAAACCGCTGCCTGCATCCCCCATGAAGATCCTGGCCGGCGGGAAGTTCCAGACCAGAAACCCCACCACCGCCGCGACCAGCACCAACGGCGCGACCGTCGCGTCGGGATGCCCTCCGGCAAGGTAGAGCAGGCTCATGCACAGGCACACGACGACCGCTTCGAGCCCGGCGATGCCATCGATCCCGTCCATGAAATTGTAGAGGTTGAGCAGCCAGACCAAGTACAGCACCGCCAGAGGCACGAGTAGCCAGGGCACGGTCACGACCAGGCCGGCGACCACCACGGGAGGCACCCCGCCCAGCCAGGCGAGCAGCCAGACGGCCGCCAGCCCATGCCCGAGCAACCGCCAGCGCGCCGGGATGTGCCGATGATCGTCGATGAAGCCTACCACGGCGACCAGCAGGCCCGCGCCGCCCAGGGCGATGAAATTGGCACGGGTGACCTGCCCGGCAGACCAGAGCCCGGCCAGCGCCAGCAGGAAGGCGCAGACGATGGCCACGCCGCCGCCCCGTGGGGTCGGTACGCTGTGGGAGCTGCGCGCATTGGGCACATCCATCAGGCTGCGCGCGAGGGCGTAACGACGGATCAGCGCGGTCAGCAGAAAAGCGGCCAGCGCGACGGCGGCCAGCAGCCAGGCGAAGGGCATCAAGGGCGTGACTCCAGGAAAGAAGCGGCGGTGGTGCGCAAGGCATGGTCCACCGTGACGACAGGCTGCCAGCCCAGCAGCCGGCGGTTCTTGCCGATGTCCACCTGCAGCGAGCCAAGCAGCCGCTGGGTGATCGACGTCCGCCCGACCAGGCGCGCGGCCAGTGCCATCAGCTGCGAAGGCACGGGCAACAGCCAAGGACGCCGCCCCAGGGCCTGGCCCAGGCGACGCAGCAGGTCGGTGGTGGAGAGGTCTTCGCCATCGCTGACCAGAAACACCTGGTTGGCAGCGTTGGGGTGGTCGAGACAGACGGCGATCAAGTCCACCAGGTTGTCCAGGCTCACCAGGCTGCGGCGATTGCGAACGGCGCCCAATGGCAACGGCAGGCCGCGTTTCAGCCAGCGCATCAGGCTGGCGAAGTTGGCGCCGACGCCTGGCCCATAGACCAGCACGGGGCGGATGATCACCACCTCCATGGCCGTGTCGCGGGCCAGACGAAGCAAGCCCTGCTCGGCTTCATGCTTGGAAAGGCCGTAGGGGTCGGTGGGGGCGACAGGCTGATCCGCGTCGAAGGGCTGGCCTGGCGCAGTCTGCTCGCCATTGACCTTGATCGAGCTGATGAAGACGAAGCGGCGCACGCCGGCCTTTGCGGCCTGCTCGGCCAGGGCCAGGGTGCCTTCGGTGTTGACTCGACGAAACGCGGTGAGCGGATCGGCCTCGGTTTCGTCCATCACATGCACCCGGGCAGCCGTGTGGACGACCTGGTCGATACCTGCCAGGGCGGCCGTCCACTCCGCATCCGCCCACAGGGCCGGCACGGTCCGTTTCTCGGCACCGGTCGGTACGTGGGCCTCGGGACGCCGCACGCCTGCCACCACGTCATGATCATGACGACGCAGCAGATGGCCAACCAAGGCGCGCCCGACAAAGCCATTGGCTCCGGTCACCAGTACCGCGCCGCCGTTCAGTGTCTCGCTCATGCCGGGCGATCGAGCAATTGACGGTACAGCTGCACGTAGTGGTCGATCATGGTGGTGGACGAGAACATCGTCTCGAAGCGCCGCCGAGCATTGCGCCCCATCTTGGCCGCACGCTGGGGGTCGTTCCACAACGCGAGCATGGCCTTGGCCAGGCTGTCGACATCACGGGGCGCTGCCACCAGGCCGGTTTCACCGTCCAGGTTGATGTAGGTGGTGCCGCTGCCGATCTCGCAGGAGATCATCGGCTTGCCGTACATCGCCGCCTCGAGCAGCGAGATACCGAAGGCTTCCGAACGCAGGTGCGAAGGGAAGACGAAGCCTTCGCACAGCTTGAGCAGTGCCACCTTGTCGTGATCGTCGACGCCGCCGACGAAACGCACCGAATCGGCGCCAAGGCTGCTGGCCTGGGCGCGCAGTGTCTGCTCGAGGTGGCCATGGCCGACGATGACCACCGGCAGCCCGGTCTTGCTAGCGGCTTCGATCAGGTAGTTCAGGCCCTTGTAGTAACGCAGCGCACCGACGAAGAGGAAGAACCGGGGGCCGACCTGCTCACGCCAATGGTCCAGGCGTGCTTCGTCGACCGTTGGGTAGGTCGACTCGTCCAGCCCGAACGGAATCACCTCGACCTTGCCCTCGAAGCGCTGCAGCGTCTCGCTGTGCGCCACGTAGTTCGGGGACGAGGCGACGATGCGGTCGACGCTGCCGAGGAACCGGTGCATCAAGGGCTGGTACAGCTTGAGCAGGGTCTTCTGCTTGACGATGTCGGAATGGTAGGTGACCACGGTCGGCTTGTTCAGGCGGCTGGCGAAGTGCACCAGGTCCATGAACGGCCAGGGGAAGTGGTAATGGATGATGTCCGCCTGCCGGGCCAGCTCGGCGAAATCCTTGAACGCCGACAGCGAGAACCCGGTCGAGGCGACTTGCAGGTCCAGTTTGGAACGGTGCGCCCTGTGATGCCCCACCAACTCGTCACGCCCGGCACCGCGCGTGCTCAGCGACAGGACCTCGGCCTCGATGCCCTGGGCACGCCCGCCCTCGGCCAACTGGAAGATCACCTGCTCGATGCCCCCCATGGTCTCGGGGTAGTACGTCTTGAAGAAGTGCAGGACCTTGATCATCGCGAGGCCACCGTGCGGCGATAGACATTGAGGGTTTCGAGCGCGCAGCGCTCCCAGGAGAAACGGGCCGCGTGGGCCAGCCCGGCAGGCACGGCCTGCGCGCGCCAGGCGTCATCTTCGAGCCCGCGGGCCAGCAGCGCCGTCAGGGCCTCGACGTCCATCGCCTCGCACATCAGCGCCGCGTTACCGGCCACTTCGGGCAGCGAAGAGGTCGTGGAGCACACCACCGGCACGCCCGAAGCCATGGCCTCGAGCACGGGCAGGCCGAAGCCTTCGTACAGCGAGGGGAAGGTGAACAGGCGTGCTCCGGCGAACAGGGAAGGCAGGTCCTGACTGGGCACGAAGCCCAGGTAGTACGCCCAGCCCTCGCGGCGGGCGCTTTCGAGACGCTGGTGGATGGCCTCGCTGCACCATCCCTGGTAACCGGTGAGCACCAACGGCCACCGGGTGCGCACGGCCAAGGGCAGGCGCTGGTAGGCATCGAGCAGGGTCTGGATGTTCTTGCGCGGCTCGATGGTACCGACGAACAGGCTGTAGCCCCCAGGCTGCAGACCATGTCGGTCGAGCACGGGCCGAAGCACTGCCTCGTCGCGCGGATGAAACTCCGGCGCACTGGCCAGGGGTACGGCGTCGATTCGGTCCAACGGCCAATCGAAGAACGCCGCCAGCTCCTGGCGGGTGAACTCCGAGTCGGTGATCAGCCGATCGGCGCGCTTGGTGGTCTGCGTCAGCTCCTTGCGCAGGAAGCGCGCCATCTGCGGCGCATGACACTGCGGCCAGGTGAAGGGCGACAGGTCATGAAAGGTCGCTACCCGCGGGCCCTTGAACGGTGGCAGGTAGTAGTTGGGGCTGTGGTAGAGAAAATCGGCGTGGGTTTTCAGGGCTTGGCTCTTGAGCCAGGGCATGAGCACCCGATACGCCTCGATGGCGACCGGCATCTTCTGCACCAACCGCTTCAAGTCATGCCCGCCGCTGGCCTGATCCTGCGGGCTGGGCAAAGCGGGCAGGAAGCGCCGGCCTGCCATGTAGTGCAGCTCGCTGATCTCAGGACACTGAGCCAGACGCTGCGCCAGTTCGTAGGTATAGCGGCCGATGCCCGTCAGCGGAAAGCGGACAAGCTCGACGGAAAGCACGACTTTCATTATTGCGCATCCAGCATCCAGGCCAAGGTGTCCCTCAAGGAGGGCGTGGCCCACCCCGGCACCAGGCCCCGCAGGCGCGTGTTGTCGCCGGTCAGGGTCTTCACCTCGTTGGCCCGCACGAAGGCCGGATTCACGGTCACCTCGATCTGGTGACCGGTGATCTGCTCGCACAGCGCGATGACGTCGCGCAGCGAATGGGCCACACCAGAGCTGACGTTCACCGTCTGGCCGACCGGAGCCGCTTCGAGCAGCCCACGGTAGGCGGCCACGACCGCACGCACGTCACTGAAGTCGCGCCAGACATCGAGGTTGCCCAATTCGATCACAGGCGCGCGACGGCGGAAGTGCGACACGATCTTGGACAACAGGAAATTCTCGCCCTGCCCCACACCCGAGTAGTTGAACGGGCGTGTGATGACCAGGGGTAGACGGTCTTGCCACAAGCGGGCCATGTATTCCATGCCCAGCTTGCTCACTGCGTAATCGTTCGCCGGGGCCGGTGGCGTGGCCTCGCTCAGCATCCCGTCGGAGGCATTGCCGTAGACGTTGGCGCTGCTGGCGAGCAGCACGCAGTCCGGGACTTTGCCACAGGCGGCGATGGCTTCGAGCAGGTTGCGCGTGCCGATCAGGTTGACCTGATAGAACGCGTCGGCCACGCCATGGCCCACGAAGGCGAGTGCAGCCAGATGCACGACGACATCGGGCTGCAGGTCGGCCAGCACTGCGCGCAGACCCACCGCATCGGTCAGGTCTGCCTGAAGGTAACCCGGTTCTTCGGACGCCTGGCTACCGGTGCCGAACACCTCGTAGCCCTGGGCCTTGAGTTCGGCGGCCATGTAGCGGCCGGTGAACCCGTGCAAACCGGTGATCAGTGCGCGTTTGCTGGCCTGTGTCATCAGAACGAGAACCCTTGCTCGTTACGACGCAGGTCGGCTTCGACCATCATGCGGCACAGCTCTTCGAGCGAGGTCTTCGGCTCCCAGCCCAGGACTTCCTTGGCCTTGGCCGGGTTGCCGATCAGCAGGTCGACTTCGGTCGGGCGGTAGAACTTCGGATTGATCGAGACCAGGATCTTGCCGGTGGCGGCGCAGATGCCTTGCTCGGCCTCGGCTTCGCCCTTCCAGTTCAGGGTGATGTCGACGGCCTTGAAGGCCATGCTGACGAAGTCACGCACGGTTTCGGTACGGTTGGTGGCCAGGACGAAGGTGTCCGGCTCGTCGGCTTGCAGCATGCGCCACATGCCTTCGACGTATTCCTTGGCAAAGCCCCAGTCGCGCTTGGCGTCGAGGTTGCCCAGCTCCAGGGTCTCCTGCAGGCCCAGCTTGATCTTGGCGACGGTGTCGGTGATCTTGCGGGTCACGAACTCACGGCCACGCAGCGGCGACTCGTGGTTGAACAGGATGCCGCTGGTGGCGAAGATGCCGTAGGACTCGCGGTAGTTGATGGTCATCCAGTGCGCGTACAGCTTGGCAACGCCGTAGGGGCTGCGCGGGTAGAACGGGGTGCTCTCGATCTGCGGGATCGCCTGGACCTTGCCGAACATCTCGGAGGTCGACGCCTGGTAGAAGCGGACCTTCGGGTTGACGATGCGGATGGCTTCGAGCAGGTTGACAGCGCCCAGACCGGTGATTTCGGCGGTGGTCAGCGGCTGTTCGAAGGACACGCCGACGAAGCTCTGCGCGGCCAGGTTGTAGACCTCGGTGGCTTCGGTGGTCTGCAGCAGACGGATGCTGGCGGACAGGTCGGTCAGGTCGTACTCGACCAGATGCAGGTTCGGGTTGTTCTGGATGCCCAGTTCTTCAATACGCCAGAAGTTGACGGAGCTGGTACGGCGGTAGGTGCCATAGACGGTGTAGCCCTTCTCAAGCAGCAGTTCTGCCAGGTAGGCGCCATCTTGACCAGTGATCCCAGTGACGATTGCTTTCATGCGAATTAACCAACTCCGTTAGTACGATAAAGGGCATTCACGTGCCGATGGCAGGCCCTCGAAAGGCTGCAAAGCACGCCGGCGTGAACTGTGGGTGCGTGAGTATACATCTACCGCCACGTCGTGCTCGACGTACATCACGTAACAGGATCACACCCTGCGGCGTTCGGCGACATGATCGTGCAGGTGGTAGGGACATCAAAGCAAATTTTTCGTTCGCGGAGGTGTCGGATAAAACCGATTTTGGTGGCAGGCGGTGGGCGGTAGGGAGTGTAGGGATGCGGGAGGGGAAAGGGGCAGTGGCAGTGGCAGTGGCAGTGGCAGTGGCAGTGGCAGAAATCGTATGGCTGCACGAATGCCATCGCTGTTTTAGGGGCGACTCTCGCCTGCGACAGTGCGGTGAATGGTTTCATGGGCCCTTCGGGCCCAATCGCGGCACAGGGGCCGCTCCTACAGGGAATTGCGCCAGCCTGTGCCAGCGCGGCGGGGCTACGGGTGTAGGAGCGGCCCCTGTGCCGCGATTGGGCCCGAAGGGCCCACACAGCCAGTCACTGCGCTAGCGCATGTTATAGAGCAGAAAGAACAAGCGCTCACAGAGAAATGACGTTTGCCTGCCCTGCCACGACTCCCGCTACGGATACGGGCCTCGCCAGCGACAGGGCCGGGTCAGACGACACCTGCCCTTCCCTGCCCTGCTGAGTCAACGCTTGGTATCCACCCTCGCCAAATCCCCACCCGGCAACCCCTTGTCCGGCTCCGGGCTGAGCCAGACGTTCACGCTGTCGACGCTCTCCTGGTTCAACTGACCGCTCCAGCGGTTGAGCATGAACAGGTTGGTGATGAAGTCATACTGCGACTTGAGCAGATCCCGACGTGCCTTGAACTCGTTCTGCACGCTGGTCAGCACGTCCACCGCGTTCACTACACCGTACGCAAACGCCTTCTGCGCCGCGATGCTCGACTGCTGCGCCGACGACAGCGCATTGCGGTTGGCGCGGATCTTCTCCACCGCCGCCTGGGCGGTCAGGTAAGACGTCGTGGTCTCCTTGACGACCTGGCGACGAACACCTTCCAGATCCTGCTCGGCCGCCAGCTGGTCGTTGTACAGACCTCTCACACGCGCCGAGGTCGAGCCACCGCTGTACAACGGCAGCGAAATCCCGACACTGGCCACATAGCTGTCGCTACGCGGTGCCTGGGTATTGTCGTAACCCACGTCACTGCGCTGGGCGCTAAGGTTCAGGGACACCTGCGGATAATGCCCGCCCTTCCCTTCACGTACAGCCGCATTGGCGGCTTCGGCGCCGTACTCGTACGACTTGAGCAACGGGTTGGAATCGATCGCCTGGGCCACGTAATTGGTCAGGGGACGCGGCGGCGCCTCCAGGGCCACGTCGTTGCGCACCCGGCTCAGTCGCTCGGTGATCGGTCGCCCGACCAGTTCGGACAACGACTCACGGCTGACCTGCACCTGGTTGCGCGCCTCGACCTCCTGGGCCGCGAGGAAGTCCACGCGCGCCTGGAGATCGAGCTTGTCGGTGATCTTGGCCATCTGCTGCGCGAACATCATCGTCACACGATCGAGGTTCTTCTGCGTCGCGCGCCGCTCGGCCTGCACCAGCTCCAATTCGTCGTCGGCCGCCAGGGCCACGAAGTAGCGCTTGGCCAGCTCGACAGTGGCTTCGGCATGGGCATCCTCGGCCTGCTCGCCACGCTGGCGCGTCACGCTCTTGGACTTCTGCCACGTTTCCCAGGCCGTCTTGTTGTACAAGTACTGGGTCAGCGTCAGCGAGTTGCTCTTGTTGTTGTAGATCTCACGGTTGGCTTCGTCCTTGCGCAGGATGCGGTTGGCGCTGCTGTTGGCGGACAGCTGCGGGAGCAGACCGCCCAGCGAGGCACGTTGCTGCTCGGACGCCGACTGCGCACGCAGGTAAGCGGCCAGGACGCGTGGATCCTCAAGACGCGCCTCGCGGTACAACGCCCCCAGGTCCAGCGCATAGGTCGAAGCCGACACCTGTTTGGGCGGCACGTCCTTGGGCACGACAGGTTCAGCGGCCATGGCTTGCGCAATGGCCAGGCTCAGCACTACACCGGGTAACAAACGCAGCACAATCATTCCTCGATCATCGATTCAGCGAACATGTTGCGCGCCGGCTTGAGCAGGTACTCGAGCATGGTGCGATCGCCCGCATTGATCAGCACTTCGGCCGGCATGCCTGGCTGCAGCTTGCGATTGGCGAGTTTCTTCATGCCGTCATCGGTGACGTTGACCCGTACGAGGTAGTACGGATCGCCCGTACGCTCGTCGGTCAGACGGTCAGCCGAGATACGTGTGAGCTTGCCTTCGATGACCGGCGTGGTCGCGTTGTTAAAGGCGCTGAAGCGGATATCGGCCGTCTTGCCCAGCTCCAGCCGGTCGATGTCGACGGGCGCCACGCGGGCTTCGATGACCAAGTCGGACGAGAGCGGCACGATGTCCATCAGCGGCTTACCGGCTTGCACCACGCCACCCACGGTGTGCACCTTCATGTCCAGCACCATGCCGCTTTCAGGGGCACGGATCACCACGCGCGACAGGCGATCCTGGAGGGCAGCCTCTTTCTCCTGCAGGTCGAAGACCTGCGCCTGGACCTGGGCCAACTCGTCGGCCACATCGGCGTTGAATTTCTTGTCCAGCTGGACGATCTGCAGCTCGGTCTCGCTGATCTGCAACTTGGTCTTGGCGATGTTCGACTTGTGGTCGGCTACTTCGGTACGCAGCATGTCGAGCTTGCGCTGCGACTCCAGCAGACGCTGGTTGTCGACGAAGCCTTGGGCCAGCAGGTCTTTGAGCTGTTTGATTTCACCGCTGTAGGACTTCTCGAGCCCCTGCTTGGTACGGATCATCTCCTCCAGGCCGACGATCTGCGCCTTCAGCTGGCTGATCTGTTCGCGGCGTACCGAGATCTCACCCAGTCGTGATGCCTTGCGGGACACGAACACCTGCTGTTCACCCGCAAGCGCTTCCTGGGCACGACCGGAATCGGTGCCTTTGAGTTCGACGGACGGGATGGTATCGAGCTGGTCACGCTCGGCGCGCAGGCGCGCTTCTTTGTAGCGTGCAACGATCAACTGGTTACGGGTGGACTCGTACTCGGCGCTGAGTTGGGACTCGTCCAGAACGATGACCGGGTCATCCTTCTTGACGTTATCGCCGTCTCGGACAAGCAGCTCCTTGACGATGCCACCCTCCAGGTGCTGAACGGTCTTGCGGTAGCTCTGGACGGTCACGTACCCAGAACCGTGCACGGCATTGCTCAAGGGCGCGAACGCGGCCCAGGTTCCGAAGATGCCGAAGGTCACCAGAACGATGGACAAGCCGATGCGGCGGATGCCGCGATCGGAGGTGGGCATGTCATCGAAGTTGTGGTCGAACTGGGCTATGGCTTTGCTGGTCATCGATGAGGTCCTTTCACACGCCGTTCGGGGTTGCAGGGGACGGCGCGGCGGGGTTGCCCCCTGTGGGTGCGGCAGGCGGTGTAGGGGACGCCGGGGCGCCTGGTGCGGCTGGACCAGCGGCGGGTGCCCCTTTGGCGACACGTGGCTGGGCGCCGCCCTGCTGTTGTTGCGCCAACTGGGCGATGACCTTGTCGCGTTCGCCGTACAAGGAAATGGTACCTGCAGACATCACCAGCACACGGTCGAGACGCGACAGGATGTTTGGACGGTGCGAGACGATGAAGACCGTCGCGCCGCTCTCCTTGATCTTCTGCAGCGCAACGCCCAAGGCCTTCTCACCGACATCGTCGAGGTTGGAGTTGGGTTCGTCGAGCACGATCAGACGAGGCTTGCCATACAAGGCGCGAGCCAGGCCGATGCGCTGACGCTGACCACCGGACAGGTTGACACCTTCACTGCCAATGACCGTGTCATAGCCATCCGGCTGCATGAGGATCATCTCGTGAACGCCAGCGGTCTGCGCGGCTTCCACAACCTTTTCCGGATCCACCTTTTCGAAGCGCGCGATGTTTTCGCTGATGGTGCCTTCGAACAACTCGATGTCCTGCGGCAGGTAGCCGACGTACGGGCCAAGGTCATGCTTGTCCCAGGTACTGATGTCGGCGCCATCCAGACGCACTACGCCATGCTGGCTCGGCCAGATGCCCATCAAGCCACGTACTAAGGTCGATTTGCCGGCGGCACTGGGGCCGATGATGCCGACGATGGACCCGGCAGGAGCGACGAAACTGATGTTGCGCAGCACGGGCGTCTTGCTGCCCGGCGGGGCCAGTACAAGGTTTTCGACCTGAATGTGTCCCTCTGGCGCAGGCAGCTTCATGCGATCGGGCTCGGCATTCTGATCTTCGAGTACCTTGTCCAGGCGATCGTACTGCACCTTGGCGGCGACGAAACCTTTCCAGCTGCCGATCATCAGGTCGATAGGCGCCAGTGCACGTCCCAGCAACAGGGAGCCGGCCATGAGCAGGCCCGGGTTGATCTCGTGGGTGATTACCAAGTACCCCCCAGTGGCGAGCATGATCGACTGCGCCCACATGCGGAATGTCTTGGAGACCGAACTCACCACGCCACCCTTGTCGCTGGCATCCGATTGCAGCTTGAGCACCTTGCGCTGGCGCTTGGCCCAACGGTTCATGAGTGTCTCGAGCATGCCCATCGACTCGATCACTTCGGCGTTGCGCAGCGTCTTGGTGGTCGCGATGTTGGATACGACGCTTTCCTTGTTCGCTTCAGCCAACGCGTCGCCCGTGACACGGTGGTTGACGAATGCAAGTACCGCCAGGATGAAACCACACGCCAACGTTATCCAACCGAACCACGGGTGGAACAGGAACATCACGATGGTGTAGATGGGGAACCAAGGGGCATCGAAGAATGCGAACAACCCAGGCCCTGTGAAAAATTGCCGCAACGAGGTCAGATCGTTGAGCGACTGTGCGGTGGCGTCACCGCCGCCGCTGCTCAAGGCACGCCGGAAGCTGGCGCGGTATACATCGCGGCTGAGCAGCACATCGAGACGGTTACTGATACGCACCATGATACGAGAGCGGACCCACTCGAGCGATCCCAGCGTGATCATCAGGATCGTCATGATCAGCGTCAGCATCAACAGCGTGGATTCGCTGCTCGACGGCACGACCCGACCCGACACCTGGATCATGAAGAAGGTGGGCACCAGCATCAGCGTGTTCACGAACAGGCTGAAGAAGCCCACGGAGAGAAAGCTGCTCTTGCAGGCCCGAAGGGCGGCGCGCAAGTTATTTTCCTGTATACGACTCATGGCATCCGTACTGACGTGAGGGCAAAAACGGCGCGCAGTGTAACACCCCCTTCAAGGGAGGCGCGCGCTCGACGGGGGACGAGAAAAAGAAGGCTCAACCGGACGGAGCGACAAGCGGTGTCTGCATGAATTAATACCTACTCAGCCTGTTGGCAAGCGCTTTGTTCGAATGAAATCGAAACAAAACAGTGATACCTGCGATGTAGAGCGGTTCGTTCACACTAAATGTGAATTTTGTCACACTTTTAAAAAGCGCTTGAATATTGACAACCGCCCTATAAAGGCTTGGATGCTATACCTAACGGCTTGAAATCTGAGCGTTTTTTGCATGAATTTTCATTTATGTCTGCTTTACGTAGGTCGCGTTACAGATCGCTGACAGACACCTGTGAATAAACGTAAGTTCTGCTCCCACAAAGAAAATTTTTTTTGTGAACATTGGTTGACAATATCTGTCCATCGCTTACCCTTCGGCATCGGAGGGAACCCAATGCCAGCTGCGCACGCGCCGGACTCAGGGTCCGCCTCCATCGCAGCTTGATGTGCTTTACGTTCAAAGGAGCTTGAAAAGCCATGTCATTGCCTTCGCATACCCTTGACGGCTTGAAGATCAGCTCTCGTGTGACGCTGCTGGAGCCGGGGATGTACATCTTCCGCTATGCGTCGCAGCCTCCGAAGGACAAACCGGTCTGCATCGCGCTGCAGCAGGCGCCGCTTGGCAAAGGGTCGATCGACTTTTTCCCAGGAGAAGGCATCAGCAAGAACATGCTGCACAAGCTGGGTGACACCATCGTGGCGCGTGTCAAAGGCGGCGTCACCACCGTTCTGATCACCGAGTACCACATGTTCGATGCCACCATCGAACCTATCGACCTG
The DNA here is from genome assembly GCF_013523165.1 of Pseudomonas entomophila. Classification (GTDB taxonomy): domain Bacteria; phylum Pseudomonadota; class Gammaproteobacteria; order Pseudomonadales; family Pseudomonadaceae; genus Aquipseudomonas; species Aquipseudomonas entomophila_A. The sequence continues at coordinate 14,774 of NZ_JAAMQI010000025.1, forward strand.
CGCATCGATCGTATCGACACCTCGCCTGCCATCATGCGTGGCTTCGCAGTCGTTGCCACTCCCACCCCGGCCCCCGCCATCGAATCCGATCAGGCGCCGGCGGCCCTCAAACTCACGGCGCACGTGCAAGGCATGGGCGATGTGGTTTCGAGCAAAGGCTGGGTAGGTCAGCATGACGATACGCGCCTGCTGGAAGGGTTCTGCGTGGAGTGGGACAACAAGCCCGAAGGTGTCGATCTGGTCTACACCTCGACGACCGCAGGCTCCGGCCCCAGCCCGAACGTGGCGACCGGCAACTACACTGGTATGCGCAACCAATCATTGGGCCTGGTGGCCGCAGGCTTCAGCCTGGTCGGCCCCAACCGCCATTTCTACGAATTACTGGGTCACATCGTGTTCAGCGGTCATGCACCGCAAGTGATCGTGCCCAACCAGGTCATGCACGGCCCCACCGGAATGGAACCTTTGGTGGCGCTGCATATCTGTATCAAACCCGTGACGAAGATGAACGCTGCCCGCTATAAGTCTCCGTGGGACAACTCTGCAACCGAGCAGACTCTCAGTAGTGTAAGCCAACCGGCTTGATGTAACAGGAATTACTCATGCAATACGATAGCCCACAATCGAGCAGCGATCTGCAAACCAGCCTGTCGGCCGACAGCGCCAACCTGTCCAACGCTACCCTGGCAGCGATCAACAGCCTGCTGAACCTGGAAAATACCGACACCGTTGGTATCGCCGGCATCACTGGCAACACCGTTCAGCTGCCGACCTCCGGCAACGCTGACATCGTCTTCGGCGAAGTCGAAGGCGCTCAAGGTGACCAAGTCGTCGTCGATCTGGCCGCTGCTGAAAACGCTGGCGTCAACGCCTACGTGCTGCAGAGCGATGCCAACCTGGTCGTTGACCTGCAAGGTCAATCCACTGCCGCTGCTGCTGACGTTCAAACGTTCGCTGCTGCTGTAGCTCCAGCTGCCGTCGACACCACCGCCATCGAGCGCGTAGTTGCCACCGGTAACGGCGACGACGTCATCACCGTCAATGGCGATCAGAACACCCTGATCGACTCGGGCGACGGCAACGACACCATCGTCACCGGCAACGGCAACAACACCGTTATCGCTGGCCTGGGCAACAACAACGTGACCACCGGTTCGGGCGATGACACCATCATCCTGAGCGGCAGCAACCACGCTGATGTCGTCAACACTGGCGCAGGCTACGACGTCGTCCAGCTGGACGGTTCGAGCTCCGACTACGAACTGACCGTTGGCAACAACTTCAACGTTAACCTGACCGGCAACCAAACTGCCGCGATCACCAACGCTGAGTTCCTGACCTTCAACAACGAAGACGGCTCGCTGGACACCATCGCGCTGGCTCACAGCGATGCTGAAGCTGCTGCTCTGCGCCTGTTCCAAGGCGTGCTGGGCCGTGACGCTGACGCAGAAGGCGCCAAAGCCTTCGTAGGTGCTGTCAACAACGGCACTTCGCTGAGCGACATCGCCAACACCTTCCTGAAGTCGTCCGAGTACAGCGACGTCGTCAACACTGCCGACATCAACGAGCTGTACCAAGCTCTGCTGGGTCGCGACGCTGAAGAAGGTGGCCTGCAAAACTGGCAAGCCGCGCTGGCTGGTGGCGTTTCGCTGGCTGACATCGCTGCTACCATCGCTGTTTCGGGCGAAGCTCAGACCCTGGACGAGTCCAACGGCGAATTCGTTTCGAACCTGTACACCAACGTACTGGGTCGCGACGCTGAAGAAGGCGGTCTGCAGAACTGGGTATCGGCTCTGTACAACGGCCTGAGCCGTGCCGAAGTCGCTAAGAACATCGTTGGTTCGTCGGAAGCTATCGACAAATCCAACGGCGACTTCGTCGACGCTCTGTACCAGTCGGCCCTGGGCCGTGAAGCTGACGAAGGTGGCAAAGCTGCCTGGACTGGCGCACTGGCTGGCGGCGTTTCGCAGGCTGACGTTGCCATCGGCATCGTTGGTTCGTCGGAAGCTGCTGATCACATCGACAACGTGGTAGTTCTGCACGGTAACGTGTAACTAGCACTGTCGTAGTGAAGGATACGCCCGGCCGCAAGGCCGGGACGTATGCGAAAAGGGGCGACTTTCGAGTTGCCCCTCTTTTTATTTATCTCCCGAATACGCCAGCTTATGTCCAGACAACTCGACCATGGGCGAGAAACGCTCATGGACATTTTTCATCGGCATCGCCAGGCAGAAGAGCACGCCAGCGCCGCTTCAGCGCTCGAGCAAGCCTTACACGTCTCCGAGTACCGCCCAGAAGCGCTCATCTGGAAGGGCATCGAGGCACTGCCAACGCATCCCAAGCTCGCGTTCATTTTTTTCAGCAACGCTGTCACGGCCCTGCCAAAGCGGCCAGACCTGCACGCGCTCCTAGGCCGTTGCCTGTTGGATCAAGCACAACCCCAGCTTGCCACTCGCTATCTGGCCGCCGCCTGGCAAAAGCAGCCCAACGATGCCGGCCTACGGCAGATACTGTGGCATGCACGCAGCCAATTGGACGCGCCCGAACACCTCGAGCGCCTCATCCTTGCTCAGTTGCCAGAGATCACCTCGCCTCAGGAACTGAATTTCGTGCTCAGGCTGCTGGCTGCCAAGACGCATCATTCAGGCCCGGTAGGTGTCGTTCGCTACGAGCCAAGCGCCCAGGAAATCCAAGGTTGGGCAATCGACCTGAAACATCCGGGCGAAGCATGCGTCGTACAGTTCGAGCTCGACGGACGCCTGGTGGACGTACCTGCCAGCCGCCCTGACGCTGTCCTGACGGCTGCGGGCATCACGTCCAGCCATGGAGGCATTCGCGCCAAGCTGCCAAAGACTGCTGCGGTGGTAAGTGCTCGTTTCAAGACAGGCCAGCCCCTGCAAGGCAGTCCCGTCCAGGCCATGCCAGCTTGGGTGCCGCCTGCAGCACTTGCCCCTTCAGCCAAGCACACCGCTGTGGACGTGCTGATTCCGGTCTACAACGGCCTGGAAGAAACGCTCGCCTGCATCAACAGCGCCATCGAGGCTCGCCGACTCAATCGTACGCCTCATCGCCTCGTGGTGATCGAGGATGCCACGCCCCTCCCTGCGCTGCGCAAGGCGTTGAAGGTGCTGGCCGGCAAGAGCAAGATCACCCTCGTGCAGAACCCGACCAACCTCGGGTTCATCCGTAGCATGAACCGCGCCATGGCGATGAGCCTGGACAAGGACGTGATCTGGCTGAACGCCGATACCCGCGTGCATGGGGATTGGATCGACCGGCTGCGTCAGGTGGCTTACAGCGACTCGCGTACCGCTTCGGTCACACCCTTCACCAACAACGGCGAGCTGATGAGCTTCCCGCAAAGCCGCATCAGCCAGCCGATGCCCTCGGCCAGCCAGCACGCCGAACTCGACACGCTCGCCAAGCTCAACCCGGAACCGCCTGTCGAGATCGAAACGGGCTGTGGCTTCTGCCTGTATATCAAGCGCGAGGCCATCGCCCAGGTGGGTTATCTGGACGAAGTCGAGCTGTCGCGGGGTTACGGGGAAGAGACCGACTGGTGCCTTCGTGCCCGCAGCTTCGGCTGGAAACACTTGGGCGCTCCGAACGTATTCGTCGCGCATCAGGGCGGCGTGTCGTTCGGTGAAGAAAAGAACTTGCGCGTTGCTTACAACAACGCCCTTCTTCGTCAGCGTTACCCCGATGCGGAGGCCCGTTACGAGGCCTTCTGCCGGCGTGACCCGATCAAACCGGCTCGGCAGGCACTGCAGCGCGCACGACTGGATCACTGGCTAGCCCAGCATCGAGACCTGTCGAACCAGCCGCGCTCGGCCTTGCACATTCATGATGGCAGCCGCCCGCAAACGCCGTTCAGCCTGACGTGGCACCACGATGGGCTGCGCAACTGGGTCACGCTTCATGCGCAACTGCTGCCGCTCGAGATCACCCTGGACTATGCGCCGAGCGAATGGCCACGTCTGCTTCAAGACCTGCGCGGCCTGCCGTTGAGCGAACTTGTGTTCGAACAGCTGATCAACGCCCCTTCGCCTGTCTGGGACCTGCCGACCCAGATCGATATGCCCTACCGCATCCTTTGCCAGGACGATGCCTTGCTCGACGCGGATGAGCGCGAGCGTCGCCTCCGATTCGCCACCTCGGCGCAGCGTATCGAACTGCCGTCGGATACGTTTCTGGCTCGCCATGCGGCAGCGTTGCCAGGCGCCAATCTGGTGGTGGACGCGGCCTCAGCGATGGCGAGCCTCGACGACCATGCCCAGACCGACACATGGTTGATCGGCGACGACTTGGGCGACAGTCACCTCGCAATGCAGTGGTTGGCATTGGCCCAACGGGTCACTCGAGAGCGATTGCCTGCTGTCCTCCTGATCGAAGGGACACAGCCGTGGAGCAAGCGACTGCTTGCCACAGGTGCGGTGCATACCTTACCGAACCTGGCAGTACTGTCGAAGGCCGAAAACGTCACGATGTCAGGGTGCGGCGCCGTCATGAGCCTGCAAACCTGTCCTGTTTCGGCTTGGCGTGCCGCGGCACTTGCCCATGACCTGGATCTTCCTTTGCACGCACCGTTCACCTCGCGGGGCGATGCCCCAGGCGTGTTCCCTTTTCCTACTCTTTCTTTTACCGAGCCGGCCTGATGTCACGACACGTCTTGGATGAATCTCCAGCGGACACTGCTTCGCTTCCCGCGACCCGATTCACGGGCCTGATCACCGGGCTTTATGGCGACGTCCTGCAAGGGTGGGCCCTGGATACCCTGAACCCTGGTCAACGCTTGATCGTCGAGATCTATATCGACGGCGCAAGCGTGGCTATCGCCCGCGCGGATCTGTTCGAAGCCAGGGCAACCGAGGGCGACCAGTTCAACGGTTTTGCCGTCCAATTGCGCCAGAGCTGGCTGAACCAGGCCCGCCATATCAGCGTCAAGATCGCAAACGAACCTGTGTCGCTCCCAGGCGACATCACCCTGCCCGCCCCCTTCGGCAAAGAGCCTGAGCTGATCGCTTCACAGGTCTGGCACACCGGCGGGCTGCGCATCAGCGGCTGGGCCTGGGATCCACAGGCACCGCAGCAACGTATGACGATTCGCGTTCGAGAGGGCGACCGCCAGGTGACGCAGGTCGTATGCGACCAGCACAGTCAGGCCCTGGCTTACCGTGACAGCAGCGATCATGGTTTCGTAGTGGACCTGCCCTGGGCCTTCGCTGACGGCAAACCGCATACCTTGAGCATCGAAAGCGAGTCGGGCGAACCCTTGGCCGGCAGCCCCGTCACCCTGTGCTGCGCCCCGGAAGGGATCGAAGGCTTGGTGAAGCAACTGTCTGCGCATCACGACGAGGCGCTACTCGATGTGATCGAGGCGGTGGCAAAGGAGCAAAGCCTGCGTCTGCCCAAGAGTGCAGGTTGGCACCTGTACCCCGCCTGGGCCAACGCCTTCCAGCAACCAAATGCTATTCAAGTGTCGGCGGCAGGCGAAGTGGGTGTCTTGCTGATCTCGGAGGGCGACTCTGTACTCGAAGCACAGAGCCTCAGTAGCCTGGAAATGTCTGGCATTACAACGCGTCACCTCGTCAAGGCTCACGCAGCCGATCTAGCCCCTGCATTGCAGGCGCTCCTGAACGAAGGCTGCAAATACATCGTTCCACTGTGGGCAGGCGATCGCCTGAGGTCTGATGCGCTGAGTCAATTCAGTCTGTTGCTGGCTGAGGGAAGCGCATGGGGATACGCGGACTGCGACCAGGACCAGCCTGACGGGGATCGGGGTCATCCGTGGTTCAAGCCTGCATGGGATCTGGACGCCTTCATCGGTGCGGATACGTTCACGCGTGGTTCGGTCTTCCGCAAAGACACGATCGATCACGCCATCGCGCGGCTGCACAGCGCGGGGCATCACGTATTCGATTGGCATCTGCTGATGTCCGCCGTGGTGCTGACTACCCACGACACACAGGCCTCTGTAGCGCATCTGCCTCAGGTGCTCTACCACCGTCATGCACACAGTGCGACCAGTCCCGAGCACGAGGCGCCTTGCCAGCGCCGACTGGAAGCAATCCACTGGCTGTGCGAGACGCTAGCACCGGGCGCCCAAGTTGCACCACTGCCTGCCTACCCTAGCCTGTTGCGCGTCATCTGGCCGCTGCCAACCCCGCTGCCGAAGGTCAGCCTGATCATCCCGACCAAGGACCAGCTCACCCTGCTGCGCACCTGCATCGAAGGGTTGCTGAGCCAGACGGATTACCCTGATCTCGAAATCATCGTGATGGACAACCTGTCGGTGTTGCCGGAGACCCTCGACTACCTGGCCGAGTTGCCGAGCCGGGGCGTGCAGGTGATCGCGCACCCCTACCCGTTCAACTATTCCGAGATCAACAACGCGGCCGTGCGTCATGCAACCGGGCAAGTCATTGGCCTGGTCAACAACGACATCGAGATCCTCGACGACGGTTGGTTGAAGGAAATGGTCAGCCAGTTGATGCGGCCCGGTGTGGGCGCCGTCGGCGCCAAGCTGCTTTGGCCCAACCGTATGGTGCAGCATGGCGGTGTCGTCGTTGGCGTGAACGGCCTGGCGGCACATGCCGGCAATCAGTTGGCCGAACACGATGCAGGCTATCTGGCAACCAATCAGCTGACCCGCCAGCAGACGGCTGTGACCGCTGCCTGCCTGTTGGTGCACGCCTCGGTCTTCCAGACCTTGGGCGGCCTGGACGAGCTTCGCTACCCGGTAGCCTTCAACGATGTGGACTTCTGCATGCGAGTACGTGCGCTCGGCTTGAAGATCGTGTGGTGCGCCAACGCGCTACTCATCCATGCCGAGTCGGCCAGCCGAGGCAAAGACATCGCACCGGAAAAACGCAGCAGAGCCCAGCGCGAGCAGAAACACTTTACCGAGCGCTGGTTCTCCAAGGGTGAGCAAGACCCCTTCTACCACCCTGCGCTCAGTCACGATTACCTCAGCGGCCCTTATGGCGGCCTGGCCTTGCCGCCGCGCACGACCGAGGTCCGCCAGGGTGGCGGCCCGCTCTACAGCGTGGCGGACCTGCCCGCAGCCGAAAGCCCACTCGATTGGCGCGCTGCGCTGAGCAAAGCCGCTTTCCGGCCACATGCCGGGGAGATGCTCCATGTCGATTGAGCTTCCACCGCCGCCACCTGAAGCAGCATCGGACCTGGTCATCGCGACCCTGTGGCGCTCTGGCACGTTCGACGCAGCGTACTACCTCAGCCAATACCCGGATGTTGCAGCCGGGGGCGCCGACCCACTGGTGCACTTTGCACGGCACGGCGCGCGCGAAAATCGCAACCCGAACGCGTACTTCGATACTCACTACTATCTGACGACCAATCCAGACGTTGCACAGTGCGACATGAACCCGCTGTACCACTTCTGCACGGTCGGCTGGAAAGAGTTGCGCAAGCCTTGCAAAGCCTTTGATGTCTGGTGGTACTGGTCGACGTATCTCGATCCGGCCAGTGACGCGATCAACCCCCTCGCGCATTTTTTACATATCGGGCACGCGGCGGGCGCCCTGCCCCGTCCGCAAGGTCCCTTCGCGTTGAGCGCTCAAGCGGCCTACCTGCCGACACAACCGATCAAGCGGATCTGCCTGTTCGCTGGCTACGATCCAGACGGCCTTGTCGACGACTACGTCCTCGCGTATCTGCGAGCCCTTAGTGCCCATGCCGACATCTACTACCTGGCCGATTGCGTGATGCAGGACGGCGAGCTGGAAAAACTGCGTAGCGTCGTCAAGCATGCCTGGGCAGGCCGGCATCAGCGCTACGACTTCGGCTCCTATTCCTTACTGGCCAACTCGCTGGTGGGTTGGGACACCATTGAGCAGTACGACGAACTGCTGCTCGCCAATGACAGCTGTTACCTGGTCACGGACTTCGATGCCGTGTTCAAACGCATGGATGAGCGTCGGTGCGACTGGTGGGGCCTCCAGGCAACCAAGGGTATCGCCAAGACCAAGGCTGAGCCGAGCAACCAGTTCAAGCACCCGATCCCGATGGATACCGTGCGCGCTTCTCTGCTCGATCGGTTCGAAGAAGACGACACGTATGACTTCCTGATCGGCTCGTACTTCGTGGCCTATCGCCGTCCTGTGATCGCCGACCCAGGGTTTCGCAAGCAACTGAACGCCGTGACGCAGCAGCCAAACAAGCAGAACGTCATTTTCAAGTACGAGATCGGCCTTACCCGCTATCTGATCACGCGCGGTTTCGTCTTCGATACGTTCATACCGAGCCTCTACCCTTTCCACCCCATCTACAGCAACCAGCACTTCAAACTGCTGGAAGCAGGTTTTCCCGTCTTCAAGCGTTACCTGCTGACGGCAAATCACTACCAAGTGCCCAAGTTGTACCGGTGGAAAGAAAAGATCCTCGCCTGTGCGTCGGCGGCCGACGTCGAGACCATGGAGCGCAACCTGGTACGGATCACCGATCCGGACGTGCTCGAGCACAACCTGTACATCGGCACCTCAAGGCTTGCCGATGACGAGCAGGTACCCACGGCGCTGCTGACGGATGCCGAGTTCATCGAGGCTGATCACCGTGTCCCCAAGTACGACCACTGGTGGGCCTTCCCGGTGTGCGCCTTCTCGGGTGTGTTCTCGGGCAACGAGCGGGCCGTGTTCGAGGAAGTGAAGAACGACGATAGCATTCGCAAGATCATCCTCACGCGTGGAAAACCGGTGACACTGGAGGGCCGCAACGTCATTGTCGTGCCGTTGGAGAGTCCTGAAGGCCAATATCATCTCTTGCGCGCTAAAATCCTCTTCATTAAGCACACGCCTACACGCAACCTGGTCTATCCGCTATCGAGCGACCTGCACGACCTGATCAACCTGTGGCATGGCATACCGCTCAAACGTATCGGGTATGCCTCACTGGACCAACAGACCAAGCGCGAGGCCATCGCTGAAGAGCACGCACGCTGCAGGGCCGTGATCAGCTCCTCGAGCATCGATACGCTGGCCATGGCCGCCGCGTTTTACCCGCTGACTTACAACGACGTATGGCTTACCGGGCTACCCCGTAACGACTTCATCCTGCGGGACTTCGAGCGGCTGCCAAGCGACTTGCAAGCTGAAAGTCACAAACTCGAAGACGCCTTGGCAGGTCGAGGGTTGGTGTTGTTCATGCCGACGTTCCGTAACGGCCATGGCAATGCCTGTTACCAGTTCACAGACGCAGAGCTGGCGCAATTGGCGGGCTGGCTTGCAGAGCACAACCTCGTGCTCGGGGTTCGTGAGCACATGGCTGACCGGACAGGGTCCTACGCCGAGCAGTTGCAGCGGTTGGATGCGCTGGACCTGAGCGATGAACATTACCCTAACGTAGAGGTCCTATACCGGTCCGCGCGCTTGCTGATCACGGATTACTCGAGTTGCTTTATTGATTTCATGCTGACAGGCAAACCCATGGTGAGCTTTGCTTATGACTATGAATACTACGCGGGTGTCGAGCGTGGTTTGTTTTATGAGCTTGAGCATGTGTTCCCGGGTGCCGTTTGCTTTAGCTTTGAGGCTCTCCATGAGGCATTGAAGCTCACTGAAACCGCGCTTACCACAGAGAGAATCGCCAGTTACGATTGGAAGAAGAAGATTTTCTTTGACCACTGTGATGACCGTAACTCAGCAAGACTAATTGAACGAGTTAAACAGTTAATAGATTAAGGAAGAAAAATTGAAAACGGTTATCACGTATGGAACATTCGACATTCTCCACCGGGGCCACATCAACCTGCTTAAAAGAGCCAGGGCACTAGGCGACAGACTAATCGTAGGTCTGTCGTCAGACGAATTTAATTCTGGCAAGCATAAGTCGTCTCTACTGAACTATGAAAATCGAAAGGTTGTTCTCGAATCTATCAGGTACGTAGACTTTGTATTCCCTGAAGAAAATTGGGAACAGAAATTTACGGACATTAAGAACTACGAAGCTCAAGTTTTCGTCATGGGCGATGACTGGGAAGGCAAATTTGATTTTCTCAAAGATCTTTGCGAAGTAGTATATCTGCCACGTACAGCAGCCATTTCGACTACAGAAATCAAAACTTCTTTGAACCACGAACGCGACGCTATCAAAAATTGAGAAACTCGACTAATACTCAGGTAACACACGTGAGCGCAGAAACCATCAAAGAAGAGCCGAAGACATCCGCAGTGCAGAGCCTGCTTATTAGAAGTGGCTATTTCTGCCCTGACTTCTACACTCAAAAATACGCTGATGTCGTCGCGGCCAAGATCAACCCTTTGCAGCACTACCTCACCTATGGTTGGTTGGAAAACCGACAGCCTAGTGAAAAGTTTGATCCAGATTTTTATAGAAGCACTTATAAAGACACGCCTAACGATACAAATCCTTTAATGGTTTTTTTCAAAGATGGCATATTAGATGGCAGAGTTGGCAATCTTGCGGACTTGAACGCAGCCGATATCTCCAAGCCCAGATCTGCAATTACCAACTTTTACCATGCCGTACACTTTCACAAGCAGCGGCAATGGCATCATGCTGAACAGTGGATTGCAAATGCTATATCCAAGGACGCCGAAAATTTAGAATACTTGTCTCTCCATGCTGATGTCTTGAGGAAACAAGCAAAGTGGTGGCAGAGGCTCGATACCTTACAACAATTGACCGTACTAGATCCTGAAAATCCTAGCTATTATGTAGAGCTAGCTGAAACTCAGGAAATGATGAAGTCGCATACAGAGGCTGCTAAATCATACAAAAAAGCACTGACGTATTTGCCGACTGACGCAAACCTGCACTATCGACTCGGGTATGTTTTGGAAACCCGTGGCCATGATGACCGCATTCACTTGGCTGGTTCAACGAAGCATTATGAGCTTGCGATAAGCCTGGACAATAAATTTGATAGCGCACTCTACGGAATTGGCACATTTCATCAAAGTTGCGGCAGGTGGACTGCAGCAATAAGCGCTTTCAAAAAGACCTTGAAAAAGAATTACGATAACGCAAAATTGCATTATCGGTTGGCCATGGCCTATGACCGCACTTATCAGTGGGAGCTAGCAGAAAAAAGCTATAGAAACGCAATCGCTTTAGACTCAAGCGATACATATTGGCATTACAGGCTAGGCTTTGTCTGTGAGCGACAGCATAAATATTCCAGCGCAGCCGAGGCGTACGGGTATGCTGCAAGCGCCCGACGTGATCACTCAGTCTATTGGCATTATCGTTGCGCGTATGCTTTAGAAAAAAGTGGACGTATCGAAGATGCGTGTAAAGAATATATAAAAACGCTGAAAAAGGATTCGACTGCCAGTCTAGCAAGAAAGGTATTGGACCAAGCTACCCATGCCGCACCGCTCGGCTCGACTTCTAAAACAAATGTTCCCCAAAGCTATAAAGCCAGCTTTGAAAAGGCCAAGCTTAAATCATCAGCGGCTATTAGCTTAGAGCTTGATGCTTCTGATTGTGGAACGTGGTGGAAAGTTGCCCAGAATTATATCGCAGACCACAATTACATCGATGCCATAGGCCATGTACGCCAAGCAATTGCAAGAAATGACTCACATGTGCCAGCCTGGCATTATATGTTGGGCTGCCTGCTTGTTAAAGAAGGAAGGCTAAGCGAGGCCTGCTCAGCATTCAGAAACATACGCATCATACAGGCCCCGTATGGCGCCCCTGAAAACCCATTGCAGGACGATAAGAATTTCAACAAATCTGCTGTCTACACAGAGTATTTTGAAAGAGAAACTTTAGACCAACGAATGGTTCTATTAGAAAGTTTCCATGGGGCATCCATCTCTTGCAACCCATATGCTATATTTACGAAAATGCTGGAATCTGAGAATTTCTCAGACTTTACTTATATCTGGGTAATTAACGATAAAAATAAAATCCCTAAACACATTAAGAAACTTAAAAATGTTATTTTTGTTAGCAGAGAAAGCGAAAACTATCTCTACTACCTAGCCAAGTCCAAGTACCTTATCAACAATAACACCTTCCCACCTTACTTCATCAAAAAGCTCGGACAAAAATACCTAAACACTTGGCATGGAACCCCGCTAAAAACTTTAGGCAAAGACATTCAGACTTCGCTTTTTGAACACAAAAATGCCGCAAGGAACTTTTTGCAAGCGACCGATATTATTGTACCCAATAATCATTCGGAAAAAGTACTTATTGATCAGCACGACATTAGACCAGGCCTAAGTGCAAACATCCTAAGAATGGGATACCCTAGAGTTGATTTAACGATCAACCCATCGCCTTTGGTACTGCAAAAGCTTAGAGAAGAGTTAGGCATAGCAAAAGACTTTAAAGTTATTTTCTATGCACCTACCTACCGAGGAAGCAGTATAGGTAACACCAACTCAGAGCTAGACGAGATAGAAACGGCCATCGAACTGATTGAAAACAGCCTAGATGGAAACTGCGTGTTGTTCTTTAAAGGACATCATATATTTGAAAAATCCATCCAAGAAAAAAATCCAAGAATTAATTTTTTACCCAGCCATATTGACACTAATCAGTTCTTGGCATTGACGGATATTTTAGTCACCGACTACTCGAGTGTAGCCATAGACTTTATCCCTACAGGCCGCCCAATTATTTTCTATGCTTACGACTATGAACAGTATCGTAAGGACAGAGGGCTTTACTTCGACCTGAAAGAATTTTATGGCGTATTCTGCACAACGCGTGAAAGTTTGAAGAGCTCATTGAATTCTTCGATCAACAATGCTAAAGCGGAAGATAAGAACAATGCAGCTCAAGAATTCTGTTCTCATGACAAAGGAAAATCTTCGCAAGAAATCATTGATTATTTCTTTTTTGAGAAAAACATTAGCCGCATTTGTGCTGCGCCAAACGAAACAATAAATATCGTTGCTTTTGCAGGCGCACTGATTCCAAACGGAATTACAACTTCCATAACCAATCTATCAAATGCGTTAGACTTTGAGAAATACTCACTGACCCTTGCAGTTGACCCAGGTTCTGTGGCCAATCATCCTGAACGTGTTCAGCAGATGAAAAACCTACACCCCAATGTAAATATCATTGCGAGAGTGGGTAGGCAGAATATGACCATTGAAGAAAAGTGGCTCAACGACTACTTTATGCGTGAGCACTCTCTGCCTACGCCGGAAATGAATGAGATTCTGCAGCGTTGTTATTTGCGCGAAAACATACGCATGTTTGGCAGAGCCAACTACGATTGCCTTGTTAACTTCGATGGTTATATTCGGTTCTGGGCATTACTCATGGCTCAGAAACCCTATCCTAACAATCAGAAAAGCATCGCATATCTGCATAACGATATGGTAGGTGAATGGACCAAACGCTTCCCTAACCTGGAAAGCATTTTTAATAACTACAAAGCCTATGATGTTCTGCTTTCTGTATCCAAAGCAACCAATGACTTAAACAAGCAAAATTTGCAGGAGCGCTTTTCTATTACGCCTGAGAAATTTGCATACTGTGACAACCTTATTGATACAGAAAAGGTTCTTCGACTGGCGGAAGAAAAAATCACGACCCCAGAAGAAGTATCCATCTTTTCAAGCGGTGATGAAATTTTCATTAATGTCGCTCGTCTTTCTGTTGAAAAAGGGCATGAAGACTTGATTTTAGGCTTTTACGAAGCTCAGAAAATAGCACCTAACATCAAGCTTGTCATCGTGGGCGATGGACCTTTGAAGCATAAGCTTCAGACCCTTATATCAAGCAAAGGGTTAAGCGGAAAAGTTTTCCTCTTAGGACGTAAAGACAATCCTTTTAAATACTTGAAGAAAGCAACCTGCTTTGTGTTTTCCTCTAAACACGAAGGCCAGGGCTTAGCAATTCTTGAAGCAATGATTTTAGGCCTGCCTGTCATTTGCACCAATTTCCCATGCGCCTATGATGTATTACAATCTGGGAAACTGGGCAGAATTATAGGCATGTCTGCTGAGGACATAGGAGCAGCAATCGTGGACTATACAAAAAATGGATTTGAATTCTCGAAATTTAACAATTCTATCTATCAGGCAGAAGCCATTAATAAATTCTATCAAGTGATAAATAATTAATAGATTGGATAAAAAATGAATTCTGCAAGATTTGACTCGATTGTTAAAAGACTCTCCAGCAGGTGGGAGTTTGATGCATTGTTGAATTTCTTCAGGGAAGAAGCTGAAGATTGCTCAAAGCATCTTGAATTTTGTGTGTTTTTAGCAGACATTGGACGACTGAGCGAACTGCACAGTTTTGTTTCGAAAGTAGGCTTGTACAATCTAAAGTCTATTGCAGACGATGAAAGCAATCCCTATGAAAAACGCGGAAATGCACAAGCGCTTTTGAAAATATATGAGCAAGAGATGCTCATGAACTTTGAACGGCAGATTAACTCCGCGCCAGGATTAGATGGAGAACTCCTCCGTCATACATCCTTCTCTGACAAGAGTATACTTTCTAACTTTATTGTCAGTAAGAAAGAAATAATTTTTCAAGCAGAACAAAATCCTAAAACCTTGATGTATCTGACTTATGCCTTAAACGAGTTAATGGAAAGCAACTCTTTAAGCTCATGCATAAAATTAATATTAGAAAACATTGAGACTTTTAAGAAAATTAGCGTTCTACGGAAAGCATACATTACTCAGCTCATCGCTAAAAATACCCTTTCCAATACAAACCTTATTACGTTCCCCAAAGTTGGATACAACGAACTACACAAGCTTCTAGGTATAGTTGTCGCACAAAAACAAAAAAAGGAAGATGGTGCTGCACGTCTGTATTCACTTATCTCTGACGTTATTCAACCAGAGCTTAAACGCACTTCTAGCATCAAGATTCTTGGCGCAGACGTCAAACCTCGTGTAGCCGTTTGTCTGTCGGGAATGTATCGCTGTGGCAACCTGGCTTTGGACAGCATTTATAAAAATGTAATCGAACCCTTAAATGCTGATGTTTTTTTCCATTCTTGGACCGAAATGCAGGTATGGCCAGGGCTGGGCGGGGCTGGAGATGATTGGCTTCTGAGAATCTTCAATAAAGACATGCTTTCCAAGTGCCCAAACGCCCTGCGCTCTAAGCGTTACTTCAAAACAAAGTTTCCACGCACTTACGAAATAATTGACACTCCAAAACAGGCAGTGTTTTCTGAGTCAATCCTGCCCAAGCATATCAAATTCGAGAAAATCTTACTTGAGGATTCCGACTGCTTGTTCGAAGAACATCCTGAGCACGCTGATAACTTCTTGTCTCTGGGAAGCTTAAACCAAGCAAAAATGCTCTATGGTATCTACAAATCTCATGAGCTAGCCGTTGCCCATGAAAAGAAAAATAATTTTCGATATGATTACATCGTGCGTTGCAGGCCGGATATTGGCATACATAACGCCTTAACCTATGAGGTCTTGGAGAAGTTGTCGCCTAACGAAGTTGGAATGGACTTCACTAAGGAGTATGGCCCTCAAGATCAATTTTGGTACGGTCCTCGAAAATCAGCTTTATCAATGGCTTCGCTCTGGAGCGCATCGCTTACGGCAAAAAGTCTTTCGCCATTCACTGAGTTCCCACAAATGAGGGCTCACGGGCTTATTTTCGGCTGGATGGCAGATAATCATCTTCAGCCGGTTCATACGCCTCTTAAGCGCGATATGAAAATGGCAACAGCAAGAGCCACCCCTCCAGATTTTTCGGGTGCTCTGGATTTAGACTTCTCAAATGAAGCGGCTGAATTCAGACAAAATGCAGAAGTAGCAAAATTCTTTAATGCTTTGGCGGGTTTTAATAAAGTATGAAACGCTTGATCATGGATTTGGATGACACTATATGCACCACTCAAAACGGTGACTATAAAAATAGCACGCCAAACCTGCATGTCATTGAAAAAATGCATTACTATAAAAACTTAGGCTTCACTATTGCGATTAGTACCAGTCGCAATATGAGAACCTATAAAGGCGACATAGGCAAGATAAATGCCAACACTTTGCCTATTATTATAGATTGGCTAGCTAAGCACTCAGTTCCATATGATGAAATTATCATGGCGAAGCCATGGTGCGGCATGGATGGCTTCTACGTTGACGACAAGGCGGTGCGTCCTTCAGAGTTCCGCGATAACTCCTACGAGCAAATTTTAGCCCTACTTGCGAAGGAGAAATCCAAATGATCCTAATCACGTCAGCAGCATATGTTGGCCCTGAATTTCAGGCAGAGTTTGGTAAATTGCCGCCGGCTTTCTTGCCGGTGGGCAACAAAAGACTTTTCAAATTTCAAGTAGCGGCCCTCAGCTCAGCGTTTCCCGATGAAGAGATTTGGTTAAGCACTCCTGAAAGCTATCATCTTTCAGCTCAAGATAATCATACACTTCAAGAACTAGAAGTACGCACTATAAGCGTGCCCGATGGTTTGACGCTGGCAGATTCTATACTCTTTTGTCTTAATGTCATCGAAACCCCAGACAAACAGATTCGAATTCTGCATGGGGATACATATCTTCCTGCAATCCCAAGCGGCGATAATATCCTGGCATTAGCATCTACTCAAGACTATTACAACTGGGAAGTTGAATCATCCGATACAAATAGCGAATCTGTGTGGTGCGGATATTTTTCTTTCTCTAACATCAGAGAACTTATAAAAAATCTCACCATCTGCCGTGGCGACTTTGTTAAAGCTGTTCGTATGTATGATCAGGTTTTAATGATGGAGAAATCTCAGTCAGAGCATTGGTTCGATCTTGGCCACATTAATACCTTTTACAAAACTCGGGCTAAAATTACCACCCAGCGGTCATTTAACGAATTAACCATCACTAATACGCACGTTTACAAAAGCGGCACACCTGGGTATAAAATTTCAGCAGAAGGCAACTGGTTTGCAAACTTACCGGTTTCGCTGAAAGGATTTGTCCCTCAACTCATGGGGCAAGGTTTTAATGAAGACCGCCCTTATTATGTGCTGGAATTTCTTTACTTAGCCCCTCTCAACGAGTTGTTAGTAAACGGAAACAACCCAGTTTTCTTTTGGAGAAAAGTTTTCAAGCACCTTAGCGCTTGGCTTCAGGCCTGCACTGAGAATTTTGACTCGCAATACATTTCAAAATTAAATCACGCTCGTCAAAGCTTATTCGCAGATAAAACCATTTCACGACTAACTGATTTCTGTCAAAAAATGGATTTTGATTTAACGTCCACAGTCACAGTGAATGGGCATAAAACACCTTCTATAAGCCAAGTCATGGATGAGTGCATCGCACTTGCCTTATCAAAAAAACCAATCCTTGGCATTCTGCATGGCGACTTATGTTTTAGCAATATACTCTATGACTCACGGGCTGATGCAGTAAAACTAATCGACCCTAGAGCAATTGATACTGAAAATAACTTCACTATGTACGGCGATGTTGCATACGATGTAGCCAAGTTGAATCATTCATTAATTGGACTGTATGACCACATCATTGCTGGCGCTTACCATCTAGAACATGATGGGAAGTTAAACTTTTCGCTAGAAATCCTCACAGATCAGCGCATTGCTAATATTCAAACAGCATATCTTCAAGAACCGCTTGTCGCCGGACTCTCTGCACTTGAATATATGCCACTTACGATTTTACTATTTTTGTCTATGCTACCTTTGCACGCCGACAACAAACCAAGACAACTGGCGCTCTTTGCAAACGCATTCCGCCTGTATAATGAATTCATTAATTCGGATAAAAACCTATGATCATAATACCAATGGTCGGCAAAAGCAGTCGCTTCTTTAAAGAGGGATACCTCGAACCTAAGTACAAGTTGCGAATAGGCGATTATACGGTTTTCGAACGATCCGTGATGTCCTTTGAGCAATATTTCGAAACCGAGAAGTTTTTATTTTTGGTGAGATCAGATTACTGTGCATCAGATTTTGTAAAGGACTCTTTAGATAAACTAGGAGTTAAAAACTCTTTGATCATTGAGTTCTCAGAGGAAACTGAGGGTCAAGCTGACACTGTGTATCAAGGTCTTCTCAGAGCAAGTGATTTCTGTAACGAAAAAGAGCCGATTTACATTTTCAACATTGATACATTTAGGCCGAATTTCAAAAAGTCTGAAAAAAGTACAGCTGATGGTTATTTAGAGGTTTTCCTCGGAGAGGGTGCGCATTGGTCGTTTGCCCTACCTGGAGAAAACTTCGACGTCTTAAAAACGGCAGAGAAAGAAAGAATTTCCGATCTTTGCAGTAATGGTCTTTATTATTTTAAAACACCTACACTATTTAAAGACGCTTTCGAAAACTCTGTTAGAAATAATTTGCGAGAAAAAGGTGAATTTTACATTGCACCACTCTACAACCATCTTATAAAAAATGGCAAATCCGTAAAATATGAATTAATCCCTAGCGAAGACATCGTATTTTGCGGAACACCTGATGAGTATAAAGCCATTATAAATTCGTAAACTCATATCTCATCTTTCTCAAATTGCACCTCAGCACATACACACTGAGGTGCAACGCATTAAAAACTTGAAAATTAAAAATGATTTTCATCTCCCTAAATATGCTGATAACAACCGAATAACCTTTGGGAAATAACATAAAGCACCTTTTTAGAAATCTTTTTGCACTACTTTGGCACATAGCTGTCTACTGGATACAGAGTAAAATTTGATACCCAGGAGGACATATGTCGAAACTTCCACACGCCATTTTTTTAGGAGCTGCCTCATTCTTGGCAAACTCTGGATGCTTCGCTAGCCAACCAAATCAGCCAGAAAACAATCAACTCACCCAGATTGTTAGCCAATTCAAAAAGTCCGTATCCAATAATATGGACTCTAATGTTCGCATACTTAAATCTCTTCAATTCATCTCTTCAAACTCTAAGATCGTGAATGAGCAAATTGGAGCCCCCTCTACGTATCCTCAGGGGTTCTACATCGATGAAAAAAATGATCTTATTTTTCTGTTAAGATATTCTAATAGTCACCCCTCCCGTGCTTTGATTGAAGAATATCAGTGGAGCTCTAGCAAATTAATTAACACTTATGTAATCCCTGAGCCACAGAATTCAGTCTCTGAATCAATAATTGTCGACCATGTGGGCGATCAACTCATTGCATATATAAGATCGGAGAACAAACTTGCGCAGTATGAACTCATCAAAGACTCAAGCCATATAGGCAGCACACGGAAAATTAGATCTCTATACGATAACGTCGCACAGAGCTTTTCCAGACTGAATCAACACTGGTATCTGGAAAAATACAAGACCCGTAGTGATTCACTAGGACAGAGTCGTGGCGAATACACTATTTTGGATAATGAATTCAAATATGTTGGCGATATTACCTTCCCAGCAGAGTATTCAGGCTATAGAGAATCTCAAAAGCTAAATATCCCTAAACATCAAGGCTTTGCCGCTGTCAATGACGGTTTTGTTATGTCCATGGGCGGGCATTGGTCAGACACCTCGAAGGCTACTCCTTATCATTATTACGGCATAAATTTCTTTGACAAGGCAGGAAACATTCAGAGTTCAAATTATGTCGCCCCCGAAAAATTGTTTAGTAAGTTCAAGGAATGGGGCATCAAGGCCGATACAACTGAAAATGAGGGGATCCAAGGTCTTAGTGATGGAAGCTTAGTAGTCATGCAAATTGCTCAGATAAAAGGAAAGCCCGGAGGGGAGATTCTCTTCATCAACTTTAAAATTTAGTTCCTCTATCTATTTGGAGGCGTGCCTTTCGTATAGAAGGCACGTCGCAGAGATCGACTAAGCTTATTACGTGATTTCCAGCTAGCAGATTTGTACCTTTCATCGATCTCAGTGCTAGAAACCTTTGCCTTCAATAGGCTAAACTGCATCCAAACTATAACTTACGGTTATCATTTTTCACTTTACATAGGACGCCATATGAGCCGCAAAGGCCTAATTTTAGCCGGTGGCTCCGGCACCCGCCTCCACCCCGCGACCCTCTCCGTCTCCAAACAGCTGCTGCCTGTATACGACAAACCGATGATCTACTACCCGCTCAGCACCCTGCTGCTCGCCGGTATCCGCGACATCCTGATCATCTCTACCCCTCAAGACACACCTCGCTTCCAGCAACTCCTCGGAGACGGCAGCCACTGGGGCCTAAACCTTGCCTACGCCGTACAGCCCAGCCCAGACGGCCTGGCCCAGGCATTCACAATCGGTGCTGACTTCATCGGCAATGATCCTTCCGCGCTGGTCCTGGGCGACAACATCTTCTACGGCCATGACTTCCAATCCCTGCTGCGCAATGCCAACGCGCGCGAACAAGGCGCCTCGGTGTTTGCCTACCACGTTCACGACCCTGAACGGTACGGTGTTGCTGACTTCGATCAACACGGTCGTGTTCTGTCGCTGGAAGAAAAGCCCGCCCACCCGAAGTCCAACTACGCGGTCACGGGTTTGTACTTCTATGACAATCAGGTCGTCGACTTGGCACGCAGCCTGCGCCCCTCGGCACGGGGTGAGCTGGAGATCACCGATCTGAACATGCTCTACCTGCAGCAGCAGAAGCTTCACGTCGAGATCATGGGCCGTGGCTACGCCTGGCTGGATACGGGCACGCATGACAGTCTTCTGGAGGCCGGCCAGTACATCGCCACCCTCGAACGCCGTCAGGGCCTCAAGGTCGCTTGCCCGGAAGAGATCTGCTATCGCGCTGGCTGGATCGATGCCGAACAGCTCGAGCGCCTGGCCCAGCCGTTGATCAAGAATGGCTACGGTCAATACCTGCAAAGTATCTTGAAAGAGAAGGTGTTCTGATGCAGGCCGTTCGCTTGGCGATCCCCGATGTCGTGCTGCTCACCCCGAAGGTCTTCGGCGACGACCGCGGCTTCTTCTACGAAAGCTTCAACGCACGCGCCTTCGAAGCCGCCACGGGCCTGAACCCGGACTTCGTGCAGGACAACCACTCCCGCTCGGTCAAGGGCGTCCTGCGTGGCCTGCACTACCAACTGGCACCCCACGCCCAGGGCAAGCTCGTGCGCGTGGTCCAGGGCGAGGTCTTCGACGTGGCAGTGGACATCCGCCGCTCCTCGCCGACCTTCGGCCAATGGGTCGGGGCCGTGCTGTCTGCCGAGAACAAGAACCAGCTGTGGATCCCGCCAGGGTTCGCACACGGCTTCGTCACCCTGAGCGACACTGCAGAGTTCCTCTACAAGACCACGGACGTCTACTCGCCCGAATGCGAACGCTGCATCGCCTGGGATGATCCGACCATCGCCATCGACTGGCCCATCGATTACGCCCCCAGCCTGTCCGGCAAGGACCAACTGGGCGTGGCGTTGACCGAGGCCGACGTCTTCGAGTGACGAGCAGCGGGGCTGTGGCATCTGTCGCAGCCCTGCTTCATCAGCGACGCTCCTTTTTTATGCCGTTTCACAAACTCAGGGCTCGCATTGACAGGGTCTTGCGCAGGGTGCCAGCATTTCCCTCTTTGTACCCGCCAGTGACCCCGCACATGCCTGCTGCATCCCCCTCGAACGAACGGCTGTATACCCTGGATACCCTGCGCGGTCTCGCTGCGCTCAGTGTCGTGTTCTGGCATTGGCAACACTTTTTCTACATAGGTGACAGCCCGGCCGCCTTCGAGGTCGCGCGCCAGCCTTTTTTCAGCCTGCTCACACCGCTCTACCATTACGGAGGGCTGGCGGTGCAGCTGTTCTTCTCCATCTCGGGGTTCGTGTTCTTCTGGCTGTTCGCCCAGCGCGTGGCGGCCAGACGCATCAGCGTGCGCAGCTTCGTCGTGGACCGGTTCAGCCGCCTCTATCCGCTGCACCTGCTCACCCTGGGCGGGGTCGCCGTGCTCCAAGGCCTCTACTCCACAGGCCATGGCAGTTATTTCGTCTACCCGTTCAACGACGCCTACCATGCCGTGCTCAACCTGCTGCTCGCACCCGCCTGGGGCTTTGAGCAGGGCTGGTCGTACAATGCGCCCATCTGGTCGGTCTCGATCGAGGTCCTGCTGTATGCCTTGTTCTTCATCATCTGCCTGGCCGGCCGTTGGCGTTGGCTGCTGGCGGCCATTGCCTGTGGTGCAGGGTTCATGCTGTACCCAGGCAGCTACAAGATCGGCAGTGGGTTGCTGTGCTTCTTCGCCGGCGGGCTGGCCTATGGCGTGCTCTGGCAACTGCGATGCGGATGCGGTTCGGGCCTTGCGTTGCTGGTGTGTGGCTGCATCGCGTCAGGTGCGTGGGCCTCGCAACTCTGGCTGTGCGATACGCTCAACGTCTACCTAGTGATGGGCCTGTGCTTTCCTGCCACCCTGGCCACGCTGGCAGGTGCCGGGCTGCATTGGCCCGGGCTGTGGCGCAGTACCGGCTGGATCGGTGATGTGAGCTACTCCTCCTACCTGCTGCACTTTCCACTGCAGATCGTGTTTGCGTTGGTCTTCGACCGTCTGGGCTTCGATCGTGCGGTCTTCTATCAGCCTTGGGTGATGCTGTCGTTCTTCATGGTGCTCGTGCCCATGAGCCTGGCCTGCCATCGGTGGGTCGAGCGTCCGGCGCAACGCTGGTTACGCAACAGTCGCCTGGCGGGTGTACATCGACCAGCCCAGGGCGCTGTCTAGTTCTGGGGTGCATGGCGGCCCTGTCATCGAGGTCGCGCTGGTGTGGCCTGGGTGCGAGCCATAACCTTGCTCGATGAGAAGCTCCTGTCGCTCAGGGGCTGCGCTTTCGTGCAGAGAACGTGGTAATAGTCGTTAGGGCTCAGAAGTTATGTTGATGATCGAATTCTGGGGCCGCTTTGCGGCCCATCGCGGCCGGTCCGGCGCCCCGGCAGGGGCCGCTCCTACAGGTGACTGCGATAGCCTGCAACCCCGCAGTGGGGCTACGGGTGTGAGCGGCCCTGAAATCGGTTAGCAATGAAGCTCCGAATCCTGCCAGCTATCGCCATGTTCTCTGCGCGACAGCGCGGCGCCAAGGCGGCGGGCGGACTCCCACAGGCAATCGCGTTCTTCTGTAAGACCCAGTGACGCTACGGGTTTTTCGTGGCTCGCTTACGTCTTATCGCAGGGCACACTCGGATTAAACCCTGGTCATGGTCGGCCAAGTCAACAGGCCATGTCCTGAGGTGATGTTACAATCGCATCACTTCAGGGGGAACATCCATGCCACACGCTTCGAACCGGGCTCTCTTCGCCAATCAGCTTAGGGGATTGGCGGTAATTGCCGTCTTGGTCGTGCATTGGTGCGGCGTCTACTGGTTCGCCAGGGACACGGTGGCCTCCTATATCCATGCACCTCTCTTGGAAGGCGCGCCTCCGAGCATGATCTTCTGGCTCACGCCACCGACCTTCAACTATGGTCCCTTTGGCGTTTCCATATTCTTTTTGATCAGTGGTTTCGTCATCCCCTTCTCGCTCAATCGATTGGCGCCTGGGCCTTTTCTGGTAGCGCGCCTGTTGAGGATCTACCCGACCTACATCGCCGCCTCACTGATCATGCTGGCGCTGGTCTACCTGTCGAGCCGCTACTGGGGCCAAGCCTTCTCGATGCCACTGGATCGTCTGTTGGCCAACCTGCTGCTCATTCAGGACAACGTGTCTTCACCCTCGATCGACCTGGTGAACTGGACGCTGTCCATCGAAATCAAGTTCTACCTCATCGCCGCGCTGCTTTATCGATCGATCAAAGCCGGCAACAGCTACCCCATCTTTCTGTTCTCGGTATTCGTGCTGGCCGCCTGCGAGGCGCTGCCTCACCTGGTAACCGGGGGGGCGATCCCCGTCGTCCTGATCGAATCACTGAAGACCGAGCTGATGTGCGTGATCTTCATGTTCATCGGCACCGGGTTCTACCATCACTACACCGGCACCTACACGAACCGCCAGCTCGCCACATACGTTGCGATCCTGCTTACCGTGTTCCTCATCTGCTGGCCTCATACCCAATGGCTGGCTCAGATCCCCAACGTTCCGCAGAACTATGTATACGGGCTCGTCGTGTTCACGGTGAGCTACATGTTCCGTCGCCACTTCCGACCGATCGCACCGCTCGATTTCATTGCCAACATCAGCTATTCCATCTATGTGCTGCATTCGATCATTGGCTATCTGTCGATGCGCGTGCTGATGGACCAAGGTCTGTCGTTCCTCATGTCTGCGCTTCTGACGCTGGCCTTCGTGCTGGTACTGGCCTATGGGCTGCATCGCTTCGTGGAGGTCCCTACGATGCATTGGGGCAAACGTCTCTTCCGTCAGCCAATTGCGCCTAGCACACCGTCGCAAGAGCACACGACGTCGGCCACATAGCCTCGCATGCGTTCCGCGTGTCGTAGCTTACTTCTCGTCGGCCATGGCACGTGGATAGCTGTCTTCCTTGCTCGACGAGGGCGTCGCCTGGCTGGGCAGTTTTGTCCTGAAGCGCTCCCACACAGGCCGCTCGATCCCATAGTGGAACGCACCGGCCAGCAGTAATGATCCCAGCAACACCAGCCCTACCCTCGCGCTGCTCGATAGCGCATAGGGCTCCAACAACCAGATCATCGAGAAGTGGAACACGAACACACCGTACGACAGGGTGCCGGCATGCCGTTGAAGCGTATTCAGTCGCCCCGTGAACCGAAAGCCGGACAGCCATATGGTAAGCGGCAGCCCTATGAGGTAACCCACCGCCACCTCATGGTCGAAGGGGCGCCGAATACCCTTCATCTGCAAGACCACGACATACGTCAGCAAGGCGATCCAGAGCGCGACCAGGGCCAGGTTGCCCAGGCGCGAGCGTTTTTCGATCGCCACGCCGCTCAGGAAGATGAACAGCACGCCGAACAAGAGCCGATAACCGTAGATGTCGATGTTCAAATATTCGTATTGCGCGAGCGCGAACACCACGACACTCCCGGCTGCTGCCAGGATGCCTAGCCAGGGCAATAGCATGAGCAGGGGCAGAAGGAGGTAGAACTGCAGCTCTGCGCCCAGTGACCATGCAGGCGGAATCAACATGAAGCGGTCGATGCCTGTCCACATGTAGTAGTTCAAGGGGATGATCGTCAGGTTGCTGACCCACTGCGCAAACCCTGGCGTCTTGCTGAGAAAGTGGGACTGCGTACCCATTGCCCACAGCGACCCACTGACCAGCAGTGCGCACAGGTACAACGGGAAGATACGCAAGGCGCGGTCCTTGTAGAACCAGCCCAGGGAAGGCAACAGTCGGTCATGCGGGCGGCGCGCCCAGAGTTTCGCGACCACATGCCCGGCCAGCATGTAGAAGATCACTACCGATCCTACGCCGACGTTCCAGCCTTTGAAGTCGATGCCCATGTGGCTTATAGCCACCAAGCTCGCCAGCAGCAACCTCAATAACCCCATTTTCACGCAGCCTTGTAGGAAATTTCCACAGGGCGGCATTCTACTGACATTGTGAGGGGGCTGGCATCTGAAGAGGATCTCGGACGGTAAGCCCGTACGACGAGCATAAAGCCTGCCCCAGCCTTGGGGCAGGCTCTGCCTATGCGCCGTCAGATGTGCTGCAAGCGGCTGATCTCATCGACCAACTGGGCTGCGCTCTGCTTCCAGGTCAACCAGGGCATGTCGGTCGACGTCGGGTGTTCACCCTTGGCGAACAGCTCGAGCCACTGGTTTACCGTCTCGGCCAGTACCTGTGGCTCATCGCCCTTGAAGTACAAGGCATGCTCGCCTGCCACTTCGCGGAACACCGGCAGATCACGTGCGATGATCGGCATGCCATGTTGCGCAGCTTCGATCAGGGGCAGGCCGAACCCTTCGCCGATCGAGGCTGCAACCAGGCATTGGCTGTGCTTGTAGACATGCTCGAGGTATTCGTCGCTGATTCCGTCAAGCCACAGCAGCCTTTTGCCGAACTGCGGATGTTTCTTGATGCGGGTCGCCAGGTCGTCCACCAGCCAGCCGTGCTTGCCGACGATGATCAAATTGACCTTCGCGTCGGCTTCCCAGAGCTGTTCGAAGGCAGCAAAGGCCTGGGCATGGCCCTTGCGAGGCTCCAGGGTCCCGACCATGAGGAAATTCGGGTTGGCTTCCAGTACTTCGATACGCAGTGCCGGATCCTTGGGGATACCTGTGGAAGGGACTGACTGTTCGATATCGGCGCCCAGGTGGAAGGCACCAATACGCAAGGGGCGTTGACGCGTTGGCCCGTGCTCGACCATCCACTCGCTCAACTCGTCGGCCACTGCCTGCGAAATGCACAATGCGCCGTCATAGCGCGCAATGGCGTTGATCCAGTTCACGTAATGCTCATACAGGTGATCGGAGAAACAATGACGCATTTGCAGGATCAGCAGGTCATACACCACGAAGAAGATGCTGACGCCGTGGGCATGGAGCGTGTCGAAATAAGGCTGACGCTGCGGCAGGACATCCAGCAGCAGGTCCAGGCAGATATAAACGTCGCCAGCCCGATAGTCGAGCGCTTCATCCTGATCCTTGGCAGGCGCCTGATCGAGGAACTTGGCGACAAACTCGGTCGCGTACCGGTAGAAAGGTTCTTCTACTTTCGTGTAGATCGGCTCAACGTCGTATCCCTCTGGTGGATGGCTCAACCATTCCAGCAGAATGCTACGCACGACGCGCTGGATGCCGCTCTTTCCGTCGTGTCGGCACAGTTGCGAGATGTCGACCAATAGCCGTGGCTTGCCCGTAGGCCCCTGCAGGGAGTAATCGATGGCCTTGGACACCTGCGTGAGATCCATGGCCCCATTGGCCAGGTGCCCCGTGGCCACCAGCGAGTCGAGCAACGCTTGCAGGCGGTCGGTCGCCGGCTGCACGTCGGCACGCTGCGCCTCTCGGCGAGCCACTGCCTCTTCGAACGCTTTCACGGCAATCTTGCCTGTCCGATCCCAGGAGAACAGCTTGGCACGCTGCAGACCGTGGACCGTCAATGCTGCACGGAATTCGTCGTCCGTCAGCGCCTGCTTCATCTTGGCGGCGATCGCCTCGACGCTCATGGGGTCGAACGTCGCTTCTTCCCAGCCAATGACTTCTGGGACGCTTGAGGTGTTGGCCCCGATCACCGGCGCCCCGCACTTCATGGCTTCCAATGGCGGCAGACCGAAGCCCTCGTGCCAGGACGGGAATACGTACAGTTGGCACAGGTTGTACAGCGCCACCAACTCCTCGTCGGTGATGAACCCGGTGAAGACCAGATCGGTATCGCTCAGCCCCTCGCTTCGGGCTTCTGCGCTGTACCGTTCGATGACGTGCTCGGACAACTTGCCAGCGAACACCAACTGGATATCCGGCAGGTCGCGCTTGATCTGACTGAATGCCTTGATTAGGCGCGTCAGGTTTTTGCGCTCGTCGGCACCGCCGGAATACATCACGAAGGCATCGCGCAGATTGAACTTGGCAACCAGCGCATCACGCTCTTCGCTCCCCAGCGGGATCGGATGGAAGATCTCGTCTGCAGCGCTCGATACATTGACGACAGTGGCTTCGTCCAGCGAGAGCAGCGACAACGCCTCTTCACGGGCCGCTTCCGAGATCGGCAGCAGCAGGTCGTAGTGCTTGAAGGCCTCGACCTTGTTCATGTAGTAGGTCTTGAAGCCAGCATGCGTCAGATACTGGTTGGGGCTGACGAGCGGGATCAGGTCGTAGAGCGTTGCGCTGACCAGCGCGCCATTGGCGAGCAGAGGGTCGCCGATCACGGCATCGTCGACGAACCCTTCCAATGGGCTCGTGATGTGAATCACATCCGGTTGCAGCTCGTCGATGCAGGCTTGGCGTATGCGTTGGGCGACGTCACTGCGTGGAATGTTTTCAGCATGGATGTTGGCGACGGGCTTTTCGGCGTACCACACACGGATGTGGCTCTGTGGCATCAAGCCGGCGAAGGCGGCACGGATGTTTTTGATGCCCTCTGGAAGCATGCCGTTGAGCACCAGATACACCTCATGGCCAGCGCTGTTGCGCACGATGCCTTGGGCAAGCGAAATGCTGTAGCGGCCAATGCCTCGGAAGCGGCTCTCGGTCTGAGCGCCTTGCATGTCAATCACGATACGCATTAGTTCTGGCTCTTCTTGATGGCGGCTTGGAGCGCCTGCTCAATGGCGCGGCCTCTGACTGTGAGAGGTGCCTGGTCGATCGTCGGCGACATGGGCGCGACGTCGCCGTTGGCCATCGGTACAGGCTGAGCCACTTGATTGCTTCGATAAAGGTTGTAGAGCTTTTCTGTCAGGCGTGGGCAACGATTCAGGAGCGCCATGACCTTTCGATCCAGCACTGGACGACGGGCCAGCCAAAGGCGGGCATGGGGCAAGCTGCGACCGATCACCGAGCGCGCCGTCTGTTTGGGGGTACGTGCAGCGCGGCCTAGGACACGCAGCGGGCCGGTGATGCGCCAGGACGTGCTCTGGTACAGCGCCTGCGCATATTGTTCGTGCTGGCTCGCCCGCAGGTACCAGGTATGGGCATTGTTCAGCGACTGATCAAGGTCGGCCTGCAAGCTGGCGGCCTGTGTCGCAAGCTCGGCATTCTGTTGCTGCATGAGGGCGGCTTGCTGACGCAGGGCCTCCATGTCGAGCGCATGGCGCTCCTGGATCATGCGCAGCTGCTCGGTCTGCTGGCGATGAATGCTGTCCAGCGCCTCGCTGAACTGCTCGCGCGTCATGAGCTGGTCACGGGCCGTGGCCACTTCGTTCTCGATACCTGCCAATCGGTGCTCCAGTGCATGGTCATAGCGCGCTGCGAGTTGGTCCAGGGCCATCCCGTAGGCAGCGTCGAACGTCTCGTCGAAACCACTGAGGGACGCGGGCTCGGCACGCTTCTGCGCAACCACGGCGTAATCGGGGCTGGTGCCGGTGAGCACGTCGAGCACACCCAGGCGTCGGCTCTGGTCATGCAGCTCGGCGGGTTCTTGCAGGCGTACGATCTTCGCCCGCTCGAAACCGCTGTACTCGGCCAGGAACGACAGCAGCAGGCTGGGCAGCGGCCGCTCATGGGTCGGGTCCAGGTAGAAACTGTTGGTGCCGACGACCAGGCTTTCGGCGTTGGGCGTCTCGAGGATCAGCAGGCCAGCCGGACGCAGGACACGCAAGGCTTCGGCCACCAGCTCTTGCAGGACCGGGAAGGGTACGTGTTCGGCGATGTGGAAACCGGTGACCGCCACCAGGCTGGCGTCAGGCAGCTCGCGCAGGGCGCTGACCGCGTCGAGGTTGCGCGCTGGCAAGCCCAGGGCGCGGCAGGCTTCGAGCATGCCTTCGTCGAGATCGACGCCCGTGGGCGCGTAGCCTTCGCGGGTCAGCAGCTCGAGCCACTCTCCTCGCCCACAGCCCAGGTCGAGTACCGGGTAATCCGTATACAGCTCCTTGAGCGGTGCGAGGAACGGCAGGTACGCCTCGAGACGTTGGCTGATCAGTTCGCGAGAACCGCGATAGCGGTCCTCGAAGCCTCTGTAGAAACCATCATCCATCATTTGCACTCCACGGTCGGAGGGATCCACGCCAGGCCCACGAAGGTCTGCTCCGACATGTTCACGACGTTGAAGAGCAGCGCCAGGTCGCGCCACTCGTAGTTGTTGGCGATGTGGTTATCGCTTGCATGCAGCGCCACGGCGACCGAATACGATCCCACCCCCAGGTTGGCCGGGAAGTGGAACCGATAGGACAGCTGCTCGCCGCCTTCGAGGTCGCTGCGACTGCACTTGAGGTGGTGGGTGTTGGTGCCGAACACATCCTGGCCGAGCCGGTCCTTGATGACGTAGCCCACCACCAGTTCTGGCAGCGGCGCATTGACCCGGACATCGATGGCCAGACAGACGTCTTCGCCCACCGCCACGTACTCGACGGGCGCGCCGTCCTTGTTGTGCAGCGCGATGCGCTCGAGGCTGGCATGGCCATTCCCTGAACGGGTCTGCACGCCACCATCGGCCAGTGTCGTCACTTCGACGGTGGCGTTTTCCTTTTGAGCGAGGATGGCATTGTAATAGTCCATGACCTCCTCTGGCGCGCCGTCGCGGATCACGGTACCGCCATCGATCAGGATGGCACGATTGCACAGGGCCTGGATCGAGCTGCGATCGTGAGACACGATCAGCAACGTCGTGCCTGCCTTCTGGAATTCCTTGATACGCCCGAAGCTCTTGTGCTGGAAGTAGCTGTCGCCTACCGATAATGCTTCGTCAATGATCAGGATTTCCGGGCGGAAGGCCGTGGCCACCGAGAACGCCACGCGCATCTGCATGCCGCTCGAATACGTTCGTACGGCCTGATCGAAGTACTCGCCGATTTCAGCGAACGCTTCGATGTCGTCGATCACACCGTCGATCTGTTCGGTGTTGAACCCCATCAGGCCAGCGGCATGGTAGACGTTCTGACGCCCGGTGAGCTCGCCGTTGAAGCCCATGCCGAGCTCGAGAATCGCCGCGATACGCCCATTGACCTGCACCGTGCCTTCGGTTGGCTGCAAGGTGCCCGTGATCATTTTCAGCAGCGTGGACTTACCGGCGCCATTCTGGCCGACCAGGCCAATGGCTTCACCGGCCTCGATGTCGAAGCTGATGTGCTTGAGTACCCAGTGCTCCTGGCTCGGCTTGACCGGCAAGTAGAACCAGCGCGCGATGCGCTGCCACTCGGAACGGTAGGAGCGGTAGGCCTTGCCGACGTTGTTGACGCGAAGAAGGCTCATAGCGAATCCACCATTTCAGCCGAGGCCCGACGGAACAGGAACAGCCCCACCAGCATGAGGCCGACAGCGATCAGAAACACCGTGCCGACCTGTTGCAGGTCTGGCGCTGCCTTGTACACCATCACGTTGTGGTAGGCGGTGACGATGGGGTACATCGGGTTGAGGCCGATCGTGCCCTTCAGATACTCAGGAATGATGTTCACCGAATAGACGATCGGTGTGAACCAGAACCAGACCTGCATGATGATCGGTATCACTTGCCCGATGTCGCGCAGGAACACGTTCAACACACCGATCACCAGCCCGATCCCGATGCCCAGGGCGACGATCACGAGCGTCAGTGGTAACAGCCAGAGCATCTGTATGTTGGGCGAATGACCCAGCGCCGTGAAGATGACCAGTACCGCCAGGAACAACAAGACATTGTTCAGCAGACACGAGCCGACCACGATCACTGGAAGGGCAATGCGCGGGAAGCGCATCTTCTTCATCAGGTTGCCTTGATCGATGAAGATCGTCAGGCAGCGACCGACGATTTCGGCAAACAGGTTCCAGGCCAGGATGCCTGCGATCAGGTAAAGCGCGTAGGCGTACTTGTTCTCGATACCCGGCAAGCGCGCGCCAAGCACGTTGGACAGCACCAGCGCATAGATCGCGACTTGAGCCAGTGGGTGAATGATCATCCACAGGCCACCGAGCTTGCTGCGCGCGAACCGTGAGATGAACTCGTTCTTGATGGAAGTGAGGATGAAGCCCCGGTAGTCCCAGACGCCTCGGATCATGCCAAACATAGTTATCCTTGAATCAGACGTTCGATTTCAGCGACGCGCTGGGTCACCAGGGCCTCGTCACCGCGGCTTTCGACGTTCAGGCGCAGCAGCGGCTCGGTGTTGGAGCCGCGCAGGCTGAAGCGCCAGTCGGCGAAGGCCACGCTGATGCCGTCGGTCCGGTCGACCTCAGGGGCCTGAGGCAGGTAGAAGGCCAGTACCTTCTCCACCGACGCCTTGACGTCGTCCACTTGGTAGTTGATCTCGCCACTGCACGG
Source organism: Pseudomonas entomophila (assembly GCF_013523165.1). Taxonomy (GTDB): domain Bacteria; phylum Pseudomonadota; class Gammaproteobacteria; order Pseudomonadales; family Pseudomonadaceae; genus Aquipseudomonas; species Aquipseudomonas entomophila_A. Next base: position 46,430 of record NZ_JAAMQI010000025.1, read on the forward strand.
GAACGCCGCAATACGCTCGTCCACCAGCTGTGCCAGGGTCTTGCCGCTGACGCTCATCAGCTCGGCCACCAGCAGCCACGGGATGTTGCCGCTGTCGCAGTAGGCGAAGTCACGGAAGTAGTGGTGGGCGCTCATCTCGCCGCCGTAGACCGCATCTTCGGCGCGCATGCGCTCCTTGATGAAGGCGTGGCCGGTCTTGCTCTGGATGGCTTCGCCGCCTGCGGCCTGTACCTGCTCGATGGTGTTCCAGGTCAGGCGCGGGTCGTGGATGATCTTGCTGCCGGGGTGTTTGCGCAGCAGCATTTCGGCGAGCAGGCCGACCAGGTAGTAGCCCTCGATGAAGCGGCCCTGACCGTCGAAGAAGAAGCAGCGGTCGAAGTCACCGTCCCAGGCCAGGCCCAGATCGGCCTGGCGCTCGAGCACGGCGTTGCGGGTCAGCTCGCGGTTTTCCGGCAGCAGCGGGTTGGGTACGCCGTTGGGGAACTCGCCATCCGGCTCGCCGTTGATGACGTCGATGTGCAGCGGCAGGCGTGCCTTGAGCAGCTCGATCACCGGGCCCACGGCGCCATTGCCAGGGTCGGCCAGGATCTTGAGCGGCTTGAGCGCCGCCACGTCGACGTAGGTCAGCAGGTGGTCGATGTAGGCGGTCTTGTCGAAGGCGTCCTGCACCTGCCCTGGCGTCGAGGCCCGCTCACCCAGGTGGCCGGCCTCGACGCGGTCGCGGATGGCGAACAGCCCCGAATCACCACTGATCGGCTTGGAGTGCTCGCGCACCAGCTTCATGCCGTTGTAGCCCTTGGGGTTGTGGCTGGCGGTGATCATGATCCCGCCGTCGGCCTGCAGGTGGCTGGTGGCGAAGTAGACTTCCTCGGTGCCGCACAGGCCGATGTCCAGCACGTCGGCGCCCGCCTCGGTCAGGCCGCGGGTCAGTGCCTGGGCCAGCATGGGGCTCTCCAGACGCATGTCACGGCCGACCACGTAGCGCTTGCCGCCCAGTTCGGCGACCAGCGCGCGGCCGATTCGGTAGGCGACGTCTTCGTTGAGGTCGGCAGGTACTTGCCCACGGATGTCGTAGGCCTTGAAGCAACGGGTCTGGATAGATGGGTACATGGTTCTCACTTTGACGAGCCGCCCGCAGGCAGAGATCGATGTAGACGCTGGCTGCGCAGGGGGCAGCCAATGGCGAACGGCCCGTGGCACTCGAGACGAGCATCACGGGCCGCGCGGGAAGTGCCGGGGATCAGCCGGTGCAGCGACCGTACTTGTCCTCGAAGCGGACGATGTCGTCTTCGCCGAGGTAGTCGCCGCTCTGCACTTCGATCAGGACCAGGTCGATGACGCCCGGGTTTTCCAGTCGGTGCGTGTGGCCTGCACGAATGAACGTGGATTCATTGGTGTGCAGCATCATTTCCTTGTCGTCGTTGACCACCACGGCCGTGCCGCTGACCACGATCCAGTGTTCGCTGCGGTGATGGTGCATCTGCAGCGACAGCGACGCCTTGGGCTTGACCACGATGCGCTTGATCTTGAAGCGCTCGCCGTTTTCCAGGGTGGTGTAGGTGCCCCAGGGGCGGTGCACGGTGCGGTGCAGCTGGTGCAGGGTATGGCCCTTGCTCTTGAGCTGGCCGACGATGTGCTTGACGTCCTGGGCGTGGTCCTTGTGGGCGATCATCACCGCATCGGGAGTGTCGATCACCAGCAGGTCCTCGACGCCGACCAGGGCGGTGAGGCGGTCTTCGCTGTTGACGTAGTTGTTGCGCGACGCATGCGCCAGCACTTCGCCTTCGAAGCGGTTACCGTCGGCATCCGCCGGGGTCAGCTCGCTGACGGCGTTCCACGAGCCGATGTCGCTCCAGCCGATGTCGCACGGCACGGTGGCGACGCGCTCGGAGCGTTCCATCAGGGCATAGTCGATGGAAATGTCCGGGACCTGGGCGAAGCTGTCGGGGTCGATGCTCAGGCAGCTGTAGCCCTTGCCTTCGGCCAGACGCGACTGGCGCTTGGCGTGGGCGGCGGCCTGCAGGACGTCGGGCGAATGCTTTTCGAACTCTTCCAGCACCGTGCCGACGCGGAAGCAGAACATGCCGGAGTTCCAGAAGTAGTTGCCAGCGGCCACGTAGGACTCGGCCACCTCCAGGGTGGGCTTCTCGACGAACCGCGCGACCTTCAGGCCATGCTGCAGCTCGCCGGCCTCGCCCGCCTCGATGTAGCCGAAGCCGGTCTCGGGGTACTGAGGCTTGATGCCGAAGGTCACCAGCCAGCCGCTGCCGGACAGCTCGACGGCCTTGCTCACGGCCTCGGCGAAGGCCTGCTCATCCTGGATCAGGTGGTCGGCCGCCAGCACCAGCATGTGGGCGTCGTCGCCATGGCTGTCGCGCAGTTGCAGGGCCGCCAGCGCGACGGCTGCGGCCGTGTTGCGGCCGAACGGCTCGAGGATGAAGGCTTGAGCGGGGCCGGACTGCTGAACGGCGCGGTATTCGTCTTCGGTCTTGAACAGCAGCTCCCGGTTGGTCACGGTGAGCACTTCCGAAACACCGGCCAGGTTCGAGGCACGCAGGAAGGTCTTTTGAATCAGATTCTGACCGTCAGGCAGGGTCATGAAGGGCTTGGGATGGGCCTCGCGAGACACGGGCCACAACCGGCTGCCAACACCGCCTGACAAAATTACGGGTATCAAGTCCATATCTTATAATCCTGCTCACCATTTGCATGGCACGTAGACGAAACGCAAAGTACTACAGCAACGATTTGCCACTTCGCACCTTTAACGTTCAAATTCCTTGCTGATCCAGCTGCCTGGCTTCAACGACGCGTGAAGGCAGGCTTACCCCTAAATTCGAGCGCCCAAGAATATCAGAGAACATTCCACGAGGCTCGCCTACAGGCGCAGTACCGGGCCATCCGTTGCCGCCCCCTTGGACAACAATGAGATTCATTCGATCTCCACAGGCAGGCCTTTTTTTGCATAGACGTCCCGCAGACGCTCTGCCAGGGCGTGGCGAGCGGGCTGCTCACCGTGCACCAGACGGATACGCGATGGCCAACGGCTCATGCCCGTCACGAACTCCACCAACCCCGCCTGATCCGCATGGGCCGAATACCCCGGTACACTGAACACCTTGGCGCGCACGTCGTACAACTGCCCATCCAGGTCGATCCTGACGAACCCTGCCACCCCCGCACTCGCCTGAATTACCGCACCCGGCGTGCCCGGCACCTGGTGCCCGACGAACACGACCTCGTGGCGCGGGTCGCCCAGCATCGCCTTGAGGTACGCCACGATGCGCCCGCCCGAGCACATCCCGTTACCCGCGATGACGATGGCCGGCTTGCCCGTGCTCTTGAGGTAGTTCACCACCCGGGCATGGTCGGCATGGCTGTCGATGGAGATCAGCTGCCCGAACCCGAGGGGCGCGCGCCCGTCGCGTAGGCGCTGGCTGGCGTCGTCATGCCAGTGGTGGTGCAGCTCGCGGTAGACCTGGGTGATGCGCTGGGCCAGGGGTGAGTCGAGGATGATCGGCAGCTGCGACCAGTCCAGCCTGGACAGCGGATCGTCGGGCAGCGCGGTTCGGGTCGACGGGCACAGGGCCTTGCGGTGCAGGATCGCTTCCAGGTCGAACAGCACCTCCTGCGTGCGCCCCAGGCTGAACGCCGGGATGAACACGGTGCCGTGATCGGCGAGCGCGCGCTCCACCACGGCTTCGAGCGCCTGCTGCCGATCGCCAGGCGCGTGCAGGCGATCACCGTAGGTGCTTTCGAGGACCAGCAGGTCGGCGTGCTCGGGCGGCTCGACCGCACGCAGCAGGCCGCGGGCCGGCGCGCCCAGGTCACCGGAGAACACGACGCGCGTGCGCTGCCCGGTCGCGTGGTGATGCACGTCGCACTCGACGTAGGCCGACCCGAGCACGTGCCCGGCGCGTTGCAGGCGTACGCGGCACGTCAGGCCCTGACGCTCGACCAGCGTGTGCCACTGCGCAAAGGGCAACGGGCGCACGAGGGCCTGCACGAAGGCCAGGTAGCGGGCCACCTCGGCAGGGTCGCTGCTGATGGTCAGCTTGTAGGCGTCTTCGAGCACCAGCGGCAACAGCTGGGCAGAGGGCTCGCTGCACAGGATGGGCCCGCGGTAACCGGCCGCGAACAACGCCGGCAGCCGGCCGACATGGTCCAGGTGCACGTGGGTGACGATGAGCGCCTGGAGGGTGTCGAGGGCGGCGCCGAGCGCGGACTGGCCGAGCGCTGCATCGGCGCCCTGCGCCAGACCGCAGTCGATCAGCACGCTGGTGTCGGCGTCGAGGTGCAGTTGGTGGCACGAGCCCGTGACGGTCTGGGCTCCGCCGTGGTGAGTGAGGCAGGGATAAGGCATGGATACGCGCTCTGTGGCGACAGGGCGCGGTATTACGGCAGAGCGTGAGCGCCGGGGATATCAGGCCACAGCGTTCATTGCGTAGGAATTTTCTTAGCGCTCGGCCAGGGCGGCTTCGCGGGCCTTCAGGCGAATGCGGCGGCGCGAACGCAGCACGGCGTAGCTGCCCAGCACCGGACCTACGGCCAGGCCCAGGATCAAGGCGGCGAGCACTGGCAATGCCACCGGCATGGCAGGCGCAGCCCACCCGAACAGGACCAGGGACACGTCCTGCTGGTTTTCCAGCACGAAGAACAGGACCACGGCGGCCAACAGCAGCACCAGCAGCGCCACGAGGGCACGTTTGAGATTACGCATCAGACAGTTCCTTGGGGCACGTCAGGCCTGCGCCTCGTGCTCGTCTTCGTTGACCCGGTCGCGCAGTTCCTTGCCAGGCTTGAAGTGCGGCACGAACTTGCCTTCCAGGCTGACCGACTGGCCAGTCTTGGGGTTACGCCCCACGCGAGGGGCACGATAATGGAGGGAAAAGCTGCCGAACCCCCGGATTTCGATGCGATCGCCGGTGGCCAGGCATTGTGACATCTGTTCAAGCATGGTCTTGATGGCCAGTTCCACGTCCTTGGGGGACAGCAGACCCTGGTGGTTGACAATCCGATCGATCAGCTCCGACTTCGTCATGTTTTTCCCTTCGTTATCAAGCAGCTAGATCATTGCTCAATTGGTTGTAGCACGTCGCGCTGGATTTGAACAGGGCGGCGCTTGACTTCGGGGACAATTCGAGTTTGAGAGGATTTCAGGATCGCGTCGGGGGCACGCTTGGTCAGGCCGTCCCCTCCTCCGGATCGCGTCTGGGTCGGGTCTTGTAGATCGCTCGGTGCTCGGTGTAGACCACGGTGTCGTCCGGCACGTCTTTGTCCACGTAGGGTCACTGCTGCATCCGCAGGTTCACCGGTCTGATACAAGCAAGCGCAGTCCTTTTGTGGGAGTTCGCCCGGCGCCCCGGCGCCGCGCTGTCGCGTGCAGAACATAGCGGTAGCTGGCAGTGCTCAGATGCTGTGTTGCTGATCGATTTCTGGGACCGCTTTGCGGTCCATCGCGGCACAGGGGCCACTCCCACAGGGACCGCGATGGCCTGCCATGCCGCAGTGGGGCTACGGGTGTTGGAGCGACCCTAGTGCCGCGATTGGGCCCGCCAGGGCCCACATTAGCACTTGGCAGAAACCATAGAATCTCCCACACGGGACCGCGATTGCCTGTACCACTGCGGCGGATATGGGCGGCCCCTGCCGGAACGCCGGACCGTACGCGATTGGGCCTGCGGGGCTCACAGGACCCTGAAACTATTTCCTTTTAAATCAACAAGATAATTTATTTTCTGTGGGAGCGGGCTTGCCCGCGATAGCGTTCAGCCCATCACCGTCTGCATCGCGGGCAAGCCCGCTCCCACAGAGGGGATGAACCGCTCTGCCGGATCAGCGATGTGGTCTACATCGGGTTAGGCGAAGACATTGAAAGGCCTAGGGATAATCGATAGACGAAAAAAAGGGCGACCGAAGTCGCCCTTTTCTTTCGCAAGCCGAACTTAGTTCTGCTTGGCCATCGCTTCGCGCAGCAGCGCAGCCATGGTGGTGTCGCCAGTGCTTTCCGGAGCGTTGGTTTTCAGGCTCTGGATCGCTTCGCGCTCGTCAGCATCGTCCTTCGACTTGATGGACAGGCTGATGACGCGGCTCTTGCGGTCGACGCTGATGATCTTGGCTTCGATCTCTTCGCCTTCTTTCAGCACGTTGCGGGCGTCTTCAACGCGGTCGCGGCTGATTTCGGAGGCTTTGAGGGTCGCTTCGATGTCGTCGGCCAAGGTAACGATGGCGCCTTTGGCGTCAACTTCCTTGACGATACCCTTGACGATGGCACCCTTGTCGTTCAGGGACACGAAGTTGGAGAACGGATCGTCTTCCAGCTGCTTGATGCCCAGGGAGATGCGCTCGCGCTCCGGGTCAACCGACAGGATGACGGTTTCCAGCTCGTCGCCCTTCTTGAAGCGACGCACGGCTTCTTCGCCGGCTTCGTTCCAGGAGATGTCGGACAGGTGAACCAGACCGTCGATGCCGCCTTCCAGACCAATGAAGATACCGAAATCGGTGATCGACTTGATGGTGCCGGAGATCTTGTCGCCCTTGTTGAACTGGCCAGAGAAGTCTTCCCATGGGTTCGACTTGCACTGCTTGATGCCCAGGGAGATACGACGACGCTCTTCGTCGATGTCCAGAACCATGACTTCCACTTCGTCGCCAACCTGAACGACTTTCGACGGGTGGATGTTCTTGTTGGTCCAGTCCATTTCGGACACGTGCACCAGGCCTTCCACGCCTTCTTCCAGCTCTGCGAAGCAGCCGTAGTCGGTCAGGTTGGTGACGCGTGCGGTGACGCGGGTGCCTTCTGGATAACGTGCCTTGATAGCAACCCATGGGTCTTCGCCCAGTTGCTTCAGGCCCAGGGAAACACGGTTACGCTCGCGATCGTACTTCAGGACCTTGACGTCGATCTCGTCGCCAACGTTGACGATCTCGGACGGGTGCTTGATACGCTTCCAGGCCATGTCGGTGATGTGCAGCAGGCCGTCCACGCCGCCCAGGTCCACGAAGGCGCCGTAGTCGGTGAGGTTCTTGACGATACCCTTGACCTGCTGGCCTTCCTGCAGCGATTCCAGCAGCGCTTCGCGCTCTGCACTGTTCTCGGCTTCCAGGACGCTGCGACGGGAAACGACAACGTTGTTGCGCTTCTGGTCCAGCTTGATGACCTTGAATTCCAGCTCTTTGCCTTCGAGGTGGGTGGTGTCGCGCACTGGGCGGACATCAACCAGGGAGCCCGGCAGGAACGCACGGATGCCGTTAACGTCGACCGTGAAGCCGCCCTTAACCTTACCGTTGATAACGCCCTTGACGACTTCTTCGGCAGCGAAAGCAGCTTCCAGAACGATCCAGCACTCGGCGCGCTTGGCTTTTTCACGGGACAGCTTGGTTTCGCCAAAGCCGTCTTCGACCGCGTCCAGCGCAACGTGAACTTCGTCACCGACCTTGATGGTCAGCTCGCCAGCTTCGTTGTAGAACTGCTCGAGCGGGATGACGCCCTCGGACTTCAGGCCAGCGTGTACGGTAACCCAGTCGCCGTCGATGTCGACAACGATACCGGTGATGATCGCACCCGGCTGAAGATTGAGGGTTTTCAGGCTTTCTTCAAAGAGTTCTGCAAAGCTTTCGCTCATTTTAATTCCTGTAGATTAGGGCGAAACAGACGCCCATCAGCCACATTCCAGACAATGTGGGTTTCGTTCATGTAAAGGAAGGCGGACAGGACAGTGACTGGAGCCCCTGCCTGCCATTCCTGATGATCAGAGCAGATCGCGCTGGGCGAGCTCGCTTCTGATCCGTTGCAACACCTGCTCGATGGACAACTCGGTAGAGTCCAGCTGAATGGCATCGGCCGCCGGTTTGAGCGGGGCCACTGCACGCTGGGTATCACGCTCGTCGCGTGCCCGTATCTCTTCCAGCAGACTCGACAGACTAACAGCTTCGCCCTTCCCCTTCAACTGCAGGAAGCGACGACGTGCACGTTCCTCGGCGCTGGCGGTCAGGAAGACCTTCAGCGGCGCGTCCGGGAACACCACGGTGCCCATGTCCCGACCGTCGGCGATCAGCCCGGGAGCCTCGCGAAACGCACGCTGGCGCTGCAGCAAGGCTTCGCGCACCGCCGGCAGCGAGGCAACCATGGACGCACCGGCCCCGACCGTTTCGGTACGGATGACGTTGCTGACGTCCTCGCCTTCGAGAATGATCTGCTGGAGTTTACCGGGTTCGGCCGCGATGAACTGCACGTCCAGATGAGCGGCCAGCGCCTTGAGCAACTCTTCGTTGGTCAGGTCCACGCCGTGGTTGCTGGCGTTGAACGCCAGCAGGCGGTACAGCGCACCGGAGTCGAGCAGCCGCCAGCCCAGCTCGCGTGCCAGCAGGCCCGCCACGGTGCCCTTGCCCGAGCCGCTCGGCCCGTCGATGGTGATGACCGGTGCCAGGGCGCTCACGACTTGCCCTCTTCCGCCACGCGGATGCCGACCTGCGCGCACAGGGCGAGGAAGTTGGGGAACGAGGTCGCGACGTTGGCGCAGTCGTGAATGCGGATCGGCGCGCTGGCGCGCAGCGAGGCGACGCTGAAGGCCATGGCGATGCGGTGGTCACCGTGACCATGCACTTCGCCGCCACCGATCTGGCCACCGTCGATGACGATGCCGTCGGGGGTCGGCTCGCACTGCACGCCCAGGACCTTCAGGCCGTCGGCCATGACCTGGATGCGGTCGGATTCCTTGACCCGCAGCTCTTCGGCACCGCGCAGCACGGTGCGGCCCTCGGCGCAGGCGGCGGCGACGAACAGCACCGGGAACTCGTCGATGGCCAGGGGCACGAGGTGCTCGGGAATGTCGATGCCCTTCAGGCGGGCGCCGCGCACGCGCAGGTCGGCCACTGGCTCGCCGCCGACTTCACGCTGGTTTTCCAGGGTGATGTCGCCGCCCATCAGGCGCAGGATGTCGATGACGCCGGTGCGGGTCGGGTTGATGCCGACGTGTTCGAGGACCAGCTCCGAGCCTTCGGCGATCGAGGCCGCGACCAGGAAGAACGCTGCCGACGAGATGTCGGCGGGCACTTCGATGCGGGTGGCGGTCAGTTTGCCACCGGCGCGCAGCGAGGCCACCGGGCCGTTGGACGCCACGCTGTAGCCGAAGCCGCGCAGCATGCGCTCGGTGTGGTCGCGGGTCGGTGCGGGCTCGGTCACGGTGGTGACGCCCTCGGCGTACAGGCCGGCCAGCAGCAGGCAGGATTTGACCTGGGCACTGGCCATCGGCAGCGTGTAGTCGAGCGCCTTGAGCGACTGCCCGCCACGGATGGTCAGCGGCGGACGACCGTCCGGGCCGGTCTCGATCACCGCGCCCATGTCGCGCAGCGGGTTGGCGACGCGGTTCATCGGGCGCTTGGACAGCGAGGCGTCGCCGGTCATGGTCACGTCGAAGGGCTGCGCGGCCAGCAGGCCGGACAGCAGGCGCATCGAGGTGCCCGAGTTGCCCAGGTAGATCGGGCCAGGCGGTGGCTTCAGGCCGTGCAGGCCGACGCCGTGAATGGTCACGCGCCCTTGGCTGGGGCCTTCGATCACCACGCCCATGTCGCGGAAGGCTTGCAGCGTGGCCAGGGCATCCTCGCCCTCGAGAAACCCTTCGACTTCGGTCGTGCCTTCGGCCAGCGAGCCCAGCATGATCGAGCGGTGAGAAATCGATTTGTCGCCCGGTACGCGGATCCGTCCGGTCAGGCGGCCACCCGGTTGGGCCAGGAAAATCAAGTCGTTGGCGTTCATAGCGTCCACATAGGCCCGGCGGGCCAGGATTGTGCTGAAGTGCTCGCGGGCCACCTGTGCGCGGGTGAATACACCCAGCAACTGGTGCCCGTCCCCTGCATCGACCGCGTCGCGCAAGGCGTCGAGGTCACTGCGATAAGTGTCCAGCGTGCGCAGCACGGCCTCGCGGTTGGCGAGGAAGATATCGTGCCACATGGTCGGATCGCTGCCCGCGATCCGGGTGAAGTCGCGGAAACCTCCCGCAGCGTAGCGGAAGATCTCCAGGTTTTCGTCGCGCTTGGCCAACGAATCGACCAGGCCGAAGGCCAGCAGGTGCGGCAGGTGGCTGGTCGCGGCCAGGACTTCGTCGTGGCGCTCCACGGCCATGTGCTCGACGTCGGCGTCGAGGGCGCGCCAGAGGCGGTCCACGAGGGCCAGGGCGTCGGCGTCGGTCTCCGGCAGCGGCGTGAGGATCACCTTGTGACGGCGATACAGCTCGGCGTTGGAGGCCTCCACGCCACTCTGTTCGGAACCGGCGATCGGGTGCCCGGGCACGAAGCGCGGCAGGTGATCGCCGAGCACGGCACGCGCGGCGCGCACCACGTTGCCCTTGGCGCTGCCGGCGTCGGTGAGCACGGCCGTGCCCAGGTCGAGCGTGGCGAGCCTGGCCAGGAGGGTTTCCATGGCCAGGATCGGCACGGCGAGCTGGATCACGTCGGCACCGACGCAGGCCGCGGCCAGGTCGTCCTCGCAGCGGTCGACCACGCCCAGCTCGACGGCCAGGTGCCGCGAGCGCGGGTCGAGATCGACGCCGACCACCTCGCGGCACAGGCCGCTCTGGCGGATGCCCTTGGCGAAGGAGCCGCCGATCAGGCCAAGGCCGATGACCACCAGGCGGCCGATGGGCGGGGTGGGTTTGTTCGTGACTGCATCAACCACAAGTGTGGGCCCTGTGTAGTACGGCGGGTTTTTGCGGGGGGTTGGGTGGGGCCGCGTTGCGGCCCATCGCGGCACGGGGGCCGCTCCCACAGGTCGAGCCCGCGACACGTTTTTCGACTGTGAACGCGATCCCCCTGTAGGAGCGGCCCCTGTGCCGCGATAGGCCGCGACGCGGCCCCAACAACCTCCCAACATTCAAGCGATCAAAGCACCGCCTTCGGATACGACCCCAACACCTTCAGCCCCACGGCTTCCTGGCTGATCTGCTCGAGCACGGCCTTGATCAGCGGGTCGCGGTGGTGGCCGACGAAGTCGATGAAGAACACGTAGGTCCACTTGCCGCTGCGCGAAGGCCGGGTCTCGATGCGGGTCAGGTCGATGTCGTTCTGGTGGAACGGCACCAGCAGCTCGTGCAGGGCCCCGGGCTTGTTGCTCATGGAGACGATGATCGAGGTCTTGTCGTCGCCGGTCGGGGGCACTTCCTGGCTGCCGATCATCAGGAACCGCGTGGAGTTGTCCGGACGGTCCTCGATCTTCTCGGCCAGGCGCTCCAGCCCGTACAGGTTGGCCGCCATGTCGCCGGCGATCGCCGCCGAGTTCCACTCGCCCTTGACCCGCTTGGCCGCCTCGGCATTGCTCGACACGGCGATGCGCTCGACGTTCGGGTAGTGCGCGTCCAGCCACTTGCGGCACTGGGCCAGCGACTGGGCGTGGGAGTAGATGCGGGTGATGCTGTTGGTCTTGGTGTTCTCGCCCACCAGCAGGTGGTGGTGGATGCGCAGCTCGACTTCGCCGCAGATGACCATGTCGTGCTCGAGGAAGCTGTCCAGGGTGTGGCTCACCGCGCCTTCGGTGGAGTTCTCTACCGGCACCACGCCGAAGTTGACGGCACCGGCCGCCACCTCGCGGAACACTTCGTCGATGGCCGCCATGGGCCGGCTGACCACTGCATGACCAAAGTGCTTCATGGCGGCGGCCTGGGTGAAGGTGCCCTCAGGGCCGAGGTAGGCGACCTTGAGCGGCTCTTCCAGGGCCAGGCACGACGACATGATCTCGCGGAACAGCCGGGCCATCTCTTCGTTGCCCAGGGGGCCGCGATTGCGTTCCATGACGCGCTTGAGCACCTGGGCCTCGCGCTCGGGCCGGTAGAACACCGGCTTCTCGCCTTCGGCCAGGGTCGCGGTCTTGACCCGCGCCACTTCCTGGGCGCAGCGGGCGCGCTCGCTGATCAGCTCGAGGATCTTCTCGTCGAGGCTGTCGATGCGCACCCGCAGCGCCTTGAGTTCCTGTTCGGACATCAGGCGTGCTCCTTCTCGAATTCACTCATGTAGCCGATCAACGCCTCGACCGCGTCCATCCCCAGGGCGTTGTAGATCGATGCGCGCATGCCGCCCACCGAACGGTGCCCCTTGAGGTTGAGCAGCCCGCGGGCATCGGCGCCGGCCAGGAAGGCCTTGTCCAGGCGCTCGTCGGCCAGGCGGAACGGCACGTTCATCCACGAACGGGCGCTGGTGCTGATCGGGTTGCTGTAGAAGGCGCTGGCGTCGATGAAGCCGTAGAGACGGTCCTTCTTCGCCCGGTTGCGCGCTTCCATGGCCTGGACGCCGCCCTGCTCCTTGAGCCACTCGAACACCAGCCCGGAGAGGTACCAGGAGTAGCTCGCCGGGGTGTTGTACATCGAGCCGTTGTCGGCCGAGATCTTGTAGTCGAGCATGGTCGGGCAGCTGCTGCGGGCACGGCCGAGCAGGTCTTCGCGCACGATCACCACCACCAGCCCGCTGGGGCCGATGTTCTTCTGCGCGCCGGCGTAGATCAGGCCGAACTGCGAGACGTCGATGCCGCGCGAGAGGATGTCCGAGGACATGTCGACCACCAGCGGCACGTCGCCGGTCTGCGGCACCCAGTCGAACTGCAGGCCGCCGATGGTTTCGTTGGAGGCGTAGTGCACGTAGGCGGCGTTGGGGCTCAACTGCCACTCGTTCTGGCCGGGAATGGCCTGGTAGTCGTAGGCCTTGGCGCTGGCCGCGACGTTGATGTGGCCGAAGCGGCTCCCCTCGTCGACGGCCTTCTTCGACCAGATGCCGGTGTCGATGTAGTCAGCCGTGCCGCCTTCGGGCAGCAGGTTCAGCGGGATCTGCGCAAACTGCTGGCTGGCGCCGCCCTGCAGGAACAGCACCTTGTAGTTGGACGGGATGCTGAGCAGATCGCGCAGGTCCTGCTCGGCCTTCTCGGCGATGGCCACGTAGTCGTCGCTGCGATGGCTCATCTCCATCACGGACAACCCCTTGCCACGCCAGTCGAGCAGCTCGCTCTGGGCACGCTGCAGGACCGCTTCGGGAAGCGCGGCCGGGCCTGCGCAGAAGTTAAAGGCTCGTTTGCTCACATCCACTCTCGCTCTGCCTACCTAAATAGAACACACCGTGACCGCAGGTCTGCCGCAAGGCAGCGCTGTGGCGGTCATGCCACCTGTATTGGACGAACGGGGCAACCTTGGTTGCCCCGTCCGGGTCGTTGCCTGTTACTCCTGGGGAGCCTGTTCGGCGTCCGCCGCCTCGTCGTCTGCTGCCACGAGGTCGGCCGCGTCGTCCAGCGCCTCGTCGTCGAGCAGCGCGTCGAGCTCTTCCTCGGCCGGCTCCTGGATGCGCTCCAGGCCCACCAGGGTCTCGTCGCTGGCCAGCTTGATCAGCGTCACGCCCTGGGTGTTACGGCCCAGGCTGGACACTTCGCCGACCCGCGTACGGACCAGGGTGCCCTGGTCGGAGATCAGCATGATCTCTTCGCCCAGGTGCACCTGGATGGCGCCGACCAGGTTGCCGTTGCGACCCTTGGTGCCCATGGCGATCACGCCCTGGCCGCCACGGCCGCGACGCGGGAACTTCGACAGCGGGGTGCGCTTGCCGAACCCGCGCTCGGACGCGGTGAGGATCTGCGCACCGGACTCGGGGATCAGCATGGAGATGACCTCCTGCCCCTTGCCCAGCTTCATGCCACGCACGCCCCGCGCGGTACGACCCATCTCGCGGACCATGCCTTCGGCGAAGCGGATGACCTTGCCGGCGCTGGAGAACATCATGACTTCCTTGGCGCCGTCGGTGATGGCCGCGGCGATCAGGGTGTCGCCTTCCTTGAGCTTCAGGGCGATCAGGCCGTTGGAGCGCGGGCGGGCGAACTGCACCAGCGGGGTCTTCTTGACCGTGCCGCCGGCAGTGGCCATGAAGATGTAGGCACCGGTCGGTTCGGCGACCAGCTCGGGGGTGTCTTCTTCGTCGACGTCCTCGGGCTCGATCACTTCGCCTTCGAGGACGGTGTCCTCGACCTCGTCCAGCTCTTCGTCGAGGTCGGCGCTCTGCTGCAGGGCCTCCAGGTCGATCTGCAGCATGGCGGTGATGCGCTCACCCTCCTCCAGCGGCAGCAGGTTGACCAGCGGACGGCCACGGGCGGCACGAGAGGCTTCCGGGATCTCGTAGGTCTTCTTCCAGTACACCTTGCCCTTGCTGGAGAACAGCAGCAGGGTGGCGTGGCTGTGGGCGACCAGCAGGTGTTCGATGAAGTCCTCGTCCTTGACGCCGGAGGCCGACTTGCCCTTGCCGCCCCGGCGCTGCGCCTGGTAGGAGGACAACGGCTGGGTCTTGGCGTAGCCACCGTGGGAGATGGTCACCACGCGCTCTTCCTCGGGGATCATGTCGCCCAGGCTGAGGTCGTGGCGCGCATCGAGGATTTCGGTGCGGCGCGCATCGCCGTATTCGGCGCGGATGGCTTCGAGCTCTTCGCGGATCACTTCCATCAGGCGCTCGGCGCTGTTCAGGATGCGGATCAATTCGCCGATCTGCTCGAGGATCTCCTGGTACTCGGCCAGCAGCTTCTCGTGCTCCAGGCCGGTCAGACGGTGCAGGCGCAGGTCGAGGATGGCCTGGGCCTGTTCGGGCGACAGGTAGTAGCGACCGTCGCGCAGGCCGTATTGCGCGTCTAGGTTCTCCGGACGGCAGGATTCGGCACCGGCACGTTCGACCATGACCTGCACGGCGTTGGATTCCCACGGCGTGCCGATCAGCGCTTCCTTGGCCTCGGACGGCGTCGGCGAGGCCTTGATCAGTGCGATGACCGGGTCGATGTTGGACAGCGCCACCGCCTGGCCTTCGAGGATGTGGCCACGCTCGCGGGCCTTGCGCAGTTCGAAGACCGTCCGGCGGGTCACCACTTCACGGCGGTGACGGACGAAGGCTTCGAGCAGGTCCTTGAGGTTGAGCAGGCGTGGGCGGCCGTCGATCAGAGCCACCACGTTGATGCCGAAGACGCTCTGCAGCTGGGTCTGGGCATACAGGTTGTTGAGCACGACCTCGGGCACTTCGCCACGGCGCAGCTCGATGACCACGCGCATGCCGTCCTTGTCGGACTCGTCGCGCAGTTCGGTGATGCCTTCGAGCTTCTTGTCCTTGACCAGCTCGGCGATCTTCTCGATCAGACGCGCCTTGTTCAGCTGGTACGGCAGCTCGGTGATGACGATCTGCTGGCGGCCGCCGACCTTGTCGATGTCCTCGACCTGGGAGCGTGCGCGCATGTAGATACGCCCGCGACCGGTGCGGTAGGCCTCGATGATGCCCTGGCGGCCGTTGATCAGGCCTGCGGTGGGGAAGTCCGGGCCCGGGATGAACTGCATCAGCTCATCGACCGTGATCTCGGCGTTGTCGATCAGCGCCAGGCAGCCATCGATCACTTCGCCCAGGTTGTGCGGCGGAATGTTGGTGGCCATGCCCACGGCGATGCCGCTGGAGCCGTTGACCAGCAGGTTGGGGATGCGCGTCGGCATGACCGCCGGGATCTGCTCGGTGCCGTCGTAGTTGGGTACCCAGTCGACGGTCTCCTTGTGCAGGTCGGCGAGCAGCTCGTGGGCCAGCTTGGACATGCGCACTTCGGTGTATCGCATGGCCGCGGCGTTGTCGCCGTCGACCGACCCGAAGTTGCCCTGGCCGTCGACCAGCAGGTAGCGCAGCGAGAACGGCTGCGCCATGCGCACGATGGTGTCGTAGACCGCGGTATCACCGTGGGGGTGGTACTTACCGATCACGTCACCGACCACACGGGCGGATTTCTTGTAGGGTTTGTTCCAGTCGTTGCCCAGTTCGCTCATCGCATACAGAACGCGGCGATGCACGGGCTTCAAGCCATCACGCGCATCGGGCAGTGCCCGCCCGACAATGACGCTCATCGCGTAGTCGAGGTAAGACTGTCTCAGTTCGTCTTCGATATTGACCGGGAGGATTTCTTTGGCCAGTTCGCCCATGAGAAGCCTGATTCCTTTTTCTGGTGAAACCCCGCCGCCCCCTGGGGCGCACGAAGCTCGCCGTCGCAGCGCACGAAGGGGTGCGACGACATACGACAAATCAATGAATTGAGCCACGGATCTGCGCAGTGAAGGCCGCATCAAGGGGCGGCCTTGGAAACTGTCGGATGGTACCACAAAAGGACGTGGCTTGGGAGGGTTGCGGGGCAGGTTTGGTGGGGGTGTCGGGG
>NZ_JAAMQI010000026.1 GCF_013523165.1 Pseudomonas entomophila
CAGGCCCAGGTGCGCCAGGGCCGCCAGGACCAGGGTGAGGCCCAGCCGTCCGCTCGGGCGTCGGCGCGCTGGGCGCAGGGTATCGGGAGTGTCGGCAGGCAACGTCATGGGGCATCCAGCGAACCGCAAAAGCCGGCGGCGGCACCAGGGCAGGCACGCCGGTCAGGAAAGAAGACCGGCATGATACCGCACTCTGTCAGCGCACCTGGCGTCGGTGATCAACGCGCCTTGAGCTGGCGCTCGATGGTGTCCATCAGGCGGGCACCGATCTGGGTGTCCTGCGCGGCGTCGATCTCGCGGATGCAGGTCGGGCTGGTGACGTTGATCTCGGTGAGGTAGTCGCCGATCACGTCCAGGCCGACGAACCACAGGCCTTTCTCGCGCAGCGTCGGGCCGACCTGAGCGGCGATCCAGCGGTCGCGCTCGGTCAGCTCGCGCACCTCGCCTCGGCCACCGGCTGCCAGGTTGCCGCGGGTCTCGCCCTTGGCCGGGATGCGCGCCAGGCAGTAGGGCACCGGTTCGCCATCGATCATCAGGATGCGCTTGTCGCCATCGACGATCTGCGGCAGGTAGGCCTGGGCCATGATCTGCTGCTGGCCGTGCTGGGTCAGGGTCTCGAGGATCACCGACAGGTTCGGGTCGCCCGGTCGGTGACGGAACACCGAAGCACCGCCCATGCCGTCCAGCGGCTTGAGGAT
Organism: Pseudomonas entomophila; assembly: GCF_013523165.1. Classification (GTDB taxonomy): domain Bacteria; phylum Pseudomonadota; class Gammaproteobacteria; order Pseudomonadales; family Pseudomonadaceae; genus Aquipseudomonas; species Aquipseudomonas entomophila_A. Next base: position 699 of record NZ_JAAMQI010000026.1, read on the forward strand.
GACGTCGCCATGGGTGCTGGCGAATTCACGCAGGATGTCGGCGCGGCGGCTGACCACGGTCGGCGCCATGCACTGGGCGAAACGAGTGGCGAACAGCTTCTCGTTGCAGTCGCGCAGGCTCTGCGGGCGGTTGACCACCAGCACGCCTTCGGCTTCGGCCTGCTCGAGCAGGTAGGTGCTGTAGACGAACTCCATGTCGAAGGGTGGATCCTTGCGCATCAGGACCACGTCCAGCTCGGCCAGCGCACTGTCCTGCTCCTCGCCCAGCTCGAACCAGCGTGCCGGGTCGGCGAAGACCGTCAGCGGACGCATCTGCGCCCGCGCCTGGCCAGCGCCCAGGTACAGGTCGCGCTGCTCCATGTAGAACAGCGACCAGCCGCGCGCCTGGGCGGCCAGCAGCATGGCCAGCGAGCTGTCCTTCTTGTACGAGATGCCCGCAATGGGGTCCATGACAATCCCGAGGCGAACGCTCATGGGGGAATTCCTCTTGGCGGCAAGGCCGCGGTGATTCGATTGAAAGTCGCTCAGGGTGGCGCCGAGTGCACGGCGGGTCAAGGGGGGAGGGAAGCGCGCCACGGGGTAAGTGGCAGGCAGCCAGTGATCACGCTGTGAGTGCCAGCGCCCGGGAACCGAAGAAAACGGTGCTGACGGAGGTCTTGCTCCACGAAGCGGGCTCGTTCAGCACTGCCATTTCCGTTGACTCCCTTGCCCCAACCGCGCACGCTCCCTACTTGCACAGCGTGCAGCCCAGCCCACCCCCGCGACACCCGAGGTCCGCGCAATGGAACACCCGCTCAAGGTGATGGTGATCGACGATTCCAGCACCATCCGTCGTACTGCCCAGATCCTGCTGGGCGAAGCCGGCTGTGACGTGGTCACCGCCAGCGATGGGTTCGAGGCCTTGGCCAAGATCGTCGAACAGGCGCCCGACGTCATCTTCGTCGACGTGCTGATGCCGCGCCTGGACGGCTATCAGACCTGTGCGGTGATCAAGCACAACAGCACCTTCAAGGACACGCCGGTGATCCTGCTGTCTTCCCGCGACGGGCTGTTCGACAAGGCGCGAGGCAAGGTGGTCGGTGCCGACCGGTTCCTGACCAAGCCGTTCAGCCGGGACGAATTGCTCGATGCGATCAAGGCCCACGTGCCGGGTTTCGTCGCCGGTCAGGAACGACATGCCTGCTGATGTCGCATAAGATGGCGGTATCGATTTCTCCCAGGGGACACAGCATGGCTCGAGTTCTGATCGTCGACGATTCACCGACGGAAATGTACAAGCTGACCGCGATGCTCGAGCGTCACGGTCACCAGGTGCTCAAGGCCGACAACGGCGCCGATGGCGTGGCCCTGGCGCGTCAGGAGAAGCCCGACGCCGTGCTGATGGACATCGTCATGCCCGGCATGAACGGCTTCCAGGCGACCCGGCAGTTGAGCAAGGACGCCGAGACCAAGGCCATTCCGGTGATCATGGTCACCACCAAGGATCAGGAGACCGACAAGGTCTGGAGCCAGCGACAGGGCGCGCGCAGCTACCTGATCAAGCCGATCGAGGAGCACGACCTGGTCCAGGTGCTCGAAGGCGTGTTGCCACGTTGATCTCGCGCCAGCCCCATGCGGCGCCCACGGCGTTCGAACTGCTGCTGGAGATCGACCGGCGCTGCCGCCTGGTGGCCGCCGAGCAGCCGTTCCAGGCCAGCCGCGCCGAACAGTGGAGCGGGATCGGCTTTCGCATCGCCGGGCAGTGGTTCGTCGCGCCCATGGGCGAGATCGCCGAAGTGCTCGACGAGCCCCGCAGCAGCCGTGTCCCGGGCGTACAGCCCTGGGTGCGCGGCATCGCCAACCTGCGCGGCCGGCTGTTGCCGGTGATGGACCTGAACCGCTTCCTCGGCCTGGGGCACGTCACGCCCGGCAAGCAGCGCCGTGTGCTGGTCCTGGACCACGAGACGGTGTTCGCCGGGCTGCTGGTCGATGAGGTGCTGGGGCTTCAGCATTTCCCCGTGCACGCGCTGCAGACCGCCGTGCCGCAGCCGCTGCTGCGCGCCGCCGTGCCCTATGTTCGCGGCCATTTCGTGGCCCAACGCACCTGGGCCGTGTTCAGCCCGCATGCCCTGGCCCAGGCGCCCGGCTTTCTCGACGTGGCGCTGTAGAGGACCTTTCCACCGTGAGCACACCCACCACTCCCGCCATTTCCCCGCGTCCGCGCAGCAGCGTGCAGATCACCGTGCTGTTCGTGGTGCTGATCCTATCGATCGTCCTGTTGTTCGCCAACTTCACGCACCTCAACACCCAGTCGGCCTACGACAAGCAGTACATCGGCCATGCCGGCGAGCTGCGCGTGCTGTCCCAGCGCATCGCCAAGAACGCCACCGAAGCCGCCGCCGGCAAGGCCCTGGCCTTCAAGCTGCTGAGCGATGCACGCAACGACTTCGAGCGCCGCTGGAGCTACCTGAAGACCGGCGACAAGACCACCGGCCTGCCGGCCGCACCGCGCGAGGTCCACGACGAGATGCGCGCCGTGCAACGCGACTGGGAGACCCTGCGCGGCTACACCGACACCATCCTGGCCAGCGAGCAGACCGTGCTGTCGCTGCACCAGGTCGCGGCGACCCTGGCCGAAACCGTCCCGCAACTGCAGGTCGAGTACGAAAAGGTGGTCGAGATCCTGCTGCAAAGCGGCGCGCCGGCCAGCCAGGTGGCAGTCGCGCAGCGGCAGCTGTTGCTGGCCGAGCGCATCCTCGGCTCGGTCAATACCGTGCTGGCGGGCGACGATACCGCTGCGCGGGCCGCCGACGCCTTCGGGCGCGATGCCAGCCGCTTTGGCCAGGTGCTGGATGGCATGCTCAACGGCGATGCGTCGATCCAGGTGACGCGGGTCGAGGACGCCGACGCACGTGCGCGACTGGGCGAGATCGCCGAGCTGTTCCAGTTCGTCGCCGGCTCGGTCGACGAGATCCTCGAGACCTCGCCCGGGCTGTTCCACGTGCGCGAGGCGGCCGGCAACATCTTCAGCCTGTCGCAGACCCTGCTCGACGAGGCCTCGCACCTGGCCAACGGCTTCGAGCACCTGGTGGCCAGCCGGACCTTGGACACGCTGGGTGGGTACGCGCTCGGGCTGCTGGCGCTGACGTCGATCCTGCTGATCGCCTCGATCATGGTGCGAACCACACGGCGCCAGCTGCGCGACACGGCGCAGAAGAACGAACGCAACCAGCAGGCGATCATGCGCCTGCTGGACGAGATCGAAGAACTGGCCGATGGCGACCTGACCGTGACCGTGTCGGTCACCGAGGACTTCACCGGGGCGATCGCCGACTCGATCAACTATTCGGTCGATCAGTTGCGTGACCTGGTCCTGACCATCAACCAGAGCGCCGAGCAGGTGGCCAGCGCCGTGCAGGAAACGCACACGACCGCGCGGCAGCTGGCCAAGGCCTCGGAGCACCAGGCCGAACAGATCAGCGAGGCCTCCCTGGCGGTGGGCGACATGGTCGAGTCGATCGACCAGGTCTCTGCCCATGCCTACGAGTCGGCCAAGGTGGCAGAGCGTTCGGTGGCCATCGCCAACAAGGGCAACGAGGTGGTGCACAACACCATCGAAGGCATGGACAACATCCGCGAGCAGATCCAGGACACCGCGCGGCGCATCAAGCGCCTGGGCGAGTCGTCCCAGGAGATCGGCGACATCGTCAGCCTGATCGACGACATCGCCGACCAGACCAACATCCTGGCCCTGAACGCGGCGATCCAGGCTTCGCTCGCCGGGGAGGCCGGACGCGGGTTCGCGGTGGTCGCCGACGAGGTGCAGCGGTTGGCCGAACGGTCTTCGTCGGCGACCCGGCAGATCGAAGCGCTGGTCCGCGCCATCCAGGCCGACACCAACGAGGCGGTGATCTCCATGGAGCAGACCACCGCCGAGGTGGTTCGCGGAGCACGCCTGGCCCAGGATGCCGGCGTGGCCCTGGCCGAGATCGAAGGCGTGTCGCAGACCCTGGCCGAGCTGATCCACAGCATTTCCGACGCGGCGCAGTTGCAGACCTCCTCGGCCGGGCAGATCTCCCACACCATGGCGATCATCCAGCAGATCACCGCCCAGACCTCGGCCGGCTCCGGCGCGACCGCCGACAGCATCCGTCACCTGGCGCGCATGGCCAGCCAGATGCGCCGCTCGGTGTCCGGCTTCACGTTGCCGGCACCGACGCCTGCGCCCGGGTCCGAGCGATGATCGCCCCTGCCCAAGGGGCGCCCGCGCCGCGCGAAGCCCATGACGCGGTCGCGCTGGTGTGGACGCGCGATGCCATCGGCGCCTGCCTGGCGCAGGCCCGCCAGGCGCTCGAACGGTTCGCCACTGCACCCCACGAGGCCGGTGCGCTGGATGAGCTGCTCGGCAACGTGCACCAGGTGCACGGTTGCCTGCACATGCTCGAGCTGCGCGGTGCGGCGCACCTGGCGCTGGAGATCGAGGCGCTGGCCCAGGCCCTGGCCACGGGGCGGGTCGGCCCGCGCGGCGACGTGCTTGGCGCGCTGTTCAAGGCACTCGAGCACCTGCCCATCTACCTGGAGCGCCTGCGCAGCGCGCGGCGCGACCTGCCGCTGGTGATCGTGCCGCTGATCAACCAGCTGCGCGCGTGCCGCGGCGCCGAAGCCTTGGCCCCAGGCAGCCTGTTCGAGGGCGAGCTGGCCGGGCAGCGCCTGGCCGGGGCCGATGATCTGGCCAACCTGGACCTGTCGCTCGGCGCCTGGCGCGAGCGTTTGCAGACCGGCCAGGGCCACGATGCCCTGCGTTCGGTGGTCGAGGCCCTGTGTGGCGATTTGCTGCGGATCAAGGAACGCCTCGACGCCTCGGTACGTGAGGACGACCAGGCCGAAGCGCTGGAGGGGCTGCTCGCGCCCTTGCGTCAGGTCGCCGACACGCTGGCGGTGCTGGGCTTCCAGCAGCCGAGGCGGGTGATCATCGACCAGGTGCTGGCCTTGCAGGGGCTGATCCAGCGCGACCTGAACGACGACACCGTGTTGATGGATGTCGCTGGCGCGCTGCTGTACGTGGAGACCAGCCTGCATGGCATGCTCGGCACGCTCGAAGAGACCGGCCAGCTGTCGCTTCCCGGAAGCGACCTGGCACAGATCCGCCAGCAGGTGCTGAGTGAAGCCCTGGTCAACCTGGTGCAGGTTAGAGAAGCGCTCGCCGACGGTCTCGACGACGCGCCCGCGGACGCGCACAGCCGGCCGTCCTCGGCCTGGTTGCGCCAGGTTCAGGGCGCCTTGCGCATGCTAATGCTGCCTGAGCTGGCCCAGGTGGTGGAGGGCTGCGCCGCCTACCTCGATGGCCCGTGGCGCCAGGCCGAGCCTGTGCCGTCCGCCGAGTCCCTGGCAGCGTTCGCCGAAGCCTTGAGCGCCGCCGAGTGCAGCCTGCAATGGCGCATCGCCGACCCCCAGGCCGACATCGGCGCCTTCATCGCCCAGGCCCGCAGGCGTCTCGGCGAACTGGGCCTGGGGCCGGACGCGCCGGTTACCGAGCCTGAGTCGACCGAGCGCAGCCTCGACGATGCGCTGCGCGCCGTGTTTCTCGAGGAGGCCCAGGCGTTGCTGCCGGCGCTGGAGCGCCACTGGTTGCGCTGGTGCTCCGAGGCGCATCCGCAGGCCGCGCTGATCGAAGTGCGCCGCCTGCTGCATACGCTCAAGGGCAGCGGCCGCATGGTGCAGGCCCAGGCCATCGCCGAACTGGCCTGGGGTGCCGAGCACCTGCTCAACCGCGCCCTGGAAGGGGGCGCTTCCCTGAACGGCGAAGCGCAGACGGCCCTGCAGCAGGCGTTGGCCACCTTGCCCGACCTGCTGGCCGAGTGTGCTCAGGCAGGGTCGCCCCCGCGCGTGGCGTGGTCCGACCTGGCCGAGCATCTGCATGCCTTGGCACTGGCCCCGGCGCAGGCGCCGCTCACGGACGAGTCTTTCGATCCACGGCTGTTGGACATCTTCGTCCAGGAAGCCCGCGGGCACGTGAGCGTGCTCGACGACTTCCTGGCCACGGCCGAGCCGACCGGCGCGTCGGTCACCGATGCCCTGCAACGCGCGCTGCACACGCTCAAGGGCAGCGCCGCGATGGCCGGTGTACTGCCGCTCGCCGAACTGGCCACCGCGCTCGACCGCCTGGTGCGCGAGTACAAGGCCCATCAATTGCCCGTGATGCAGGACGAGCTGACGCTACTGGCGGAGGCGCATAGCCTGTTGATCCACGCCCTGGACACGCTGCCGGCCGACGCTGCGACCGCCCTTCCCGGTGGCGGTGCGCTGATCGAGCGGCTCGGCGCCTGCGTGGATGCGCGTCTGCTGACGGTGCAGGCGCATGAGGGCCATGCCCAGCGCCCGCGTCGCGACCCGCAGGTGATCGCCGGTTTTCTCGCCCAGGGCATGGACATCCTGCTGGACGCCGAGTCCTTGCTCTCGCGCTGGCAGGAGCAGCCCGCCGTGCGCCAGTCCCTGGACACCCTGCTCGATGAGCTGACGGCCTTCGGCCAGGCTGCGCACCAGGCCGAGCTGTGGCAGGTGGACGAGGTCTGCGAGGCCGTCCTCGACCTGTACGGCGCCGTCGAGGAAGGCAGCCTGATGGCCGATGCCACCTTCTTCGAGCACGCGCAGCAGGCGCACGAGACGCTGATCGACATGCTCGACGAGCTTGCCGCCGGCCAGGACGTCACGGCCCGGCCCGCGTGCGTGGCGACCCTGCGCACGCTGCTGGAAAACGCCCTGGACCCGACGGCGACCGGGCTGCTCAGCCCCGAGCACGGCGTGGTCGACCTGAGTCAGGCACCGACGACGCTGTCGCTCGACGACGATCGACAGCCGCCTCGTCAGGCCGAGCGACCCTCGGGCCTGGACAATCGACCCTCGGCGGGCGCCGACCCGCACTGGCGGGGCGACAACGAGCTGCTCGACGTGTTTCTCGAAGAAAGCGCCGACATCGTCGAGAGCGTCAGTGCATCGCTGTCGCGTTGGCAGGCCGATGCGCGCAACACGGTCGAGGTCGAGAACCTGCTGCGCGACCTGCACACCCTCAAGGGCGGCGCGCGCATGGTGCAGATCAGCGCCATCGGCGACCTGGCCCACGAGCTGGAGTTTCTCTACGAGTGGTTGGCCGCCGGGCAGTTGCCGCCCAGCCCGGCGTTGTCCAGCCTGCTGCAGACCTGCCACGACCGGCTGGCGCACATGCTCGATGCGGTACGCCTTGGCCAACCCCTGCACGCGGCCACGGCCCTGATCGACCACATTCGCAACTTCAGCAGCGCCGCGCTGAACGACAACGCCGCGCGCCGTGTGCCAGCGCCGCTGGCCGTGCCTGACGCACCTGCCGCCGTCCCCGAGCGCGCGGTCGGGGACACGGTGAAGGTGACCGCCGAGCTGCTCGACGATCTGGGCAACCTGGCCAGCGAGCACGCCATCGTGCGCGGTCGCGTCGAGCAGCAGATCAACGACGCCCAGGTCGCCCTGAGCGAAATGGAAACCACCCTCGAGCGCATGCGTGACCAGTTGCTCAGGCTCGACAGCGAGACCCAGGGGCCGCTTGGCCGTCTGGCGACCCAGAGCGATGCCTACGAGGACTTCGACCCTCTGGAAATGGACCGCCACTCGCACCTGCAGCAGCTGTCGCGGGCGCTGTTCGAGGCGTCCTCGGACCTGCTCGACCTCAAGGAGACCCTGAGCCAGAAGGCCCAGACGGCCCAGGGCCTGCTGCTCCAGCAGGCGCGGGTCAACGGCCAGTTGCAGGAAGGCCTGATGAGCACCCGCATGGTGCCCTTCGAGCGGCTGGTGCCGCGCCTGCAGCGGGTGGTGCGCCAGGTCGCCAGCGAGTTGGGCAAGCAGGTCGAACTGCTGGTGGAGAATGCCGAGGGCGAACTCGACCGCAGCATCCTGGAACGCATGGTCGCCCCCCTCGAGCACATGCTGCGCAATGCCGTGGACCATGGCCTGGAAAGCCGCGAGGCCCGTCTGGCGGCGGGCAAGCCGGCCCAGGGCAGCATCTGGCTGAACCTGCTGCACGAAGGCGCCGACATCGTCATCGAGATGAGCGACGACGGCGCCGGGGTGCCCCTCGACGCCGTGCGCCGCAAGGCGATCAAGCGCGGCCTGCTCGATCCGCAGGCGCGCCTGAGCGACCACGAGATCCTGCAGTTCATCCTGCGGCCGGGGTTCTCCACGGCCGAGCGGATCACCCAGATCTCCGGTCGCGGGCTGGGCATGGACGTGGTCCACGAGGAGGTCAAGCAGCTGGGCGGCTCGATGAGCATCGCGTCCAGCCCGGGCAAGGGTGCCACCTTCTCCATCCGCCTGCCGTTCGCCGTGTCACTGAACCGGGCCCTGATGGTCAACCTGGACGACGAGCAGTACGCCATCCCCCTGGACACCCTCGAAGGGATCGTGCGAGTGCCGCCGGGCGAACTCGAAGCCTGCTACCAGCGTCAGCCGCCGTCCTACGCCTATGCCGGCCAGCACTACCAGCTGCGCTACCTGGGCGATGTGCTGCAAGGCAATCCACTGCCGCGCCTGATCGGGCAGAGCGTGCCGGTGCCGGTGCTGCTGGTCCACTCGGCCGACCAGGCCTTCGCCATCCAGGTCGACAGCCTGTCGCCCAGCCGCGAGATCGTCACCAAGAGCCTGGGTCCGCAGTTCGCTGCGGTACCGGGGCTGTCGGGCGCCACCTTGCTGGGTGATGGTCGCGTGGTGCTGATTCTCGACCTGCTGGGGCAATTGCAGGGGCAGCAGCGACGCCGTGCGCGCCTGCCCGATACCCAGGCGCCGGCCTTTGGCGAGGCCACGCGGCCACCACTGATTCTGGTGGTCGACGATTCGGTGACCGTGCGCAAGGTCACCACCCGCCTGCTGGAGCGCCATGGCATGCAGGTGCTGACGGCCAAGGACGGCATCGATGCCATGACGGTCCTGGAAGAGCGGCGCCCGGACCTGGTCCTGCTGGACATCGAGATGCCGCGCATGGACGGCTTCGAGGTGGCCACGCGCATCCGCCGCGACCCACGCCTGCACGATCTGCCGATCATCATGATCACCTCGCGCACCGGGCAGAAGCACCGCGAGCGCGCCATGGCCATCGGCGTCAACGAGTACCTGGGCAAGCCTTATCAAGAATCGGTGCTGCTGCAGAGCATCGCGCAGTGGAGTGCACCGCATGCTTGAACATGCCGCCGGACAACGCAGCAGCCTGACCGGGTTGCTGTTGCCACTGGCCGACCGTCACCTGGTGCTGCCCAACGTGGCGGTCGCCGAGTTGCTGGGGCAGCGGGGCGACCTGCTCGAGCGAGGTCAGGCCGAGTGGCACCTGGGGTGGCTGACCTGGCGCCAGCAGCGCCTGCCGCTGATCGGCTTCGAGGCAGCCTGCGGAGGTGTCACGCCGATCGGCGCGTGGACCAAGGTGGTGGTGCTCAACGCCTTGGGCGACACCGGCCTGCACCACCTGGCGATCCTGTTGCAGGGCTTGCCGCGCTCTTGCCGGCTGGACAGTCAGCTCAACTACGTCGACGTGCCTCTGGCGCCGCTCGAGCTGGCGGCCGTCCAGGTCGGGGACGTGGTCGCGCGGGTGCCGGATCTGCCGACCCTGGAACGGCGGGTCGTCGACGCCGGGTTCTGACCATTGAGGCGGCGGGCGTCGCGACGGAACCTGATGCAGCCCCAAGGGTCAGTTCTGGCATGTATTACGGTGAACGTTTCAATGCCTGGACGCACCTGGTCGGTGCCCTGCTGGCGTGCCTGGGGGCCGTCTGGCTGATCGTGAGCGCTGGCTTGCAGGGCGACCCCTGGAAGGTCGTCAGCGTCTCCATCTACGGCGCCACGCTGCTGCTGCTCTACAGCGTGTCGACCCTCTACCACAGCACACGCGGGCGCACGAAGGTGATCCTGCGCAAGCTCGATCACCTGTCGATCTACCTGCTGATCGCCGGCAGCTATACGCCGTTCTGCCTGGTCAGCCTGCGCGGGCCATGGGGCTGGAGCCTGTTCGGCGTGGTCTGGGGGCTGGCGCTGATCGGCATGGTGCAGGAGATCAAGCCGCGCTCGGAAGCGCGGGTGCTGTCGATCGTCATCTACGCGTTGATGGGCTGGATCGTGCTGGTGGCGGTCAAGCCGCTGCTCGCCACGTTGGGCGGGGCCGGTTTCGCCTGGCTCGCCGGGGGTGGCGCGTTCTACACCATCGGCATCCTGTTCTTCGCCTACGACAGGCGTTTTCGCCACTGGCACGGGATCTGGCACCTGTTCGTCATCGTCGGCAGCCTCATGCACTTCGTGGCGATACTCGGGTTCGTGCTGTAGGCCGCTGCCCAGGTCCGCCTGGGTTCAGAAATCGCCCCAAAGCTGTTGCGCCACCGCCAGCGCCACCACCGGCGCGGTCTCGGTGCGCAGGACCCGTGGCCCCAGGCGCGCGGCGTGGAACCCCTTGCCCTTGGCCTGCTCGACCTCGGCCTCGCTCAAGCCCCCCTCCGGCCCGATCAGAAAGGCCAGCCGGGCAGGGCGCTCATGCGTGGTCAAAGGCTCGGCGACCGGGTGCAGGACCAGCTTGAGGTCGGCGTCGGTGCTGGCGATCCACTCGGCCAGGGGCATCGGCGGATGGATCACCGGCAGCGTCGAGCGGCCGCACTGTTCGCAGGCGCTGATCGCCACCTGGCGCCAATGGGCCATGCGCTTGTCGGCCCGCTCATCCTTGAGGCGCACTTCGCAGCGTTCGCTGACGATCGGCGTGATCTCCTGGGCGCCCAGCTCGGTGGCTTTCTGGATCGCCCAGTCCATGCGCTCGCCCCGTGACAGCCCTTGGCCCAGGTGAATGCGCAGCGGCGACTCGGGCTGGCCCGGCAGGGCCTGCTCCAGCGTCACGCGCACGCTTTTCTTGCCCACCTCCAGCACCTGGCCACGAAACTCCTGGCCGCTGCCGTCGAACAGCTGTACGGCGGCACCGGCTGCCAGGCGCAGCACGCGGCCGATGTAGTGCGCCTGGGCTTCGGGCAGGTCATGCTCGCCAAGGCTCAGGGCAGCATCGATGAAGAAACGGGACACTCTCATGAAGGGGCTCTGCTCACAGGGTTGAAGGGCCCGAAGGCCCGATGGATCGTCGGTGGGGCGCGCAGGTGACGCCTCAGCCTGGGTCGCGAAAATCGGGGTGGAAGCCCTCCGACACGCTCACGCTGACCCGCTCGCGAGTGGCCAGGTCGATCCCCTCGGTGGCGACTTCGGCCAGAAAATCGATCTGCTCCGGCGTGATCACGTAAGGCGGCAGGAAATAGACCACGCTGCCCAGCGGGCGCAGCAGGGCGCCACGGCTCAGAGCGTGCTCGAAGACCTTCAGGCCGCGTCGCTCCTGCCAGGGGTAGGCCACCTTGCCGGCCTTGTCCCGGACCATTTCGATGGCCAGGGCCATGCCGGTCTGGCGTACCTCGGCGACGTGCGGGTGATCGACCAGGTGCGCGGTGGCGCTGGCCATGCGCGTGGCCAGCGCCTTGTTGGCGTCGATCACCTGGTCCTGCTCGAAGATGTCCAGGGTCGCCAGCGCCGCCGCGCAGGCCAGGGGGTTGCCGGTGTAGCTGTGCGAGTGCAGGAAGGCGCGCAGCGTCGGGTAGTCGTCGTAGAAGGCCTGGTAGACGTCGTCGGTGGTCAGGCAGGCGGCCAGCGGCAGGTAGCCGCCGGTCAGGGCCTTGGACAGGCACAGGAAGTCCGGGCGGATCCCGGCCTGTTCGCAGGCGAACATCGTCCCGGTACGACCGAAGCCGACGGCGATCTCGTCGTGGATCAGGTGCACGCCGTAACGGTCGCAGGCTTCGCGCAGCAGGCGCAGGTAGACCGGGTGGTACATGCGCATGCCACCGGCACCCTGGATCAACGGCTCGACGATCACGGCGGCGACGCTGGCATGGTGCTCGGCCAGGGTCTGTTCCATGACGGCGAACAGGTTGCGCGAGTGCTCCTCCCAGCTCATGCCCTCGGGGCGCAGGTAGCAGTCCGGGCTGGGCACCTTGATCGTGTCGAGCAGCAGGGCCTTGTAGGTCTCGGTGAACAGCGGCACGTCGCCCACCGACATGGCGGCGATGGTCTCGCCGTGGTAGCTGTTGCTCAGGGTGACGAAGCGCTTCTTGTCCGGCTGGCCGCGGTTGAGCCAGTAGTGGAAGCTCATCTTCAGCGCCACCTCGATGCACGAGGAGCCGTTGTCGGCATAGAAGACCCGGTCCAGGCCCGTCGGGGTCAGCGCCACCAGACGTTCGGACAACTCGATCACCGGCTGGTGGCTGAAGCCGGCCAGGATGACGTGCTCGAGCTGGTCGACCTGGTCCTTGATGCGCTGGTTGATGCGCGGATTGGCATGCCCGAAGACGTTGACCCACCAGGAGCTCACGGCGTCCAGGTAGCGCTTGCCTTCGAAGTCCTCCAGCCACACACCTTCGCCGCGCTTGATCGGGATCAGCGGCAGGCGCTCGTGGTCTTTCATCTGCGTGCAGGGGTGCCACAGGACCTCGAGGTCGCGTTGCATCCACTGTTGATTGAGGCCCATGGTCGTTCTCCTGGCAGGTGGCGCGGACATGCGCGGCAAGCCTATGCAATGCGCCGCGCCAGAACAACCCACAATCGCCTCGCAATCGGATGTGCCGTGCTGGCAGGCATGGTGGCCCTCGCGTATTCTTCGCCCTTCTCTTCCCCCGAGAGGGTGTTCTGCCCTCGACTTCATCGCCCTTGAACCGGAGTTCAGCAAAGATGGCTGGTGGTTGGCTGCGCGTGTGCGCATTGTTAGTGATTGGCATGTCGGGCAGCGTTGCGCTGGCCCAGGACAAGACTGCGATCGTGGTCGGCGGGGGGCTGGCAGGCCTGGCCGCCGCCGTCGAACTGCAGGACAAGGGCTGGCAGGTAACCGTGCTCGAGGCCAAGCCCAGCGTGGGCGGCCGTTCGGGCCTGGCCACCAGCGAGTGGATCGGCAAGGACAAGGTTCAGCCGGTGCTCAACCATTACCTGGACCGTTTCAAGCTGCAGACCCTGCCTGCGCCGGAGTTCGTCCGCAACCCGGGCTACCTGATCGACGGCGAGTACCTGAGCAGTGCCGACCTGGCGGTCAAGCAGCCGGCCACGGCCGAGGCCATCAAGCGCTACGAGAAGACCCTGGACGATCTGGCCCGCTCGATCGACGACCCCCTGAACCCCAAGGCCACCAGCACCCTGTTCGCCCTGGACCAGATCACCGTGTCCAGCTGGCTGGACAAGCTGCAACTGCCCGTCACCGCGCGGCAGCTGATCAACCAGCAGATCCGTACCCGCTACGACGAGCCGTCGCGCCTGTCGCTGCTGTACTTCGCGCAGCAGGCGCGGGTCTACCGCGGCATCGATGACCGTGACCTGCGCGCCTTGCGTCTGCCCGGCGGCAGCCCGGTGCTGGCCCAGGCGTTCGTCAAGCAGATCAAGACCCTCAAGACCACCTCGCCGGTCAGCTCGATCAACCAGGACAAGGACGGCGTCACGGTCAAGGTCGGCGGTGTCGGCTACCGGGCGGACTACGTGGTCATGGCTGTGCCGCTGCGTGCACTGGCCAAGATCCAGGTCACCCCAGGGCTGGACAATCAGCATGTGTCGGCGATCAAGGCGACCAACTACGGCTGGCGCGACCAGTTGCTGCTGAAGTTCAAGAAGCCGGTGTGGGAGAGCCGCGCCCGCATGTCGGGCGAGATCTACAGCAACGCCGGGCTCGGCATGCTCTGGATCGAACCGGCGCTCAAGGGCGGCGCGAATGTGGTCATCAACCTGTCCGGCGACAACGCACGCCTGTTGCAGGCCTTCGGCGACAAGCAGATGGTCGACCAGGTGCTGATCCGCTTCCATGCCTTCTACCCCCAGGCGCGTGGCGCCTTCAGCGGCTACGAAGTGCGTCGTTACAGCACCGACGCCAATACCGCCGGGGCCTACCTGGCCTACGGGCCTGGGCAGATCAGCAAGTACTGGCGGCTGTGGGAGCGCCCCGTGCAGCGCATCGCCTTCGCGGGCGAGCACACCGATGCACTGTACCCCGGCACGCTGGAAGGCGCCCTGCGCAGTGGCCAGCGCGCCGCCAGCCAGGTGCAGGACCTGGCGGCGGGCAAGTCCTTCGACCCGGTCAAGGCCGCGCCGGTTGCCGCAGCGGCCGCCGCAGGTGCAGCCAAGGCGTCGGCTTCCACAGGCCAGGGTGGGTTCTTCTCCAGGCTGTTCGGTGGTTGGGGCAAGTCTTCCGAGGCGCCGAAAGCGGTCGCACCTGACGCAGCACCGGCCGCTCCCGGCAAGGCTGCTGATGCCCAGCCGGAAAAACCCGGCTTCTTCAAGCGGCTGTTCCATTGGGGTGGAACGACGCCAGCCCCGGCTGCGGCGCCTGCACCGGCGCCGGCACCTGCCGCGCCTGAGGCCAAGGTCGAGGCGCCCGCAAGCACCCCGACGCCTGCTGCCCAAGCGCCCGCACCCGCCGTCGCAGCGCCCAAGGCAACCCCGGGCAAGGCTGCGTCGAGTCATGTGAAGACGCCGGTCAAGACGGCACCGGCCAAGCAGGCTGCCCCTCACAAGGCGACCCCTCACAAGGCGCCGGCGACCCACAAGGCGCCGGCCAAGCCGACGAAGCACACGGCGCCGCACAAAGGTTCACCTGCTCCGGTGAACTGATTCCCCAGGACAAGGGCGCTGAAAACCTCAGCGCCCTTGTTGCATCGACTCGCGCAAGGGCTATGGTTAACGTCTCCTTAATGGCCGGTGACGAGACTCAACATCGTGAATGTCGATCATTTGAAGCAGGTTTTTGCGCTTTCATTCGATCTATCAAACGCTAGTCTATGCACAGTGCCCACAGGAACTCGCCCCCATGCAACTGCGTAACACGCCTTCTCGATACGGTTGGATCAGCATCGCGCTGCACTGGAGCGTGGCGCTCACGGTGTTCAGTTTGTTCGGCCTCGGCCTGTGGATGGTCGGGCTGGATTACTACGACCCCTGGCGCAAGGCCGGCCCGGACCTGCACAAGAGCATTGGCCTGACCCTGCTGGCCGTCATGCTGATGCGGGTGGTGTGGCGCCTGCTCAGCCCGCCGCCGCCAGCGCTGCCCAGTCACGGCGGCTTCACCCGCGTGGCGGCCAAGGCCGGGCACCTGGCGCTGTACCTGGGGCTGTTCGCGGTCATGCTGGCCGGCTATCTGATTTCTACCGCCGACGGCGTCGGCATCCCGGTCTTCGGTCTGTTCGAGGTCCCGGCGCTGGTCAGCAACCTGCCCGACCAGGCCGACACGGCGGGCACCGTCCACCTTTACCTGGCCTGGGGCCTGGTGATCTTCGCCGGCCTGCATGGGCTGGCTGCACTCAAACATCATTTCGTCGACCGGGACGCGACGTTGCTTCGCATGCTCGGCCGCAAGGCGTGATGCTCAACCTACATTCGCACAGGAAGGACCTCAAGATGTTGAAGAAGACGTTTGCCGCACTGGCGCTCGGCACTGCACTGTTCACCGCTGGCCAGGCCATGGCCGCCGATTACAAGATCGACAAGGAAGGCCAGCATGCCTTCGTCGACTGGAAGATCAGCCACCTGGGCTACAGCTTCATCCACGGCACGTTCAAGGACTTCGACGGCTCGTTCAGCTGGGACAGCGCCAAGCCCGAGGCGAGCAAGATCAGCGTCGACCTGAAGACGGCCAGCCTGTGGTCCAACCATGCCGAGCGTGACAAGCACATCGCCAGCAAAGATTTCCTGGACGTGAGCCAGTACCCGGACGCGAAGTTCGTCTCGACCGCCGTCAAGTCGACCGGTGACAAGACGGCCGACGTGACCGGCGACCTGACGCTGCACGGCGTGACCAAGCCGGTCACCTTCAAGGCCGTGTTCAACGGCGAAGGCAAGGACCCATGGGGTGGCGAGCGTGCAGGCTTCAACGCCAAGACCACGCTGAACCTGAACGACTTCGGGATCAAGGGCCCAGGCCCGACCTCCCAGACGCTGGATCTGGACATCAGCCTGGAAGGCGTGAAGCAGAAGTGACCTGAGCAAGGCGTTGCCAGCAGAAACCCTGCTTGCGCCGACGCCTGACGCCAGATGCACGAAAGGCCAGTGGGCGTGAGCCCACTGGCCTTTTCATTGCGCGTCGTTTCGCCAGCCCTTGCCAGGCTGGCGTGGTCTGCTTAGCCCTTGCGGGTCAGCAAGGCCGGACGCTCGCCCCGTGGACGCCCAGGGGCGTCATCCAGCTGCTCGGGCGTCGGGTAACGGTCGAGCTTGGATTCCTTGCGGATGATCACGGGCTGGTGTTGCGGCTCGCGTGGGCTACGGACTGCCGGCTCCTGCCGGTTCAAGTCCTCACGGCCACCGGCCGGCCGATTGCGTGCGGGGGCATTGTCACGACGTGCGCCGCCATTGTTGCGTGGGCGCTTGTCGCCACCGTTCGTGCCGCCACCGCCGTTGCTACGCGGCGCATTGGTCGCACGGCCCTGGCCACCGGCGGGGGTCCGCGGTGCGCCTTGACCTTGACCCTGGCCACCACCGGACTTGCCACGGTTACGGCCCTGGTTGCGGTTCTGGTAAGGGCTGACGTAGTCGGCACGGTTACCGAAGTTGTCCACGTCATCGTCCAGGAACACTTCCGGGTCGCGGTCGCTGCGCACGGCCTGGGCACCGTCTTGCGGTTTGCCGGACGATGGCTGGCGTGGCTTGTTGTCGCGCGGCTTGCGGGCAGGACGACCCTCGGAGGCCGGCTTGTCGCTACGCTCGGTCCTCTCGGTCTTCTCGGCCGATGCCTTGGCAGTGCCTTGACGCGCCTTGCCCTTGTCCTTGCCTTTGTCCTTTCGTCCGCCTGCATCCTCGTTGCGAGGCTGGTTGCGCCCGCCACGGCCTTGCGGCTGGCGTTCACGGACTTCTGGTTTTTCGGCTTCCACCTGGCTGGCATCGAAGCCCATCCAGTCGCCATCCGGAATGCGCTGACGCGTGACGCGCTCGATGCTCTTGAGCAGCTTCTCTTCGTCCGGCGACACCAGGGAGATGGCTTCACCGGAGCGGCCCGCGCGGCCCGTACGGCCGATGCGGTGCACGTAGTCTTCCTCGACGTTCGGCAGCTCGAAGTTCACCACGTGAGGCAGCTGGTCGATGTCCAGGCCGCGTGCGGCGATGTCGGTGGCCACCAGGACGCGCACGCTGTTGGCCTTGAAGTCGGCCAGGGCTTTGGTGCGCGCGTTCTGGCTCTTGTTGCCGTGGATCGCGGCAGCGGTCAGGCCATGCTTCTCGAGGTATTCGGCCAGGCGGTTGGCGCCGTGCTTGGTGCGGGTGAACACCAGCACCTGCTCCCAGGCCCCCAACGTGATCAGGTGGGCCAGCAGGGCACGCTTGTGACTGGCGGCCAGGCGGTAGATTCGCTGCTCGATGCGCTCGACCGTGGTGTTCGGCGGCGTGACCTCGATGCGCTCGGGGTTGTGCAGCAGCTTGTCGGCCAGCTCGGTGATGTCCTTGGAGAAGGTCGCCGAGAACAGCAGGTTCTGGCGCTTGGCCGGCAAGCGGGCCAGGACCTTCTTCACGTCATGGATGAAGCCCATGTCGAGCATGCGGTCGGCTTCGTCGAGCACCAGGATCTCGACGCGCGAGAGGTCGACGCTGCCTTGGCCGGCCAGGTCGAGCAGACGGCCTGGGCAGGCCACCAGCACGTCCACACCCTTGGCCATGGCCTGTACCTGCGGGTTCATGCCGACGCCGCCGAAGATGCAGGCGCTGACGAACTTGAGGTCGCGGGCGTAGAGCTTGAAGCTGTCGTGTACCTGGGCCGCGAGCTCGCGGGTCGGTGTCAGGACCAGGACACGCGGCTGGCGCGGGCCGTGGCGTTGCGATTTGTCCGGATGACCCTCCGGGAACAGGCGCTCGAGAATCGGCAGGGCAAAGCCGCCGGTTTTACCCGTCCCTGTCTGGGCGGCGACCATCAGGTCGCGGCCTTGCAACACGGCGGGAATCGCCCGCTGTTGCACGGGGGTCGGCTGGGTGTAGCCCGCAGCCTCGATAGCGCGGACTAGAGCCTCGGAGAGACCGAGGGAGGCGAAGGACATGGGCAATCCTGTTCTAGTGGGGGCTGAGCCCTATGGGATGATCGTGCCTGGCGCGATGGGCATCGAGGGATGCGATCGCGTCCGGTACTGCTGGGTCTTTCGATGCAATCAACGGTGGCGCGACGACGCGAGCCGCGTGTCATTGCCGTTCGAATGCCTGTTGCGAGACCGAGCGTCCGGGCGTGAGCCTAGGCGGGAAGGTCGGAGTATAACAGAGCATTCACGGTGTGCCGCTTTCCTGCTGCTCAATGGCATCGGGAAGCGCGCTGACGTACTCGGGCAGTTCGAAGGCCTGGAAACCAGGCTCCTGCCGCAGGCGCTGCAACTCTTCGGCAAACCGTTGCGCCAATCGTTCAGCGCCGGGTCGAACCCCCAGTGCCAGGTACTGGGGGCGACGACGGATCAGCAGGGGCAGCATCTCGACCGAGTCGGCAATGCCCATCTGCTGGACCAGATAGTGCCCGACACGGCGGTCCGTGACCAGCAGATCGATGCGCCCGAGCAGCAATTTGCCGAAATTGGCCTCGTGGGTCTGCGCCGTTTCCCGGCGAAAGAGCGTCGAGGTGTTGAACGCCTGGCCATAGTCGTAATCGGGCGAGGTGCCGATCAACAGCCCTGCCAGGTCTTCCAGGCGATGGGCCGGGTGAGGGCGGGCACGCGACTGGAACAGCACGAACTCCACCTGCGAGAGCGGCTCCGGCGCGTAGATCAGGTAGTGCTCACGCTCGGGTGTCCTGAGTGCATCGAGCACACCATCGGCCTGGCCTTGCTGGACCATGGCCAGGCAGCGGCGCCACGGCATGAACTGCCAGTCCACCTCGATGCCGAGACGACGAAAGACCTCGGTCGCCAGGCGCTGATGCACGCCCGTCGGCTGGCCGGCCTGCAGGTGGATATAGGGTGCCCAGTCGTCGCTGACGATGCGCAGGCGCTCGGCATGGGCGCCCGCACTCAGCAGGACGAGCAGGGTGATCCAGAGAAGACGTGCGAAATGGGGCATCGCGGCAGAGTACGATGGATGATCGATCAGGGCCAGAGGCATGAAACCAGGACGTGCAGCGCGTCACGTTCGGCCGTAGGCGAACGTGACGAACGGTTCAGCGTGGCAGCTGCAGGTTGTTCCAGATGGCCATGCTGGCCTCGGCCTGGTTCAACGTGTAGAAATGCAGGCCAGGTGCACCCCCTGCGAGCAATTGTTCGCACATGCGGGTCATCACCTCTTCGCCGAAGGCCTGGATGCTGCGCACGTCGTCACCATAGGCTTCCAGCTGCTTGCGAATCCAGCGCGGGATATCGGCACCGCACGCATCGGAGAAGCGTGCCAGCTTGCTGTAGTTGGTGATCGGCATGATGCCTGGGATCAGCGGGATGTCCACGCCCATCTTCTGCACGCGCTCGGCGAAATAGAAATAGCTGTCGGCGTTGAAGAAGTACTGGGTGATCGCACTGTCGGCACCGGCCTTGACCTTGCGCACGAAGTTGCTCAGGTCGCTCTCGAAGTCACGGGCCTGCGGGTGCATCTCGGGGTAGGCCGCGACTTCCAGGCGGAAGTGATCGCCGGTTTCCTGGCGAATGAACGCCACCAGGTCGCTGGCGTAGCGCAGCTCGCCATACGACATGCCCATGCCTGACGGCAGGTCGCCGCGCAGGGCGACGATGCGCTGGATGCCGGCCTGCTTGTACTGCTCGAGCAGGGCGCGCAATTCGACCTTGCTGTCGCCGACGCAGGACAGGTGAGGCGCGGCCGGGATCTTCACCTCGTGTTCGAGTTGCAACACGGTGTTGAGCGTACGGTCGCGGGTGGAGCCACCGGCACCGTAGGTGCAGGAGAAGAATTCAGGGTTCAGCGTGGCCAGCTGACGGGCGACACCCATCAGTTTTTCATGGCCGGCTTCGGTCTTGGTCGGGAAGAATTCGAAGCTGTAACTGCGTTTATCTGACATGGGGTCTTCCTTCAGCTTCAAGCGGTGGGCTGCAAGCTGCACGTAAAAGCCGAACGCGGCGCTTGAGGGGCAGGGACAAGCCGCCACTGCTCGCGTCACGATCGACGCGTACAGCGTGCAGCTTGCCCCTCGACGCGCAGCGCCTTAGTAGCGGTAGGCTTCCGGCTTGAACGGCCCTTCGACGGTCACGCCGATGTACTCGGCCTGTTGCGGGGTCAGTTGGGTGACCACGCCGCCGAAGCCGCGCACCATCTCCAGCGCCACTTCTTCATCGAGCTTCTTCGGCAGGACTTCGACGGTCAGGCGTTCGGCCTTGCGCTCGGTCGACAGGTCGGCGTACTTCTGCTCGAACAGGAAGATCTGGGCCAGCACCTGGTTGGCGAACGAGCCGTCCATGATCCGGCTTGGGTGGCCCGTGGCGTTGCCCAGGTTCACCAGGCGGCCTTCGGCCAGCAGGATCAGGTAGTCGTCGTTCTGCGGGTCGAAATCGCCATGGCCGGTGCGGTGGATCTTGTGCACCTGCGGCTTGACCTCTTCCCAGGCCCAGTGCTTGCGCATGAAGGCGGTGTCGATCTCGTTGTCGAAGTGGCCGATGTTGCAGACCACGGCACGCTTTTTCAGCGCCTTGAGCATGTTCGCGTCGCAGACGTTGACGTTACCGGTGGTGGTGACGATCAGGTCGATGCGGCCGAGCAGGTCACGGTTGATGCCGTCTTCGGTACCGGTGTTGATGCCGTCCTTGAAGGGCGAGACCACTTCGTAGCCGTCCATGCAGGCCTGCATGGCGCAGATCGGGTCGACTTCGGTGACCTTGACGATCATGCCTTCCTGACGCAGGGACTGGGCCGAGCCCTTGCCCACGTCGCCGTAGCCGATCACCAGGGCCTGCTTGCCCGACAGCAGGTGGTCGGTGCCGCGCTTGATGGCGTCGTTGAGGCTGTGACGGCAACCGTACTTGTTGTCGTTCTTGCTCTTGGTGACCGAGTCGTTGACGTTGATCGCCGGGACCTTCAGCTCGCCCTTGGCCAGCATGTCCAGCAGGCGGTGCACGCCGGTGGTGGTCTCTTCGGTCACGCCGTGGATCTTGTCCAGCATGGCCGGGTACTTGTGGTGCAGGATCTCGGTCAGGTCACCGCCGTCGTCCAGGACCATGTTGGCGTCCCATGGCTGGCCGTCCTTGAGGATGGTCTGCTCGATGCACCACTCGTACTCCTGCTCGGTCTCGCCCTTCCAGGCGAACACCGGGATGCCGGCGGCAGCGATGGCAGCAGCGGCCTGGTCCTGGGTCGAGAAGATGTTGCAGGACGACCAGCGCACTTCGGCGCCCAGCGCGGTCAGGGTCTCGATCAGCACGGCGGTCTGGATGGTCATGTGGATGCAGCCGAGGATGCGCGCGCCCTTGAGCGGTTGCTCACCCTGGTACTTGCGGCGCAGGCCCATCAGTGCGGGCATTTCCGATTCGGCGATGATGATCTCGCGACGGCCCCAGCCGGCCAGGGAAATGTCGGCGACCTTGAAATCGGAAAAACCTGCGGGCATGTCTACAGCGCTCATTGAGAGCCTCCATTCGTGATAGCGAATGGGCGCCGTTGTGCGTTTGAGCGTCCGCGAGACGGACAACGCCCCGACCGAGCCTGACAGGTCGAACCTGCTGCAGCGCCCCTCGGCCGGGTGGCGGGCATGGCGCACTGGGCGGCCATGTGAAACGGCGTCGATTATACCCGCGCTTGGGCGCCGACCCAAGGCTTTCCGTCGACTATCGAGACGATGGTCGATCTTCAATGGAGTCACACCGAGGGCTCTGCCATGATGCTTCCACGACAGGCCAGCGACGAGGAGCACGCATGAATTTCCATACCCGCAAATGGGTGAAACCTGAAGACCTCAACCCCAACGGCACCTTGTTCGGCGGCAGCCTGCTGCGCTGGATCGACGAAGAGGCGGCGATCTACGCCATCGTCCAGCTGGGCAACCAGCGCGTGGTCACCAAGTACATGTCCGAGATCAACTTCGTCAGTGCCTCGCGTCAGGGCGACATCATCGAGCTGGGCATCACCGCCACCGAGTTCGGCCGGACCTCGATCACCCTGCGCTGCGAAGTGCGCAACAAGATCACCCGCAAGAGCATCCTGACCGTCGACCGCATGGTCTTCGTCAACCTCGGCGAAGATGGTCTGCCGGCGCCCCATGGGCGGACGAAGATCAAGTACATCGACGACCAGTTCGATACGGCGTTGGTGTAGGGGCGCGTTCCAGGCGTGGGCGGACTCCTACATTCATCGCAGTGGTCTAGGCAGTCGCGGCCCATGTGGGAGATCCTGTGGTTTCTGCCAAGTACGCAGGGTGGGTCCTGGCGGGCCCAATCGCGGCGCAGGGGCCGCTCCTACACCCACCGCAGGGGTCCAGGCAGTCGCGGCCCATGTGGGAGATCCTGTGGTTTCTGCCAAGTACGCAGGGTGGGCCCTGTCGGCCCAATCGCGGCGCAGGGGCCGCTCCTACACCCACCGCAGGGGTCCAGGCAGTCGCGGCCCATGTGGGAGATCCTGTGGTTTCTGCCAAGTACGCAGGGTGGGCCCTGGCGGGCCCAATCGCGGCGCAGGGGCCGCTCATTCATCGTAGTGGTCCAGGCAGTCGCGGCCCATGTGGGAGCGGCCCCCGTGCCGCGATTGGGCCCGCAGGGCCCACAAGGACAGCCCCACTTATTCAATCAGGCTGGCGCGTCACCCCACGCACCACGCGGCCGATCGACAACCCCTGTATCAGGATCGACGACAACACCACGATGTAGGTGATGCTCAGCAGCAGGTCACGTTCCTCGCCCATCGGCAACGACAGCGCCAGCGCCACCGATACCCCGCCGCGTAGGCCACCCCAGGTGAGCACGCGGATGGTGCCCTGGGGCACGCTGCGCCAGCGGCGCAGGAGCAGGATCGCGGGCGCCACGGTGAGCATGCGCGACAGCAGGATGGCCACGGCCAGGACGCTCGCCGCTGCGACGTGCAGCCAGTTGAACGGCAGCAACAGCAGCTCCAGGCCGATCAGCGCGAAGAGCAGGGCGTTGAGCATGTCGTCGATCAACTCCCAGAAGCCGTCCATGTAGCGCCGGGTCATGTCGTTCATCGCCAGGTTGCGGCCCAGGTTACCGATGATCAGTCCCGCCACCACCATGGCGATCGGCGCCGAGACATGCAGCTCGTAGCACATCGCCGAACCGCCGATGACCAGTGCCAGGGTGAGCATGACCTCGACCTGGTACTGCTCCACGCTCTTGATCATGCGGTAGGTGACGTAGCCCAGCACACCTCCGAAGACGATCCCGCCGATGGCTTCGCGAACGAACAGCAGCGCGGTGTCGGCCATGCTCGGCGTCTCGCCCAGCTGAATGATGCCCAGCAGCACGGTGAACACCACTACCGCCGTGCCATCGTTGAACAGCGACTCTCCAACGATGGTGGTCTTCAGCGGCTTGGACGCATTGGCGGTCCGCAGGGCGCCGAGCACGGCGATGGGGTCGGTGGGCGAGATCAGCGCGCCGAACAGCAGGCAGTAGATCAGGCTGACGTGCCAGCCGAACAGGGCGAAGACCCAGTGCGCCAGGTAGCCGATCACCACCGTGGCGATCAGCACACCCACCGTGGCCAGCAGGCCGATCGGCCAGCGATAGCTGCGCAGGTCCGCCAGGTTCACGTGCAAGGCGCCGGCGAACAGCAGGAAGGCCAGCATCCAGTGCATCAGCAGGTCATTGAAGTCGATCTGGTTCATCAGGCTTTCGACGCGCTCTTCCAGCCCTGGGTAGCCGATCAGGCTCAGCCCTTGCAGGCATAGGGAGAACAGCAGCGCCGTGACCATCACGCCGATGGCGGGCGGCAGGCCGATGAACCGGTAGTTGACGTAGGTGAGGAGGGTGGTCAGGCAGATAAACGCAGCGACAAGCTCAAGCATCCCGGTTCCTGTAACAGTGGATTCCAATTCGTTGCCCGAATGACTCAGGCAATCGTTGGATGACCTTTACCACGGTTCGGGGCACAGCTTATGACCAGAATTCCACGGAACGTTCAGCACCGGTACGCCACTAGAACCTTTTTCGTCGGCCAGTACTCCTAGCTGCAAGCAGGTCCCGAAGACCGGGCCGCCCCCGTTTGCCTATCCGTTTCAGAGGACTCTGCCATGACCGTTGCCCTGTGGTGCGTGCTGGTCGCGATTTTCCTGCCGCTGGTCTGCACGCTGATCGCCAAGCTCAGCAGCGGTCGTTTCGGCATGAAGGACAACCATGATCCACGCGGTTTTCTCGATTCGCTGGAAGGGTTGCCACGCCGTGCCCACGCGGCGCAGCAGAACAGTCACGAAGCACTGCCGCCGTTCATCGCCGCCGTGCTGGTGGCCGACCTGGTCGGCCACGCGGACCAGGTCACCCAGGACGTGCTGGGCGTGCTCTACATCACCAGCCGCCTGCTCTACATCATCTGCTACCTGGCGGATTGGGCCGCGCTGCGCTCGCTGGTCTGGGCCGCCGGGCTGGCTATCGTCGTGGCGTTCTTCGTCGTGTCGGTCTGACCGCCCGACGTCAAGGCGCCACAGGCACGTCCGGCAGTGGCGCGCCTTTGGGCCAGAGCAGCCAGATCTGGCCTTTCTGCTTCATGTCGCCGGCCAGTTGCCCCGCCACGGGGCCGGTCCCCCAGAACAGGTCGGCGCGCACTTCGCCCGTGATGGCACCGCCGGTGTCCTGGGCCGCCACCGGGCGTACCACCGGACTGCCATCGGGACGCGTCGTCGACAACCACAGCAAGCTGCCCAGCGGGATCACCTTGCGGTCGATGGCCACGCTGTAGCCAGCGGTCAGCGGGACGTTGAGCGAACCGCGTGGCCCCTCGTTGCTGTCCGGGCGCGTGCTGAAGAACACGTAGCTGGGGTTGCTCGCCAACAGCTCCGGCACGCGCTCAGGATGGGCCTGAGCCCAGGCATGGATGGCGCCCATGGTCACTTCTTCCTTCTTCAGCTCGCCTTGCTCGACCAGCCAGCGACCGATTGGCCGGTAAGGGTGGCCGTTCTGGTCGGCGTAACCGACCCGCAGCAGGCGGCCGTCGGCGAGCTGGATGCGCCCCGATCCTTGGATCTGCAGGAACTGCAGGTCCATCGGGTCGGTGAGCCAGGCCAGAACCGGGGCCTGTGCACCCGAGCGGTAGATCTTGTCGGCGGTGTCGTATGGCTTGAGCACATTGCCTTCAAGCCGGCCACGCAGGCGCTTGCCCTTGAGCTCGGGGTAGACGCTGGCCAGGTCCACGGTGACCATGTCGGGCGGCACGCCGTAGACCGGCACGTGGGCGGCCCCTGCTTTTTCCAGGCTGCCGTAATAGATGGGCTCGTAATAGCCGGTGATCAGGCCGTCGGCGCTGTTCTGCGCCGAGCGCAGGCCATACACCTGCAAGCGCTGCTGCACGAACGCGCGAACCTGGGCAGGGTCGGCCGGGACGGAGCTCGCCGCTTCGCACACCGGGGACCAGACCGGATTGCGGGCAAGCTTCTCGCAGCCGGTGCGCCAGGCCTGGAAGCCTGCCAGCAGGTCATCTTCACTGACGGCAGGCAGGTCTTGCCAGGCCGCCGGGACATAGGTGGCGAGGGCGTGAGGCTGGGCAGGGGTCTTGTCGTTGTCGTTGCCGTTGCAACCGGCCAACAGGGCCAGCACGGGAAGCGCCCAGGCCAGTGGGCGCAAAACAGAAATCATGGAGGCTTCCTTGAGCGGTCAGGAACGTGGCCTGCCGCTGTCGTTCGTCGAGGACAATCGTGAAACCAGCGGTTTCACGTGACCGCCGCTGGCCCGACGATCCTAACGCACCCCCTGGCCAGCGCAAGCCTCGGCGCCATTCTTCTCGCGCGTTGCGGGCGATTCGGCCGCCGACTGCAAGCCGGATGGCTCACTGGTCCAGCTGCCGCTTGGCCTCCTCCAGCTCGGCGCGTGCCTCGTCGAGCTTCTGCCGACGCTTTTCGATCTTCTTGGTATCGCCCTTGGCCTGGGCGGCCGCCAGGTCGGCCTCGCGTTCGTCGATCTCGGCCTGTGCCTTGCGCACCTCGGCCTGGCGCGACTGACGCAGCCCGTCGTCGGTGCAGTGCGCCTGGTTTTCCTTCAGGGCTTTCTGCAAGCCGGACACCTTGAACAGGTGACCCTGTTCCTTGGCCTGTCGAAGTTCTTTTTCGATGGCATCCTGCTTGGCAGCACAGCCCTTCAGGCCGGGAGCGGGCTCTGCCGCCTGCAGCGACGCTGCGCCCAGGCCCATCCAGGTGATCAGCAACAGGGAAGAAAAGCGTTTCATGCGCGCCTCCAGTTCAGGCAAGTTTGACAAGGTTTTTCAAGATCCTGCCTGGATTCTAGATGCCCTGCTACGCATGTGGACGAAGCCCAAGACTTGTTCAGAAAAGTCCTACAAGCGATGGGACGCAGAGACGCCTGGTGTCAACGCTCGAGGTCCTGAAGGGCGTCCTGCAACGCCTTGTTGGCGTCCGACAGTTTCTCCTTGCGCTTGTTGATCCGTTCCGGGTCGCCTTTCTTCATCGCCTTGTCCAGGTCCTTCTTGCGCTGTGTCACCTCGTGGCGGGCATCGAGCACCTTCTGCTCGCGGGCCTTGCGCAAGGCATTCTCGCTGCAGTGGGTCTCGACCTGCTCGCGCGCTTGCTGCAGGCCGTCGAGCGGGGTGTGGTCATCGCTGGCACGCGCCTGGTCGATACGGGCTTCGATGGCTTGGCGCTTGGCTGCGCACCCTGTCAGGTCCGATTCGGGTTCGGCGGCCAGCGCGCCCGTGGCGAGCAGCCCCAGCAGGGCGGACAGGGTGAGGCGTGAGAGCGATGTCATGGCGGGCTCCAGTGGGACGGGGCGACAAAGAGACGAATGCTGCCCTGATCTGGCGAAATTAGAAACCCTCGATCGCCTGTGCCCTGAGCTGGGCCGCCAGCGCAGCGACCTGCTCGTCATTGAAAAAAGCGTGCAATTGCCGAGCGCGTGCCTCGCCGACCCCCGCACGGGCGCGCCAGTGCGCCGGGGTCTGCGCCGCCAGGCGTTGCCAGCCTGGTGCCAGGGGCAGCGTCGTTGGCACCGGGGCGCCCAGTGCCCGTACCCAGCGTTCGAACGGCTGCGCCCGCGCCTTGGCGAACGCCGCCAGCAAGCGGTCGGCGCGCCGGTCGCTGATTCCCGGCACACGCAGCAGCGCGTCGCGATCGAGCGCCAGCCAGTCGACCAGCGACGTGACCTGCCCATGATCGAGCAGGGCAGACCACGTGCCGTGCCCGGTACCTGGCAGGTCCAGCCCCTGCCTGCCGGTCAGCCAGACCAGGCGTGCCAGAAACTGTTCGCGGCACGCTTCGCTGGCCTGCCAGCAGCTCAACGGGTGATGGTGCGCCGGGTCCGGTACGTTCAGCGGCCTGCGCTCGGTGCTGCGATGCACCACCTCGTCCAGGCGCGGAGTGGTCAACCCGGCCAGACTGATGGCGACCTGATCGCCCGGGCGAATGTCCAGGCGCCGCCAGCGGGCCAGCGAGCCGACGCTGACCTGGGTCACGCGGCGATCGTCCAGCGTCACCGGGATCAGCTGCAGCACCGGCGTGATTCGTCCTGTGCGGCCGACCCTGAAATCGACGGCGCGCACGTCGGCCAATGCCTGGGTGATGGGGTGTTTCCAGGCGGCGATCCAGTGAGAGGTCCCAGGGCGCCAGCGCGCGGCGGGTGGGCGAACGCCCTGGCGCAGGATGACACCATCGGTCGCGAAGGGGAGCGGCGTGCGATACCAGTGATCGCGCCAGTGCGCGGCCTGGGCCAGGTCGCTGACCGGCACGCTGAAGCGTGCGCTGTCGGTGAAGCCCAGCGCGGCCAGGCGGGCCTGGCGTTCGGTCTGCGTAGCAGGGCCGTCGGGCCACGCCCAGACGAACAGGCGAATGTGGTCGCCCTCGGCGTCGGTCATCTGCCGGCGCGCCATCAGCCCGGCGACCCGGGCGCGTGCGTTCAGGCTGCCGGCCCGCGCCTGGACATGGCCGGGCAGGTACGCGTACAGCTCGCCCTGCACCACCAGGTCGAGCGGCTCGGACAGGTGATGGGGCAGGGCGGGCAGGTGGGGCAGATGCCGGCTCCAGTCATGCCCGTGAAGGCCGTCGCCGCGGCTGATCAGGCGGACCAGCCTGCCCTGGCGGTAGACCAGGGTGACGGCCACGCCATCGACCTTGGGCTGGATCCAGACCGCCTGCCTGCCCTGCAGCCAGCGTCGCACCGCAGCCTCGTCGGCCAGCTTGTCGACGCCCGTGTGCGGGACCGGGTGGGCGACCGGCCCGCGTGCGCTGGCCAGCGGCGTGTCACGCACGTCGAGGTCGAAGCAGCGGGCCAGCCAGTCCAGTCGCTGGCGGCTCTGGTCGTAGAGCGTGTCGGCCACCGGGGCCTGACCGAGCCGATGGTACCGATCGTCCCATTGCCTGAGGGTGTCGCGCAGCCGCTGCACCTCGGCCTCTGCGCGTGGCATCGGCCAGGCCGGGCAGGCCGCGGCCCAGGTCGGAAGCAGCGCAAGCGCCGTGCAGAGCGTCAGCAGGCGGGTGTATCCCATGACATGGCATCCTTGCCCTGTGGTCGAGGCCGTTCAGGCTAGACGCTCGCCGCTCGAGGCGCTGGCCGAAGTTGTCAGGCGATATGACACGAAAAAGCCCCCTGCCGATCGCTCGGCAGAGGGCTTCGTGACCCGGTGTCCGGCTTACAGGCCGGCAGCGGTGCGCAGCTGTTCGGCGCGGTCGGTGCGTTCCCAGGTGAAGGTGGTGAAGGTGTCGTCACCCACGGTCTTTTCCTGCGGCGTGCGGCCGAAGTGACCGTAGGCTGCGGTTTCCTGGTACATCGGGTGCAGCAGGTCGAGCATGGTGGTGATCGCGTACGGACGCAGGTCGAAGCATTCACGAACCAGCTGGACGATCTTCTCGTCGGAGACCTTGCCAGTGCCGAAGGTGTTCAGCGAGATGGACGTAGGCTGGGCCACGCCGATGGCGTAGGACACCTGGATCTCGCAGCGCTCGGCCAGGCCGGCGGCAACGATGTTCTTGGCCACGTAGCGCCCGGCGTAGGCGGCCGAGCGGTCGACCTTGGACGGGTCCTTGCCGGAGAACGCACCGCCGCCGTGGCGCGCCATGCCGCCGTAGCTGTCGACGATGATCTTGCGGCCGGTCAGGCCGCAGTCGCCCACCGGGCCACCGATGATGAACTGGCCGGTCGGGTTGATGTGGAAGCGCGTGTCCTTGTGCAGCAGCTCGGCCGGCAGGGTGTGCTTGACGATCAGCTCCATCACCGCTTCCTGCAGGTCCTTCTGGGACACTTCAGGGTTGTGCTGGGTGGACAGCACGACCGCGTCGATGCCGACCACCTTGCCACCGTCGTAGCGGCAGGTGACCTGCGACTTGGCATCCGGGCGCAGCCATGGCAGCAGGCCGGACTTGCGGGCCTCGGCCTGGCGCTCGACCAGACGGTGCGAGAAGCAGATCGGCGCCGGCATCAGCACGTCGGTCTCGTTGCTGGCGTACCCGAACATCAGGCCCTGGTCGCCTGCGCCCTGGTCTTCCGGCTTGGAGCGGTCCACGCCCTGGGCGATGTCCACGGACTGCTTGCCGATGATGTTCATCACCGCGCAGGTGGCGCCGTCGAAGCCGACGTCGGAGCTGTCGTAGCCGATGTCGACGATCACCTTGCGCACGATGTCTTCGAGGTCGACCCAGGCCGAGGTGGTGACTTCGCCGGCGATGATGGCGACGCCGGTCTTGACCAGGGTCTCGCAGGCCACGCGGGCGAACTTGTCCTGGGTGATGATGGCATCGAGCACCGCATCGGAAATCTGGTCGGCGATCTTGTCCGGATGGCCTTCAGACACGGACTCGGATGTAAAAAGGGAGTATTCGCTCATCTCGACGGGTTCCTAAAATTTACCGATGGTGAGTGTCGCCAGCAGGTCGCTGGAAATGTCGGACCTGGAGCTGGAAACCGTTACGCAGTCCGACATACAGGCTGTCGCCAGGCGTCAGCCCTGCTGCCGTGGCCCAGCAGGCCAGTTCGCTTTGTTCAAAGCCCAGCCACAGATCGCCACAGGCCTCGCGGGCCCAGGCCTGATCGTGGCTGCACAACTCGGTGACCAGCAGGCTGCCGCCTGCCTTGACGCACCCGGCCAGCGCCGCCAGGGCGCGTGCCGGGTCGTCGAAATGGTGCAGCACCATGTTCAGCACGACGCAATCGGCCGTCACCTCGGTGACGGTGAGCGCATCGCCCAAGCGCAGCTCGACGTTGTCCAGCTGCTCGCGCAGGCAGACCTGGCGCGCCAGGTCGAGCATGGTCGGGCTGTTGTCCAGCGCCGTGACGTGCGCGAAGCGGCGGGCCAGGTCCGGCAGGAAGCCGCCATCGCCCGGGCCGATCTCCAGCGCGCTGGCCGTGGCGTCGAATGCCAGCTTGTCGAGCAGGGCCAGCAGGCTCTCGCGGTACTGCGGCAGGCCGGCGATCAGGTCTTGCTGGGCGCGGAAGCGTTCTTCGACGCGCAGGAAGAAGTCCTGGCTGGTCAGCGCACGACGGTGCTGCACCTGGGCGATGCGCGCCTGCACCTCGTGGGCCAGGGCGAGATCGTCCACTTCGTCGAGCAAGGCCGCGTGCAGGCGGCCGCCGGCGCGTGCCGAGTCGGGCAAGGCGCGGCGATAGAAGATGGCATTGCCCTCGCGCCGCGTCGCCACCAGCTCGGCCTGGGCCAGCACCTTGAGGTGGTGGCTCATGCCGGACTGACCGATGTCGAAGATCTGCGCCAGCTCCAGCACGCCGAAGGAATCGCTGGCCAGGGCGCGCAGCACGTTCAGCCGCAGGGGATCGCCACCGGCCTTGCACAGGGCAGTGAGGTCGTCGCGATGCCGCAGGGGCGGGGCTGGGGTCGAAAGGCTCATGGTGTCGCAGTCTAGACAGAGGTGGACGCGCCTGCAACGGCAATATCAAAAAGTTTTGATATTGCCGTTGCAGGCGCGCGGTGGGCGGTCTTCGGGGCGTTCACAGGGGCGTCGGACCGGATAATTGCGGTGGTGCGACCATCCGTCATTGCTCCGGAGGGGCAACGTGGGCGAAAATGGACGTCATTTTGTTCCATCACCTTTTACAAAGCCCCAGGAGATCAGCGATGCCTAGCCGTCGTGAGCGTGCTAACGCAATTCGTGCACTCAGCATGGATGCCGTGCAAAAAGCCAACAGCGGCCACCCAGGTGCCCCGATGGGCATGGCCGATATCGCCGAGGTTCTGTGGCGTGATTACCTGAAGCACAACCCGAGCAATCCCAAGTTCGCCGACCGCGATCGCTTCGTGCTGTCGAACGGGCATGGCTCGATGCTCATCTACTCGCTGCTGCACCTGACCGGCTACGACCTGTCGATCGACGACCTCAAGGGCTTCCGCCAGCTGCACAGCCGCACCCCGGGCCACCCCGAGTACGGCTACACCGCAGGCATCGAGACCACCACCGGCCCGCTGGGTCAGGGCCTGGCCAACGCCGTGGGCTTCGCCATCGCCGAAAAGATCATGGCCGACCAGTTCAACCGTGACGGCCACGCCATCGTCGATCACCACACCTACGTGTTCATGGGCGACGGCTGCCTGATGGAAGGCATCTCCCACGAGGTGGCCTCCCTGGCCGGCACCTTGGGCCTGAACAAGCTGATCGGCTTCTACGACGACAACGGCATCTCCATCGACGGCGAAGTCCACGGCTGGTTCACCGACGACACCCCGGCGCGCTTCGAGGCCTACAACTGGCAGGTCATCCGCAACGTCGACGGCCATGACGCCGACGAGATCAAGACCGCCATCGAGACCGCTCGCAAGAGCGACCGTCCGACCCTGATCTGCTGCAAGACCACCATCGGCTTCGGCTCGCCGAACAAGCAGGGCAAGGAAGACTGCCACGGCGCGCCGCTGGGCAACGACGAAATCACCCTGACGCGTCAGGCGTTGAACTGGGCCCACGGTCCGTTCGAGATCCCAGCCGACATCTACGCCGAGTGGGACGCCAAGCAGGCCGGCGCGCAAGCCGAAGCCGACTGGAACCAGCGTTTCGACGCCTACGCCCAGGCGCACCCGGCGCTGGCTGCCGAGTTCAAGCGTCGCGTGAGCGGCGAGCTGCCGGCCGACTTCGCCGAGAAGGCCCAGGCCTACATCGCCGACGTCGCCGCCAAGGGTGAAACCATCGCCAGCCGCAAGGCCAGCCAGAACACCCTGAACGCCTTCGGCCCGCTGCTGCCGGAACTGCTGGGCGGCTCGGCCGACCTGGCCGGCTCCAACCTGACCCTGTGGAAGGGCTGCAAGGGCGTGGACGCCAAGGACGCCAGCGGCAACTACCTGTTCTACGGCGTGCGCGAGTTCGGCATGACCGCGATCATGAACGGCCTGGCCCTGCACGGTGGCCTGGTGCCTTACGGCGCGACCTTCCTGATGTTCATGGAATACGCCCGCAACGCGGTGCGCATGTCGGCCCTGATGAAGCAGCGCGTCGTCCACGTCTACACCCATGACTCCATCGGTCTGGGCGAAGACGGCCCGACCCACCAGCCGGTCGAGCAACTGACCAGCCTGCGCAGCACGCCGAACCTGGACACCTGGCGTCCGGCCGACGCCGTCGAATCGGCGGTCTGCTGGGCCCAGGCACTGCAGCGCAACGACGGCCCATCGGCGCTGATCTTCTCCCGCCAGAACCTTCAGCACCAGCAGCGCGATACCGGCCAGATCGCCGACATCGCTCGCGGTGGCTACGTCCTCAAGGACTGCGCGGGCGAACCCGAGCTGATCCTGATCGCCACCGGCTCGGAAGTCGGCCTGGCCGTTCAGGCCTACGACGCGCTGACCGAACAGGGCCGCAAGGTCCGCGTGGTGTCCATGCCCTGCACCAGCGTCTTCGACGCCCAGGACGCAGCCTACAAGCAGTCGGTCCTGCCGCTGGAAGTGGGCGCGCGCATCGCCATCGAGGCAGCGCACGCCGACTTCTGGTACAAGTACGTCGGCCTCGAAGGTCGCGTCATCGGCATGACCAGCTACGGCGAATCGGCACCGGCTGCCGCGCTGTTCGAAGAGTTCGGCTTCACCCTGGAGAACATCCTGGGGACCGCCGAAGAGCTGCTGGAAGACTGATGTGCCGATCGGGAGGGTCGATCCGGCCCTCCTCGATCCTGTGACCGGCCCCAGCGCGCGTTCGCCAGGCACCATGACGGTGCATCGGCGGGCGCGAGCCGGGGCCGATCTGCGACCGCCGTATCAACGTCATCGCCACGTGAGTCACTCATGCCCCCATCGCGCCCCTACAAGGTTGCACTCAACGGTTACGGCCGCATCGGCCGCTGTGTCCTGCGCGCCCTGGTCGAGCGAGGCGCCGACACGGGCGTCGAGATCGTCGCGCTGAACGACCTGGCCGACCAGGCCAGCCTGGAGTACCTGACCCGGTTCGACTCGACCCACGGTCGTTTCCCCGGCGAGGTCCGGGTCGACGGTGACTGCCTGCACATCAACGGCGACTGCGTGAAGGTCATGCGCAGCGCTACCCCGGAAGGGGTCGATTGGCGTGCCCTGGGCGTCGATCTGGTGCTGGAGTGCTCCGGTGCCTACCACACCCGTGCCGACGGCCAGCGGTTCCTCGATGCCGGCGCGCCGCGGGTGCTGTTCTCGCAGCCGATGTCCGGCGAGGCGGACGTGGATGCCACGGTGGTCTACGGCATCAACCAGCACGACCTGACCGGCCGCGAGCGGCTGGTGTCCAACGCGTCCTGTACCACCAACTGCGGCGTACCGCTGTTGCGGGTACTGGATCGCGCCTTCGGGATCGACTACGTCTCGATCACCACGATTCACTCGGCGATGAACGATCAACCGGTCATCGACGCCTACCACCACGATGACCTGCGCCGTACGCGCTCGGCCTTCCAGTCGGTGATCCCGGTGTCCACCGGCCTGGCGCGCGGCATCGAACGCCTGCTTCCGGAACTCACCGGACGAATTCAGGCCAAAGCCGTACGCGTGCCCACGGTGAACGTCTCGTGCCTGGACATCACCTTGCAGACGACCCGTGACACCTCGGCCGCCGAGGTCAACCAGGTGCTGCGCGAGGCTGCGCTGCACGGACCTCTGCGCGGGCTGCTGGCCTACACCGAGTTGCCGCACGCCAGTTGCGATTTCAACCATGACCCGCATTCGGCGATCGTGGATGCCAGCCAGACCCGCGTCTCGGGTCCGCGCCTGGTCAACCTGCTGGCCTGGTTCGACAACGAATGGGGCTTCGCCAACCGCATGCTCGACGTTGCAGGGCATTTCCTGCAGGTCGTCCACCAAACCGCTCCACTCGCAAACAGCTCTGAAGGATTGCATTGATGACCGTTTTGAAGATGACCGATCTCGATCTGCACGGTAAGCGCGTATTGATCCGCGAGGACCTCAACGTGCCGGTGAAGAATGGCGTGGTGACCAGCGATGCGCGCATCCAGGCGGCCCTGCCGACGATCCGCCTGGCGTTGGAGAAAGGCGCGGCGGTGATGGTCTGCTCGCACCTGGGTCGCCCGACCGAGGGCGAGTTCTCGGACGAGAACAGCCTCAAGCCGGTGGCCGAGTACCTGTCCAAGGCGCTGGGTCGTGACGTGCCGCTGGTCGCCGACTACCTGGACGGTGTCGAGGTCAAGGCCGGCGACGTGGTGCTGTTCGAGAACGTCCGCTTCAACAAGGGCGAGAAGAAGAGCACCGACGAGCTGGCGCAGCAGTATGCTGCGCTGTGCGACGTCTTCGTCATGGACGCCTTCGGCACCGCTCACCGCGCCGAGGGCTCGACCCACGGCGTCGCCAAGTTCGCCAAGGTGGCCGCGGCCGGCCCGCTGCTGGCGGCCGAGCTGGAGGCCCTGGGCAAGGCCCTGAAGGCCCCGGCCAAACCGATGGCGGCCATCGTCGCCGGTTCCAAGGTGTCCACCAAACTGGATGTGCTGAATAGCCTGAGCGCTGTCTGCGATCAGCTGATCGTAGGCGGCGGCATCGCCAATACCTTCCTGGCAGCCGCCGGTCACCCGGTGGGCAAGTCCTTGTACGAGCCTGACCTGGTCGACACGGCCAAGGCCATCGCGGCCAAGGTCAGTGTTCCGCTGCCGGTCGACGTGGTGGTCGCCAAGGCCTTCGCCGAAGATGCCGAAGCCACCGTCAAGGCCATCGCCGACGTGGCGGCCGACGACATGATCCTGGACATCGGTCCGCAGACTGCAGCCCACTTCGCCGAGCTGCTGAAGTCGTCGAAGACCGTCCTGTGGAACGGTCCTGTCGGCGTGTTCGAGTTCGACCAGTTCGGCAAGGGCACCGAAGTGCTGGCCAAGGCCATCGCGCAGAGCGACGCGTTCTCCATCGCCGGCGGCGGTGACACCCTGGCGGCCATCGACAAATACGGCGTGGCCTCGCAGATCTCCTATATTTCCACCGGCGGCGGTGCCTTCCTCG
The DNA here is from genome assembly GCF_013523165.1 of Pseudomonas entomophila. Lineage (GTDB taxonomy): Bacteria > Pseudomonadota > Gammaproteobacteria > Pseudomonadales > Pseudomonadaceae > Aquipseudomonas > Aquipseudomonas entomophila_A. The sequence goes on from NZ_JAAMQI010000026.1 coordinate 36,174, forward strand.
AGTTCGTCGAAGGCAAGGTGCTGCCGGCCGTGGAAATCCTGGAACAGCGGGCCAAGGCCTGAAGCGGCCAGGGGCTGAGCGGAGGAACGGGTCGATGATCAAGCGATTGCCCATCCTGGCGATGGCTGCGATGCTGGGCGCCTGCTCAGGCTCGCCAGCCCCGCAGGACGGTGAGGCACCCGCGGTGCCGAACGGTGGCTGCTATCAGTCCGAGTGGCAAGCCGAGACCGTGCCGGTGATCAACAAGCGGCTCGGCCCGACTGCCCTGGAAAAGTACGACGAAGAACACCAGCGCCTCGCGCCGGGCTGCCCGTGACCTGCGTCCGGGTGGCTGACTGAGCGGGCGCCGCAAGGCACCGTGACGGGCCGGGTCGCACGGGCGACCCTTTATTACTTGAACTGCGGCCGCCGGCAGCGGCAGGTCGCACGCACATACGACGCTTGTCGGGAGAGAGATACACCATGGCACTCATTAGCATGCGCCAGATGTTGGACCACGCCGCAGAGTTCGGTTACGGCGTGCCAGCATTCAACGTCAATAACCTCGAGCAGATGCGCGCCATCATGGAAGCGGCCGACAAGACCGATTCCCCGGTCATCGTCCAGGCCTCCGCCGGTGCACGCAAGTACGCAGGCGCGCCTTTCCTGCGTCACCTGATCCTGGCGGCGATCGAAGAATTCCCGCACATTCCGGTGTGCATGCACCAGGATCACGGCACCAGCCCTGACGTCTGCCAGCGCTCGATCCAGCTGGGCTTCAGCTCGGTGATGATGGACGGCTCGCTCAAGGAAGACGGCAAGACCCCGTCCGACTACGAGTACAACGTGCGCGTCACCCAGCAGACCGTCGCCTTCGCCCATGCCTGCGGCGTGTCGGTCGAAGGTGAGCTGGGTTGCCTGGGCAGCCTGGAAACCGGCCAGGCCGGCGAAGAAGACGGTGTCGGTGCCGAGGGCACCCTCGACCACAGCCAGATGCTGACCGACCCGGAAGAGGCCGCCGACTTCGTCAAGAAGACCCAGGTCGACGCCCTGGCGATCGCCATCGGCACCAGCCACGGCGCCTACAAGTTCACCAAACCGCCGACCGGTGACATCCTGGCGATCGATCGCATCAAGGAAATTCACAAGCGCATCCCCAACACGCACCTGGTGATGCACGGTTCGTCCTCGGTCCCGCAGGAGTGGCTGGCGATCATCAACCAGTACGGCGGTGACATCAAAGAGACCTACGGCGTGCCGGTCGAAGAGATCGTCGAAGGCATCAAGTACGGCGTGCGCAAGGTCAACATCGACACCGACCTGCGCCTGGCGTCCACCGGCGCCATCCGTCGTTACATGGCCGAGCACCCGAGCGAGTTCGACCCACGCAAGTTCTTCGCCGAAACGGTCAAGGCCATGCGTGACGTCTGCATCGCCCGTTACGAAGCCTTCGGCACCGCCGGCCATGCCTCGAAGATCAAGCCGATCTCCCTGGAAGGCATGTTCCAGCGTTACGCCAAGGGTGAGCTGGCCGCCAAGATCAACTGATCGTGCGGTGAGCCCCGTTCAGGGTGAATGAGTGCCCGTCTCGCGAGAGGCGGGCATTTTCGTTTTTGGAGGGAGTTGCACGCTACCAGCGACAAGTTGCAAGCGAGAGCGGATCTGCGAAACGCCGAGGTCTGCGTTTACGTGCAGTTACGCGTCCACCGCCAACCGTCGGCTGCCAAGGAACATTTTGTGTAGACAGCAGGCATTTCGGCCAGGTGCGAGCTAAAGTCAAGCATCGGATCCAAACGTCTGGCAGTGGTTGTGGAGTCTTGATACAGCATGGATGGCGTTCACCTTCAACCGTCGGACCGGGGGCCTGTGCTCCTGGTCGTCGACGACTATCCTGAAAACCTCGTCAGCATGCGGGCGTTGCTGGCTCGTCACGACTGGCGTGTGCTGACGGCCAGTTCTGGTCTGGAAGCCTTGGGCACCTTGCTCGAACACGAGGTGGACTTGGTCCTGCTCGACGTGCAGATGCCGGAGATGGACGGTTTCGAAGTCGCGCGCCTGATGCGCGGCAGCCAGCGCACGCGCCTGACGCCGATCATCTTCCTGACGGCCACCGAGCACTCGCAGGCCGCCATCGTGCGCGGGTATGCCAGTGGCGCGGTCGACTACCTGTTCAAGCCGTTCGACCCAGACGTGCTCAGGCCCAAGATCCAGGCCCTGCTCGAGCAACAGTGCAACCAGCGCATGCTGCAGCGCCTGACCCGCGACCTGGAGTCGGCAAGAGCGTTCAGCGCCTCGATTCTGGAACATGCTGCCGAGGGCATCCTGGTCATCCAGGCCTCGGGGGTGGTGAGCTTTGCCAACCCGGAAGTCTGCAGGCTGCTCGACACCCCGGTCGACCGTTTGCAGGGCATGCACCTGCTGGACCTGCTGCAGCTGCCCAGTGCGCTGCCTTGGGAGGAGTCCGAGCTGTTCACGGCCTATCAGCGACGTGATGTCCTGCGCCTGCACGATGCGCAGTTGCGCACCTCCAGCGGTCAGCCCGTGCCCGTGGCGCTGTCCTGTGCCCCTTTGCCTGAAGAGCAAAAGGCCATGGTCGTGACCGTGCTGGACATGTCGGTCGTGCGCAGCCTGCACGTGCAGCTGGAAAACCAGGCCATCACCGACCCGTTGACGGGGCTGCTCAACCGTCGAGGGTTTCATCAGGCAGCCGAGAGCGCGCTGATTCGTCACGAACGCTCGGAGCGCGCTCAGGCCTTGATGTACATGGACCTGGACGGGTTCAAGCGGGTCAATGACTCGCTGGGCCACGAGGCCGGCGACCGCCTGCTGTGCTGGGTCGCCGAACAGCTCAAGGACTGCCTGGGCAGCCAGGCCCTGTTGGCGCGCATGGGCGGCGACGAGTTCACCGCGTTGTTCGACGAGTTGCCCTACCTGGAGCAGGCCGGGCGTCTGGCCGAGAACGTGCTCGAGCGCTTGTCGGCGTGTCAGCAGATCGACGGGGTGGACATCTGCCTGGGGGTCAGCATCGGCATCGCCACCTACCCCGAATGCGGCGACAGCGTGCACAGCCTGATTCGCGCTGCCGATACCGCGATGTACGCGGCCAAGCAGGCCGGGCGGCAGCAGTACCGCTTCTACGACGATGAACTCAATGGTCGCGCCCGCTCACGACTCATGCTCGAGGACGGCGTGCGCACCGCCATCGAGCAACATGATTTCAGCCTGGTCTACCAACCGCAGGTGGCCTTCGCCGACGGGCGCCTGCGCGGCTTCGAGGCATTGCTGCGCTGGCGCCACCCCAGTGTCGGCGACGTGCCCCCCGGGCTGTTCATCCCGCTTCTCGAAGAGGCGCGGCTGATCAATCGGCTGGCCAGCTGGATCTACCGTCAGGGTGCAGCGCAGCGCACGGCGTGGGGCACCCGCTTTCCCGATGACCTGATCCTGGCCATCAGCCTGGGCCGTGCACAGTTCGCCATGCCAGGGCTGGCCGACGAGCTGCGGCGCGTGATCGACGACCATGGGCTCGACCCCCGGCAACTGGAGCTGGAAGTGGCCGAGACTTCGCTGATGTGCAACATCGATGCGGCCGTCAAGCAATTGCAGCGCCTGCGCGACCTGGGCGTGCGCGTCGCCCTGGACGACTTCGGCGCAGGCGACTGTTCGTTGCGCATGCTGCGCGACCTGCCCATCGATACCCTCAAGCTCGACCGACACCTGGTGGCTCGCCTGCCCGACTCGGTGGCCGACGCGGCGCTGGTGAGCAGCGTCATCGCGCTGTGCCTGGAATACGGCATCACCGTGATCGCCGAAGGCGTCGAGACGCGGGCCCAGGCGCAGTGGCTCAAGGCGCACGGCTGCCAATACGTGCAGGGGTTCCTGGTGGCACGTCCCTTGACCGCAGACGATGCGCACGATTTTCCAGAGCGGTTTTCCTGGCCGGGCTTGTGCTTGCTAGACTGACGCCTCTTTCTGCCCGATCGCCTGCCATGACCGTACTGCGCTACTTGCAAGCCTACCCACCGCACCTGCAGGAGCAGGTGCGCCAGCTCATCGCCACCGACCGGCTCGGCGACTACCTGCGCCAGCGCTACCCCGACCGGCATGCCGTGCAGAGCGACAAGGCGCTGTACGGCTATGCGCAGGACCTCAAGCAGGCCTACCTGCGCAACGCGCCCAGCCCCGACAAGGTGCTGTTCGACAACCGGCTCGACCTGACCCACCGCGCCCTCGGGCTGAACACGGCAGTTTCGCGGGTGCAGGGCGGCAAGCTCAAGGCCAAGAAGGAAATCCGCATCGCCTCGCTGTTCAAGGACGCGGCGCCGCAATTCCTGCGCATGATCGTCGTGCACGAACTGGCGCACCTGAAGGAGCGCGATCACAGCAAGGCGTTCTACCAACTGTGCCAGCACATGGAGCCGGCCTACCACCAACTGGAGTTCGACCTGAGGGTCTACCTGACCTACCAGGACGTGTCCGGTGCTGCCTGAGGAGGCCCCTGTGAGCGATGTGACGAGCAAGACCCGCAGCAGTTTCTACCGACGCCTGTACGTCGCCTGGCTGATCGACAGCCAGCAGGCGAGCAGTGTCCCGGCCCTGATGGAGGCCACCGGCATGCCCCGGCGCACGGCCCAGGACACCATCGCCGCGCTGGCCGAACTGGACATCGTCTGCACGTTCGAGCAGCAGGAAGGCGCCCGTCATCACGCCGGCCACTACCGCATCAGCGACTGGGGGGCGATCGATCGACGCTGGGTCGGCGCGCACCTGGCACAGATTCGCCAGGTGCTGGGTTATCCGTGAACGCCCGAGCGTCAGGCCTTGCGCATGCCGATGTGCGGGATGCCGTCCTCGACGTAGGGCTCGCCGACCGCTTCGAACCCCTGGCGGCCGTAGAAGCCTTGCAGGTGCGACTGGGCCGACAGGTAGACCGGCGTATGGGGCCAGCAATGCGAGGCGCACTCCAGCCCCTTGAGCAGCAGTTGCTCGCCCAGGCCACGCCCTCGCGCGCAGGCCGCCGTCAGCACGCGGCCGATCACCACATCACCGCCCTGGGACTGGGGGTCGAGCAGGCGCAGATAGGCCACCAGCTGGCCTTCTTCCCAGGCCATCAGGTGGCAGGTGTCACCGCTCAGGTCCTGGCCGTCCACTTCCTGGTAGGCGCACTGCTGCTCGACCACGAAGACCTCGACCCGCAGGCGCAGGATGGCGTACAGCTGGTCCTTGTCGAGGTCGGTGTGGTGGGTGCAGATCCATTCGAGGGACATGGCAAGGCTCCAGGGGTGGGGCGTCGATCATCGCAAATGCAGGCGACGAAGGCGACCCCATGCCGCGATCAGGTCGGCGTCGCCTTGCCCAGGTGCGCTGCCAGGGTCCGCAGGGGCGCGAGCTGCCGGCCGATCAGGGCCAGTTGGCTCTGAATCAGGCGCTGATGCTCGTCGAGGTCGTCCGGCATCTGCTCGAGGCTGCTGGCCAGGGCCTGTTCTTCCTCGCTGTGGATCGCCACCGGCTGGCGCGCCGCCAGGGCACCGGCGATCGCGTCCAGGCTGGCGGCCAGGCTGGCGCCGGCGCCATCGATCAGGTGCTCATGGACCTCGGCCGGCAGGCTGGTATCACGGTGCGCCCCCAGCCCCGACAGGTAGCTGAGCAAGGTGTGCGACAGCACCAGGAAGCGAAAGCCCAGGTCGGCTTCCTTGCGGAAGTGCCCAGGCTCCATGAGCATGTTCGCCAGGGTCGTCGACAGCGCGGCATCGGCGTTGTGGGCGTTGCGCCGGGCCAGCCGGTAGGCCAGGTCGTCGCGTTTGCCATCGGCATACTGCTGCATGATCTGGCGCAGGTATTCGCTGGCGCACGCCAGGGTATTGGCCAGCACCTTGTTCAGCTTGCGGCCCTGCCAGTCGGGCAGGAACAGGAACACCGCCAGGATCGCGATCAGGCTGCCCACCAGGGTATCGACCAGACGCGGCAGGAACAGGCCATAGCCGTCCCCGACCTGGTTGAAGCAGAACAGCACCATCAGGGTGATCGCCGCGGTCGCCAGGGTGTAGCGGGTGGTGCGGTTGACGAAGAACACCACGCCGGCGATCACCGCGAACATCGACTGTACGATCGGATTGGGGAACAGGTCGAACAGCGCCCAGCCCACCGTCAGGCCGATGGCGGTGCCGATGATCCGCTGCACCAGCTTGCGCCGGGTCGCACCGTAGTTGGGCTGGCAGACGAACAGCGTGGTGAGGATGATCCAGTAGCCCTGGGTCGGGTGGATCAGGTGCACCATGCCATAGCCGATGGACAACGCCAGCGGCAGGCGCAGGGCATGGCGAAAGACCAGGGAGGTCGGCGTCAGCTGGGTGCGCAGGCGTTTCCAGATCTCCCGCAGGCCCTGCGGCGAACGGTCGAGCAGGCTGTTGTCGGTGGCGTCGGCCAGGGTTTCGGGGTTGCTCGCCGCGTTGAGCAGGCGGTGGAGCGTGGCCAGGTTGTGCGCCAGTGCGCGCAGCGAGCGCAGTAGCCCGCGCCAGGCCGGGTTGTTCTGCTGGCGCAGGTAGTCGAGCGAGGCGTGCAGGTCGTCCAGTGCCTCGGCGAAGCCCGTATCGTCACCGAAGGGCTGACGCAGCCGGATCGACTCGGCCAGTTGCTGGCAGACGCTGCCTTGCTGGCGCAGCAGGCGCTGGCAGCGGAACATCACGTCACTGTGGAAGAAGGTCTCGGCCAGCGCATTGTAGGGGTAGTGCGAGGCGCTGACGCGCTCGTGGATGTCCTGGGCCAGGAAGTACAGCTTCAGGTAGCGGCTGACCTTGGAGTTGGGCTGGCTGTTGCCGACCCGGTGCAGGATGATTTCCTTGGCCGCGTTCAGGGTCGCCACCACCTTGCCGTTCTGCCGCGCCAGCTCCAGGCGACGCGCCTCGACATCGAGGTTGCGCACCGGCTCGAACAGGCTGGCCTTGAGCTTGATGTAGCGGCCCAGCTCCCAGAACAGCTTGGCCAGGCTCTGCTGCACCGGCTGGTTGGAGAACAGCGCCTGCCACAGCACCGAGAGCAGCCCGTACCAGGCCGCCCCGGCAACCAGCAGCGCGGGCTCGTGCCAGAAATCGCTGACCTCTCCACCGCGCTGATCGACCCCGATCATGGTGTACACCGCCAGGATCAAGGTGGCCGACGCGATGGCGCCATAACGCTCGCCCAGTGCGCCGAGCATGGTCAGGGCGAAAGCCGACAGCGCCAGCGCGATGACGAACACCCACGGGTAGGGGAACAGCAGCTCCACCGCCAGCGCGGCGATGGCGAAGCACACCAGGGTGACCAGCAACGCGCTCAGGCGCCCCTGCCAGCTGTCGTCGGTCTCGGCCAGGGCGCTGGCGATGATGCCGAGGAACAGCGGGATCAGCAGGCTCATCTCGTCCTGGTACCAGCACAGCGCCATGCTGCCGGTGAGCGCGAGGGTGACCCGGATGCTGTAGCTGAACTTGTCCTGCGCCCACAGGCGGCGCAAGGTATGGCGAAGCGAAGAAGAGGGCATGGTGGCCTGCTGGGCAAAGGTCGATGATCGCGGGTCAGGAGGGCGCTATACCCTCTTGGTCACGGGCCAGCAAGAAGCGTTCCGTGTGCCCGCGATTCTAGCGCGAAGCCTAGACCACCTGCGCGGCCGCGTAGGCCGAGGCCCAGGCCCACTGGAAGTTGAACCCGCCCAGGTGGCCGCTGACGTCCAGCACTTCGCCGATGAAGTACAACCCAGGGCTTTTCAGCGACTCCATGCTTTTGGACGACACTTCGCGCGTATCGACGCCGCCCAGGGTCACTTCGGCAGTGCGGTAGCCCTCGGTGCCTGCCGGCACCAGTTGCCAGGCCGACAGCCGCTCGGCAACCTGCGCCAGCTCGGCGGGCGTGTACTGCTTCAGCGGCTTGGAGACGAACCACTGTTCGGCCAGCAGGTGGGCGAGCTTGCGCGTGAACACCTCCGCCAGCACGGTCTTGAGCTCGGTGTTGGGGCGCTCGGCCTGCTGCTCGCGCAGCCACGCCAGTGCGTCACGATCGGGCAGCAGGTCGATCTCGACCGTGTCGCCCGCCTTCCAGAACGACGAGATCTGCAGGATGGCCGGGCCGCTGAGGCCCCGGTGCGTGAACAGCAGGTTCTCCCGGAAGCTCATGCCGTTGCAGCTGGCCGTGCAGTCCAGGGACGTGCCTGACAGTTCGCTGCAGAGTGCCTTGAGCTGGGGCTCGGTGATGATGAACGGCACCAGGGCGGCGCAGGTCGGCAGCACGGTGTGCCCGAACTGGCGTGCGACCTGGTAGCCGAAGCCAGTCGCGCCCAGGGTCGGGATCGACAGCCCGCCAGTGGCGATCACCAGCGACTGGCAGGCGAACGGCCCGGCGCTGGTCTGCAGGCGATAACCCTCTTCCAGGCGTTCGATCTGGTCGATCCGGGTGTTCATGCGCAGTTCGGCGCCGGCCTGGTCACACTCGTTCAGCAGCAGCTCGAGGATGTCGCTGGACTTGTTGTCGCAGAACAGCTGGCCCAGCTTCTTCTCGTGATAGGGCACGCCGTGCCGCGCCACCAGCTCGATGAAGTCCCATTGGGTGTAGCGCGCCAAGGCCGACTTGCAGAAGTGCGGGTTCTGCGACAGGAAGTTGGCCGGCTCGGTGTACAGGTTGGTGAAGTTGCAGCGACCGCCGCCGGACATGAGGATCTTCTTGCCGGGCTTGTTGGCGTGGTCGAGCACCAGCACCTGCCGTCCACGGTAGGCAGCGAGGTGGGCGCACATCAGGCCGGCGGCGCCGGCACCGAGGATGATGACATCGGTGGTTTGCACGGGGGGTCCTTGGTGAGGAAAAGGGTGGATATGGGGGCGGGGGTGTCTTTCGGTCCGGCAGAGGGCAAGAGGCCAGGGTGATACGGCCCCTACGGGCCCGATCGCTGGCAAGCCAGCTCCCACAAGGGGCTGGCTCGAATGCGATCAGTGCTGCGCATGCTCGTGTGGGAGCTGGCTTGCCGGCGATCGGGCCTGAAAGGCCCGCAAAGCCGACGCCTCGGGTCTTACCCCTTATACGATCCGCACTTTCAACGACCGGCCCTTGATCTTCCCGCTGTTGAGCCGCTGCAACGCCTGCTTGGCCACGCCACGCTCCACCGCCACATAGGCCTGGAAGTCGAAGATGGCGATCTTGCCCACCTGGCTGCCAGGGATCCCGGCATCGCCGGTCAACGCACCGAGAATGTCGCCCGGGCGCAGCTTGTCCTTGCGCCCGGCGGCGATCGCCAAGGTGCTCATCGGTGGCAACAGCGGCTCACCGCCCTTGCTCTTCAGGTTGTCGAGCTGCTCCCAGCGCAGGGGCTGGCGTTGCAACTGCTCGATCGCCTGGGCGCGGTGCGCCTCGGCCGGTGCCACCAGGCTCACGGCCAGGCCTTTCTCGCCTGCCCGGCCGGTGCGGCCGACCCGGTGCACGTGGATCTCGGCATCGCGCGCCAGTTCGACGTTGATCACCATGTCCAGGCCATCGATGTCCAGGCCGCGCGCAGCGACGTCGGTGGCCACCAGCACCGAGGTGCTGCGGTTGGCGAACAGCGCCAGCACCTGGTCACGGTCGCGCTGCTCCAGGTCGCCATGCAGGGCCTGAGCGACGATGCCCTTGGCCTGCAGGTGGACGACCACGTCCTCGCACTGCTGCTTGGTGAAGCAGAAGGCCACGCAGGACTGTGGCCGGAAATGCCCGAGCACGCGGGTCACCGCCTCCAGCCGCTGCGCCGCGTCGATCTCGATGAAGCGCTGCTCGATCTGGTTGTCGGCGTGCAGGCTTTCGACCTTCACCTGCTGCGGCTGGCGCATGAAGGCGGCGGCCAGTTGCTCGATGCCTGCCGGGTAGGTGGCCGAGAACAGCAGCGTCTGGCGGCGCGTGGGCGTGCGCTCGATGATGCTGGCGATGGCGTCATGGAAGCCCATGTCAAGCATGCGGTCGGCTTCGTCGAGCACCAGGGTGTTGAGGCCGCCGAGCACCAGGGTGCCCTTGTTCAGGTGCTGCTGAATTCGGCCTGGGGTACCGACGATGATGTGCGCGCCATGCTCCAGCGAGGCGATCTGCGGACCGAGCGAAACCCCGCCGCACAGGGTCAGGATCTTGATGTTGTCCTCGGCCCGCGCCAGGCGGCGCAGTTCCTTGGCGACCTGGTCGGCCAGTTCGCGCGTCGGGCACAGCACCAGCGCCTGGCAACCGAAGTAGCGCGGGTTGAGCGGGTTGAGCAGGCCGATGCCGAAAGCGGCGGTCTTGCCGCTGCCGGTCTTGGCCTGGGCGATCAGGTCCTGGCCCTTGAGAATGACGGGCAGGCTGCGCGCCTGGATGGGCGTCATCGACGCATACCCCAGGGCGTCCAGGTTGGCCAGCATGGCGGTGGACAGCGGCAGGGTGGCGAAGGCGGTGGAATCAGTGGTCACGAGACAGGCCTGAGAGCGAAAATGCCGCACAGTCTACCAGCCTCGCGACCTGTGTTTCTAAGCTTCGATCTCCGGTTCCGGACGAGGGGCACGCCTTCCGTCCGTCGGGGCCAGTTGCAGGAAGATCGCCGCCGCCAGCATCGACATCAGGCCAATGGTCAGGAAGGTCAACTGGAAGGCGCCCAGGGTGGTCTCGGCCGCATCGACGCCGCCGGCGGCAGTGAAACCGCCGAGCAGCGCACCGGCGCAGGCCACGCCCAGGCTCAGCGCCAGTTGCGCCACCACCGACAGCAGGCTGTTGCCGCTGCTGGCGTTGGCGTCGTCCAGGTCGATCAGGGTCACGGTGTTCATGGCGGTGAACTGCATCGAGTTGATCGCCCCGAGAATGCCCAGCTGGACCAGCAGCAACCCATAGGGCGTCTGCTCGTCCACCAGGGCCAGGCTCGCCAGCATCAGGCCGAGCAGCAGGGTGTTGCCGGTCAGTACGATGCGGTAGCCCAGGCGCTCGATGATCGGCCGCGCCACCGACTTGGCCAGCATCGCCGCGGCGGCCAGCGGGATCATGCTCATGCCCGCCTCGACGGGCGAATAGCCCAGTGCCACCTGCAGCAGCAACGGCACCAGGAAGGGCAGGGCGCCACTGCCCAGCCGCGCGAACAGGTTGCCGAGGATGCCGATGGCGAAGGTCCGCACGCGGAACAGCTGGGGCGAGAACAATGGGTCCGGGTCACGCCCGGCGCGCAGCCAGTAGGCCGCCAGGCAGGCCATGCCGGCGAACAGCAGCAGCATCACGCGCAGGTGCGGCAGGTGCAGCTCGCCCAGGCCTTCCATGGCGATGGTGATCAGCACCATCGCCGCGCCGAACAGCAGGAACCCCGGCCCGTCGAACGGCGTGCGTTCGGCGCCGCGCAAATCGGGGATCAGTTTCCACACCGCGTAGCACCCGAGCGCGCCGACCGGCAGGTTGAGCAGGAAGATCCAGTGCCAGCTCAGCACCTCCACCAGCCAGCCGCCGACCGTCGGGCCGAGCAAGGGGCCGAGCAGCCCGGGGATGGTGATGAAGCTCAGGATGCGCACCAGTTCCGAGCGCGGGTAGGCGCGCAGCACCACCAACCGCCCGACCGGCAGCATCAGGGCACCGCCCAGACCCTGGACCACCCGGGCGAACACCAGAAAGCCCAGGCTGTTGGCGGCCGCACAGAGCAGCGAGCCGAAGCTGAACAGCAGGATGGCGCTGAAGAAGATGCGCTTGGTGCCGAACCGGTCGGCGATCCAGCCCGAGGCCGGGATCAGCAGGGCCACCGTGAGCATGTAGGCGATGATCACCCCCTGCATGCGCAACGGGTTCTCGTCCAGCGAGGTGGCCATGGCCGGCAGCGCCGTGTTGAGGATGGTGCCGTCGAGCGACTGCATGAAGAAAGCGATGGCCACCACCCACGGAATCCAGCGGGCAGTGACCGGGTCCAGCGCGATGCGTTCGGGCATGGTGGCCTCGTCGTCAGGGGGTCACAAGGTCAGGGTCAGGGCTTTGACCAGCGCACCTGGCAGATGACTCGATCCGGTCTGCCGCTGGCCGTAGGTGCTGGTCGACAGGATCAGCTCCCGCTCGCGGGTCAGCGCCTCCAGCTGGCTGCCGAGCAGGTCGTACAGGCTGTCGTCGAAACGCATGGTGGCGACCGGCGCCTGGAGTTGCCCGTTCTCCACCCAGAATGTGGCGAAGCGCGTCAGGCCGGTCATGCGGGCGGCAGGCAGGTCGGAATAGTTGAGGTACCAGAGGTTGCTGATGTAGAGGCCGGTGCCCAGCTGCGCGAGGAGGTCCGCCTGGGCCAGGGTGCCAGGGGCGAGGCTGAGCGCACACGGCGATTCGCCACTGTCGGCGCCATTGGCCGACAGGGCGAATTCGACGGCGCTGCGGGCGCTGACCAGGCGGCCGTCCGCGCAGCCCTGGTCGATCAGGCAGACGTCCTGGCGCGGTGAGCCTTCGTCGGAAAACGCCGGGCTCAACGAACCGCTGACCTGCTCGTGCAGCGAAACCATCGGCGCCAGGTGCGCCTCGCCAGCGTACAGCCGTTGCAGGGCGCTGTTCCCGCTGGCCAGGGCTTGCGCCGAGAAGCCGCCCCAGGCCAGCAGGCCGGCGATTTCGTCCAGCGCAGCCGGGGCCAGGTAGGCGCGGTAGCGGCCGGGCGCGAGTGTCACGGTCGGGCGGCCGAGGGCTTCGAGCTGCGTGCGGCACTGATCCATGCGTGCCGCGAAGGCGTCCGGGCACCAGGTTTGCCCGGCATGGTTGGCCTTTACCGCCTGGCCATTGGCGTGGAACACGCTCCAGTCCAGGTTGAAGCTGCTCGCCTCGTGCCAGCCCAGCGCGCCGGCCGAACTGGCGAAGCCCCGGCTGATCGGCCCGGCGGCGTAGATGCCGACCAGGTCCAGCCCATCGGCTGCGTGCTGCAGCTGGCTCAAGACCGTCTCGCCGTCAGGCAAGGGGTGCACCTGTTCGCTGACGCTCTGCCAGGCGCGGGCATCCAGGCTCAGCCACGGATCTTCGGGCAACAGGGGCAAGGTCTGGCGCAGTTGCGCCAGGGCCTCGTGCAGGCGCGCGCGGTCGAGCGCCGCCTCCCCGCACAGGGTGAAGGTCAGGTGCGCCTGGCGACCTGCTTGCAGCAGGCGCAGGTTGGCCGTGGCCTGCTCGACCTGGCCTGCCTGGCGTACCTTGGCGTGGTTGAAACGGATGAACTGCGAGCACTCGGCGTCGTAGCCGAGCGTGAAGTGTTCGTCAGGGCGCAGGGCCTGGCGCAGGTCTTCGATCAAAGTGTCGAAACGATCGCGGGGGGTACGTTGCATCAGGCCTGGCCTCCGAAGACGTCGATCTGGCTGAACAGGCACGCCGGCGACGCATGGCCGACGCGGATCACCTGGTTGGGTTCGCCCTTGCCGCAATTGGGCGTGCCGAGCACCTGCCGGGTCGAGGCATCGCCCACGCCGATCAGGCTGCGCCAGAAGCGCGCGGAAATGCCCCGGTAGTTGGGGTTCTTCACCACGCCCTTGAGCTCGCCGTCTTCGATCAACTGGCCCCATTCGCAGCCGAACTGGAACTTGTTGCGTGCATCGTCGATGGACCATGACCGGTTGGTGCGCATCAGGATGCCGCGCTCCACGCCGCCGATCAGCTGGTGCAGACGCTGCGTGCCTGGCTCGATGTTGAGGTTGGCCATGCGATCGATCGGTGCGCGGTTCCAACCGCAGGCACGGCTGTTGGCCACGCCATCGAGGCCCGAACGCGCCTGCGACAGGGCGCCGCCCAATGGGCGCAGCAGCACACCCTCGCGGATCAGGAACTGTTTGCTGGCGGGCGTACCGTCGTCATCGTGGCTGTAGCTGGCCAGTTCTTCGGGCAGTGTCGGGTCGAACGTCACGTCCAGCAGGGGTGAACCGTAACGCAGGTGGCCGAAGTCCGCCGGGGTGATGAAGCTGGTGCCGGCGTAGTTGCGCTCGTCGCCGAGGATACGGTCCATCTCCAGCGGGTGGCCGATCGACTCATGGATCTGCAGGCTCATCTGGTCCGGCATCAGCAACAGGTCACGGGTGCCGCTGGGCGTATTGGGCGCCAGCAGCAGTTGCAGCGCCTCGTCGGCCACCTGCGCGCCGGCACCGATCAGGCCGCAACGCTCGACCACCTCGGCCCCGCCCTGCTGGCCGAAGTTTTCCCGGCCCAGGGTGCGGCTCTGGCTGTCGCGGCCGTCGCTGGCGGTGACGCTCATGCCGGGGAACAGAAAGCGCTGTGCCTGGCGCAGCTCGGCACCGGCGCTGTTCAGGTAGATCTGTTCCACCTCGGTGATGCCCAGGCTCGCCTGCCAGTCCACCAGGCGTTGGTCCTTCGGCACCCTGGCCGACTCGTCCGACAGCAGTCCCAGCCAATGGCTCAAGGCAGGCAGCGGGTGATCGAGGTTGGGCGAAACATGATCGTGACGCGAGGTGGGCACCGGTTGGCCGCTGAGGTCGAGCAGGCTGAAGCGCGCGATCTGCCGCGCCAGTTGTTCGGCCTGCTCGAGCGCAGCCTGCAGCCCGGCCTGGGACAGGTCGGCGGTGGCGGCATAGGCCTCCACGCCCCGAAGCCGTACGGTGAGCATGGCGCCCTCGTCGCGGCTGATGAACGGCGGCTCCACGACGTTGCGGCGCACCGACAGGCTGTGCTGGGACTGGCGCACGTGGCGCAGGGAAAACACCTCGGCCGTGCTGCGCAACGCGGCGAAACGCTGGCGCAACTGGGCGCTGGACTCGAACATGCAGACCTCCTTGGCAAGGCCGCGCGGCAGGCGCGACGCGGTGGCAGGTCTGGGAGTATGACCCAACCCGCCGTGAGGGTGGCGCGAATGCGGGGCGAGCAAGTGGCGTTTTCGGAAACTTCCTGCCTCCGTTTCGGAAGCGTAGGGCAGATTCACCTCTGGGGCGCGAGGTTGAATGAGGCTTCATTTCCAGAGGGGGCGTTCCATGTCCACAGCCAGCACACCCGACACCGTCAAGCACCTGCCCGTTACATCGGTCGATGAGCCGATGTTCTTCGTGGTCTCGCCACGCAAGCTGATCATCATGAGCATTCTGACCGCTAGCTTCTATTCGCTGTACTGGTTCTACCAGAACTGGCGCCTGTACAAGCGTCACAGCGGTGAGTCGCTCTGGCCACTGGTGCGAACGATCTTCGGGATTTTCTTCATCCATGGCCTGCTCAAGCGGGTCGACCGGCAGATCAAGCTGACGGGCAGGACCTACGGCTGGTCCCCCCTGTTGCTGACCTGCGCCATCTGGCTGCTGTGCATCGTGTATTACGCGCTGTCGATGCTCCAGGTGCTCGACCCTTCGCCACTGCGGGCAATGATAACGATCGTGCTGAGCACGGCGCTCGGGGTGTGGTGGAGCCTGACGGTTCAGCGAGCCATCAACTTCTGTGTCGGTGACCCGGAGGGCGAGAGCAACAGCGCGCTGTCGTGTGCCAATGGGGTGTGGATCCTACTGGGCCTGCTGATGTGGGCCCTTGCCTTGGCGCCGATACTGCTGACTCCCCAGGCGTCCTTCATCAGCGGCGGCTTCTGACATCCAATCGCAGACGTGTCCATGCAAGCGCTTGAGAAACGGGTCGGATGGAACGAAAAAAGCCGAAGCGACCAGGGGCCGCCTCGGCTTTCGACGTGTCGCCGTCAGTGTCAGCCGATGGTCATCAGGCTGGCGTTACCGCCTGCCGCTGCCGTGTTGACGCTGACTGCGCGCTCGATCACCAGGCGCTCCAGGGCGATCTGATGGTCGCCGCTGGACAGGCCCTGGACGCCGACGATCGCACCGGCGCGCTTGGCCACTTGCTCGCAGATCGCGCGCAGCTGGTCGGAGTCACCGTGGTGCAGCACGGCGTCGAAGGCGACGTCGTCCTTGTGCCAGTCGGCGACCAGCTTGACCTTGGCCTGCACGTCCCGCGGCAGGCGCGCCCGCAGCGAGCGACCCGGTTCGCTGTCCTCGAACAGCGCCGAGCTGCCGACGGCCAGCACGGCCGCCAGTTGCGCCTGCAGGTCCGCTTCGCTGTCGGCCAGGCACAGCACGTGCTCGCGCGGCAGGATGGTGTAGCTGTTGCGCTCGCCGGTCGGGCCGGGCAGCAGACGGTTGATGCCGGTCTGCGACTGCTGGACGAAGCTGTCGCACAAGGCGGCCAGGTCGCTCAGCTGGTTGCTGGTCGCCCAGGCCTTGTAGCCCTGCAGCGGCTGGAGCAGCTGGGCGCGGGCCGGGTTGTCCAGCGGGGTGTCGCCATCGGTGCGCTCGAAGTGGCGCGAGATGGCGTCGGCCGGACGGGTCGACAGCAGACGGAACAGGTACAGCGGGCCACCCGCTTTCGGGCCGGTGCCCGACAGGCCTTCGCCACCGAACGGCTGGACACCGACCACGGCACCGACGATGTTGCGGTTAACGTACATGTTGCCAGCGTTGACGTTCTCCACCACCTTGGCGATGGTTTCGTCGATCCGGGTATGCACGCCCAGGGTCAGGCCATAGCCGGAGGCATTGATCTGCTCGATCAGCTGGTCGAGGTTGCGGCGGTTGTAGCGCACCACGTGCAGGACCGGGCCGAAGATCTCGCGTTGCAGCTCGTCGAGGCTTTCCAGCTCGATCAGGGTCGGCATGACGAAGGTGCCACGCTTGGACTCCTCGGCATCGGCCAGGGCCATCTGGTAGATGGAGCGGCCTTTGGCACGCATGCCCTGGATGTGCTTCTCGATGCCCTGCTTGGCTTCGGCGTCGATCACCGGGCCGATGTCCACCGACAGGCGCTCGGGGTTGCCGAGGCGGCTCTGCGCCATGGCGCCCTTGAGCATTTCGATCACGCGGTCGGCAGCGTCTTCCTGAACACAGAGGACACGCAGCGCCGAGCAGCGCTGGCCGGCACTGTCGAAGGCCGACGACACCACGTCCACCACGACCTGCTCGGTCAGCGCGGAGGAGTCGACGATCATCGCGTTCTGGCCGCCGGTTTCGGCGATCAGCGGGATCGGACGGCCCTGGGCGTCCAGGCGACCGGCGACGTTGCGCTGCAGCAGGCGAGCGACTTCGGTGGAACCGGTGAACATCACGCCCTTGACGCGATCGTCACCGACCAGGCGCGCACCGACGGTTTCGCCGCGACCTGGCAGCAGTTGCAGCACGCCTTCCGGGATGCCGGCGTCCAGCAGCAGGCGCACGGCCTGGGCAGCGATCAACGGGGTCTGTTCGGCGGGCTTGGCCAGCACCGGGTTGCCCGCGGCGAGGGCTGCGGCCACCTGGCCGGAGAAGATCGCCAGGGGGAAGTTCCACGGGCTGATGCAGACCACCGGGCCGAGCGGGCGATGGGCGTCGTTGCTGAAGTCGTTGCGTGCCTGCACGGCGTAGTAGCGCAGGAAGTCCACGGCTTCACGCACTTCGGCGATGGCGTTGAGGTAGGTCTTGCCCGCCTCGCGCACCAGCAGGCCCATCAGCGGCTGGATCTCGGCTTCCATCAGGTCGGCAGCGCGTTCCAGGATGGCGGCACGTTCTGCAGGCGGCGTGGCCTGCCAGATCGGCGCAGCGCTGACGGCGCACTGGATGGCGTTGTCGGCGTCGGCGACGGTGGCCTCCTGCACATGGCCGACCACGTCACGGTGATCGGACGGGTTCAGGACCGGGGCAGCGGCTTCTTCGCTGGCGGCGCAGCCCAGCAGTGGCGCGGCTTTCCAGTCGGTGTGCGCGGTGGCCAGCAGGGCGCAGGACAGCGACGCCAGACGGTGCTCGTTGGACAGGTCGATGCCTGCCGAGTTGGCGCGCTCGGTGCCATACAGGTCACGCGGCAGCGGGATGCGTGGGTGTGGCAGGCCGATGCGGCCTTCCTGGGTACCCATGCGTTCGATGCTCAGGACCGGGTCGGCGACCAGTTCCTGGATCGACAGGGTATGGTCGGCCACGCGGTTGACGAACGAGGTGTTGGCGCCGTTTTCCAGCAGGCGACGAACCAGGTAGGCCAGCAGCGTCTCATGGGTGCCGACCGGTGCGTACACGCGGCAGGGACGGTTCAGCTTGCCATCGGCGATCTTGCCCACGACCTGCTCGTAGAGTGGCTCGCCCATGCCGTGCAGGCACTGGAACTCGTACTGGCCGGGGTAGTAGTTCTGACCGGCGATGTGGTAGATGGCCGACAGCGTGTGGGCGTTGTGGGTGGCGAACTGCGGGTAGATGGCCTCTGGGACCGCCAGCAGCTTGCGTGCGCAGGCAACGTAGGAGACGTCGGTGTAGACCTTGCGGGTATAGACCGGGTAGCCCTCGAGGCCTTCGACCTGGGCGCGCTTGATCTCGCTGTCCCAGTAGGCGCCCTTGACCAGGCGGATCATCAAGCGATGACGGCTGCGCTTGGCCAGGTCGATGACGTAGTCGATCACGTGCGGGCAGCGCTTCTGGTAGGCCTGGATGACGAAGCCGATACCGTTCCAGCCGGCCAGCTGCGGCTCGAAGCACAGGCGCTCGAGCAGGTCCAGGGACAGTTCCAGGCGGTCGGCTTCCTCGGCGTCGATGTTCAGGCCGATGTCGTACTGCTTGGCCATCAGGGTGAGCGACAGCAGGCGCGGGTACAGCTCTTCCATCACGCGCTCGTACTGGGCGCGGCTGTAGCGCGGGTGCAGTGCCGAGAGCTTGATCGAGATGCCCGGGCCTTCATAGATGCCGCGGCCATGGGAGGCCTTGCCGATCGAGTGGATGGCCTGCTCGTAGGACGCCAGGTACTTCTGTGCGTCGTGCTCGGTCAGTGCGGCCTCGCCGAGCATGTCGTAGGAGTAGCGGAACCCCTTGGATTCGAAGCGGCTGGCGTTGGCCAGGGCTTCGGCGATGGTCTCGCCGGTGACGAACTGCTCGCCCATCAGGCGCATGGCCATGTCGACACCCTTGCGGATCATCGGCTCGCCGCTCTTGCCGATGATGCGGCTGAGCGAGGACGACAGGCCCGACTCGTTGTGCGTCGAGACCAGCTTGCCGGTCAGCAGCAGGCCCCAGGTCGCGGCGTTGACGAACAGCGACGGGCTGTTGCCCAGGTGCGGCTGCCAGTTGCCGGTGCTGATCTTGTCGCGGATCAGGGCATCGCGCGTGCCTTTGTCGGGGATGCGCAGCAGGGCTTCGGCCAGGCACATCAGGGCCACGCCTTCCTGGGAGGACAGGGAGAATTCCTGCAGCAGGCCCTGCACGATGCCAGCGCGACCGCCAGCACTCTTCTGGTGACGCAGCTTGTCGGCGATGCGCACGGCAAGCTTGTTGGTGGCTTCGGCCTGTTCGGCCGACAGGCGCGCCTGCTCCAGCAGCATCGGCACCATTTCCTGCTCGGGACGACGGTAGGCGCCGGTGATGGCGGCACGCAGTACCGATTGCGGCAGGATGCTTTCGGCGAACTCGAGGAAGCACTGGTGCTCGTGGTCGGCCTGCACTTCGCCCGCGTCGTCGGCATTGGCCGAGGTCTGAGCGGTGAGTTCGGTCAGGGTGGCGCCACCCTCGAGCTTCTCGAGGTAGTTGAAGATTGCCTGCTTGATCAACCAGTGCGGCGTGCGGTCGATGGACTGCGCTGCGCTCTTGAGTCGTTCACGGGTCGGGTCGTCGAGTTTGACCCCAAGGGTGGTCGTCGCCATTTTCTTGTCCTCATTATTGCCACAGGCGTGGCTTAAGCTGGCGCCAAGATTAGCGGTCGGCCATTTCGGGTGCAACCGGGTGCAACCCAAAAAGTTCAAATCGAAGGTGCAACTCGTCCGATACCGGTTGGCACGATCGGAAAAGGTCCAAACAAGGTGCGAAGTATTCTGAAAACCAGGGTTCTTGCTCCAAAAAGGAGCAAAAAAGTAGCTTTAATCTGAAAGGCATGGCCGGGTGCAACTGTCACGTGAAAAATGGTTGCACCTCGTTCATGTTGTTGCATAGGATTCGTCGCCTGGGTGCAACCGGCTTTCTGGCCGGTCGCTGAGATAACAACAAATTGCCAGGGCACAACAATGGGCGCATTCAATCCGCTGACGATCACGTTCGTGATCTACATCGCAGTCATGGTGCTGATCGGCTTCATGGCCTATCGCTCCACCAAGAACCTTTCCGACTACATTCTCGGCGGCCGCAGCCTCGGCAGCGTGGTGACCGCCTTGTCCGCAGGCGCCTCCGACATGAGCGGCTGGTTGCTGATGGGGCTGCCAGGCGCCATCTACCTGTCCGGCCTGTCCGAGGCCTGGATCGCCATCGGCCTGACCGTCGGTGCCTACCTGAACTGGCTGTTCGTCGCCGGCCGGCTGCGCGTGCAGACCGAGCACAACGGCGATGCGCTGACGCTGCCAGACTTCTTCGCCAGCCGTTTCGAGGACCAGAGCGGGCTGCTGCGCATCATCTCGGCCATCGTGATCCTGGTGTTCTTCACCATCTATTGCGCGTCGGGCATCGTCGCCGGGGCCCGTCTGTTCGAAAGCACGTTCGGCATGCCGTATGAAACCGCCCTGTGGGCCGGTGCTGCCGCGACCATCGCCTACACCTTCATCGGTGGTTTCCTGGCGGTGAGCTGGACCGACACCGTGCAGGCCTCGCTGATGATCTTCGCACTGATCCTGACCCCGGTGATCGTGCTGATCTCCACGGGCGGGTTCGACACCACGCTCGCGGCCATCGAGCTGCAGGATCCTGCGCACTTCGACATGTTCAAGGGCGCGACCTTCGTCGGCATCGTCTCCCTGCTGGGCTGGGGCCTGGGCTACTTCGGCCAGCCGCACATCCTGGCGCGCTTCATGGCCGCCGATTCGGTCAAGTCGATCGCCAAGGCGCGTCGCATCTCCATGACCTGGATGATCCTGTGCCTGGCCGGCACCTGCGCCGTGGGCTTCTTCGGCATCGCCTACTTCTCGGCACACCCGGACCTGGCCGGCCCTGTCACCGAGAACCACGAGCGCGTGTTCATCGAGCTGGCCAAGATCCTGTTCAACCCGTGGATCGCCGGTATCCTGCTGTCGGCCATCCTGGCGGCCGTCATGAGCACCCTGAGCTGCCAGCTGCTGGTCTGCTCGAGCGCCCTGACCGAGGACTTCTACAAGGCCTTCCTGCGCAAAGGTGCGTCGCAGCGTGAGCTGGTGTGGGTCGGTCGCCTGATGGTGCTGGCCGTGGCCCTGATCGCCATCGCCCTGGCCGCCAACCCGGAAAACCGCGTGCTGGGCCTGGTCGCCTACGCCTGGGCCGGCTTCGGCGCCGCCTTCGGCCCTGTGGTGCTGATCTCGGTGCTGTGGAAGGGCATGACCCGCAACGGTGCCCTGGCGGGTATCGTGGTCGGTGCGCTGACCGTCATCCTGTGGAAGAACCTGGCCATCTCCAGCCTGTACGAGATCATTCCGGGCTTCCTGTTCGCCAGCATCGCCATCGTGCTGGTGAGCAAGCTGGGTCGTCCGACCGCCGGCATGATCGCGCGCTTCGAGAAGGCCGACGCGGCTTATCACAGCGAGAAGTAAGCGGCGGCGATTGGCTGCACGTTGCAAGTGGTGTTGGATGGGCCTGTTCCGAAAGGTTCAGGCTCATTCATCGAGGTCGCTGCCTCATGGGGCCACCTTGCGGCCGGTCCGGCACCCCAGCAGGGGCCGCTCTCACAAGACATAAATATCTTGTTGATTCTAAAAAAATAACTTCCTGGTTTTGTGGGCCCTGCGGGCCCAATCGCGGCACAGGGGCCGCTCCTTGTATCTCGACTTTTGCCTCCTTGCAGGCCAAAGTTCTCGACTGATCATCGAGGGAAGGCCATGAAGCAGAGCCGCTCCTAGGGCATCGAGCCCG
>NZ_JAAMQI010000027.1 GCF_013523165.1 Pseudomonas entomophila
CGTCCAGCACCATTTCAGCAGCTTGAACTTTGTGTTCTTTCGAATAAGAATTGCGCACTGATTTTGCCTCCAATTGGACGCCATTATAGCGTCCGAAGAAGGTGTCCAAAATCATTAAGCCAGTTCAGGGCCGCTCCTACAGTGACCGCGATCGACTGCAAAGGCCAGGGCAACGTTACGCAGACAGACCAGATCAGCGCTGCGATCCCTGTAGGAGCGGCCCCTGTGCCGCGATCGGGCCCAACGGGCCCGTAAAATCAGCGACGCCCCAATCAGCCTACCAACCCTTCACCCCCAGCACCCCCGCCTCAAACCCCACCAAACCGCCCATCAAGATACGCAATGATGTCCTTGGACTCGTACATCCAGGTCGTCTTGCCCCCCTCGTCGATCCGCAGGCAAGGCACCTTCACCCGCCCACCTCCTTCAAGCAGCGCCTGACGGTGCACGGGGTCGTGCTTGGCATCACGCAGCGCCACCGGCACGTTCAAACGGTGCAGGGCACGCCGCGTCTTCACGCAGAACGGGCAGGCATGGAACTGGTACAGTGACAGCTGACGTGCGGCCTGGTCGACCTGGGCCTGGGCGGCCGGGTCGCGCTTGCGCTTGGCCGGGCGGCTGACCCAGTCGCCGAACACGATCAGTTGGCCGAGTCCGACCCGGAGGGCTTTGACGATCATCGATGACTCCTGGTGCAAGAGCCAGGCCCGGCAGGCCTGGCATCACGGGCCTGTCACTTGATCAGGCTGAGAAACTCGCTGCGGGTGGCCGCATTGTGACGGAACTCGCCG
Source organism: Pseudomonas entomophila (assembly GCF_013523165.1). GTDB lineage: Bacteria > Pseudomonadota > Gammaproteobacteria > Pseudomonadales > Pseudomonadaceae > Aquipseudomonas > Aquipseudomonas entomophila_A. Next base: position 792 of record NZ_JAAMQI010000027.1, read on the forward strand.
AGCATGACCGAGGTGATCATCGCCGAATTCTGTTTTTCGACACCGCGCATCATCATGCACATGTGCTTGGCTTCGATGACCACGGCCACGCCAGCAGCGTCGGTGACCTGGGCGATCGCGTCGGCGATCTGCCGGCTGAGGTTTTCCTGGATCTGCAGGCGGCGGGCGTACATGTCGACGATGCGCGCGACCTTCGACAGGCCCAGCACCTTGCCCTTGGGCAGGTAGGCCACGTGAGCCTTGCCGATGAACGGCAGCATGTGATGCTCGCACATCGAATACAGCTCAATGTCCCGAACCAGCACCATCTCGCTGTTGTCCGAGGTGAACAACGCGCCGTTGGTGACTTCTTCCAGAGTTTGCTCATAACCGCGGCAAAGGTACTGCATGGCCTTCGCTGCCCGCTTGGGCGTGTCGCGCAGGCCCTCGCGGGAGACGTCCTCGCCGATCTGGCTGAGGATCTCGGTGTAGTTCTGTTCCAGGGACATGGATCTACCTGTGGGAATTTTTGCAAAGGCGAAGGGTACGGCGGCGCGCGCGACGCTGCAAGCGCGACGTCATTCGTCGCGGCCCTCGAGCATGGTGCGCTTGAGCATCACGTAGACCGCCCCGGTGCCCCCGTGGCGCGCGTTGCACGAGGCGAACCCCAGCACCTGGGGATGCTGGCGCAGCCAGGTGTTGACGTGGCTCTTGATCATCGGGCGCTTGCCGTCGAGGCGCGCCGCCTTTCCATGGGTCACGCGCACGCAGCGCACTTCGAGTTTGGTCGCCTCGGCAATGAAATCCCACAGCGTTTCGCGCGCCTTCTCGACCGTCATCCCATGCAGATCCAGGCTGCCCTCGAAGGGGATCTGGCCCAGCTTGAGCTTGCGCAGCTGCGTTTCCTGCACGCCATCGCGGCGCCACATCAGCTCATCCTCGGCGCCCACGTCGATCACGAACTGATCGGACAACCCGTCGATCACCAGCGGCTGGTCGGTGCGCACGGTGGCGGCCTGACGCAGGCCGGCCAGTTGCCGACGGTCGGCCTTGGGCTTGCCGACGTCCGCACGGTCGTGACGGATCGGCTTCACGCCCTGCATCTGGCCCCGGAAGAGGGAAAAGTCATCGTCTTGCATGCCGGTCTCCACGCCTTGAGGCGGCGTATCTTACTCGACTGTCCGGCGCTCAACCGCGCTTTTTCGTCAGGTGAGGCGACAGGCCCAGTTCGTGACGCCGACGCAGGCGCAGGCGGCTGATGCGCCACCCCCGCACGCCCAGCCATGACAGCAGCAGGCCGGCCACCACCAGCACGCCGGCCAGCGGACGGTTGGCGTTGAGTTCGGCGAAGGCCTCGTAGTTGCCCAGCAGGCCGGCGACGCCGGCCATGGCCATCAGGATGCCCAGGGTCGCGACCATGGCCGACAGACCGGCCGCCAGGCGCGCACCGCGACCGCCAGGGGTACGCGAAGAAAAGGTGTCGAAGCTGTCAGCGCGTTTCATGCCGGTCTCCTCCGGGGGTATCCGCTCATGAGACTCGCCGAACCGAACCGGCGTTCCGCACGACCGTCAGGCGGTCGTCGCGCGTCAGATGAGGCTGTCGGTGGGGGCGACGCAGGCGAAGTTGTCGGCCATCACCGCCATTTCGCAGCGGTGGATCTGCGCGGCTGGGATGACCTCGTCCTTGAACGCCAGGTCGCGGGTGGTCGAGGCATCCTCGACCAGCGTGCAGCGGTAGCCGTAGTCCTTGGCACGGCGCACGGTGGTGCTGACGCTCGAGTGGCTCATGAAGCCGCAGACGATGAGGTCCAGGTGCCCCAGGGCCTGGAGCGTCTCGTGCAGGGAGGTGTTCTTGAAGGCGTTGGGCATGCGCTTTTCGATGACGGTCTCGCCGTCACGTGGCTCGAGCCCCGGGATGAACTCGCCACGGCTGCCTTGCGGGTCGAACGGGCCGCCGACGGTGCCGAGGTGGCGTACGTGGACGATCGGGCGACCGGCCTTGCGCGCCGCCTCCAGCAGCCGGGCGATGTTGGCGACCGCCGCGTCCATGCCCGACAGCGCCAGCGGCCCGCTCAAATATTCCTTCTGGGCGTCGATCACGATGAGGCTGGCCTGGTTCAGCCGGGCCGGCGGGTAGTCGCGGCCGCTCAGGCGGAACATGGTGGTTGGAACGGACATCGATGGCTCCTTGGCTAGGGCTTTTGTGGCCTATTGTCCTCTGCCGCGACGCCGTTGGGAATGCTTGACAGCGCAGGCTGCGCGTTTCCTGGCCTGGAGCCGACTCGCCGGCAGTCCGGGGGAACCATTTGCACCTGGCTGCTGTTAGACTTTCGGACTGTCTGATAAGGAGTTCTTCGTGATCACATCCCGCCTGCGCACGCTGCGCGACCACATCCGCTGGGCGGTCAGCCGCTTCCACGAACACGACCTGTTCTTCGGCCACGGCGCCGACAATGCCTGGGACGAGGCGCGCCTGCTGGTGCTCGGCGCCGTGCACCTGCCCTGGGAGATCGCCGACAGCTACCTGGACTGCCAGCTCGAGGACGACGAGCGCGTGCGCCTGCTGCACCTGATCAAGCGGCGCATCGACGAGCGCGTGCCGACCGCGTACCTGCTGGGCGAGGCCTGGTTCTGCGGCATGTCGTTCCTGGTCGATGAGCGTGTGCTGGTGCCACGCTCACCCATCGGCGAGCTGATCGAGAAGCGCTTCGAACCCTGGCTGGCCCAGGACCCGGCGCGCATCCTCGACCTGTGCACCGGTTCCGGCTGCATCGGCATCGTCGCCGCCGACGTGTTCCCCGAGGCCGAAGTGGCGCTGGCCGACCTGTCGTTCGACGCGCTGGAAGTGGCCAACCGCAACATCGAGCGCCATGGGCTGGAAGGGCGGGTCTACACCGTGCAGGGCGATGGCTTCGGCGGCCTGCCGGGCCAGCGATTCGACCTGATCCTGTCCAACCCGCCCTATGTCGATGCCGAAGACTTCGCCGACATGCCGGCCGAGTACCACCACGAGCCCGAGCTGGGCCTGGCCTGCGGGCAGGACGGCCTGGACCTGGTGCGGCGCATGCTGGCCGAGGCCGCCGATCACCTGACCGACAAGGGCTTGCTGATCGTCGAGGTCGGCAACAGCCAGGTGCACGTGGCCGAGCTGTACCCTGAAGTGGACTTCGCCTGGCTCGACTTCGAGCGCGGCGGGCATGGCGTGTTCATGCTGACCGCCCAGCAGTGCCGCGACCACCAGGCCCTGTTCCAGTCGCGGATCTGATCCGCATCCCTGCGTCGAGGCTTGCCGCTCACCCGGCAGGCCTCAGCGCGACGCCATCCAGATCAGCAGCCCCGCCTGGAACACCGCGAAGGCCACCAGGCAGGCGATGGTGAAGCGCAGGCTGCTGTCTTCGCGCTGGTAACGGGCAACGCGCTCGTCCCGCTCGCGCAGCGACGCTTCCTGGGCCTGGAGGTCGGCATCGGCCTGTTGCAGCAGGCCGGCGGCTTCCAGCGTGTCCACGCGCTGGACCCGTTCGGCATTGAAGCCGCCCTTGAGCTGGGCGACCTCCAGCGCGGCGGTGTGGTCGCGCGTCTGGCCGTCGGCGTCGATCGACGTGAGCCCCAGCCGCCCCAGGACATGGTCCCGGCGCAGCGTGTTGTCGGGGCGCAAGGCGTCCCTGGGCGGCAGCATGCGACTCTCCACCTGATAGTGCGACCAGCGCCGTTGCAGCCAGGTCACGCCCTGCGCCAGGAGAAAGCGGCCCAGGCCACGGTCGAGCGGCTGAAGGTCGAGGTCGGCGCCCAGGCGCACGGACTTGCTCTGGTGATCGACCCAGATGTCCAGGCGGTTCTGGGTCTTGTGCACGCGCTGGCCGGGCAGGCGGATTTCCAGGCGCAGCAGGCTGAAGGCCAGGTCATGGCGCTCGGCATGCCCGACTTCGACGAAGCGCAGCGGCCGGATGCCGTCGTGGCTGGTCGGCAGAGGGGCCAGGCGCAGCAGTTGGAAGTGCTCGGCATGCACGTCGGCCCAGGGCAGGGCGGCAGGCTCCGGTGAAGGGGGCGTTTCGGTGTCGGTCATCCGTTGATCCTCGGGCTCAGGCGGGGTGGCGGCCGAACGCCTCTGATCGGCCCACCCATCCTCCTGCTATCGGCACGCGGGGCAAAACCTGAACGCTTACTGCCCCACCACCTGGCGAATGAACGCCACCACACGCTCGCCCAGCTCCCGCGCCAACGGCAGCTCGGGGTTGTTGTAGCTCTCGCGCTGCTGGCTCATGTCCCGCGGGCTGATGCGCAGCATGTGGTTCATGCCGTCGATCAGCACCAGTTCGGCGTCGGGCCGCGCGGCCTTCAGGCGTTCGGCGTCCTCCACGTCGACCTGCACATCGTTGCGGCCCTGGATGATCAACGCCGGTACCGTCAGCTGGGCGAAGGCCTGTGCCGGGTTCTGCCGGAACAGGCTGATCAGGTAGGGCTGCACGCTCGGGCGAAACACCTGGCGTAGCGGCGCGGGCACGTCCAGGCTGGTCTGGCCGGCCTGCAGGCGGTCGAGCAAGGCATTGCCCTTGGCCAGCTGACGCGGCGACAGCCGTTGGGCCAATTGCTCGCGCAGCACGTCCGCGACCGGCCGACCGCTGCCGGCCAGGGTGATCACCGCGCTGGCGCCGGCCGGCTCGGCCGCCAGGCTGGCGATCAGCGCCCCTTCGCTGTGGCCGATCAGGATCAGCGGGCCGAACCGCGGGTCGGCCTTGAGCGTCTGCCCCCAGGCCACCACGTCCTGCACGTAGCGCTCGACGCTCAGGTCACGCTCGTCCGGCGTGGCCGGCTGGCTGGCCGCCACGCCGCGCTTGTCGTAGCGCACGCTGGCGATGTGCGCGTTGGCCAGCAGCAGGGCCAGGCGCTTGAGGTTGTCGACCCGGCCGCCCGCCGGGTTGTTGCCGTTGCGGTCGGTCGGCCCGGAGCCGGCGATGATCAGGGCCACCGGGGGTGGCGAGTCGCTTTCGGGCAGCAGCAGGCTACCGTGCAGCACACCTTGGCCGGTGTCCAGACTGATCGGGCGTTGCAGGACGGTGGGGGAGGCGGCCTGAACCAGGCCAGCGAAGCACAACAGGAACACGGCGACCATGCGCGACTTCATCGAACTACCAACGCGGCCAGGCCGCTTCCAGAGAGAGGTGGGATGGCGCTTGGACCGGGCGCTGCGGCACAAGGTTCGTTCGCCAGGGATGAACTCGCCGGTGGGCCTGCGTATACTGGCGGCCTTGTTCAAACCAGGCTGATTCGCGGAGCGTCCTGCATGTCCGGCAATACCTTTGGCAAGCTGTTCACTGTCACCACCGCTGGCGAAAGCCATGGTCCGGCGTTGGTCGCCATTGTCGACGGCTGCCCACCGGGCCTGGAGATCACCCTGGCCGACCTGCAGCACGACCTGGACCGCCGCAAGCCCGGCACCAGCCGCCACACCACCCAGCGCCAGGAGGCCGACGAGGTCGAAATCCTGTCCGGGGTGTTCGAAGGCCGTACCACCGGCTGCTCGATCGGCCTGCTGATCCGCAACACCGACCAGAAGTCCAAGGACTACTCGGCCATCAAGGACCTGTTCCGCCCGGCCCACGCCGACTACACCTACCACCACAAGTACGGCACCCGCGACTACCGCGGCGGCGGTCGCAGCTCGGCGCGCGAGACCGCCATGCGCGTGGCGGCCGGGGCCATCGCCAAGAAGTTTCTCGCCACCCAGGGCATCCAGGTGCGCGGCTACATGAGCCAGCTCGGGCCGATCGAGATCCCGTTCAAGACCTGGGACAGCGTCGAGCAGAACGCCTTCTTCTGCCCGGACCCGGACAAGGTCGCCGAACTCGAGACCTACATGGACCAGCTGCGCCGGGACCAGGACTCGGTCGGCGCCAAGATCACCGTGGTCGCCGAAGGCGTGATGCCCGGCCTGGGCGAGCCGATCTTCGACCGCCTGGACGCCGAGCTGGCCCATGCGCTGATGAGCATCAACGCGGTCAAGGGCGTGGAGATCGGCGCAGGCTTCGCCAGCGTCGCCCAGCGCGGCACCGAGCACCGCGACGAACTGACCCCGGACGGCTTCCTGAGCAACAACGCCGGTGGCATCCTCGGCGGGATCTCTTCGGGTCAGCCGATCGTCGCGCACCTGGCGCTCAAGCCCACGTCGAGCATCACTGTGCCAGGCCGCTCGATCGACACCGAGGGCAACCCGGTGGACATGATCACCAAGGGCCGTCACGACCCGTGCGTGGGCATCCGCGCCACGCCGATCGCCGAGGCGATGATGGCCATCGTGCTGATGGACCACGTGCTGCGCCACCGTGGGCAGAACGCCGACGTGCAGGTGACGACGCCGGTGCTGCGCTGATGCACGACCGGCGCGTGGTGCACTGAGCCATGGCGCCGCTGCCCTACTGGCGCCTGTCCAGTTTCTACCTGTTCTATTTCGCCCTGCTCGGCGCCACGGCGCCGTTCCTGGCGCTGTACTTCGATCACCTGGGCTTCGCGCCGGCGCGCATCGGCGAGCTGGTCGCCATCCCCATGCTGATGCGCTGCGTCGCACCGAACCTGTGGGGCTGGCTGGGTGACCGCAGTGGCCGGCGCCTGCTGATCGTGCGGCTGGGCGCGCTCTCGACCCTGGCCAGCTTCGCGCTGATCTTCTTCGGCGCCAGTTATGCCTGGCTGGCGCTGGTCATGGCCCTGCATGCCTTCTTCTGGCATGCCGTGCTGCCGCAGTTCGAGGTCATCACCCTGGCGCACCTGCAGGGGCAGACCGGCCGCTACAGCCAGGTGCGCCTGTGGGGTTCGATCGGTTTCATCCTGGCGGTGATCGGCCTGGGCGGGCTGTTCGAGCGTTTCAGCCTCGACGTCTACCCGGTCGCGGTGGTGCTCATCATGGCCGGCATCGTCGTCGCCAGCCTCTGGGTACCCAACGCGCAGCCACCTGAACCGACCGAGCGGCAACCGGCGGGCGGGTTTCTCGCCCAACTGGCCGCGCCGGGCGTGCTGGCCTTTTACGCGTGCGTGGCGCTGATGCAGCTCAGCCACGGGCCGTACTACACCTTCCTCACCTTGCACCTGGAACACCTGGGCTACACGCGGGGCGCCATCGGCCTGCTGTGGGCACTGGGCGTGGTGGCCGAAGTGCTGATGTTCCTGCTCATGGCGCGGGTGTTCCAGCGGTTTTCGGTGCAGCAAGTGCTGTGCGCCAGTTTTCTGCTGGCGGCGCTGCGTTGGCTGCTGTTGGGTGAGCTGGCGCAGGTGCCCGCCGTGTTGCTGTTCGCCCAGCTGCTGCACGCGGCCACCTTCGGCTGCTTCCACGCCGCGGCGATCGCCTTCGTGCAGGGCAGCTTCGGCGCGCGCCAGCAAGGCCAGGGCCAGGCCCTGTACGCTGCGCTGGCCGGGACCGGCGGTGCCCTGGGCGCGCTGTATTCCGGTTACAGCTGGGCCCGGCTCGGGCCTGGCATGACGTTCGGGTTGGCCAGTGGCGCGGCGCTGCTGGCCGGCTTCATCATGATCGTTCGATTGAAACGAAGCAGGAGCAATGCATGAGCATCCTCAGTGTTTTTCAGGTATCCAGCCCGGCCGTGCCGGACAAGGTCCTGACCCATCACGAAGACATCGCGGCCACCTTGGCCGAGCATGGCGTGCGTTTCGAGCACTGGCCGGTCGAGAAGGCAGTACGTCCGGGGACGGAGGAGGGCGAGGTCAGGGCGCTTCAGGCACCGGTGTTCGCGCGCCTGTCAGGTGAGCACGGGTGCACCGTGCTGCGGCTGCTCAACCAGGACGGCGTCGATCAGGGCTCGTTGGGCTGGCGTGAAGAGCATGTGCAGACGGGCGAGGAAGTGTTCGCGCTGTTGGGCGGACGCGCCGAACTGAGCGTGCGTCTGGACGATCGCGTGCTGTCGGTGTTGTGCGAAAAAGGTGACGTGCTGACGATACCGGCCGGAGCGCGGCGCTGGCTGGAGCTGGGGGAGCGACCGTTCTGCCTGGCGATCCGTGCCTTCAAGAACGAAGGCGATGCCTTGGCGCGGTTTACCGGCGACGAGACGGCCAGGGAATTTCCTGGCATCGAGGCGTTCTGAGAGGGGTGACGTGCCGTTCGCAAGGCAGGCCGATGTTCACAGGGCGAGGTCCGATGAACGTGGGCGTGCCTTACGAAGCCCGAACCGTCATTAGCGGTAGGTAGGCAGGGCGAAGCGTTGCTGGCTTTGCAGCATGTTGATCACCGGCAGCTCGCTGGCTTGTTCGGCCAGGTCACGGCGGATGGCGCTGATGGCCCAGGACAGTTGCTCGGCGCTGTGCAGCTGGCCGTAGGACAGCACGCGGCGGGTGACCTTGCCGTCGGCACCGCGCAGGGTCAGCAAGATGCCGCCATCGGGACGCGGCTGGGTAGCGACTTGGTAGGCAGCGAATACCGAGGCGAATTTCTCTTGAATGAGGTTCATGTCCAACTCCCGAAATGGATGTGTGCAGATTCTGGGTAGAAGGATTGCAGCGAGCGTGCCAGCTTTTTGCTAAAAAAATATCCTTTAAAATCAATTGCTTAACTATGTGACAATTTCACTGTGCCATGCAGAGTGCATGGTCATGCAAATTGCACAGTGCATTTTGCAACGCCAGCAGGCGCGTGGCCGTGGAACCATCCCCAGACGCCTGCTGCCTAAGCCATTCGACCCGATTGCCAGGAGCACACAGATGACCGATTCGTCGCAGACCCCCGCCGGCGCCGGCCGCGCCATGACCGAAGAAGAAGCGGTGCAGTTCGCCGAGCAGGTCTTCGATCGGGCCCGTGTGGGGGATGCCGAGATGCTCGAGCGGTTGATCACCAGCGGGCTGCCGGTCAACCTGCGCAACGGCAAGGGCGACACCCTGCTGATGCTGGCCAGCTACCACGGGCACCATGATGCCGTTCGTGTGCTGCTCAAGCACGGCGCCGACCCCCTGATGGCCAACGACCGCGGGCAACTGCCCATCGCGGGCGCGGCCTTCAAGGGCGACCTGCAGATGATCCAGCTGCTGCTCGAAGAGGGTGTGCCGGTCGACGCCTGTGCCGCCGACGGGCGCACGGCCCTGATGCTGGCCGCCATGTTCAACCGCGTGGAAATGCTCGACTACCTGCTGGAGAAAGGCGCCGACCCTGCGCGTCGCGACGTGGGCGGTGCCAACGCCCTGGCTGCGGCCCTGACCATGGGCGCCAGTGAGGCGGCCGCGCGGTTGCAGGCCCTGACCGACTAACCGGCGGCGGGTATTTGCGGCTATCCTTGGCGACTTTTTTTCGTCGCTCGCAAGGGGCCACCATGACACACGCACTGCTCGAACTCATCCGCCTGGTCGGCGCCGGCTGCATGACCGACGACGACATGGCGCGGATCGCCGACGAGGCGGCCCAGGCCTACGCCGACCCGGCCGCCTTCCTCGCGGCCAACCCGGACATCAACTACGACGACAGCTTCCCGATCCCGCTGGGCGAATGGGTGGTGGTCGGCAGCCTGCCGGACACCGTCCTGTTCCAGGCCGACAGCTACCAGGCGCTGTACGAGCAGATCGCCGCGTCGTTCGACAAGAGCGTACCGCTGAACCTCAAGGCCAAGCAGCTGGCGCGCACCGAACCACTGACGGCGCTGAACCGCATCCAGGTGCAGCTGGGCGCATTGAACAAGGAGGCGGGCGGCTACGTGCTGGTCAACTTCAGCCAGCCGCTCGATGACGAACTGCAGATGGTCATGGTCGGCCAGCACGACCTGGCGCGCGTGCTGGCATTGAGCGAAGAGGTCGGCATCGCCGCCGCCCCAGCGCTCGAGGCGTTGCGCCAGGCCTGAGGCGAGGGCGTCAGCCCAGTGCCGTGTCGAGGAACATCATCACGGCGAAGCCGCCCATCAGCCCGAGCGTGGCCGACGTCTGGTGGCCATGGCGGTGGGTTTCCGGGATCACTTCGTGCGAGACCACGAACAGCATCGCCCCGGCCGCCAGGCCCATGCTGACCGGGTAGGCCAGGGCGAAACCGGTGGAGATCCCCAGGCCGATCACGGCGCCCAGTGGCTCCATCAGGCCGGAGCCGATCGCCACCATCGCCGCCTTGAAGTTCGACAGGCCGGTGGCCCTTAGCGCCAGGGCCACCGCCAGGCCTTCCGGGATGTCCTGGATGGCGATGGCGCTGGTCAACGGCAGGCCGACCGCCATGTTGCCGTTGGTGAAACTGACGCCGATGGCCATGCCTTCGGGCAGGTTGTGCAAGGTGATGGCCAGCACGAACAGCCAGACGCGGTTGATGCGATCGGCCTCCGGCCCCAGCGGGCCGGTGCTTTCGTGCTCATGGGGCGTGAAGCGTTCCAGGCCGAGCATCAGTAGCACGCCCAGGCCCAGGCCGACCACCACGGTGAAGGCCGCGCCGGTGCCGCTGCCGGTGATCTCCCGCGCGGCCTCCAGCCCAGGCAGGATCAACGAGAACGAACTGGCTGCCAGCATCATGCCGGCGGCGAAGCCGAGCATCACATCCTGGCTGCGCGTGCTCACGTCGCGCAGCACCACCGCCAGCACGGCGCCGAGCGCGGTGGCGGCAAAGCCCGAGAACCCGCCCAGCGCCGCCAGGTGCAGGTTGTGCGCATGGTCGCCGCTGAAGGCATTCCAGATGCTCGCCCCCAACAGCGCCAGCACCACCAGCAGGCTCACGCCCAGCCCTGCGCTCAGCCAGGGCGCGGTCTTGATCTGGTCGCGCCAGGCGCTGCGCAAGGTATTGACGACGACGCTGTCGGTAGTGGCTTGGGGCATGCAGACCTCGTGGCGGGTGAGTGGGCGTGTCAGAGTAGGGCGGATTCGCGGCGCCGGGGTTCCCTGGCCGGGACGAATGACGGACCATGGACAGCGATCGAAGACAGGCGCGGGAGCATCGGTATGGGTTCGACGTTCAACGGGCTGGTCGGCTTGATCCTACTCGGGTTCGACCTCTGGGCGCTCGCCAACGTTCTCGGCAGCGGGGTACAGGGGTGGAAGAAAGGCCTCTGGAGTGTGTGGGTCGTGGGGGCACCGGTGATCGGGGTCATCGTCTGGGGCATTGCCGGGCCTCGGTGGCGGCGAAGGGGTGGGCCGACGCGGTGACGGGGTTTGTGGGCCCGTTGGGCCCAATCGCGGCGCAGGGGCCGCTCCTACAGTTGGACCGCGGTGCTGATTTGCCAGAACGACGCCGCTCTCCTGTAGGAGCGGCCCCTGTGCCGCGATTGGGCCCAACGGGCCCATGAAATCAGCCACCCCGTGGATCAGGTAAAACCTGTATAGACAGCGCTCTCCTGCGGCCCAACCTGACATGTTCCTGCCCTCCCGACACAATTTTCACACTGGATTGCCCACACTCCGCGCCGCACAATACGGCCTTGGCCCAATGGCCGCCGCGCAAGACACCCCCCGCCAGTGCATGGCAGGTGCCTGCGCCTCTTCGAAAACCGCCTGTCCAGGACCCTCGTTCATGGCTAATCCGGATGCCCTGAAGCAACCCGCGCCGTCGCGCACGTTCGCCCCCACGCTCACGTCCCACCTGGCCTACACGCTGCTCAGCGGCCTGGCGATCATGCTGATGCTCAGCCTGGTGCGCCTGGCGCTGCTGCTCTACAACAGCGACATGATCGGTCAGACACCCTACTCGACCGTGGCCGAGGGCTTCCTCAACGGCCTGCGCTTCGACCTGCGCGTGGTGGTGTACGTCAGCATCCCGCTGCTGCTGGCCATGCTCAGCCCCTGGGCCATGGCGCGCCGTGGCGTGTTCCGCCTGTGGCTGACGCTGGCGTCCAGCGCCGTGCTGTTCCTCGGGCTGGTGGAGATGGACTTCTACCGGGAATTCCACCAGCGCCTCAACGGCCTGGTCTTCCAGTACATCAAGGAAGACCCCAAGACCGTGATGAGCATGCTCTGGTACGGCTTCCCGGTGGTGCGCTACCTGCTCGCCTGGGCGTTCGGCACCTGGCTGATCAGCCTGGTGTTCAAAGGCATCGACCGTCTGACCCGTGGCCCGGCACGTCAGCCCGGCCAGGTCGCAGGCCGGCGCGTCACGCCCTGGTACAACCGCCTGGCGGTGTTCATGGTGGTGCTGCTGGTGGCGGTGGTCGCGGCCCGCGGCACCCTGCGCCAGGGCCCGCCCATGCGCTGGGGCGATGCCTTCACCACCGACTCGAACTTCGTCAACCAGCTGGGCCTCAACGGCACCCTGACGCTGATCGACGCGGCCAAGAGCCGCTTCGGCGAGGACCGCGCCAACATCTGGAAGGCCACGCTGGACCCCCAGCAGGCCCAGCAGACCGTGCGTGAGCTGTTGCTGACCCCCCATGACACCCTGGTGGATGCCGACAGCGCCGCCGTGCGCCGCGACTTCGTGCCGCCGGCCGAGCGCACGCTGCCGATCCGCAACGTGGTGGTAATCCTGATGGAAAGCTTCGCCGGCCATTCGGTGGGCGCACTGGGCAGCCGCAACGACATCACCCCGAACTTCGACCGCCTGACCAAGCAGGGGCTGCTGTTCGACCGGTTCTTCTCCAACGGCACCCACACCCACCAGGGCATGTTCGCCACCATGGCGTGCTTCCCCAACCTGCCGGGGTTCGAGTACCTGATGCAGACACCCGAGGGCGGGCACAAGCTGTCCGGTCTGCCGGCATTGCTCAGCGCCCGCGACTATGACGATGTGTATGTCTACAACGGCGACTTCGCCTGGGACAACCAGTCCGGGTTCTTCGGCAACCAGGGCATGACCACCTTCATCGGCCGCAACGACTTCGTCAATCCGGTGTTCTCCGACCCGACCTGGGGCGTGTCCGACCAGGACATGTTCGACCGGGCCAACGAGGAGCTGTCGCACAACTACGGCAAGAAGCCGTTCTATGCCTTGCTGCAGACGCTGTCCAACCACACGCCGTATGCCTTGCCCAAGGACCTGCCGGTCAAGCCGGTCACCGGCCAGGGGCGTCTGGACGAACACCTGACCGCCATGCGCTACTCCGACTGGGCGCTGGGCCAGTTCTTCGAGAAGGCCAGCAAGCAGCCGTACTACAAGGACACCTTGTTCGTGATCGTCGGTGACCACGGCTTCGGCAACCACCAGCAGGTCACCGAACTGGACCTGGGCCGCTTCAACGTGCCGCTGCTGTTGATCGCACCGGGCATCCAGGACGCCTTCGGCGCGGTCAACCATACCGTCGGCACCCAGGTCGACATCGTGCCGACCATCATGGGCCGCCTGGGCGGCGAGACCCGTCACCAGTGCTGGGGCCGTGACCTGCTCAACCTGCCGGCGGGCGATCCGGGCATCGGCATCATCAAGCCGTCGGGCAGCGAGCAGATCGTCGGCCTGGTCCAGGGCGATCGCATTCTGATCGAGTCCAAGGACATGTCGCCGCGCCTGTACCGCTACCAGCTGGGCAGCGAGTTCAAGGCCGAACTGATCGACAGCCCTGATCAGCCGGACTTGGTGAAGAAGCTCGAGTCCTACATCCAGACGGCCACCAAGAGCCTGCTGGACAACACGGCGGGCGTGGTGCACGGCGTGCCTGAATGAGGGTGACGGTTCAGGGTGTGTCGCGGCGACGCGACCTCCCTGCGCCGCAGCATCGGGCGGGCTCAGCCCGTCGGATTTTCAGGCATGCAGGCGCATGTTCGGCTGAACGAAAGCCCGAGCATGGCGGTCAAGCTAGAACGGGCGTCATTCAACGTTTTTCAGGGCGAGGTCTATTTGATGAAAGAATGGGAAATCACTTTTCTGGACCAGAACGGTGTGCAGAGTTCCCTGGCCTACGACGCCGATGAATGCCCCAGCAAGGAAGAGGCGGCGCAGTGGATCCGGGCCAAGCTGTTCCCGGTCATGGCGCAGGCTGACCTGAACGACCTGCAAGGTCGCGTGGAGTCGCCTACCGAACGCGTACTCAAGGAGCAGAACAGCGTCATCATCCTCGGTATCAGCGAAAAGGCCTGAACGGCCCTTGGCAAGCGCCCCTTCAGAGCGCTAACGTGTCACTCGGCGGCCGCCTTTCCAGGCCGCCCCTTCAACACCGCTCCACATCGAAGCAAGCAGCTCGCATTACCTGGCGTTCAGGCGCCTGGCAGGTGCCTACGCACTGAAAGTCTATCCATGCACTCCAGGAGGACGTTTCATGAGCAGCCATAACGAAGATGTCAGCAGCAGTGTCCTGCGGCAGATGAAGGACGGGGGGTTCGACTTCACCCGCATTCATCCCATCGAGTTCTACGCCACCTTCCCTGACGAGGCCTGCGCCCGCGAGGCGGCTGGGCAGTTCCGTGGGGAATCTCTCAACGCGCAAGTCTCCGAACTCGACGACGGTGCCTGGCACTTGCAGTTGAGCAAGGTCATGTACGCCACCTACAAAGGCATCGGGGCGTTCGAGCAGGCGTTCGAGTCGGCGGTTTCGCCCCTGGGTGGCGAAGTCGAAGGCTGGGGCGTCAAGCACGAGCGGTTGCTGGCCTGACGTGTTCCGCAGTGTTCCATTGACAAGCACCAGCCCGTGCCCCTTGGTCGTGCCGTGGACAAGGGGAGGGGTGGTTGCCGACCCCGTTCGAGGTGTGCGTACCTGCGGCGCTGATCGCCACAGGTCGTTAATCGTTGCCCGTTCGAACGCCAGCCGCTAAGGTCGCCGCCTCGATCGCACAGAGGCAACCATGGGCTACCTATTCGTCGTCGCGCTGATTCAGGCGTTTTCCTTCAACCTCATCGGTGAGTACCTGGCCGGCCAGGTGGACAGCTACTTTGCCGTGCTGGCCCGGGTGATCCTGGCCGGCCTGGTGTTCCTGCCGCTGACCCGCTGGCGCCAGGTCGAGCCGCGCTTTCTGCGCGCCATGCTGCTCATCGGCGCCTTGCAGTACGGCATCACCTACGTGTGCCTGTACCTGAGCTTCCGGGTGCTCAGCGTGCCGGAGGTGCTGTTGTTCACCATCCTCACGCCGTTGCACGTGACCCTGATCGAAGATGCCCTCAACCGGCGCTTCAATGCCTGGGCCCTGGTGGCGGCCGGGGTAGCGGTGGCGGGCGCGGCGGTGATCCGCTTCGACACCTTGAGCGGGGACTTCTTCGTCGGTTTCCTGCTGCTGCAGCTGGCCAACTTCACCTACGCCGCCGGCCAGGTGCTGTACCGTCACCTGATCGCCCGGCACCCGAGCGACCAGCCGCACTACCGGCGCTTCGGCTACTTCTACCTGGGTGCGTTGCTGGTGGTGCTGCCGGCGTTTCTCGCATTCGGCAACGCCCAGCACCTGCCCAGCACCGACAGCCAGTGGCTGGTGCTGCTGTTTCTGGGCCTGTGCCCGACGGCGCTGGGGTTGTACTGGTGGAACAAGGGCGCTTGCCTGGTACCGGGCGCGACCCTGGCGGTGATGAACAACCTGCATGTGCCCGTCGGCCTGGTGCTTAACCTGCTGATCTGGAATCAGGCCCAGCCCCTGGGCCGGTTGCTGGTGGGCGGGGCGATCATCCTGGCCTCGGTGTGGCTCAGTCGTTTGGGCACACGGGGCCTGCCGCGAGCGGCTTGAGCGTCGTCGACGAACAGGCTGCCATGGCAGCCTTTTCTTCATGGGGACGCCGCGACAGGAATGCGGCGCTTCAGGTGCGGGCAGGGCGTTTGAGCCTGCCGTAGGCCAGCGCGCCGAACTCGCTGACGAGCATGCCGCCCAGGATCAGCACCGCGCCCAGGATGTTCAGGTCCGTCAGCCGGTCCCCGGCCAGCCAGTAGCCGAACAGGCCGCTGAACACCGGTTCGAACAACAGGATCAGGGCCACGGCCTGGGGGTGCATGAGCGACTGCGCCTGGGTCTGTACGAAATAGGCCAGCCCCGTGCCGAGGATGCCGAGCAGCACGAGGATGAGCCAGGTATCGCCGTCGGCAGGGACGCTGAGCTCGCCTGAGGTCGTGCTCCACAGGCCGGACAGCAGCGCCACGGTCAGCATCTGCAGGCAGGCGAAGGCCAGGGGTGTGCCGGAGAAGGGCAGCTTGGCCAGCATGACGATGTGCCCGGCGAAGAACAGCGCGCAGCAGAGGATCAGCGCATCGCCCAGGTGCAGGGCGAAATCCGTCAGGCTGAGCAGGCCCAACCCGGCCAGCGCCACCGCCGCGCCGAGCCACTGCGGCCCGGTCAGGCGGTCGCGGTAGAGGAAGAACAGCAGAATGGGCGTGAACACCACCGACAGGCCGGTGATGAACCCGGCGTTGGAGGGCGTCGTCAGGCCGATGCCGCTGGTCTGGAAGGCGAAGGCGACGAACAGCATGACGCCCGCGGCGATGCCCGACAGCACATCCCGGCGTGTCAGTCGCTTCAGGGAGGCATAGGCCATCGGCGCGAGGAACAGCGTGGCAATGGTGAAGATCCACGTGTTGAGCGCGGAGGCGGTCATGCCGTGCAGGCTCTGCTGCTTGGCCACGAAGCTCCAGCCCCAGACGGCGGTGATGGCGATCATGGCCAGGGACCAGAAGGGTTTCGAGTTCACGGCAGGCTCCAGAGGGGCAGGGCAGGTTGAGAAGGGAACGAGGTGCTTCCTTCTAGCGTCCGGTGGCGAGATTGTCCAGGGGTTGCAGTCCCGCCCCGGCCGTTGTCTTTCGTCCAGCGCTACCACAGTGAGTGGCTTTATGGACCCTGCGGGCCCAATCGCGGCACGGGGGCGCTCCTACAGGAATCACGTCAGTCTGAATCATTGGCTTGGCACGACAGGCGGCACGCGCGCCTCTGTCCTGCGCTACCGCGGTGATTGACTTTATGGGCCTTTCAGGCCCAATCGCGGCACAGGGGCCGCCCCTACACCCGTAGCGCCAACGCGGTGATTCGGAACAGCGCCACACTTCTTCTGGATCGGCCCTGCCAGGACGCCGGACCGTCCGCGATTGGGCCTGAACCCGTAGCGCCAATGCGGTGATTCAGAACAGCGCCACACTCCCGTAGGAGCGGCCCCTGTGCCGCGATTGGGCCCGCAGGGCCCACAATTCAGCCCTGCCGGCTCAGCCTCATGTTGCCACTCACCGCACCACCAGACACGGCGCATGAAACAACTCCCCTCGATACGCCCCCACTGCCGTGCGCATCGCCACCCACGCCCAGGCCACCCCCACGACCACCACCAACCCACTCCCCATCGCCTCGAACACCGCCATCCGCAACACGCTACCCAACTTCAAGGTCGCTGCCGCGTACACCCCCAGCGGGAACACGAACGCCCACCAGCCCAGATTGAACGACATCCCCAACACCACATGGCGCGCGGTGATCGCCACCGCCAGCAACAACCACCACACCCCCAACCCCCACAACAGCATTCCTCCAATCGCTCCCACCACGGCCGCTGTCATACCGATCTCGCCCAACCCGTTGGCCGCGAAGACCGTCGGTGCCGCGCTGCCCAGCACCAGCATCCCCAACGCTCCCGTACCGATCGGACCGAGCGACAGCCAGATCGACGCCGCCAGTGCCTGCGGTGGCAGCCTGTGCACCACCAAGCGTAACAACAGCACCACCAGCAGGCTCAGCGCGACCGGCACCGAATACGCCCACAGCACGTAGCACAGCACCAGCATGTGCAACTGTGCAGGCGCCTGCGCCACGTGCGGGACGATGAGCCCACCCGTGACGGCCGCCACTTCGGCCGTCACCACCGGCAATAACCAGACCGCCGTCATCTGCTCCAGACTGTGCCGCTGGCGCGTGACCATCAGAAACGGCACCCACACCCCGCAGGCCATCGCCAACGCGACATCCAGCCACCAGAGGGCCTGCGCCCATGGCACGACGCCGCTTCCCCAGGCGGGCAGGCCGTACTGCAGCAGGCCATTGATCAAGGTCGCCAGGGCCATCGGGATCGTCCCGAGAAACATCAAGGCGGTTGGGTGCTCGACGATGCGCCTGGCTTCCTCGAAGAACAGCACCCAGCGCGCCAGGTACAGCCCGCTGAACACGACGAACAGCGCCGCACTGAACTGCCAGAGCCCATTGCCCAGGTGCGACAGCGAAGCCCCCGCCCCAGGCAGCTGCCCCAGCAACAACGCCAGAATGCCCGTGCCCATGACCACCGAGAACCATTGCGGCGTGAACTGCCGCACCACTTCCAGCCAGCCCGACAGAGCGGACAGCGGTCGTGGGAAAGGCGTACGCAAGCGTGGGCCGAAATACTGCACAGTGCCCTCCGGGGCGTCGAGTAGATGACGCTGGCAGCATGACGAGCTGGCATCAACCGGTAAAACGCGTAATCTGTTTATCACTTACCTATTTTGCAGTTAGATCAATGCGCCTTACCTTGCGTCAACTCGACATCTTCAAGGCCATTGCCCAGCATGGCTCGACCGTGAATGCCAGCGCGGCCCTGTCGCTCTCCCAATCAGCCACCAGTTCAGCGCTCCAGGAGCTGGAAAGCGCACTCGACGTGCGCCTGTTCGACCGTGTCGGCAAGCGTCTGGTCCTCAACGCCAATGGCCACGCCTTGCTGCCCCAGGCCGTGCGCCTGCTGGGGGCGGCTGCGCAGATCGAGGACGGGTTCGAGGGCAGCGATCAGGCCACGCGCCTCACGGTCGGCTGCAGCACTACCATCGGCAGCTACCTCATGCCGATCCTGATGGAGACGCTCGCCCGGCATCACCCCAGCCTGCGCATCGACGTGGTCATCGGCAACAGTGCAGACATCGCCCGCCAGGCCGCCCAGCTGTGCATCGACATCGGCCTGATCGAAGGCCCTTGCCACCTGCCTGAGCTGACCGTGCGCCCTTGGTTCGAAGACGAGCTGGTGATCATCGCCGCCGTTGACGCCCCCCTGGCGCAAGGTCATCCGGTCACGCGCCAGGCCTTGCGCACCGCACCCTGGCTGATGCGCGAGGCCGGCTCAGGCACCGCCGAAGAAGTCGCCCACCGGCTGATGCCTCACCTGGGTCATCTGGAAGACACCCGCCGCATCGGCAGCTCCGAAGCGATCAAGCGCATGGTCGCCGCCGGTCTCGGGATCAGTTGCTTGTCGTACTGGGTGGTGAGTGATCTGATCGCTCAAGGGCAGTTGACTGTCCTCGCTCATGACCTCCCGGCGCAGACGCGCCAGCTGCATGTCGTGCACCACCGGGACAAGTTTCTGTCGCGCGCCCTGGACGACTTCCAGCACACGCTGGACGCCTTCGCCTTCGCCCAGGGGCAGCACTGACGCCTGGCGCTAGTCAGCAGAGGGCGTGTCGGACGCCACCAGCAGACGCTCCAAGGCCGTCAGGCGCGCCTCGCTGACGATGTCGTAGGTGCCGCCACTGCTCTGCCGATAGACCTCGCGCGCCTTGCGCACCCGCTCCAGCAAAGGCACCACCACCCCCGAGGCCATCTCGAGAAAGTCATTGAGGTCGGCCCGCGTCTGCGGAATCTTGTAGCCCTTGGCCGTGCTGGTGATGATCACGTTGGCGTCACGCAGCTTGGCGATGCCGTTGGAGCGGATCTTGTGCTCGGACACGTCGCCGAACCCCCGGTCATGCAGGTAGGCGAGGATGTCGGCCGTGGGGAGGTAGTCCTGGGTAACGAATTCGCTCTGGAACCTCAGGTAATCGAGAATGGCCAGCTGCAGCCGCATGTCCTCGTCCGGGTGCTCGCCGGCCTGCTCGATGAAGCGATCGGCCTGGCGCAACGCTTCCTGGTGCACCTGATAGTCGGCGTATTGCGCCTCGTCCATGGGCGGTGGCAAAAGTGAGGTGAACGCAGGCGGCCACTCCAGCATGCCCAAGGTGCGGGCCTGCAACAGCGTCTCATAGGCGTTCCGGACCATTGGCTTGGCCTTGCCGCCATGCACCTCGCTCACGGCGTTTGCCAGCCCCTGCGCGATGTGAAGCAGGGCCTCGTCCTCACGGGCGCGCACCTGGAACATCTGCTCGTCGCCGAACAGATCATCGGCGTAGCGTGCCTGTATCAGCCCTTGCAGGCGCTCGCGGAGCGTCACGTCACCGTCTGCGTCCACGGTGACTTGCACATCACGCAGGTCTCGGAACAGGCGGGCATGCAACAGCCCGCCGACATGCTCGGTGAACGAGGTTTTCAGTTGCAGGCCGCCGTCCCGGTGGATGCGCGCCTTGTCCACGACGATGACGTGCAGCTTCACCGGCCATCGAGCGACCTCGGTCAGCCACTCGGCATGCTGGCTGGCCTGGGCTGCGCGGCGCTTGCCAGGCGTCAGGTCGGCGAGGTGGACCCGCTGTCGGCTCAGGTGCTCGGCGTGCTGGCGAACCGTGTGCAGGTGCGTGGCGCTGACCAGGAGCGTGCAGAACACCAGGCGACCTGAACCCGGTGCTGTTGCAGAGGTCAAGTTCCGGTCACCTGACTCGCTCAGGTAGGCATGCGTGGTCGTCAAGTCAGCCTCCGTTACACAGTGCGCAGGGTGTGCTATCAGCGTAGCAATATCGGGCAGCTTACAGCGTGGCGTTGGAAGCGTGCGGTCGATCACACTTGGGCATGGAGGTGCAGGCCACGCGGTTGTTGCCTTGGTCGGCAGGTGACAAAATGATGCGTGGAGCATCGGCAGTAGGCCTGAACAATGGAGTCAGGCCTTCAGATGCTCTAAGCACGGCAAGCCGTGTTTTCGATCAGTCAAGGACTATAGGGAATTTTCAAATGAGCGTCGCCGAAGCCAGCAAGGATATTTCTCAGCACAAGCCCAAATGGCAAGAGCGGTTTGCGTTTTTCGATGCGCATGGGGCGCCCAGTTCGCCCGAGTACAAGGCAGCGCTCAAGCAGCAGCCGTTCAAGAAGAAGCTGCTGATCAACATGAACTTCATTGCGTTGTTCTTTGGCCCTATCTACCTGTTCGTACTGGGCTTGTGGAAAAAGAACCTGGCGTTGCTGGGCATCATCATCGGGGCAGGCTTGGTGATTGACGTGCTCTTTGCCTTGCTCGGCATGGAAACGCCGCGTGCCATCAACACCGGGTTTGGTGTGGCAACCAACCTGCTGTATGGCTTGAGTGCGAACTATGCCTACTACCTGAAAGAGCGTAAGGGCGAGCAGGGCTGGAACCCGTTCAAGGGCATGCGCTGGTAATGCGCTCAAGGGCTGCTCACGTCATGCACACGCCTGCGTGAGCAGTCCTTGGCTCTGGCAGTGATGAAGCGGCTGCGGACAAGGTCGCCTTGGTCAGTGATCGTCTACTTCTTTTCGGGTTTGCTCGGTTTCAAATCAGGGTTGTTACCTTGCGTCTCTTTATTGTCATGACGCCGCTTGTCGACTTCACCGGTTGATTTGGCGGTAGGTTTTGGGCCGGGTTTGAGTGCCATGGGGTCGTCCTCGTGCTCGTGTGAAGATCAAGGGTGTCCAGTGAGCGTAGACAGTTGATGGGCGCTTTCAAGTGGTGAAAAGAAACGCCCTTGCAGACGCAAGCCCTTGTCATCTCACGTCTGGCTCATCTCCTCGATCTTGCGCGGGCCCTCCCCAGGACCACGCCCCGCCAACCCGGACTCCCGCAACACCGTCAGCAGGTAGTCGAAGAGATCCCCCTGCGTGGCCGGCTCCATCTGTCGGACCCTGCAGGTCATGTCCTGACGTCCCTCGGCGCTAAACGATCAGGTAACCACCTGGCAGACGCACCTGACCCAGCGCGCGCTTCAAGCGGGGCGAGAGCCGTCCTCTTGGCTGATCGGGTATCCGCTTGATGTTCATGAGCTCACATGCAGGGTCTTCGCTTTTTGTTGAGCTGCATGTCGCCTCTGCAGCTGTGTCAGCGCCAGGCATCCCAAGCACGCAATGATCGTGGCCAGGGAGGTAATTCCGGCATTGAGCCCGAAATAGTCAATCAGGTACCCAGTCAGAACAGGGATAGCGCCAGCAGGGACGTAGCCCCCCATGTTGAACACTGCATTTGCCTCAGCCCTACGTTCGCTCTGAACGTTGTCTGCGATCAGTGTCAGACCTCCCAGTTGCCCCAACCCCTGGCCTGCGCCGGCAAGCAGCGCCGAGGCGATCAACCAAACCACCGATCCCAGCTCCAGCGCAATCCAGACGCTGACCATTGATGAAATCGTCGCTACGCCACTGAGCGTAAAGACGGTGCGATAGCCATGACGCTTCGCTGCGAATTGAACACCCACGGCTACGACGAACATCGAGAAGGCCATGCAGCCGGTGATCAGTGGGCTGTTCACACCCATGAACGTAGCGATCAGTTTCGGACCCAGCGACAGGATGAACGACGTCGAGGTAATGCCGGGGCCGAAGAATGCGATGCCTAGCAGTACGATGCCGAGGCTTCTTTTCGGCACGGTGGGCAGGCGTGGTTTGAACGAGCCAGTCCCCAGCTTGCGGTTTTTCTGGATCATCAGTGCGAACAGTGCCAGGCACAGCAGAGCAATTTCAATCCGAAAGACGGCGTGAACAGGCGTGGTGAGGTACTGGGCGACGACACCTGCCAGCAGCGGGCCGGTGCCTGCGCCGAACACCATGGCAACGGAAGCCATCAGCGAAGCGAAGTGCTTACGGTGTGGCTGGGCATGTTCGACCACGTTGGCCATGCCTCCGGAGACCACCAGCCCGACGGAGACTCCCGTGAGGAAGCGAGCGAGCATGAGCGTGCCGATGCTTGCAGCCTGGTCGAACAGGATGGCCGCGATGATTGCCAAGCCGATACAGGGTACCAGCAGCGCTTTGCGCCCGAAGTGATCAGACAGTTGTCCGGCTACCGTCAGGGTGAGAAGGAGGCCAACGATATAGCAGGCAAAAATCACAGTCAGTGTGCCTGAGGTAAAACCCAGGGTCTGCTGCCAGATGCTGTAGAGGGGCGTAGCGGCGTTCGACAGAATGAAGATTGCGGTAACGATCCAGGCTGTTCGATACACAGCAAGCGTCCCCTGCTGAGGCGTAGTGCTGCTCATGAGTGTGATCTCTCTGGTAACGGGTTCAGGCCAGAGTAATCAGAGAAGGCCTGTGAACCCATTCCCAGGAAACGCAAGTGAGGTGTGAAAAAATTCACAGGGGTCGGGTTTTTGCCAAGCCCTCTATGAGGAAGTCCAGCACCACACGGATCTTTACAGAACTGCGCAGATCCTCATGGAAGGCGAGCCAGACGGGAAGCTCAAGGGGAGAACACTCCATGTCCGCCTTGACCAGCTCGTATTCTGAGGCCAAGAAATCGGGCAAGTAGACGACGCCAGCGCCGCCCGCTGCAGCGAGCGCCTGGATCCGCAAATCGTTGCTGGTCACCGAAAGCCGCCTGCCTTGAAGGTTGTCCATCAGCCAGCGCTGCTGGGTGGATTGACCCATGCTGCGGTCATAGCCGATGAATTCATACTCAGCCGTCGTTCGCTTGGCCAGGTAGGCCTCACTCGCGTAAGGGAAGAAACACAGAGTGCCCAAGCTCCTGGCCACTACGCTTTGTTCTTCTGGCCGAATGAAGGTGATGGCGATATCGGTCTCTTTCCTCGCCAGAGAAGCTGTGGACTTGGCTCCTACTAACCTGAGTTGCAGAAGGGGGTGGCGTTCGCGTAGCGCTCCGAGTCTACGAGCGACCAGGGTGCCTAGATACGCTGGAGGGGCAGAGAGAGTGACTTCCCCTTCGACACGGCTTTCTTCACCCTCGATGAACCGCTCGAGTGCGAATGAGGCCGACTCCATGAGCGCTGCATACTCGCCCACCCGCAGGCCGTCCTCGGTGAGCTCATAAAGCCGGCTTCTGCGGTCGACCAGTTTCATGTTCAATGAGGCCTCAAGCGCGGAGATCCTGCGCGCCACAGTGGCGTGCTCCACGCCTAAAGACCGAGCAGCTGCGGCCAGCGATCCCTCGCGAACGAAAGCGTTGAAATATCGAAGGCTGTCCCAGTCAAACATGTTGGCTCGTCAGATAGCTGTAGGGGTGCCGCGCCATCCTAGCGTGCCCGACGGAATCGGGCACTTGCTACCGCATCAGGGGGCTGTCGCTGTCGCATAGGCTGAGCTGTGCGACCACATCGTCGGATGACATGACGTGGGCATAGTCGGCGCCCAGTATGGCCAAGGTAAGCTCATGAACGGTTGAGGCGTCCCAGCGCATTCCTTGTGGCCCGATGACGGGTACAGCAGTCGTGGCGTCCGCAGGAAGAATAATGTCGTACCCAAGCGCTTTCCCGGCTCGAATGGTGGCATCCATGCTGTTATGAACGACAACGCCGGTCAAGACAATGCGTTTGACTTGCATGCTTTTGAGAAGGGCATCCAATGGGGTTCCTATGAATGCGCAGTTCTCATGCTTGATGATGACAACCTCGCCCTCTACGGGAGCCACTTCCTTCTTGATCCCATTCCAGGGACCATGAACGTGATAGCTGGAGGTGGGGTTCCGTTCATCATGCTTTACGTGAAGGACAGGCCAACCATTCGATCACCAGTGCCGCAGCAGGCGCTGGATGACGGACACATAATCGGGGTGGCTTTTATCAGCCCACACAGGCTGATCGATAGCATCCTGAACATCGAGAATAATCAGGGGAATGCTAGACGTATCCCTCATAGGGGGCGTCTCCTTACGATGGGCGCTTAGTGTGCTGCAACGTCCTCCAGTCAACAAGCAGCGCCGTCTCGCTAGCGTACCGGTGCTGACAAACAGGCCACGGAGGAGGGGTTGCTACACGTCAGCGGATTGAAGCGTAGCGAGCCGGCAGCCGGACTATCGTAAGCGTCCGACGAACCCATCTACATCCGGCTTTCATTCCGAAGGCAGCCAGTCTCCGCCAGTGTGAATTGAACAACCCTGAACAGAACAGGATGCTCATTTGCGATGTCATGCACTTGCTAACCTCAAGAACGCCTTAGCAGTGCAGTGAGAAATGTTTCGCGTGATTCAAGCCGCGCCGAGGGCAAGGCGCGCAGTTTGATTCCAAATCCATCCCGAGGAGACTCCGATATCGTTTGCCTCAGCACAGCAGCCTGATCTTCTCGGCCTTTGCGCTGAGCAAAACGGGGTGTCGAGACTGCACTAGCTTTGATCGCGCATTCCACCAATGCGGCAGGACGATTCTAGCGCTACCTGGCATTACCTGTATGTGCGCACGGAGCGTTTCTTGCCAAGCCATGATAGGCATCCAACATCCGGTTGCACCATGGCATGATTGGATCGGCCTTCTCCAGCAAGCGGTTAGAGCTGACAACGCGGGCCCATTGAAATGCGGCGAAGGCGATGTGGTCAGCATAAGCGGGTGCAGGCCCGGTCAGATAGTCTTGAGCCGCGAGCGTGCTGCACAACGGTTTGATCACACTTGAGAATGCTTCCATGTGTACCTCGCGTTGAGCACGCAACTCTTCCAACGAGAGACCAAACGCCGCCTCCCGCGTCCGCCTGAAGTAAGGCTTGTCCTTCTCTTGGAGAACCGCAAAAACATCGGGCAGAATCACGCGCGCCAGAGCGGGATGCACCACGTCCGTGACCCATCGATCAATGAAGCGCGTCAGAGCCACTACCGAGGCGTCCCCCATCAGCAGCGGGCGCTCTGGATAATGCTGATCCAGGTACTCTGCAATCGCCCAACTGTCTGCAACACACCGCCCATCATCAATCAAAACCGGAACCTTCCCTTGCCCTGAAAAGGCGATCGCCTCCTTCTCGCTGAAACGCCACGGTATGGTTTCGACTGCTAGTCCCTTGTGCGCCAAGGCAAGACGCACTCGCCAGCAGTATGGGCTGAAACGCCAGCTGTCGTCAGCGCCAGCTAAATCATATAGTCGCAGGTGAGTAGTCACTGAGAGGTCTCCCCTCGCGGGTCAGACAATAATCCGCGAGAAATGTCAGATACGACCGGTTTATGATTGATCTCTTTGGCACGCGCATAAGCAGGTTGGACGGCTGGGCGAGCCTGAACGGTTTTGAACCAGCGTTGCAAATGGGGAAAGTCGCCGAGACTCTGTTGCTGATGCTCATGCGGGAAAATCCAGGGATAGCAGGCAATGTCGGCAATCGAATTCTCGCCGGCTATGAACTCGCGATCACCCAACCGCCTATTCAGAACGCCATGTAGCCGGTGTGTTTCATTGAGGTAACACTCTATGGCATAGAGAGTACGCTCCGAAGCGTATTGGGCAAAAGGGTGGTTCTGTTCAGTCATAGTGCCAAGCCCTCCCATCTGCCAATGCACCCACTGAATCGCTTCGAATCGACCGTGGAGATCGTCGGGTAACCATATTCCGGTCTTTTCCGCCAGGTATTGAAAAATGGCACCAGACTCGGAAATGCTGATAGGTTGATCAGCTGCCAGTCGGCGAGGTGTCGATCATTGCAGGAATACAGTATTCGGAGAAATCGCGAGGAACGCCGGTTTGAACTGCTCGCCTGCGCTGATGTTGACCGGAATGATTCTGTACTCGATCTCTGCTTCTTCAAGGAAGACAGTGATCTTATGCCCGTTTGGTGTAATCCAGTCGTAGAGTTGATCATGAGAGCTTCCCCCAAGGTTTTTAGTTTTCATTTTACGGTACAAGGGATTACCCGCTTGACCAGTCGACCTATCGACATACCCTGGATCAGGATAGAAAACACCACCACCAGGTAGGTTAGGGAAACCACTACATCGCGCGCCTCGCCTGGGGGCAGCGAAAGAGCCAGCGCCACTGATATGCCGCCACGCAGGCCGCCCCAGGTCAGTACACTCCAAGCACCTTCAGGCAGCCGGAAGCGCTTTCCCAGGGTTGCGATCGGAAGCCCCACCGTAAGCAGTCGCGACACCAATGTCAGCACTATTACCATCAAACCGGTGATGATCAGCGGGTTGGAGAAGTTGATCAAAACGACCTCCAGTCCGATCAGGACGAACAACACTGCGTTTAGGATTTCGTCAATCAGCTCCCAGAACATATCTAAATTCTTCTCTGTCTGTGGGGACATTGCGTAGGAGCGCCCCTGGTTACCCACAATCAGCCCCATCACCACCATCGCCAATGGCCCAGACACATGTAAATGAGCTGCGAGGGCATAACCACCCAGCACGGCAGCGAGCGTGATAAGGACTTCCTCTTGGTAGCTATCGATACTCTTGAGCATCCGGTAAGTGATATACCCAACGATTGCTCCCAAAAGAGCGCCGCCCCCTGCTTCCTCCAACAAGAGTTGCGATGCGGCGCTAACCGATGGCGCTTCGCCGCTGGCGATCATGGCCAGGATGAGCGAGAACAGCACGACGGCTACGCCGTCGTTAAACAGCGATTCTCCTGATATGACGAGTTCAACGTTACTGGGTGCTCCAGCTGACTTCAGGATGCCCATTACGGCGATTGGGTCGGTAGGCGAGATTAGTGCGCCGAAAACCAAGCAGTAGGAAAGCGGGAGATCCAGATTCGTCCAAGACAACAACTGCCAGAGCCCAAAGCCTATGAACAGTGTCGACAAGGTAGTCCCTATTACCGCCAGGGAGGCAACCTGCCACCTATAGGCGCGCAGTTGTGACAAATCAACATGCAAGGCGCCGGCAAACAGCAGCAGCGACAACATGCCCTGCATTAGCAGCTCGGAAAAATCAATGGATTCAACCAACGATTGCTCCAAGGTATGCAAGGTGTGAAAGCCTAAAGCATCGGACATATTCAGCAACGACAAGCTCAACGCGATACCCATCACACCGATGGCAGAGGGCAGGCCTACGAAACGTCGATTGAGGAAGGCGAGCACGGCAGTGATGCATAGGAATACCGCAACAATGTCTAGCATCAGCAGGGAGCTCCGTCGAAAGGGCCAGCGCTCTGAGCGGGGTCGCTGTTACCGAGTGGGCAGCGTCTGCAGATTGGAAAACAAAGCGCCGCGCCGGTGCAATCTAGGTGGTAGAGCCTAGCGGATGGTCTTGGGTTCCCTGCTATTTCGAACCAGGCCAAGCACTGCCTTGGGGGCTTACTTCAACGCTAGATAGCGCTGATTTCTTGACCTTCGACTGATGGAGCGCAGGCGCGACGGTGGGGGCCAACCCACAGAAGTCGGGATGGCTTGCTTCAGCTCATGCAGCGACTTAATCTGCTGTACAGTAATGGGTCGCGACACAGCCGCGCTACTATACGCGGTACATTAATAGCCGCAGGTGCGAATGATCGCCCGCCATGATTCGCCTATAGGGGAATCCAGCTACGTAGGCCGGGAGAGCTTCCGGGAAAGTCAGCAGCAGTCTTGTAACTGACGCCAAAGGCTGCTGGCGTATCCAGAAGCGCGGCAAGCCTGACGCGCTTGAGTAGATCCTGTCGTTCTCGCTTGTTGCTCGAATTCGCATATCTGTACTTAGTATCGATTGTCCGTGAGGGTACGCCATGGCCCACCGGAAAAAACGGTCATCCTCAGGGCGGAATGCTTCGCCCGCGGCCATGACGTTTGTGAGCTCGGCCTTGATCTTTCGAATGTGTTTCGCTGAATTCGTACGTAGGCAGAAATTCATTTGCAAGACGCACCATCGGGCTCCTGGCTTGATATCGCTGCGGAGCGCGGCCCATGTTCTGTTCTGGAAAAACCGGAGCCTTTCAGTCCCGCGCTGCATCAGCGTGTTCGTAACGCCTTGCCATGCGGGCCTCCAGCCACTCATGGCGGTCATTCAACCTGCAACAACGTTCGTACGAAACCTGGCAAACCATTCTCCACGATCCCTCGAGTGCCCGGTAAGTCTCAGGTGTGCCTAACTTTTCTGCGACAAGCCAAGTTCATCCAGAAGCCATTTCTTGAAGGTCTCCACTGCGGGATGGTGTGTGCGCCGTTTGGGGTAGACCAGGTAGTGGCCAACGTATTGGATATCGTGCGTGGCCTCTCTGAAAGGCGCTACCAGTGCCCCTGATCGTAATTCGTTCTGGGCCAACAGTGTTGACTCCAGCACCACGCCCATCCCGTTCACCGCTGCGGCGATGGCCATGTTGCTGCGGTCGAAGCGTAATGCGTAGTGTTGTGGAGGGGTGAGACGGTTGGCCTCGAACCAGCCCTTCCATTGGAGCATCTGGACATCGCACTGAATGAGTCGCTGGGCGTGAAGGTCTTGGGCGGTTGTCAGCTGTCTGGCTATCGCTGGACTGCAAAGCGGTGTCAGGTGCTCCACGGCCAGAGGGACCTTCTCGTTGAGTGTGGAGCGCGGCTCGCCATACACCACGTCCAGATCGAAATCATCGTTTTCAAACTGTGCGTAATCCGTGCTTGCGGAGAACCGCAAGTCCACGTCTGGGTGCTGGGCCACGAAGCGGGAGAGCCTTGGCATAAGCCATTGGATGCCAAAGCTAGGCGCGGTGTGCAGGCGCAAAGGTCGTGGCTCGTCGCTTTTGATGAGCGCCAGGCCTCGATGCATTTCCTCGAGACCCCGCTGGATGTATTCCATCAAGGCGCGACCTTTCAACGTCAGGTTCACTTCCCTGGTCGTGCGCTCGAATAGCTGAATCTCAATGAGATCTTCCAGCTTTCTGATCGAGTGGCTGACGGCGCTGGCTGACAGCCCGAGTTCTTTCGCGGCCTGGACAAAGGAGCCGCTCCTGCCGGCGGCTTCAAAGACGCGCAGTGAAGCAAGTGGCACCCGACGTAGCTGAGCTATTAGTGAATTATCTTCATTCATGGCTGCAAAAATATCCTTTGTCTGGGCGGATAGGCCGGTGATAGCTTTTTGGTCAAGTGGAACTGATGAATTTATGCCATCAATCAGTCGCCAACTTCAACACACAGGCAGAAACCATAATGACAATAATTCCTCAAGAGGCCGAAGCGGCCTCCACGCTTCAGCGCGTCGCACATCATGCATGGCGGATCCGCCGCTTCGCTCTGCGCATGGGCGAAGTCCAGGGTCAGGGTTACGTTGGCCAAGCACTGGGTTGGGCCGATGTACTCGCCGTCGCTTACTGCCATGCAATGAACCTTCGTCCGTCTGATCCACAGTGGGAAGGCCGCGACCGATTCTTGCTCTCTCACGGCCACTACGCCATTGCGCTGTACGCGGCATTGCTCGAAGCCGAAATCATTCCTGAAAGTGAGTTGGATACCTACGGTTCGGACGACAGCCGACTTCCCATGTCCGGTATGGCCACCTACACCCCAGGGATGGAGATCTCGGGTGGCTCCCTGGGGCAAGGTTTGCCGATCGGTGTCGGCATGGCCTTGGGTCTGCGTTTCAAGAACAACCCGGCCTGGGTGTTCAACTCGATGTCCGACGGAGAGCTGGATGAGGGTTCGACCTGGGAGGCTGCACTGTCGGCGTCCCACCACAAGCTCAGCAATCTGATCGCTCTGGTGGATCTCAACAAGCAGCAGGCAGACGGTAACTCTCACGAGGTTCTCGAGTTCGAGCCCCTGGTCGACAAGTGGGAAGCGTTTGGTTGGTACGTCCAGCGTGTCGATGGTAACGACCTCCCGGCGGTCATCGCAGCCTTCGACAACGCCATGTCCCTGAAGGAGGCCAAGCCGCGGGTCATCCTGTTCGATACCCTGATGGGTAAAGGTGTCGATTTCCTCGAGGCCCGCGAGAAGAACCACTTCATCCGTGTTGACCAAGACGAGTGGCAGGCTGCGCTGAATGTTCTTGACGCTAACTACGAGAAGGGGGGCTTCTGACATGGGCGCCGACACTAACAAGAAACCACGTCTGACGACCTCTGCCATGATCGCCTCGATCGCAAGCGAAGGGCAGCGTACCGAAGCAGCACCCTTCGGGCACGCGTTGGTCGCCGCTGCGCAGCAGGATCCCCGTATCGTGGGTATGACGGCTGACCTGTCCAAGTATACGGACCTGCATATCTTCGGCCGCGAATTCCCTCAGCGTCACTTTCAGATGGGTATGGCTGAGCAGCTCCTGATGGCAGCAGCTGGCGGTATGGCCAAGGAAGGTCTCGTTCCGTTTGCCACTACCTATGCCGTCTTTGCCACACGCAGGGCATACGACTTCATTCATCAGGTGATCGCTGAAGAGAACCTGAACGTGAAGATCTGCGCAGCGCTTCCTGGCCTTACTACAGGCTATGGGCCAAGCCATCAGGCGACAGATGACCTTGCCCTGATGCGTGCTGTACCAGGCCTCACCGTGATCGATCCTTGCGATGCTCTGGATACCGCCCAGGCGGTGAGTGAGATCGCGGCCTACAACGGGCCGGTGTATATGCGCCTGCTGCGAGGCAAGGTACCCATGGTGCTCGATCAGTACGATTATCGCTTTGAACTCGGAAAGGCGAAGCTGCTCCGGGGCGGCAAGGATGTCTTGATCATCTCCAGCGGCATCATGACCATGCGCGCGCTGGAAGTTGCCGAGCTTCTGGGGGACGGTACCGCAGACGTTGCAGTGCTTCATGTACCGACCATCAAGCCGTTGGACGAGGCGACGATCATTGAAGAGTGCCGTCGCAGTGGCAGGCTTGTGATCGTGGCCGAGAACCATAGCACTGTAGGCGGACTGGGTGAGGCGATTGCCCTCGCATTGCTGAAAGCGCGAGTCCATCCAGCGTTCCGGCAGATCGCCTTGCCAGACGCCTTCCTGGATGCAGGTGCGCTGCCCACTCTGCATGATCGCTACGGTATTTCCACCGAAACGATGGCCGCGAACATTCGCGCTTGGCTCGGGTGAGGAGTGCAAACATGAAAGTCGCATTCATAGGATTGGGCGCCATCGGGTTGCCGATGGCCACTCAGATCCACAACGCCGGGCATACCGTCATGGGTGTCGAACTGAGCGAAGCAGGCCGTGCTGCTGCTCGATCCCAAGGCATCGAGGCGTCGGGCGATTGGCGAGTTGCGGTCGATGCTGATGTGGTCGTGGTCATGGTGGCCACGCCTGCTCAACTTGCGGCCTTGGTGCAACAGTTCGACGCGTTCAAGCCCGGTCAGCACTGGGTCATCATGAGTACCGTTGGCCCTGCAGCTGTTCGTGAGCAAGCGGAAAGACTGGTAGCCAAGGGCGCAGTGGTTGTAGATGCGCCCGTAACAGGTGGCGTGGCTCGAGCGCAAACGGGCAGCCTGCTGATTTTCGCATCCGGTTCGGACTCGGCGGTTGCCTTCGTTCATCCAGTCCTGAGTGCAATGGGCCAGGTGAAACCCGCCGGCGTGAACATCGGCGATGGTCAGGCAATCAAGGTTGTGAACCAACACCTTTGCTCGGTGCACCTGGTCGCTGCTGCCGAAGCACTCAGTCTCGCGCGCTCGCTCAACCTCGATCCTGCCCATGTACTGGAGCTCGTGCAGCACGGAGCAGGGGGGTCGTGGATGTTGTCGGATCGCGGCCCCCGAATGCTCGAGGGTACCGAGACCCGTGTAACCAGCATGGTGGACATCTTCGTCAAGGACAGTGGTCTGGTCGCCGAGGCGGCTCACGCGTGCAATGCCCAAGTCCCTCTTCTGGATATCGCCCATGCACGCTTCTCGCAAGCATCCGCTGCAGGACTGGGGCGGCGGGATGACAGCCGAGTGATCGAAACGTGGGAGCTCCCCGCTTCCTGAAGAACGAATGACGAACGGCAGCCCTAGAGCTGCCTATTACAAAAACAATAAATACTCGGAGTCTGCCATGAGCACTACTCAGACGGCGTCACCTCAGCCCAAAGACAAAGCGGGCAAGGTGTCCTTCGCCTCGATGATCGGATCGGCGGTAGAAAGTTACGACTTCTTCATTTACGGCACTGCTGCAGCTGGCTGGTTCGGCCAGGTGTTCTTCCACACGACCGAGCCTATCGTAGGTATTCTGGCCGCGTTCGCCACCATGGCGGTCGGTTTCTTCATGCGCCCCCTGGGCGGCTATCTGGCAGGTCACTACGGAGACCGCATAGGCCGCAAGACCGTTCTTCTCTGGTCGCTGTTGGCGATGGGGGGTGCGACGGTACTCATCGGCGCCTTGCCTACCTATGAACAAGTCGGCGTGGTTGCCCCCTTGCTGCTGATCCTTCTGCGAATGATCCAAGGCATTGGCTTTGGTGCGGAATGGGGCGGAGCCGTCCTCATGGCCTGTGAGCATGCCCCGGCTCGCCGTCGAGGATTCTTCGGTGCGGTTCCGCAGATTGGCATCCCGATGGGGCTACTGATGGCCAACGGGGCTTTCCTGTTGTCCGGTGCCCTGCTCGAGGGCGATTGGGTCTGGCGCGCTCCCTTCCTGGTCTCGGTGGTGATGGTCGCGGTTGGCATGTACATCCGTCTGGGGGTAAGCGAGTCGCCAGAGTTCGAAAAGGCCAAAGCCGAGAACACCCTGGTCAAGCAGCCTGCATTGCAGGTGATCCGTGAAGACTGGCGCAAGGTACTGCAAATTGCCGGTGCTCGCCTGGCTGAAACCGGTGGTTACTACATCGCAACCAGCTTCATGCTCTCATACGTCCTGTTGGCGAATATCGGCCCGAAAGAAAATGTCCTGTGGGGTACGATGATCGGTTCTGCAGTGGGCTTGGTAAGCCATCTGATCTATGGAGCCTGGAGTGATCGCATTGGCCGCAAGCCAGTGTTCCTCCTCGGGTCGATCTTCACGATCGCGTTTGGCATACCGATGTTCATGATGATCAACAGCGGTGTCATCGTGATGATAGTTGCTGCGGTCGCGATTGCGCTTGTCCTGAGCCACGACCCCATCTTCGCAGTCGAGGCGAGCTGGTTCACGGAACAGTTCCCACCGGAGGTGCGCTCTTCCGGCATTTCGCTGGGTTACAACTGTGCCTCCCTGATCGCGGGTACCCTGCCTTTCATCGCAACGGCATTGTTCTCCCAGGTCGGCTGGATCGGCCCTGCGATTCTGTTCAGCTTGCTAGGGGTTATCTCGACATCGTGCGCGCTCAAGATGCGTGAAACCGCTCCGGTGATCGTGGATGCCTTGAATGAGTCGGCCAAGGTGAGCCACGGCTCTCCCAGTCTCACCAGGGCGGTGCGTCACTGAAGGACGCGGCTGGCCAGTGGAAGGCCGGCAGCCACTCACCCTCAGGCCGCTCAGTGTTCAACGGCCAATGTCAGAGGATTCGCAATGTCCGACTACTTACTGGATCCCTCCCTTGAGCGTTACGTCGGCCAGTGCAGCGCTTTCCTGCCTCGCTCCCCGTCGATCCAGGACAGGCGAGTGAGCTTTCAGCAAAGCGCTCTGCACTTCACGCCTGATGCTCCAGAAGGCTTGGCCATCATCGACGACGATGTGGAAGGTGTTCCGGTCCGTCTGTTCCGACCGAAAGGCGCGGTCCCCCCGGGCGGTTGGCCAACGGTGATGTACTTGCACGGTGGAGGCTGGATGTTTGGCAGCCACTGTACGCATGATTGGTTTTGCTACGCCCTTTGCAAGCGGCTACCCGTGGCGGTGGTGGCGGTCAGTTACAGGCTGGCACCCGAACATACGTTTCCCGCGCCGTTGGACGATTCATTCACGATCTGGAAGGCGCTTCGCGATCAGCGATGGCCTGAGCTCAGCTTTCAGAGGCTGGCCGTGGTCGGGGACAGTGCAGGGGGAGCTCTTGCAGCAGGGCTATGCATCAAGCTACGCGATCTTGGGCTTGCGCAACCTAGGTTACAGGCGCTGGCCTATCCGGTAACGACGAGGCAGACGGAGCTGAGGTCGATGCTGGAGCATGCTGAAGCGCCATTGTTAGAGACGAAAGAGTTGCTGGCATCGTTCGATGCGTACATGCCTGGTTGGAAGGAGGGCGCAAAGGTGGGCGCGCTGCCTTTGGATCATGTCGACCATACCGGATTACCGCCCGCCTTCATTGGCGTTGCGGAGTTCGACCCTGTTCACGACCACGGTACAGCGTATGCGCAAGTGCTGCGCCAAGCGGGAGTGCCCGTCGAATGCTACGTCGGTACCGGAATGGTTCACGGGTGTCTAAGGGCGCAGCATGTAGACGGGGTGGAAGATTTTTTCAACGCGATGTCGCGGCAAATCGGTCGTTATCTGAGCTGTGAGGGGTTTGGTCCGGCTGCCTGAAACGTGCACCTGGGTGGACCAGTTGCCGCCGGTTCCTCGGTCGGCCCTGGCTTCGTTCCAGGCGCTTGCCGACCAGACTCAATGACGTGTGCTTGCGCCAGGGTTTTCAATGCCACCCTCCACATACACGGTGTCTTCCTGCACCGAGTAGATCGCCAGCGGGCCCTCACCACCCCCCGTCACATCCAGGGCAAGGACGTTCCCCAGCCGCAGAGCATGAGGAACCCAGGTATGGCCGACACAGATACGCCAGACGCCCTCTACACCGTGTGGACGATGCTTCTTGATCCGCTCGCGACCCCACTGTGCGACAGCCTGAACCTGGGTGTCTTCAAGACGCTGGGTGAACGCATCCCAGGTCAATCCCGCAGGCACATCGGCATGCACCACCCCTACCAGACCTCGAGCCGTCTCCACCTCGATGACCAGGGGCAGGCTCTCGAGCTTGGCGATGATCATGGGCTTCGATGTCTCATCGATCGTCAGCCACCACTGCGCACCGTGCGCCGCATAGGGCAGGTGAGGATTGGTGCGATAAGCGTCGATGAGCATTTGTTCGTGATTGCCCCTCACGCAAAAGAACCACGGTTCACCCAGCAGCGTGAGACCGTCCAGCATGTCTGGTCCGCGGTCGATGAGATCTCCCACCGCGATCAGCCGGTCGACAGACGTGTCGAAGCCGAGCGCTTTCAGACCCTCGTGAAGCGCTCGGATCTTGAAGTGGATGTCGCCCACGATGAAGTCGCGGCCAGCGTGATTCTGGGGGAGTTTGAGCAGGGAGGGCATGACGACGAACGCTCCAGCAA
The DNA here is from genome assembly GCF_013523165.1 of Pseudomonas entomophila. Lineage (GTDB taxonomy): Bacteria > Pseudomonadota > Gammaproteobacteria > Pseudomonadales > Pseudomonadaceae > Aquipseudomonas > Aquipseudomonas entomophila_A. The sequence goes on from NZ_JAAMQI010000027.1 coordinate 36,382, forward strand.
TCCGCTTGGAAGACAGCGATAGTTTACCTGATGGCGACATGCATAGGGGCTGTGGAGGCCGGGCCGAGGGTGATGAAGCTATTTCAAGCGAGCCGATAGCCATGGACCTGAAAGCGACAAACAGCGTGCGTAGATCAGGCACTGAGGCTAGGATCGGGGGCAAGGCTGTCTTGTGCCTCGCTCATCTACGGAATGAAAAGCGTGTTCCAACGGATTGGAGAATCCATGTCCCAGTACTGGCGTAACTCGGCTGTTCCCCATATCGAGATCAGGAATGTTGAGGATGGCCGCACCTTCAGTCACGAAAGCCACGCTCACGCGACCTTTTCTATCGGCGCGATCATGGCGGGGCAGAGCAGCTACCTGAATGGGCGGAGCGTCTGCCACGTTTCGGCCGGGAGTGTCGTGTTGATGAATCCTGGTGTGGTGCATGCCTGTAATCCCTTGCAGGGCCAGCCATGGGCCTATCGCATGTTCTATGTCGATGCCGAGTGGTTGGCTTTGATGCAACATGAGGAAGGTGCCGGAGCGAAAAATGGCTTCACGCCTTTCGTGGAGAACCACAGCACTGACCCTGTGTTGTTTGCCGAGTTGGATAGCCTGTACCTGACGTTGACCCGATACGGCACTGCACCTGAGCTCATGCAAACGGCGGTGTCGACGTTCTTCCAACGACTGGTGGCGCGGCAGAAGGCGACCCAGACTCATGTGGCGTGTGTGCCTAGCAAGATGATTCAAGCCGCAGACTTCATCCGTGGGCATTGCACCGACGCCCTGCGGTTGGAAGATATCGCTGCTGCGGTGCAGCTTTCGCCCTCCTATCTGATCCGAACGTTCAAGGCGCACTACGGGCTCACGCCTCACCGCTACGTGATCGATTGCCGTCTTCAGCTTGCGCGTGAGGGCTTGCGTCGGGGCTATGGAATCGCCGAGGCGGCAGCGCAAGCGGGATTCGCAGATCAAGCGCACCTGCAGCGGTTGTTCAAACGCGCCCTGGCTGCTACCCCAGGGCAGTACCGGGGCTGATGATCACGCCAATGACAAATACGCCGCGCAACCCGCCAACAAGGCGGCCATGGTCCGGTTGAACCAGCGTATACCAGCAGAACTCGTGAGATAGCGTTGCAACGAAGCGCCGGCCCATGCCCAACTGGCCAGGGACAACCAGCAGATCACTAGATACAGCAGGGAGAACACCCACACCATCAGCACGTCACCGTCGGCTACAAAGGCCCCCATGCCGGCCAAGCACGCTAGCCAAGCCTTCGGGTTTAACCACTGCATCAATGCGCCGCCAAGAGCAGAGGGTACCTTTTGCCGGTGTGCGGTGTTCAGTTGGCCGTCATCGCTCACCAGTTGGTACGCCAGATACAGTAGAAAAACCACGCCAGCGATCTGAATCAATCGAGTCAGCAACGGCCATTGACGCAGTACCTCATGCAGCCCCAGGCCGATCAGCAAAAGCAGCAGGATGAACCCCAGCGTTGCGCCGGTGACATGAGGTAGAGCAGCTCGTAATCCGTAACGTGCTCCACAGCTCAGGGAGACGATGTTAACCGGGCCCGGACTGATGGAGCATGCTAGGGCAAAGGCGGCCATGGATAACACGATGCTCATCAGGAAAATCCTCAACGCTTGTGCGGGAGCGCTGAAGGTAAAGTGATGCAGCAAGGCAGTATTGAAGGAAATTGCCCTGCTGGCTCTGCATCGATAACTGCTTTGTACGGCAGGTACGCCTGGATAACCCGTCGTGATGACTGGCCCGGGTGAGAAAGCGCATGCATCTGGGCTAATGCGGTTTCGGTACCAGCGCGCATATCCATCGGTTCAGTGGGTAGCCAAATTCCATTGATGCGGATCACTGAGCGACACCCTGGATAAATGCGCGCGGTCCTCACAATCTGAGGTTGGCCATTTCACCGTGATTACTTGCCCAGCCATGGACAACTTGATGATCACTGCACTCCTGCTAGCCGTTTAGATGAGGCTTTCAGCGAGGTGAGTGCCGGCAGTCATTGGTGTCACAGCGCATACGAATCTTGGTCATCAACCCCTCATTGCTGTGCTCCAGACACGATTGGAAGGCACGCTAGTCCCTTTTTTGCGATAGAAGTAGCGTGGGTTGAGCAGGGTCCAATAGAGCTGAGAGGTTGCCTTTTTGACGTCCTTGTGTTAGGCCAAGGCTCATGGCTTTGAAGATCACCCCCAGACCTTAAAATCAGACTTTACCTCTTTCGTGTAGGACGTTTCCCAAAGATACTCTTGGCCATTGTGATGTCCCAAGTTGGCCACTAGTCTCGACTGGTCGTTGCGCTTCAACGACCGGCTTTGACAGGCCGACTCAAATTGCAATCCATAGCTTGGCCTTCAATGGCGGCTGTACATGGGGCACCTTCGGGTGCGCCGGGTTTCTCAATTTGACCGGTCTGTCAACCCATGCACGGCTGCCACCCTTTGTTTGACAGCAAAGGGCGGCTGCTCCCCAGCCACAAATTGAGGGTTACATCATGCCGAAAAGGGTCCCTGATCCACCTTTTGACGTCCATTCTTTAGATGACACGCGGTCGATGAATGCGGGCCACTCACTTCGGGGCGGCCTCTTCCCGCAAGCCTTTCTAATGCAGCAGCGAATATGCGTCCTTGTGTTGAGGAGGGCGTTGATGCACGACCTGGATAGCCTTCGCACGTCAATCGAATCGGCACAGGTTCACGTTCGAAAGCCAGCGAACCTACAGACGTTGCATTGATCCGCATCCGAATTCGCTTGAAGCTGTTTCTGTGGTCACTCGACTACCAGTAACGAAGCCAGCTTCCGAATCCAGCGCTTCAGGGAGATGAAGAATGATTAACGAAGAAGCCCAGTGCACCGTCGGCAAAACCACCTTTTACCCAGGCCAAAACCAGACTCACCCACTGTTTCGGATCGAACCTGGCATCCCATGCCAGAAGGCTCGCGAACACGCTTCGGAGTTGATGGGCTACGCCCGTGATTTGTCCTTGGACGGACTGATGGAAGACAAGCCGCAGCTTCTCTGGGCCTCGCACTACCTCTGCGTCATGGCCAAGGCCTTGCTCGATGACGCCGAGTTGGGTATGGCGAAGAGCTCCTGAAGGCCGCCATCTGCCGGCCAGTGTGCGCAGCCCTCTATCACAGGAGGGCCGCGTAATAGCCTTAGCATCATCAGCCTTTGGACATTTATTCAAGACAGCGCAGTGTCGGTTGTAAGGTTTTGCGTCCTACCGGCCCGATCCGCATCTCGTTCGCACTCGACTGCTGATAAAGGCTAGGTCCTGCGAAAGAGATGGCGCAAAACCGCATGGCAACTTCCGCACTTGCCGCCCCTTAAGTATCACGTGCGATTCCAGTCTCTTTTACCGCTTCACTGACCCAATGGTATCCTCCCACCAAAGTCGCCGTTCGCGGCTCGTCGTTAGAGGAGAAGTCAGCTTGGGAACTCTAGATAGTTCGTCTTCAAGATCGCCGTATCTTTCAAGGTTTGCTACGCCAAGGACCGGTGCGGACAGCATTCCTGGGTTCTATTCCCCTGAGCTAAACATGTGGGCAATTGAGTCGTCCGCTGGCACGGTTCCGATTATTGCTGGTGGTGCGCTTAATGAGCTCATGACCAAGACAAAGGTCAATGCCGAGCAGGACGATGAGTCGAGCTGGCAGATCGAGCTTTTGACCAAGACCTACCAAAAGGTCGAGAGCGACGATGACGACCCCTCAGCGCATTGGGGGAATTCTGCCAATGAAGGTGCTGATACTCGTTGCCGATTTGAATCGAGTAACCATTTGCTGCAGCTCGTGACGAAGACGGATGCAAACGCTGAACGTGACGATCGCAGCGACACGAATCATATTTTGGAGTTAATCACGAAGACGAGTGTCGAGCTTGAGCGAGACGACAACGGTGATTCGACTTTTGGACTTGATACCCGTTACTACACGGACTGAAGGGGACGCTCCTGATGCTGCTCTTGGTTACCAATCGTCGTGACATCACAATGGACTATGTCGTTGCTGAGCTGCACCGAAGAGGTCAGCCGTACATGCGTCTGAACACCGAACTACTGCCGAAGGCGTTATGCACGATGGCAGGCTATCCCCGGGATGCGTGGTCTATTTCATTGGATGGTGAGACCGTGTGTGGGGAAGAGGTTACCGGGGCGTACTTCCGCAGGCCTGGGGCCCCAATAATTTCCGACGATGTATCAGATGAAGGCGAGCGTGCCTACATTGGCGCAGAGTGGAGTAGCTTTCTCAAAAGCTTGTATTCACGCCTGGATGGGCGTTGGCTAAACTCGCCTACCAAAATCTTCATTGCTGAAGACAAGCCGATGCAGCTTCTCTTGGCTCATGAGATTGGTTTTGACGTACCTCAAGTAGCAGTGACTAACGATATCAAGTCGGTTCGGTCGATAACCGCTAATGGCCAGGCTGTGGGGAAGCCTCTGAGGCAAGCGGTTCTTACGGGCGATATTGAGCGCGTAATGTTCACCACTCGACTCGGTAGTATTAATGACGGACACGCAGATGCTATCGCACTCACTCCCTTCATCACGCAGGCCGAAGTTGTAAAGCAATACGATGTTCGCGTTACAGTGGTAGGCGAGCGCGTCTTTGCTACCGCTATTTGGTCACAAAATAACCCAGAAACCGAGGTAGATTGGCGTCAGGGTAGCCGTCCTGATCTCCAGCACGAAAGAATTGAGCTTACGGAGTCGGTGCAGGAAAAATGCGTTGAGCTCGTTCGACGTCTCGGGTTGCGCTATGGCGCTATCGATTTGGTACGCGATAAAGCAGGAAAATTATGGTTTTTAGAGATCAACCCCAATGGGCAATGGGCTTGGATTGAAAACCTGACGGGGTACCCGATTGCATCTGCGATCGTGGACGAGCTAATGGTGGGTTGCTGTGTCTAGTTCTGAGAGAGTACTCCAGTGGATCTGGCCAAGCATTACCCCTCCAACTCCAGATGAGCTAGGGGACGATGATAGCTTCAGACGCAGCATGTTCAAGGCAGTGCATGCTGGCGACTGGACTATAGAAAGCGATGTGGTGCTCGAAGAATCACGTCGTTTGTTTGATGCCGAGGCGGATCGCCGTAAAGGTGCTGATGCAAAGGCCGGCATCTATCTGGCTGCGATCACTGCACTAATCCCAGTGCTCGCCTCTCTGGTTCCAAACATCTGGAATGATATGCCTGGCAAATTGATTGGCTGGCTTGGTTTAATTGTTTTTGGTCTGGCAGTGTCATACTTGCTCAGAGCCGGAGCCTGGGCCTTCAAAACGCTCCAGATTGGAGGCTTCAATCAGGTCGGTCCATCGGATTTAGCAGCCTGCTGGAAAGAGGCCTCACCGAAAGCCGCGTTGGCGAAGGAGCTTTCAAATGCGGTACTTAAAAACTTCCCTAAGGTGAACCGCAAGATTACCGGGATCAAGATGACACATGAGTTTCTTCTCAGGGCGTTTCTGGCGTTCACTGCCTTGCTGGTTTTGCAAGTGATTTGGCCCGTTGGAGGATGGGTTGCTGCGGAGCTTAGCAAGCTTATGAGTTCTCCTAAAGCTGCACCATTGATAATGTGCTTTTCTTAGTTTTGTATGAAAAGCCATTGCGGCTAAATCACCGCTCTGACTGGTTGGAGGCCAGCATTGTAAGGCGCTCGCTATGACAAAGCTGGCAAAGAGCTTTGCAACCATGGTTACCTTGACCTCCAGCCTACGCTGCATGCGGCAGTAATTCTCGTACAAAGCCGACGCATGGATACTTCGTAAGCGCTCCATGACCCCCACCCGCCCACAAGGTGAGGCCTCAGTTTACCGTAGCATCACTGGCTTGCAGTAGCTGAGCGCTTTGAATGTGGGGTTCATGGAGCGCTTAGGGCTGCCGTTCCTACCGCGACCGTGGTCATCCTATAGATGCTTCGCTTCAACTAACGCCCATTGCCTGTAAAAGCCGTGTAGAGGCATTTGGGGTAGTCCAAAGTGCTACCAACGCCTCCTCCGATATAGGGCGGCATCACTGGCATTGCTTATGCGGTTGTCCTGGGGGTCTGGAAGACGAGGGCGTGGAGATGGACGTCGCTAGTTGAGGATGTAGTACCCATCATCGCATTTGCGAATTCCAGCGCGCTTCTCCGGAGATAGCCCTTCCTGAATGATGTAATACAAGTCACGGAACACCGGGGATGTGGCAGCGATATAGCTATGGCCTAGGCCAAACAGCTCGCCCGCGACGGCAGTGACGTCTACCGTCGACAGCCCTGTCATAACAATGGGTGGATTAGCATCTCCCGCCCTAGGAAGTGCTTTCACCGCTCTTGACACTTTTATAGCCCTGTCATCACGCGAGGCGTACAGCGTTACTTGGTCATAATGGCCAAACACTTTGGCAATTTGTTTGAATCGGCCCGTATCGACATCGGGTGCAGCCAGTACTATCTGGCTAATCGGCGTTTCACCATCGGCTGTTTGCCAGCTCTCAAGGACAGCCAGAAGAGCCCGGTTGCCCATGCTGTGTGCGATGATATGAAGCTTGCGTAAACCGAGATTTCTTGTGACGGTGTGCAGGAATTCGCGAAGGTGTGCCACCGACCAGTCAATCGTAGCCTCGTCTGTTGGATAGCTGAGAACCCTACCACAGGACGCCCACGAGTAGCAGAGTTGCCGCCCAGAAAACTTGAGGTCATGGCAGAGCTGACTGGTGCGCCAAAGGGCTTCATCAAAAGTAACATTAAATCCGTGGATGAAAAGCAAGCCATCAGATTCATTCATCTCCGCTGACTCGATCCAGCTCTGCAAAGAAAGAGCTGTGACCTTGTGGATCACAATGTGCAGGCTGGGATTTTCAGCCGTCGGGAAAAGCCTGAATTTTTTGGCCGGGCGTTCGATGTTCCCTTCCTTATGGACGTCAGGGATTGACACCTCTGATACGCCGTAAGTGATGCCTGCTTCATTTCGCTCGTCGCCAAATAGGGTTTTGCTCTGGATGTTGGTGTGGTTCCTGTCCGTGCCGAAAAAGATGCTATAGGTTGTGGCTTTCGGCGCCGTTACTCCAAATCCCTGAGATGTAAAGGGGGCAGAGTGAATTTTGCTAACTGGTTTTGGGAGTCCGCTTTGGATCTCCGACATTACAAGTGGTCGCGTGGATTCGAGCTCAGGGGAGTAGCGATCTATAGAGGAACGTCTCAAGACTCCAAATATGCCAGGTGGCAGTGTGATAGAGTCGTTCACCATTTGCTTGAAGCTGCGAGTTCTGACAAAACCGAAAAACTCAGCTTCTGACATGTTGTTCAGTCGGAACAGCAGCTCCTCAGATTGACGGGTCAGCCTGAGATCCTCGATGCGTGCTAACAGTCTTGCTAGAACCGTGAGGTTAGGCTTTTTTGTGCTGGCAGCCAACACGCTCTGAAACTCGTCGATAGGCGTGGAATGCCAGAGTCGATAGACTCCAATCGAGCTCACAATCCTGTCAGTAGCTTTATTGGCGTGGATGTTCAGCCGCAAAATTGCGGCTGCGAGTTTCAGATCCTCTGGCGTCCTCATTTTTTTCCTAGCAATCCTGTTCCATTCGTTCCTGAAAGCGCGGCGGGCCTTGAGCCTGGCGCTTAGGCATGATGGCGAATTGTACACCGCCTCAGGGCTGCTCGGTCCAACCAATAAATGCCTAAACCGTTGCGATGGTCTGAAGGGCGGCCACAAACCGAGCACCTGAATCAGGCGTGTACGGTACTGGACGTTCCTCAGGCTACAGTTGCGGATCTCAGCCAGTTGCCCGTTGGCGGGCTTCCAGTTGTGCCTGATTGCGTGCTTTAACCTGCGCAGCGAGGACAGTTTCGATCTGGGTATAGAGCTGTGCCTCTTCATTGTCTCGATCGGCGACAGTTACCACCAGGGCGTACTGTTCCTTATCCAAAACGTCTGGATGATTCCAATCCCTGTCCGAGCGGGTCACAACGATGAACCATTTTTCTTTAGGGTCACGTTTTTTGAAAGTCCATCGTGAAGACTGAACGGTACCTTTGCTACGTAGCTGCGCAGAGATGTCACGGTTGCTGGTCATGTCGTCATTGCGAGTGGCTTCGTCCTTCTGATGGGCGTGGTTGAACGACTTCTGGACGTCCTCCAAAGATTCACCTTTTACCAGTCGATAGCTGATCTGCGTGGCGACGTACTCGATTCGAGTCGTTCGAACAGCAGGGGTGTAAGCCAAGGTGATGCTCAGCTCACGCTGCCCTCGGGATGAGCGAAGGAAAGAGGGTGGCAGAGGAAGCTCATAAAATTGGCTAGAATCTCGCTCAATAGCTTCTTCACACATCAGCACTACACAGTGGTCTGAAGAGCGGAACAGATCGCTGTCGCTGATCTGGCCATAGCCACCGACATCTCGAGCGATTTCGCGTTGCCAAGTGGCCTTATTCTTGTGGTAAGCCGTCTTCATTTCCTTGGGGAAGGTTGATTCCACTTCTGCCGGGAAGTAGGCGTGATTTACAAGCATGGCGCGAAGCAGGTTCGCCGACGCCTCTGGATACTCGTTCAGTAAACGTCCTGCCAAGTGAGTGACGTATGGCGCTGAGAAGCTCGTTCCACAGATTTCCTTGAAGACGGTATTGCCCCTAAATTCATTATTGAGTGTGAGTACGCCGAGCCCTCTGGTGCTGGGATCCCATTGCTCACCATCGCTGCGCATCGGGCTGGCAAGATTGCCACCAGGAGCAATGAGTTCAGGCTTGAGTGCTCCTTTCACCGATGGGCCGTGCCGTGTGAAAGGAGACGGCTGAGATTCGCTAGCTGGCGAAAGTTGATGAATGTTTGGGTACTTCAGGCTGTCCACAGTGGCGTTGTGGCGGGCGACGCTCCCTACCGTCAACACGTTCAGTGCCGGGGCCGGATCTATGATCACGCTTTGCGCATTCAGAAGGTAATCTGGATACTCTTCTCGCCAACTGTCAACCGGTACAGGTGGGTTCGTTGATCCGCGAAAGTTTCCGGTAGACACCACGAAAAGCACGTTATGTTTTCGCGCAAGAACGTCAAGGATGTATGCTAACCCACGAATGTGCATACCATCATAGGGCGCATTCGCATTGCCCAGCGACAAGTTGAAAATTCTGCAGCCCAGACCGACGAAATGTTCAATGGCGTTGGTAAGCGTCGTTTCTACGGAATGTTCATCAAAAACAGCCTCGTCTGAGTGCTGGCACTTGCGCATCACCTTGGCGTTAAACAGCCAAAAAGCGGGGTGCCAGTAATTACCTTGATCGCAAGCCTCAACATCACCATAGAGTACAATCCCTGCAACTGCAGTACCATGCCCCGCCTCATCAAACTCATCCTGATCACGTACGAATGAGTGGCTTTCACCAATGGCCGAGCGCAGCAGTGGGTGATTGGTGTTGATGCCGCTATCTAATATGCATACACGAGCAGCATCTGAATGCGGTGCAGGAATGTTGAGCGGAAGATCAGCAATATCACGGTTTAGTTGAGGAAAACTGATTCCGGTTTTAGGAATCAGATCTACCAGTCGAACGTCACGATGATTGAGGAGCTGATTAGCCTGAACTTGATTGACCTCCACGCGGTACATGAGAAGACTGTCTAGGCTAATGCGGTCAATTTGTCTCACCCTAATATCCTTCAGCCAAGCTTCAAACGTGGTGTGCGTTCTGAGGCGCATAGGGTGGTTGGCTGTGTGATAGGGCCAAAGCTCCACATCGAGACTGAATGTCGGCGTTTGAGGCAGGCCGTTGTTCTGAAGTGCCCAACTCTTGCGGTCTTCGGCAGACCAGCTGTCGATTCCCTCGATAGCGGTCAGGACTTGTTTATAGGTCAGGCTCTTATCTGCAACGCCCAATTTGCTGAGATGCTCTTGGAATTTCGCAAGGCCTTCTTCAGTAGCGAAAACGACGCATAGTTCCTTGCCCTCATGACTTACAAACTCTAGGCCATGCATATTAAGGTGATTAAAATTTAACGCGCCTTCGTAACGGATCTTCAAAACGTAGGTTGCATTGTCTTGGGAGGAGTTCTGCTTTTGGACTTGTGCTTTGGCTGTTGCGAAATAGCCATTCAGCTTTTGCCCATGACCCTTGAGGTCATCAAGCTTTCTCGGGGGTGGTGCCTTTCGCGTGCGGCGAGCGTTATTAAGCTGCTCGCGATTAATCGTAAGGTGTTTGTAGGTGGCCAATTACATCATCCCTGATTTTAGGTAGTTAATTTTTCCGAAGTCCTTCGCGGACAAGGGCGCTACGTAGTTCCTTGATAGTAAGGAACTCTTGGCCTCTCAAAATCATTCTCTTGACCGCCCTGCGCACCACTCGCTCTAAATCAGCACCGCTTTTGCCCTCAAACTCTACAAGCAGTTCATCGTCATCCAATTCAAACTGTCGGCGAATGCCTCTGAGCTTAAGCTTGAGTAATAGCGTTAACTGGGAGCGGTTTGGGAGCGGGAATTCGATGGCCTCATCAAAGCGACGCCAGATAGCTGAGTCCAATATGTTTTCATGGTTGGTTGCAGCAAGGATCAAGCTTTTGCCATCGTAGGCATCCATCATTTGTAGTACTGCATTAACCACTCGGCGAAGTTCGCCATGCTCTGCACTGTCGCCCCGCTCTTTGCCAATTGCATCGAATTCATCGAAAAGCACAACAAGCGAATGATTGGCTATGAATTCGAATACTTTGCGCAGGTTGGCAGCGGTTTCGCCTAAAAAGGATGAAACCAGCGCATCCAGGCGAACTATAGCCAGAGGCTTGTCCAGTTCGAAAGCGACAACCTCGGCTGCCAAGGTCTTACCGCAACCAGGAGGCCCGAAGAAGATGACTTTTCCAGAGGGTCGCATTCCATAACTGCGTAGTATGTCAGAGCGGCGATGTTCCTCGAGCATCTCTTCAATCATTGCAGAACTAGTTTCGGGAAGTATTATCTCTTCCAGCGAGCGCTTCGGAGGACGGATGTCGAGCAGTGGAAGTCCACGTTCTTTGTCTGAAGGAATATCAAACTCAAACTTTGGCTTCCTCGGAGAAGGCTGTTTGTGTAGATCTCCACCGTATAGAATCTGTTCCAGATCGTTAGCAAGAAGATGATGTTGTTTCTGGCGCTCTTCTTCGATAATTGCTTCAGATGCGCGGCGAAACGCCGCTGGATCACCTAGTGTGCCAGCCTTAAAAAGTTGCCTTAGAATTTTCCCATTAGCCATTTTTAATTTCCTGCACTAAAGAGTTTTATGAGCCGTTGGCTCATGAAACTAATCCTTGATCAAAATCGATCGAAGCAGTAGTGCGCTAGAAGGATAGGCAGATCTGAGCAAACATTATCATGGACTCCATTCCGAATATATAGGTTCATCAAGCATTGATAACTTACTGATGAAGCTGTGAATATTTATTCGCTTCCTGCAATTAGCTTATCGGAATGATGGCATTATGTCCAGTGGCAGAGGCCCTAATTTATGTCATTTTGACATCATGCGACCATGCTCTTGAGGTCGGTATTCAGCTTGCCTAGCATAGGTGCTACGGTGACCATTTTGCTCGCTGTGTCCAAGCTATTGGAGGGAAGGCGGCTCTGGGCTCAAAAACCTATGATCGTCATCTCTTTACAAAAGGAAAGTCACCGTTCCGAGTTGATATAAATCAGACGAGCGGTTATGCAGGTTCGATCACAGGGAAGCAACGGATCGGCGGAGCTAGACTCTGTACGAAAGAAGATGTCGCAAACACTGCATGGCACAAGCCAGTGAGAGCATAGCAGTGTGGCTTTTTGCGAGATTGTCGAGGCGCCGTGACGATCCAGCAGTTCTTTTCCAGCCACCCAAACATACGCTCGATGACGTTGCGTTTACGGTATATGGGTTGGTCAAACAACCGGGCAGACCAGACCTGGGTTTTCGCTTCATTGGGCGCGGTGAAATGACCAACTTCATCTGATAATAGTCACAGTAGCGCCGTAGCGCTTGGCTGTCGTAGCTTTTGTCGGCAAGCAGCCACTTGCATCGTTTGCACGGACGACCGCGACCGCTCGAAGGGACATTGACTTCGTCCAGGAGCGGCTGAGCATAAACGATGTCGCTGGCCTGACCGCCGGAGAGCAGGAAGCGTAGCAGTACACCTTGGGCATCACACAACGTAAGACCAATTAGCAAAAGCAGCAGTATGGCCCCAGCGTTGCGCCTAGACCTTCACAAGCGCCGGCCCCCGCTACCTCACACCTCACTCATCTCCTCAACCCCCTGCAAAGCCCGATCACGAC
>NZ_JAAMQI010000028.1 GCF_013523165.1 Pseudomonas entomophila
CACCCCTGCCCCCGTGTTCACCCCGCCGCCGCTGAGCGTGCCGGTCGAACGGGCGCGCCCTTGGTGGCGCCGCAGGTGGTGGCTGTGGCTGCTGCTGGCGTTGCTGCTGCTGGCCCTGCTGTTCGGTCTGTTGCGCGGCTGCGCGCCCCAGCTGGGCCTGCCGACCCTGGCGGTCGATGCTCCGCGCCTGGAGCGTCCGACGACGGGCGTGCCGGCGCTGAGCGGTCCGAGCGCCCCGACCCTTGGCGCGCCAGCACTGACGTCCGGCGTCGGCGTCGGCGCCACCGGGGGCGTACCCGCTGTCCCGGGGGGCGGCGCCGTGCCCGACGCAGGCGCCAGTGCGCCCGGTGCAGCTGCAGCCCCCGCCGCTGACGAGGCGGCCCCGCTGCCCGCAGAACCTCCAGCCGCAGACGCACCCGGTACCCCAGCCGATGCCACGCCAGCGCCGGCCCCAGCCACGCCCGACGCCCAGGCCGGTGCCGCACCGGTCGCGCCTTCCGCGCCCTCGGCCGGCACTGCGCCGCCGCTGACCATTCCCGAAGACGCCAGCGAAGGCCCGGCAGACTTCCTCAACGGCAACTACCGCGCCGGTGCCGGCATCCTCGACGCCAGCACCGCCAAGCCGCTGCGCCTGGAATACGCCTTCGAGAACGGCCAGGGCAACGTCACCATCCGCCGCCCGGACGGCGTGAACTGCACCGGCGCGGTCAACGCCGCCATGCGTGGCGGCCAGCTGGGCATCGAAAGCCAGGACCAGGCCACCTGCACCGACGGCGGTCGCTACGACATGCCCACGGTGAGCTGCGCCCCCGGCGCGCAACGCATCGCCGACTGCCAAGGCCATTACGGCTCCAGCCAATTCCCCATTTCCATGCGCCGCGAATAAAGGCCTCCTCCCATGCTGCCCGAGCTCACCCCCTTCGAAGATACCGTTCACCTGGTCAACGACAGCGGCCTGCAGTTCCTCGATTTCGCCGTCCGGCTCGACCCTGCCAAGGAACCCGCCGGGCGTTTCGCGCGCATGGGCAACACCCTGATCGCGCGGCTGCTGCTCAACCACGAGACCCGTGAGTACTTCCACCTCGGGCCGGTGAACGACAACGGTCAGGCCGGCCAGCACGAGCGCCTGGTCAGCGTGGTCGACGAAGAAGACCTAGCCCTGAGCCTGCAGAGCAGCCTGACCCTGCTCGACGGTCTGTGGCTGCCGGCGCCGTTCTTCCGCTTCCTGCCGCCGGAGCGCTTCGACGAAGGCCCGACCAACTGGGCACGCATGCGCCTGGTGCGCCTGGCGCAGCCGGACGTGGACGGCAACACCCATCGCCTGACGCTGGCCTTCGACACCCGCGCCATGGCCAGCAGCCAGGGCATGCAGTACCTGGCGCCGACCCAGGACGACATCAACGCCGGGGCCAGCTTTCGCCTGGCCTGCCAGGCCCGCCAGAGCCGCTGGTTCCTCGACCAGCAATGGGTACGCCTGTGGCTCGAAGAGGTGTACCGCGACAGCCAGAAGGCCCGCCCCAGCGAAGACGTCGACGAGGAAATCGACGAGCAGCGCCACCTGGGCCACTACCTCAACCTGCTGAGCCTGATGGCGCGTCCGGTGCCCGAGCAGTACACCCAGGCGCCGGCCCGCCTTCCGGTGCCGGACATCAAGCTCGCCGCCAACGGCGTGGCCTCGCTGGAGCCGCCGATCCCGGTGGACCTGGTGCTGGACGTGGGCAACTCGCGCACCTGCGGCATCCTGATCGAGAACCACGGGCAGTCCGGTGATGGCCTCAAGCACAACTACGTGCTGCAGATCCGCGACCTCACCTGCCCCGAGCAGGTCTACAGCCAGCCGTTCGAGAGCCGCGTGGAGTTCGCCCAGGCCAGCTTCGGCAAAGAGAACTTCTCGGTGCAGAGCGGCCGCCACGATGCCTTCCAGTGGCCCACCATCGCCCGGGTCGGTGCCGAAGCCGGTCGCCTGTCGGGGCGGCGCAAGGGCACCGAAGGCTCGACCGGGCTGTCCAGCCCCAAGCGCTACCTGTGGGACGAGAACGCCTACCTGCACGGCTGGCGCTTCAACAGCGCCTACGTGCGCAGCGACAGCGAACCGAAGGCCACGGCGGCGCCGTTCTCGCACCGGGTGACCAAGCTCGGGCAAGCGTTCTACAAGCTCAAGCACGAAGACGACCGGCTGCCGGCGTTCACCCCGCAGTACTCACGCAGCTCGCTGATGACCTTCATGCTCGCCGAGGTGCTGACCCAGGCCCTGGTGCAGATCAACAGCCCGGCCCAGCGAACGCGCATGGGCCATACCCAGCGCCCGCGGCAGCTGTCCAGCGTGACCCTGACCGTGCCGCCGGGCATGCCCCAGGTCGAACGCAGCCTGCTCAACGACCGCCTGCTGCAGGCCATCGCCCTGGTGTGGAAGTGCATGGGCTGGCACGACGGCGACCTGGACCCGGCCAAGGCCCGCGCCAGCAACGACATCCCGGCGCCGCGCATTCCGCTGCCCAAGGTCAAGGTCGAGTGGGACGAAGCGTCCTGCGGCCAGCTGGTGTACCTGTACACCGAGATCCGCGAGAACTTCGCCGGCCACCCGCAGGAGTTCTTCGACACCCTCGCCCGCCCCGACAAGACCGACCGTGAGGCCGTGACCCTGGCCAGCATCGACATCGGCGGCGGCACCAGCGACCTGGTGATCACCGACTACCGCCTGGAGCGCGCCAGCGAGCATGCCGGCGGCAGCAACGTGACCATCCTGCCGGCGCAGCGCTTTCGCGACAGCTTCAAGATCGCCGGGGACGACATCCTGCTCGACGTGATCCAGCGCTTCGTCCTGCCGGGGCTGGAGCAGGCCTTCGCCGAGGCGGGCGTGCAGGCGCCGCGTGCCCTGCTTTCGCGCCTGTGTGGCGACGAGAGCACCAGCGCCCAGGACGCGGTGTTGCGCCAGCAGTTGAACCTGCAGGTGTTCACGCCGCTGGGCCTGCACCTGCTGGCGCTGTACGAGCGCTTCGACCCCGAGGTGCCGTGCACCGTGCACGAGCCGAGCTACGCCGAGGTGCTGGCACTCACCCACGGGGCGATCGGCGAGCGCGTGCGCGAGTACGTGGCCAGCAACGTACGCCGGGCCGACGGCGGCAATGCCCGGTTCGAGCTGGACCAGGTGCGCCTGCGCGTGGACCTGGCGGCCATTCACCAGGCCTTCCTCAAGGGCCAGATCAACCTGTGCAAGGTGCTCGACGCCCTGACCGAGGTGGTCTTCCACTACCCGTGCGACGCCCTGCTGATCACCGGCCGGCCCTCGCGGCTGCCTGGCGTGCTGGCCTACCTGCGACGCAAGGTGCCGTTGCCGCCCGGGCGCATCGTGCCCATGGACGGCTACCGTGTCGGCGGCTGGTACCCCTTCCACCGCAACGGCCGCATCGACGACCCCAAGACCACCGCGGCCGTGGGCGCGATGCTCTGCCTGCTGAGCGAGCAGCGCAAGATCTCCAACTTCTACTTCAGCGTCGCGCGCCTGAAGCCGTACTCGACCATGCGTCACATCGGCAAGCTCGACGAGAACAACCTGATCATCGACCACGACCTGCTCTACCGCGACGTGATCCACACCGACGCCCAGGGCAACGAGAGCCTGCGCCTGCATGCGCCGGAGGTAGAAGCACCGGTGCTGCGCGTGCTCGGCAAGACCCGCCTGGGCTACCGCCAGCTGGCCGCCCAGCGCTGGGTGGCTGCGCCGCTGTACCTGGTCGAACTGACCGACAGTGGCACCCGCAAGCTGGCCAACAAGCGCACCCGCGACGGCCGTGAGCCGTGCCTGCTGCTGCGCCTGCGGGTCGAGGCGGCCGACAGCGACCGCGCCGAAGCCGAGATCGTCGCCGAGAAGCTGCTGATCGACGAGAACATCGAAAGCAACGTGGAGGGCGAGTCCTTCACCCGCAAGGACGTGCGCTTGCAGCTGTACACCATGCTGAGCGCCGAAGGTGGCGCCTCCAACTACTGGCTCGACAGCGGGAGCGTGAGTCCGAAATGAGCAAGCTGACTGCTGAACCCACCGCGCTCGCCCAGGCCTGGGCCAACGTCTACACCGGCGCAGGTCTGGCCCTGGACTGGATCGCCGAGGTCGCCCCGGCGGTCGAGGACATCGCCCAGCGCGCGCCGAGCCTGAACCGCGACCTGCACCGCGCCCGCAACCTGGCGCGCAGCCTGCAGCGGGTCAGCGCCACGCCGATGACCGCCGGCTTCTTCGGCCTGTCCCAGGCCGGCAAGAGCTACCTGATCTCGGCCCTGGCCGCCGACGCGCAGGGCCGCCTGGAAACCCGTCTCGGCCCACGCACGCTGGACTTCATCGAACACGTCAACCCGGTCGGCGGCGGCAAGGAAGCCACTGGCCTGGTCACGCGCTTCACTCGCCACGCCCAGCCCAGTCCGGACCCGGCCTTCCCGGTGGAGCTGCGGCTGTTCCGCGAGATCGAGATCGCGATCATCCTGGCCAATGCCTGGTTCGAGGACTTCGACCACCAGCAGCTCGACTCGGCCTTCACCGAGGCGCGCATCGACGCGGCCCTGGCGCCGTTCGCCGACGTGACCGCCGGGCCGGCCGTGCCGGGGTTCGACCGTGACGACCTGGTGCTGCTGTGGGATTACCTGGAGCACCACTACCGTCACCCAGTGCAGCCGCTGGCCGCCCGCTACTGGCCGCGGGTGCTGGAGATCGCCCCGCAACTGTCGGTGCGCGATCGCGCCCGCCTGCTGGCGCCGCTCTGGGGCAACCTGGGGCCGATGACCGACACCTACGAGCAGCTGGCCGGCGCGCTGCACCGGCTGGGCCTGGCGCAGACCGTGATGGCGCCGCTCAGTGCACTGGTCAGCGAGCGCGACGGCCTGCTGGTGCAAAGCAACAGCATCATGAACGTCGACATCCTCAGCCAGCTGGGCGCAGCCGACGATGGCCTGTTGCAGGTCCGTCCACTGCAAGCCAGCGGCGAGCTGGGCGCACCGGCCGGGGTACAGACCGCGCAGTTGGCGGCGCTGACCAGCGAACTGATCTTCGGCCTGCTCAACGAGCCGGCCAACGACATCGTCAACCGGGTCGACGTGCTGGACTTCCCCGGTTACCGCAGCCGCGAAAAACTGCTCAGGCTGCCCGAGCAGGCCGGCAACCCGGTGGCCAAGCTGCTGCTGCGCGGCAAGGTCGCCTACCTGTTCGAGCGCTACACCCAGGAGCAGGAGATGAACGCCCTGGTAATGTGCACCAGCACGTTCAAGCAGAGCGAGGTGGTCAGCGTCGGCAAGGTCCTGCAGGACTGGATCGACCGCACCCAGGGCGCCAGCCCGCAGCAGCGCGATGGCCAGGACGCAGGCCTGGTCTGGGCGCTGACCATGAGCGACGGCTTCATCACCGGCGCCCTGGAAAAGTCCGCCGCGCAGTACCCCGAAGCGTGCGAGAACATGCTCAAGCTCACCCTGATCGAACGCTTCGGCAACGAGCCGTGGATGCGCGAATGGGGCAGCCAGCCGTTCAACAACACCTACCTGGTGCGCAAGCCGCGCCTGGAAAACACCTTCATCGACCTGAGCGCCAAGACCCCTGACGGCACCCGTCAGGAGCTGGGCCTGAAGACCGACAAACAGGCTGACCTGGCGCAGCTCAAGGCCAGCTTCGTCGGCAGCGAACTCAGCCGCCGCCACGTGGCCGACGCCGACGCCGCCTGGGATGCGATGCTCGCCCTCAACGACGGCGGCCTGGCCCGCTTCAGCGCCGCGTTCGCCCGCGCCACGCCGCTGTCGCGCAAGCTCGAGCGCATCGCCCAGCAGTACGAGGACCTGCTCGCGCAGCTGCTGCCACGCCTGGCCCAGTACTACCAGGCCGGTGGCGAAGACGAGCGCCAGCAGAAGAAAGAGCTGGCCAACCGCATCGCCGCGCCGTTCGTGCGCCAGGCGCAGCGCAAGCACCTGCTCGGCGAACTGCTGGCCTACATGGCGGTGCCGGAGAGCGCCCTGCGCGAGCTGTACCTGTCGGGCGACTTCGACAGCGCCGACAGCCCCCCGGCCGCCGCCGATGCCGCGCCGGTCGTGGACGACTTCGACATCTTCGGCGCGCCGGACGCCGCCGCGCCCGCCCCGGCGGTGACCGAGTACCAGAGCCACGAGCACCAGTTCGCCCGTGCCGCCTTCGACCTCTGGGCCGCGCACCTGCGCACCCTGAGCCGCCGTGCGTACGTGCTGCAGATGCTCGATCTGCCGGCCGAGACGGTCGCTGCCCTGGTCAACGAGCTGGTGGTCTGCGCCGAACGCCTGGAGCTGCCCCGCCAGCTCAGCGAAGCGCTCCTGCGCCGCGCCCAGAGCGGCGTGCGCCGCGAGTCGCTGGTGCAACGCCAGGTGCTGACCGCGCAACTGGTGCTCAACGACTTCAGCGCCTGGTTCGGCCACCTGGGCGAGCCCCAGGCCCAGCGCCCCAACAGCCTGCTGGGCAGCCGCGAGCCGCTGTTCGCCTTCTACCAGCGGCCGATGCCGGGACGCTTCCCCGAACTGGCGGCGCAGGCCGAGGACCAGGCGGTGACGTTCGCCGACAGCTGGATCTCCGGCGTGGCGATCCACACCCAGAACAACGCCGGGCACCGCAAGGGCCTGGCGATCAGCCCCGAACAGAACGAACGACTGGGCCTGGCCCTGAACCGGCTCACAGCGAGATAAACGATGGCTATCACCCCCAAGCTGCAGCCTTTGCTCCCCTCGACCCCCGGCCGTGCCCTGCTGCACGTGCGGGGCTGGGAATACGACAGCGGCGCGCTGTCCTTCGCCATCCAGCGCAACCAGGACGAGCACTACCTGCAGGCTGACCAGCACTGGAGCAACACACCCTGCTGGTTCGAGCAGGCGTTCGAGGAAGACGCCAGCGGCGAGCACCTGACCTGTACGCTGGGCGCGCAGATCGTCGACCCGTTGCTGAGTCAGCCGAACAACCTCTACAACCTGCGCCTGCGCGGCCCGGATGGCGAGGACGAGAACGTCCTGCGCCTGGCCGACGGCCTGCTGCCTTCCGGCGCTGCCGCAGCCACCGGCCCGGCGGGGGCCGAGCGCAGCGCGGTGCTGACGCCTGAGCCGGCACCGACACCGCCGCCGGTGGTCGAACCTGAGCCTGTGCCTGCTCCCGAGCCGGCCCCTGAGCCGGTCGCCCCGCCGCCTGCCCCGCCGGTCACGCCCCCGGCGAAAGCCAGCAAGACCGGCCTGTGGATCGCCCTGGTCCTGATCCTGCTGGCGTTGGCGGCCCTGGCCTGGTGGCTGCTCAAGCCAGGCGCCGAGCCGGCCGCGCCCGCTGCGCCTGCACCCGCCGCCGCGACGACGGCCGCCCCATGCAGCCGCGAAGCCTTGGCCAGCGATTCGGAGCTGCAGTTCGTCCAGGCCTGCATCCAGCAGGCGCCGGGCAGCCAGGCCTTGCTCGAGACCATCGCCCAGGCCAAGGCGGCCAAGCAGTGCGGCGTGGCGCAGCGGCTGTACGCCAACCGCGCCCAGGCCGGCGACCTGGCCATCGCCAGCGCCTACGCCCACGAGTACGACCCCAAGTTCCTGCAACCCAGCGACTGTTTCAAGGCGCCTGACGACGCCACGGCGGTGTACTGGTACGAAACCATCCAGGGCTTCGACCCGGACAATGCCGAGGCCGCCGAGCGCCTCAAGGACCTGAAGAAGTGAAGCTGCGCCTGATCGCCCTCGCCGCCGGCCTTGTGCTGGCCCACGGCACCGTGCTGGCCGCCGACAAACCGCTGCTGCAAGCCGGCAAGAAGACCCTGTTCCAGCGCGTGCTGACCACACCGGGCTGCCACCTGAGCCCGACGGCGGGCGCCCCGGCCGGGGCCGAACAGCCGGCCTTCAGCCGCTTCTACGTGTACGAACGCAGCCAGGCCGGCAACGCCGAATGGCTCAAGGTCGGCCCGGACAGCTTCGGCAAGACCCTTGGCTGGCTGCCGGCGGCCTGCACGGTGGAATGGCGCATGCAGCTCACCCTGGCCTTCACCAACCCGGCCAACCGCGACCGCCTGCTGTTCTTCAAGGAGCGCAAGACCCTCGAGGGCATCCTCGACGCGCCCGACCCGGTCAGCCACATTGCCCCGCTACGCGCCAAGCTCAAGCAGGGCCAGACCGCCCCAGGCGTACTGGCCCAGGAGCCCGAATACTTCATCGACCTGCAGAAGCAGTTCTACCTGCTGCCGGTGCTCAGCGGCGAAGAAGTCATGACCGAAGCCGGCTTTCGCACGCGCATCCTCGACGTGGCCTCGGTCAGCAAGGCCGACGCCCAGGCCACCAACGCCCCGGCCAACGCAGCCGCGCAGGGTGCAGCCGGCGCCGGCAACAGCGCCAGCCAGCTCAAGGAATTCAGCGCGGCGGTGGTGTTCGTGATCGACTCGACCATCTCCATGGACCCGTACATCGAGCGCACCCGCGAGGCGATCCGCAAGGTCTATGCGCAGATCGCCAAGGAAAACCTCGGCCGCCAGGTCAAGTTCGGGCTGGTCGCCTTCCGCTCCAGCACCCAGGCGGTGCCGGGCCTGGAATACCTGACCAAGCTGTACGCCGACCCCAACACGGTCAAGGACGGCGACGACTTCCTGGCCAAGGTCGCGGACCTCAAGCAGGCCAAGGTGTCGAGCAAGGCGTTCGACGAGGACGCCTACGCCGGGGTGATGCAGGCCATCGACACGATCGACTGGAAACCCTTCGGTGCCCGCTACGTGGTGCTGATCACCGACGCCGGGGCACTGGACGGTGACGACAAGCTTTCCTCCACCGGGCTGAGCGCCGAGCAGGTGCGCATCGAGGCGGCCAACCCGGGCGTGGCGCTGTACACCCTGCACCTCAAGACCCCGGCCGGGGCCAAGGACCACGCCCGGGCCGAGGCGCAATACCAGGCGCTGTCGACCTACACCGGCACCCAGACGTCGCTGTACTACCCGGTGGACGCCGGCGACGTGGAAGCCTACGGGCGCAAGGTGGATGCCCTGGCCAGCGCCATCACCGGCCAGGTCAAGGCCGCCTACATGGGCGACGAGGCCATCGGCAGCGCGCTCAACGCCAAGGCCACGCCCGAAGAGCAGAAGCTGGTCGACGACGCCGCGCTGATCGGCCACGCCATGCGCCTGGCCTACCTGGGCGAACAGCAAGGCACCCAGGCGCCACCGGTGTTCCAGGCGTGGATCGCCGACCGTGACCCGATCAAGCAGAACGTGCCGACCACCGACGTGCGCGTGCTGCTGACCAAGGCGCAGCTGAGCGACCTGTCCGAGGTGCTCAAGCAGATCCTCGACGCTGCCAACCAGGGGCTGATCTCGCCCAGCGACATGTTCGAACGCCTGCGCAACGTGGCCGCGACCATGGGCACCGACCCCAACCAGCTCAAGGCCAACGGCAACGCCAAGGTGGCCGACCTGGGCGTGCTCGGCGAATACCTCGACGACCTGCCCTACCACAGCGAGGTCCTGAACCTCGACGAGGAGACCTGGAAGAGCTGGGACGGCCTGGCCCAGGAGAAATTCATCCGCACCCTGGCCACCAAGCTGCGCCACTACCAGCGCTACAACGCCGACGTGGACCGCTGGGTGTCCCTGGCCGAAGGCAGCGATGCACGTGACTACGTGTACCCGGTGCCGCTGGAAATGATGCCCTGACATGCTCGAGGTCGATGCCCTGAGCGTACAGCGCGGCGTGCCTGGTCACGGCCATGCGGTGCACTTGCCCTCGTTGCGCCTGGCGTCTGGCCAGGTGCTGGCGATCACCGGCGAAAGCGGCTGCGGCAAGAGCACCCTGCTCGAGGCCCTGGGCCTGCTGCTGTCGCCCAGCCAGCTGGGGCGCTACCGGCTCGACGACATCGACGTGGCGGCGCTGCTGGCCCGCGGCGAGCAGGCACGCCTGGCCGAGCTGCGCGCGCAGCGTCTGGGCTTCATCCTGCAGAACGGTGGCCTGCTGCCGTTTCTGGACGTGGCGGCGAACATTCGCCTGCCGCGCCAGCTGCTGGGTCTGCCTGGCCTGGGCGCCGGCGCCGAGCGAGCCATCGAGGTGCTCAACCTGGGGCCGTTGCTGAACAAGCTGCCGCAGGCTTTGTCGATCGGCGAACGCCAGCGCGTGGCCTGCGCCCGGGCCATCGCCCACCAGCCGCGCCTGCTGCTGGCCGACGAGCCGACCGCGGCGCTCGATCCGCACAATGCCCAGCGTCTGTTCGGCCTGCTGCTGGAACTGGCGCGCGAGCTGCAACTGGCCGTGTTGCTGGTGTCCCACGACTGGGCCCTGGTCGAGGCCTTCGGCCTGCCGAGCCTGCGCGCCCACAGCCGCCCGGGGGAGACGCACTTTGCCACGCTGGCCTGAACGTCTGCGCCTGCTGACCCAGCTGGCGCTCGCCGATCTGTGGCACGACCGCAAGGTCTCGCTGTGCGTGGCGGCGGCGTTGGTGGCGGTGATCGCGCCGCTGCTGCTGCTGTTCGGCCTCAAGCATGGGGTGGTCAGCCAGTTGCAGGCGCAGTTGCTGAGCGACCCGCGCAACCTGGAGATCAAGCTGCTGGGCAGTGGCAACTTCGACGAGACCTGGTTGCAGACCCTGCGCGCACGGCCCGAAACCGGCTTCGCCGTCGGCCTGACGCGCTCGCTCAACACCCAGGCGGACCTGCTCGGCGAGCACGGGCGCTTCGTGGAGAACGCCGAAGTGGTGCCGACGGGGCCTGGCGATCCGCTGCTGGTCGATGCCGAGGTGCCCGCCTCGACCACGGCCACGGTGCTGAGCGCGGCGGCGGCGCGGCGCCTGGAGGCCAGTGCCGGACAGTGGATCCGCCTGCGCGTGCAGCGGCGCCTGGACGGCCACGAGCAGCGTGGCGAGCTGCGCCTGCAAGTGAGCGCCGTGCTGCCGGCCGAACGTTTCGCCCGCCCAGGCATGTTCGTCGCACCGGCGCTGCTGCAACAGCTCGAACGCTTCCGCGATGGCTACCACGTCCCGCTGCTCGGCGCCGACGGTCACTCGCAGGACGGCCTGGCGCCGCGCTATGCCAAGGCGCGGCTGTATGCCCGCGACATCGACGAGGTGACCGGGCTGGCACGCTGGCTGGAGGCGCAGCACATCGAGACCAGCAGCCGCCTGGCCGACATCGACAACGTCAAGGCCATCAATCACGTGCTGGGGGTGATCTTCGCGGTGATCGCCGGCGCGGCGCTGCTGGGCTGCCTGGCCTCGCTGGCCGGGGCCTTCCTGGCCAACATCGAACGCAAGCGCCGCAGCCTGGCGCTGCTGCGCCTGATGGGCTTCCCACGGGCTGCGGCGGCCGGCTTCATCGTGTTGCAGGCCGTGGCCCTGGCCCTGGTCGGTTACCTCGGCGGGCTGGTCTGCTACCTGGCCGGCAGCGCCCTGTTCGACCATCTGCTCGGCGGCGCCCGGGCCACCGGCGCCTTCGTCTGCCACATCACCCCTTGGCACGCCCTGGCCGCCCTGCTGCTGGCGCTGCTGGTGGCGGCCCTGGTCGCCCTCATCGGCGCGGCCCGCGCCATCCATATCGAACCTGCGGAGAGCCTGCGTGAACTGTAACTCGCTACGTGTCCTGTGCCTGATGCCCCTCCTGGCGGTGAGCCTGCAGGCCCAGGCCGGTTGGGACGAGAAGTACTACAACCCCAAGCCGGCCGAGGGCGATGTGGTGCTGCCGATGCCCTGCGACGGCGCCATGGTGTTTCGCAAGGTCTTCGTGCCCCTGGGCGGCCCGCTGGACGACTACCCGGTCAAGCTCGGCCAGGACAGCGCCGAATGGGGCTACGTGGAGCAGACCCGCCCGGCCTTCGTCGCTGGCAGCTTCACCGACGGCAAGGCGGCCAAGTCGCGCTACTACCTGCTGGCCAAGTACGAGATGAGCGATCTGCAGTACCGGGCGCTGACCGACGAAACATGCCCGACGCCGGCCACCAAGACTCGCCTGCCGGCCACCGGGGTCAGCTGGCTGCAGGCGATGCAGGCCAGCGACCGCTACAACCTGTGGCTGCGCCAGCACGCCAAGGACAAATTGCCCAAGGAGGACGGCGTGGCCGGCTTCCTGCGCCTGCCGACCGAGGTGGAGTGGGAGTTCGCCGCGCGCGGCGGCCTGCAGGTCAACGCCGCCGAGTTTCGCGATGGCCGCTACCCGATGCCTGACGGGGTCGGCGCCTACGAATGGTTCGCCGGCAGCCAGTCGGCCAACGGCCAGGCGCAGCTGACCGGCTTGCTCAAGCCCAACCCGCTGGGCCTGCACGACATGCTCGGCAACGTGGCGGAGATGATGTTCGAACCCTTCCGCCTGAACAAGCTCGACCGCCAGCACGGCCAGGCCGGCGGTTTCGTGGTTCGTGGCGGGGATTTCCGCACCGCCCAGGGCGAGCTGCGCACCGCGCTGCGTCAGGAGCGCGACTACTACGACGGCGACCATGCCGCCAGCAACAAGGGCACCGGCCTGCGCCTGGCCCTGGTGGCGCCGGCCCTGACCTCGCGCGGCCGGATCAAGGCCATCGAGCAGCAGTGGCAGACCTTGGGCCAGGCCGAGGGCACCGGCAAGGCGGACGGCTCCACCGTGCAGGCGCTCGGCCAGTTGGCTTCGGGCGTGCAGGACCAGGCCCTGAAGGATCAGCTCAAGACCCTGGAAAACCAGCTGCGCGCCAGCAACCAGCAGCAGGAGGAAAGCCGTGATCAGGCCATCCGCGCCAGCCTCAACCTGGGCGCGTTCCTGTGCACCAAGCTGCTCGACGACGGCCGCTACCTGGACTTCCTGCAAAAGAACTACGCACTCAACTGCGCCGCCGGCAGCGACGACAGCACCTGCCCGATGCGCCAGGGCAAGCTGGACGAGCAGAAGGACCGTCTGCACAAGTTGAGCAACTACTACGCCAGCACCCTGGTCGACGCCGCCACGCTGTACACCCAGCCGCTGCTCGCCAAGCAGGTGCCGGTGCAGGACGAGATCCTCACGCGCAACCCGCAGCTGCAGGACCTCAAACCCTTCCTGGGCACGCACTGGGGCAACCTCAAGGGCTACCTCAAGACCCAGAAGATCGACACCGAGGGCTGGCTGGGCCGCTGCAAGGGCGTGAAGACGCCGTGACCGCCACTTCGATACTGACTGACGCACATCGATGCAGGAGCAACACATGAAAAGGCTTTTCCCCAACCGGTGGTGGTGCGCGGTGCTCGCCGTGAGCCTGGTGCTTGGCGGGTGCGCCCAATCGACCGGCGGCCAGGGCGCCGGCAGCCTGTTCGGCGCCTCCCAGGCCAAGACCGACCCGCGCCTGACCCAGGGCCAGGACGCGAAGTTCTTCTCCAGCTCCGGCCTGACCGCCTGCGCCGCAGCAGCCGGTGTCGGCATGCTGGCCTGCGCGGTGGCGGCCGACAACAAGGTCGGCTGCATGGTCATCGCCGGTATCGGCGCCTGTGGCGTGGCGCTGGGCGCCAACTACTACTACGACTACCGTCGCAGCCAGTACGCCAACACCACCCAGCGGTTGCAGAAGATGAACGACGAGGTCAAGGCCGACACCGAGAAGGTGGCCTTGCGCAGCGCCACGCTGCAACAGGTGATCAACGACGACAAGCAGCGCATCGCCGCCCTGCGCACGTCGATTCGCAGCAAGACGGTCAACCAGGCGGCGGCGCGCCAGCAGGTGGCCGAGATCGACGCCAACCTCCAGCAGATGCGCGCGGACGTGGGCAACATGCGCAACAAGGTCACGCAGTACGAGAAGACCGCTCAGCTCGAACGGCAGAACGGCGCTGGCAAGGACGTGGCTGCCGTCGAGGCGGAGATCGCCAAGATGAACGCCAAGGTCGCCAACCTGCAAAACGAGGTCGACGGGCTCTATAGCCAGCGTTCGGCCATCACCCTGGGGTAATCACCGATGAACATCCGACACCTTTTGCCCTTGTTGGGCGTGGCGGTCCTGGCCGGTTGTGCCAGCACCGCCCAGGAATGCGACAGCACCCTGCAGGACCCGAGCCTGTTCACCAAGATGCACTGCGACCTGGGCGGGGGCTACCAGCAGCAGGTCGACCAACAGCAGCAGTCGCTGGACGCGGCGCGTGCGGAGAACGCCGCGTTCCGCCGTGTGCACGATGACCTGGTCGCGCAGCAGCAGGCCACCGGCAAGACCCTGGCCGAGCAGCAGCGTCAGCAACAGGCGCTGAACGCTTCGATGAACAGCCTGCTGGGCCAGCTCAAGGCCCGGCATGGCACCAAGGCCGGCGTGCAGCGCCAGATCGACGACCTGCAACGCCAGCTCAGCGCGGCCAAGAAGCCCGTCCCGGCCGCCAATCCGGCGCAGGTCCAGGCCCGCCAGGAGGAGCTCAAGGCGTTGCAGAAGAAGGTCTCGCTCTTGCAGATGAGCCTCGGCTACTAACACTCGCTCGACCGGGGTCGCACGACCCCGGTATCCACCGGATGTCTTTTCATGCAGCGCATCACCCATGACGCGGGGCCCTACACCGCGGCTCAGCTCGACACGCTCGGCGAAACGCTGACGCAGCTCGAGCGTCACTTTCCCCCCAGCATCGTCCACCTGTTCAGCCAGCCACGGCGGGACGGCGACGGTGTGCAGTGGTGGACCCCGCTCGAAGGCCAGCCCACGCCCTGTGCGGAGCTGAACGCCAAGGCCCAGGCCGACCTGCTGGCCCGGCTCGCGCAACGCCAGCAGGCCATCGCGCAACTGGCCGAGCGCCTGGGTGCACGCGGTGACACCCAGGCGGCGCAGGCCTTGGAGGGGCTAACCGGGCCCGTGGCGTTGGAGCACCTGTACAGCCTCAATGGCGAGCCGGTGATGATCCGCTGGGGCGCACTGGCGCCCCGCCCCGTGGCCGCGCCGCCCACGCCTCCCGTCAGCCCGCCACCGCCCCTGTCGCCTGTGCCGGTGGTGCCTCGGCGCCGCTGGGGGTGGTGGTTGCTCGGGCTGCTGGTCTTGCTGGCGCTGCTGCTGTGGGCGCTGTGGTGGTGGCGCGCGTTGTGGTGGCCGACACCGGCCACCGCGCCGATGGGCAACTATGCCTGCACGCCGGGGGCGGTCGCGCCGGACTTCGTGATGATCCTCGACACCTCGGGGTCGATGAACCTCAGCCAGTCGGCCACAGCGGCGGACGAGGAGTGGTTCGGCCAGGTGGGCGACCGCCTGCCGGCCGACAACCCCAGGCGCCAGCGGATCCTGGCCGAACCCACGCGCCTGACCCTGGCCAAGCAGGCCTTCGACGAGACGCTGGCACAGCTGCACCCGGACATCGCCACGCGAGTACTGACGTTCGATGGCTGCCAGGTGATTCGTGACCACGGGCTGTTCCGGGCCGATCAGCGCACGGACCTGCTGCGCCTGGTCGATAGCTTGCCGGCCTACCAGGCCACGCCCCTGGCGGCGAGCCTGGAACGCGCCGCCAGCCAGGTCGATGGGCGCGACAAGGATGCGGTGGTAGTGATGTTCGTCGATGGCGAAGACAACTGCGACCGGGACGTCTGCGCCGTGGTGCAGGAGATCGCCCAGCGCCAGCCACGGTTGCGGGTGAACATGCTGAGCCTGAGCGAGAACCCGCTGTCGCGCTGCGTGGCCGATGCGACCGGCGGACGGGTGTATGCGGCGCGTGATCGCCAGGCGTTGGCGCAGGGGTTGCGCGAGGCGACCGAGGAAGTGGCGCGACAGCCTGAGTGCGGGCCGTGAGGCGGGGGCTGGGCTGGGCGCAGGAGGTTCGGCGGTAGCACGGCGGGGCGGGTTTTGCGGGCCCTGCGGGCCCGATCGCGGCACGGGGGCCGCTCCCACAAGGGACCGCGTATGCCTGCATGACTTCGGCATGACTGCAGATGTTCAAAGAGGCGCCGGGTCATGGCAACAGCCCGGTCTTACAGGCAAAGCGCGGTCCCTTGTGGGAGCGGCCCCCGTGCCGCGATCGGGCCCGCAGGGCCCGTAAAACCCGCCCCGCCGTCTTTCTACATACAGACCCTCTGACCGAACCGCAGCATCAAATACCCTCCCCACCTCGCCTCCCCCATTCACCCCTGCAAGCACCCTGTGCGACCACGCACATTGACGCCACCCCCTGCGCAGCCAAGACTGTCCCGTTTCACCGCCTTTCTTCTCCGCCCGTACAAGGACCCCTCACCGTGTGGACCGAATCCGCCGTCCTCAAGCTTTCGATCCTCTGCACCGTGCTGCTGGCCGTGTTCGGCATCGTTTCCGGGCTGCTCTCCGGCTCGTTCTCCATCGTCTTCGACGGCTTCTACTCGCTGATCGACGCGCTGATGAGCGGCCTGGCGCTGGCGGTGACGTCGCTGATCGGGCGGCACACCGGCTCCGGTGCGGCCAGTCGCAAGCTGGGCGAGCGCTTCAACATGGGGTTCTGGCACCTCGAGCCGATGGTGCTGATGCTCAACGGCACGCTGCTGTGCGCGGTGTCGCTGTACGCGCTGATCAATGCCATCGGCAGCCTGCTGGACGGCGGCCAGGCCCTGCATTTCGACTATGCGGTGTTCTACGCCATGGTGGCGGTGGCGGTCTGCACGGGCATGACGCTGTACGCCCACAAGGCCAACCAGACGTTGCGTTCGGACTTCATTGCCCTGGACGTGAAGACCTGGATCATGTCCGGGAGCATTTCGGCGGCCCTGCTGGTGGCCTTCGCCATCGGCCTGCTGCTGGAGGACACGCGCTGGGGCTGGCTGCTGCCCTACATCGACCCGGCCGTGCTGGCGGTGATCTGCGCCTGCCTGGTCCCGCTGCCGCTCAAGACCTTGCACCGGGCGTTCTCCGACGTGCTCATGCTGACGCCCGCCGACCTCAAGCAGCAGGTCGATGCGATCGCCACGCGGGTGGTGGCCGAGGAAGGCTTCATCGGTCACCAGACCTACGTGGCCAAGGTCGGCCGGGCCCGGCAGATCGAGATCTACTTCATCGTCCCCGGCGGCTGGCCCGCGCAGACGCTCGAACAATGGGATACGCTGCGCGACCGCATCGGCGAGGCCATCGGCGGCGACGATGCCAACCGCTGGCTGACCATCGCCTTCACCACCGATCCGGCCTGGGCGCAATAGGCAGCGCACGGGCAGCCCGGCAAGCGCCGCTTGCAGCCGTGCACGCAGGTTTAACCTGACGCCTGCCCGGACTCGGTGATAGCGTGCCTCTGGCGACACGCCTTCGTCGCCACGTCATGCCTTCGCGCACCTCCCTACAAAAAAGCAAGAACGGGACACGACTCATGAGCCACAGCGCCGCTTCGCCTTCTCCGCTCCCCGACCCTCGACTGCGCCGCGTGCTCACGCTGCCTGCGCTGATCTTCTTCGGCCTGGTGTACATGGTGCCGCTGACCGTCTTCACCACCTACGGCATCGTCACGCAGATCACCGGTGGACGCACCGCCGGGGCCTACCTGGTGACCTTGCTGGCCATGCTGTTCACCGCGGCCTCCTACGGCATCATGGTGCGCCGTCACCCGGTGGCGGGCTCGGCCTACTCCTACACGCACATCGCCTTCGGCCCGAACGCCGGGTTCCTGGCCGGCTGGTCGCTGCTGCTGGATTACCTGTTCATCCCGATGATCAACTACCTGCTCATCGGCCTGTTCCTCAACATCGCCTTCCCGGCGATCCCGGCCTGGGTCTTCGTGCTGGTGTCGATCGTCGTGGTCACCCTGCTCAACATCGGCGGCATCCGCTCGGTGGCCAAGACCAGCAACCTGATCGTCGGCGCCCAGCTGGTGTTCATCGCCGTGTTCGTGGCGTTGTCCCGGGCGTCGCTGGACGCCGCGCCGGTCGACTACCTGGGCCCGCTGCTGGGCGATGGCAGCCAGCCGGGGTTCGCGCCGCTGATGGCGGGCGCGGCGATCCTCTGCCTGTCGTTCCTGGGCTTCGACGCCGTGTCGACGCTGGCCGAGGAAACCCGCGACCCACGCCGCGACGTGCCGCGTGCGATCCTGCTGACCACGCTGCTGGCCGGCGTGCTGTTCACCGCCCTGGCCTACCTGAGCCAACTGGTGCTGCCCGGCAGCCATTTCGCCAACCCCGATGCCGCCGCCAACGAGGTGATGGTCAAGGCCGGCGGCAGCTTCCTGGCCAGCTTCTTCACCGCAGCGTTCGTCACCGGCAACCTGGGCTCGGCGCTGGCCTCGCAGGCTGCGGTGTCGCGCATCCTCTACAGCATGGGCCGCGACCGCGTGCTGCCGACACGGCTGTTCGGCACGCTGTCGCCGCGCTTCGGCACGCCGCTCAACGCCACGCTGGTGGTGTCGGTGGTCTCGCTGGCGGCGTTGTTCGTCGACCTGGGCACACTGGCCTCCCTGATCAGCTTTGGTGCCCTGGTGGCCTTCTCCGCGGTCAACCTGGCGGTGCTGCGCACGCACCTGCTGGCCACGCCGGCGCCTGGTCAGACGCGGCGCTGGGGCCTGCATGGCGTGGTGCCGCTGGTGGGCCTGGCGTTGACGTTGTGGCTGTGGACCAGCCTGTCCGGCCTGACCCTGGCCATCGGGGTGGGCTGGTTCCTGCTCGGGGTGGCCTACCTGGGCGTATTGACCGCGGGCTTCCGCCGCACGGTGGCCGTGGCGGACTTCTCCGAAGCGGGCTGAACGGCATTGCCCGAGGCCCTGCACGGGGGGCGTGCAGGTCACGGGTAGCGAGGCCTGCACGCCGAGCACGCGAGGTTGGAACCGGACGCCTCGGGCGATGGTCATTCTGCACAGAGGCTCCCCTCTTCCAGCGATTTTCCGGCATCGAACGCAGTGCCGGCGCCGGAACGTGCGAACTCGAACCGTCGTGCCCATTGCCAAGGAAGCTGAGCCTCCCGTTGCCGACATCCGTCGGCCACACGCAGGTGGACCACGGGTGTTCATTGACCCCTTTTTCCGAGTACCGCCCCTTGGACCACACTGCGCCCTCCACCCCCCGCAACCCACCCCTGGACTGGCTGAACTTCTTTCTCGCCGACGTGCGCGATGGGCTCGGTCCGTATCTGGCGATCTACCTGCTGGCCGTGCACCACTGGCAACCGGCGAGCATCGGCCTGGTCATGACCGTGGCCGGGGTTGCTGCCTTGCTGGCGCAGACGCCGGCCGGCGCGCTGATCGACCGCACCTCGGCCAAGCGTGCCGTGGTGGTGGTCGCCGCCCTGCTGGTGACCGGTAGCTGCCTGCTGCTGCCGATGATCGATTCGTTCGGGCTGGTGGCCCTGACCCAGACAGTCAGCGCGATTGCCGGGTCGGTATTCGCGCCGGCCATCGCGGCGATCACCCTCGGCATCACCGGCCCCAAGGTCTTCACCCGACGCATAGGCCGCAACGAGACCTTCAACCATGCCGGCAACGCCTGCTCGGCGCTGTTGGCGGGCGGGCTGTCCTATGCCTTCGGGCCGGTGGTAGTGTTCTACCTGATGGCGGTGATGACCGTGGCCAGCATGGTTGCCGTGAGCCGGGTGCCGGCCAAGGCCATCGATCATCAACGCGCCCGTGGCCTGGCGCACGATGACGGCGCCAATCCGGCAGGCTTCGCCTTCTTGCTGCGCAACCGGCCCTTGCTGGTGTTCGCGGCGTGCTGCGCGCTGTTCCACCTGGCCAACGCGGCGATGCTGCCCCTGGTGGGCCAGAAGCTGTCGCAGGTCGACCTGAAGCTGGCGACGCCGCTGACCTCGGCGTGCATCGTCGCGGCGCAGCTGGTGATGGTGCCGATGGCCCTGCTGGTGGGCGCCAAGGCCGAGGTGTGGGGGCGCAAGCCGCTGCTGTTGCTGGGCTTTCTGATCCTGCCGCTGCGTGGTGCGCTGTACGTGCTGTCGGACAATCCGTTCTGGCTGGTGGGCGTGCAACTGCTCGACGGGATAGGCGCCGGGATCTTCGGCGCGGTGTTCCCGATCGTGGTCAAGGACCTGACCGAAGGCTCGGGACGCTTCAACGTGAGCCTGGGCGCGCTGACCGCGATCTTCGGCCTGGGCGCTGCGCTGAGCCCTGGCATCGCCGGGCTGGTGGTGCAGTCGGCCGGGTATGACGCGGCGTTCCTGACCCTGGCGGGGATCGCGGCGGTGGCCTTCCTGCTGCTGTGGCTGGCGATGCCGGAAAGCGGCCGGGGCGCCGCATCCGCCGACACCGAGACGGGCCTGCGCCCCGTGGCAGGGAGCTGAGGGGACGTATGTCGACGATCAATCCGTCCTGGATCATCTGGGGGGTGGCTGCAGTGGCCACCGCGGGCGTCATCCTGCGACCGTGGCGAGTGCCCGAGTACGTCTGGGCCATCGGCGGCGCGGTGCTGCTGACGGTGCTGGGCCTGATCACTCCGCGTGCGGCGCTCGGCGCCGTGGGCATGGGGAGCGATGTGTACCTGTTTCTGATCGGCATGATGGTGCTGGCCGAGCTGGCGCGTCAGGAGGGGTTGTTCGACTGGCTGGCGCGGTACGCGGTGCGCCATGCCAAGGGGTCGGGCCAGCGCCTGTTCGACCTGGTGTTCGGGGTGGGCACGCTGGTCACGGTGTTCCTCTCCAACGATGCCACGGCGGTGGTGCTGACCCCGGCGGTGTACGCCGCGTGCAAGGCGGCCAAGGCCGAACCGCTGCCGTACCTGTTCATCTGTGCATTCATCGCCAACGCGGCGAGCTTCGTGCTGCCGATCTCCAACCCGGCCAACCTGGTGGTGTTCGGCAGCCACCTGCCGCCGCTGCTGGACTGGTTGCGGCAGTTCAGCCTGCCGTCGCTGGCGTCCATCGGCCTGACCTACCTGGCCTTGCGCCTGACCCAGCGACGCCAGCTGCGCCAGCCCTTGGCGCGGGACATCGAGATCACCCCCCTGCCGACCGGCGCGCGCCTGTGCGCAGGGGGGATCGCGGTGACCGCGGCGGTGCTGCTGACGGCGTCCGCGCTGGACGTGCCGCTGGGGTTGCCGACGTTCTGCGCGGGGGTGGCCACCGCCATCCTGGTCCACCTCTACCAGAAGCGCAGCCCCTGGCCGATGGCACGGCACGTGTCGTGGGGCGTACTGCCACTGGTGGCCGGCCTGTTCGTGCTGGTCGAGGCCGTCGCTGCCACCGGGATCATCGAACGCCTGGCGCACGCACTGGCGGCCCTGGCCCAGGCCTCGCCGACCCAGGCGAGCTGGACGGCGGGGATCACCGTGGCGATCGCCAGCAACCTGATGAACAACCTGCCGAGCGGGCTCATCGCCGGATCGATCGGGCAACTGGCGCACGTGCCAGCGCAGACCACGGCGGCGCTGCTGATCGGGGTGGACCTAGGGCCGAACCTGTCGATCACCGGGTCCCTGGCGACCTTGCTGTGGCTGGTGGCGATCCGTCGCGAGGGGGAACAGGTGAGCGCCTGGCGCTTCCTGCGGCTGGGGGTGGTGGTGATGCCGCCGGCGCTACTGGGGGCGTTGCTGTTGTTGCAGGTGTGAGTGGCGTAGGCCGGTGCCCTCACCCTTGGCTATGCAGGCGACTGACAGGCGTGGGCCCTTCGGGCCCAATCGCGGCACAGGGGCCGCTCCTACAGGGGATTGCGTTGGACTGGCCTATCCGCACTGCGTTTCCGTGAGCGGCCCCTGTGACGCGATCAGGCCCGAAGGGCCCATGAAACACCGCACCATGGGCAGCGCCGAGCCCAGGCCAGCCGCCCAGGATCCGCTCGACCCACCGCCCCAGCACCACATGAACAAACCTTCATGTCCGCGCAAATGCCCGCCGCCAGGGTGTCTCACAGTGCTGGCAGGAGGCATCGGACTTACCGACGTTGAGCCGCCCGGGCGGGATGCGTAGGATTCACCGCCCGAATTACCGCCCCTGCCCGCCTCGCCGTTTGCGCGCTTACCCTGGATTCATCGCCACCGATGCCCCAACCGATCCCGCTCAAGGACCACGACACCGAGAAAACCCTGGTCAACCGCCGTGTGCTGGTCTGCGCCACGCTGGTACTACTGCTGGCCGTCACGCTCGTCGGCCGTCTCTACGTGTTGCAGGTGGTGCAGCATGACCAGCAGAGTGCCGTGTCGGAGAACAACCGGGTACACGTGCTGCCGATCCCGCCCGAGCGCGGCCTGATCTACGACCGCAACGGCGTGGTGCTGGCGGACAACAAGCCCAGCTTCAACCTGACCCTGACTCGCGAACGTGCCGGCAACACGGCCCAGGTAGCCCAGGTGCTCGATACCCTGGCACAGATCCTCGCGCTGGACCCTGACGATCGCCAAGGCTTCGACAAGGACCTGCGCCGCGGCCGCAA
Source organism: Pseudomonas entomophila (assembly GCF_013523165.1). Classification (GTDB taxonomy): domain Bacteria; phylum Pseudomonadota; class Gammaproteobacteria; order Pseudomonadales; family Pseudomonadaceae; genus Aquipseudomonas; species Aquipseudomonas entomophila_A. The sequence goes on from NZ_JAAMQI010000028.1 coordinate 22,187, forward strand.
GCCGTTCGAACCCGTGACCCTGATGGTGGGGCTGAGCGAGGAGCAGATCGCGCTGATCGCGGTGAACCAGTTCCGCCTGCCGGGGCTGGAGGTCGAGCCGCAGTTCATCCGCGAGTATCCGCTGGCCGAGCATTTCGCCCATTCGGTCGGCTACGTCGGGCGGATCAACGAACAGGAGGCCAAGCGCCTCGACAGCACCGAGTACCGCGGTACCCAGTCGATCGGCAAGACCGGGATCGAGCACTTCTACGAACCCGAGCTGCACGGGCACGTCGGCTACGAAGAGGTCGAGACCAACGCCCAGGGCCGGGTCATGCGGGTACTGCGCCACCAGGACCCGACCCCCGGCAAGGACCTGGTGCTGACCCTGGACGCGCACTTGCAGATGGCCGCCGAGAAAGCCCTCGGCGATCGCCGTGGCGCGGTGGTGGCGCTGGACCCGAGCAGCGGCGACGTGCTGGCGATGGTCAGCAACCCAGGCTTCGACCCGAACCTGTTCGTCAAGGGCATCAGCTTCAAGCAATACGCGGCGCTGCGCGACTCGATCGACCGCCCGCTGTTCAACCGTGTGCTGCGCGGGCTGTACGCACCCGGCTCGACCATCAAGCCGGAGGTGGCCATCGCCGGCCTGGACAGCGGCGCGACCACGCCGACCAACCGGGTGTTCGACCCGGGCTACTACGAGTTGCCCAACTACGAGCACAAGTACCGCAACTGGAACCGCAGCGGCGACGGCTGGGTGGACATGTACACGGCCATCATGCGTTCCAACGACACCTACTTCTACGACCTGGCGCACAAGCTGGGGATCGACCGCCTGCACGACTACATGAACGCCTTCGGTCTGGGCCAGAAAGTGTCGCTGGACATGTTCGAGGAGTCGCCCGGCCTGATGCCGTCGGCCGAGTGGAAACGCGCGACCCGGCGCCAGGCCTGGTTCCCGGGCGAAACCCTGATCCTCGGTATCGGCCAGGGCTACATGCAGGTGACCCCGCTGCAACTGGCCCAGGCCACCAGCCTGCTGGCGAGCAAGGGCGTCTGGCACCGGCCGCACCTGGCCTTGACGGTGGACGGCCAGGCGCCGATCGACCCGAACCCGATGCCCAACATCACGTTGCACGACGCCCATGCCTGGGACCAGGTCAACCAGGGCATGCAGATGGTCATGCACGACCCACGCGGCATCGCCCGGGCCGCAGCGGCGGGCGCGCAATACCGGATCGCCGGCAAGAGCGGCACGGCGCAGGTGGTGGCGATCCGGCAGGGCGAGCGCTACAACCGTGATAAGACCCTGGAGCGGCACCGGGACAACGCCTTGTTCGTCGGTTTCGCACCGGCGGAGCGACCGGAGATCGTGGTCGCGGTGATGATCGAGAACGGCGAGGCCGGTGGGCGTGTGGCCGGGCCGGTGGTGCGCGAGGTGATGGATGCGTGGTTGCTCGATGACCAGGGGCATCTGCGGCATCGGTTGGCGGAGGGTGGCCAGGGTGCGGCGGGTGATGGGCGGGGCGTGCCGAAGGCTTGAGGGGGAAGTGAGCCTGTGAAGTACGCATCGCTGGGGGCTGTGGGCCCTGCGGTCCCAATCGCGGCCGGTCCGGCGCCCCGGCTGGGGCCGCTCACCCGTAGCTACACCGCAGAGGTACAGACGATCAAGGGCCTGTGGGAGCGGGCTTGCCCGCGATAGCGTCTGCCCCGTCACCACCTGCATCGCAGGCAAGCCCACATCAGGTTTGTAGGAAAAATACCACTCCCGGCCAAAAAAGCCATTGATCCCCGCCCTACCGCTGACGTAAGCTCGGGCTCATTCACTGGAGCGCACCCATGTCCCACCGCCTTCGCCACCTCGCCGATCACACTGCCCGCCCCGCGCGTGCCGTGCGGGCCGTGGCCGGCCGCGAGACGCTTGGCTGCAGCTATTTTGGGTATTGGTTTAGCCACAGGCGCCGCTGATACCCACACCGGCGCCCACCTTCGAGGGGCCGCCGATACGAGAATACTCAACCCCCGGTCGGCCCTCCGATCGGGGGTTTTGCGTTTCAGGCCCTTTCATACCGTTTCACACCGAGGATACCGACATGACCTACGCCTACGACCGTTACCAGCGCGCTGCCTGGCGATTTAGCCAATCCCGTTCGGGCCAGCCTGCCGCCTCCGTTCGGTCCTCCACAGGTGGCACTTCATCACCCATCGCCTCACCGGCCATCTGTCGAACACCTCGATAGGGCCGACAGCGCGGGCCACGACCCGCTGTCCGCCCCAAGGAACCTTGCCATGCACGCTTCTACCGCCGCCCTGCCCCTGACCCAACCCCAGGCTGCCAACACCGTCGTCAGCCGCCGCCTGCCCAGCCCGCACCTGCTCAAGCAGCAGATGCCGCTGTCCACCGCCCTGGCCCAGCAAGTCGAACGCCATCGCCAGGCCGTACGCGCCATCCTCGAAGGCCGTGATCCACGCCTGCTGGTGATCGTCGGCCCCTGCTCCCTGCACGACCCCCGCGCCGCACTGGACTACGCCGACCGCCTGGCCGCCTTGAGCGAGACGCTCGGCGACCGTCTGCTGCTGGTCATGCGCGCCTACGTCGAGAAGCCGCGTACCACGGTGGGCTGGAAAGGCCTGGCCTACGACCCGCACCTGGACGGCAGCGACGACATGCACACGGGGCTTGGCGTTTCGCGCGGGCTGATGCTCGGGATGCTCGAGCGCGGCCTGCCCGTGGCCACCGAGCTGCTGCAGCCGATGGCCGCCGGCTACTTCGACGACCTGCTGAGCTGGGCCGCCATCGGCGCGCGCACCACCGAGTCGCAGATCCACCGCGAGCTGGTCAGTGGCCTGGGCCTGCCGGTCGGGTTCAAGAACGGCACCGACGGCGGCGTGGCCATCGCCTGCGATGCGATCCGTAGCGCTGCCCACCCGCACCGGCACTTCGGCATCGATACCCAGGGTTTCCCGGCGATCGTCGAGACCCTCGGCAACCCGGACACCCACCTGGTCCTGCGTGGCGGGCACGGGGGGCCGAACTACGACGCCGACAGCGTCGCCCAGGCGCGCCAGGGCCTGGCCAAGGCCGGGCTGCCTGCACGTATCGTGGTCGATTGCAGCCATGCCAACAGCGGAAAGGACCCGGCCCGGCAACCGGGGGTCTTGCGCGACGTACTGGCCCAGCGCGAGGCCGGTGATCGCTCTCTGGTAGGGGTAATGCTCGAAAGCCATCTGTTCGACGGTTGCCAGGCGCTCGGCAAGGGGCCGCTGAAATACGGTGTGTCGATCACCGATGGCTGCCTGGGCTGGACCTCGACCGAAGCGGCGCTGCTCGACGCGGCACGCCGTGGCTGAATGCGCAGGCGGTCGCACGTGCCACGAGACACCGCCACCGCAGATGCGCTAGGCTGTCGTTTTACTTGAAGGAGTCTTTCCCATGGCACGCGCCACCGCCCGTCACATCCTGGTCAACAGCGAAGAGAAGTGCAACGAACTCAAGGCCCAGATCGAAGGGGGCGCCGATTTCGCCCAGGTAGCCAAGGACAACTCCACCTGCCCGTCCAGCCGTCAAGGCGGTGACCTGGGCTCGTTCGGCCCAGGCCAGATGGTCAAGGAATTCGACACCGTGGTCTTCAGCGCCCCGGTCAACACCGTACAAGGTCCGGTCAAGACCCAGTTCGGCTACCACCTGCTGGAAGTGACCAGCCGCCAGGACTGATCCGTCCTCGCTGCACCCCCACACGGGGCAGGCTGTACGCTTCGTCACGTCGCCGATCCAGGCCTGCCTGGACAGGGACGAGGATGAAGCGCTCAGCCTGCCCCGTGTGCGTTTCGATGCTCGCCTGATACAGGCCCTTGTGCGCCCGCACACCCTCATCGCCTGTGCCCTGCCCTGGCAGCGGCCTGATCCGCCAATCTCCGTTTGCCCCCTGCCACACGTGCCCATCCGGCTTCGATAAAGGCTACGCTGTCGCTACCTTTTGCCTACAAGGAGCACGCCATGGATCTGCGCGGTAAAACGGCCCTCGTCACCGGTTCCACCAGCGGTATCGGCCTGGGCATCGCCCACGCCCTGGCTCAGGCGGGCGCCAACATCGTGCTCACCGGCTTCGGCGATGCCCTGGCGGCCGTCGAAGCCGTGGCGACCCACGGCACGCAGGTCTGGCACCTGCCGGCCGACCTGTCCGACCCGGCCCAGATCGAGGCGCTGTTCGAGCAGATCCAGCAGCAGGTCGGTCGCCTGGACATTCTGGTCAACAATGCCGGCATCCAGCATGTCGCGCCGGTCGAGCGGTTCGCCCCTGAAGCCTGGGACCGGATCATCGCGCTGAACCTGTCGGCGGTCTTTCACTGCACCCGCTTCGCCCTGCCCGGTATGCGCGCCGCTGGCTGGGGGCGGATCGTCAACATCGCCTCCGTACACGGCCTGGTCGGCTCGGTCGGCAAGGCTGCCTACGTGGCCGCCAAGCATGGCGTGATCGGCCTGACCAAGGTGGTCGGCCTGGAGACCGCCGACAGCCAGGTCACCTGCAACGCCCTCTGCCCAGGCTGGGTGCTCACGCCCCTGGTGCAGCAGCAGATCGACGACCGGGCCGCCAAGGGGCAGTCGGTCGCCGACGCCCAGCAGGCGCTGTTGGCGGAGAAGCAGCCGTCCGGGGCCTTCGTGACGCCCGAGCACCTGGGCCAGCTGGTGTTGTTCCTGTGCAGCGAGGCGGGCAGTCAGGTGCGCGGCGCCGCCTGGAACGTCGACGGGGGCTGGCTGGCCCAGTGAGGGCGCTGGCATAGTGCGCACGACAACAATAATTCGCCCAGCCCCAGGCTGGGCCTGCGAGTCAATGGAGCAGTCGACCATGAGTCAGATTCTGTGGCGCCCTTCGCCCGAGCGTGTGAGCCAGAGCCGGATGGACGCCTTGCGCAAGCAGCTCAACCACACCCACGGCCTGTCGCTCGACGACTACCCTGCCCTGCACCGCTGGAGCGTCGAGCACCCTGGCGCATTCTGGCAGGCGATCGCGGCCTGTTTCGAGGTGCGCTGGAGCGAGCCGCCCCGTACCGCCCTGGAACAAGGCCAGACGCTGAGCGAGGCGCGCTGGTTCCCAGGTGCCACCCTCAATTACGCCGAACACCTGCTGCGCCGCCGGAACACACGGCCTGCGTTGGTCAGCGTGCGTGAGGATGGCACCCGTCGCGTACTCGATTGGGCGGCACTGGCGGCCCATGTGGCCGGTGCGCAGCGGGCACTGCACGAGGCGGGCATCCAGCCAGGGGACCGTGTCGCGGCGGTGATGCCCAACACCTGGGAAACCTTGGTGGCGATGCTGGCCTGCGCCAGCATGGGGGCGATCTGGTCCAGTTCGTCGCCGGACTTCGGCGTGCACGGGATCGTCGATCGCTTCAGCCAGATCGAACCACGCCTACTGATCGCCTGCGCGGGCTATCACTACGCGGGCAAGGCCATCGACCAGGTAGAGAAGATCAACCAGGTGGTGGCGCAGTTGCCGAGCGTGGAGCGTCTGGTGGTGGTGCCCTATACCCGCACGCAGACCGAGGCCGGGGCGTTCGACGGCGTCCCGACCTGCCTGTGGGACGACTGGTACCAGCCAGGCGGCGAGCCGACCTTCACGCCCCTGCCCTTCGACCATCCGCTGTACATCCTCTACTCCAGCGGCACCACGGGCGTGCCCAAGTGCATCGTCCACCGCGCCGGCGGCGTGTTGCTGCAACACCTCAAGGAACACGGCCTGCACGCGGACCTGAAGGCCGACGACGTGCTGTTCTTCTACAGCACCTGCGGCTGGATGATGTGGAACTGGCTGGCCAGTGGGCTAGCGGTCGGCGCCACGCTGGTGCTGTTCGACGGCTCACCGTTCCACCCCGGCCCCGAACGCTTGCTGGACCTGATCGACGCCGAGCGCATCACCGCTTTCGGGACCAGCGCCAAGTACCTGGCGAGCCTGGAGCAGCACGGTCTCGAGCCGATGCGCACGCACGACCTGGGCAGCTTGCGTACGCTGATGTCCACCGGCTCGCCGCTGTCGCCGCAGAGCTTCGACTACGTGTATGGGCGCCTCAAGGCCGACCTGTGCCTGGCGTCGATGTCGGGCGGCACCGACATCGTGTCCTGTTTCGTGCTGGGCAACCCGACGCTGCCGGTGCGGCGTGGCGAGATCCAGTGCAAGGGACTGGGCATGGCCGTCGAGGTGTGGAACGAGGCCGGGCAACGGGTGGTGGGCGAGAAAGGCGAGCTGGTCTGCACCCAGCCGTTTCCCAGCATGCCGCTGGGGTTCTGGGGTGACCAGGACGGTTCACGCTACCGGGCGGCGTATTTCGACCAGTTCGCGGGGGTCTGGTGCCAGGGCGACTATGCCGAGGAGCAGGCCGAGGGCGGCCTGCAGATCCATGGCCGCTCCGATGCGGTGCTCAACCCTGGCGGGGTACGGATCGGCACGGCCGAAATCTACCGGCAGGTGGACAAGGTCGAGGACGTGGTGGAAAGCATCGCCATCGGCCAGCAATGGCAGGACGACGTACGGGTGGTGCTGTTCGTGCGCCTGCGCGAGGGCCTGCAGCTGGACGAGGCGCTGCGTCAGCGCATTCGCCAGGTGATCCGCCAGTTCACTACCCCGCGGCACGTGCCGGCGCTGATCGTGCAGGTGACCGACATCCCGCGCACCCTCAGCGGCAAGCTGGTGGAGCTGGCGGTGCGCAACGTGGTGCATGGATTGCCGGTGAAGAACACCGATGCACTGGCCAACCCCGAGGCGCTGGAGCAGTTCAGGGATCGATCGGAGTTGAAGGCCGGTTGAAGGGGTGGCGTTCCTGAAGAGCCCGGCCCCCGCAGCGATTGTCGTGGACACTCTGCCTGAACCCGACCACGACGCGGTTATTGTGGGAGTCCGCCCGCCGCGTTGTCGCGCAGAGAACATGGCGATAGCTGGCAGTGCTCAGATACTGTGTCGCTGATTGGTTTCTGGGGCCGCTTTGCGGCCCATCGCGGCACGGGGGTGCTCCTACACCCGTAGCGCCAATGCGGTGATTCAGAACACACTCACGCTCCTGTAGGAGCGGCCCCTGTGCCGCGATTGGGCCCGCAGGGTCCATAAGGTTCTGTAGGTAATTTTTTTAAAATCAAAAACTTATCTTATGTTCTATGAGAGCCGGCTTGCCGGCGATAGGGCCAGGACCTTCGGCGCCGGCCTCGGCCCTGTCGCTGGCAAGCCAGCTTCCCATAAGGTTGCAGCATGCCTGAGGGTATCTCGAACCAGCAGCGATTGCCGCAGGCGCCCAGCCTGAACCCGGCCCCAGCCGGCACTGCGGATCAGCTCCCCCCTGGCCCGACGCAAGGTAGGCCCACGCGGGTGCTATCAGGCATAATCGCGACCTTTGGTCTTCAGGCACCGTTTCATGAAAGCACAAGCGCGTCACATCCTGGTCAAGACAGCGGCCGAGGCCGAACAGCTCAAGCAGCGCCTGGCCAAGGGCGAGGCATTCGACGTGCTGGCGCGCAAGTGCTCCACCTGCCCGTCCGGCAAACGCGGCGGCGACCTGGGTGAGGTACGGCCCGGCCAGCTGGTGGGGGCGATCGACCAGGTCATCTTCAAGAAGCCTCTGCGGGTGGTCCATGGGCCGATCAAGACCCGCTTCGGCTTTCACCTGGTGCAGGTCTTCTACCGGGACTGACGTGATGGCTTAAAGCTTCCAGACAGTTCTGTCAGTTGTTCCTCTCCGTGCACCCTCTGTAAAACCTCGGCATGACCTCCACAGCCCTCACGGCCAGGCTGCGTGGCAGTGGTCGCGGCCGCAGGATGGACGGAGAATGCACGATGCACAGGCCTGTCTGGCTCACCCTGGGCTCACTCGCCCTGGTCACCCTCGCAACGCCCACTGCCGAAGCGGCCTGTGACTTCGCTTCTGGTGCAGGCAACGGCAACTACCGATGCGACAGTGGCAGCGCGCCCTCGCTGACCGCTCTCTCGGGCGACAATACCCTCGTGCTGCCCCCTGGCGGCACGGGCGAGATCACCGGCAACGTGACCTTCGGCCCCGGCGCCGACACGGTGGAGATCGCCTCGGGACGGATCGGTGGCACGCTCAACCAGGGTGCCGGGATCGATGTGTTCCGCATGAGCGCCGGGCTCATCGAAGGTGGCGTCAACCAAGGCGACGGTCTTGACCGGTTCTACATGACCGGCGGACGGATCGTCGGCACCTTCGACAGCGGCGACTATGCCGAGATGGAGGGCGGGCAGATCGGTAGCGTCAACATGCGGCTGGACCAGAACACCTTCATCCTGCGCGGCGGCGAGATCGAGCGAAACCTGATCGCAGCCTTCGACCGAGACTACATCGAGGTCTTCGACGGCCGCATCGGCGGCAACATCAGCGTCAGCGGTGGCGACGACCAGGTACTGATACACGGCGGTCGCATCGAGGGGGACGTACTGCTCAGCCTCGGCCAGGACCAGTTCACCTGGGACGGCGGGACCCTTGGCGGCAGCGTCGACCTGGGCCCCGGGGACGACACCGCACTGCTGGCCGACCTGCCAGGCGAGACACTGCAGAGCGTCATCGACGGCGGCCTGGGCGACGACCGCCTGACCTTCGAGGCCAGCCAGCCGGCAAACGGAGGGCTGTACCGGCAGTTCGAGCAGATCGCCCTGACCCGTGCCAGCCGCCTGACCCTGGACGACGCGTTGGTGCTGGGCGACCCTGCTACCGGCAGCGGTACGTTCGACATCGACGCCAGCAGCACCGTGGCCTCCCGCAGCGGCAGCCTCCGCCCCTTCACGACCGGTCGCAACGTGAGCGTGGTGAACGCCGGGACGCTCGACCTGCGTGGCGGCAACGATGCCCAAGGCCGTCTCGAGATCCAGGGAGACTACACGGGCAACGGCGGTACGCTGCGGGTCAACAGCGTGCTGGCCGGCGATGAAGCGCCCTCCGACCGCCTGGTGGTGAGCCGCGGCCGCATCAGCGGCAGTACCACCCTGCTGGTGGACAACCTGAACGGTACTGGTGCCGTCACCAGCGTCAACGGCATCCAGGTGGTCGAGGCCCGCGACGGCGCCACCAGCACGACGAATGCCTTCGTCCAGACCCAGGTGCTGTCGGTGGGTGCCTATGACTACCGACTGTTCAAGGGCGGCGTCACCGCCGGCAGCGAAAACAGCTGGTACCTGCGCTCGACGTTGCCGGCAGTGACTGAACCGCCCGTCACGCCGGGCCCTGAACCCGAGCCGGCACCGGAGTCGCCCCCCGTGACACCCGTCGACCCGGGGGGCGATCCGCAGCCCGTCCCCGTGCCCACGCCAACGCCAACGCCGGTGGTGCAGACGCCCATCGCCGCGCCAGCGCCTGGGCAGGCGCCACTGCCCACGGCCACCGAGGTGCAGGCCGTTGCGCTGTACCGACCTGAAGTGGCTGTCTATGCCGCCGCGCCACGCGGCGCCGGCCTGATCGCCCGCCAGACGCTGGGCAGTTTCCATCAGCGCCAGGGTGACCAGCGCCTGCTGCAGGGCAATGGCGGCCTGCCCGCCAGCTGGGGGCAGGCCTATGGTGGCAACCTGCGCCAGCAGTGGTCCGGTACGGTCAGCCCGCGCCTGGACGGCGACCTGTATGGGTTCAAGGTGGGCCAGGATCTGTATGCCTGGGCCGAAGGGGGGTACCGCCAGCACGTGGGCATGTACGTCGGCCAAGGCCGTCTCGAAGGCGATGTGAAAGGCTTCGCCCTGGGACGCAAGGACACCCAGGTCGGCGACCTGCGCCTGGACGGTGACAGCGCAGGGCTGTACTGGACCCTGGTGACCCCTGGCGGCGCCTACGTCGATGCCGTGGTGCAGTACACGGACCTGGACGGCCGCGCCCGCTCCGACCGGGGCCAGCGGATCGACCTCGACGGCAACGCCTGGACCGCCTCGCTGGAAGCCGGCCACCCGCTGACCCTGTCAGAGCACTGGACGGTCGAGCCGCAGGCCCAGGTCATCGCGCAGAAGACGAACCTGCACGCGGCCCGCGACAGCGCCTCGCGCATCGGCTTCGACAGCCAGCCCGACGTGACCGGGCGACTGGGTGCACGCCTGGAGGGGACGTTCGTCAGCACGCGTGAACGTGTCGTGCAGCCTTACCTGCAAGTGGACGTGCTGCACACCGCGGGCGGGCACGACACGGTGGTGTTCGACAACGTCGACCGGATCAAGACCGATTACCGGCAGACGGCGGCACAGGCCGAGATCGGAGTGGTGGGGCAGATCAGCGAGGCGCTCAGCGTGCATGCCGGGGTGCGGTACGGCGCCAACCTGGATGCGCGGGACCAGGCACGCAGCGGGGGGCAACTCGGCGTGCGCTGGCAGTTCTGAAGCGTCGAGCCTGTGCGTGGCCCTGGAGAGGCCTGGCGCTGCCCTCCTCCGCGAACGCGTTGGAGCAGACGCCAGGCTCGGGCCCTGAACCGCTTGTCATCGGCAAGCGCCCGTCGCTTCCCTGGTCGGGCCCTCGCTTGGCCGCTAGACTGCACCTGTCTTCCCATCAGGTCATGCAATGTCCTCATCCCTCGAAGCGTTCTGGCGCGATCCGGCCCTGCCCTGGATCGAGAGCCGTCGCGCCTGTCACAGCCGTGCCTGTTACAAGGCCCACAGTCACCCGACCTATTCGATCGGCGCCGTGGACTGCGGCAGCAGCCGTTTCGAAGGGGCAGGCACCTGCAGCGAGCGCCTGACACCTGGCACGCTGGTCTTCGTGCCGGCGCACTGCCTGCACGCCTGCAACCCGGACCCTGGGTGCGCCTGGAGCTACCAGATGCTGCACCTGGACGCGGCCTGGCTGGAGGCGCTGCATGAGGAATGGCAGGCAGACCTGCCGCAGGTGGCAGACGGTGTCTGCATCGCGCGCGCGCCCACGCTGTACCAGCGTTTCTGCGCCCTCAATGACTTGCTGTTCTCCAAGGCCACGGCACACGACAAGGAAGCCGCCGTCATCGAGTTCCTCGGCGATCATGACCTGTCCCGGCTCGCCCTGCCCGCCTCGCCCCCCCTGCCCGTCCTGGACAGCGAAAAGCTGCACGCACTGCTCGCGCACATGAACGGTGAGCGGCTCGAACTGCCGCTGGCCGACCTGGCGCGTCTGGTCGGCATGGGCCGCTATCAGCTGATCCGCGCCTTCCGCCAGGCCACCGGCTTCACACCGCACGCCTATCAGCTCAATGCCCGCATCAACCGTGCCCGCGCGTGGTTGCGTGAAGGTCGGCCACTGGCCGATGTCGCCTATCGCCTGGGGTTCGCCGACCAGAGCCACTTCCAGCGTGTCTTCAAGGCCCATACCGGCGTCACGCCAGGTCTGTACCGAACGACAGGGGTGCAATAATCTTCAATACGCCGCCTGGCCAGGGCGGCAGACTCTCGGCGTCTTCGACTGCCTGAGAACGCTTCGCATGGAACAGTTCCTCCTCATCGCCCTGGCCCACTTTCTGGCGCTCCTGTCGCCGGGGCCTGACTTCTTCCTGGTCGTGCGAACCTCCATCACCGCGGGATGGCGAGTCGCCAGCGGCGCCTGCCTGGGCATCGCGCTCGCCAACGGGGTGTTCATCGTCGCCGCATTCACCGGGGTCACGCTGCTGCACCCTGACAGTATCCTGTTCCTGGGGCTGCAACTGGCAGGCTGTGCCTACCTGATCTACATCGGCGTGCTGTTCATTCGGTACGCCGGCGCCAGCCCCTTGAAGCTCGACGACGGGGGCTCGACCACGCATCGCCGAAACGGATGGTGGCGGGCCTTCGGCCTGGGCCTGGCATCGGGGCTGCTCAACCCCAAGAACGCGCTGTTCTACGTCAGCCTGGCGAGCCTGGTCGGCGGTTCGCAGGCCAGCGTCGGCTGGAAACTGGCGTATGGCACCTGGATGTTCACGGCGGTGCTGGCCTGGGACCTGGCAGTCGCCCTGACGATGGGGCATCGTCGGGTCCTGGCCTGCTTCACCACCGCCTTGCCCTGGCTGGAGCGGTTGTCGGGGGCGATGCTGTTGCTGCTGGCGCTGGGTGTGCTGGTTCACCTGGCCTGGTGAGCAACGCGCAAGCGCCCTGCCCCTGGTGACTCACCGACGAATCACCGGACGGGCCGACCTGTTGCGCTGGTGATCTAGGGCATGCCCACGTATGCTCGCCGCTTTCTCACGCACCGGCATTCGCCAAGGACGAACGACCATGAAGATCTGCGCCGTACAAATGGCCTCGCTCCAGGACGATGTTCCCGGCAACCTCCAGCGTCACCTGTGGTGGTTGACGCAAGCCAAGACCCTGGGCGCCGACCTGGTGGTGTTCCCTGAACTGTCGCTGACGGGCTACTTCCCGAGCATGGCCCGGCAGGCGTCGGTGGCCGAAGGCACGCCCTTGCTCGACGCGCTCCAGGCGGCCTGCGACGCGCAGTCCATCGGCGTGGCCGTGGGCCTGCCCTATTCGGGCATCCAGGGGGTGCGCATCGGCATGTCGATCCTGCGCGCCGGCCAACCCCGCCTGAGCTACGCCAAGCGACGCCTGCACGAGGATGAACTGCACTGGTTCGTGCCGGGCAACCAGCACGTGCTGATCGACGTCGGCGACCGCCGCGTGGCGCCTGCCATCTGCCACGAGTCCTTGTTCCTCAACCATGCGCAGCAGGCGCAAGCCTTGGGCGCCGACCTGTACATGGTGAGCGTGGCCAAGGCAGCGCGCGGGTTGCCGAAGGCGTTCGAACACTACGCCGACGTGGCCCGGCGCCTGAGCCTGCCCGTGATCATGGCCAACACCGTCGGGCCGGTGGAGGACTTCGTCGCCGCAGGGCGGTCGGCGGCCTGGGACGCGCAGGGGCAGTTGCTGGTCGAGCTGGATGAGACGCAGGAAGGCATGGTCTTGCTGGATACCGGGACCGGGCATGTGCAGACGGTGGTCATGGCATCGTTGGCGGCTTGAGGGGTAAGAGGCAAACCAGGATGTATCGTTGGGAAATGGTGTCAGCCTGAGGCCTGCAGCAGATCCCGCAGCGCCTGACCTCGCCACTTGTGGCTTGTGGCTTATGACCTGCCGCTTAACCCACGCCACCTACCTGCCTAGAACCCCAACGCCCCCTGCCGCGCCTCCAGGTTCAGCAGGTACCGCTTGGCCTCCAGCCCACCCGCGAACCCGGTCAACGTCCCTGCCGAACCGATCACCCGGTGGCAGGGCGCAATGATCGAAATCGGATTACGCCCATTGGCCGCCCCCACTGCCCGCACTGCCGCCGGGTTGCCGATCTGCGCGGCGATCTGGGCGTAGCTGCACGTTTCGCCGAACGGAATGCTCAGCAACGCCTCCCAGACCTGGCGCTGAAACGCCGTGCCGACAAACGACAACGGCAGATCGAACGCTTCGCGCTCACCCGCGAAGTACTCGCCCAACTGTCGGCTCGTCTCCTGCAATACCGGGTGTCCATCGTCACGATGCAGCTCGCCCAACACCGCGCGGTTGGCCCGCTCCTGTTCCCAGAGCACCGCCGCCAGGGACGACTCGCGCGCCACCAGGGTCAGCACGCCCACTGGCGAGGCAAGCAAGGTGAAGGCATGGGACATGGGCAGGCCTCCTCAAGGATGGATCAGGCTCGCCCGGCTGTGTCAGGCAGCGCCTGTCGGCCGGGCGACGCGCCTCAGACCAGTACGCCCTGGCTGCGCAGGTAGTCGTCGTAGGTGCCGCTGAAGTCCACCACGCCATCGGCGCTCAGCTCGATGATGCGCGTGGCCAGGGACGAGACGAACTCACGGTCGTGGCTGACGAAGAGCAAGGTGCCTGGGTAGTTTTCCAGTGCCAGGTTGAGCGCTTCGATCGACTCCATGTCCAGGTGGTTGGTCGGTTCGTCCATCACCAGCACGTTGGGCTTTTGCAGGATCAGCTTGCCGAACAGCATGCGCCCCTGCTCACCCCCGGAGATCACCTTCACCGACTTGAGGATCTCATCGTTGGAGAACAGCATCCGGCCGAGGGTGCCGCGGATCGTCTGCTCGCCCTGGGTCCACTGACCCATCCAGTCGAACAGGCTCACGTCGTCCTCGAAGTCATGGGCATGGTCCTGAGCGTAGTAGCCGACTTCAGCGCTGTCGGTCCACTTGACCGCGCCCTTGTCCGGGGTCAGTTCACCGACCAGGGTGCGCAGCAAGGTGGTCTTGCCGATGCCGTTGGGGCCGATGATCGCCACGCGCTCGCCTGCCTCGACGGTGAAGCTGAAGTCCTTGAACAGCACCTTCTCGTCGAAGGCCTTGGCCATCTTCTCGACGGTGACCGCCTGGCGGTGCAGCTTCTTGGTCTGCTCGAAGCGAATGAACGGGCTGACCCGGCTCGACGGCTTGACCTCGGCCAGCTGGATCTTGTCGATCTGCTTGGCCCGCGAAGTGGCCTGCTTGGCCTTGGAGGCGTTGGCCGAGAAGCGGCTGACGAAGGTCTGCAGCTCGGCGATCTGCGCCTTCTTCTTGGCGTTGTCGGCCAGCAACTGCTCGCGCGACTGGGTCGCGGCGGTCATGTACTCGTCGTAGTTGCCCGGGAACAGGCGCAGCTCGCCGTAGTCCAGGTCGGCCATGTGGGTGCAGACGCTGTTGAGGAAGTGCCGGTCGTGGGAAATGATGATCATGGTGCTGTTACGCGCGGTGAGCACGGTTTCCAGCCAGCGGATCGTGTTGATGTCCAGGTGGTTGGTCGGTTCGTCGAGCAGCAGCACGTCCGGGTCGGAGAACAGCGCCTGGGCCAGCAGCACGCGCAGCTTCCAGCCGGGTGCCACTTCGCTCATCGGGCCGAAGTGCTGCTCCAGCGGGATGCCCAGGCCGAGCAGCAGTTCACCGGCGCGCGATTCGGCGGTGTAGCCGTCCATCTCGGCGAATTCGGTCTCCAGCTCGGCGACGGCCATGCCGTCGTCTTCGGTCATTTCCGGCAGCGAGTAGATGCGGTCACGCTCGGCCTTGACCTTCCACAGCTGCTCATGGCCCATGATCACCGTGTCGATGACGCTGAAGTCTTCGTAGGCGAACTGGTCCTGGCGCAGCTTGCCCAGACGGGTGTTGGGCTCGAGCATCACCTGCCCGCCAGACGGCTCCAGGTCGCCGCCCAGGATCTTCATGAAGGTCGACTTGCCGCAACCATTGGCACCGATCAGGCCATACCGATTGCCGTTGTTGAACTTGACCGAGACGTTTTCGAACAGCGGCTTGGCACCGAATTGCATGGTGATGTTGGCGGTAGAGATCAAGAGCTTATCCTGCGGGGCTTTCAGAGGGGTGATTCGGGCTCAACGGAAGGTTTGGGCCGATTTGGGGCCGAATTCTATCACACGGCCCCTCTGCTCTCCGCCTCTTTTCGGCAAAGGCGGCCATTCCACTCGGCCGACTTACGGGGCAGGCCAGCGTACCTCAGCCTGCCCCGCAGCTACCCTGGCGCGTCAGAGCGTGAACTGGGCCACTTGCTTGTCCAGCGCATGCGCCAGCCGTTCGATGTTGGCTGCACTTTGCGAGGCGCCACGGATGCGCTCGCTGCTCTCCTGCGCCATCTGGGCGATGCGCTCGACGCTGCGCGCGACGTCCTGGCTGGCCGCCGTCTGCTCGTTCAAGGCCATGGAAATCTGATCCACCACGCCGATGATGCGGCCCGAACCGCCGCGGATCTGCTCGATCGCCGCATTGGCCGATTGGGTCAGCTCCAGCCCCTGGTTGACCTGCTCGACCCCCACGTCCATCTGGCTGACGGCATCCTGGGCACTGGACTGGATCTTGCCGATCATGTCGCCGATCTCCGACGTCGAGGTGCCCGTGCGCTGGGCGAGCAGGCGCACTTCGTCTGCCACCACCGCGAACCCACGCCCCTGCTCGCCGGCACGGGCCGCCTCGATGGCGGCGTTCAGGGCCAGCAGGTTGGTCTGCTCGGCGATCGCGCTGATCACGTTGACGACCGAGGTGATCTGCTCGATGTGCCGGCCCAGTTCGCCGATCTGCTGCGCCGAATGCTGCACGGTGCCGGCGATGCGGCTCATGCTGTGCAGCGTGTTCTGGATCACTGCGCCGCCGTCGGTCGACAGCTTGCCGGAGTCGGTGGAAATCGCGTGCGCCTCGTTGGCGCTGGTCGCCACGTGGCCGATGCTGACGGTCAGTTCCTCCACCGTGGCGGCCATGGACGAGGCCGAGTGCGACTGCTCATGGGCCGATGCCGTCAGCGCTTCGGACGTGTGGGCAATCTCGCGGGCGGACTCGAGCAGCTGCTGGGCGCCGCCCTTGATGTCCGTGATCATCGATCGCAGGCGTGTCTGCATGCCGTCGAAGGCCTTCATCAGACGGCCGATCTCGTCGCTCGAGCGCGTATCGATATGGCCATCGAGCCGGCCTGCGGCGATACCGTCGGCGACCGCGATGGCCGCGTTCAGCCGCTTGCGAATGGACGAAGACAAACCAATGGCGATGGCCAGCGCCAGCAGTGCCGCCACGGCGCCGCCGATCAACAGGCTCAGGTTGGCAACGTTGGTCGCGGTCTCCATCGCCGCCGTACGGGCCGTCAGCAGCTTGGCCTCCTCGGCCTGCATCTCGGCGATGAGCGCACGCATGCCGTCCATCTTGACCTTGTCCTGGCGTGCGATGATGCGTTGCACGACGGCGTCCAGGGGCGCTCGGCCAGCCACGACGTCCCGGCGCAGGGCCAAGGTCGCCTCGATGTCTTCGCTCATCCAGCGCTGTTGAGTGGCCTTGATCTCGTCCAGGCGCTTCTGTTGGACCGGGTTGTCCGCGGTGAGCGTTTTGAGCTCGTTCCACGTGTCCTCGAACGCGGCCTTGCCAGAGACCAACGGCTGCAGGAAGTCGTCCTGGCCGCTCAAGGCGAAGCCACGCATGCCCGTCTCGACGTTGGTCAGGCTGATCAACAGGGTGGCGGCGCCATCGAGCACCTTGTAGGTGTGGATGTTCCACTGTGTGGCATCGTTGATCTGGCCAAAGCCGTTGCGGGCGATGCCGATCAGGATGCCGATAATCAGGATGACGATCCCGAAGCCGGCGCCGAGCGTTTGGGCGATAGTACGTTTCGCAAGCATGAGTAACCCACACCAAGTTTGAAAGCTTGCCGGGTTATCGTGATGTCCTGACCAGACTTGAGCCTTCTGGCGACAGACTCGACGGCTACCGACGGATGGCGCGTGGCTGTGAACTCATGCTTCCTCGAAGACCGTTGCACATCAGTCGCAGGCGATGTCGATGGTGGCTGGTCAGATTCGCTCCCCCGCACACCCGACAACTGAAGGCAGGCCGTCCGTAGCGCTGTCTGTCAGGTCTTTGGCCTGTTTCGAAGGTCCTGTCGGTGTGACAATGAGGGGCTCGGTGCACCACGTCTCCAAGTCGATCAGCCCCTCGGCGTCGAGCTCGATATCGAGCCGCTTGAACAACTGGCTTAACGTGCCTTGGCTTTTCCAGTCTCGAAAGCGTTGATAGACCGTAGACCAAGGACCGAAGTGTGCGGGCAGATGCCGCCAAGGCGCTCTGGAACATAGAACCCACAGGATGCCGTCTAGCATGACCCGGTCATCCAACCGAGGACGCCTGGAGCGACGAGACGAAACAATAAAGAGGTCTGCCACCCGCTCCCACTCTATATCAGAGAGTTGATACCTGTTTGGCATGATCGAGTCCTGCACTGAAAGCGCTAGACTTTACAAATATTGGAGCCAGACGGGGCGGCAATGAAGTTTCGAATATTTTCATACAAAAGACTCGCCTTACAACAGGGTCATTAAGTGTCTCGAGATTTCATACAAAACAATGACCGAACGCCTCTGTTAAGCTAGCCAACCTATCCCCTCGAGGCCGCCTTACCCATGACCGGAGCATCGCTGATGAGATCAACCACCCTCTGTGCACTTGGTCTCGCGATGACGGCACTTGCCGGGTGCGACGAAGCGTCGAGTCCAGCGTGCCCCGATGCGTCGAAAACATTTCTGGAAGACGCCACCCGGGCGTATTTCTCCAGACTCAAACCAGCACTTTCCTCCACGGACATCTTTGTCGCTTCGGATGAAACGTATAACCGAGCCGGTAAAAACTGGGTCGTATCAGTCGATGTACCTGACAAGCAATATATCGCCATCGTTTCGTGTTCCGGCGATGTGGAATTGTCGGTGAAACAGTGACGGGTACCGACATTCGACACAAGGCACGCCGCACGTGTCGCTGCCCGGTACAGCCTCGATCGAGTTCAAATGGCTTCAGCCTTCAAGCGCTCCCACTCCCGGGCCTTCACCTGTCCGAGCAGACGCGCCCGACCCGCCTCGGGTACGGCGACGAACAGCGCGCTGGCGTAGGCACTGGAGCGTTCCCCGCCCGGCACGTGCAGGCGTCGTTCCAGCTGATCGATGCACCCGCTGTGGGTGACCAGGACCAGATTATGCCCGGCGCGTTTGTGGGCGAGCGCAGCCTGGGCGAAGTCCTTGTCGCAATCGCCCACCCAGTCCTGCGTGGCGAGTGGCTGACCGAAGAGGAACTGGGCGGTCTGTCGGGTACGGACTTCCGGGCTGCTCACGCGGTCGACACCGGCCTGCGGCAACAGGGCCAGGCCTTTGCCGACCTCGGTGGCGCGCTGGCTGCCGATGACCGTGATGCCTTCAGGGTCCGCCAGGCAGGTGTGCTCGGAGCGGTCGCACCGCTCGGCATGGCGGATCAGCAGCACCACGTTGCCCTGGGCCCACTGCGCAGCAATGCCGCTGTCACGCCACCGGGCGGCGCTGTTCACGTCCGGCACGCGGGCCTGCGAGGCGTACCAGAAGGCAAGCGCAGCCAGCACGATCGACAGGCCGATCACGCCTTTCACCCACCCACGGGCGTAGGCCCGGCGTTTCGGTGAGAACGGGGACAGGGTGGCAGATGGCAGGATAGCGGGTTGCATGGCGTCGCTCCGACAGGTGGGCAGGGTGCGCTGCGCGCAATGCAGGCACCCGTGAATGGCGGCACTCTAGGCAGCGCTCCATGGGGCACTGGTGAAGCACATGTGAAAAAAACCTGAACGGCGCTCGCCCACCCGCGCCTGGCCTCAGCTGCCGCTACCGACAGCGTGCACGTGTGGCCGGTACAGCAGCCAGCGATAGCACACCACGGCGATCAGCCAGTCGATCAGCAAGGTCCAGACGTTGTGGGACAGGAAGTGCGCGCCCTGCAGCATGCGCCCGAGCGACAGCAGCGTGCCGAGCGCCAAAGCCAGCGCGCAGGCGATGCGACCCGCCCGGGGGTGCCGGTCGCGCAGGGCGAAATACAAGGCCAGCAAAGCAAAGCCGGTGGAGGCATGCCCGCCAGGCCAGCAGCGGCCTGGCTTGGCCGAATCCACACGGTCCCCCAGCAAGGGCACGTAGGGCTCGCTGGCGCCGAAGTCCTGCAGGCTCCAGGGGCACTGCACGTCGGTCATCACCTTCAGCGGCGTGACGATGCCGGTGCACAGCCCGAGCGTCAGCACGGTGTAGGCCAAGGGCCTTCGCCATGCACGATGCGCAGCGCTGAACAGGCTGGCGACCCAGGCGACGAGCAGCGTCAGGCTGAACAGCAGCACCGCCTGTTTGACGCGCTCGTGCAGCACCGTTTCCAGCCAATAGCTGTGCCGCCCGATGAACCCTTCCCCAGGAACATAGAACAGGTGCGCCAGTGGCAGATCGATGGCAGCGACGTCGCTTGCCAGCAGCGCCAGCATGACGAGCACGGGCAGGCCGATGGCCAGGCGAAAATCGAATGGTCGTGAGACCGCGTGGACAGAGCGTGATGTAGAGGTCATTCACCTGATTCCAGAAACCGTGACCCCTGCCGTTCACCTGGCATGGGCTTTCACGAATAGTTAACGTTTTGTCGACACAACCGCGACCGCCCAGGCTTTCAAATGCGTCGCGGCGCGTCGCCGCGCCTGCCCATCGCCCCTGTTCGATCATGGCTTTTAGGAACGCGCCTGCATGAACCTGCTGATCGTTGAAGACAACCGTGACATCCATGACAACCTCGTCGATTTCTTCGAACTCCGTGGCCACGCCGTCACCGGCGCCCGAGACGGCCTGACCGGCCTGCACCTGGCCGAGACCGGGCGCTTCGACGCGATCATTCTCGACATCATGCTGCCGGGCATCGATGGCAACGACATCTGCCACCTGCTGCGCCAGCGCGCCCACAGCGCGGCAGCCATCATCATGCTGACTGCCCGCGACGAGCTCGATGACCGTCTCAAGGGTTTTGGCGTAGGCGCCGACGACTATGTGGTCAAGCCCTTCGCCATGGCCGAGATCCTGGCGCGGCTCGAGGCCATCGTGTCGCGCCGCAATGGGCAACGGGGTCGCACACTCACCCTGCTGGACCTGGAACTCGACCTCAACACGCTGCAGGTGCGCCGGGGCAATACGCCGATCAAGCTCAGTTCGGCCAACCTGAAGATCCTGGAAGCGCTGATGCGCAGCAGCCCGGCCCTGGTCAAGCGCAAGACCCTTGAGCAGTTGCTCTGGGGGTCGACCGACCACGACAAGAACGTCGACAGCATTCGCAGCCATATTCACCAGATCCGACAGGCCGTGGACAAACCCTTCAGCACCAAACTGCTGCATACCCTGCGCGGCGATGGCTACCGGATGTGCAGCCCGGAGCCATGAACCGCGAGCGCCCGCAGCCTGCGCTGCCCAACCTGCCGTGAATGTCGTGACGGTGTGAAAAATCCGTCTCCTGACCCCGGAAACGGTTTCTTCGTCCCTGAGGCGCTGGCTCAACGAAGCCTAACGACACTTTTCACAAAAGCTCCACGGAACCTGCCCTAGCGTGCGCGCCACTTTCATCCTTCGGTGCGCACCTGCACCGAAGCGTCTGGTGTCGAGCGTGGGGGGTTTCATGGTCAAGCGTGTAGCGGTGCGTCCTGTGTGGGTCATCGTCGTTGCCAGTGTGTTTCTGCTGGTGGGCTTCAACGGGACGCTATGGCGGCATCTGGTCGCCATCACGGCGCCCGATGCCTCAGGTTGGCTGATGCGGGTCGCCTTCATGCTGTTGATCGGGTGCGCGTTCACCCTGGTACTGACCCTGTTCACCGTGGGCCGCACGCTGAAGCCGACCCTGGCGCTGTTGTTCCTGCTCAGCGCGGGGGCGACGTACTTCATGGGCCAGTACGGTGTGCTGATCGATGTCGGCATGATCCGCAACGTCGCGCAGACCGACGTGCGTGAAGTCCAGGGCCTGTTGTCCCTGCCCTTGTTCGGCCATCTGCTGGTGTGGGGCGTGTTGCCTGCCTGCCTCGTGTGGGCGCTGCCGATTCGCTATCGTCCCTGGCCACGCGAGTTGCTGGGCAAGGGGCTGATGGCGGTGATCTGCGTGACGCTGATGGGCAGCGTCAGCCTGCTGGACTACAAGGCCCTGGCACCGTTGTTTCGCAACCACCACGAATTGCACTGGATGGTGGTGCCCAGCAACGTCATCGGCGCTGCGATCAGCTACGCCCGTGAAGACCTGCAGGCGACCCGGCAACCGCTCGAGCCGATCGCCCAGGATGCGCACCGTGATGGCCGCTGGGCGACGCACGTACGCAAGTCCCTGACCGTGCTGGTGGTCGGCGAGAGCGCCCGGGCGGCGAATTTCGGCGTGTTGGGCTACCCCCGTGACACGACGCCCGAACTGAGCCGCGAAGACGGTCTGGTGGCGTTCGCCCAGGTGACCTCGTGCGGCACGGAAACCGCGGTGTCCGTGCCCTGCATGTTCTCCAACATGGGCCGCCGCCACTATGACGCGGTGCGGGCCACACACCAGGAGGGGCTGCTCGATGTACTCAAGCGCGCCGGTCTGACGGTGATCTGGCGTGACAACCAGTCAGGTTGCAAGGGCACCTGCGACCGGGTGACGCTGGAGGACGTGAGCAAACGCCAGGACTCGGCTCTGTGCGCCAACCGTGAGTGTCGGGATGCCATTCTGCTTCAGGACCTGCAGCACCTGATCGATCACCTCGACCAGGACACGGTGCTGGTCCTGCACCAGATGGGCAGCCATGGCCCGGAGTACTTCAAGCGCTACCCCCAGGCCTTCGAGCGGTTCACGCCGGTGTGCCAGAGCAATGCGCTGGAGACCTGCAGCCGGGAGAGCATCGTCAACGCCTACGACAACACCATCGCCTACACCGACCATGTGCTGGCCAGCCTGATCGATCAGTTGCGCGACAATGCACGCACGGTCGACAGCGCGGTGCTGTATCTCTCCGACCACGGCGAATCGCTCGGGGAGTACAACCTGTACCTGCACGGCACGCCCTACCTGCTGGCGCCGGAGGAGCAGAAGCACGTGCCGCTGCTGATGTGGTTCTCGTCCGGGTATCAGCAGGCCTTCCAGGTCGATACCCCGTGCCTGCAGGGCAAACGGGAGGTGGCGCTCAGCCAGGACAACCTGTTTCATTCGCTCATCGGCCTGCTCGACGTGAGCACGCAGGCCTATACCCCTGCGCTGGACCTGTTCGCGGGTTGCCGGCGAATGAGTGCAGCCCGCTGAACGAATTGACGTAGGCTCACGCGGACGGACGATTCATCGCTCGACGCCCTATGGCAGGTTGGGATCCAACCCAGTTATGATTGGACCAAACAGAAGTAGCCTTGTGAGAGAAAAGGGTTATCGGTATGAAGCGATGGGTTGTCTGTGTGCTGGCGATGGCACTGTGTGGATGCGGCACCGTACGGACCCTGTCCAATGAAGCGAAGGCCGTCGACGACCTGGCCCAATACGACAGCTATTGCCACGCCCTGCCGCGCCTCTACAGCGGCGTGGCGTACCAGTACTGTACGCTGAACGGTCCGCTCAGGCCCGGCGAGCACTGGGCGCCCGAGTCTGCCGTGGTCGACATGGTCCTGTCGGGCGTCGTCGATACGGTTCTGCTTCCCTATACCGGTTACCAACAATACACGCGCGGGAGCATGCCCATCCGGCGCCTGCGTTATTGAGCCTCGCTGTACCCTACCCTTCCCGATGTTCGACTGCTTACGGATAACGTTCAATGAGCGCTACTGCAGATACCCTCGCCCCTACCTTGTTGTCGCTGCGCATACCGACGATCGTCGATCTTGGGTCAGGGAAGGCGGGGCTTACGGTGTCGGGGAAGGCGTCCGATGACAAGTCGGGTGTCAAGAATGTAGTGATTTACTTTGATAAAGAGATCGTCTATTCGTTTTCATCCACTGACACATCGACCAACAAGTACAATTTTTTGGTTCATAGCGGCTATAGCGATTCTTGGTCTGACGGTTCGTCATCGGAAACATGGTTTATTGCCCCCACCAATGCGTCCGGAAATTACAATGTCACCCGTGTCAAGGTCGAAGACCTTCAAGGAAACCTTCGAACCTATGAATCAAATGAGCTTGCAAAGCTGGGCATAAATACCAGCGTCAATTTCGTCAATTCAACACCTGACACGACGCCTCCTCAGTTGAAATCCCTTAATATTCCAAAGGTTGTAGACCTGTCCTCAGGAAAGACTGCGTTAACCATCTCTGGCGCAGCCACAGATAATTTGGCAGGTGTGAAGCAGATCGTCGCGTACTTCGACAGAGACATTACTTACTCTTTCACGCCTACGGACGCCTCCACAAGTAAGTATAATTTCTTGGTGCACAGCGGATATAGCGATTCCTGGTCGGATGGCAGGTCGACTGACACATGGTTCATCGCTCCCACCAATGCGTCCGGCGTCTATAATGTCACCAGCATTAAAGTTGAAGACCTGCAAGGCAACATCCGTACGTACAGCCCAAGCGAACTTGCAAAGCTGGGTGTCAATACCAGCATCAATTTCGTCAATTCAGCCCCTGATACTACGCCGCCGCAACTGAAGTCATTGCACATACCTACCTTTGTCGATCTGTCTTCAGGAAAGGCCGCGCTCACTGTGTCTGGAGCGGCATCGGACAATCAGGCAGGCGTGAAGCAACTCGTTATCTATTTTGACAAGGATTTAACATACTCATTCTTAGCCGATGACCGCTCAACGAGCAAATACAACTTCCTAGTCCATAGCGGATATAGCGATTCTTGGTCAGACGGCGTATCTTCCGACACATGGTTCATCGCCCCCACCAACCTTCCTGGCACCTATAACATCACCAGTGTCAAAGTTGAGGATCTTCAAGGCAACATCCGCACCTACTCCCCAAGCGAACTGACCGCCCTGGGCATCAACACCAGCATCCTGATGAGCGCCGGCAAGAAGGTGCTGACCGCAGGCAACGACACCTTCACCGGCACCGGCGCCGATGACTGGGTCGAAGGCGGTACGGGTAACGACGTGCTCAAGGGCATGGGGGGTCGGGACCGGCTGGAGGGCGGCGATGGCAACGACACCCTCGACGGCGGTGCGGGTGCCGACACGATGATTGGCGGGATGGGCAATGACACCTACTACGTCGATTCGGTCGACGACGTCGTCCTGGAAACTTCGGCCAAGGGCGGCATCGACACGGTCATCTCCAGCGTGACCCGTACCCTGGGCGAGTACCAGGAAAACCTGACCTTGTCCGGCAAGGCTCACCTCAATGCCACCGGCAACGCCCTGGCCAACACGCTGACCGGCAACGACGGCAACAACGTGCTCGATGGCGGCGCGGGCGCCGACACGATGATCGGCGGGATGGGCAACGACACCTACTACGTCGACTCGGCCAACGACAAGGTCATCGAGACCTCGGCCAAGGGCGGCATCGACACGGTCGTCTCCGGCGTCAACTGGACCCTGGGCGACTATCAGGAAAACCTGATCCTGTCCGGCAAGGCTCACCTCAATGCCACCGGCAACGCCCTGGCCAACACGCTGACCGGCAACGACGGCAATAACGTGCTCGACGGCGGCGCGGGCGCCGACACGATGATCGGCGGGATGGGCAACGACACCTACTACGTCGACTCGGCCAATGACAAGGTCATCGAGACCTCGGCCAAGGGCGGCATCGACACGGTCATCTCCAGCGTCA
>NZ_JAAMQI010000029.1 GCF_013523165.1 Pseudomonas entomophila
GGCCTTCGGGGAGGGGGTGGATTTGCCCGGCACGCGACTGATCGGGGTGTTCGTCGCCACCCTCGGGTTGCCCCAGGTCAACCCGGTCAACGAGCAGTTCAAGCAGCGCCTGGGGCGCCAGTTCGGCGCCGGGTTCGACTATGCCTACCTCTACCCCGGGGTGCGCAAGGTGATCCAGGCCGCGGGCCGGGTGATCCGGGGTGATCATGACCAGGGCACGCTGGTGCTGATCGACGAACGCTTCGCTGAAGCGCGGGTGCGGCAGATGTTTCCGTCGTGGTGGCAGTGTCCCGAGGGGTAGGGGCTTGTGCCGACGGTGCGGGGTCTTGTGGGCCCTGCGGGCCCAATCGCGGCACAGGGGCCGCTCCTACAGGGTGGACCGCATCGTTGATCCGGCAGGCTGATGCAATTCCTTCTGTAGGAGCGGCCCCTGCCGGGGCGCCGGACCGACCGCGATTGGGCCCGCAGGGCCCACAAGACCAGCCCACTCCGATCCCTCTCCAGCACCCCCTCTCAACGCGACACCCAGCCCTTGCCCCACATCACCTCGCCGCGCCCGAGAACTCTCAGTACACTGCGTGTTCCAACCCCCCACACTCCAGAACACGAGGTTTTCATGACGCTCAGTCCCTTGGCAGGCAAGCCAGCACCTTCCAGTGTGCTGGTAGACATTCCTCGCCTGTTGACCGCCTATTACACCCACCGCCCTGACGCCAGCGTGGCGTCCCAGCGTGTGGCGTTCGGCACCTCGGGCCACCGCGGCACCTCGTTCGAATCGAGCTTCAACGAAGACCACGTGCTGGCGATCACCCAGGCCATCTGCCTGTATCGCCAGGCCCAGGGGATCGACGGCCCGGTGTTCATCGGTGCCGACACTCACGCGCTGTCCGCACCCGCTGCCGCCAGCGCGCTGGAAGTGCTCGCCGCCAATGGCGTGCAGGTCATGCTGTCCAAGGACGACGAGTACACCCCGACCCCGGCGGTGTCCCACGCGATCCTCTGCTACAACCGCGACCGCCAGCAGGGCCTGGCCGACGGTATCGTCATCACCCCGTCGCACAACCCGCCGCAGAGTGGCGGCTTCAAGTACAACCCGCCCAATGGCGGCCCGGCCGACAGCGACGTGACCAAGTGGATCGAGGCCAAGGCCAACGAACTGCTGGCCGCAGGCCTGGACGGCGTCAAGCGCATGGACCACGGCCAGGCCCTGGCCGCACCGACCACCCAGCGCCATGACTACATCACCCATTACGTCGAAGACCTGCAGCACGTCATCGACTTCGACGTCATCCGCCAGGCCAACCTGCGCCTGGGCGTGGACCCCTTGGGCGGCGCCGGCGTCCACTACTGGCAGGCCATCGCCGATCGCTACCAGCTGAACCTCGAGGTGGTCAACACCGAGGTCGACCCGACCTTCCGCTTCATGACCGTCGACTGGGACGGCCAGATCCGCATGGATCCGTCCTCGCCGCACGCCATGCAAGGCCTGATCGGCTTGCGTGAGCGCTTCGACGTGGCCTTCGCCTGCGACCCGGACCACGACCGCCACGGCATCGTCACCGCCGACGGCCTGCTGGCGCCGAACAACTACCTGGCCGTGGCCATCGACTACCTGTTCCGCCACCGTCCGCACTGGCGCGCCGATGCGGCCGTGGGCAAGACCGTGGTCAGCAGCGGCCTGATCGACCGCGTCACCGCGCGACTGGGGCGTCGCCTGCATGAAGTGCCGGTCGGCTTCAAGTACTTCGCCCAGGGGTTGTTCGACGGTTCGCTGGGGTTCGGCGGTGAGGAGAGCGCGGGCGCGTCGTTCCTGCGCATGGACGGCGGCGTCTGGGCCACTGACAAGGATGGCCTGATCCCGGCCCTGCTGGCGGCCGAGATGACCGCCCGCACCGGCCGCACCCCGAGCCAGGCCTATGCCGACCTGACCGAGGCCCTGGGCCGGCCGTACGCCACCCGTGTCGAAGCCAAGGCCGATGCCCGTCAGAAGGCGCTGTTGAGCAAGCTGGCGCCCGAACAGGTCACC
The DNA here is from genome assembly GCF_013523165.1 of Pseudomonas entomophila. Lineage (GTDB taxonomy): Bacteria > Pseudomonadota > Gammaproteobacteria > Pseudomonadales > Pseudomonadaceae > Aquipseudomonas > Aquipseudomonas entomophila_A. Next base: position 2,027 of record NZ_JAAMQI010000029.1, read on the forward strand.
TCGACCGAGCTGGCCGGCGAAGCCATCGAGCAGATCCTCAGCCATGCCCCGGGCAATGGCCAGGCCATCGGTGGCCTCAAGGTGATGACCGCCAACGGCTGGTTCGCCGCACGCCCGTCGGGTACCGAAGACATCTACAAGATCTACGCCGAAAGCTTCATCGACGAGGCGCACCTGCAGCGTCTGGTTGCCGAGGCCCAGGTGCTGGTGGACGCCGCCATCGCCTGATGGGGCCAGCGGGCCGCTTCGATGGAAGGGGCCCGCATCGCAGACCGGTCTTCGACAGGGTGGCCAGGAGTCATGATGGCGCCGCCTTGATCGTCACCACGCCCTTGCCGGCCAGGGCGATCTCGATCACCGTCTCGTGCTCGGCGCCGCAGGGGGCGACCGACGCATGCAAACCTTCTTCCGAAAGCGCCTGCACATGGGCGTGAAGCGGCTGCCCCGTGGGGTCGATCAAGGCCTCGTAGGCCAGCAGCTCGACCTGCTCGATCAGCTGCCGGCTGCGCTCGTCCGTGGCACAGAAGAACAGCACGCCACTGAGGTGCGGATCGTCGTCCGGGTTGTGCAGGTCATGGTCGGCCAGGGCGCGCAGGGCGGTGCGCAGTGCCTGGAGGGCAGGGGTGTGCGTGGGCATGAGGGTGGGCTCTCACAGACGATCGGCCCGGGCCGGGCCAGCGCCTGATCATGGGCAGGCTTGGAGGGTGTGGCAATGTTGCGGATTCCCAAGAGGTTGTAGGAAAAGGTTTAAGTGGTGAGTGGCGAGTAGTCATTGCTGTGCGTCAGGCGCTCGATGCGGCCCCGAAAGATCAACCACGCCTGCCCCATCCGACACAATTTTCACATCCCCTTGCTAGCATGCCCCCACCATCGACACACGAGGAAGGGTGAGTGGGCGTTCGTGCGCGACGTATCAAAAGCGTCATGCTGGTGTCGGCCGGTGTGGTGGTCAGTGCCTTGGGCTTTTTCGCCTGGCAGAGTTTCTACCCGGTCCAGGCCGCCAAGGGCTGGGAGGTGGAGGTGGTGCACGGAGCGGTCGACAAGGCGGCTTCGCTGGTGCCGCTGGCCGATGGCAGCCTGCTGGTCAGCCGTGAACTCAAGGACGGGCAAGGCAGCATCCTGCGCATCACGCCCGACGGCGGGCGGAAAGTGATGGTCAAGGGCCTGTCCAAGCCCGACGGCATGATCGCCGCACAAGGCGGTTGGGTATTCAGCCAGGAGGGCGGCAAGGCGCCGGTCAGCCTGTCGCGTGACGGGCAGATCACCCACCTGTTCGACGGCGAGAACGTGCAGGGTCTGTGGAGCGATGCCCATCACCTGTACGCGATCGAAGACCGCAAGGCCGAAGGCCGCCTGATGCGCTACGACTGGCACACGGAGGCCCTCGACGTGCTGCGCTCGGGGCTGACCGAAGGCGAAGGCCTGACGCGCTGTGGCGAGGGCCGGTTGCTCTACACCGAAAAGGCCGCCGGCCAGGTGCGGGCCTTGACCCCGGACAAGCGTGACCCGGTGGTGGTCGCCGGGTTGCGTAACCCGACGTTCCTGATGTGCGACCAGCGCGGGCTGTGGATCAGCGAGGACTCCACCCACCGCGCCCGGCTGCTGCGCATCGACCCGCAGGGGCACCAGCACACGGTGCTGACGTTCCTCAAGGCGCCCCAGGCGATCGTGCCGGATGGGGAGGGCGGTTACCTGCTGGCCGAAGGCGGGCGTGACCGGATCCTGCACCTGACCCCGCCGACCGAGCAGCGTGACGCAACGGCGGTGGTCGAAGGCAAGCCAGGGACGTGACCCCCGGCACCCTGCGAACATGACAGAAAGCGCCACTCCTCCTGTGGGAGTCCGCCCGCCGCCTTGGCGCCGCGCTGTCGCGCAGAGAACATGGCGATAGCTGGCAGTGCTCAGATGCTGTGTCACTGATCGATTTTTGGGACCGCTTTGCGGTCCATCGCGGCCGGTCCGGCGCCCCGGCTGGGGCCGCTCCTACACCCACCGCAGTGGCACAGGCAATCGCGGTCCCATGTGGGAGCGGCCCCTGCCGGGGCGCCGGACCGGCCGCGATTGGGCCCGCAGGGCCCACAAAATACTGAAGTTACTCCTTTTAAAATCAACAAGGTATTTTATGTTCTATGAGAGCGGGCTTGCCCGCGATAGCGTCCGTTCCATCACCGCCTGCATCGCGGGCAAGCCTGCTCTCACATAGGGGGTGAACCGCTTTGCCAGATCAGCGATCACTCTGCGCCCTAGACCCTGAACTGATCCATCAACCCCTGCTGCTGGTTCGCCAGCCCATTGAGCGACTGGCTGACCCGCGCCGCTTCACCGGCCTGCTCGGACAGCGACTCGGTCACGTCGCGAATGGTGGCGATGTTGTGGTTGATCTCTTCGGCCACGGCGCTCTGTTCCTCGGCGGCGCTGGCGATCTGCAGGTTCATGTCGCTGATCACGCTGACTGCCTCGCCGATGCGCTGCAAGGCGCTCACGGCATGGTTCACCTGCTCGACGCTGCCCTGGGCTTGGCGGTGGCTGCCTTCCATGGCCGAGACCACCTCGTGCGTGCCAGCCTGCAAGGCTTCGATCACCTGGCGGGTCTCTTCCACCGACTCCTGGGTACGCCGCGCCAGGTTGCGCACCTCGTCGGCGACCACGGCGAACCCGCGGCCTGCTTCACCCGCACGGGCCGCTTCGATCGCAGCGTTGAGGGCCAGCAGGTTGGTCTGCTCGGCAATCGAGCGGATCACTTCCAGCACGCTGCCGATCTGCTCGCTGTTGCGCGCCAGGCCACCGACCTGGTCCATGGCGCTGTTCATCTCGTTGGCCAGGGCGTCGATGCCGGTGGTGGTCTTGTCGATGACGGCCAACCCTTCACGGGTGGCCTGGTCTGCCTCGCGGGCGGCCTGTGCGGCCTGCGCCGCGCTACGGGCCACGTCCTGGGCAGTGGCGCTCATCTCTTGCGAGGCGGTGGCGGCCTGGTCGACCTGACGGAACTGCTGCTCCATGCCGGCGCTGGTCTGGCTGGCGATGGCGGCCGACTGCTCGGCGTTGCCGCGGGCCGCGGTGACCGACTGCTTCACTTCGGCCACGATGGGCTGCAACTTGTCCAGAAAGCGGTTGAACCAGCCGGCCAGCTGGCCCAGCTCGTCCTGCTTGGCGTACTGCAAGCGGCGGGTGAGGTCGCCCTCGCCACTGGCGATGTCCTTGAGCATCGCTGCCACGCCGAGGATCGGCCGGGTCACGCCGCGTGCCAGCATCCAGACCAGCAGCAGCCCCAGCAAGGCCGCACCGATGCCCAGCGCCAGTTCGAGCCAGGTGCCTTGGGTGTTCAACTGGTCGAGTTCCTGCTCCAGGGCGTCGGCCGGTTCGGTGAGCACCTGCTTGGGCGCATCCAGCATCACGCCCCAGCGCTTGCCGCCGGGGATCGGCGCGAAGGTCGCCAGCACTTTCAGGTGATCGGTGTTTTGCAGCAGGCTCAGCGGCTGGCCTTCGCCCAGCAGTCGGGTCAGCTCGGCGCCCTGGACGGTGTCCACCTGGTCGAAACGCGTGGCCAGCTTGCTGGCATCGCCGCTGTAGCCGGCCAGCAGACCGCCTGGGCTGAGGATGCCCACCTGGGTACGGCCTTCGTACAGGCCACGGCTGGCCTCCACGCTGAGGGCCTGCAGGCTGTCGAGGTTGATGTCCACCGACAGCGTACCCATCACCCGGTCTGCGACCATCAGCGGGAACACGATGCTGGTCATCAGCACCTGCTGGCCCTCGACTTCATAGAAGTAGGGCTCGCTCACGCACACCTGGCGCGTGCGGTTCGGGCAAGCCCACCAGGTGTTGGCCGGCTCGCCGCTGGGGCCGACACGGGTATCGGTCATGTCGCTTTCCGGCAGGGTGGTGGCAGTCAGCTGCCCGGCCCGCGGTTGCGACCAGTACAGGGCGAAGCGCCCCTGGGGGTTGCTGCCCAGAGCGGCCTGGTCGACGAACCGTGCATCCTGGTTGTCCAGCCCGTCCGGCTGGAACACCAGCGACAGGCCCAGCAGCTCGGGCTTGCCACGCAGCGCGTTCTGCACCAGCGTGGCCAGTTCCTGACGCAACTCGCGGGCATCGACCCCACGCTTGGTGGCCTGCTCGCGCAGGAACAGCACTTGCCGCGCATAGCCTGCGCCGTACTGGTAAGCCTCGGTGAACTGGCGGCGGATGTTCTGGGCCTGCACCGTGCCCTGGGCCTCGATGCGCGCCTGGGCGGCCTGGGTCAGCATCTGGGTGCTGCTGGCCTTGACCAGCTCGCTGGTGTGGGTCATGCGGTAGAGGGACAGGCCGACCAGCAGCGTGACGATGGCCGCCAGGCACAGGCCTGCCAGCAGGGTGATCTTCCATTGGATGGACAGTTGACGCAGTGACATGGCGCGAGCCCTTGGTAATTTTCAGATCGGCATGACGACGTATCGGCCGCTTGGCGACGATCTTGATGGGTGTCATGACTTTGACATCCACGGTGCCCTGCTTCAGAGTGTGCGCCCTTCGCGAAACCCGTTCCTGGGCCTTGGCGCGGTGCGTCCAGCGCAGCCTGTGCGTCGGGCCGGACCGCGGCGCATGGCCGTGGCCCGTCGGCACTAACGTTCGGCCGCCCGTGCACGTCCAGGTAGGGGCAACCCGTCGCTTTTCATTCGTCGCAAGAGGTAGATCCGTTCATGAATGCAGTCATTGCCGCGGTCAGCGTCATGCTGGTGCTGAGCCTGTCCCGCGTGCACGTCGTCATCGCGCTGATCGTCGGTGCGCTGACCGGGGGCCTGGTCGGTGGGCTGGGCATCGAGGGGACGCTGGCGGCCTTCAACGGTGGTCTCGGGGGCGGGGCCACCGTGGCATTGTCCTACGCGCTGCTCGGCGCCTTCGCCGTGGCCATCGCCAAGTCGGGGCTGGCCCATGCCCTGGCCGACCGCGCCTTGCGCATGATCGACCTGCAAGGCCATGCCGAGGGCGGCAAGGTCAAATGGCTGCTCATCGGCCTGCTGCTGATGGTCGCGATCGCCTCGCAGAACGTGCTGCCGATCCACATCGCCTTCATCCCGCTGCTGGTACCGCCGCTGCTGTACGTGCTGACCCGGCTGAAGATCGACCGACGCCTGATCGCCTGCGTGATGACCTTCGGCCTGATCACCCCGTACATCTTCCTGCCGGTGGGCTTCGGCAACATCTTCCTCAACCAGATCCTGCTGGCCAACGTCAGCCGTGCCGGGGTCGACGTCAGCGGCATCAACGTGACCCACGCCATGGCCATTCCGGCGGCCGGCATGCTGGTCGGGCTGCTGGTGGCGGTGTTCATCAGCTACCGGCGCAAGCGCGAGTACGACCTGTCGCGGATCGAGCAGGTCGAGCAGGTCGCCGTCCGCTACAACCCGATGACCTTGCTGGTGGCGGGCATCGCCATCGTCTCGGCGTTCGTCGTCCAGCTCTGGCTGGATTCGATGATCATCGGCGCCATGGCAGGCTTCCTGATCTTCTCGCTGTCGGGGATCGTGCGCTGGAAGGACACCGACGACCTGTTCACCGAAGGCATGAAGATGATGGCCATGATCGGCTTCATCCTGATCAGCGCCTCGGGCTTCGCCGAGGTCATGAAGGCCACCGGCGACGTCCAGGCCCTGGTCACCAGCGCGGCCGACTGGATCAACCACAGCAAGGGCGTCGGCGCCTTGCTGATGCTGCTGGTGGGGTTGCTGGTGACCATGGGCATCGGCTCGTCGTTCTCCACCGTGCCGATCCTGGCGGCGATCTTCGTGCCGCTCTGTGTGCAGCTGGGCTTCGATCCGCTGGCCACGGTGTGCATCGTCGGCACCGCCGGTGCCCTGGGCGATGCCGGTTCACCCGCGTCCGACTCGACCCTCGGCCCGACCTCGGGGCTCAACGTCGACGGGCAGCATCACCATATCTGGGACACCGTGGTGCCGACCTTCCTCCACTACAACGTGCCGTTGCTGGCCTTCGGCTGGCTGGCGGCGATGGTGCTCTGAGCGTGCCGTCAGCCGCGTGAAGGGGCAGGGGAGATGCGGTTGAGGACGGTGCTGCCGTCCTGGCTGCGGGTCAGGTAGACCGGCAGCACCTTGGGCAAGGTACGTACCAGGCCTTCGATGTCCTGGGTGCTGTAGGTGCCGCTGATGCGGATCTGACCCACCGTGCGATCGGCCAGGCGCAGCGGTCTGGCCAGGTAGCGATTGATCGACGGCAGGGCCTCGGCCAAGGTCAGGTTGTCGAGCACCAGATGCCCGGTGCGCCAGGCCAGGCTGTTGCCGTTGTCCGCGGTCTGGCTCAGCTGCGGTTCGAAGTCGCCGGCCTGGTAGTGCGCCTGCATGCCCGGGTCCAGGCGATGGCCGCCGGTGCCGCCGTCATGGCTGACCTGCACCGAGCCTTCGACCAGGGTCACCGTGACCTGATCCTGGTACTTCCAGACGTTGAAGCCGGTCCCGGTCGCGCGCGTCTGGCCGTTGCCGGCACGTACGATGAACGGGTGGGCGCTGTCGTGCCTGACCTCGAAGAAGGCCTCGCCCTTGACCAGTGCCACCCGGCGCTGGTCCTTGAAATTGAAGAACCGCAGCTCGGTGTCCAGGTTCAGTTGCACCTGGCTGCCGTCGCTCAGCTGCACGCTGCGGACCTGATCGGTGCTTTCCAGGTGCTGGTAGGCGTTCGGCACCCAACCCTGTTCCCAGCCGAGCCAGGCCGCCGACGGCAACCCCAGCAAGCCGATCACGGCGGCAGTTGCCAGGCGACGCAGTGGGGTGGCGCCCAAGCGACCACGCGGCTCGATCGGGTCCGGCTCCAGCACGAAGGGCGTACGCGGCAGCAGATCGGTGGTGTGCCAGATCTGCTCCATGGCACGGTACTCGACGACGTGCCGGGGATCCTCATCGAGCCAACGGGCGAACGCCTGACGCTCGAGCGTGCTGCAGTCGGGCGCATGCAGGCGCATGCACCAGTACGCAGCCGCGTCGGTGATGGCGTCTTGTTCGCAGCAGGTCGGGCGCTCAGGGGTCATCGGAATTCCAGTTTTTGCGCATTCTACCTGCGGGGCGTTGCCAGGGAGAACCGGGAACGCCGCGAAGCGCGCCCGTCTGGATACTTTTTGTGGGCAGTCGAGAACGGGGCGTCCCCCGCACGCACCGTCCATCGCCAGGTAGATAGCAAGCTAATCACCTGTTTGACATTCACTGCCTAAGCAGTAATATTTGCACACATATTCAGCACGTGCTGAGCGGACGCGAACGAGGTCGGTCGACTTCATGCCGCCGGCTCCGGACGCGTTGTGGATCGATCTGTCGCCCCAGCCTTAGCCAGGTGCCCCTTGCCCCATTTCACGCCCGAAAACTTCTCGCATTGCGCCATCGGCCTGCTGCTGGGCCGGGCTGCGCTGCTCAAGGACCGTGTCCTGGATGGCCACCTCGAACCCCATGGCGTCACCGCCGCGCAGTTCAAGGTGCTGATCATCGTCACCCAGTACCAGGTCGACACGCCGGCCGAGGTGTGTCGCTACCTGGGCCTGGACAGCGGTTCGATGACGCGCATGCTCGACCGCCTGGAGCACAAGGGCCTGGTGCGTCGGCAACGCTGCCCGACCGATCGGCGCGTGGTACGCCTGGAGCTGACCGAGGACGGCCAGGCCCTGGCCGACCGCCTGCCGGAGATCGGCGCGGCGGCGATGAACGACCTGGTCGGGGTGCTCGAGGCCGACGAGCTGCAGACCCTCGAACGCCTGCTGACCAAGGTGCTGTGCAACGCCGGTGACCCACTGACCCTGCGCCGCTTCGGCGATCGCTGACACTCCCTGATTCGACTTTTTCCAAGGTATCGCCATGGCCACTCCTGCGGACACTCCCTCTACTTCTCCGGCTCCCCAGCAGTCCTCGCGCAAGCGCAAGGTGCTGCTGCTGGGCCTGCTGTTGCTCGTGGTGCTTGGCGCCGCCGGCTTTTGGGCCTGGTATTCGCTCGTCGGTCGCTGGTACGAAAGCACCGACGATGCCTACGTCAGCGGCAACGTGGTCGAGATCACCCCCCTGGTGACCGGCACCGTGACTCGCATCGGCGCCGACGACGGCGACCTGGTGCAGGCCGGCCAGGTGCTGCTCACCTTCGACCCGAGCGACAGCGAGGTGGCCTTGCAGTCGGCCGAGGCCAACCTGGCCCGCACCGTACGCCAGGTACGCGGGCTGTACAGCAACGTCGATGCGCTCAAGGCCCAGGTACAGAGCCGCCAGGCCCAACTGAAGACGGCCCGCGACAACTACGGTCGACGCAAGGAGCTGGCGTCCAGCGGTGCGATCGCCGCCGAGGAGCTGTCGCATGCCCAGGATGACCTGACCAGTGCGCAGAGCGCCCTGGACAACGCCCGTCAGCAGTTGGCCACCAGCACGGCCCTGGTCGACGATACCGTGGTCGCCTCTCACCCCGACGTGATGGCCGCTGCCGCCGACTTGCGCCAGGCCTACCTCGCCCATGCCCGTACCACCCTGGTGGCGCCGGTGACCGGGCATGTCGCCAAGCGCACCGTGCAGCTGGGCCAGCGCCTGCAACCGGGCGCGGCGACCATGGCGGTGATCCCGCTGGACGAGGTGTGGATCGACGCCAACTTCAAGGAGACCCAGCTGCGTGACATGCGCATCGGCCAGCCGGTGGACGTCACCGCCGACCTGTATGGCGACGACATCGTCTACAAGGGGACGGTCGAGAGCCTGGGCGCCGGGACCGGCAGCGCCTTCGCCCTGCTGCCGGCGCAGAACGCCACCGGCAACTGGATCAAGATCGTCCAGCGCGTGCCGGTGCGCATTCACCTGGACCGCGAGCAGCTGAAGCAGCACCCGCTGCGCATCGGCCTGTCCACCGTGGCCGAGGTCGACCTGCACGATCAGAGCGGCCCGACCCTGGCCCAGCAGCCGCCACGCCAGGCGCCGTTCGCCACCCAGGTCTATGACCAGCAGTTGGCCGAGGCCGACCAGCTGATCACCCGCCTGATCCGCGAGAACAGCGCCGCCAGCGGCAAGTCGGCGCAGCGATGAGCCAGAGCGCACCGGCCCAGTTCACCCCGCCGAGCCTGCTGCTGACCACCATCGGTCTGTCGCTGGCGACCTTCATGCAGGTGCTCGACACGACGATCGCCAACGTCGCCCTGCCGACCATCTCGGGCAACCTGGGAGTCAGCTACGAGCAGGGCACCTGGGTGATCACCTCGTTCGCCGTCAGCAACGCCATCGCCTTGCCGCTGACCGGCTGGCTGAGCCGACGCTTCGGCGAGGTCAAGCTGTTCATCTGGGCCACCTTGCTGTTCGTGTTGGCCTCGTTCCTGTGCGGGATCGCCCAGTCGATGCCCGAGCTGGTGGGCTTTCGTGTGCTGCAGGGGGTGGTCGCCGGACCGTTGTACCCGATGACCCAGACCTTGCTGATCGCCGTCTACCCCCCGGCCAAGCGCGGCATGGCCCTGGCGTTGCTGGCCATGGTCACGGTGGTGGCGCCGATCGCCGGGCCGATTCTCGGCGGCTGGATCACCGACAGCTACAGCTGGCCGTGGATCTTCTTCATCAACGTGCCGATCGGCCTGTTCGCCGCTGCCGTGGTGCGCCAGCAGATGCGTGACCGGCCGGTGGTCACCAGCCGCCAGCCGATGGACTACATCGGCCTGCTGACCTTGATCGTCGGCGTCGGTGCCTTGCAGGTGGTGCTCGACAAGGGCAACGACCTGGACTGGTTCGAGTCGCCGTTCATCATCGTCGGCAGCCTGATCTCGCTGGTGTTCCTGATCGGTTTCGTGATCTGGGAGCTGACCGACCGTCATCCCATCGTCAACCTGCGCCTGTTCGCCCACCGCAACTTCCGCGTCGGCACCATCGTGCTGGTGGGCGGGTATGCCGGCTTCTTCGGCATCAACCTGATCCTGCCGCAGTGGTTGCAGACGCAGATGGGCTACACCGCCACCTGGGCGGGCCTGGCGGTGGCGCCGATCGGCCTGTTGCCGGTGATCATGTCGCCCTTCGTCGGCAAGTATGCCCATCGTTTCGACCTGCGCCTGCTGGCGGCGCTGGCGTTCCTCGCCATTGGCGGCAGCTGCTACATGCGGGCCGGGTTCACCGACCAGGTGGACTTCACGCACATCGCCCTGGTGCAGATGTTCATGGGGATCGGCGTGGCGCTGTTCTTCATGCCGACCCTGAGCATTTTGCTCTCGGACCTGCCGCCCCAGCAGATCGCCGACGGCTCGGGTCTGGCGACGTTCCTGCGCACCCTGGGCGGCAGCTTCGCCGCCTCGCTGACCACCTGGATCTGGATTCGCCGGGCTGACCAGCACCATGCGTATTTGAGCGAGCACATCAGCACCTTTGAGCCGGCGACCCGGCATGCCCTGGAGACCTTGGGCGGCGCCAACGGGCAGAGTTACGCCCAGCTTGAACAGATCCTCAATGGGCAGGCGTACATGATGTCGACGGTGGACTACTTCATGATGATGACCTGGGTGTTCGCCGGGCTGATCTTGCTGGTGTGGTTCGCCAAGCCTCCGTTCAGTGCCAAGCCGGCGCCGGGGTCGGGGGGGCATTGAGGCGGCGAGGCAGGAGGCGTTGTGCGGTGTTGGCCAGGGTGGTCCTGGGAGAGACGGGCGGCTCGGGTGCGTGATGACTGAGAGAGGAAGGGGCTGATTTTACGGCCCCTGCGGGCCCGATCGCGGCACAGGGGCCGCTCCTACACCCGTAGCAGCACCGGGGTGAGTCAGACGGGCGCAATTCCCTCTGTAGGAGCGGCCCCCGTGCCGCGATCGGGCCCGCAGGGCCCGTAAAACCCGCCACCCCGAGCCATCAGCTTACCCCGATCTGACCGCCCCCCCTCACACCATCGCCAACCGTTGCTTGCGCGTCGGCGCTGGAAACGCCCGATCGATCGCTGCCAGATCCTGTGCCTCCAGTACCAGCGCGCCCGCCGCTGCATTGAGCCGCACATGCACCGGGTCCACGGCCTTTGGTATGGCGATCACCCCGTCCTCCCGTGTCACCCACGCCAGGCTTACCTGGGCCGGTGTAACCCCATGCCGCTCGGCGATCTGCGCCAGCACCGGGTGACCCAGTAACTGACCCGCCTGGGCCAAGGGGCAGTAGGCCATGGTCGGCACGTGCCGCGCCCGACTCCACGGCAACAGGTCGAACTCGATCCCGCGCTCTGCCGGGTTGTACAGCACCTGGTTGGTCGCACAGTCCGGGTTGTCCAACGCCTCCAGATCATCGACATCGAAGTTCGACACCCCCCAGCGCCCGATCTTGCCCTGTTCGCGCAGCCGTTCGAAGGCTTCCACGGTCTCCTCCAGGGGATAGCGGCCGCGCCAGTGCAGCAGGTAGAGGTCGATGCACTCGGTGCCCAACCGCCGCAGGCTGCGTTCGCAGGCCGCCGCCACGCCCTGGCGGCTGGCGTTGTGCGGGTAGACCTTGCTGACCAGGATTACCTGGTCGCGACGCCCGGCGATGGCCTGGCCGACCACCGTCTCGGCACCGCCTTCGGCGTACATCTCCGCCGTGTCGATCAGGGTCATGCCATGCTCGATCCCCTGTTGCAGGGCAGCCACCTCGGCCGCTCGACGGCTCTGGTCCTCGCCCATGTACCAGGTGCCCTGGCCGATCACCGGCACCGTACGGCCGGCAAGCTTCACGTGACGCATGTCCACCTCCTGCAATCATCCATTGGCGTGGCAGTGGACAGCGCCCGACGGGCGATGCTCCCTTCAGCGTCCGCGACGGCGCGACACACGGGCCTCGATGTTCTTGCGGCCGATCAGCAGGGCAGGGGTCTCCACCACGGGATCGTCAGCCAGCCACTTGTACATCACCAGGCCGTCGACCAGCCCGAGCCGGGCATGGCGAAACACCCGTGGCAGGCGCCCGACGGTGTCGAAGCCGAGCTTGGTCCACAGCGCCACCGCCACCTCGTTGGTGGCCACCACGCAGTTGAACTGCAAGGCCAGCAGGCCCTCCTGGCGTGCCAGTTTCTGCGAGTGCTCGCACATCGTTCGGGCCACGCCGCGCCCGCGTCCCGTTTCGCAGACCATGTAGCCGCAGTTGCCGACATGGGCACCGGGGCCGGCGGCGTTGCGCTTGAGGTAGTAGCTGCCCAGCAACTGCCCGTCCGCTTCGGCGACCAGCGTGCGCAGGGGCAGCTCGAGCCACAGCTGGCGGGCCTGCTCGAAGGTCATTGCCGGGTCCAGGGCGTAGGTGTCGCCAGCGGCGACGATGGCCTGGAAGGTCGGCCAGAAGAGGACGAAATCGTCCTCGGTCATGGGGCGGATGTGGATCATGATGGCTCCGGAAGACGTGAGGGGATGAAGGCAGCCTGGGTAGTGCACGTCGGCATGCCTGGGGCACTGCGCCGCTGGCAGGCGCTCAAGCGCTTGCCACGGGCCGCCCTTCGGAGAAGGCCACCAGCCCATCGCCCTCCAGCCGGTAGCGAATCCACTCATCCTGCGCCTTGGCGCCTACCGCCTCGTAGAACCCGATCGCCGGTGCGTTCCAGTCCAGCACGCTCCATTCCAGGCGGCCGCAGCCGTTGGCCACCGCTTCACGGGCGATGTGCTGCAACAAGGTGCGCCCGGCACCGCCCCCGCGTTGCTCAGGCGTCACGTACAGGTCTTCCAGGTAGATGCCGTGACGCCCCAGCCAGGTGGAGTAGCTGTAGAAGTACACGGCGAAACCGATCGCCTGGCCGTCCCGTTCGCAGATCAGGCTGTGGGTCGTGCTGCCTTCGTCGAACAGCGTGCGTTCGATATCGGCCTGGGTCGCGATCACTTCATGGCGAGCGCGCTCGTACTCGGCCAGCTCGGTGATGAAGGACAGGATCTGCGCGGCGTCGGTGCGGCGGGCGGGGCGGATGGACAGGCTCATGGTCAACTTCCTGGTTGGACAGCCTGCCATGGTAGCGGCCCGTGCAGCGCTTGCCGAGACCGGGCGGGCACATTGGCCGGATGCGGGACGACGCGAGGGGTACAGTGAAGTGTATGGCTCCGTTAGTAGGTAACTGTATGGGTCCGACACGCACAGCGTCCATTACGGTAGAACGACTCCAACAAAACGCTCTGGAACACGCCGCCATGCTCGATTCCTTCGACCTGCTCAGCGCTTTCGTGCTGTTCGCCTTCGTCTCCTCGATCACGCCGGGGCCCAACAACACCATGTTGCTGGCCTCGGGTGTCAACTTCGGCGTGCGCCGCTCGATCCCGCATGCCCTGGGGATCAGCCTGGGCTTCATGGTGCTGGTGCTGGCGGTGGGCTTCGGTCTGGGCGAAGTGTTCAAGGCCTGGCCGCCGGCCTACACCGCCCTGCGCTTGGCCGGTGCTGCCTACCTGTTGTACCTGGCCTGGAAGATCGCCACCTCAGGGCCTATGGCCACTGACGCGCCAGGCACCCGCAAACCCTTGAGCTTCCTGGGCGCGGCAGCCTTCCAGTGGGTCAATCCCAAGGCCTGGGTCATGGCGATCGGGGCGATCACCACCTACACGCCGGCCCAGGGTTACGTGACCAACGTCATCGTCATCGCCGCACTGTTCGCCCTGGTCAACCTGCCCAGTGTGGGAATCTGGGTGATGTTCGGCAGCGCGCTGCGCAACCTGTTGCGCAACCCGCGCTGGCTGACGCTGTTCAACCTGCTGATGGCGGCGCTGCTGGTGATCTCGCTGTACCCTTTGCTGTTCATGGAGGCCGGTTTCTCCTGAGCCTTGCCGCGAGACGCCGGGCTCGGCCGGGCCGAGGAGTGGGGTATGATGCGCTCCCTTTCCTTCGAACGAGGCCCTGCCCATGTCCTTGAGCGCTGAACAGATCCGTGAGTACCGCCGCTTCGCCGAGCACCTGGCCGCGTCGGCGGCGACGGCGATCCAGCCGTACTTTCGCGCCGAGCTGGCGGTCGAGGACAAGGGCGGACGGCTGTACGACCCGGTCACGGGCGCCGACCAGGCTGCCGAAGCGGCCATGCGTGCCATTATCCAGGCGCAGTATCCCGACCACGGCATCCTCGGCGAAGAGCAGGGCGCAGTCGTGGGCAGCAGCCCGCTGACCTGGGTGCTCGACCCGATCGACGGCACCCGTGCGTTCATCACCGGCCTGCCGCTGTGGGGCACCTTGATCGCCCTCAACGATGGCACCCGACCGGTGCTCGGGGTGATGAACCAGCCGTTCACCGGCGAGCGCTTCATCGGCACGCCCGAAGGCGCCTGGCGGGGCGAGACCGTGCTCAAGACCCGTCGTTGCGCGGACCTGGCCTCGGCCACCTTGATGTGCACCACCCCCGACATGTTCGACACCCCAGCCCGGCGCCAGGCTTTCGACACGGTTGCAGGGCAGGCGCGGCTGATGCGTTATGGCGGGGACTGCTATGCCTACTGCATGTTGGCATCGGGGTTCGTCGACGTGATCGTCGAGGCCAGCCTGCAACCGTACGACGTGCAGGCCCTGATCCCGATCGTCGAAGGGGCTGGCGGGGTGATGACCGCCTGGGATGGCGGGACTGCGCAGCACGGCGGGTGCGTGGTGGCGTGTGGCGACCCGGCACTGCACGAGCAGGTGCTGGCAATGTTGCGCGGTGTGTCGTGAGGCGAGGCGGGGTGAGAGGCGCAGGGCTGCGGGGCTGGCAAGCCCGCTGCCTGCACCCGTAGCGCCCTCCGTGCAGATGCCAGCAAGCGCGGTCTTCTGCGAGCGGTCGTTAGGCTGCGAGGGGCCGCAAGACGGCCCGAGAAGACCGCAGCCTCCCCACACACACACGCTGAAACTCCTCACAGCCCCCTTGACCAAGGCTGCTAGCCGCTCGTCTCAGCGCAGATCCGCCTTCAGGCGCTGGCCTGCATACGCCTGCGCTTGCTCGGCCTTCTTCACCACGGCCGCCGTCCCGAAGAACTCGTGCGTCACCCCTGAATACAGCTTGCGCTCGACACTGACGCCCGCGCTGCGCAGCGCCTGTTCCAGTTGCGCGCCGTCATCGCGCAGCGGGTCGATCTCGGCGTTGATGACGGTGACCGGTGGCAGCCCTTTCAGGTCGGCGTGGACCAGATCGATGCGCGGATCCTTCACGTCGGCCGGGGTGGTGCTGATCTGGTCGATGAACCACAGCATCATCGGCCGGTTGAGCGGGATGGCGTCGGCGTACTGCGTGTAGGACGCTGTCTGGGTGTCGTTCTGCGCCACGGGGTAGATCGCCAGCACATGCTTGGGCTGGGTCACGCCAGCCTTGTGCGCCGCCACGGCGGTGGCCACGGCCAGGTTGCCGCCGGCGCTTTCGCCGGCCAGGGCCAGGCGGGTCGGGTCGCCCTTGAGCGACGCGGCGTTGCGGCTGACCCAGCGGTAGGCGGCCAGGGCGTCGTCGTGGGCCGCAGGGAACTTGGCCTCCGGCGCACGGCGATAGTCGACCGAGACCACCACGGCGTTGGCCTGCTTGGCCAGGCCACGGGCGCCGGCGTCGTAGACCTTGCGGTCGGCGAACACCCAGCCGCCGCCGTGGAAGTAGACGATCACCGGGAACGGCCCGGTGCCGTCCGGGGTGTACACGGTAGCCGGCAGTGCGCCAGCGGCGCCTGGCACGGTGGTGTCGCGCGCGCTGACGCCAGGCACCAGTGCCTCGGGGCTGCTGTCGCGTTTCTGGTCGGCCAGCACGGCCTTGACGGCATCGGCGATGGTGGGTTGCTGGCGGGCTTCGGCGGGCGTGATCTTTTCCACGGCCTTGGCGTCGAAGCGTGCATACGTGTTCAGCACGGTCTGCATGTCCGAATCGGTGCGCAGCAGGCTCTTGGTGCCACTGACCGCCAGCTCCGACACCGAACGCTTGTCCGGGTCGCGGGCACAGCCTGCCAGGGCGGTGGTCACGCCAAGCACGGCAAGGGCGATCAGCGTCATGCGGTTGGGTTTGATCATCGGTCGTCTCCTGATAATGACGGCTGTAATGCGGCATACAGGGAAACCGACATGGCATGCCCCGGCTGGGTGGACGAAGGTCAACCCCACCTGCATGAGGCGTTCGGAGGCGTGAAATCGTTCCAACTGGATGGTGAAGGCGCGGCCGCCATCGCGGGCAAGCCCGCTCCCACACAGGAAATCGCGTCGATCTATCAGATCAGCGATGCAGTCCAAATACCCATAAGCACGCCGCTCTAAGACAGGTCGCCACGAGCCTGTCGGTGTAGGCATAGCTGCGCAAGCAGCGTGTGGGAGCGGGCTTGCCCGCGATGGCAGACGACGCATGCCCCCTCTTGATCGTCGACAAGCCGGGTCCCACACCTGTCATCACGACGCACAGCAACGCCCGACCAGCAGCCCTGAAACGAAAAGAGGCGCCCCTTGGGGCGCCTCTCGACAGAGCCTCAACGCGACGCGATCACGCCTCGGCGTCCCACGGACGGTCGCCGTGCGCGTCCTTGACGCGGGTCGGCAGGCCCATCACGTCCAGTGCCTTGAGGAACGGCTCGGCCGGCAGCTCCTCGACGTTGACCATGCGCTGCACGTCCCACTGGCCACGGGCGACCAGCAGGGCCGCCGCCACGGGCGGTACGCCTGCGGTGTACGAGATGCCCTGGCTGTCGGTCTCGGCGTAGGCCTCTTCGTGGTCGGCCACGTTGTAGATGAACACTTCGCGCGGCTGGCCATCCTTGGTGCCCTTGACCAGGTCACCGATGCAGGTCTTGCCGGTGTAGCCCGGCGCCAGCGAGGAGGGGTCGGGCAGCACGGCCTTGACCACCTTCAGCGGGACGACTTCCAGGCCTTCGGCCGTGCGCACCGGCTGCTCGGAGAGCAGGCCCAGGTTCTTCAGCACGGTGAAGACGTTGATGTAGTGCTCGCCGAAGCTCATCCAGAAGCGCACGTTCGGCACGTCGAGGTTCTTCGACAGCGAGTGCACTTCGTCGTGGCCAGTCAGGTACAGGTTCTGCGCGCCCACGACCGGCAGGTCGTCCGTGCGCTTGACCTCGAACATGGTGTTGCTGGTCCACTGGCTGTTCTGCCAGCTCCAGACCTGACCGGTGAACTCGCGGAAGTTGATTTCCGGGTCGAAGTTGGTCGCGAAGTACTTGCCATGGGAGCCGGCATTGACGTCGAGAATGTCGATCGAGTCGATGCGGTCGAAATACTGCTGCTGCGCCAGTTTGGCGTAGCTGTTGACCACACCCGGGTCGAAACCGACGCCGAGAATGGCCGTGATGTTCTTCGCCTGGCACTCGTCGAGGTGTTTCCACTCGTAGTTGCCATACCAGGGCGGGGTCTCGCAGATCTTGCCCGGCTCTTCGTGGATCGCAGTGTCCAGATAGGCTGCGCCGGTATCGATGCAGGCGCGCAGCACCGACATGTTCAGGAAGGCGGAACCGACGTTGATCACGATCTGCGAGTCGGTCTCGCGGATCAGCGCCTTGGTCGCCTCGACATCGAGGGCATTGAGCGAAAAGGCCTGGATGTCGGCGGGTACCTTGAGGCTACCCTTGGCCTTGACGCTGTCGATGATGGCCTGGCATTTGGAGATGTTCCGTGACGCGATGGCGATACGACCGAGTTCGTCGTTATGCTGCGCGCACTTGTGGGCCACCACCTTGGCGACACCTCCTGCACCAATGATAAGAACGTTCTTTCTCAATTTATCCCTTGCTCCTCGTTGAAGCCTGTCGTCAGGACAGGCTGGACAGGTAGTCGTCGAAACCGAACTCGCGCACCACCTCGACGTTGCCGTCGAGCTGCTTGACCGCGATGGCCGGCATCTTCACCCCGTTGAACCAGTTTTTCTTGACCATGGTGTAACCCGCCGCGTCGATGAACGACAGCCGATCGCCGACGGCCAGCGGACGGTCGAAGCGGTATTCGCCGAAGATGTCCCCGGCCAGGCACGACTTGCCGCAGACCATGTAGCTGTGCTCGCCGTCGCAGGGCGCCATCTTGGCGTCCAGGCGGTAGATCAGCAGGTCGAGCATGTGCGCCTCGATGGAGCTGTCGACCACGGCCAGGTGCTTGCCGTTGTACAGCGTGTCGAGCACGGTCACTTCCAGCGACGCGCTCTGGGTGATCGCCGCTTCGCCGGGCTCGAGGTAGACCTGGACGCCGTAGGTGTCGGAGAAGCGCTTGAGACGCTCGCAGAACGCGTCCAGCGCATAGCCTTCACCGGTGAAGTGGATGCCGCCACCCAGGCTCACCCAGTCCACCTTGTGCAGCAGGTGACCGAAGCGTTCCTCGATGTGCGACAGCATCTGGTCGAACAGGCTGAAGTCGCCGTTCTCGCAGTTGTTGTGGAACATGAACCCGGAGATCTGATCGATGACGGTTTCGATCTTGGCCGGGTCCCATTCGCCCAGCCGGCTGAACGGACGCGCCGGGTCGGCCAGCAGGTAGTCCGAGCTGCTCACCTGGGGGTTCACGCGCAGGCCGCGGGTCTTGCCCTCGGAGGCATCGGCGTAGCGCTGCAGCTGGCCGATGGAATTGAAGATGATCTTGTCGCAGTGCTCGAGCATCTCGTCGATTTCGTCGTCCGCCCAGGCCACGCTGTAGGCATGGGTTTCACCCGCGAACTTCTGCCGGCCGAGCTTGAGCTCGTACAGCGACGACGACGTGGTGCCGTCCATGTACTGCTCCATCAGGTCGAACACCGACCAGGTCGCGAAGCACTTGAGCGCCAGCAGGGCCTTGGCCCCGGATTGCTCGCGCACGTAGGCGATCTTCTTCAGGTTGACCAGCAGCTTCTGCTTGTCGATGAGGTAGTACGGCGTCTTGATCATCACAGGCCTCCCGGCCAGGCCGGCCAAAAAAAGATGCGCATTGTGCCTGCCCTCGGCCTAGATCGAAAGGGTGAAGCGCGCATTTCGTCCGCGTGGTCGTCGAGTGACCCGCAGGGGGCGACCCGTCATGAACCGAGCGGCGTCTGCCCAGTGCTTCCTGCCTCCGATGCAAGGGAATCTTCTCCCTGGCGCCAGACTCAGTTGAACAGAGCCACATGACCGTTGTGTGGTGTCACTGACCGCTCCGTCGTCGGAGCCAGGGAGAGCGTGATGAGTTCGAAATACAAGGTGGGCGATGCCGTGCGCTGGAATTCCGAGGCAGGCGTGATCCACGGCAAGGTCACCAAGGTGCACACGCGTGACGTGGAGTTCGCCGGGCGCACGCGTCACTGCTCCAGCGATGAGCCGCAGTACGAGGTCAAGAGCGACAAGACCGGCCACTTGGCCATGCACCGCGAAGATGCCCTGGATCGCGACTGAACCCCGGCAGCGTTCTGCCAGTCCTACAGATCACCTTCACACCGAAAGGATGTTCCCGATGAAAGCACTGACTCGACTGTTCACTGGTCTGGCCCTGGTGGGCTCCTTGGGCGCTACCGCGGCCTGGGCCGATCAGCCAGGCGCCGACTGGAAGGTCGACATCGACCACGCCTTGCAGACCGCCAAGGGCGCTGGCTACAGCCAGATCACCGAAGTCAAGATCGACGACGGTCATTGGGAAGGCAAGGGCACCAAGGCCGATGGTATGAAGTACGAGTTCCAGATCGATCCGCGCTCCGGCGCCATCGTCAAGGAAACCATGGACCACTGATCCCTGGGTCGTCCTCGAAGGCCGGGCCCGTCCACGCGACGCGCCCGGCCTTTTCACGTCCGCCCGGTCACCTGGCCTCGGCGTGCTGCCCAAGGTGCCAGGCCCTGCGATAGACTGTGCGGCCCATGCGCCGACCGTGGCGCCCATTCCCTTGTGCAGGATGCCCATGTCCGATTCTCCCTCGCTCGCGTCCCCCATCACCGTCTTTCCCGCTGCCACGTCCCTGGGCACGGCCCATGAACAGGTCGCCCAGGCCGAACGCCAGTTGCAGCGCCGCCAGGGCCAGGTCATGCGGGTCTTCGTGGGCGTGCAGACGGCGTACTGCGCCTACCTGCTGCTCAAATGGGTCTGGCAGGGGCACTACATCGGTGGGCCGATCTACGCGGTGCTGATCTGGTGCCTGTTGTGGCTGCTGGCTGTGCCGTTGACGCTGCTCTGGCGGCCGCAGGCGCGCGCGCTGGAGCGCGCCCAGGCGGCGCTGGGGTCGGCACGCCTGGAGGCCGGCAAGGCGTTTCTGGCCAGCCAGTCGCTGGGCGCCTACCGCTGGATCTGCCGCAATGGCCGGATGCTCGGGGTGTTTCCAGACCGTCAGACGCTCTACGTGTCCGGTGGCGACCTGGGCGATCGGCAGGTGCTGATCGACGCGCCGCGGGCGGTCAAGCAGGTCCACGTCGACGAGAAGACTTTCACCCAAAGCACGTCCCAGACCACCACCACCCATGGCCGGCGCAACGTGTTTACCTTCAACAAGTACATGGGCATGGTCGGCAAGGGCACCTCGCACTCGACCACGACCACCACCGACAGCACTTCGCGCAGCTTCACGCTGAACGTGCAGTTACAGGCGGCCGGGCAGGATCCGTGGTGGGTGCAGCTGCCATTCGGTGCGGACTGGCAAGAGGCGCTGAACTGGAAACTGCTGGTCGAGCAGGCCGCCGGGCGCCAGTGACCGGGCAGGGCGGGACGGCGCATGGGGTGCCGTCAGCCGGCCTTGCGCAGCGTCAGGTTGAGGCGTCGTTCGCCCAGGCGAGGATGATGCCCGGGCTTGATCGGCAACACGCCATGAAAGCGCAATCGGTCCTCGCCGCCCCAGACCAGGACGTCGCCGTGGTTCAGGGGTATCCGTGCGACCCGATCGGTGCGCTGTAGCCCGCCCAGCACGAAGACCGCCGGCAGCCCGAGCGAGAGCGAGACGATCGGCTGCGTGAAATCATGCTCGTCACGGTCCTGATGCAGGCTCAACGGCGTACCGGGCAGGTAGTGGTTGATCAGGCAGGCATCCGGCACGAAGCCCTCGAAGCCCGCCAGGGCGGCCGCGCGCGAGGCCAGTGCCACCAGCAGCGGTGGCAGGGCCGGCCATGGCTGGCCGCTGAGGGGGTCCAGGGGCGTATAGCGGTACCCGTGCGCGTCGCTGACCCAGCCCAGTTCGCCACAGTTGCTGATGCCCACGGCCATGCGCCGGCCCCCTGGGGTGTACAGATGACGAAAGGGCGCCGCGCGCAGCACGGGACGCAGCGCATCGAGCAACGGCTCGACGCTGTCCAGGATGAAGCCTGGCAGCAGCACCGTGTGCGGGGCCAGGCGCTGCGGCTCAGGGCCGAACAGGTTCAGGTCCGACTGGATCAGGGGCGGCCTCGGGGTAACAGGGGGGTAGGGCAGTGTAAGAGGGCGTGGCGGCAGCTCACAAGCGGTGAGCGGCAAGCGGTAGCGCTCGTAAGGAGACGGCTTTTGCGTTGCTGGTAATGGCCTGGCGGCGCTGCCTGTCGAGCACGATCGACGTGTTGTGCGAGCACACCCGCGCCAGGCCATTCACAGCGTGCAACGTACCGCCCCACGCTCATTTTTCCTCTCGCGTTCCGACCAGCCCCGCCAGCACCTGCTCGAAGGCGGCATTCCAGTTCAGCGCCGAGGGGTGTGCCTGGAGCACCGCCAGGCCCTGGGCGGTGAAGGTGCCTGGCGTGGCGATGGCATCGCCCAGCGCTTGAAGCGAACGCTCGGGCTGCGCGCGGACGCTGGTGAGGCAGTCTTCCAGGTTGCCCAGCACCAGTGCCCGGGCCTGTTCCGAAGGCAGGCCCTGCTCGGCGAACCAACCCTGCAGGCCGTTCAGCAGGAAGTAGAACCAGCCATTCATGCACGCTGCCACCGTGGCCAGTTCGAAGGCCGGCTCGTCGGCCATCGCTACCAGGGTCCCCAAGGGTTCGAGCACGCTGCGCGCCTGGTCGTCCGGGGGGCAGAGTGCGACGGTGGTGGCGGTGTACTGCGCCGCATAGGACAGCATGGCGCGCAGGCAGCGCGCGGTCGGGAACGCCGCGTGCAGGCGCGCCAGGTTCACGCCTGCCAGCAACGACACCAACGGCTGGCCCTCACGCAGATGCACCTGCGCCGCTATCGTCTCGAGCGCATCGGGCCGTACGCCGAGAATCAGCAGGTCGGCCGCATCGACCACGGCCTGGTTGCTGGCCAGCACTCGGCAGCCTTGCTGTTCGGCCAGGATGGCGGCGCGTTCGGCATTGCGAGGGGACAGCACGATGGCGCCCGTGTAGCCACTGCGACGCAGGCCGCGGACCACCGTTTCGGTGAGTTCGCCAACGCCCAGGATACCCAACGTGTCCATGTCATCTCCTTCGTGAAGGGTGACCGGCTCGACACGGGGCACCCGGGAACGTGAAGCGAGGGCTGCGGTTGGGCCGCCGGGGAGGCACCGGCGCAGGCAACGGCCGGTGACCGTCCGGTCGAGCAGGCCGGGCCCCTGGCAGCACTCGCCAAGCCCCTCACTATACGCACGCCAGGTCAGCAACGCCCAGCCTGCGCTGAACGTGTCTTGCAGAGGGTGGATGAACCCACGCCATGGCATCACCGAACCCGCGCCCGCTCGCTACGTGACCGTCGTCAGCGCCAGGCAGAGCCGATCAGGTGCAGGCCGCTCGGTCACCTGGATGAGTCGCTGGTCAGCTTTGAACTCGGAGGAAACGGCTGCTGACGCATGAAGCGAAATGCCCGTCCACTGCTGTGCCAAGGGCGGTACTACCCATCATGATGGACCCGTTGAGCCTGAGCATTTTCCGGCAGCGTCTGGCACTGTCCAGCGCTTTGGGTCAGGTGACGCCTGCATCGCGGGCAAGCCTCCACAGAGGGCCAACCAGTGAGGGGCACCAGGCAGTTGATTGGAATGAAGGCCAGTGGGAGCTGGCTTGCCAGCGATAGGGCCCGAGCAGGCGGCGCCTGCATCGCGGGCAAGCCTGCTCCCACAAGGGGCCAATCAGTTGGGAAGCACCAGGTAGTTGAGTGGAATGAAGGTCATTGCCTACACGTCCACGTACAAGCGTCTGTCAGTCTTTGCCCGCGTACCCGAGGGAAACCAGACCCCATGAGCGCTTGTCAAACGGCGCGGCCACGCCGATAGTGAGCTGTTTTCAATAAAAATGCAGATGTCCTGACAGGGCAGAGGTTCTGATGACACACGATATGACGACTGAGCCAGGGCTTCCATGCCCGCCGGTCAAGGACATCCTGAGCGCACCGGGTGAGTGGGTCGAACCACCGAACGTGCGCCGAGGTGGCGAGAGTGGCGTACTGCGCGTCGCCCTCGGCGGCCTGACGTTCTACAAGAAGCAGCAGGTGGGCCACATCTACCGAAGCCTGCTGCACCCCTTCGGTTACCCGACGGTCGCCCGAGAGGTCAGGGCCATCCGCGCCGCTGGCGCTCTGGGCGTGACCACGCCGTCGCTGGTGTACAGCGACGTGCACAAGCAGTCGGGCGAATGGCAGGCAGTGATGGTGACCGGCGCGCTGGAAGGGTACATGTCGCTGGAGGACTTCTACGCGCAAGGGTTGGACAAGACCGTAGGGCACGCGCTTCACCACGAAATCCTGGAAGCCTACGGACGCACGCTGGCGAAGCTGAACCTCGGGCGCTGGCAGCATGGCTGCCTGTACACCAAGCACGTGTTCATCGACGCGCGCCAGCCGGGCATCAAGGTGGCCTTGCTGGACTTCGAGAAAGCCCGCCGACGGCTCACGGCCAAGAAAGCCAGTCGGCATGACCTGAGGCAGGTCAAGCGCCGCTCGGGATGGCAGGAGCCGGAGTGGCAGGCGTTCTACAATGGCTATCGCTACGTGTTCGGCGCGGCGGCCTGAGGCCGACCGGTTACACCGGTAACGACGCCATCGAAGCCTGCTGCCAGCCTGCTGCGGCCTTGGGCACCCCCTGGCGCCACAAGGCCGCGTCCGCGTTCACACGCGGACAGGCCTGCCTTCAGGGCATGGATCGCCCCTTCATCCACCCCGTTTTCTCGTCACCCCCACCGATCTCGTCGTGCAGCGAGATCCGTGAGGTCTCTGGCAGCCCAAGGCCGCCCGCCATCGCCACCAGCGCGATGACCACCAGGTAGAACGCCGGCGCCAGGCTGCTGCCCGTTGCGCTGATCAGCCAGGTCGCCACCAGCGGCGCGGTGCCGCCGAACAGGGTGTAGGCCACGTTGTAGGTGATCGCCGAGGCGGTGTAACGGGTGCGCGTCGGGAAGGTTTCCGACAGCAGGGCCGCCGTGACCACACCACTGAGCAGTGCGCCGATGGCCAGCAGGACCACGCCGACGATTGCGGCTGCCACCGACCCTGAGCTGGCCAGCCAGTAGGCCGGGAATACGCAGAGCATCACCCACAGGCACGTGAACCCGATGGTCTTGCGCCGGCCCACGCGGTCGGAGAAGGCACCGGCCAGGGGGCAGGCGAGCGCGGCGAACAGCAGCGCCACGGTCGACACCAGCAGCGACTGCGCGCGAGTCAGGTGGCCGACCAGCTGCAGGTAGGTCGAGAAGTAGGTGGTGAACATGTAGAACGACAAGGCCGTCAGCGAGATGAACGCGCCCAGGTTGCGCATGGCCCGGCCGTGATGACGCAACGTGTCCTTGAGCGGTGAATGCTCGGCGACCTTGCCCTCGCTCATGGCTTCGCGGAACGCCGGGGTTTCTTCCATGCGCCAGCGCAGGTACAAGCCGACGATGCCCAAGGGCGCGGCGATCAGGAACGGAATGCGCCAGCCCCAGCTGGCCATCGCCTCGCTCGACAGGCTCGCTTCCAGGCCGTAAGCCAGCACCGCAGCGCAGGCAAAGGCCGAGAAGGTCGAGACCGGCACGAAACTGCCATAGAACGCGCGTCGCTCACGCGGCGCGTGCTCCATCAGGTAGGCGCAGGCCCCGGCATACTCGCCGCCTGCGGAGAACCCCTGGATGCAACGCGCCAGGGTCAGCAGGATCGGCGCCAGGATGCCGATGCTCGCATAGGTCGGCAGCAGGCCGATCAAGGTCGTCGAGCCGGCCATCAGCAGGATGGTCAGCGACAGGATACGCTTGCGGCCCAATCGATCTCCGAGCGCGCCGAAGACGATGCCGCCCAGGGGACGCAGCGCGAAGGCCACCGCGAAGACCGCGAAGGTCTTGAGCAGGGCCACGCTGGCGTCGCCGCTGGCGAAGAACTGGCTGGCGATCAGCGTGGCGAGAAAGCCGTAGACGGCGAAGTCGAACCATTCGACGAAGTTGCCGACGGCGGCAGCGGCGATGACCCGGCGCAAGGTGGCCGGTGGTACGTCATGGGGTGTGGACATGCGAGTGCTCTCCCGATTCTTGTGCATGCCGTGGGCCTGCGAGGGCCTTGGGCGTGTTGTTGTGATGAGACGGATCAGTGAGGCAGGGGTGGGAAGGAGGGGTGTGCCTTGTTATTGGAGGTGCGCTGCCAGGGCAGCAACGCCCTGGCATTTGGGCGCGAACCATCATAGGAGCAGGGTCCGGGACAGGTCCATGCCTGACAGCGACCGGTGGTGTCGCATGCGCGCCGAGCCTGCGGCACCGGCGGGCCGGCATGGGTGACAGTCAGGGACGGTCGACGCTCCAGGGCGCGTAGTCCAGCTGCACCGTACCTGCGACGCGGCCGTCTTCATCGCGCGGCAGGTCCGGCACCGGCTTCAGGTCCAACCCTGTGCAGCGACGCATCAGGCGTGCCTGCAGGTCGGCATCCGGTCGAAACGCATCGGGCCGTGCGGCCAGGGGCGTGAGGTTGACGACACAGACCTCGATCGTGCCGTCGGCATCGGTGCGGTACAGCAGGCTCGCCCGGCCGATGCTGTCGACCCGTTCGCCCGCCAGCACCTGCTGGCGCATGAGGGTCTGCAACGCCCCACGCGCGTACGCCCGTGCCCCGTCGGCCTCGGTCCGGACAATCGGTTGCATCACCAGGGGCGCGATGATTTCGAGCGGGCCGTCGGCGTCACGCAGGGCCGCCGGCACGATCGGGTACACGCTCTTCCAGCACTGGTCGATGACCAAGCGCTTCAGTGCAGGGGGGCTGGCGGACGTGCCCGTCCGATTGGCCGCCAACAGCAACGGTGCATCACGCACACGATCGACGGGCAGCAGCTCACACCCGATGGTGCTGTTGTCAGCGGCCAGGCGGATCTTCAGGCGCAACACGCCGCTCAGGTTCCGAACGTTGGCCTGGGCCATGTCACGCATCAGGATCGCTTGGGCATGGCGCGTGAACAGGTCGGCCGCTTCCAGGTCGGCGGCGGAGGGCGGCGGTGTGGGACGCGTCTGACAGCCCATGAGCCAGGTGGTCATGCACAGCAGCGAGGTAGCGAAAGCGAGGCGGGTGGCGCGGTAGGGCAGAGCGAACATCGAGCTTCCTTGGCATGGGGGCGTCTGGGACGGGTGAAAACGTGCGGCCAGAGCCTAGATCATCGGCGCCTGAACGAAAATCGGGCTCGTAACGGCTTTTTTCCTGCAAGCGATGCGCGAAGCGGCCAGCGGGCGACGCGAGAATTTCTGAACTCGTCCGGCATGCGTTTGCCCACACCTCTAGAGCCTTACACCCTATGACGAAGGAGCACTACATGCCCAACCCAGATGGCAAGATCCGTTATGCGGTCGTTGGTGGCGGTTCGATCTCCCAAGGGGCATTCATGCCAGGCGTGGGTCAGACCGACAACTCCGTGATGACCGCGCTGGTCACTGGCGACCCGGAGAAGGCCGACAAGCTGGCCGGCCTCTATGGCCTGAAAAGCTACACCTACGAGCAGTTCCCCGAGCTGCTCAAGTCGGGCGAGATCGACGCGGTCTACGTCGCCACGCCGAACTTCCGTCACACCGAATTCGTGGTCCCGGCCCTCGAGGCCGGCATCCATGTGCTGCTGGAAAAGCCCATGGCCGCCAGCCTGGAAGACTGCGAGCAGATGAACGCGGCCGCTAAGCGCTCGGGCGCCAAGCTGATGATCGCCTACCGGCTGCATGCCGAGCCCGGCACGCTGGACATGATCGAGCGGGTCAACAAGGGCGATTTCGGCGATGCCCGGCTGTTCACCTCCACCTTCACCCAGACCGTGCGCCCGAGCAACCACCGTGCGCAGTGCGGCTTCGCTGCCGGGCCGGTGCCGGACATGGGGCCGTACCCTCTGAACATGGTGCGCCAGCTGTTCAATGCAGAGCCCATCGAAGTGAGCGCAGTGGGCGTGCGTTCCCCTGGCAGCGAGGTCAACACCTGGGACACGGTGACGGTCTCGCTGCGCTTCCCGCAGGAGCGCCTGGCCCAGTTCACCCTCAGCTACACCCTGCCCAGTTCCGAGCGCTTCCAGTTGCTGGGGACCCAGGGTGAAATCGAGGCGTCGCCGTGCTTCGGCTACGGGGAGGGCGTCGGCATCGCCTACCGCGCCACCTTCGACGATGACACCACGGTGCACACCTTCCCGGTGGTCGATCAGTTCGCAGGCGAGACGGCCTATTTCTCCGACTGCATCCTGCAGAACCTGCCGGTCGAACCGTGCGGCGAGGAAGGCTGGCGCGACGTGCGCGTGATCGAAGCCATCGAGCGCGCCCTGGAGACGGGCCAGCCGCAGACGCTCGAACCCCTGGCGCCCAAGCCCCATGCCCGACGCGACCAGCAGCGCAAGTTCCCGCTGGCCAAGGTGCCGGAGTACGTCGACACCGAGGATCCGACCCAGTGAAAAGGTGAGCGGTAAGCGGCGAGCGGACGGCAGGGCGATTCGCCAGGCATCCACAGGATGTCGAGGCGACGCCAAGGCTTGTAGCTTGTAGCTTGCAGTAGCGGCTTGCGTCCTACTGCAAGCCGCTCCCGCCGCTTCTCTATCGCTCCGGGTTGATCCCCGCCAGGCTGCACGCTGCGCCCAGCAGGGCCAGGTGGGTCAGCCCCTGGGGCAGGTTGCCCAGGAAGTGGCCCGTGTCGGCCTCGACCATCTCCGAGTAGATACCTACCCCACGATGCAGCCCGGCGACCGCGTCGTCGAACAGATGGCGTGCCCGTGCGCCTTCACCCAGCAGGTTGAACGCCTGCACCATCCAGAACGTGCAGGCCAGGAAACAGGCTTCTTCCTCGTGCACGTGGCTGTAGCGGTAATGGAACGCGCCATGGCGCAGTTCGTCGTCGATGGCTTCGAGGGTCGAGCGCAGCCGCTCCTTGTTGGGGTAGCCGAAACGCACCGCCAGCGCCAGCGAGGCATCCACCTCGTCACTGCCCTGGTGGAAGCTGTAGGCCTGGCGGCGCTCGCTCCAGCAATGGGTTTCGATCCAGTCGTAGACCCGCTGCCGCTCACGGTTCCAGCGATCGCGACAGGTGGTCGGCAGGTGCCCGCCATCGGCCAGTTCCACGGCGCGGCTCAAGGCTTGCCAGCAACTGATCTTGGACATGGTGTAGTGACGCGCCTCGGGCAGTTCCCAGATGCCGCAGTCGGCCAGGCGCCAGCTGTCGGCGCAGCGATCGGCCAGCTCCGAGAGCACCCTGGCGCTGGAGGCGTCGAGGATGTTGCCCTTGTCGATGAAGCACCGCGCGGTCTCGAAGATGTCGCCGAAGATACCGTGCTGATGCTGGTCCACCGCGCGATTGCCGACGATGGGCGGGGAGTGCTTGTAGCCAGGCAGGTCGATGGGTTCGGAGGTCTTGCCCAGGCAGCCATCGAGGGTGTAGCAGACTTGCGGGCCGTGCTCGCCCAGGCGCTTGAGCAGCCACTTGAACGCAGCCTGCGCCTCGGGCAGCGCACCGATGCCGATGAAGGCC
Source organism: Pseudomonas entomophila (assembly GCF_013523165.1). Taxonomy (GTDB): domain Bacteria; phylum Pseudomonadota; class Gammaproteobacteria; order Pseudomonadales; family Pseudomonadaceae; genus Aquipseudomonas; species Aquipseudomonas entomophila_A. The sequence continues at coordinate 30,625 of NZ_JAAMQI010000029.1, forward strand.
TCGATGGTATAGCCTGCGTCGCGCACCCAGGCGAAACGGTAGTCGTAGTTCTTGTCGCCCCCGATGCGTTCAGGCAGGGAAGTGGTCGCGGCGGCCATGATCGAGCCGCTGGGGGACGACAGCAGCAGCTTGAGGGCCAGCGCGCTGCGCACGACCAGTCCCTGATCGTCACCTTCGTAGAGCAGGCTCTCGGACCACTGTCGCCATTCCTTGTCGGAGCCGTCGATGCGCGCGTCGATCAGGTCCAGCGGGGGCACTACCAGGGGCTCGTCGTACCCGGCGACCAACGCCACCACCTCACGCTCGCCCTGTTGCAGGGTGATGAACGCCTGCAGGCCCAGGTCGTCACGGCGCTCGACACGGGTATGGGCGCCGTGCAGGAACGTGCCGAGCACCTGACCGGCATGGAATACGCAGCCGTTGTCGTTGGGGGTGAGGTAGGGCGCGATCTTGTTGGCCTGGGTGCCGAACGCCATGGTCACTTCGAACACCACCGTGCCTTCCAGGCATTCGACACGACGCGCCAGCTCCGCCCAGGGCAGGCGTCCGGCCGGGCCGCTGTTGAGCGACTCGACGACCCGCGCCTTGCCACCGGCCGTGCTGAACACGGTTTCCAGCACGTTGCTGCCAGGCAGGTAACGACGTGCCACGGTGAAGGCGTCCTGCGGACGAAGCTGGAAATACCCGCCCGTGTCCGGCGCCAGGAGGCGGTCGAACAGGGGCGGCGAATCCATGTGCGGCACGCACCACCAGTCGATGCTGCCATCCCACCCGACCAGGGCGACCGAGCGGCCATCGCCCAGTGCGCCATAGGCTTCCAAGGGCAGGTAACCGTCCGCGTCGCGCACCGGGTCGGCGTGCTGCCATCGAGCCATCGAAGAATCGTTCATGAAGCCCCACTTTGCCAGAGGATAGAAAGCAGTGGGCACCGTGGACCCAGACGCGTCTTGCACCTGCAGGCCTGAGGTCAGGTTCGTAGGCGTCGGCGTATCGACAGTCGCTGCAACGCGCACTGCCTGGCGCACCGGAGGCCGCGTCTGCTCAATGATGCCCTTTGGCTATCGACCCACGACGCTGCGCAGGGTTCGGCTTTTCGCGCGATGCGCCCTGTTCAGGCATGGCTTTCCAGGCGTTCGAGCAGGGCGAAGAACTCGTGCGTCAGGCGATGCCGGGGCGCAAGGTGCGCCAGGGGCGTCGAGCATTCATGGGAGTCGCGCATCTTCACCGAATGGCTCAGGTACGTGGGCAGCACCGGCAGGCCCTCGGCGATCAACTGCTCGACCAGGGCCGGGTGCAGCGTCGTGCGCCCGTCGAACTGGTTGATGACGATCCCTTCCACCACCAGGTCTTCGTTGTGGTCCTGGCGCAACTCCTCGGCATGGGCCATCACCTGCAGCAAGGCCTGGTGGGAGAAGCGGTCGCAGTCGAACGGGATCAGCAGCCGGTCGGCCGCGACCAGGGCGCTGAAGGCATAGAAGTTCAACGCCGGGGGCGTGTCGATGTAGATTCGTTCGTAGTCCTCGGACAGCTCCAGCAGCAGCTTGCGCAGCTTGTTGATCTTGAACTTGCTCTCCAGCCGTGGCTGCAGGTCGAGCAGCTCGGCGCTGGCGGTCACCAGGTGCAGGTGGTCGTGTCGGGTCTCGGTGATGGCCACGCGGTTCTTCAGGCCGGCGGCCTTGCCGGTGAGTGTCTGCTTGAAGAAGTCGACGATGCCGGGGGGCGTCTGCTCGCCGCTCAAGCCGGTGAGGTAGTGCGTGGCATTGCCTTGGGCGTCGAGGTCGACCAGCAGCGTGCGGTAGCCCTGCGCGGCGCTGCACGCGGCCAGGTTGCAGGCGATGCTGGACTTGCCCACGCCCCCTTTTTGATTGAAAACGACGCGGCGCATCAGAGTTGCCTTCCGTGAGGGGCCTGCTGGCCAGAGGTGACGGTCGTCACGATGAAAAGAGGTTATGACGTACAGGTGACAGTTTTAAGACAGGCGCGCCCGATCGACGGGCTCGGGCGGGTTCGGCAGCGAGCCCGGGTACCGAATGGCCCAGGGCCGAGGCAGACGGTTCGTGGGCTCAGGGCACGCCCTGATCGGCCGAGGCCTGCACCAGGTAGCGCTCGTAGAACGCCTGGGTCGCCAGGTTCTTGTGCTTGGCCTCGAACATCATGTCGAACCGGTCCAGAAACGCCAGCGCATAGCGGTTGGTCCAGTCGTTCCACATCTGCTCGCTGTGCGGGTACAGGTCGCGCTTGTTGACCTGCTCCAGCAACACCGGCATCTCCAGCTTGTGCTCGGCATCGAACCCGAGCGCCTGCAGACGTTCGGGCGGCTGGGAGTAATGCATCGTCGGCCGTACGTCGCGCCAGCTCTCGACGATGCGCGCCACCCGGGCGCCGTGCGGGTCGATGTAGTCGCTCTCGTGGATCCAGCAGTGGTGGATGTCGAGCACCACCGGGGCCAGGTCGGCCAGTTGCAGGCAATCGTCGACGCCATAGGTCTTCTCGTCGTTCTCCAGGGTCAAGGTGTTGCGCGCCACCTCTGACAACCGGGGCCAGACCGCGCGCATGCCTTCGACGCCCAGGCGCCCGGCGATGTGAACGTTGCACTTGAAGTCCTGGAAGCGTCGGCCATACCCCATCATGCGGATCATGTCGGCGTGGTACTCGAACTCGGTCAGGCTGTTTTCCACCACCTCCGGCCGGTCCGAGGCCAGCACGCAGAACTGGCCCGGGTGGAACGACAGGCGAATGCCCGCTTCACGGGCGTACTCGCCGATCCGTGCGAACCGCGCTTCGAGCAGGCGTTGGACGGCAGGGTCCTGATAGAACGGCGCCACTTGCGGGTGGCTGTACAGCGGCAGCAGGTCACTGCTCAGGCGCACCATGTGCAAGGCCGGCGGCAGCGTGTTGACGTGCTTGAGCAGGCGCAGTTGAGCCTCGAGGTTGTGCTTGACGACCTCCAGCAACTTGGCGCGCGCCGTGTCCACACTGGTGCTGTTGATCCAGCGCAGGGTGGTGGTGCGGGGGTTGAAGGTACGCTCGAGGGCCTCCAGTTCCTTGTTCGGCAGGTTGCGGTGAGAGTGGCGGTACTGGCAGGCAAAGCCCAGGCGGGCAGGTGAGGGCATCGTTGGCTCCTGGTTCGGACGTCTTCGGTAGACCACACCGGCAGCGCTTACGCTCCTTCGGGTTCGACCGATGCATCCGTCGGGTCATGTCGAGGCAGGTCGTCGCCACTCACCACCTGGTTGCGTCCGCCGCGCTTGGCCATGTAGAGGGCGCGGTCCGCCTGGCTCAGCACGTCCACTGGGGTCAGTGGGCCATCGGGGTGCCAGTGCGCCACACCCAGCGATACCGTGACCGTGCCGATCGGCTCGATCAGCGTGCTTGCCACGCACAGGCGCAGGCGCTCGGCGACCGCCAGCGCCACGGCCTGGCTGGCGCTCGGCAGCAGCATGAGGAACTCCTCGCCCCCGGTGCGGCACAGCAGGTCACCTTCGCGACACCCGGCGCGCATCAAGTCGGCCAGTTGCCGCAGCACCTGGTCGCCGACCTCGTGACCCTGGGTGTCGTTGACCCGCTTGAAGTGGTCGACGTCCAGCACGATCACCGAGAACCCTCGGCGCTCGGCGTCGAGCACGGCCAGCGCCTGCTCCAGCCCGCGGCGGTTGACCAGGCCGGTCAACGGGTCGGTCTGTGCATCGCGGTTCAGCCGGCCGATGCGTTCATGCAGCAGGTTGAGCCCGAACAGCAGGGCGCGCTTGAGTTCCTCGGCCTCGAAGTACCAGGCCCGCACACGCTGCAGGCGCTCACGGGTGTCGGCATGGTCCATCTGCCGTGCGCCGGCCGCCAGTTGCCACAAGGGCCGGGCAATGACCAGCGCCAGCCACCACAACAGCGCGATCCCCAGCAGCACCAACGGCGCCGACAGCTCGAGCATGCTCAGCACCAGGCCTTGCAGCGGGGCCAAGGTCATGGCCTGTGGCTGCTGCGCGACGATCCCCCAACCGGTACTGGGCACGGTAGCGAAACCGGCGAGCATGGGCACGCCTTGACTGTTGATCAGGCTGCGCGTGCCGCTGGTGTGCTCGGCCAGTTCATCGAGCATGACATTGCCCTTGACCTGAGTGCCCACCCGCGCCGGATCGGGGTGATACAGCAGACGCAAGTGGCGGTCGACCACGTAGAGGTAGGAGCCGTCCTTGTAGAAGTGCTCGCCCAGCAGCGTGCTGAAGAGGTTGGATTGGTGCAGGTGCAGGCTGCCGCCGACATAGCCCAGGTACTGGCCATCGGCGCCATAGATCGGTTGCGACAGCACCACGACAAGGTTGTTGGCCACCGACAGATAGGGCGTGGAGATGATCGGCCGACGTTCGTGCAAGGCCTCGCGTGCGCCAGGTGTTCGCAGCTGCCGACCAACCGCAGAGTGCAGGGTAGCTGGCGAGATGGCCCGCATGACGCCGCGTGCATCGACGGCAAAGGTGGAGTTGAATGCGCTGCTCTGACGCAACAGGCGGTCGACTTCGGCAGCCAGGGCCTGGTCGTCGCCCATGTGGCGCGCCTGGACGCTGGCGCTGACGGCCAGTTGCTTGAGCGCGCTGGCGATGAAGGCCTCGGTGGTCGACGCCAGCTTTGCCGCATACACCCGGTTGGACTCCAACGCATGATCGATCAGCAACTGGCGCTGCACACGGTAGCTGGCGAAATAACTGGTGCAGAGCATGACCAGCACCGTCAGCGCGGAAAGCGACAGTATCAGTGTGCGCAGCGTTAGACGGGGGGCTCGCTTGACGTTCGGCAAACCTGGCCTCGGAAAGCGGGGAGTGAGGGCGCTACCTTAACCGGTTCAGGTCGAATGGGCCATTGGTCGAGCAGGCACAGGGCAGGCGTCGACGGCATGAGACGCGGTCAAACGCACCGTTCATCATCCATTGGCAGGCACTATGACATCATTCATCTAAATCATCGTGCGTTTCATCAATGGCTGAGTACACTGATTGCTCATCAGGCCAGCCAGGGAACCATGGCGCGCCCTTCGTTCGTGGATCTTGGCATGCTCACAAGTACCTATTCGTTCTCACTGGTCGCCATCTCGCTGGGCGTGGCGATCCTGGCGTCGTACACCGCACTTGACCTGAGTGGCCGAATCGCCACCGCGCGCGGGCGTGTCGCCTATGTCTGGATGGGCGGCGGCGCCCTGGCGATGGGCGTGGGTATCTGGTCCATGCACTTCATCGGCATGCTGGCGTTTCGTCTGCCGATCGAGCTGGGCTACGACGTGGGGCTGACCGCGCTTTCGCTGCTGATCGCCGTCCTGTCGTCGGGCTTCGCCCTGTGGCTGGCCAGCCAGCCACGGCTGCCGCTGCCACAACTGGGGCTAGGCTCGATGATCATGGGCAGCGGCATCAGCAGCATGCACTACACCGGTATGGCCGCACTGCGCATGCAGCCGGGCATCGACTACGATCCGACCTTGTTCATGGCGTCGCTGGCCATCGCCGTCGGCGCCTCGGCGGCCGGGTTGTGGATCGCCTTTCGGCTGCGCCAGCACACGCCCTACGTGCGGCCGATCCGTGCCGCGGCGGCCGTGTTGATGGGGGGGGCGATCGTCGGCATGCACTACACCGGCATGGCCGCGGCCAACTTCCCCGAAGGCAGCGTGTGCGCCGCGATCGCCAGTGGCTTGAGTGGTTCGGGGCTGTACTACACGGTGCTGGTGACCACCTTGGCAGTGATGGCCGTCGCCTTGTTGACCTCGGTGCTGGATGCGCGCATGCAGGTGCGCACTGCGCAACTGGCGGGCTCGCTGAAGCGGGTCAATCAGGAGCTTGTCGAGTTGAGCCTGCATGATGCCCTGACCGGCCTGCCCAACCGGGCGCTGCTGATGGAACGCATCGACCAGGCGATCGAGCGGGCCGATGCACAGGGCGGGTGTTTTGCGCTGATGTTCATCGACCTGGACGGTTTCAAGCCGATCAACGATGCCTATGGCCATCACCTGGGCGATCAGGTGCTCAAGGCCGTGGCCGCGCGGTTGCGGGCCGCTCTGCAAGCGCGCGACACCCTGGCGCGCATCGGCGGTGACGAGTTCGTGCTGTTGGCACAGCTGCAAGGCCCGGACGATGCGCTGGACCTGGCCGCGCTTCAGGTGGAACTGGTCTCGCGCCCGTTCGACATGCTCGACCAGCGCCTGGTCATGTCCGCCAGCCTGGGCATCGTGGTGTACCCAGGTAACGGTCAGGACGCGCACGAGCTGTTGCGCAATGCCGATGCGGCCATGTACCACGCCAAGGGCAACGGCAAGAACGGCTACCGGTTCTTCGATGCGTCGATGAACAGCAATGCGCGCCTGCAGGTCCAGCTGATCCAGGACTTGCGCGTGGCCTTGGAGCAAGACCAGTTCCGCCTGCATTACCAGCCCAAGTTCGAGGCGGCCACCGGCGTGGCGATCGGCGCCGAGGCCCTGCTGCGCTGGCAACACCCGGAGCATGGGCTGTTGTCACCAGACCGCTTCGTGGGCCTGGCCGAGAAGACCGGGCTGATCGTGCCCATCGGCGTCTGGGTGCTGAACGAAGCCTGCCGGCAGATGCGCGCCTGGATGGACATCGGGTTCGAAGGCTGGCGCATCGCGGTCAACCTGTCGGCGATCCAGTTCTGTCATCCTGGTCTGCTCGGCAGTGTGGAGCGTGCCCTGGTTCAGAACCGGCTGCCTGCCAATTGCCTGACCCTGGAGATCACCGAGACCACGGCCATGCACGATGTGGATGCGAGCCTGGTGGTGCTCGGCAGGCTCGCCGAGATGGGCGTGGACCTGTCCATCGACGACTTCGGCACCGGCTATTCGAGCCTGATGTACCTCAAGCGCCTGCCCGCCAACGAGCTGAAGATCGACCGCGGCTTCGTGCGTGACCTGGAGCACGACAGCGACGATGCCGCGATCATCTCGGCCATCGTCGCCCTGGGGCAGGCCTTGGGCCTGCGCATCGTCGCCGAGGGTGTGGAAACCGAAGCCCAGCGAGCGTTTCTCACGCGCTTGGGCTGCGATGCGTTGCAAGGGTATCTGCTGGGGCGACCGGTTCCGGCCGAGGCGTTGCCGGCCAGCGTCGTGCGCGAGGTGATGCCGGTCATGCTGGACGACGCAGCGCAGGTCGCCCAGCGCCCGCTGCCAGTGGTGCGCTAGCCGGCGTGGCGCAAGGTGCAGTAGGGCACGAAGGCTTCCAGCTCCGCCTCCACCGCTTCGATGATGCGCTCGACATCGGCAGCGGCCATGATCGCCGTGCAAGGGATACCTGCGACTGCCAGCAGCGTTTCACCGCTGGACCGGTCGAAGACGCGCACGATCAGGCTGCGGGGGGCATCCATGGTGGCTTCGAAGCCCAAGGGGTGGAAGTGCCAGCGCATCACTTGGCACGCGTTGGGAAACGTCATCTTGTTCACGGCCAGCCTCCTTGTCCACGAAGTCGAACACGGCGATGGCGCTACCGATCCTCGGTCTGCGCGAAGAGTAACGATAGCACCTGGAGGCCCATGTTCCGGTACCGATCGTGACAGACGCGTGAACGTTGGGGCGACGCGCGTGCTTCAGGGCGCATGACGAAGCGCTGCACCGCGCGTGCAGACGTCTAGCACGCAGGTCCTGGGCTGGCAAAAGCCGATGGCGGCATGAGCGGGGACGATGACTTTCCGACCGGCGGTCAGCACAGGGGCGCAACGAACCCGGCGAACCTGCGGATCGTCTGCGGATGTCGAATGGGTTACCATCCCGTGTGGCTCCGCGCCGAGGCGCTGGCGGGTGGAGCCGATTTCCAAGCGTTCATCCCGCGTGCACAGGACCTCGTTTTGCCCAGTCTTCCGCTCAACCCGCTGTCGCACTACCTCGCGCGTCTGGCCCCGTCCAGTCAACTGACCATGCGCTACGTCCTGCAGGACGTCGCTGACCGCCTGGGGTTCGACGATTGCGACGTCCTCGACGTGCCCTGGCACCAGCTCGAGGCCGGGCACGTGATCGGGCTGGTGGCCGCCTTGCGCGCCGATGGGTTCGCGCCCAACACCTCGTCGCTCTACGTCAACGCCGTGCGCGGCGTGATGAACGAAGCCTGGCGCCTGGAGCTGATCTCCCATGACCGGTTGCTCAAGATCCGTGAGGTCAAGCCGGCCGCAGGCAGCCGACTGCCCCCTGGGCGCAACTTGCGCCGCAGCCTGATCCGCGAGCTGATGGACGTCTGCGCTGCCGACCCCAGGCCGCAAGGCATTCGTGATGCCGCGATCATCGCGTTGCTGTACGGCACGGGCATGCGCAAATCGGAGTCGGTGGACATCGACCTGGGTCAGGTGGATTTCGAGGAACGCAGCGTGCAGGTGCTGGGCAAGGGTAACCGTCAGCTGATCAAGTACGCGCCGCCTTGGGTCTTCGAGCGACTCCAGGCCTGGCTGAGCTTGCGTCGCGACGCATTACCCCCTGGCGTGGAGGACGACAGCTTCCTGTTCAACCGCATTCGTCGGGGCAACCACATCACCCGTGCGCGCATCACCAAGCATGCCATCTACTACATCGCCCGTCAGCGGGGCGCCCAGGTCGGTATCAAGATCATGCCCCATGACTTCCGACGTGCCTTCATCACCCGGGTGATCGAAGAACACGACCTGTCGATCGCTCAGAAGCTCGCGCACCACGCCAACATCCAGACCACCGCCAGCTATGATCGGCGTGACGACAACGAGCGTCGGCGCGCGGTGGACCGTTTCGACTATTGAGTGACCCGGCGCTGCGATCGCGCTTGCGTCACTGTGGCGTACCGAACAGGCCGGTCCAGTAGATGCCGGCATCGCTCTTGGGGTCCACGGCATAGGCGGCCCCCAATTCGGTGAAGTCCGGGTTCATCAAGGTCGCGCAATGCCCAGGGCTGGCCAGCCAGCCATCGACCACCTTGCGCGGCGTGTCGCGGCCGGCGGCGATGTTCTCGCCGATCTGCTGGTACAGATAGCCGGCCAGCTCGGCACGGTCACCTGGCGTGCGGCCTTCCTTGTCGATGTGGTCGAAGTAGTTCTGATTGGCCATGGCGCGGGTATGGGTGGCGGCCACCCCTGCCAGGGTGGTGCTCCAGGTGAGGGCGCCGGCCTGGGCGAAGGGTTGCCCGCCGCACTGACGTGGCAGGCTGCGCGCGGCGTTGATCTCCTGAAGCAGCTTCTGGCCTTCGACCTGCCAATCGCCCAGGCGCCCACTGAGCAGCGGGCGGGCCAGGACGATGCGCCAGTCGCGGCCCTCCTGGCTGACGCCGATGTCGACGAATTGCGGGTCGAGCACGACCTGGCAGAAGCTTTCCTCGATCACCTGCATCGCCGCCTGGGCATTGCGGGGGCCGGACAGGCTGATGGCCTGGACATTGACCATGGGGTAGGCCGCCTGGGTCATGGCCTGCTGCAGGTCGCGCGTGCCCTCCGGGGACAGCGCCAGGCGCGTGTCGCTGTTGAGCGGCGCCAGCTCCAGGGAGGCTTCGCCACCGCAGGCCTGGGTCTGGCTGCGGTAGTGGTTGATCGAATCGATCAGCTGCGTTTCCTCGCCGCTCAGGGCATGGGCCGGCGCACAGGGCATCAGGCTCAGGGCCGTGAGCGCCAAGGCGGCAGCGGATGACAACACGCGCATGAAGATCTCCCTATGACTGGCAGCGGCCCGAGGCTGCGGGACCATCCTACACAAGCCGTTTGCGTTTGGCCCGGACTGACGTGCACGATGGCCACAGGCAAGAGTCGGTAGACCGTCGAGGTCGTGAAAAGTGCGGTGTGGGGCGCATGAAGTCTTCACCCTGTGTGGCGCGTGGCGCGTGGCGCGTGGCCCGGCGCCATCGCCGGCAAGCCGGCTCCCACAGGATGTGCTGAGACCGCCGTATCCATGGGGCTTGCAAGCCCACGTATGGCTGGAGGGGTTGAATGGCTGATTCTACGGCCCCTGCGGGGCCGATCGTGGCCGGTCCTACAGATGGACCGCAGCACTGATTTGCCAGGATGCTACCGTTCTTTTGTAGATACCGTCTTGATCCTCACATCGCAAGTGCGATCTGAGGGTCGAATGGTTTGTCGGATTTCACCACGCCATACACCAGGTGCAGCAGCTTGCGCATGGCCGCACAGACGATCTGTTTGTACG